>NZ_JBSPHX010000002.1:420000-1230576 GCF_053847245.1 Stenotrophomonas sp. Ker107b | reverse complement strand
CGCCCCGCAGTGCGGGGCGCTTTCAACACAACCTGCCGGGGCGATCAGCCCTGGTAGTCGCGCACGTCGCTGCCGGTGTAGACCTGGCGCGGACGGCCGATCTTCATTTCCGGATCCACCTGCTGTTCCAGCCAATGGGCGACCCAGCCGGAGGTACGGCCCAGGGCGAACATGACGGTGAACATTTCGGTCGGAATCTGCAGCGCCTTGTAGATGATGCCGCTGTAGAAATCGACGTTCGGGTACAGCTTGCGGGCGACAAAGTAGTCGTCCTGCAGCGCGGCCTGCTCCAGCTTGACGGCCACGTCCAGCAGCGGATCCTGCACGCCCAGCTGTTCCAGCACCTTGCCGGTCATCACACCGATGACCTTGGCGCGCGGGTCGAAGTTCTTGTACACGCGGTGGCCGAAGCCCATCAGGCGGAAGCCGGAGGTCTTGTCCTTGGCCTTGAGCACGGCGGACTCGACGTTGTCGGCCGAACCGATCTCTTCGAGCATCTTCAGCACGGCTTCGTTGGCACCGCCGTGGGCCGGACCCCACAGCGCGGTGACGCCAGCGGCGACCGATGCGTACGGGTTGGCACCGGTCGAACCGACCAGACGCACGGTCGAGGTCGAGGCGTTCTGCTCATGATCGGCGTGCAGGATGAACAGCAGATCCAGCGCCTTGACCACGTCCTGGTTCAGCTCGTACTGGCCATCGGCCGACTCGAAGGTCTGCTTCAGGAAGCGGCTGACGTAATCCAGCGAGGTGTCCGGCTTGTTGGCCGGCAGGCCCTTGCCGTGGCGGTAGATCAGGGCCGACAGGGTCGGCACCTTGGCGATCAGGCGCACCGCGGCGTGGCGACGCTGTTCGGCGTCGGACAGGTCCAGCGAAGCGTGGTAGATGCCCGACAGCTGCGCGATGGCGGCGGTCAGGATGGCCATCGGATGGGCGTCCTTGGCGAAGCTGCCGATCAGCGTGTTGATCGACGGATCCACATCGGCTTCGGCGGCCAGCTCGTCGGTGAAGGCCTTCAGCTGCTCGGCGCTCGGACGCTCGCCGTTGATCAGCAGGTAGGCCACTTCGACGTAGCTCGACTTTTCCGAGAGCTGCTCGATGGGATAGCCGCGATACAGCAGCACGCCCTTGTCACCGTCGATATAGGTGATGGCGGACTTGCAGCTGGCGGTGGCGGTGAAGCCGGAGTCGTACGTGAAGAGACCGGTTTCCTTGGTCAGCTTCGAGATATCGACGCAATCGTTGCCGAGCGTGGGTTTGATGACTGGCAGAACAACCGACGTGTCGCCGGCGTTGAGCGTGACCTGATCAAGATCGGACACTGTGTGCGCTCCTCGAGGGAAGGCGCCCGCCCAAGCGCATGGGTCAGGCACGTGAAGGAAGTCCACGATCGTTATCGTGGATCCCGCCATTATCGCACAGCAACATTTTCGACGCCCTAGGACGGAAGTCGTAGACGCACGGTCCCGACCGCGCCGCAGGTGCTGTTCCAATGCGCACAAGGGCTCGCGCCAACGCACGGACACAGCGTTCCGTCGGCGGGGCATGCGGGCCTCACCTGGCGTTCAGCAAAGCGGAAACAACAAAAAACAACGGCCGCCAAGGCGACCGTTGTTTTCAAGCAGCTGCGTCGACAGATCAGGCCGCGGTCGGCGCCGGCTTGCCGAAACGCTTCTGGAACTTGTCGATACGGCCGCTGGTGTCGATCACCTTGTGCTTGCCCGTGTAGAACGGATGCGAAGCCGAGGAGATTTCAACCTTGACGAGCGGATACTCGTTGCCGTCTTCCCACTTGATCGTGTCCTTGGTGGACATGGTCGAACGGGTCAGGATCTTGAAATCAGAGGTAACGTCGTGGAAAACCACGTCGCGGTAAGCAGGATGAATATCGGCCTTCATGGGCGCGCACCGTAATAAGGGCTGGTGGTCAAGAGCGGCATTATAGTCCCGGCCGCCGCAAAGGGCAAGCCGGGTCCATCAACCGTGCGAAAGGTCCGCCGCAGCGGCGTCATCAGACGCCGAGTGCCGCCCTCACCTGGGCCTCGAAGCGACCCTGGTCGTAGGCCATCAGCAGCTGAGTGTTGTCAGGCTGCCCGGTCTGGCGGTTCCAGTCGACAATGGTAGCACCCCGGCTGTGCACGCCGGCCAGTTCCACGTTCAGCGGACGCGATTCGACCCGCAGCGCGCCTTCCGGCTGCAGCGCCCAGGCCATCGCCAGGGCATCGGCGGCGTACCAGCGCTCGCCACGGCTGTCTTCGGACCACAGGCGGGTCTGGCGCGAGATGAGCTCGTAGAAACGGGCCTTGTCGCTGTCGGCCGCCAGCCACTGCTCGACGTCCGCGTGCAGCAGGCCGTGGGCCACGGTGGCCTCCCAATCGGCCACTTCGATGTGCGGGAAGCCGGTGAACACGATGTGCGCCGCCTCCGGATCGAAGGCGATGTTGAACTCGGCGGCCGGGGTGATGTTGCCGTGGCAGGTCACCGCCCCACCCATGACCAGGAAGCGCTTCACGCGCTGCGGCAGGGTCGGGTCGAGCTTCAGGGCCAGCGCCAGGTTGGTCAGCGGGCCGAGTGCGACCAGGAACAGCTCACCGGCGTATTCGTGCGACAGGCGCAGGATCGCCAGCGCGGCGTGCTCGGCCTCGGCCTGGCGCTTGGCGGCCGGCAGGTTCACATCGCCAAAGCCATCGGCGCCGTGCACATGGGCGGCATCGACAGAGGGGTGCAGCAGCGGGTCGGCGGTACCGGCGTAGACCGGCACATCGTCGCGGCCAGCCACTTCGCACAGTTTCAGGGCATTGCGGACCGTGTGGTCCAGGCCTACGTTGCCGGCGGCGATGGTCAGGCCAACGATGTCGTGGCGCTCATCGGCGAAGGCCATCAACAGGGCCAGGGCATCATCGACACCCGGGTCGGTGTCGATCAACAGCGGAATCTTCTTGCTCATCGTTGCCGTCTTGATAATCGGCAAGGGACTTTCGCACCCTGTCATGACAAATACAAGGCGGCGCCCGCCTGCTCGTCATGGTAGCCAGAAGGCTTATCGGCAGCAGATGTGCGTGGCTGCTGCTTCGATCAATACACCCGCGACCGGATGGGCCACTCCGCGGCCGGCAGGCCTGTCTGCAAATGTCCCCCGGTAGCCGCCTGGCGGCGGCTACCTCCTCCTTGATTTTGCCGACAGGCCTACCAGCCGCGAAGCGGCTCTGATCGTGGAGGGACGTGTGCCGGCCCCCGCTCCCCTGCCGACCGCCCGCGGTTTATGCCGACGCGTACCGCACGGCCGTTCCAATCCAGCGCCGCACCACCTGATCGGCCACTTCCGGCGCTTCTGTCAGCAGCCGCTCGGCAAGGTCATGCACGCCCGGCAGCAGATCCGCGTCGCGGGCCAGATCGGCCATCCTGAAGCCGGCCAGGCCGGTCTGTCGTGTGCCCAGCAATTCGCCCGGGCCACGCAGCTCCAGATCCTTCTCGGCGATCAGGAAGCCATCGTTGGTCTGCCGCATCGTTTCCAGCCGCTCGCGCGCCATGTTCGACAACGGCGCCTGGTAGAGCAGCACGCACCGCGACACGGCCGAGCCGCGCCCTACCCGGCCGCGCAGCTGGTGGAGCTGGGCCAGGCCGAGACGCTCGGCGTTCTCGATGATCATCAACGAGGCATTGGGCACGTCCACGCCGACCTCGATCACCGTGGTGGCTACCAGCAGATCGATCTCACCGGCCTTGAAGGCAACCATCGTGGCGAGTTTCTCACTCGCCTTCAGCCGCCCGTGCACCAACCCCACGCGCACGCCCGGCAGCAGCGCCTGCAGCGATTCGAACGTGGCCTGCGCGGGCGTGGCATCGAGTTCTTCGCTTTCTTCGATCAGCGTGCAGACCCAGTACACCTGCTGGCCTTCGCGGCAGGCCACCGCGATGCGTTCGATCAGCTCCGGCCGGCGATCATTGTTGAGCGCAACGGTCTGCACCGGCGTGCGCCCGGGCGGCAGTTCGTCGATCGCCGAGACATCCAGATCGGCGTACTCGGACATCGCCAGGGTGCGCGGAATCGGTGTCGCGGTCATCACCAGCTGGTGCGGCACGCTGCGCCCGTCCGCGCCCTTGTCGCGCAGCGCCAGCCGCTGGTGTACGCCGAAACGGTGCTGCTCATCGACGATCGCCAGCGCGAGATCCTTGAAGACCACACTGTCCTGCATCAGCGCATGTGTACCGACCACCACCTGCGCCTCGCCCGAGGCGACCTCAGCCAATACCTTGGTGCGCGCCTTGCCGGTGACCTTGCCGGCCAGCCATGCGGTGCGCACGCCCAGCGGCTCCAGCCAGGCGCGCAGATTGTTCATATGCTGCTCGGCAAGCAGCTCGGTGGGTGCGGCCAATGCGACCTGCTTGCCCCGCTCCACCGCCAGCATCGCCGCCAACGCGGCCACCACGGTCTTGCCCGAGCCGACATCGCCCTGCACCAGCCGCAGCATCGGATGCGCCTTGGCGAGGTCCTTGCGGATCTGCTCGAACACGCGCTGCTGCGCACCGGTCAGCTGGAACGGCAGGCTGTCGCGCAGCTGTGCGACCAACGCACCCTGCCCGCGCAGCGATGGCGCGTGGTGCGCCTGCAACGCCATGCGCTGCCGGCGCAGACTCAGGTGGTGTGCCAGCAATTCTTCAATAGCCAACCGGCGCTGCGCCGGATGCCGGCCCGCGGCCAGTGCCACCAGATCGGCGTCCGGCGGTGGCCGGTGCACGGTCAGCAGCGCACTGCGCAGCGAGGGCAACCCCAACCCGGACAACCACCCGGCCGGCAGCAGTTCCAGCGTGGATTCTTCCGGCAGCCTGTCCAGCGCCAGGCCGATGAATTTACGCATCGTGGCGGGGCCAACCCCCTCGACCGCCGGATAGACCGGATCGAGGCTGTCGCCCAGCTCGTCATCTTCATTGCCGCCCATCACCCGGTAACTGGGGTGGACGATCTCCAGCCCGTGATGGCCAGGCTTGGCGGTGCCGTAGCAGCGGATGCGCGTGCCCACGGCAAACTGCGCGACCTGCTGGGCGCGGAAGTGGAAGAAACGCAGCACCAGCGTGCCGTACGAATCGTCCTCGATCGCGACCTTGAGCACCGGCCGATAGCGGAACCCGCGCTCCACCGCACTCACCCGCCCCTCCACCTGCGCCGCCACCCCCGGCTGCAACTGGGCAATGGTGGTCAGCCGGGTACGGTCTTCATAGCGCAGTGGCAGATGCAGCCACAGATCCTGCAGCGACGACAGGCCACGGGCGGCCAGCTTGATCGCCACCGCCGGCCCGATACCGGAGAGCATCGACAACGATGCCTCCCCGGCTGCGGCCAGCGCCGGTGCAGGAGCCCGTGACCGCGCCACGTCAGGCCTGGTCGAGCACCATCACCGCATCGACTTCGAAGTTGGCCGCCTTCGGCAGACCCGCCACTTCGATGGTCGAACGTGCCGGGAACGGCGCCTTGAAGTAATCCTGCATGACCGCATTGACCTTGGCGAACTCGCCCAGATCGGTCAGGTACAGGCCCAGACGGACGATCTGATCCAACGAACCACCGGCCTCTTCGGCCACGGCCTTCAGGTTGTCGAACGCACGACGCGCCTGCGCCTCGATATCGCCCACACCCACGATGTCACCGGTGGCCGGATCCAGCGGAATCTGGCCCGAGAAGTACACGGTATTGCCCGCACGCACAGCCTGCGAATACGGACCGATGGCCGCCGGGGCCTTGGCACTGGTAATGATCTGACGGGACATGGAAGCTCCACGATTCAAAAGGGGGAACGCGATTGTACCGGTCACGCGCCCCGGGCAGGCGCCAGCCACCGCCCTCGTCACAGCCACGATTAACCGTCCTGGCCGAAACCCGGGTACGTCTCCCACTTACCGCCTCGCAGTACTCCTTGGCAGGGAGGTGACGGGTGGGCCGGGGCGGGACCGTGTGTTGCCATGGATGGCAACACACGAGCTTACAGGGACGTACTTGCAGCGGGTCCCGCCCCGGCCTGCCCGTCACCTCCCCCACGCAGGAAGCAGGCGCACGTGAGCCGCGGTTCGCAGTGCCTCATCAGGATCATCGCCGCGCCACGCGAAGCCAGCCGACCAACGGTCGGCTCTACCCATGCAAGCGCTCAACCACCTTCGGCAGGCGGATGGGCTACTGGCGCCTGACCGACTGCACCACCGACAACCGCCGCAGACGCCGCATCACTTCCGCCAGATGGTTGCGATCGCGCACCTGGATATTGAACGCCAGCACCGCCGCATTGAAATCGCGGTCCAGATAATCCACCCGCTCGATGTTCGAATGGCTCTGCGCGATCGCCGCCGCCAACTGCGCCAGCACGCCGGTCCCGTTCTCCACCTCGACGATCAACGAGGTGTCGTAATCCCCGGATACCGTCGTATCCCACCCGATCGGCACCCAGCGCTCCGGCGACTTGCGCAGCTCGGCTAGGTTCGGGCAGTCCAGACGGTGCACCACGATGCCCTTGCCGGCCGTGTGGTAGCCCATGATGTCGTCGCCCGGAATCGGCTGACAACAGTTCGCGAAGCTCACTACCCCGCGCTCGCTGCCATTGATCAGGATCTTTTCCTGCGAATGCTTCGAATGCGCCCCACCGCGCAGCTCCGCATACGCCATCAGCGCCTGCGCGGCCTGGTTCGGCATCCAGTTGCCCAGCGCCACTTCGGCCAGCAGGGCCTCCAGGCGCGGATACCGGTGCTCGGCCAGGAACGCATCCAGGCGCCCCTTCGGCAACCGCTCCAGCGAGCTGTCCATCGCCTCCAGCGCGCGGTCCAGCATCCGATGGCCCAGCTGCACCGCATCCTCGTGCTCGAGCTGCTTGAGCTGATGACGGATCGCCGTGCGCGCCTTGGAACTGACCACGAACTCCAGCCACTGCGGCTTGGGCGTGGCCGAACGCGCGGTGATCACTTCCACCGTCTGCCCACTGACCAGCTTGGTGCGCAGCGGGACGAGCTTCTTGTCCACCCGCGAGGCCACCGCCATGTTGCCCACATCGGTATGCACCGCATAGGCGAAATCCAGCGCCGTGGAATTGCGCGGCAGCGCCAGGATCTTGCCCTTGGGCGTGAACAGATAGACCTCGTCCGGGAACAGATCCACCTTGACGTTGTCCAGGAATTCCAGCGACGAGCCGGCGGCACGCTGCGAATCGATCAACTCCACGATCCACGCATGCGCACGGCTCTGTGCGCTGTTGGGCGAGTCGCCACCGAACTTGTAGGTCCAGTGCGCGGCCACGCCGCGCTCGGCGATCAGGTCCATTTCCTCGGTGCGGATCTGCACCTCGATCGGCGAGCCATACGGCCCGAACAGCACCGTGTGCAGCGACTGGTAGCCGTTGGCCTTGGGGATCGCGATGAAATCGCGGAAGCGCCCATCCAGCGGCTTGAAGGTGGCATGCACCGCGCCGAGCGCGTGGTAGGCGCTGGGCACGTTGCGCACGACCAGGCGGAAGCCGAACACGTCCATGACCTGGTCGAAGGATTTGTTCTCGTCGTGCATCTTGTTGTAGATGCTCCACGGGGTCTTGATGCGGCTGACCAGGCGATGCTCCAGCCCTTCCTTGGCCAGGCGCTGGCTCAACTGCACCTCCACCTGCGCCATGGCCTCGCGGCGCACCACCGGCTGGCTGCGGATGTGTTTTTCCAGGATGGCGTGGCGCCACGGGTACAGCGCCTTGAAGCCGAGGTTCTGCAGCTCGCTCTTGACCAGGCTCATGCCCAGCCGCTGCGCGATCGGGGCGTAGATTTCCAGCGTTTCGCGGGCGATGCGGCCGCGCGCTTCGCGACTCTGCGCGCCCAGCGTACGCATGTTGTGCAGGCGGTCAGCCAGCTTGATCATGATCACGCGCAGATCGCGCGACATCGCCAGCAGCATCTTGCGGAAACTCTCCGCCGCCGCTTCCTGGCGGTCGCGGAACTTCAGCTTGTCCAGCTTGGTGACGCCATCGACCAGTTCGGCCACGGCTTCGCCGAACTCGGCGGCCAGCTCCTCGCGGGTCAGCGGCGTGTCTTCGATGGTGTCGTGCAGGATCGCGGCGATCAGCGCCTCCACGTCCAGGCCGAGCTCGGCCAGTACCTGGGCCACGGCGACCGGATGGGTGATGTAGGGCTCGCCCGACTTGCGGGTCTGGCCGGCATGCGCGGCGGCGCCTACTTCCCAGGCGCGGCGCAGCAGTGGCAGTTGGTCGGGCGGCAGATAGTGCGCTGCGCGCTCAAGCTGGAGGACATAGTCGGGTACGGCCGCGCCGGCGGGCGTGGCGACCTTGGCAGTGGGGCCTGGGTTCATGCTCAAAGACTATGCCAGCGGCGTGAGATCGGCAAATCCCTGAACAGGGAGT
The DNA here is from genome assembly GCF_053847245.1 of Stenotrophomonas sp. Ker107b. Classification (NCBI taxonomy): domain Bacteria; kingdom Pseudomonadati; phylum Pseudomonadota; class Gammaproteobacteria; order Lysobacterales; family Lysobacteraceae; genus Stenotrophomonas; species Stenotrophomonas sp. Ker107b. The sequence goes on along the minus strand of NZ_JBSPHX010000002.1, from coordinate 1,222,198 downwards.
TTCACCTGCAACAACACACCCTTACCGCAGCCACTGGCGGCACAAACGAAACAGCCCGCCAAAAGGCGGGCTGTTCGCAGCAACAACAACGGACGCGCGAGGCGATCAGTCGTCGTTCTTGGACATGTCTTCGTCGGCGACGACTTCGGCAGCGGCCCATTCCAGTGCTTCACGCTCGGCACGCTCGCGCTCGGCCTTCTCGACTTCGTCGATCAGGGCGTTGTCGATCTTGCGGGCGGCAATTTCGCGCAGCGCCAGCACGGTCGGCTTGTCTTCGGTTTCGCTGTTGTCCAGGGTGGCCTGGACGCCATTGGCCAGCTGACGGGCGCGCTTGGACGCCATCATGACCAGTTCGAAACGGTTGTTCACGACTTCCAGACAATCTTCTACGGTGATGCGGGCCATGCGGGCTCCCGGCAGCCGGTGAGGGCTGCTCAATCGAATGAGGGAAAGGGGACGGATTGTACCGGCCAGGGCTGGACAAAATCAAGCCAACCGGCTAGCACCCCGTTGAGAATCAGTCGGTTGTGGCCGGATCCTGGGTCAGCAGGGCCTGGATGAGGCCCGCGTGGCGGACCTTCTGGGCCTCCCGGCGCAGGCGGCTGGCCGTGAAGATGGCACACAGCTCGTCCACCGCGGTCTCGAAGACCTCGTTGACGATCACGTAGTCGAAGTCGTTGAAGTGCAGCATTTCTTCACGCGCGGCGGACAGGCGCTGGGCGATCACCGCCTCGCTGTCCTGCCCGCGCTTGCGCATCCGGTCCTGCAGCGCCTGCTTGGACGGCGGCAGGATGAACACGGTGACCGTGCCCGGCACCAGCTGGCGGACCTGCTGGGCGCCCTGCCAATCGATTTCCAGCAGCACGTCCTGGCCGGCCGACAGCTGCGGCTCGACCGACTGCCGCGCGGTGCCCTTCCAGTCGCCATGCACCCAGGCATGCTCGAAGAAGTCACCGGCGGCGATCATCCGCTCGAATTCCTCGGCGCTGACGAAGTGGTAATGCTCGCCATTGATCTCACCCGGGCGCGTAGCGCGCGAGGTGAATGAAATCGACAGGGCGATCTGCGGGTCGCGGGCCAGGGTGGCGTTGACGATGCTGCTCTTGCCGGCCCCGGAGGGCGCGGCCACGATGTACAGGGTGCCGCGCGCAGGCGCGCCGACGGGCGGGATCTGGCTGCTCATTCGATGTTCTGCACCTGTTCGCGGATCTGGTCGATCAGCACCTTCAGCTCGACGGCGGCATTGGAGGTGCGGCTGTCCACCGATTTGGAGCCCAGCGTATTGGCCTCGCGGTTGAACTCCTGCAGCAGGAAGTCCAGGCGGCGGCCGACCGGCTCACGCTGCTTGAAGACGCGGCGGATCTCGGCGATGTGGCTGCCCAGGCGGTCCAGCTCCTCATCCACGTCCAGCTTCTGCAGCCACATCACCAGTTCCTGTTCGGCCCGGCCGGGATCGACCGGGTGCGGCAGGTCGGCCAGGCGGGCCGCCAGCTTGGTGCGCTGGCCTTCGCGGATCAGCGGGATCAGGGTGGTGACCTCGGCGGCGATGCGCTCGATGCTGTCCACGCGTTCCTGGATCGCGGTGGCCAGCTTGTCGCCTTCACGCTCACGCGCGGCGACGAAGCCGTCCAGCGCCGTATCCAGCAGCGCCAGGGCTTCGGCATGCAGCGCGGCAGCATCGACGGCCTCGCCCTGCATCACGCCGGGCATCTGCAGCAGTTCGGTGAAGCTCACCTGCAGGCTCGGGAAGCCCGAGGACAGCCGGGTCGCCAGCTCGCCGAGCTGGCCCAGCAGCGCATCGTTGACCACCAGTGCACCGGTGACCTCCGGCGCGCGCAGGCGCATGACCAGATCGATCTTGCCGCGGCTGCAGCGGGAAGCGACGCGCTCGCGCAGGTGCGGCTCCAACGCACGCAGTTCTTCGGGCAGGCGCACGCCGACCTCCAGGAACCGGTGGTTGACCGAGCGCAGCTCACAGGCCAGCGTGCCCCAGCGGGTGGCGCGCTCGCCGTTGGCATAGGCGGTCATGCTTCGAATCATGCGGGTTTCCGGTGCTCTCAAAGTGCAAATGGTACCCTAGCGGTCTCCTTAGAGCCTCCTCGCCCGCCGGTCCCCGGCCCGGGCGTGGCCCCGCATCCCCCGTCTTATCGGAACTTGAGCATGACTGATTCCCGTCCCAGTGGCCGCCAGGCCGACCAGCTGCGCGAAGTGCGCATCGAGCGCGCCTTCACCCGTCACGCCGAGGGCTCGGTCCTGGTCAGCTTCGGCGAGACCCGCGTGCTGTGCACGGCCAGCGTGGAAAACCGCGTGCCGGGCTTCCTGCGTGGCAAGGGCGAAGGCTGGGTGACCGCCGAGTACGGCATGCTGCCGCGCTCGACCCACACCCGTAACGACCGCGAAGCCGCCCGCGGCAAGCAGGGTGGCCGCACGCTGGAAATCCAGCGCCTGATCGGCCGCACGCTGCGCGCCTGCATCGACCGCGGCGCACTGGGCGAGCGCACCATCACCCTGGACTGCGACGTGCTGCAGGCCGACGGCGGCACCCGTACCGCCGCCATCACCGGCGCCTACGTGGCCCTGGTGGATGCGGTGAACTTCCTGATCAAGCGCGGCGACATCAAGCGCAACCCGATCTTCGGCGCCGTCGCGGCGGTGTCGGTGGGCGTGTACCGCGGCACCCCGGTGCTGGATCTGGATTACGCCGAAGACAGCGACTGCGATACCGACATGAACGTCGTGATGAACGACGGTGGCGGTTTCATCGAACTGCAGGGCACCGCCGAAGGCCATGCCTTCCGCCGCGATGAACTGGATGCGCTGCTGGTGCTGGCCGAAAAGGGCATCAAGGATCTGTTCGCTGCGCAGCAGGCGGCCCTGGCCAAGGCATGAACCGCCGTATCGCCCTGACCACCCTGGTAGTGGCCGACTACGACGAGGCGATCGCCTGGTACACCGGCGCGCTGGGCTTCAGCCTGATCGATGACATCGACCAGGGCGACAAGCGCTGGGTGGTGGTCGGGCCGGGCGATGGCAGCGCGGCGGCCTTGTTGTTGGCGCGTGCCAGCAACGACGAGCAGCGCGCGCGGATCGGCAACCAGACCGGTGGCCGGGTCGGCTTCTTCCTGAACACCGATGATTTCTGGCGTGACCACGCGGCGATGACCGCGCGTGGCGTGGTCTTCCTCGAAACCCCACGCGAGGAGGTCTACGCGACGGTCGCGGTGTTCCGCGATCTGTACGGCAACACGTGGGATCTGCTGGAGCCCAAGCAATGAAACTGGTCCTGGCCAGCGGCAACGCCGGCAAACTGAAGGAACTGCAGGCCATGCTCGGCGGCCTGCCGCTGGAGATCGTGGCGCAGGGCGAACTGGGCGTCAGCGACGTCCCGGAAACCGGCCTGACCTTCGTCGAGAACGCCCTGATCAAAGCGCGCCATGCCTGCCAGAGCACCGGTCTGCCCGCGCTGGCCGACGACTCGGGCCTGATCGTGGATGCCCTCGACGGCGCCCCCGGCCTGTACAGCGCGCGCTATGCCGGCAGCCCGACCAACGATGCCGCCAACAACGCCAAGCTGCTCGAGGCGATGCGCGACGTACCGGCCGATCGCCGCAGCGCCCGCTTCTATGCGGTGATCGTGCTGCTGCGCCATGCCGATGATCCGCAGCCGCTGATCTGCGAAGGCAGCTGGGAGGGCGTGATCCTCGATGAGCTGCGTGGCAGCCACGGCTTCGGCTACAACCCGCTGTTCCTCGACCCGGTGCTGGCGCAGACCGCGGCTGAAATGGCACCGGACCTGAAGAACGCGATGAGCCACCGCGCCAAAGCCCTGCAGCTGCTCAAGCAGAAGCTGCCCGCCCTGCTCTGATGGCACACGACCACTGCTCCCACCTGCCCGGCGAAGCCTGCACGGGCGATCACGACCACGCCCCGCGGCTGGTGACGCCGCCGCTGGCGCTGTATGTGCATCTGCCGTGGTGCGTGCGCAAATGCCCGTACTGCGATTTCAACTCGCATGCGGCCAAGGGCGAGCTGCCGTTCGAGGCTTACATCGACGCGTTGATCCGCGATCTCGATCAGGACCTGCCGTTGGTCTGGGGCCGGGTGGTGAGCAGTGTGTTCTTCGGTGGTGGCACGCCGAGCCTGTTCCCGCCCGAGGCGATCGACCGCTTCCTGCAGGCGGCGTCGGCCCGGCTGCGCTTCGCACCGAACCTGGAGGTGACCCTGGAGACCAACCCGGGCACCGCCGAGCACGGCCGTTTCGACCGTTACCGCGCCGCCGGCGTGAACCGGATCAGCTTCGGCATCCAGACCTTCAACGACGAGGCGCTCAAGCGCCTGGGCCGCATCCACGACAGTGGCGAGGCCGAGCGGGCGGTGAAGCTGGCGCAGGACGCCGGCTACGACAACTTCAACATCGACCTGATGTACGCGCTGCCGCAGCAGACGCTGGCCCAGGCCGAGCATGACCTGGAGCGCGCCTTCGCGCTGCAGCCCACGCATATGTCGCATTACCAGCTCACGCTGGAGCCGAACACCGTGTTCTTCGCGCGGCCGCCGCAGGGCATCCCCGACGAAGATTCGGCGTGGGACATCCAGGAACACTGCCAGCAGATGCTGGCCGAGGCCGGCTATGCGCAGTACGAGGTCAGCGCCTACGCAAAACCGGGCCGGCAGAGCCAGCACAACCTCAATTACTGGCGCTTTGGCGACTACCTGGGGATCGGCGCCGGTGCACACGGCAAGATCAGCAGCGGCGCTGAAGAACACGTGCTGCGCCGCTGGAAGCACAAGCATCCGCAGACCTTCATGGACACTGCCGGGACCACAGCCTCGATCGGCGGCGACGATGTGATCAGCGCCGAGCGGCTGCCATTCGAGTACATGCTCAACCTGCTGCGCCTGCACGAAGGCTTTGCGCTGAAGGATTTCGAATCGCGTACCGGGCTGGACCGGGCCCGGATCGACGCGCCGCTGCGCATTGCCGTGGCCAAGGGCTGGATGACCGTCACCGGCGATGAGGTCATACCTACCGAACTGGGCCGGCGCTTCACCAACGATGTGGTCGAGCTGTTCCTGCCCTGAGCAGGCGGCGCCTGCCCGGACGATAGTGCCGGCCGCTGGCCGGCGCCGGGAACCTCGAACCTTGTCGCTTCTGGCAGGGACCGGGCGAAACCGTTAGATTCCGTGTTCTCAGGGGAGCTGGAAGAACATCGGATGTCTGCGCCCGCACCTTCGTCGTCCCAGCCCGACATGACCCGCTTTGCGGACATGGCGGCGCCCCCGCGTGTGCGCCGCCTGCTGGCCGCGCTGCACGGGCTGGCGGTCCAGACCCTCACCCCCCCGCTCAGATTGACCGTCGTGGAGCTGGAGCGCGAACTGTTCCGCGATGCCGAGCGCGCCCGCAACAGCCAGATCCAGGCGGACATCTTCGCCCAGGCCCGGCAGCTGCACGAGGTCAACGCACAGTTCGGCCCACGCTTCCTGGAGGCACTGGGCGACAGCCTGGCCACCCTGCGCGGGCCCCGGCACACCCAGCGCACCGTGTCGACCGAGGTGGCCGTCACCGCCACCGCGCTGACCCTGGTCGACGACACCGACGTGGATCGCGACATCGTCCTGGTCGATATCATCCGCCGCGAAGCCCAGCGCTCGGCCAGCGCCCTGCAGTTGCTTGGCCAACGCTTCGGCGTGCTCGCCGCCGGCCCGGCCTTCGATGTCGATGACCTGCCGTTCGGACCGCAGGCGTTGTGCCGGATCGTGCGCGACCTGGGTGAAGACTTCGCGCTGGGCCTGGAAACACAGCTGGCGCTGTACCGCGTGTTCGACCGCCAACTGCTGGAGCGGCTGGGTGAGCTGCTGGAGCGCGCCAACATCCTGCTGGGGCACGAGGGCGTCCTGCCGGGGCTGGTCTACACCCCGTATCTGGCGCGCTCGGCCACAACCCGCCGGATCATCACCGGCCCCGAGCGCGGCCTGCCCGGCGCACGCGGCAGCGCTGCGGCACGCCCATTGACCGGCTGGAACGGCAGCGCACCCAGCGCCCGCTGGGCGGCCATGACCGAGGAAGCCATGGCGATGGTGCCGCCGGCCGCCGCGCCGGGCTACCGCACGGCCACCGATGACGGTGCCGCGGCATCGGCGCCTGCATCGGCGGCGGCCAGCAACGCCCCGTCTGCGGCCGCCGACCTTGGCGCACCGGCGATGTCTGCCCTGCACCAGTTGCTGGGTGCCGCCCGCCAGGCGCATGCCGCCGGCGCGGTGCCGGACGGCGGTGCGATGGCCGCGCAGGCCGTTGCTGCACCGGGTGCGTTGCCCGCGCATCCCACCGACACCGCCTTGCTCGCCCCCGAAACACCAGCGGCACTGGCCGTGCCCGCCGAGGCCGTGCATGCCACCCTGGCCAGGCTGCAGAGCCAGGCCGTCGCCCCGGGCGGTGCGCGCCGCAGCATGGCCGATCTGCACAACGCCCTGCTTGCCCAGGTCCGCGCGGACCATGGCCCCCAAGCGTCATTGACGGTCAAGGACAGCGACACCTTCGATCTGCTCGACATGCTCTACGGGCAGATCCAGCGCGAGGTCAGACCCGAGGCGGTGGCCACCGATCTGCTGACCCGGCTGCAGGTGCCGGTCGCCCGCGCGGCCCTGTCCGACCCGGCGTTCTTCGTCCGCGACCAGCACCCGGCGCGCGAACTGCTCAATGCGGTGGCCGAGGCCGGCGCCAACTGGCTCGGCGAAGAGGACGTCGACCCGCAGCTGGTGCAGAAGCTGGGGCAGGCCGTCGATCAGGTGGTCAGCGAATACGACGGCGATGTGGCGGTGTTCGACACCGCCAACGAGGAGATCCAGCAGCACTTCCGCGCGCTGGCCCACAAGGCCGAACTGGCCGAGCGTCGTCATGTCGAAGCCGCCCGCGGCAAGGAGCGGCTGGAGGCGGCCAAGCAACAGGCCAGTACCAGCATCGAACAGTTGTGTGCGCAGGCCGCGCCTCCGCGCTTCGTGCAGGCGCTGCTGAAACAGGCATGGTCGGACGTGCTCACGCTCACCCTGCTGCGCAACGGCGAGACCTCGCCGCAGTGGCAGCAGCGCCAGCAGGAAACCGCCCGGATCGCCGAGGTAACCTGCCTGACGCCCGGTGCAGCCGAGCGCGATGACGTGCTGGGCAACGAAGTCGAATCCGCCCTGCTGCAGGTCGGCTACCACCAGGACGAAGCGGCCGCGATCGCGCGGCGCCTGTCCACGCCCGGCGGCGAGGACGACAGCAGCTCGCGGACCGAACTTACCGCACGCCTGCGTGCGCGCACCCGGCTGGGCGAGCAGGCTGACGCCAGCGACCCACGCAAGGTCGCCCCGCTCGCGCGCAGCACCGCCGAGGACGACTGCTATCGCCAGCTGCGCACCCTGCCCTTCGGCACCTGGTTCGAGTTCACCACCAACCAGCAGGGCGACGTCCGCCGGCAGCGACTGTCCTGGTACAGCCTGATCACCGACAACGCCCTGTTCGTCAATCAACGCGGGCAGAAGGTCGGCGAGCATTCGCTGGATGCACTGGCACGGCTGATGGCACACGGCCAGGTGCGGATCGTCACCGAAGACAAGGGCAGGCTGATTGATCGTGCCTGGCAGGCCACGCTGCGCACCCTGCGCTCGCTGGCCGGCAGCCCCGCGGAGAACGCCGAATGACCACACCCGATACCCGCCGCGCGCCGCGCCGCCAGGTGACCGAGCTGGTGCCCGTCACCGACCTGATGGCCGAGACCGTGATCGGCCGGCTCGGCAACGTCTCCGAAACCGGCATGCTGATGCTGGCCTCGGTGCCGATGCACGACGATGCGTTGCACCAGCTGCAGTTCACCATCACCGGCCCGCAGGGGCAGCCACTGCTGATCGACGTTGGCGTGCACCTGCTGTGGAGCGAGCAGACCCACGCACCGGGCCAGGCCTGGGTGGGCTTCCGCTTCCTGACCCTGGCCCGCGAATCACGCGAGCAGCTGCGGCAGTGGATCGCCGAGGAAACTTCGGCAGTCTGAGCGCCGGTTCCGGCACAGCGCCGGTGGCCCGATTACGGCAGAATCTAGGGCTGCATTCCGCACTGTCAGCGAGCTTCATGCCATGAACCAGCCAGACCTCGGCGCCCTGTATTCCCACCATGCCAGCGTGATGCGCCAGCGCGCCGATGAAGCGCTGGCCCGTGGCGGCTTCGACCATCTGGTGATTCCCAGCGGTACGCAGCATTACCAGGCGTTCGACGATCGCGATTACCCCTATGCGGTGAACCCGAATTTCAAGGCCTGGCTGCCGCTGACCAAGCTGCCCAACAGCTGGTTGGTGTACACCCCGGGCAAGCGCCCGACCCTGATCTTCCACCAGCCCTTCGATTACTGGCACGTGGTGCCGGATGCGCCGAACGGCTGGTGGGTCGAGCATGTCGACATCCAGATCATCCGCACGCCCGACGAGGCGCTGGCGCTGCTGCCCAAGGACGCGGCGCGTTGCGCGATCCTGGGCGAGCCGCAGAGCGCGCTGGGGGCCTTCGTGCCGAACAATCCCGCGCCGGTCATCGATTACCTGGACTGGCAGCGCGGCTACAAGACGCCGTATGAAATCGCCCTGATGCGCGAAGCGCAGCGGCTTGGCGTGCGCGGCCACCGTGCCGCCGAAGCGGCCTTCCGCGGCGGTGCCAGCGAGTTCGAGATCCACATGGCGTATTGCCGTGCGGTCGGGCAGGACGCCAACGAACTGCCGTACGGCAACATCATCGGCCTCAATGAACATGCCGCCGTACTGCACTACACCGATCTTGGCCGCAGCGCGCCGACCCCGCTGCGCAGCTTCCTGATCGACGCCGGTGCCAGCGCGTACGGCTATGCCAGCGATATCACCCGTACCTATGCGGCCAGCGGCCATGACGAATTCCAGGCGCTGATCGATGCGGTGGACGCGGCCCAGCAGCAGATGGGCGCCGCTGTGCGTGCCGGCGTGGATTACAAGCAGCTGCACATCGACGCGCACCTGTCGCTGATGGGCATCCTCAAGGACGTCGGCGTGCTCAACGTCTCGCCGGAAGCGGCGTTGGCCACCGGCGTGAGCGCAGCCTTCTTCCCGCACGGCCTGGGCCATCTGATCGGGCTGCAGGTGCATGACGTGGCCGGGTTTGCGGCCAGCGACCGCGGTGGCCGCATCGAGCGCCCGCAGGGTCACCCGTACCTGCGCATGACCCGTGTGCTGGAACCCGGCATGGTGGTCACGATCGAACCGGGCGTGTACTTCATCGACATGCTGCTGGACGAAGTGAAGCAGGCCGGCAATGGCGCCAGCATCAACTGGGACCGCGTGGATTTCTTCCGCCCGTATGGCGGCATCCGGATCGAGGACGAGGTGCTGTGCACCGAGGGCGATGCGGACAACCTGACCCGCCCGGTGTTTGCGGCCGCCAGCTGAGCGGCGATGCGGGTGCCGACCCACGGTCGGTACCTGCACGGCATCATGTGACCGCCGCTGGCCGCTGATTGCCGCCCCGGTATCCGCGTAGAGCCACCCCATGGGTGGCTGAAGACCACGTCGGCACGGAGGGCCGCCACCCATGGGGTGGCGCTACCCGGGCGCGGATCAGCCCTTGGCCATCGCTTCTTCGATCTCATCGGCACTGCGCGCCAACGCAGCCGTCAGTACCTGATGGCCGTCCTCGGTGATCAGCACGTCATCTTCGGTACGAATGCCGATACCGCGCCAGCGCGCTTCCACGCTGCGGTCGTCCGGTGAGACATACAGGCCCGGCTCGATGGTGAACACCATGCCCGGCTCCAGCATCCGCGAATCCCCGGCCAACCGGTAATCGCCGACATCGTGCACGTCCAGGCCCAGCCAGTGCCCGGTCTTGTGCCGGTAGAAACGCTGGTAATGCGCTTCGGCGATGTTCTCTTCCAGTGTGCCCTTGAGCAGACCCAGCCGCAGCAGACCTTCGGTGAGGGTCTCCACCGCGGCCAGATGGCCGGCCTCGTACGCAGTGCCCGGGCGTGCCTGGGCCAGTGCCGCAGCCTGCGCCGCACCGACCAGCTCATGCAGCGCGCGCTGTTCGGCGGTGAAACGGCCGTTGACCGGGAAGGTCCGGGTGATATCGCTGGCGTACCCGCGGTACTCGGCGCCGGCATCGATCAGGACCAGATCGCCATCGTGCGCGCGCGCGTTGTTGTCGCGGTAATGCAGGATGCAGCCGTTGGCACCGGCACCGACGATGCTGCTGTAGGCCGCACACGCATCATTGGCACGGAACACACGCTCCAGATCGGCCTGCAGTTCGTACTCGTGGATGCCCGGCCGCGCCACGTGCATCGCGGCCCGATGCGCCTGCACGCTGATATCGGCAGCGCGCTGCATCACGGCGATTTCCGCGGTCGATTTGAACAACCGCTGTTCGTGCAGCAGGTGGCCCAGTTCCAGGAATTCATGCGGCGGCTGCGCGCCATGCCGCACCTGCGAGCGCACCCGGTTGACCCAGCCGATCAGCTTGAGATCGAACTCGGCATCGCGGCCGAAGTGGTAGTACACCCGCGAGCGCCCTTCCAGCAGGCCGGGCAGGATGTCGTCCAGATCGTCGATCGGGTACGCATCGTCCATGCCGTACTGCGAGACCGCGCCTTCCTGGCCGGCGCGCGCGCCATCCCAGGCTTCGCGGTCGGCATCGCGCTCGCGGCAGAACAGGATCACCTCGCCATGGCGGCGGCCAGGGATCAGCACCAGCACGGCCTCCGGTTCCGGGAAGCCACTCAGGTACCAGAAGTCCGAGTCCTGGCGGAACGGATAATGCGTATCCAGGCTGCGCACCCGCTCGGACGCAGCGGGCAGCACCAGGATCGCGTCGTCGCCGGCCATCTCCATCAACTGCTGGCGGCGGCGGGTGTATTCGGCGGCGGAGATGCCGGTCAGCTGCCGGATATCCATCTCAGTTCAGGCGCTGCCGATGGCGCGCGGCCATGACACAGTCGCCGTGCAGCAGCAGCACCGCCACGCGGATGAACTCCTCGATCTCGGCCAGCGCGTCTTCGTCATCGTCGTTGCCGCTTTCGAAGTCTTCGCTGGAGGCCTGGGCCAGCTTGGCCAGATCGGTCAGGGCTTCATCGCCCTCTTCGGACAAGGCCGGCCGGTTCTGGCCCGAGCCCAGCCCGAAGCCGCCCAGGAACGCGCGCGCCCAGGTGAACAGCGCATCGGCCTGCGCGGCGGTATCGCTTGAATCGCTCAGCAACAGTTCGAAGGCGAAATCGCGGTCTTCCATCTGCGCCACGCTGGCATCGAGCAGGCGCGCCAGGGCATCACCTTCGGCCGGGGTCGGCAGGTTGTCATCGGCCAGCACGCGGGCCGGCCATTCACGCACCGGCGCACCGCCAGCGGACAGCCAGCCACACAGGCCGCCGTGCAGTTCAGCGGCGCTGGCGCCCAGGCCCAAGGCCTGGCTGGCCTGGTTTACGTCGTCGACACTCGGGAGTTCGGTCATCTTGGGGCTACGGTTTGTGAGCGCCACAGTGTAGCAATCCCCCTGTGTCCACCGGGTTGCCATGGCCCGCCCCGGAGCCCGCCCCGGCACCGCCGGGCCCGCTGCCGGCAGGCCCCGTCATTATTCGCTTGACCGCCCCATCCGCCCTTGCCTATCGTGCCGGACATGGAACCCGCCGATGCCATCGCCCAATTGCAGGCCTTCGCCGCCCGGGTGGAGGCGTTGCTTGAGCGCAACCAGCGCCTGGCCGAGGAGAACCGCAGCCTGCGCCACCAGCAGGAGCAGCTGGTGGCCGAGCGCTCCCAGCTGCTGGCCAAGAATGAGCAGGCCCGCTCCCGGGTGGAAGCGATGATCACCCGCCTCAAATCCCTGGAGCAGCACACATGAGCCAGACCGAACCGGTCAGTGTCCGCATCCTGGATCGTGAATACACCGTGGGCGTGGGCGCGGAGGAGCGCGAGAGCCTGACCGCCGCCGCCCGGCTGCTGGATGCCAAGATGCGCGAGATCCGGGGCAGCAACCGGATGGCCGCAGTCGACCGCGTCGCGGTGCTGGCCGCGCTGAACCTGGCCCACGAGCTGCAGCAGCTGCGCGACGAGCACGCACGCCAGGCGATCGCGCTGCAGCAGACCCTGAGCGATCTGAACCGGCGGCTGGATCGGGCGTTTGACGGCGCAGGTTGATCCACGCATCGGTTCCACGCGGTGTTTGATTGCACAAGTGCATCGCGCGGTCTTCATCGATCTGAATTGACATGCAATTGGACCGACGAACGGACTGGTCGAATCGCACAAGAGGGCTATAATCCTCGTCGCGTTCTCTGCTGTGAACGACGGCGTGTGCAAACATTCGCCTTGTCCCTTAATTACGACCACGGGTGCGCGACGGCGCCGGGAGTGCAAGTCCGCCTTGTAGCGGGAAGCCCGATGGAACCCCAGCGTACCCACTTGAACCCCGGGTTCAAGGTCGTTTCGCATGCATCGTCACGGCGGAGAATGCAATATTCCAGCAAGAGCGGCGTTCCCTTGGGACGTCGCTCTTGTTTTATCCGCCTTTCCCGCACGCTCCGGACCCAGGCATGACCGACCCGCGCTCCGCACTGCGCCAGCAGCTGCGCCAACGCCGCCGTGATCTCCCCGCCGCTGTGCGCCTGGCCGCCGCCGAACAGTTGGCCGATGGCCTGCTCGCCCTTCCTTTCGCGCCCACGCAGGGCCATGTCGCCGGCTACTGGGCGATGGATGGCGAGATCGCGCTGCACCGCTGGCAGATGCAGTTGCCCGCCGGCCTGACCTACTGCCTGCCGGTCCTGCACGAGAAGACGCTGCGCTTTGCACCTTGGCGCCCCGGGCAGGCACTGACCACCAACCGCTTCGGCATCCCCGAACCCGATCTCGCGCTGGACGACACGCTCGCACCGGAGCAGATGGCGCTGGTCGTGGCGCCGCTGGTGGGTTTCGACGCACAGGGTCGCCGGCTGGGCATGGGAGGCGGCTGGTATGATCGCAGCTTCGCATTCCGCCACCAGCGCCCGGCCCCGCCGTGGCTGGTCGGGGTCGGCTTCTCGGTCCAGCAGGTCGATGATCTGCCGGTACAACCGTGGGACGTCGCGGTGGATGCGATCTGCACCGACGTCTCCACCCTTGTCTGCGTACCGACCAACGGTCGGCACCTACCGTAATCAAAGACTCCGCATGACCGCACGCAAGCGCTACTGGCTGATGAAGTCCGAACCGGACGCCTTTTCCATCGATGATCTGCAGCGCGTGGGCCGTGAGCCCTGGAACGGCGTGCGCAACTACCAGGCGCGCAACTTCATGCGCGATGGCATGAAGGTGGGCGACGGGGTGATGTTCTACCACTCCAACACCAAGGTGCCGGGCATCGTCGGGCTGGCCACGGTGGCCAGCGAGGCCTATCCGGACGACACCCAGTTCGATCCCGGATCGGACTATTACGACGCCAAGGCAACCCGCGAAGAACCGCGTTGGATGCTGGTGGACGTCGCCTTCGAGCGCAAACTGCGCGACACCATTTCGCTGGACGAGATCAAGCTGCACGCCGATGCGCTGGGCGAGGGTTTTCCGCTGACCGCGCGCGGCAACCGCCTTTCGATCCTCCCGGTGACCGCTGCGCAGTGGACGCTGCTGCTGTCGCTGGAAAAGCACTGACCCCCTTTCCTACAAGAGTTGCCCGCCATGTCCGAAGCCAAGCGCCTGGCCGCTGAAAAAGCCATTGAATACGTCGAAGACGGCATGATCGTGGGGGTCGGCACCGGCTCCACCGTGGCCTACTTCATCGACGCCCTGGCCAAGATCCAGCACCGCATCAAGGGCGCCGTGTCCAGCTCGGACCAGAGCACCGCGCGCCTGAAGCAGCACGGCATCGAGGTGCTCGAACTCAACCACACCGGCAACCTGTCGTTGTATGTGGACGGTGCCGACGAATGCGACGGCAACAAGAACCTGATCAAGGGCGGCGGCGCCGCGCTGACCCGCGAGAAGATCATCGCCGAGGCCAGCGAGCGCTTCGTGTGCATCATCGACCCGAGCAAGCAGGTCAAGGTGCTGGGCAAGTTCCCGCTGCCGGTGGAAGTGATCCCGATGGCCCGCAGCCTGGTCGCCCGCCGCATCATGGACATGACCGGCGGCCAGCCGACTTGGCGCGAGGGCGTGGTCACCGACAACGGCAACGTGATCCTGGACATCCACCACCTGGAGATCACCGACCCGGTCAAGCTGGAGCGCGAGCTCAACCAGCTGCCGGGCGTGGTCGCCGTTGGCCTGTTCGCGCGCCGCCCGGCCGATGTGGTGATCATCGGCGGTGAGCCGCCGATCGTGATCTGACCCCGTGGCCGGCCCGTGCGCCGGCCACCCCAACGAGGTACGCCCATGTCCCTGTTGCGCCTGCTGCCCCTGCTCCTGCTGTTCACCCTGACCGGCTGCGCCAGCACCAACGCCCGTCACTGGGTGGAGCTGGACGGCAACCGTTACCACGTTGAACTGGCCACCAATGACGACACCCGCGCGCGCGGGCTGATGTTCCGCGACCAGATGCCCGAGGATCACGGCATGTTGTTCATCCACGAACGCGAAGAGCTGCAGGCGTACTGGATGAAGAACACCAAGATCGCCCTGGACATCCTGTACTTCGATGCGCAGCGCCGCCTGGTCAGCCAGCAGCGCGATGTGCCGCCGTGTTCGGCCGGTGATCGTTGCCCGCCCTACCCCAGCAGCGAGCCGGCCCGCTACGTGCTGGAACTCAATGCCGGGCAGGCCGAAAAGATGGCGCTCAAAGACGGCACCGAGCTCACGTTCGGTCCCGGCATCGCCGACGGCAACTAAAACTGTCCGGATAAACGCGCCGCGCCCTTGAATCGCGGCGCGTTTGTCGCCAGTCTTGTCCCATGCAGGGGCTGATCACATTGCCGACGTGGGACTCACTGGCCGAGCTGGATGACGAGGCGCTGCCGCTGTTGCCGACCGCGTTGTTGATCGCCCGGGATGAATATCCGGATCTGGACCCCGCCGTCTACGACGCGGTCCTGCAGAGCCACGCCGACCACCTGCGCACCGAGATCGCCACGATCGACATGTGGCCGCTGAAGATTGCCGCGGTCAACCGCCACCTGTTCGACGAACTGGGCTACAGCGGCGACCACGGCGAGTACTACGACCCGCGCAACAGCTATCTGAACCAGGTTTTCGAACGCCGCCTGGGCAACCCGATCTCGCTGGCACTGGTGCAGATGGAAGTCTCGCGCCGGCTCGGCATCCCGCTGGACGGGGTGTCCTTCCCCGGGCATTTCCTGGTGCGCCTGCCGCTCAACGACGGCGTACTGGTGATGGACCCGTTCAACGGCGGCCGCCCGCTGGGTGTGGAAGAACTGCGCGAACGCGCACGTTCACACCTGGGCGGTGAAGTCCCCGACGACGATGTGCTCGCGCAGATCCTCGACCCGGCCCCGGCACGCGCGATCCTGATGCGGATGCTGCGCAACCTGCATGGCGTGTACGTGGAACGGGGGGAATGGGACCGCGCCGCGCGCAGTGCCGACCGCCTGCTGAAACTCGCCCCCGAGCAGGACGACGCCCTGCGTGACCGCGGCATGGCCTACCTGCAGCTGGATTACGAGGCCGGTGCGCGCAGCGACCTGGGGCTGTATCTCAAGCGCAATGCCAAGGCCAGCGACGCACAATTCGTGCGCGAGAAGCTGGTCGGCCTCGGTGGCGTGGTGCCGCGCCTGCATTGAGCACACCAACACGCGCGCCCGGGCGATGGCGTCCGGGCATTGCTCAGTCGACTTCGACCATCTCGAAATCATCCTTGGTCACGCCGCAGTCCGGGCACGTCCACGTATCGGGAATGTCTTCCCAGCGCGTGCCCGGCGCGATGCCTTCTTCCGGCAGGCCGTCCTCTTCCCTGTACAGGAACCCGCAGACAACGCACATCCAGGTGCGGAAGGTGGTGGCGGTAGCGTCGGTCATCGGATAATCACGGTGGGACAAGGGCAGACAGCCCGCATTGTCCCACTCCCGTTGCACTACCGGTAGCCATTGATGAATCACGCTTCAGCCCCCACGCCGCCGCGCGGCGTCTACCTGATCACCCCGGACGAGCCCGATACCGCCCGTCTGCTGGCGCGTACCGCGCCGCTGCTGGCCACCGGCGTCACCCTGCTGCAGTACCGCAACAAGACCGCCGATGCCCCGCTGCGCCGCGCACAGGCCGAGGCCCTGCAGGCGCTGTGCGCCCGCTACGCCACGCCGCTGATCATCAATGACGACCCCGCGCTGGCCCAGGCGGTCGGTGCGGCCGGCGTGCACCTGGGGGAGGACGATGAAGGGATCGCCGCCGCACGCGCCCTGCTCGGCCCGACCGCCATCATCGGCATCTCCTGCTACGACGATCATGCGCGTGCCGAACGCGCCGCCACCGCCGGTGCCAGCTACCTCGCCTTTGGCGCCTTCTTCGCCAGCAACAGCAAGGCCACCACCCGCCGCGCCACGCCCGCCCTGCTGCGGCAAAGCGCCGCACTCGGGCTGCCGCGGGTGGCGATCGGCGGGCTGACGCCGGACAATGTGGCACCGCTCATCGCTGCCGGCGCCGATCTGATCGCCGTCATCAGCAGCGTGTACGCCGCACCCGATCCGGTCGCTACGCTGCACGCCTACCTCGATTGCTTCCAGGAACCCGCATGAACCACGACCAGTCCCACGCCCTTTTCACCCGCGCCCAGACGCTGCTGCCGGGCGGCGTCAACTCGCCGGTGCGCGCGTTCAAGTCGGTCGGTGGCGAGCCGTTCTTCGTCAAGCGCGCCGATGGCCCCTACCTGTACGACGTGGACGACAACCGCTACATCGATTACGTCGGCTCCTGGGGCCCGATGATTGTTGGCCACAATCACACCGCGGTGCGCCAGGCGGTCAAGCAGGCGATCGGCAACGGTCTGTCCTTCGGCGCGCCGTGCGAAGCCGAAGTGACCATGGCCGAAACCCTGACCCGGCTGGTGCCGTCCTGCGAGATGGTGCGCATGGTCAACTCGGGCACCGAGGCCACGCTGTCGGCGATCCGGCTGGCGCGCGGCGCCACCGGCCGCAGCCGCATCGTCAAGTTCGAAGGCTGCTACCACGGCCACGGCGACTCGTTCCTGGTCAAGGCCGGCAGCGGCATGCTGACCCTGGGCGTGCCGACCTCGCCGGGTGTCCCGGCCGGGCTGAGCGAACTCACCCTGACCCTGCCCTACAACGATGTCGAAGCGGCCACCGCGCTGTTCGCCGAACAGGGCGAGCACATCGCCGGGCTGATCATCGAGCCGGTGGTGGGCAACGCCAACTGCATCCCGCCGCGCGAGGGCTACCTGCAGCACCTGCGCGCACTGTGCACGCAGTACGGCACGGTGCTGATCTTCGATGAAGTGATGACCGGCTTCCGCGTGGCCCTCGGTGGCGCGCAGGCGCATTACGGCGTCACCCCGGACCTGACCACCTTCGGCAAGATCATCGGCGGCGGCATGCCCGTGGGTGCCTACGGCGGCCGGCGCGAGCTGATGTCGCAGATTTCCCCGGCCGGCCCGATCTACCAGGCGGGCACGCTGAGCGGCAATCCGGTGGCGATGGCCGCGGGCCTGGCGATGCTGGAACTGGTGCAGGAACCGGGCTTCCATGATCGCCTGAGTGCTTCGGCCGCGCGCCTGTGCGCGGGGCTGGAAGCGGCGGCGGCGGATGCAGGCGTGGCAGTGACCACCACCCAGGTCGGCGCGATGTTCGGCCTGTTTTTCACTGACCAGAAGGTGGAGACCTACGCGCAGGCGACCGCGTGCGACATCACCGCGTTCAACACCTTCTTCCACGCGATGCTGGAGCGCGGCGTGTTCCTGGCCCCCTCCGCGTATGAAGCCGGCTTCCTGTCCAGCGCCCACGACGACAGCATCATCGATGCGACGCTCGACGCCGCGCGCGAAGCGTTCAAGGTCGTCAAGGGCTGATCAAATAACAGGGACGGGGGTAGTTAATAATTACCCCCGTCCCTGTTAAATATTGATTGCTTCAACCGAATACGAAGCGGCCTTTCATCATCGCGAAGTGGCCCGGGAACGAGCAGAAGAAGGTGTAGTCGCCGCCCTTGGTCAGCTTGGCGGTGGAGAAGGTGACGCTGGTGCTCTGGCCACCGCCGATCACCGGGGTATGCGCCAGCACGCGTGCATCGCCCTTGGGCAGGTAGCTGTCGGCCAGCGTCGTGCGCATGCCGGCCATCGCGACCGGCTGATAATCGGCGGCGCGGGTCAGTACCCAGTTGTGGCCCATTGCGGTCGCCGCGAGCTTGCCGGTGTGGCGCAGGGTCAGCTTCACCTGGGTGCAGTCCGCGGCAACCTTGAGTTCCTTCTGGCTGAAGCTCATCTGGTCGGTGCTGTCGATGGCGATCGCGCAGACGCGCGCATGCGCGGCCGGGGCCAGCATCAGGCCAGCGAGCAACACGGGGGCAAGCAGTTTCAAGGCGATCTCCATCAGGCAGTCCCCACGATTCTAGTGACCGCCCGTGCAGGCGACGTGCGACGCGATGTCGCAGCGCAGGCCCCGGCTGGGTTACGGTCAGCCCTGGACCTGGACGAGACTTCCCCATGCCGCGTGTCATCGAGTGCCTGCTGCTGGATTTCGATGGCGTGCTGGTGCGCTATGCGCGGCACCTGCGTGTGCGCCATCTGGCCGCGAGCATCGGCTGCAGCGCGGCGCAGGTGCAGACGGCACTGTTCGACAGCGGGCTGGAACGTGCCTACGACAGCGGCATGGCGACCGACGCCTACCTGCAGCAACTGGGCGATGCGCTGCAGACCACGATCAGCATCGCGCAGTGGCAGGCCGCGCGCATCGCCGCGTGCGCACCGCAAACAGGTGTGGTCGAACGCGTGGCGCAGATCGCGCAGACGTTGCCGATCGGGATCCTGACCAACAACGGCGCGCTGATGGCGCAGACGATTCCACAGCTCCTTCCAACCCTGGCCGATGCCCTGCACGGCCGCATCCTGTGCAGCGGTGCGCTGGGCGGGCGCAAGCCGGATCCGGCGATATTCGCCAAGGCGGTGACGCTGCTCGGCGCACGTGCCGAGCGCACGCTGTTCATCGATGACCTGTTCGTCAACGTGCGCGGGGCACGGCTGGCCGGCCTGCAGGCCGAGACCGCAACGGACAGCCGCGCGTTCGGCAAGGTCATGAAGCGATACGCCCTGACGTAGCGCCGACCGTTGGCTAGCGCGACGCGATGAACGATTGCACGGCCGCACGCAGACGCTTCAGGCCTTCGGCGATTTCCTCATCCGTGATGTTCAGCGACGGCACGAAGCGCAGCACGTCCGGCCCGGCCTGCAGGGTCAGCAGGCCGTGCTCGGCGGCGTGATCCAGGATGGGACCGGCCTGACCGGCAAAATCCTTGTCCAGCACCGCGCCCAGCATCAGGCCGCGACCGCGGACCTGGCTGAACACCTTGAACTCGTCGTTGATCTTGCCCAGGCCATCGCGCAGCGCCTGCGACTGACGGCTCACGTTGTGCGCGATCTCCGGCGAGGACAGCTTGCGCAGCGCCACGCGGGCGACGGCGGCGGCCAGCGGGTTGCCACCGAAGGTGGTGCCGTGCGCGCCGAACTGCATCACCTCGGCCACCTTCGGGCCGGCCAGCATCGCGCCGATCGGGAAGCCGCCGCCCAGTGCCTTGGCCAGGGTGACGATGTCCGGTTTGATGTTGTCCTGCCAGTGCGCGAACAGCGTGCCGGTGCGGCCCATGCCGGCCTGGATCTCATCCAGCACCACCAGCGCGTTGTGCTGGTCGCACAACTCACGCACGCGCTGCAGGAAGCCCGGCTTGGCCGGCATCACGCCGCCCTCGCCCTGGATCGGCTCCAACATCACCGCGGCCACATCGCCGGCGGCCATCGCGGTCTCCAGCTGCACCTCGTCATTGAAATCGACATAGCGGAAGCCACCGGGCAGCGGCTCGTAGCCTTCCTGGTACTTCGGCTGGGCAGTGGCGGTCACCGCCGCCAGCGTGCGGCCGTGGAAGCTGCCGCGGAAGGTCACGATCACCCGCTGATGTGCCGGGCGGCCCAGCGAGGAAGCCCACTTGCGGACCAGCTTGATCGCCACTTCATTGGCTTCGGCGCCGGAGTTGCACAGGAACACCCGCTCGGCGAAACGCGAGGCGGTGACCAGTTCCTCGGCCAGGCGCAGCGGCGGCTCGCTGTAGAACACGTTGCTGGTGTGCCAGAGCTTGCCGGCCTGCTCGATCAGCGCCGCGGTGAGGTCCGGATCGTTGTGGCCCAGGCCACACACCGCGATGCCGGCGGCCAGATCGATGAATTCGCGGCCCTGACTGTCCCAGACGCGCGCGCCCTGGCCACGTTCGAGCACCACCTGGCGCGGTTTGTAGACCGGCAGGTAGTAATGCGACAGGGACAACAGCGGATCGGTGGCAGCGGCAGTCATGGCAGTCAACGGCTCAGGAAAGATCCCATTCTCGCGCTTTGGGCCGGTGGGGCACAATGCGCCCCATGCGACCGTTCACCGCCCCCCAGCTCAACCCCGCCACCGACTCCGGCTGGCGCCGCCAGTGGTTCGACATCATCTACCGCCACGACACCCGGCCCTCGCGCAATTTCGACCTGCTGCTGGTCTACGCGATCATCGCCAGCGTGGTGGTGGTCATGTTCGACAGCGTGCAGCGCTTCCACGCGGCCTATGCCGACTGGCTGTATGTGCTGGAATGGGGCTTCACGATCCTGTTCACCGCCGAGTACCTGCTGCGGCTGGTGGTGGTCAAACGCCCGCTGCGCTACGCATTCAGTATCTGGGGCATCATCGACCTGGCCTCGATCCTGCCGACTTACCTGTCGCTGTTCATCCCCGGCGCCCAGAGCCTGCTGGTGGTACGCGCGCTGCGCATCCTGCGGGTGTTCCGGATCCTCAAGCTGACCCGCTACATCGAAGAAAGCGGCGTGCTGATGGAGTCGCTGTGGCGCAGCCGGCGCAAGGTGCTGCTGTTCCTGTTCACGGTCATCACCATCACCATCATCGCCGGCACCATGATGTACGTGATCGAAGGCCCCAACCACGGCTTCACCAGCATCCCCAGCAGCATGTACTGGGCGGTGGTGACCATGGCCACGGTGGGCTTCGGCGACATCGTGCCGCAGACCGTGCTGGGCCGGTTCGTCACCTCGGTGCTGATCCTGATCGGCTACAGCATCATTGCGGTGCCGACCGGCATCTACACCGCCGAACTGGCCAATACCATGCGTGATGCCGAGCATGCCGCACGCCGGGATGCGCGCGGCTGCCCGCACTGCGGGCTGGAAGGGCACGAACCGGATGCGCTGCACTGCCGCCACTGCGGCGAGAAACTGCCCCCGGTCTTCAACGTCTGATCAACGCGGGGCGGGCCGCCTGGCAGCCCGCCCCGCGCCGGCTCAGCGTGCGCCGCTGGACTGCGCCAGGCGGTTGCTCATGTCGACCAGATCGTTGTAGCTGACCAGCAACGCTTCGGCCGAGCCCTGCGGGTTGTTGATCCGGCCGCCGCTCTCGATCAGCATCTGCTCGCTGCGGGTGTACGGCTTCTTTGACTCGACGCGCTCGATACGGCGACCGGCATCACGGGCCAGCGTATCGGCCGCACGTTCCAGGTGCCCCCACATCGCATCGCCCTTGCCGACCTTGTCATCCTGCGCCTGCTGCAGCAGCGCCTGGAACGCGGTGAGCTGGGTGCGGGCCACGGCCAGGTCCGGCGCCTCGGTGTTGAGCAGCTGGGTCAGCTGCTTGCCATCGCCGAGGATCTTGATCTGGTAGTACGCCATCGAGCGGCCTTCAGAGGCTTCAATCTCCTTGAGCTGCTCGGCACGGCGTTCGTCTTCGCGCTTTTCCAGCGCGGCATCCAGCGCGGTGCCTGCATCGAAGAAGGCCATGTAGGCCTTCATCAACGGCGCATGCTGGCTGCGCATCCCGGCATGGTCATCGCGCAGGTAGTCCTCGCGGCTGTAGTAACGGTCGGCCTGCTCGATCAAGGCGTACAGGTCGACGAAGGTCTTCTGGTAGTTGCGGGCTGCCGGATCCAGTGCCGGCTCGGCCGGCGTCATCGCCAGCGCAGCGACCATGGGCGCGTTGCACGCGTCCACACGATGCGACAGCACCGTACCCGGGCCACGTACCTTCTTCTCGTTGCCGGTCGGGCCGGCCTCCGGGTCCTGCATCCAGCCGATGTACTGCTGGAAGCCTTCGTGGATCGGCTGTTCGACGGCATTGAAGCAGGCGATGTAGGCGTTCACCTTCTCCACGCCCTGGGTATCGGCGACGCTGCCCGGGCCCTTGCTGCAGGCGCCGAGCAGGCTGATCAAGGCGATGGCGGCGGCGAGCGGCGCGGTCCGTGTGCGGAATGACATGCGAGTGTCCATACAAATTGGGGCCCGCACCTTAACAGCCCGGTGTGTGCAGCCGCTGTCATCGCACGCCGGGCGCGCGTCAGTCCAGGAACAGATCCGGCATCAGCGGGCGCGATGGATCGACGGCATAGCCGCTCAGATCGGTGATGCCGGCCTGCGCCAGCACCTCGTCATCGAGCAGGAACTGCCCGCTGAAACCGGCCGCGTCGCGGCACAGCACCGCATGCGCGGCGTCCGCCAGGATCGCCGGCGTGCGGCAGCCACTGATATCCACACCGGGAATCATGTTGATCGCATCGGTGGCGATCACCGTGCGTGGCCACAGCGCATTGACCGCCACGCCCTGCGGGCCGAACTCGGCCGCCAGGCCGAGGGTGACGAAGCTCATGCCCATCTTGGCCAGGGTGTAGCCGGTGTGCGGGCCCCACCACTTCGGGTCCAGCGTCGGCGGCGGCGCCAGCGTGAGGATGTGCGGATTGGGCGCTTGCAGCAGGTGCGGCAGGCAGGCCTGTGCGCACAGGAAGCTGCCGCGCGCGTTGACCTGCTGCATCAGGTCGAAGCGTTTCATCGGCGTATCCAGCGTGCCGCGCAGCCAGATCGCGCTGGCGTTGTTGATCAGGATGTCGATACCACCGAAGGTATCCACGGTGGCGGCGACGGCCGCGCGCACCTGGTCTTCTTCGCGGATGTCGCACTTCAGCGCCAGCCCCTGCCCGCCTGCGGCGGTCACCGCCTCGGCGGCGCTGTGGATGGTGCCCGGCAGCTTGGGGTTGGGCACGGACGACTTGGCCGCGATCGCGACGTTGGCGCCGTCGCGTGCCGCGCGCAGCGCGATGGCCAGGCCGATCCCGCGCGAGGCGCCGGTGATGAACAGGGTCTTGCCTTGAAGACTGGCCATGCGCGGGTTCCTTCGGTGCGATTGCAATGAACCCGCATTATGCCGCCCCGGCGCACACGCCGGATTCATGCACCCCGTCGATACTGGCGGCTCCCGTTCTGCATGGAATGAGCGACATGACGGCGATCCGCCTTCCCCTGACCGCGTTGGCCCTGGTGCTGAGTAGTGCGGCCTGCCAGCCCACCGGCGATCCGGCCACATCCGCCACGTCCGCCACGTCGGCGGTCGCCACGGTGCCGGGCACCGCCGGTGGCGTCTCGCCCTTCAGCGACGCGGCGATCTGGGACGGCCAAGTGGATGCCTGCCGCGGCCAGGCACCCGTTGCCGATGATTGCCTGGCCAAGGTCATGCAGGCCGCCAACGCGAGCCCGCAGGCGATCGCGGCCGCCCATCAGCTCGGTGCGCAGGGCAATCCCGGCTATGTGAGTGCATGGCGCAACCAGGACGGCGTCGGCATCGCCACCATCGAGTATCCGTTCCGCGCCAATACCAACGAGGGCACGCTGCTGGTCGACAGTGCGGGCCACACGCAGGATGTGGACGCCGACGTGCTGCCGGAAATGTCGCGCGCCGACGCCACGGTCAAGCCGTTCCTGGATGCACACCCGGACGCCACGCCTTTCGCACCGGCGCAGGCCAGCGGCAGCGAAGCGCTGCCCGAGGGAGGCGTGCGCTTGATCTACAGCACACCGATGCGCACCTGTCACGCCTGCGCGGACGATGGGAAACTGAGGGTCGCCTACGATTTCGATGGGCAGCGCCGCTTCAGCGGCAAGCAGATTCTCGATCTGCGCTGATCACCCACGCGTGGTCCAGGTCAGCCGTGCACTCGCCCGGTCACTGCGGCGAGCGCGCCGTGCGCGCGCTCACGGCTTGGGGCCCTGCCCTTCGTTGTCTTCCCAGTGCAGGATTTTCCGCGTGACAAAGCGGTAGACCGGCTTGCCGGTACGGAACCAGAGATCGCGCACCCATGAGGTGCGTTTGAGCAGCCGTTTTTCCACCGGGGTCAGCGACTGCCTGCAGTACATGCGCTTGTGCTTGAGCAGATGCCGCAGGTCTTCGCGGGCCAGCAGGCGCATCCAGCGCGAGCGCGGGTTGCCGATCACCGCCAGCTGGAAATCGATCAACGCCGGCGAGCCGTCTTCGCGCACCAGCCAATTGGCCTCCTTGGCCAGGTCGTTGTGCGCGATGCCGTGGCGATGCACCTGCTGCAGCAGCCGTCGCGCCGCGCGGAAGTAGGCCAGATCGCCATGCGGCGGACGCTGGTACATGGCATCACCGGCCATGAAGCTGCGATCCAGCCAGCGCCCGTTCCAGCCCAGCAACCGCGGGGTGGCCGGCATGCCATCCAGATGCGCCAGCGCGCGCGCCTCGCGCCGGGCCAGCCACCAAGCAGGTACCCGCAACCACCAGGGCGTGGCCTCCAGGTCACGGCGCACGAAGCGCTGGCCATCCTCCTCCATCAGCAGGATGCGGCCAAAACTGTCAGCTTTGAGGGCGGTCGGCGCGGGATCGGCAGGGCGTGTCATGCCGCCATTCTAGGCGGGTGACCGCGTTCATTCACTGCAGAAGCTGCACATTGCCGGCGCCTGGCCGGCAGGCAGTCACTTTGCCCCCTCTATAATCCCCCGATGGACTCGTCATGGATCGATGCCACGCTTGCGTGGATCTCAGCTCACCCCGTGCTTGCCGGTGCGGTCATTTTCCTCATCGCCTTCTGCGATGCGGTCATCGTGCTGGGCGCGATCGTGCCCGCGTTGCCGCTGCTGTTCGCGGTCGGTGTGTTCATCGGCCTGGGCCAGATCTCCGGGCCGTATGCGGTGGCCTGCGCGGCGTTGGGCGCGTTCGCCGGTGACGGCATCAGCTACTGGATCGGCCGGCGCTGGGGCGATCGCCTGCGCGGCTTCTGGCCCTTCAGCAAATACCCGCAGCTGCTCGACCGTGGCGAGACGATGTTCCGCCGTAATGCCTTCAAGAGCATCCTGGTGGCGCGCTATGTCGGCGCGATCCGCCCGTTCGTGCCGGCCATCGCCGGCATGATGAAGATGCCGCTGTCGCGCTACATCCAGGCCAGCGGCATCGCCAGTCTGTCCTGGGCGGTGCTGTTCCTGGCGCCCGGCTGGGTGCTCGGCGAGGCGTATGACGCGGTCGCTGCGGTCGCCGGCCGGCTGGTGATGGTGCTGGCCCTGCTCGGCGTGATCATGGGCCTGGTCTGGGCGATCGTGCTGTATGGCTACCGCTGGTCGGCCTCGCGCATGGACAGCTGGCTGGCCAGCCTGCTGGCCTGGTCGCAGCGTCACCCGACCCTGGGCCGTTACTCGGTCGCCGTGTTCGATCCGCAGCGCCGTGAGTCGGTGCCGCTGGCGATGCTGGCGGTGATGCTGCTGTTGCTCGGCTGGGGCTGGTTCGCGCTGTTGATGGCGGTGGTCGCCCACGGTGAACCGCTGATGGTCGATCTGGCCGTGCACCACGCGATGCTGGCATTGCGCAATCCGCTGGCCGATTACCCGATGGCCGCGCTGGCCTCGCTGGGCGCCTGGCAGGTCCTGTTGCCGGCCACGGCGGCCGGCATGGGCTACCTGGTCTGGCGCCGGCGCTGGATGGCGGCCGCGCACTGGCTGGCCGCCCTCGCCTTCGGGCTGGCGCTGTGCAAGCTGCTCGGTGCGACGGTGGACGTGGTCCGCCCACCGGATGCGAGCAGCGGCTTCGGCTTCCCGTCGGTGTCGGTGACGATGGCCACGATCACCTTCGGCTTCTTCGCCGTGCTGATCGCCCGCGAACTGCCGGGGCGCACGCGTGTGTGGCCCTACCTGCTGTCGGGCATCGTCGTCAGCCTGATCGGCTTCGCCCGCATCTACCTCGGCGCGCATTGGCTGAGCGATGTGATCGGCGGCATGCTGTTCGGCCTGTTCTGGCTGCTGGTGCTGGGCATCGCCTACCGCCGCCGGTTCAACCGCTCGTTCTGGGTCAAGCCGGTGGCATGGTTGTTCTACGGCACGTTCGCCATCGCCGCGCTCTGGTACGCCCCGCGCAACATTCCGGTGAAACTGGCGCGCTTCGAGCCGGCCCAGCCGACCCCGGCACCGCTGGACGCCCAGGCCTGGTGGTCAACCGAGTGGCAGCACCTGCCCTCGCGCCGCAATGAGTTCGATGACGATCAGCGCTGGCCGCTGGATGTGCAGGTGGCCGGTCCGCTGGCCCCGTTGCAGCGCCGGCTGGAAAGCCAGGGCTGGCGCGTGCAGCCGCAGGCCGGCTGGGAGCAGGCGCTATTGATGCTCGACAAGTCCTCCGACAAGGACAAGGTACCGGTGCTGCCGGCCACGCTGGATACGCAGGTCGAATCGCTGCTGATGCTGCGTGCGGGCAATGCACCCAATGAGATCTTCGCCCTGCGCCTGTGGCCCGCGCCGGCACGCCTGGCAGCGCCGGACAACGAACCGCTGTGGCTGGGCAGTGCACAGACCCTGCACTACCAGCAGCACTTCAAGCTGATCGGAATGTGGCGGCCGATGCGGGGCATCGACCCGTCGCTCAATGCGGTCCGCCAGGCACTGGACGGCCTGCCGCAGCAGGTCGATACCCATCCGGACACCGAGATGCCGGTACTGCGCGTGCGCATGCCGCCGGCCGAGTAATGCAGCGCCGGGGCTACCCGGCCGAGGGGGCGTAACGCGGGGCGAAACCGCGTTACGGCATCCAGTCCAGCAGCGCCTGCAGGCGCTGGTGCGGGTCATCGTGTTGCAGCAGTTGCAGGCGTTGCGCGTCCTGCAGCGGCAGCAGTTCGGCCAGGCGCCAGCCGACCCAGCTGGCCTGCTCCATCTGCGCCGGGCTGACCGGTGCGAAGGCCGCGCCGGCCTGCTCGATGATGTGCTCCAGCACGGTGGCCATCAGCGCGTGCTCGGGCTGCAGTTCGTCGTCGCTGTCGGCGGCGCACCAGGTCACCTCGGCGATGATCAGCCCGTTGTCGCGCACGCGGGTGTGATCCACATGGAAGCGGCGCTGGCCACGCAGGCGCAGCACCAGCACGCCATCGGCGCCCACGTCGAAATCCTCGATCCGCGCCTCGACCCCATAGGCGGCCGGCAACGCCGGCGCACCGATCTCCTCACCGTCCAGGATCAGGCAGACACCGAAGGCCGTCCCGGCACGGCTGCACTCACGCAGCATGTCCAGGTAGCGGCGTTCGAATACCCGCAGGCCGAGCGCGGCGCCGGGCAGTAGCACGGTGTGCAGCGGGAACAGGGGCAGTGAAGCGGTGTCGGTCATGGCCCGCGTCCCTCAGGGCTGCTGCAGCTGTGCCAGGAAGCGGCGCGGCGCCCCATCGAAACCGCCGTTGGACATGAACACCACATGGTCACCCGGCGCGGCGATCGCGCCCAGCTGAGCCAGCAAGGCATCGGTGTCCGGCACGGCATGGGCCTGGCCACGCACGGCGGCGATCACGCTGGCCGCATCCCAGGCCAGCTCGGGGCGATGCAGGAACACTACCGCGTCGGCACCGTCCAGCGAAGGCGCCAGCGCCTGCGCGTGTGCCCCCAACCGCATCGAGTTGCTGCGCGGCTCCATGGCCACCACGATGCGGGCATCGCCCACCTTGGCACGCAGGCCATCAAGCGTCGTGCGGATCGCGGTGGGGTGATGCGCGAAATCGTCGTAGAGGGTGATGTCGCGTGCCTGGCCGATCACTTCCATCCGGCGTTTGACGCTGCGGAATGCGGCCAGCGCCGGGATCACCGTGGCCAGCTCGACGCCGACCGCATGCGCGGCAGCCAGGGCGGCCAGCCCATTGAGGACATTGTGGCGGCCAAGCAGCGACCAGCGCACTTCACCGACCCGCTCGCCGCGATGGTGCACGACGAACACACTGCCGTCGGCCTCCACCAGCTCGGCGTGCCATTCCAGCGAAGGATCGAAACCGAAGCGCTCCACCGGGGTCCAGCAGCCCATCGCCAGCACGTCGGCGAGATAGGCATCTTCGCCGTTGACGATCAGGCGCCCGCGCGCGGGCACGGTGCGGATCAGATGGTGGAACTGGCGCTGGATCGCGGCCACGTCCGGGAAAATATCGGCGTGGTCGTATTCGAGGTTGTTGAGGATCGCCACCAGCGGCCGGTAGTGCACGAACTTGCTGCGCTTGTCGAAAAACGCGGTGTCGTACTCGTCCGCCTCGACCACGAACTCACGGCCGCTGCCGACGCGGGCGGAAACGCCGAAATCCTCGGCCACGCCGCCGATCAGAAAGCCGGGGTCACGCCCGGCGCTGTGCAGCAGCCAGGTCAGGATGGTGGTGGTGGTGGTCTTGCCGTGGGTGCCGGCGACGGCCAGCGTGTCGCGGCCCGGCAGCACCTGCTCGGACAGCCATTGGGCGCCGGAGATATAGCGTTGGCCGGCATCCAGCACCGCTTCCACGGCGGGATTGCCACGCGACAGCGCATTGCCGATCACCACCTCGTCGCAGTCCGGCGCCACGCTGTCGGCGCGGTAGCCCGGATCCAGGGCGATGCCCAGGCGTTCGAGCTGGGTGGACATCGGCGGGTAGATCGCCTGGTCGCTGCCGCGGACCGTATGGCCCTTCTCGCGCGCCAGTGCGGCCACGCCGCCCATGAAAGTGCCTGCAATGCCAAGGATGTGGATCGTGCTCATGCGTGCGATTGTCGCCGATCACCATCGCCGATGGAGATCGCCGTCAGACAACTCCTGGTCGACTATAAGAAAAGTCCAGCGGGGTGTCGGGGAATTCCCGATAGCGCCGTACTGTGAAGACGGACACAATTGTCTCGGCCAGCCGCAGTACCCCATTGGTCCTACTCCCCAAGAGGCCATCCCCAGGGGGGCTCATGCTGCGGGGCTCTGAGCAAGCCCGCTCGCTGGCACCTTCAAACCACACGCCTGGTCCCTTCGGGGGCCGGGCGCGTGTGTTTTCGGGCCCTGCACGCGCGGTGCGGGTGCGGTGCCGCCGTAGCGGCACCCACCGGCTCAGGCCTGGATCGCGGCGCGGATGCGCGCTTCCACATCGTTCAGTTCACCCACGCCATCCACGCGTGCGAGCGTGCCGCGGCCGGCATAGAAATCCACCACCGGCGCGGTCTGGTCGTTGTAGACCTGCAGGCGCTGGCGCACGGATTCGGGATTGTCATCGGCGCGGCCCTGTTCGGCGGCGCGGCCGGCGATGCGCTCGACCAGCAGTTCGGTCGGCACGTCCAGCTGTACCACGGCATCCAGCGGCTGGCCGATCTTGGCCAGCAGGGTATCCAGCGCATTGGCCTGGGCCACGTTGCGCGGGTAACCGTCGAGGATGAAGCCATTGGCCACATCGTCCTGGCCCAGGCGCGACTCGAGCATGCCCAGCAGGATGTCGTCGGACACCAGATTGCCGGCATCCATCACGGCCTTGGCCTGCTTGCCCAGCTCGGTGCCGGCGGCCACTTCGGCGCGCAGCAGATCACCGGTGGAAATGTGCGCAATCGAAAGATGTTCCTTCAGGCGCGTCGCCTGTGTCCCCTTGCCCGAACCGGGCGGTCCCAACAGAACCAATCGCATCAACCTGACTCCAACTTGGTAAGAAAACGGAGGGCGCGCGCCCCGGGAATGTCCACAATCACGCTGCACCGCAATACGCGCACTTTACCCCATCCGGGTAATGTCTCTGCAATGTCCGTCCCCCCAGACCAAGGTCGCACCATGTCCAAAGGTACCCTCCTCTACGCCCAGTCAGGTGGCGTCACCGCCGTCATCAATGCCACCGCCTCGGCGGTCATCAGCACGGCCCGGGCCAAAGGAATCAAGGTCTTGGCCGCGCGCAACGGCATTCTCGGCGCGCTCCGCGAAGACCTGAT
Source organism: Stenotrophomonas sp. Ker107b (assembly GCF_053847245.1). NCBI lineage: Bacteria > Pseudomonadati > Pseudomonadota > Gammaproteobacteria > Lysobacterales > Lysobacteraceae > Stenotrophomonas > Stenotrophomonas sp. Ker107b. Next base: position 1,192,058 of record NZ_JBSPHX010000002.1, on the reverse strand, counting down.
CGACACCTCCAAGGAGACCGCCGCCGCCATCGCCGCCCTCGCCCATACTCCCGGCGGCGCGTTCGGCTCATGCCGCTACAAGCTCAAATCGCTGGAGGCCGACCGCGGCAAATACGAGCGTCTGCTCGAGGTGCTGCGTGCCCATGACGTGCGCTGGTTCCTCTACAACGGCGGCAACGATTCGGCCGATACCGCCTGGAAGGTCTCCCAGCTGGCCAAGGCCTTCGACTACGACCTGACCTGCATCGGCGTGCCCAAGACCATCGACAACGATCTGGCGGTGACCGATACCTGCCCGGGCTTCGGCTCGGCCGCCAAGTACACCGCCGTCTCCGTGCGCGAAGCCGCGCTGGATGTGGCCGCGATGGCCGAGACCTCGACCAAGGTGTTCGTCTACGAGGCGATGGGCCGCCACGCCGGTTGGCTGGCCGCCGCCGCGGGCCTGGCCGGCCAAGGCGCCGACGACGCCCCGCACATCATCCTGCTGCCCGAGCGCGCGTATGACGAGGCGGCGTTCCTGGCCAAGGTCAAACAGGTGGTCGAGCGGGTGGGCTACTGCGTGGTGGTCGCCTCCGAAGGCATCCAGACCGCCGATGGCCGCTTCGTCGCCGATGCCGGCGGTGGTACCGATTCATTCGGGCATACGCAGCTTGGTGGCGTGGCCTCGCAGCTGGCCGCGCGGGTCAAGGATGGGCTGGGCTACAAGGTCCACTGGACCCTGCCCGACTACCTGCAGCGTTCGGCGCGCCATCTGGCCTCCAAGACCGATTGGGAGCAGGCACAGGCCGTGGGCAAGGCGGCGGTGCAGTTCGCGCTGAAGGGCCAGAACGCGGTGATGCCGGTGATCGTGCGCACCAGCGACACGCCCTACCGCTGGAAGATCGAGGCGGCCCCGCTGCACAAGGTGGCCAACCACGAGAAGAAGATGCCGGCCGGCTTCATCCGCCGCGATGGCTTCGGCATCACTGACAAGGCGCGGGCGTATCTGGCCCCGCTGATCAAAGGTGAAGCGCCGCTGCCGTACGGGTCCGATGGGCTGCCGAAGTACGTGACGCTGAAGAACGTGGCGGTGAAGAAGAAACTGCCTGCCTTCGAGGCGTAATCGACCCGGTAGTGCCGGCCGCTGGCCGGCACCGTCGGTGTGTGGTCAGCTCAGTTGCAGGCCTTGCCCTCGACCTTCATCTGCGCGGCGAACATCGGCACCTGGGCGATCTTGCCGGCAGCCGCCTGCTTCTTGGCGTCTTCCAGGTAGATGCGCGACTGGCCCTGCCCATCGAGTTCCGGCTTGGTGGTGACCGGCAGCCGCCACACGCGCACCACCGCCTGCTGTGCCGGGCAGGCGGCATTCGGCACGCGGATCACGTCATTGAGCTTCCAGCCCTTGGCTTCGCTGGGCTGCGCCTTGTCGTAATCGACAAAGCGCGCACGCGGCTGGCACTGCTCGCTGGTGCGGACCACGGCGAATTTGTATGGCTGTGCCGCCTCGCCGGTGAACACGCCTTCCAGCCGTGCGCAGGCTTCGGGAATCTGGCGCAGCGTGTGGGCCGCGCCTACCGCCTGCGGTGTGCCGGCGGCGCGCTGCAGCTCGGGGGTTTCGGCGGCGAAGGCGGACACGGCGGGCAACAGGGCCAGCCACAACAGATGACGGGGGGACATGGCAGGACTCCAACGGCGGGGGATGGGCCGAGGCTGCCAGTGGATGGCTGAACGGCGTGGCAAAGGCCGCGGGCACGCGCTTTGAAATCCTTGCTGGCATGCATCGAGGATTTGCCCGCATACTCGGGCCACCAGGGATTGCTGAACACCGCCACACGCTTGAAGACCGGCACGGTCTGAACGGGTTGGTTCATGGTTGCAGCCTGTTGTGCCCCGCGTGGAGACGTTCATCCGTTCACTGGATGTCATTCCATCACCCGGGAGGGGACATGCTGGAACGTTACGGGCTTTCTCTGGCGCTGTTGTGCGCCATTCTCGCGATTCTCTACGGCATCGTGTCGGCACGCTGGATCCTCCGGCAACCGGCCGGCAATGCCCGCATGCAGGAAATCGCCGCCGCCATCCAGGAAGGCGCGCGCGCCTATCTCAACCGTCAATACCTGACCATCGCCATCGCCGGTGCCGTGCTGTTCGTGCTGGTCGGCCTCTTCCTCAGCTGGTATACCGCGATCGGCTTCGCGATCGGTGCCGTGCTGTCCGGCGCGGCTGGCTACATCGGCATGAACGTTTCGGTGCGTGCCAACGTGCGTACCGCCGAGGCCGCCCGCAACGGCCTGAGTGCGGCCATGGACGTCGCCTTCCGCGGCGGTGCGATCACCGGCATGCTGGTGGTCGGGCTGGGTCTGCTGGGCGTGGCCGGCTATTACGCGCTGCTGCTGCGGCTCGGGCTGGATGTCGCGCAGACGCTGCACGCTCTGGTCGGGCTGGCCTTCGGCTCGTCGCTGATCTCGATCTTCGCGCGGCTGGGCGGTGGCATCTTCACCAAGGGCGCCGATGTCGGCGCGGACCTGGTCGGCAAGGTCGAAGCCGGCATCCCCGAGGATGACCCGCGCAACCCGGCGGTGATCGCCGACAACGTGGGCGACAACGTCGGCGACTGCGCCGGCATGGCCGCCGACCTGTTTGAAACCTACGCCGTCACCGTGATCGCCACGATGCTGCTCGGCAACCTGATGATCGCCGAGGCCGGGGCGAATGCGGTGCTGTATCCGCTGGTGCTGGGCGGCGTGTCGATCATCGCCTCGATCGTCGGCGCGCTGTTCGTCAAGGTGAAGCCCGGTGGCTCGATCATGGGCGCGCTGTACAAGGGCGTGATCGTGTCCGGTGTATTGGCCGCCATCGCGTTCTATCCGATCACCACCCAGCTGATGCCGGACAACGCGCACGGTGCGCTGAACCTGTATTTCTGCGCCTTGATCGGACTGGTGCTGACCGGGCTGATCGTGTGGATCACCGAGTACTACACCGGCACCCAGTACAAACCGGTGCAGCACGTGGCGCAGGCCTCCACCACCGGGCACGGCACCAACATCATCGCCGGCCTCGGTGTCTCGATGAAGTCCACCGCCCTGCCGGTGATCGCGGTGTGCGTGGCGATCTGGCTGGCGCACTACTTCGGTGGCCTGTACGGCATCGCCATCGCCGCGACCGCGATGCTTTCGATGGCCGGCATGATCGTGGCGCTGGACGCCTACGGCCCGATCACCGACAACGCCGGCGGCATCGCCGAGATGGCCGAACTGCCGCCGGAGATCCGCGACATCACCGATCCACTCGATGCCGTCGGAAACACCACCAAGGCGGTGACCAAGGGCTATGCGATCGGCTCGGCGGCGCTGGCCGCGCTGGTACTGTTCGCCGATTACACGCACAACCTGCAGGCGGCCAATCCCGGCGAGGTCTTCGCCTTCGACCTGTCCAACCATGAGGTGATCATCGGCCTGCTGATCGGCGGCCTGATCCCCTACCTGTTCGGTGCGATGGCGATGGAAGCGGTGGGCCGCGCGGCGGGTGCGGTGGTGGAGGAAGTGCGCCGCCAGTTCCGCGAGATTCCCGGGATCATGGACGGCACCGGCAAGCCGCAGTACGACCGCGCCGTGGACCTGCTGACCCGCTCGGCGATCCGCGAAATGATCATCCCCTCGCTGTTGCCCGTTGCGGTACCGGTGGTGGTCGGCCTGCTGCTCGGGCCGCGCGCACTCGGCGGCCTGCTGATCGGCACCATCGTCACCGGGCTGTTCGTGGCGATCTCGATGACCACCGGCGGCGGCGCGTGGGACAACGCCAAGAAGTACATCGAGGATGGCCACTTCGGCGGCAAGGGCAGCGAGGCGCACAAGGCCGCGGTCACCGGCGATACCGTCGGCGATCCCTACAAGGACACCGCCGGCCCGGCGATCAACCCGCTGATCAAGATCATCAACATCGTGGCATTGCTGCTGGTGCCACTGCTCTGAGTCGGGACGGGCGCGCTGGCCTCAGGCCAGCGCGTCCGTGCAGCGCGTGCGGGTTGCCACGCCTCAACGCCGCCGGAGGAAGAATGTCACCGGCACCATCACCTCCACCGGGTCGCCGGTGATCTCTGCTGGCGGCGGCGGCAACGGGCTGCCGCGCCGCACCGTGGCCAACGTTTCCTCATCCAGCAGCGGATGGCCGCTGCTCTGGCCCAGCCGGATATTGGAGGCGTTGCCCTGCCGGTCCACCGAGAAGCGCACATAGGCCACACCCTGCTGGCGCAGACGCTCGGCCTGGCGCGGATAACGACGGTACTGTTCCAGATGGCCCAGCAGCAGGCCCTGCCAGGTGACGGCCGCGCTGCCTTGGCGGCCAGCCACCGTCTGCGTGGCGGCATAGCGCTCGGACGGGCGTGCGGACACCTCCGGCGGTGCCAGGGTCTGGTCCACGTTGTGCTGGTCGGTCGGCGCTGCTTCGCGGGGTGTCTCGCGACGCAGGACGTCCTGCGCATCCGGCGCGTCATCCGGTGGGAGATCGATCTTCGGCACCGGCGTCGGCTCGGGCCGGTGCTGTTCCTGCTGCAGCGGCCCAGGCGGGATGTCCTTCCGTGGCGCGGACGGCGCCTCAGGTACCGGCGCCAACTCCACCATCACCGCTTCCACCGGCGTGTCACTGACCCGCACCGGCGCACGCTGCTCCCACCACAGCGCGCCGCCGATCAGCACGGCATGCACAGCCAGCACGAGGGCGAGGCTGCCTGCCCAGCGCAGTGTCGCGGCGGTGTCGCGGCTCATTCGCTGTGCTGCTCCACGCCCACCAGCGCGATCCGGCGATACCCGGCCGCACGCAGCGCGTTCATGGTCTGCATCAGCTCGCCATACGGCACGGCCTGATCGGCACGCAGGTAGATGCGCTGTTCGTGGTCGCCAGCGGTCAGCCGCTCCAGCGTGGCGTTCAGGCCCTCAGTGCCGACCGTCACATCGTTGACGCTCAGCGACAGATCGGCCTGCACCGAGAGGAACACCGGTTCGGCATCGCGCGGCTGTGGCTGCGCGGTGCTGGCCGGCAGCTCCACCGGCGTGTCCACCGTGGCCAGCGGCGCCGCCACCATGAAGATGATCAGCAGCACCAGCATCACGTCGATGAAGGGGGTGACGTTGATCTCGTGGCTTTCTTCCAGCGCATCGTCGTCGTGGCGGGCGGTCTTGATGGACATGGCCGACTCTCAGCGCGCGTCGCGCACGGCAGGCGCGCTGCCGAGGCGGTCCAGATCGCGCGATACCAACTGCTGCACGCCCGCGGACAAATCACCGAGCAAGCCGCGGATGCCGGCCATCACACGGGTGAAGTGGTTGTAGATCACCACGGCGGGAATCGCTGCGACCAGGCCGAGCGCAGTGGCCAGCAGCGCCTCGGCGATGCCTGGTGCGACCACGGCCAGATTCGTGGTGTTGGCGTGGGCGATGCCGATGAAACTGTTCATGATCCCCCACACCGTGCCGAACAACCCGACGAATGGCGCGATCGCGCCGATGCTGGCGAGCAGGCCCACCCCGGTGCGCAGCTGCCGCGCATGCGCCAGTTCGATGCGTTCCAGGCGCGAGGCGACCCGCTCCTTGATCCCGACCGGATCCTGCGCATCCTGCGAGAGGCGCAGCTCGGTCCGGGCCGCGTCGATCAGGTCATGCGCCGCGCCGTCGTCCAGCAGCGGATGCGTCTGCGCCACCGGCAGATGCGCGGCCTGCAGCAGCAGCGCGCGCGCCTGGCGCAGCCGCGTGCGTTGCCGGCCCAGTTCCCAGGTCTTGGCAACCAGCACCGTCCAGGTGGCGATCGAGGCGAGCGCCAGCCCGAACATCACAGTCTGCACCACGCCATCGGCGGCCTGGTACATGCCCCACGGGGTCAGGTCGTGCGGCAGTGCCGCCACGGCGGCAGGAAGAGCGATGGGCAAGGTCATGGGCGGAGTCGTCGGTCAGGGGCATCGCGGCACCGTGCAGGGCCGGAGGCAGGAAAGGGGCGGAAAGTATCGGGGGCAAGGCGGTGGGAATCAGTACCGGGCGGACAGCACGTTCAGCGCTGCGACGGGCGATCGGCCGTGGCCGACGGCTGCGGCGCAGGCCGTGACAGCACATACGCCGCGCTGGCCACGAAGAACAGCCCGACGCCGAGCAGCAGCGGCCAGGACGGATGCGCGCCCCAGCAGAACATGACGAACCCGAACGCCATGCCGGCGCCGGCGAAGGCCTTGCCCTTGCGGCTGATCGCGCCCTGTTCGCGCCACAGCCGCAGCGATGGACCGTAACGGGGGTGCTCGAGCAGCCGGCGTTCGAACGTCGGCGAGCTGCGCGCGAAGCAGCCGACCGCCAGGATCAGGAAGATCGTGGTCGGCATCACCGGCAGCAGGGCGCCGATGACGCCCAGCGCCACCATGATCCAGCCCAGGCCGAACCAGAGCCAGCGCATCATGGGCGGCGGTTGCGGTCCGGCGTGACGTGCCTGGGAGGCGCAGCGGTCATGCGAATTCTTCCTCGACATGCCCGTGCACGCTGCGGAAGGCCGCATCGGCCGCATCGATCACCTGCTGCTCCTGCGCCTCGGTCAGCGCGACACCATCGAGCGCAGCGGTGAACTCGCGCCAGTGGCGGGCGGCACCATCGGGATGGGCGGCCAGGTGACGGGCGCCGAAATTGCTGTCCAGGCCAAGACGTGCCGCCATCTTGTACAGCACGGTGCCACCGAGATTGGAGCCTTCGGCCACGTACAGCCAGCCCAGTGCCGCCGGCAGTGGCAGGTCACCATCCAACCGGGTGGACGTGGGCAGCGGCAGGGTCTGCTCCAGATCAGCCAGGTCGCGGGCGATCAGTGGCAGCCGGCGGCGCTCGTCCAGATCGGGCAGCAGTGCATCCAGCGCGGGATTGCCGTAGAGCGCGTCGATATCGCGGTGGAAGCGGTACTGCACGCGCAGGAACGTTGCGAACAGGTCGCGGCTGGCGAAGATGTCGCCGGCCATGATGCGCTTGTCCAGCGCGCCGTGGCTGTCACGGGTGGCCGCCTTGAGGCGTTGGCTGCGGGTGGCTTCGGGAGTATCGATGACGATCATGGCACTGCTTGGATGGGGAAGTGGGGCACGGTTCTCTGTTGAAGACGTCTGGCACGGGGGTAACCCCAAGCCCATTGTCGCGTGATCAGCAGTGCGAATGTCACATGCCACCGTCACGGCCTTGCCCCGATAATACGGACCACGCCCTGCCACTGGAATGACACGATGATCACCACCGAACCGCGCATGACCAATCTGTTCCTGCAGCTCGGCCTGGACGCCAGCGAGGAGGCGATTGCCGCCTTCATCCGCGATCACCAGCTGTCCAACGAGATCCGCCTGATCGAAGCGCCGTACTGGAACGACGGGCAGCGCCAGTTCCTGACCGAGCAGCTGCGCTCGGATGCGGAGTGGGCGATCGTGGTCGATGAGCTCAGTGAAGCCCTGCACGCCGATGCGACCGCACAGGCCAACGCCGGCTGAGCGATCGCGGGATGCCGATACCGGCCGCACGCCCTGTGTGCAGGCCGGATGCACGCAGGGGCCGGCAATGCCGGCCCCTGTCGTGTCCGGGCATCAGTAGCGGTAGGTCAGCGCCAGCCGCACGGTCCGGCCCGGTGCGGGCATCACGCCCAGCGCCAGTGGATCGAGGTAGTAGCGGTCGGTCAGGTTGTCCACATTGAGGTCCACCGCGAACTGCTCGCTGGCCTGCCAGCTGGCGAACAGATCCACGATGGTCGCCGGGCGGTACAGCTGCTGGATCGCCGACAGGCCGACGTTCCATTCCTTGTCCAGCGTGCTGATCGGGCCGGCGTTGTGGATCACCCGGGTGCCGACGCTGAGGCTCTGGTCGAACAGTCGCGAGCCCAGGGTCAGATTGACGTTGTAGCGCGGCGGGTTCTGCGTGTTGCTGTAGGACCCTTCAAAGCCACCATCCACGCAGTCCGGGGTGTTCTTCAGCTCCTCGATCCTGCGCTGGATCCCGTAGGCGCGGCGCTCGGCGGCGATGTCCGGCGCGCAGGTCTTGGCCTGGATGTAGTAATGCGCGGACAGATCGGCGAACACCGTGCCGCTGTCATAGCTGGACTGGAACTCCACGCCGGAGACCTTGAAACGGTCCACGTTGCGGATCAGGCCGGCCGACAGGGTGCGGTAGTCGCGGGTGATCAGGTGATCGATGCGCGTGTTGAAGTAGGCCAGCTTGAAGCCCGCCTGGTCGCCCTCGGTGAACAGGCTGTGGCGCACCGTGCTCGCGCCGATTTCCCAGGTCCCTGCCCGCTCCGGCTTGAGCTCACCGGTGGGCTTGGCCGCGGTGAACAGGCCCAGCGTGGTTTCGAACAGGCTGGGCAGCTTCACGCCTTCGGCGTACTTCACGTACACCATCGTGTCTTCGTCGAAGCGGTAGGCGACGCTGGCGCTGGGCATGAAGGCACTGTCGCGGCGGCGGATCGGCTGCGACCAGGTCCAGCTGACCGGCACGCTCAGGTCTTCGGCTTCATCGGCGTCATAGAAGTTCCAACCGGTGATGTCACCGACCGTGCCCTTCTCATACGGGGAGGCCAGCAACGAGGCCTCGGTGAACTGGCCATTGGCATCCGGATACCAGTTCAGCATGGCGATGCGCTTGGCGCGCCATGCCGGCAGGTTCGGGTTGCCATCCAGCAGCTGGGTGTAGCGGTACTGACCGATCACGCCGTAGGCGTCCGGCGTGGCCAGGCGGTTGCGGTCATGCACGTTGACGCGGTTGTAGCGGCCACCGACCAGCACTTCCCAATGCTCGTCCGGCTGCCATTTGACCGAGGCCACCGCGCTGTATTCCTTGCGCTCGGCATTGCGCAGGAAACGGTTGTTGACCAGGTCGTCGTGCATGACCGGCGAGTGCGGGCCGGGGCCGACGTCCTCGTCGCTGAAGGACAGGCCGTAGTCCAGCGTGAACAGCCCGGCGCCGGTATCCAGATGCGTGGTGTTGCCCACATCGACGCCGAGCCGCGTCTGCGTCAGCTCATTGCGGTAGGCATCCTTGTAGCCCGGATCGGTGTTGAACGACGGGCCGTCGTACCACTCCGTGCGGCGATCGAAGTACCACGGCGTGATGCCGGTCAGGCCGTTGTACATCAGGCTGTCGGCGTCGGTGTACCAGAGGTTGGCCTTCAGATCGATCAGCTCGTTGTCCGGGTTGAAGCGGTAGCGCAGGTTGTAGGCATCCATGTCGACATGACCCGGATCCCACTGCGGCACGCGGTCACGGTCCACGCGGATGATCTGCGAGGCCATGATTTCGCCCGCGGTGCCCTCATAGCGGCGGTAGCCGGCTTCCAGCGTCTGGTTGTCGTCGATGCGCCAGGTGCCCTTGAGCAGGAACGACGCCGAGCGCGAGGAGGTGTTGAACACTTCGGTGTCCGGCGGATTCAGCGGCGCCAGGGTGCGCCGGGTCTGCGGGAAATCGTCGTAGCCATGCTTGCCCGAGAAGTAGTTGCCGTTCTCGCGCCAGGCGTACGCCGCGACCAGATCGAAACGATCCCAGTGCTTGGCAGTGGCGATGTTGAAGAACTGGCTGCCCAGCGCGCTGCGGTCGGTACGCGGTGCGGCGTCATAGGCGGGCACGTTGTTGGCGCTGGCATTGGCCATGCCGGTGCGCACGCGCAGCCCGGCATCGCGGCCGTCGCGCAGTACGTCTTCGATCTTCAGCGTTTCCATCTCGACCACGCCACCGATGCCACCGGAAGCATTGACGCCCAGGCTCGGCCCCTTGGTGATGGTGATGTTGGAGATCAGGTCCGGATCGAGATAGGTGCGCTGCGACTGGCCCGCGTAGCCACGGTAGGTATCCATGGTGGACTGCCCACCGTCGATGATCACCGGGATGCGGCTCTGGCCCTGGATGCCGCGGATGTTCACGTCCAGCGCGTTGGCGGTGCGCGGATCGCCCGCGGTGACGCCGGCCACGCCCTTGACGATGTCCGCGGTGGAAGTGCCGCGGAAGCGCTCGATCGTGTCACGCGCGATGTACGCGCTGGAACCGGCCGTGCGGTACACCTCCAGCACACGCTCGGCATCGCTGCCGCCCTCGATGCGGTCACCGGCCACGCTCAGCGCGTCGGTGACGATCAGGCCATCGTCGTTGGCTGCCACTGCAGCGCGCTCCAGCGTGACCGCGTCCGGCCCGACCTGGCGCAGGCTCAGCCCGCTACCCTGCAGCAGGCGCAGCAAGGCAGCCTGCGCATCCATCTGCCCGGCCACCGCCGTGGAGGTCACGCCTTCGGCCAGCGCGGCCGGATAGGCGACCTGCACCCCGGACTGCCGCATGTAGGTGCGCAGCGCATCGGACAGCGGCTGGGCGGGAATGTCGAACCGCAGCGTCGCCGCAGCCGGTACCGGGCTGGATTGGGCGAATGCCGGCAGGCCGGGCGCGGCCGCCAGGCCAGCAGTAAGCAGAGCGATGCAGAGACGTGACGGGCGCGGACGATGGGCCGCGCGGGGGGAGATGCGCATGGAAAACCTGTCAGAAGATCAGTGCCGCAGAGGCGGGTCACCCGCACGCAGGTGCGGATGCAGCGGACGTACGTGGCGGCGGCGGGTACGTTATGCCGAGTAAGACGAACGAACCGGGCACAGCCCCAAGACCGGTTGCGCTACTGCGCCGGTGCCACGATCGCCACGCCCATCGGCAGGCGGGTGACGCTCAGCCCGGCGCTGACGGCCAGCGCATCGAGCGCCTGCTCCGGGCGATCAATACGGAACGCCGCGTTGACCGCCGGCAAGGCCGACAGATCGCCACGCACGAAAGTGGCACCCGGGCGGTAGCGCGCAATGCGCTGCACCGCCTCCTCCACGCTGGCCGTCTCCAGCAGCAGTTCGCCGTCGCGCCAGGCCGCAATGCGGTCCAGCGCAACATCGTCCAGCCGCGTGACCCGGCCGGCTGGCGCAATGCGCGCCCGCTGGCCCGCATCGAGATAGGTCCAGCCGCCTCGTTCAGTGGCCGCAACCCGCACGCGCCCCTGCTCGACCACCGCCTCGACCTGGTCGTTCCAGCGGGACACGGCGAATGCGGTGGAGATATCTTCAACCACACTGCCCTGCGCTTCTACCTGGAACGGGCGGGACGCCTCGTGCGCCACCTCGAACCAGGCCTGGCCACGCAGCAGCGCGATACGACGCACATGACCGTCGTAGTGGACGGCGATGGCACTGTCGGCATCCAGTACCGCACGGCTGCCATCGGGCAGCGATACCGTCTCGATCGCACGCGTGCTGCGGTGATCGGCCTGCAGCCGCAGCCACGCATCGGGCGCGACCCATGCCAAGGCCAGCACGGCTGCCGTCGCCACGCTCCACGCGTGCCAGCGGGCCCGCCGTTGACGCGGCACCGCCACTGCCGCCGCGGGGGGGCGTGGCCCAAGACTGCGCCAAAGCTGACGTTCGTGTTCGAAGGCATGCCGGTGCCCGGGCTCACCCAGCCACTGCTCGAAGGCCTGCATCTGTCCCGCATCGGTCGCACCGGAGGCCAGCCAGGCAATCCAGGCCCGCGCCTGGACAGCGACAGCATCGGACGGCGGCGGACAGGGAGAGGAAGAAGGGGGGGGCGGGCTCATGGCTGGCGATGGGTGGCGCAGTCACGCGCGGGCAAGGGATGGACGCAGTCAACACGCCATTATGATCAAGACGGTCGGCAGACGTGTATCCCCAAGTCGGATATCAGCGCGCTTCAGCGGCCACTGCGTGCCCAGGCCAGTCGTTGCAGTGCGCTGCGCACATGATTCTCCACGGTCGTTACCGACACCCCCTGGCGCCTGGCGATGTCCGCCTGGGTCATGCCCTGCAGGCGGTTGAGCCGGAAGATGGTGCGGGTCGGCTCGGGCAGATGCTCGGCCGCCTCCAGCACGCGCTGCAGTTCGTCCTGCGCCATGACCTGCTCTTCGGTGGAGAGCACTTCGTCCGGTCCCCACAGGTAATGCTCGGCAAGCAGTCGCGTGCGCCGCGTGCGCTCACGGCCGTGATCCGTAGCCAGATTCACCGCCAAACGATAGAGATAGGCGCGGGGATTGCGGATCGGCTGGCCGCTATCCACGCCACGCGCCTTGAACCAGATGGACTGGATCACATCTTCGGCGCCGCCGTCACTGCCCAGGATGCGCTGGACCAGGCGCAGCAGCGCCGGGCGCTCGCGGATCAACAGCTCGGTGAGGGTGGCGTTGGAGGACATGGGCCGATGCACGTAGCGGGACCGCAGGAAGACGGCCATCCGTAAGCCGCGGCATGTTACTCCGCAAATGAGAATGAGTCACGTTTGAACTGCGCGGGATTTCGATGTGACGACGCGCCCCTAGAGGCACGCCGTCAGTCCGTCGTAGATGCTGTCGGGGGTTCCGGGCAACGCCACATGCAAGGCATCGTCCTGCTCCAGCGCCTGCAGCAGGACGGGCAGCAGCGTGGTGGCCGCCAGCGGCGCGCGGCAGGCCCACGTCCGCGCGTCCACCGCGATACGGCCCGTCGCAGTGTCCACGCGCGCGGTGCTGCCGGTGAACGTCCACACGCATTCCTGCACCCGTCCGCTGGCGGCCTCGACCGAGCAGCGAAAACGCAGCGCCTGAAGGTTGTGATACTCACCTTCGCAGAACGTGTCGCCACAGAGGTCGTTGAAGCCCCGGACCAAGCGGGCTTCCACCGCACGGAAGCGCTCCCAGCCCGCGGCCTGGGTCGGGTAGGTCCGCGCGTCGATGAAGGTCTCCGCGGTACGGCCGTCCATCGGGAGGCTGCAGACTGCCAGCACCAGCAGAGCGCTCGGGAAGATCGGTTTCATGGGTGTCTCCTGTACGGCGTTGGGGAAGCGCAGGCTCAGTTGAGGCACTCGAACAGCGCGTCGTGCATGGATCGGTGTGTGCCCGGAAGCGGCCGGGTCAATGCGTCACGTCGCCCGAGTGCGGTATGCAGCGCTTCCACGGAGGTATGGGGCGCCAATGGCGCCGCGCACGCCCAGGTACGGCTGTCCGGCACTACCTCGCCGGTGGTCGGCTCCACCTCCAGATTGCCGGCCGCGATGACCAGCGCGCAGGACGCGACGCTTCCACTGGGCGCGTGTACCGAGCAGCGGAACTGCAGGACGATGTGATTGCTGAATTCACCTTCGCAGTACGTATCGCCGCAGAGGTCATGGAACTGCCGTGTCAGATGATCCTGGAGATCGTAGAAGCGGTCCCAGTTGGCTTCGTTGTAGGGGTAGTCGACCAGATCCACGTACGCACCACTGCGGGCACGGGCCTCCCCGGCCACCGCCGTGAGGGACAGGACGAGCGCCATCGACAGGCAGGCCATCCGAGTTGTCAGGGTCATCACCATCCTCCAAGCGGGTTCATGGCCATGATCGACCGCTCGGCCAGGCGCAACCATCGGCGCTCTGCCCGGGGCAGGGTCGGGATTGGTGGCACCGCCCTGTGGGGGTCTGCCCCCCCGTCCCGCGCGCAGGCTGACCTTCCTGGGCCGCGCCCGCCGCGGATCGACCCATCGGCGGCACGACCGCTGCACGCTGGCCGCCAATGGGCCTAAAATGGCGGACTTTGCGCCCTACCCCCTCTCAGCTGGAGCACACCCATGGGTCTGGAACTCGTTTCGCCGGGCAAGAACCCGCCGGAAGAAATCAACGTCATCATCGAAATCCCGAAGGATTCCGAGCCGGTGAAGTACGAAGTGGACAAGGAAACCGGCGCGATCTTCGTCGACCGCATCCTCTCCACCCCGATGCGCTACCCCTGCAACTACGGCTACGTGCCGAGCACCCTGTGCGGCGACGGTGATCCGGCCGACGTGCTGGTGGTCCTGCCGCTGCCGCTGGTCCCGGGCTCGGTGGTGCGTTGCCGTCCGGTCGGCGTGCTCAAAATGAGCGATGAAGCCGGCAGCGACGAGAAGATCCTGGCCGTGCCGATCTCCAAGGTGTTCAGTGGCTACGCCCACGTCGAAGACATCGAGCAGGTGTCCAGCCACTGGCTGGAGCGCATCGGCCACTTCTTCGAGCACTACAAGGATCTGGAGAAGGGCAAGTGGGTCAAGCTGGATGGCTGGGGCGGCGCCGCCGAAGCCAAGAAAATCCTGGTGGAAGCCCACCAGCGCTACCTCGGCAACATCGCCTGAGACTGAACGACATCGCTCCGGCGCACACTGCCGGAGCGATGCGCATCACGTTTTTTCAATGCGGCACATCACTATTCGTGCCGGATTGGGTACATTGCGTCTCTTAACACCGTCCACGGTGCGTTTCACCGTGGTCAGCCAGGGGACCGTGTCGTGCGCATTCTGCTTGTTGGGGACGAAGCCAGCCTGTCGGCTGAGCTGTTGGAATTCATTGCCGATCTTGGGGAAGAGTGGCAGCCACTGACCGCCATCGATGGCCACAGCGCCATGGGCATCGTCGCCGCCTCGCCGGTCGATGCGGTGATCGTGTGTCCGCAGTTGCCGGACCTCAATGCCACCACGCTGCTCGGCCAGATCCGGACCCTGCGCCCTGAGACCATCCGCATTGCCCTGGTGGATGCCGAGCACGGCACCCGCCCGCCGCCGGCACGCCTGATCGGCGTGGCTCATCGCTTCCTGCCTATGCCACTGGCCCCGGAAGTCCTGCTGGAAGCATTGACCAGCCTGGAAGAGCTGCGCGAACTGCTCGACAGCGCGCGCCTGCGCAGCGCCATCGGCCGGATCGAGAAGCTGCCCTCCCCGCCCCACCTTTACCTGTCGCTGACCCAGGCGCTGGAACACGACGACGACACCAACACCGCCGACGTGGCCAAGCTGGTCTCAGCCGATCCGGCCATCGCCGCCAAAGTGCTGCAGTTGTCCAATTCGGCGTTCTTCAACAACGGCCGGATCATTTCCGACCTGCGCACCGCCGTAACCCGGCTGGGACTGTCGACCCTGCGCGACCTGGTCCTGGCCAGCGAAGTGTTCTCCGCCCAGCCGCTGTCCGGCGCCGAGCGCAACTCGCTGCAACAGCGCGCGCTGCTGGCCTCGCGCCTGGCCGCCAAGCTGTTGCCGGAGTCCAGCGCGGAACTGGGTGCCACCGCGGCCCTGCTGGCCGACATCGGCCTGCTGCTGCCCGGCGTGCGCAATGAGCGCACCGCGCCGGCCGATGCCGCTGACGACCGTCCCGGCCACGCCGAGGCCGGCGCCTACCTGCTCGGCCTGTGGGGCCTGCCGATGCCGATCATCGAGGCGGTGGCGTTCCACCTGCAGCCACAGAAGTCCAACACCCGCAGCTTCTGGGTGACCGGTGCGGTGCATGTGGCGCTGGCGCTGATCAACGGCGACCCGGTCGATGAGGAGTACCTGCAGCGCGCGGGCGTGCTGAACAAGTTGCCGCTGTGGCGTGAACATGCCAATGCACTGATGGGGCTGGTCGCCGCCGACGCCTGAGCATTCAATGCTGTGTGACAACGATGGCGCGCCCAGGTGGCGCGCCATCGTCGTTTCAGCGGTTCGTGGATCCACACCTGTTGGTGGATCCACAACGAAAAGAGGGCGGACCTTGCGGCCCGCCCTCCTTTGTCTGCACCAATGCTTCGATGGATCAGAAGCGCTGGGTGTACTTCATGTACAGGAAGCGACCGACGTCGAAGCCACCGTAGTAGGCGAAGCTCGAGTTCGGGGCCGAGTACATCAGCGCACCGCGATGGTCGAACACGTTGTTCGCGCCAACAGCGATGGTGGCATCCCACGGCGCATTCCAGCTGACCTGCACGTCATGGAACGTGTTGGAACCGGTGTGACGCAGCGGATCGGACTCGCCATTGGCCATGTGGTTCGGAGCATCACACCAGCCTTCGGCCTCGGTGATGCAGCTTTCCTTCATGCCCGAGTAGTAACGAGCGGTCCAGTTGACGCCGAAGTCACCCAGCTCCCAGTTCACACCCAGGTTCGAGCGGACGCGGAACAGGCCGGCTTCGCCGACGCGGCCGATGGTGATGTTGTCACCCGCCGAGTTCTGGCCAGCTTCGTCGTACTTGGCCAGGTAGCTGGTCTGCCAATCCAGGCTGATCTTGCCGATGGACAGTTCCGGCAGACGATACTTGACGCCCAGGTCGTAACCTTCGGTTTCCATCGAGCCCAGGTTGGCCAGGCCGTAGGTCAGTGCGTCGATGTGGCCATCGGCCGCACGCGACACGCCTTCGCAACGGGCGGCATTGCCGAGCACGTAGCAGTCACGCAGGATGCGATCAACGCTGTCAGCGATGATCATGTCCTTGATCTCGTAACGGTACCAATCCAGCGAGATGTCCAGACCCTGCACCCAGCGCGGGCTCCAGACCAGACCAGCGGTCTTGCTCGTGGAGGTTTCCGGGCGGAGCTCGGAGTTCGAGCCGCTGATGAACTGGTCCGGGGTCGCGCACGGGAAGGTGCTGCAGGGCGTACCGCCCTGGCCAACCTGCACGTACGACGGCGAGACGCCCGCCGCGGTGCAGGCAGCATTGCCGGCAACGCTGCCCGCTGCGGTCGAACCGCACGGATCGGTGTAACGCTCGAAGCTGGAGTTCTGGCCACCGTACAGATCGTCGATGGTCGGAGCACGGAAGCCTTCAGCGTAGGTCGCACGGACCAGCAGCTCGTCGATCGGACGCCACACCAGGCCGAACTTGGAGTTGATGGTGTCACCGAAGTTGCTGTAGTCCGAGTAGCGGCTGGCAGCGTTGAAGGTCAGTTCCTTGGCGAACGCCATGTCCGACAGGATCGGCACATTCAGTTCGAGGTAGAACTCATCCAGGCTGTAGTCGCCCGAGGTCGTGGTCGAGGCCAGACCCGTGCTGCGGCCCGACTGGCGGAAGGCGTCCGGCACGAAGGTGCCTTCTTCCTTGCGGTGCTCATAGCCCATCGCCACGCCGAGTTCACCGGCCGGCAGATCGATGATCGAACCGGAGAGGTTGGCCGTGAAGCTGGTGGTCTTGGTGACGCCGGTGTCGGTGTAGGTCGGGAACAGGAAGTTCTGCAGGTCCGGATCGGACAGCGAACCCTGGCCAGCCACGCCGTACGGCAGCAGCGGGTTCCACGGACGGCAGGCGCCCAGCTCGATCGGATTGGCAGCGGTACCGCACTGCGCGATGTTCTGGCCGTTGATGAACGACGGGCCCAGGGCCTGCTCGGACGCGATCAGGCTCATGTCGCCGTGACCGGTCTTGGTCAGCTCGTTGCGGTTCCACAGCGCGCCGACGTCCCAATCCCAGGTCTTGCCGGCAACTTCGAAGTAGCCGTTCAAGGTCGGGGCGAAGCGCAGGGTCTTCAGGTCATTGACCGTGGTACGCGGCACTTCCCACAGGCGACGACGGAACTCGACGTCCTGGCCCGGAACCGGGCTGAAGGCGCTGGCGCCCGACAGCGGGGTGCCGAACGACAACGACTGGTACGGGTAACCGGCGATCTGCTGATCGGTGGTGCGCTGGTTGTACAGCAGGTCGGCGTTGAAGGTGATCGAGTCGGTCAGATCGTAGTTGCCGTTGACGTACACGGACTTACGCTCGACGCCGGTCTGCACCATCATCTGCTGGTTGGCGTTGGAATACTCTTCCGGGGTCAGCTCGTGGTAATCGGCCGAGTTGGTCGGATTGCCACCCTGGTTCAGGGTGAACCACTCCGGCTGCGGCTGGCCAGCCGCACGCGGCTTGCAGTTGCCCCACACGCGCGGGTCGCACCAGGTGCTGTTCTGGCTCAGTGCGCTCCAGTCTTCCGGGGTCGAGTTCGGACCCAGGCCGCCATCACGGCTGAACCAACGGTCCTTGGCCCACACCGGATCCTGCTTGGAGTATTCGGCCGACAGGGTCACGCCACCGCGCTCGCCTTCCGAGCCCAGGGTGAACGAGTAGGTGTTGGTGTCGCCGTCGCCGCGGCCGTACTGGCCGACGTAGACGCTGGCTTCAGCACCGTCGAAGCGCTTGCGGGTGATCACGTTGACCACGCCGGCAATGGCGTCCGAACCGTAGATGGCGGACGCGCCATCCTTCAGCACTTCAATGCGCTCCACAGCCGACATCGGGATCTGGCTCAGATCCTGGTAGCCGGCGGTGGTGGCGCCGAGGCGCTTGCCGTTCATCAGCACCAGCGTGCGCTGTGCGCCGAGGTTGCGCAGATCGACGTAGTAGCCACCGACGTTTTCGCCGGAGGACAGTGCGTCAGCGCGCGAGATGGCCGGCGAGCCGGCCGAGGTCAGGTTCTGCAGCACGTCTGCGACCGAGGTGTAGCCCTGCTTTTCCAGGTTCTCACGGCTCAGGGTCAGGATCGGCTGCTGGGTCTCCATCGAGGCGCCGCGAATGCGCGAACCAGTGACTTCAATGCGATCCAGGTCGGTCGCGCCCTTGGCTTCCTGTGCGGAAGCGAAGGTCGGCGTCAGCGCAAGCGCAATGCCGGCGGGCAGAAGGCCCAGCCGCACTGCGGGAGTACGAAAATTCATTTATCTCTCCGAGGTACGTTAGTAGCGTGTTAAACCGCCTCGGAAAGTTACGATTGCGTTGCAGTTAATTATTTGCGTGATGCAACCAATGGCTTTGCCGAGTCTGGCGACAGGTTCGCACCTGCCTCACGGTAGCGTGACGCGGACAGCCCAAAACGGGCTCGAAACGCCCGTGCGAAGCTGCAGCAGTTGTCAAATCCACTGGCCGCGGCAACCTCACCCACCATCATGTCGGTGTCGCGCAGCAGATCGGCCGCACGCTCCAGTCGCAGCCGCGCGGAGAGCGATTGCGGACTCTCTGCATACAGGCTCTGGAACGTCTTGGAAAGGTACCAGCTGGAGAAGTTGGTAAGTTCGGCCAGTTCACCGATGCGGACCACGCGGTGGCTGTTGCCTTCCAGATAGAGGCGCGCACGCTGCATGCGACCGAACACCTGACGCTTGCGGCTGCGCGAACGGCCGGGGCAGCGCTGCACGCCCGTGGCCATGCCCTGCTGCAGGGCGGCCAGGTGCAGCAGGGCCGGACGCAGGGCCTGCATCGGGCGGTCGCTGTCCAGCGCGTCGCGCCACAGGCGCATCGCCACCCGCATCTCACCGCGCGTCATGGTGCCGCGGCCGGCATAGAGGTTGCAGTCGACCAGTTCACCCAGCGCACGCAGCGCATCGGGCGACAGGCTCAGGCCGATGCACAGCCCATCACGTCCGGCCTGCACCATCGGCTTGGAGTCTTTCTCGAAAGCGATCCACTCGCGCTGGCGCAGACGGAACTTGCCCTCCTTGGATTCAACCCACGCGCTGCCACGCACCTGCATCCAGACCGTGAACGTCGTGCCGGCCGTCTGCAGGCTGCCCAGGCGAGCAACCCCGAGACAACTCGGCAGCACGCCGTCGTCGGCGATCTTGTCCAGGGAGAGAGATTGACCGCGATCGGCCAGGGAGAGCTGACGCATGACTGCACCGTGTGTTTGCCTTTGCTGGCGTGCAGTTTTGCCAAGTCAGGCCACTTCTCTCAGGACGTCTTGGCGAGATTGATCCGAATTCGCCACGACAACCTCACGAAGAACTTACGAAGGATCTTTTCCCTTCATAAACATGAGGTTGGAGAATGCCGGGAAGAACGAGGTGGTCGGCTCGGGCAGGCTCATGATGCCGATGTCGGAGCCGTCGGCCACTGCCAGGGCCACATACACGGCACTGCCGTCCGGGCTGGCGCTGAATCCGTTGCCCGTGCCGAGCCGCTCGGCGTCCAGACAGTGCGTGGTGTCGCTCGATGCCGCACTGAGCCGGGCAAACGCCGTTGCGCAATCGGCCCGATTGGACAGGTAATCGATCTGCCCATCGCCGGACACCGCCCAGGACCGATAGCGCCAGCGTGACGGCTGGTCGCCACGAACCTGGCGGATGCTCTGCGGCGTCAACGCCGCATCGGCCGACCACAGTCCGCTGGCCGACAACCGGGTGAACAGCACACGTTCGCCGGCCGCGTCATAGCGCGCCTGGGATACGCCCTCGATGCTGCCCAACAACCGCCACGGCGTCGTGGTGCGATCAAACAGGGACAAGCGCATGCGTTCATCCCGATCGCGCTCGACCACCAGCATCTGGTTGGACTGCTGTCCGTACAGCGCCTGCAGCGGCTGCGCTGCCGGCACCGCCAGCCGCACGATCTGCTCATCACGCGGTGAGACTTCGAACACGGCCGGATTGGCATGCTCATCGCGCCCCAGCACCAGCAGGTGGCGGCTGTCGCGCGACCAGTCCGGGATCTGGCGGGTTTCCGGGCGCAGGCCCTCGATCGGGCGCAGTGATTCGGCACGCTGCAGGTCGGCCCACCACAAGGAGTAGCTGCCGGAGCGATTGGAACTGAAGACCAATTGGCGGCCATCCGGCGCGATCATCGGCTGCGCATCGCGGCCACCGGAGGCGAACAGGCGTTCGGGCACGCCCGGGCCATCGGCGCCGATCGGCACCTTGAACAAGCCGAACTGCGCACGCCGATGCATGAAGGCCAACATGTTGTTGCTGCGCGACAACGCCGGTGACTGCGCATCGTCCAGCCCCAGGTCGCGCAGCGTATGCGTGCGCGTATCCAGTTCATACAAGCGCGCTTCGCTGTCGACGCGGCGGCCGAACACGATGTGGCGGCTGTCGCTGCGCCAGGCCCAGCCACGGATCTCCGCCGAATCGTTGGTCAGTTGTTCCGGCACCCCACCCCCGGCCGGGATCCGCCACAGATCGCCGACCTGGGGATTGCGCACGAACACGATCCAACGCCCATCCGGGGAATAACGCGGGGCGTATTCGAAGCTGTCCGGGTCCATGTCGTAGTCCAGGGCGCTCCAACTGCCACTGGCCAGGTTGAAGGTGCGGATGCCACGGTGCGCGTACTTGCCCGACAGTGAGCCGAACAGCAGGCCGCGGCCGTCCGGGGTCCAGTCGAAACTGAGCAGCTCGGTGCCATCGCAACGGGTGACGTGGCGCAGTGCGCCGCCGGTGGCGCTGGCGATGAGGACTTCACAGCTGCCGTCCGGGCCAAACCGCGCGAAGGCGATATCACGGCCGTTGGGCGACCAGTTGGGGAACCGGTCCGAATAGGTGTCCGGGGTATCCATCAGCACCCGCGCCGGCGCATTGCCCGAGGTCTGGACCTTGATGACGTTGCCTTCGCGCGACGGCATGCCGGCTTCGTAGGCAACCTGCGAACCATCCGGAGACAAGGTGGGGTACGTTTCAAAGCCGGCCGAGGCGGTGATCAGGCGATAGGGCCGTTCCGGGCTGCCGATCACGCGCGTGCCGTCTTCCACCGCCGCTTCCACCGCCGTTGCAGGCCGCTCGCGCTGCACCAGCAGGGCGGCCATGACCAGCAGCGCGATCATCATCGTCAGGCCGATCGCCAGCAGCACATACCGGCGGATGCGGCGCCAGCGCCGGCGCATCGGGCTGTCGACACGCTTGGCGGGCACACCGGTGACGGGGCGAGGTACACCGTCGTCGCTGATGACGTCAGCACCGGCCTCTTCCGTCTCGGCCAGTCCACGCGCCTCGTCGACCACGCTCACGGGTACCAGCAGGCGGTAACCGGTCTTGGCGATGGTCTCGATGTACATGGTGCCGGCGTCTTCGTCAGTGGCGAAGGCTTTGCGCAACTGGGTGACGGCCTGGGTCAGCACGTCATTGGTGGGCAGCGTATCGGGCCACACCTCGGCGAACAGTTCATCGCGCGTCACCACGGTACCGGGCGAGCGCATCAGCGCCTTCAAGACACCCAGTGCCTTCGGAGTGAGACGACGCGGGCGACGCACGCCCACCACCATGACTTCCCGGGAGGAAAGTACTACGGTGCAATCGCCGATTCGGACTACATCGGCGGCGGGTCGCTCACTGTCGTTGTTGATCATTCCGGTGACACGAGTGAATGCAGGACTACTGGAACGCAGCATTCATCACAATCGACACCGATCGAACGAACCGCCAGATTCCGCACAAACCATCAGCGCAAAGCGCAAAACCACTGAAGGCCGCGAATACTAGCCTATGTGGGTTAACCGCAGCTGTGCGTGCGGCCAACATCAGGCTCTCTCTCGCCGACGAAATTACATAAACTGATTCAGCATTCGCGCCTGCGGGCGCGAATTTTTTATGTGCGATTCAGTTTTGTATGCGCCGGATCATGGTCAATCCGACCAGGCGCGACACCACCAATGCGACGTACATCACGCCTGCAAACTGCTCCAGCATCACCAATGCCCGTGCTTGGGGATGGACCGGCACCACATCACTGAGTCCCACCCCGGACAGCAAGCTGAAGCTGAGATAAAGCAACTCCATCCAGGTACGCAGTTCCGTCTCGCTGGTGGCCATGAAACTGCCTGGATACCACTGCTGGCACACCGAGAAGGCGAAGGCGAAAGCCCACGCCAGCAGCGTGAAGGTCGCCCCCGCCGCGAACAGCTCATCACGGGTCACCTTGTGGTCCTGGAGCATGTAGGCGATCAGGCTGCCGGCCGTATAGAAATACAGCAGGCATTCGAGCAGCTGCGCGGTGGTGACCAGCGCCGGGCGCGCCAATAGAGCGCCTGAGATGGAAAACACTACCGAGGGAATGGCCAGCAGCAATGCCACCCACATCCCGAGCGGGCTGCGCCGCACCACCCACAGGGCCAGGCCGAGCACGGCGATGCCGAACGCACCAAACAGCGCGCGACTGGCGCCGGCCTCATCCATCGCGGGGTACAACAACACGCCGAGCAGTTGCACGGCCAACAGCCAGGCAGAGGGATGCCGGCGCGCGATGGCCAGCCATTTGGTGCTGCGTGCTATCGCCATCGTCGTCCCCGCCCCTGCCTGGTCGCGCCGAGCTTAGCGGGAATTGCGCGGGCGGCGGATGATGGCCGGGGCGGCGCGCACTGCCCCGGCCGCCACATCACTCCTGGCGATACACCTCGGCGCCGAGGTCGCGGAACTGCGCGGACTTCTCGGCCATGCCGGCCTCCAAGGCCTGCTGTGCATCCAGGCCCTGCCCCGCCGCATAGTCACGCACGTCCTGGGTGATCTTCATCGAACAGAAGTGCGGGCCGCACATCGAGCAGAAGTGGGCGAGCTTGTGCGCGTCCTTGGGCAGGGTCTCGTCATGGAACTCCTTGGCCTTCTCCGGATCCAGCCCCAGGTGAAACTGGTCCTCCCAGCGGAATTCGAAACGTGCCTTGCTCAACGCGTTGTCGCGGACCTGCGCGCCGGGGTGGCCCTTGGCCAGGTCCGAGGCGTGCGCGGCAATGCGATACGCCATGATGCCATCGTGCACGTCCTGCCGATTGGGCAGGCCCAGGTGTTCCTTCGGGGTGACATAGCAGAGCATCGCGGTGCCGTACCAGCCGATCATCGCCGCACCGATCGCACTGGTGATGTGGTCGTAGCCCGGCGCGATATCGGTGGTCAGTGGGCCCAGCGTGTAGAACGGGGCTTCACCGCACTCGCGCAGCTGCTTGTCCATGTTCTCCTTGATCAGCTGCATCGGCACGTGGCCGGGGCCTTCGATCATGGTCTGCACATCATGCTTCCACGCGATCTTCGTCAGCTCGCCCAGCGTCTCCAGCTCGCCGAACTGCGCGGCATCGTTGGCATCGGCGATGCAGCCCGGGCGCAGGCCGTCACCCAGCGAGAAGGTCACGTCGTAGGCCTTCATGATCTCGCAGATGTCCTCGAAGTGCGTGTAGAGGAAGTTCTCCTTGTGATGCGCCAGGCACCACTTGGCCATGATCGAGCCACCGCGCGAGACGATGCCGGTCACGCGCCGGGCGGTCAGCGGCACGTAACGCAGCAGGACCCCGGCGTGGATGGTGAAGTAGTCCACGCCCTGCTCGGCCTGCTCGATCAGCGTGTCGCGGAAGATCGCCCAGTTCAGTTCCTCGGCACGGCCATCAACCTTCTCCAGCGCCTGGTAGATCGGCACCGTCCCGATTGCCACCGGCGAATTACGCAGAATCCATTCGCGCGTTTCATGGATGTGCTTGCCGGTGGACAGGTCCATCACGGTATCGCCGCCCCAGCGGATCGCCCAGACGAGCTTTTCCACCTCCTCGGCAATGCCCGAGGACACCGCGCTGTTGCCGATGTTGGCGTTGATCTTGGTCAGGAAGTTGCGGCCGATGATCATCGGCTCGCTTTCCGGGTGGTTGATGTTGTTGGGCAGCACGGCACGGCCACGCGCGATCTCATCGCGGACGAACTCGGGGGTGATGATCCTGGGGATCGAGGCGCCGAAGGACTCGCCGGGATGCTGCTTCAGCAGTGCGGCGTCGCCGATCGCATCGAGCCGCTGGTTCTCGCGGATCGCCACGAACTCCATTTCCGGCGTGATGATGCCGCGGCGTGCGTAGTGCATCTGGGTGACGTTGGCGCCTGCCCGCGCACGGCGTGGCTGCAACCGCGCGGGGAAGCGCACCGCATCGAGCCGTGCATCGGTCTCACGCGAACGGCCGAATGCCGAGCTCAGGCCTTCCAGCACCTCGGTATCGCCGCGCTCGGCTACCCAGGCGGCGCGCAGCGCAGGCAGACCGGCGGAGAGGTCGATGGCGACAGCCGGATCGGTGTACGGGCCGGAGGTGTCGTACACGGTGACCGGCGCGTTCTCTTCGCCACCGAACAAGGTGGGCGTGCGGGTCAGGGTGATCTCGCGCATGGGCACCTGCAGATCGGGGCGCGAGCCCTGCACGTGGATCTTGTGCGAGCCGGGAATCGGCCGGGTGACCGATTCGGAGAGTTGCTGGGCCTGTTGCTGCAGGGCGGAGAGCTGTGCGTTCATCGAGGCATCGTCCTAGGTTCAATCCCCGCACAGGGACTGTGCGGTTCTATGCGAGGGATTCGCATGGGAGGGACGAAACGGCGGCGCTCGACGGACGGATCGCGGGCGGTCTCCGGGCGCGGTGGCCCTACGGCGCAATGCATCTGCAGATGCGAAGCTTCCCTACGCCGGTATCAACCGGATCAGGTTCGAAGGGACTGTCTCAACCTTGGCCACTGGGCCGCGGTACCCCCGCTTCGGGGCGAATTAGAGCACAAAGCGGCGCCCACGGGCGCACCGCCAAGCCGCACGCCAACGTGATCGGCCTGTGCATGTGAACAGAGCACCGACACGCCATGCACTACCATGCTGCAGCGCGGTATGCGGTGCGGTCAGGGGGTAGCCTCCCGATTGCGTGCACACCGCGCTCTGCTCGACGCCATTGACGTCCGTACTGACCGGCCTCGACCGGCTTGATCCGCCCCAGTCGTTGCCGTTGTGCCGCTGGAGATTGCAAGCCTCGGCTCGCCCCTACTGATCGGAGACACGCCTGCATGGTGTTCCGCATTTCCATCGCACTGGTCGCACTGCTGGTGCTGATCGCCGGCCTCGCGCCGGGCCCCTTCAACGAGGTCGTCCAGAGCGGCCTGTCCACCATCATCCGCAGTACCGGCTGGCTGTATCTGCTGGTGGTGTTCATCACGCTGTCGTTCCTGATGTACCTGGCCTTCGGCCGCTTCGGTTCGCTGCGCATCGGCGGCGAGGACGCCGAGCCTGATTTTTCCAATGCGAGCTGGATGTCGATGTTGTTCGCCGCCGGCATGGGCATCGGCCTGGTGTTCTGGGGCGCGGCCGAACCGATCTCGCACTTCGTGAAGCCACCGGAAGGACTGGCACCGCAGAGCATGGAGGCGGCGCGCGCATCGATGCGCTACGCGTTCTTCCATTGGGGCCTGCATCCGTGGGCGATCTATGCGCTGATCGGCCTGGCGATGGCCTGGTTCCAGTTCAACCGCAACGGCCGCGGGCTGATCAGCGATCTGCTGCAGCCGATCATCGGCGCGCATCACCGTGGCTGGATGGGCACGGTGGTCAACGTCGCCGCCGTGGTCGCCACGGCGATCGGTGTTGCCACGACGCTGGGCTTCGGCACGATCCAGATCGCGGCCGGCCTTGAGCGCGTGTTCGGTATCCAGGCCTCGGTGCCGGTGCAGCTGACCATCATCGCGGTGGCGTTCGTGCTGTACATGGCCTCCACCACCAGTGGCGTGCACCGCGGCATCAAGTGGTTGTCGAATTTCAATCTCGGTCTGGCGGCGTTGCTGCTCGCGCTGATCCTCGTACTGGGGCCGACCGGTTTCATCTTCGATACGTTCACCACGACGATCGGCTCGTACCTCAATTCACTGGTGACGATGAGCCTGCGCATGTCGCCGTTCTCGGGCAGCACGTGGGTGGCGGACTGGACGATCTTCTACTGGGCCTGGTGGATCGCGTGGGCGCCGTTCGTGGGCTCGTTCATCGCGCGCGTCTCGCGTGGGCGCAGCATCCGCGAGTTCGTGCTGGGCGTGGTGATCGCGCCGAGCGTGCTGGGCTTTTTGTGGTTCTCGGTATTCGGTGGCACGGCGCTGTGGTCGCAGATCTTCGGCCACGTGGATCTGGCGCAGGCGCTGGGCAATGGCTACGAGACGGTGTTGTTCACGATGTTCGACAGCCTGCCGATGCCGACGGTGCTGTCGGTGATCGCGCTGGTGCTGTTGATGATCTTCTTCGTGACCTCGGCCGATTCGGCGGTGCTCGTGCTGGCGACGATGTCGACGGAGGAGTCCGGTGATCCGCCGCTGGCGCGCCGGATGGTGTGGGGCGTGGCGATTGCGTTGATCGCGGGCGTACTCTTGTTGGCCGGCGGTCTCAATGCGCTGCAGGGGATGATCACGATCGCGGCACTGCCGTTTGCGTTGTTGATGCTGGCGGTGATGTGGTCGTTGTACCGGGTGCTGGATATGGAGCATGCGCTGCAGCGGCGCCGTGCGCAGCGCGCGCGGCGGTTGATGGATGAGTGGATCGAGCGGGAGATCGCGGCGCAGGAAGAGACGCGCGATGAGGCGGCTCGGGCGCCTTAGGGTGGGTCTGCATGGCCGCCTAGAGCACCTCGCTTGCCGAGCTATCGATGGGCGGGCCGGGGCGGGAGGGTTGGCGGGACACGCCGTGAATCCGTCCATGGAGGCTCATGTCGCGCCATCCATGGCGCTCATGGTCCCGACAACCCACCCGCCCCGTCCCGCTCACAGTTTTAAGGTGGTTCTGGTAAAGCCGCCGAGCAACGCTCGGCACAGCAGCGTGCACCTGACGCATCGGATCATCGTTGAGGAAAAAGGAGCCACGCATGGCGTGGCTCTTATCTCTTGCCGATCTGGCACTTTAGGTGCCGAGAGCCCGGCGTGGGCGACCGTGTGGCTCCAGGTCTTGCGACCGCTCGGTAGCTTGGGTCCCCACGCCGGTTTCTCCCTGATCCGCCCGAACAGTTGATCGAGTTGGCGCTCGGACTGATAAGACTGGGCAAGCGGGGGGAGCTCTCGACCCTGTCAGCCTAGCGGAGTTCTGCCATGTATGGGATCGGGATCGATGTAAGTCAGGCCACGCTGGATGTGGCCGTCCATGAACAGGCGTTTGACCAATTCAGCAACGATAAGCGCGGCTTTGTGCGGCTGATTCAATGGCTGAAACAATGGCCCATCACGCAGGTCGTTCTGGAAGCCAGCGGCGGCTACGAGCGTGCCGCCCTGGAGGCTTTGCACGAGGCTGGGCTTCCGATGGTCCGCATCAATCCCGCTCGGGCACGCCGCTTCGCCCAAGCTACGGGACGTGCTGCCAAAACCGATCGACTCGACGCAGCCGTGCTGGCGCAGATGGCGCACCTTTTACCGCTCACCCGCTACGTGCCACCGGCGCCGTGGCAGCGGCGTTTGGCCGAATTTGCGCAGTGCCGTCGTCATCTGGTGCAGATGCGCGTCAGCGAGATGCAGCGCTTGCGGCAGCTGACCGATCCAGTCCTGATCACGATCAAGCAGCGCCCTCTTGCCCAGCTGTCCGAAGATCTTAAACAGCTGGACAAGGCCATGGCCGAGCAGCGCGCCGCGCAGCCGGGCTGGAAGAACATCGGAACGCTTAAAGGCGCTGGGCCGATCCTGGTCAGCACCTTGGCCTGCGAACTGCCGGAGCTGGGAACACTGGAGAGCAAGGCCATTGCTTCGCTGGTCGGCCTGGCCCCCATGAACCGCGAGAGCGGTACCTGGCAGGGCAAGCGCAGCATCACCGGGGGCCGGGCCGTAGTGCGCGAAGCGCTCTACATGGCGGCGCTAACTGCCATCCGTTACGAGCCCAAGCTACGTGACTTTTACGCGACCCTGAAAGCCAAAGGAAAGGCGAGCAAGGTCGCCTTGGTAGCTGTCATGCGCAAGATGCTGGTCATCCTCAACGCCCGGATGCGCGACGCTCAAAGCGAATCGATCCCCGCTTGAAGCGCGCCGGGGCACATCTCCAACGGCTGCCGGCCAGCGGCCGGCACTACCGTGCCCGTCCGCCGGGGGGCTGAAGCTCCTCCAGCAACACAGTTGCTACCGCTTTCGCACGCGCGCCGACCCATTGTGGGTGGGTCGGCCTGGGTGGGTTGGCGGGACCATGAGCCGCATGGATGCGGCGACATGAGCCTCCATGGATGGATTCACGGCGTGTCCCGCCAACCCACCCAGGGCGGCCCACTACCCGCAACCCCAAAGCGCCCTGCTTTACGCCCTGCCCTGCGCTTCTGCCGACCAGCGGTCGGCTCTACGGGGTGCCAGCAAATCAGTACCCCGCCGCCTGCCCATCCTTGCGGCTCTCCGACGCGCCGTAGTACACCCCGGTCTCCGGATCACGCAGGATCGCCTGATACCCACCGTACGGACCATCCGCGAACACCACGCGATGGCCCTTGCGCATCAGCGCGCGCACCGTCTCATACGGGAAGCCGGTTTCCAGATTCACCTCGCCACCGTCGCTCATCGCCGTCGCCTGCCCGGTCGGCTCGGTCGAGCCCTCGTGCTGGATGCGCGGCGCATCGCCGGCTTCCTGCAGATTCATCCCGAAGTCGACCATGTTCATCACGATCTGCGCATGACCCTGCGGCTGCATCGCACCGCCCATCACCCCGAAGCTCATCCACGGCTTACCGTCCTTGGTGACGAAGCCCGGAATGATGGTCTGGAACGGGCGCTTGCCCGGCGCATAGCCGTTCGGGTGATCCTTGCGCAGCACGAACATCTCGCCGCGGTCCTGCAGGATGAAGCCCAGGCCCGGAGGCGCCATGCCGCTGCCCATGCCCCGGTAATTGGACTGGATCAGCGAGACCATCATGCCGTCCGCATCGGCCACGGTCAGGTAGATCGTGTCGCCTTCCTTCAATTGCTTCGGCGTCCCCGGCTGCACTTCACTCAGCGCCTTGTCCATCGAGATCAGCGTGCGTCGCTCGGCGGCGTAGCCTTTGGAGATCAGCTTATCGACCGGGGCCGGGTGGAACGCCGGGTCGGTGTAAAAGCGCGCGCGGTCGGCGAAGGCCAGCTTCTTGGCTTCCACGAACAGGTGCACATGCTCGGGCGAGCCGAAGGGGATGTTGGAGAAATCGTACCCTTCCAGCACGTTGAGGATCTGCAGCGCGGCGATGCCCTGGCTGTTCGGCGGCAGTTCCCATACGTCATAGCCACGGTAGTTGCTGCTGACCGGCTCCACCCACTCGCCGTGATGGCTGGCCATGTCGTCATAGCTCAGGTAGCCACCGTTGGCCTTGAAGTAAGTGCCGATGGTGCGGGCGATCTCGCCTTTGTAGAAGGCATCGCGGCCGCCCTGGGCGATCTGCTCCAGAGTGTGGGCCAGGTTCGGGTTCTTCCACATCTCGCCCTTGCGCGGGGCATGGCCGTTGATCGTGAACTGCTCGGTGAAGCCAGGGTACTTGGACAGTCGCGGCACCGAGCGGTCCCAGTAGTAGGCGATGACCTCGGCGACCGGGTGGCCTTCGCGGGCGTAGCGGATCGCAGGCGCGAGGTTGTCGGCCATCGGCTTGCGGCCGAAACGGTCATGCAGGGCGAACCAGCCATCGACCGCGCCGGGGACCGAGACGGGCAGTGGGCCGGTGGCCGGAATCTCCTTCAGGCCGCGGCGCTGGAACTCGGCCAGGGTCAGCGACTTCGGCGAGCGGCCCGAGCCGTTGTAGCCATACAGCTTCTCGGTTTTGGGGTCCCACACGATCGCGAACAGATCACCGCCGACGCCGTTGCCGGTGGGTTCCATCAAACCGAGGGCGGCATTGGCCGCGATCGCGGCATCCACGGCCGAGCCGCCGGACTTCATCACGTCCAGGGCGATCTGGGTCGCCAGCGGCTGGGAGGTGGCGGCCATCGCATGCGGAGCGATCACCTCCGAGCGGGTGGCGAAGGTGTGGCCGGTGATCCGGTCAGCGGCGA
The DNA here is from genome assembly GCF_053847245.1 of Stenotrophomonas sp. Ker107b. Lineage (NCBI taxonomy): Bacteria > Pseudomonadati > Pseudomonadota > Gammaproteobacteria > Lysobacterales > Lysobacteraceae > Stenotrophomonas > Stenotrophomonas sp. Ker107b. The sequence continues at coordinate 1,161,867 of NZ_JBSPHX010000002.1, read as the reverse complement.
TGGCGGCGGCGGGCAGCGTACACAGGACGGCGGCGGCGAGCAGACCGCGGGCAAGGCGTGAGGACACGGGGTGGTTCCTGAGAGGTGGTAGCGAGCTGATGGTGGCGGCAGATGCCGCCGGAGGACATCCCACTATGGTCATGCACCTCACACAAATCGGCCCCGAATCCGCGCAATCGCGCCCGGCAAAATGCTGAATTCCGGTTCACCGGAACGCTTTCAGCCGCAACCATCCTTGTACAGCGGGGGCTTGCGGTGGATGCAGGCGAAACCGATGGAAATTGTCTTTCCAAGGTTGACACCGCCGAAACCCGTGTGGTTTTCTCGATCTCATGTTGCAGCGCACAGCCACCCGCGAATCCATCGAGCACGCCGACCACGGCGCGGCCTCCATCCGTTCGCTTCTCGTACTCGTACTTATTACCCAACCAACAGGTGCGGGACGGACCGGCGTGTAAGCAAGACTGCCAGGTATCCATCAAAACCCGCACCCGACCAGGTGCGGGTTTTTTCGTTTCAGAACCCTTTGATTTCCATCCTCCCCGCCGAGTTGCCTTCCACCATGACCCGCCAGCCCACCTCGAGCCAGCCGATGCCCACCGCCCCCACGGCGGGTGCGTTCGCGTGTGCTCGCGGCCAGGCCGGCGCCACCCCTTCCCCTGATGGGCCGACGCGTCGCTGACCGTCGGCCCTCTTTTTTCTTGCCTCCAAAGGACCTCCCCCATGAGCACCAACGACCTGCCCCAGATCAAGATCGCTGTTGTCGGCTACGGCAGCCAGGGCCGCGCGCACGCGCTGAATCTGCGTGAATCCGGTTTCGATGTCGTCGTCGGGCTGCGCCCGGGCGGTCCCACCGAGGTCAAGGCCCAGGCCGACGGCTTCACCGTCAAAGCCCCGGCCGAGGCGGTGAAGGATGCCGATCTGGTCGCCGTGCTGACCCCGGACATGGTGCAGAAGAAGCTCTACGAAGACGTGCTCGCGCCGAACATGAAACAGGGCGCGGTGCTGCTGTTCGCGCACGGTCTGAACGTGCATTTCGACATGATCAAACCGCGCGAGGATCTGGACGTGGTGCTGGTCGCGCCGAAGGGCCCGGGTGCACTGGTCCGTCGCGAGTATGAGATCGGCCGAGGCGTGCCGTGCATCTGGGCGGTCTACCAGGACAAGAGCGGCAAGGCCGCCGAGTTCGCCCTGGCCTACGCCGGTGGCCTGGGCGGCGCGCGCGCCAACCTGATCCAGACCACCTTCAAGGAAGAGACGGAAACCGATCTGTTCGGCGAGCAGGCCGTGCTGTGCGGTGGTGCTTCGGCACTGGTGCAGGCCGGTTTCGAAACCCTGGTCGAAGCCGGTTACCAGCCGGAAATCGCCTACTACGAAGTGCTGCACGAACTGAAGCTGATCGTCGACCTGTTCTACGAAGGTGGCATCACCCGCATGCTGGAATTCATCTCCGAAACCGCACAGTACGGCGACTACGTCAGCGGCCCGCGTGTGATCGACGCCGGCACCAAGGCGCGCATGAAGGACGTGCTGACCGATATCCAGAACGGCACCTTCACCAAGAACTGGGTGGCCGAGTACGAAGCAGGCCTGCCGAACTACAACAAGTTCAAGCAGGCCGACCTGGAGCACCCGATCGAGAAGGTAGGCAAAGAACTGCGCGCCAAGATGGTCTGGTTGCAAAGTCAAGCCGCGTAAACGCGCGGCTCCCCCACCCGCTTTCGTAAAGGTCACCGCATGAATACCTCCGCACACAGCACCGCGCCCCGCAACGGCGCACGCTGGTTGACGCAGGCCCTGGAAGCCGAGGGCGTGCATACGCTGTTCGGCTATCCGGGCGGCACCATCATGCCGTTCTATGACGCCCTGGTGGACTCCGGGCTGAAGCACATCCTGGTCCGCCATGAGCAGGGCGCGGCCCTGGCCGCCAACGGCTTCGCCCGTGCCAGCGGCCGGGTCGGCGTCTGCGTCGCCACCTCCGGCCCGGGCGCCTCCAACCTGGTCACCGGCATCGCCGATGCGATGCTCGATTCGGTGCCGATGGTCTGCATCACCGGCCAGGTCGCCACCCCGCTACTGGGCACCGACGCGTTCCAGGAACTGGACGTGTTCGGGCTGACCCTGCCGATCGTCAAACACAGCTGGCTGGTGCGCTCGGTCGATGACCTGCCGCAGGTGGTCGCCGATGCGTTCCGTATCGCCCGCGAGGGTCGCCCGGGGCCGGTGCTGATCGATCTGCCCAAGGACGTGCAGGTGGCCGATGCGTCGCACCTGCCCGACCACGTGCCGTCCACGGTGGTCGCACCGCCGGCGCCGAATGACGACGCCATCGCGCAGACCATCGCCGCCATCGCCGGGGCCGAGAAGCCGGTGATCTATGCCGGGGGTGGCGTGGCGCTGGGCGATGCGGTGGAGGACTTCCGTGCCTTCGTCGAGGCGACCCGTATTCCGACCGTGCTGACCCTGCGCGGCCTGGGCGCGCTGCCGCCGCAGCATCCCCACTACCTGGGCATGCTGGGCATGCACGGCACCCGCGCGGCCAACATGGCCGTGCAGGAAAGTGATCTGCTGGTCGTGGTCGGCGCCCGTTTCGATGACCGCGCGACCGGCAAGTTGAACGAGTTCGCCCCGTTTGCGCGCGTCGTGCATATCGATGCCGATGCATACGAGATCTCCAAGCTGCGCACCGCCGACATCGCGGTGCCGGGCAATGTCGGTACGGCGCTGCGCGCACTGACCGCTGCGGCCACCGCGCCGGCCACGCAGGAGGCCTGGACCAAGCGCTGCCAGGGTCATCGTGAACGCTTCGCCCCGCGCTACGACGCACCGGGCAAGCACATCTACGCCCCGGCGCTGCTGAAGCGCCTGAGCGAGCTGGCGCCGAGCGACGCGATCATCGCCTGCGATGTCGGCCAGCATCAGATGTGGGTCGCCCAGCATTGCCGCTTCACCCACCCGCGCAACCACCTGACCAGCGGCGCGCTGGGCACCATGGGCTTCGGCCTGCCCGCGGCGATGGGTGCGCAGTTCGCCTGCCCGGATCGCACCGTGGTGCTGGTCTCCGGCGATGGCAGTTTCATGATGAACGTGCAGGAGCTGGTCACCATCGCCCGCTGCCGCCTGCCGGTGAAGATCGTGCTGCTGGACAACAGCTCGCTGGGCATGGTCCGCCAGTGGCAGGAGCTGTTCTTCGCCGAGCGCTACAGCGAGATCGATCTGTCCGACAACCCGGACTTCGCCGCGCTGGCGCAGGTGTTCGGCATTCCGGCCACGCGCATCGAAGCGCGTGACGATGTTGAAGGTGGTTTGGCCGCGATGCTGGCCCAGCCTGGTCCGGCCCTGCTGCATGTGGCCATCGATGCGCGTGCCAACGTGTGGCCGCTGGTGCCGCCCAACAATGCCAACAGCACGATGCTGGAAAGCAACCCCGCTCATCAGTCCCAGGAGTTCCCCAATGCAATACCGGCTTGACCTGGTGCTGACCCCGGCCGAAGGCGCGCTGCTGCGCGTGATCGGCATGGCCGAACGCCGCGGCTTCGCACCGCGCGCGATCGCCGGTGCGCCCAATGCCGCCGACGATGGTCGCTGGCACCTGCAGCTGGTGGTCGATTCCACCCGCCCGCCGGAAACCCTGCGCCGCCAGATCGAGAAGATCTACGACTGTGTGTCGGTGCGCATCAGCGCACTGGAGCCCGGTACGGGAGTATCCGCATGAACGCCCGCACCGTTGCATCGGTGCCGGTACGGAGGTGTCTTCTCGGTCGTACGTCGCACCGTGCGCCGTGGCAGCGCGCGTCGCTCCGGAACGATCACCATGGCCGGGTGCGTGATGCCGGCTAGCCGCACCGCGCAGGAACCGGACGTAGGCGACGTAAGCGTCGCCGATGTGCTGGCCGCGCAGGCGCGGCTGCGCCGCTTCCTGCCGCCCACGCCGCTGCATTACGCCGAGCGTTTCGGCGTGTGGCTGAAGCTGGAGAACCTGCAGCGCACCGGCTCCTACAAGGTGCGCGGTGCATTGAACGCCCTGCTGGCCGGGCGTGAGCGCGGCGACGACCGCCCGGTCATCTGTGCCTCGGCCGGCAACCACGCCCAGGGCGTGGCGTGGGCCGCCTACCGCTTGAACATTCCGGCGATCACGGTGATGCCGCACGGTGCACCGGCCACCAAGATCGCCGGGGTCGCCCACTGGGGCGCCACCGTACGCCAGCACGGCGAGAGCTACGACGAGGCCTACGCCTTCGCCCGTGCCTTGGCCGACCAGCACGGCTACCGCTTCCTGTCCGCCTTCGACGACCCGGACGTGATCGCCGGCCAAGGCACCTTGGGCATTGAGCTGGCCCCGCATGCGCCGGACGTGGTGATCGTGCCGATCGGTGGTGGTGGCCTGGCCTCCGGCGTTGCGCTGGCGCTGAAATCGCAGGGCGTGCGCATCGTCGGTGCACAGGTGGAGGGCGTCGATTCGATGGCCCGCGCCATCCGCGGCGACGTGCGTGAGATCGCCCCGGTCGCCACCCTGGCCGACGGCGTCAAGGTGAAGATTCCCGGTTTCCTGACCCGCAAGCTGTGCAGTGCACTGCTGGACGATGTGGTGATCGTGCGTGAAGCCGAGCTGCGCGAGACGCTGGTGCGGCTGGCGCTGGAAGAGCACGTCATCGCCGAAGGTGCCGGCGCGCTGGCACTGGCCGCCGGTCGCCGCGTCGCCGGCAAGCGCAAGTGCGCGGTGGTCTCCGGCGGCAACATCGATGCGCTGGTATTGGCCCAGCTGCTGGCCGACATCCGTCCCCGCCCCCCGCGCAAACCGCGCCGCCGCGCCAGCGAGCGAACACGCCCGCCCCTACCAACCGTGCTCGCGACATCCCCGATTTCCGCTTCGAATCCTACCTCTGCCATCCCATCCGACCTTGCCGTCGAGGAGACCTCCTGGTGACCATGCCCAACTCCCCCCGAATCAGAATTTTCGACACCACCCTGCGCGACGGCGAGCAATCGCCCGGCTGCAGCATGAGCCCGCAGCAGAAGCTGGTGATGGCCCGCGCACTGGACGAACTGGGCGTGGATGTCATGGAAACCGGCTTCCCGGCCAGCTCCCAGTCCGACCGCGAAGCGATGGCGATGATCGCCCGCGAAGTGCGACGCCCGACCCTGGCCGTGCTGTCGCGCTGTCTGGCCGCCGATATCGAAACCTCGGCCAAGGCGCTGGAGACAGCGGCGAACCCGCGCCTGCATGTGTTCCTGTCGACCAGCCCGCTGCACCGCGAGCACAAGCTGCGCATGACCCGCGAGCAGGTACTGGAGTCGGTGCACAAGCACGTCAGCCTGGCCCGCAGCTACGTGGGTGATGTGGAGTTCTCCGCTGAAGATGCCACGCGTACCGAGGAAGACTTCCTGATCGAGGTCGCCCGCGTGGCCGTGGCTGCCGGCGCGACCACCATCAACCTGCCCGACACCGTGGGCTTCACCACGCCGGAAGAGATCCGCGGCATGTTCCAGCGCGTGATCGCCGGCGTGCCGGACAGCGACCGCATCATCTTCAGCGCGCACTGCCACAACGATCTGGGCCTGGCCGTGGCCAACTCGCTGGCTGCCATCGAAGGCGGCGCGCGCCAGGTCGAGTGCACCGTCAACGGTATCGGCGAGCGCGCGGGCAACTGCTCGCTGGAAGAAATCGCGATGGTGCTGAAGGTCCGCAACGCCTTCTACGACGAAGACACGCGCATCAACACCCAGCGCATCGTGGCCACCTCGCAGCTGCTGCAGCGCCTGGTCGGCATGCCGGTCCAGCGCAACAAGGCGATCGTCGGCGCCAACGCCTTCGCCCACGAGTCGGGCATCCACCAGCACGGCATGCTGCGCCACCGCGGCACCTACGAAATCATGCGCCCGGAAGACGTGGGCTGGGAATCCTCGCAGATGGTGCTGGGCCGCCACAGTGGCCGCGCCGCGGTCGAACAACGCCTGCGTGCGCTGGGCTTCTTCCTGTACGAGGAGGAACTGAAGCACGTCTTTGAACAGTTCAAGGCGCTGTGCGAACAGCAGCGCGTGGTCACCGACGCCGACCTGCAGACCCTGATGCAGGGCAGCGCGACCCAGAACGGCTATCGCCTGGCCTCGATGACCATCAGCGATGTGGGCAGCCGCGCCAACGCGCTGGTCGAGCTGTCCGATCCGGAGGGCAACCGCGTTGCCGAGACGGCGCAAGGCGATGGTCCGGTCGATGCACTGTTCGGCGCATTGTCGGCCGCCACCGGCGTGCAGTTGATGCTGGACAGCTACCACGTGCACAGTGTGGGCATCGGCGCCGATGCGCGCGGCGAAGCCAACCTGAGCGTGCGCCACGAGGGTGTGGAGTACGAAGGCACCGGCACCAGCCGCGACATCATCGAAGCCTCCGCACTGGCGTGGCTGGAGGTCGCCAACCGTCTGCTGCGCCAGCGCAACGCGACGGCCGACCAACCCGCGGCCACCGCCGCGGCCTGAGCCCCCACTACGTACCCCGAACCGCAGCAAGGCCAGTCCATGACCCCAGCTCCCCGCACCCTGTACGACAAACTGTGGGATGCCCACGTCGTCGTTCCCGAGACCGACAGCGCGCCCGCCGTGCTGTACATCGACCTGCACCTGATCCACGAAGTGACCTCGCCGCAGGCCTTCACCGAATTGCGCGAGCGCGGCCTCTCCCCGCGCCGGCCGGACCGGACCAAGGCCACGATGGATCACTCCACCCCCACCCTGCCGGCCGGCGCCGACGGCAAGCTGCCCTATGCCAGCGCCGCCTCCGAAGCCCAGGTAGCGATGCTGGCCGACAACTGTGCCGCGCATGGCATCGAGCTGTTCGACCTGCAGTCGGCCAGCCGCGGCATCGTGCACGTGATCGCCCCCGAACAGGGCTTCACCCAGCCGGGTATGACCATCGTCTGCGGCGACAGCCACACCTCCACGCATGGTGCATTTGGCGCGCTGGCCTTCGGTATCGGCACCAGCGAGGTCGGCCATGTGCTGGCGACGCAGTGCCTGCTGCAGCGTAAAGCCAGGACGATGGCGATCACCGTCGATGGCGCGCTGGCCCAGGGTGTCGGCGCCAAGGACGTGGTGCTGCACATCATCGGTGTGATCGGCGTCAACGGCGGTACCGGCCATGTGCTGGAGTTCCGTGGCAGCGCGATCGAAGCGATGGACATGGAACAGCGCATGACCTTGTGCAACATGTCCATCGAAGCCGGGGCACGTGCCGGCATGGTCGCCCCGGACCAGATCACCTTCGACTGGGTGGCCGCCACCCCGCGTGGCCCCAAGGGCGCCGACTTCGATACCGCCGTGGCCGCGTGGTCGCAGCTGCGCAGCGATGAAGGTGCGCGCTTCGATGTCGAGGTCCACATCGAGGCCGCCGACATCCGCCCCACCCTGACCTGGGGCACCCACCCCGGCACCGCCATCGCGGTGGACCAGCCGATTCCGGCGGCCAACGACGCGGCCGCGCAGAAGGGCCTGGATTACATGCACTTCCACGCCGGGCAGACCTTGGCCGGCACCCCGGTGGATGTGGTGTTCGTCGGTTCCTGCACCAACGGCCGCCTGAGCGACATGCGCGAGGTGGCGCAGGTCCTGCAGGGCCGCCGTGTCGCTGACCGCGTGCGCATGCTGGTGGTGCCGGGCTCGGAAATCGTCAAGCGTCAGGCCGAAGCCGAAGGCATCGATGTGGTGGTGCGCGCGGCCGGTGCCGAATGGCGCGAGCCGGGCTGCTCGATGTGCATCGCCATGAACGGCGATCTGGTCGCGCCGGGACAACTGGCGGTCAGCACCAGCAACCGCAATTTCGAAGGCCGCCAAGGCCCCGGTTCACGCACCCTGCTGGCCTCGCCGATGACGGCCGCCTGGGCGGCGGTGAACGGCCGCGTAGCCGACCCACGCGAACTGTATGCCACGCTGGAGGTGGCCTGATGAGCGGCTTCCGTACCCTGACCTCGACCAGCGTGGTGCTGCGCGAGACCAACATCGACACCGACCAGATCATTCCGGCGCGCTTTCTGTCCACCACCGAGCGCGTCGGCCTCGGCAAGCACGCCTTCAATGATTGGCGCTGGCAGAGCGAGGGCGTACCAAACCCGGCGTTCGCCTTCAACCAGCCGCACAACGCTGGCCGCAGCATCCTGCTGGCCGGCCGCAACTTCGGCTGCGGCTCCTCGCGTGAGCATGCGCCGTGGGCCCTGACCGACCTGGGCCTGCGCGCCATCGTCAGCAGCGAGATCGCCGATATCTTCCGCGGCAACTCGCTGAAGAACGGTCTGCTGCCGATCGTGCTGGACGAAGCCGATGTGCAGACGCTGATGCAGCGCCCGGATGACGAATTGACCATCGATGTGGCCGCGCGCGAACTGCGCACCCCCGATGGGCGCGTGTATGCCTTCCCGCTGGACGGCTTCTCACAGACCTGCCTGCTGGAAGGCGTGGACCAATTGGGGTATCTGTTGGGCCGTACCCCTGACATTGAACGTTACGAGAGTGAACATGCACGCTGAGATTGTCGTATTGCCGGGTGACGGCATCGGTCCGGAAGTCGCCGCTGCCGCCGTGGCGGTGCTGGAGGCCGTCGCCACCCGTTTCGGACACAGCTTCGGGTTCCAGGAACACGACATCGGTGGCATCGCCATCGATCGCCACGGCGAGCCGCTGCCGGCCGCCACGCTGGACGCCTGCCGCAAGGCAGACGCCATCCTGCTCGGTGCGGTCGGCGGGCCGAAGTGGTCCGACCCGAATGCCAAGGTCCGCCCGGAGCAGGGCCTGCTGGCGATCCGCAAGGCGCTGGGGCTGTACGCCAACCTGCGCCCGGTACGCACGCATGCGGCCGCGCTTGGCGCCTCGCCGATCAAGGCCGAGCTGCTGGAGGGCGTGGACTTCGTGGTCGTGCGTGAGCTGACCGGCGGCATCTACTTCGGTGAGAAGACCCGCACTGCCGATACCGCCAGCGACCTGTGCAGCTACAGCGTGGGCGAGATCGAGCGCGTCATGCGCACCGCGTTCCGGCTGGCGCAGACCCGCCGCGGCAAGGTCACCTCGGTGGACAAGGCCAACGTGCTGGAAACCTCGCGCCTGTGGCGTGATGTCGCCGCCCGGATCGGCCGCGAGGAATTCCCGGACATCGCCTTGGAGCACCAGCTGGTCGATTCGATGGCCATGCACCTGCTGGCCAAGCCGCGCGAGTACGACGTGATCGTGACCGAGAACATGTTCGGCGACATCCTCACCGACGAAGCCTCGATGCTGGCCGGTTCGCTCGGCCTGCTGCCCTCGGCGTCGCTGGGCGAACCCGGCGCAGTGGGCATCTACGAGCCGATCCACGGCTCGGCGCCGGACATCGCTGGCAAGGGAATCGCCAATCCGTATGCCACGATCTTCAGCGCGGCGATGCTGCTGCGGCATTCACTGGGGCTGGACGACGAGGCTGCTACGGTCGAGGCAGCGGTGTATGCCGTGCTGGATGACGGCGTGTTCACCGCCGATCTCGCCGCCAAGGGTTATGCGGTGAGTACCGCCGCAGCGACCGACGCGGTCCTTGCCAAGCTGCAATGATCGCAAGGACGCGGCCTGAGGGCCGCGTTCGTGTTTCCACATCGCGCACGGCCTCCCTGTCCCGTCGGTCACGTCGCTGCCAGCGGCTGGCCCCCAACAAGGAAAGCCCTTGAACCATCGTTCCTCTGCCGACTTTCTCAACCACGTGGCCCAGCGCGATCCGCATCAGCCGGAATTCCTGCAGGCCGTCAAAGAAGTGATCCAGAGCCTGTGGCCGTTCCTGGAGCGCAACCCCCGCTACCTGGAACAGGGCCTGCTGGAGCGGCTGGTGGAGCCGGAGCGGGTGATCCAGTTCCGCGTGGCCTGGGCCGATGACGCCGGCAAGACCCATGTGAACCGCGGCTGGCGCGTGCAGCACAGTTCGGCAATCGGTCCGTTCAAGGGCGGCATGCGCTTCCATCCGTCAGTCAACCAGTCGATCCTGAAGTTCCTCGCGTTCGAGCAGACGCTGAAGAACGCGCTGACGACCCTGCCGATGGGCGGTGGCAAAGGCGGCTCGGATTTCAATCCCAAAGGCCGCAGCGATACCGAAGTGATGCGCTTCTGCCAAGCACTGATGCTGGAGCTCCATCGTCACCTTGGTGCCGATACCGATGTGCCGGCCGGTGACATCGGCGTGGGCGCACGTGAGGTTGGCTACATGACCGGCATGATGAAGAAGATCACCAATGACGCCTCCTGCGTGTTCACCGGCAAAGGCCTGTCCTACGGTGGCAGCCTGATGCGCCCGGAGGCGACCGGCTTCGGTACCGTCTATTTCGTCGAGCAGATGCTGCACCATGCGCGGCGCGATACCGATGGCGCGAAAGTGTTGATTTCCGGCGCTGGCAACGTCGCCCAGCATGCCGCGATCAAGGCCATCGAACTGGGCGCGAAAGTGCTCACGCTCTCCGATTCCGGCGGCACGCTGTACGCCCGTGATGGCTTCGATGAGGCGGCGCTGCAGGAGGTGGTGGAACTGCGCAACGAGCGCCGCGGCTGCCTGTCCGAACTGGCCGATGACACACGCTTCGAGTACCTGGACGGCAAGCGCCCCTGGCATATCCCGGCCGAGATCGCCTTGCCCTGCGCGACCCAGAACGAGCTGGACGAAGACGATGCCCGCGCCCTGGTCGACAACGGGGTGCTGTGCGTGGCCGAAGGCGCCAACATGCCCTCCACGCTGGAGGCGGTGGAGGTGTTCCTCGAGGCCGGCACCCTGTACGCACCGGGCAAGGCCAGCAATGCCGGCGGCGTGGCCACCTCGGGCCTGGAGATGAGCCAGAACGCGCAGCGGCTGTCGTGGCACCACGCCGATGTCGACGAGCGGCTGCACGGGATCATGAAGGACATCCACGCCAACTGCGTGCGCCACGGCAAGCGTGCCGACGGCAGCGTGAACTACGTGGATGGCGCCAACATCGCCGGCTTCGTGAAAGTCGCCGATGCAATGCTGGCGCAGGGCGTTTACTGAGGGCAGATGGGTGAAGCGGCGCAGCGGTGTTCATCCGCTGCGCCCTGCAGTATTTCCCGCCGCAGCGGTCAGTCCGCCGAGCGGACCTCGCTCGTCATGCAGCCGGCCAGAACGGCACCGCTGTCGGTGGGTATCACGCTGAATGCCTGCACGCGCGTGTATCCGGAGGACGCCTCCCGGGAAGCTTCGCGCATCCAATACCCTTCCGCCCGACGATCCGCCGCGCCCAGGCCCGTGGCATCGAGCACCGCCTTCAGCGGCGCATCGCCCATGTCGGCTGCGAGATAGCCGCCATACGCGAGGACGATCGACGTCGCAGCCAAGCCCTTCAACGCCACCGGCTGCTCCAGGGTGATGACCATGACGGGCATCTCCTGGCCATCAGCTCGGTACTCGCGCTCGGCCACCGCGCGGACATTGTCCGGCCATGCCAGCGGCGACAGTTCCGACACACGCTCCCACAGATTGGCGATGCGCTGCATGGCAGCGTCGTCAGCCCGACATTCGAGCGCGGCGCCAAAATCACTTGCCGTGGCAGTCTCGCGCCATCGGGGTGGAACACGTGCCTCGCGCATCGGACCAGAGTAGTCACATCCCACCCGATAGCCCTCACCCTCGCTGCTCACCACGATGGCGCCCGGCGATGACGCATCGCCGGATGCCTCCGGTGGCGACCAGACCTGGAACGGCTCACGCAGGCTACTCGACCGCATCCGCAGCCCGTTCCCGCTGACAATGCGCGCACGCTGCCCGGCGTCGATGGGAATCGAGAAGCCCATGTCATCCGCCACCACGCGGTGCGTCGGGATGCCATGAACCCTCAGCGCGTCCGGCATGTCGATGAGGGTCGTCGTGTGCTCCTCGTCACCGCTGGGCGTGAAGCCCCAGCCCTGCAGATGGGCCGGACGATCCTCCGGCGCGCCATAGCGTGCGCCACGCAATGCCGTCGTCACCGCCTGCCTCGTCGCCGGTGTGGCACGGCATTCCAGGATCTCGACGAGATCGCGCTGGAAGTTGGCAGCGGTGGTCGCCTGCGCTGGCGATGCGGCGGGCATCAGCAGAGCGAGAGCTACCGCAGTGGCGAACGGTGAAAAGGAACGTGAAGACATCATGCGCGACCGAAGAAATCCGGTGTGCATTGTGCGCTTGCTGGCACCGCAAAGACGACAGGCATTCGCGTCGCACTGAAAGCATGAAGCCGGCCATCGGCCGGCTTCATCGTCCCTCAGCCTTCGCTGGTCTTCGCTTCATCCGGCTTCACCCGGAACCACGCCGCATACAGCGCCGGCAGGAACACCAGGGTCAGCACGGTGCCGACGATCAGGCCGCCCATGATCGAGATCGCCATCGAGCCGTAGAACGCACTGCGCGACAGCGGGATCATCGCCAGCACCGCCGCCAGCGCGGTCAGCACGATCGGGCGGAAGCGGCGCACGGTGGCATCGATGATCGCGTGCCAGCGGTCATGCCCGGCGTCGATGTCCTGTTGGATCTGATCGATCAGGATCACCGAGTTGCGCATGATCATGCCGGCCAGCGCGATCGTCCCCAGCAGCGCCACGAAGCCGAACGGCGCGCGGAACAGCAGCAGGAACAGGGTCGCGCCGATGATGCCCAGCGGTGCGGTGACCAGCACCATCGCCGCACGCGAGAAGCTGCGCAGCTGCAGCATCAGCAAGGTCGCCACCACGATCAGGAACAGCGGCATGCCGGCCTTGATCGAATCCTGGCCACGGGTGGAATCCTCCACCGTACCGCCGGTTTCCAGCAGGTAGCCGGACGGCAGTTGGGCACGGATGCCCTCCAGCGTCGGCAGGATCTGCTGCACGACGTCCAGCGGCTGCTTCGCGTCGGCAATATCGGCGCGCACGGTCACCGTCGGCAGGCGGTTGCGGTGCCAGATGATGCCGTCCTCGAACACGTACTCCAGGCGTGCCACCTGCGACAGCGTCACCGAGGTGCCGCTGGCGGTCGGAATGGCCAGGCTGCCCAGCATGTCCAGCCGCACACGCTCGTTGTCCGGGCCACGCAGCAGCATCTCGATCAGGCGGTTGCCCTCCCGGTAGGTGCTCACGCTCATGCCCGACAACGAGGTGCCCAGCAGCTGGCTCACCTGCGCGCTGCTCACACCCAGTGCGCGTGCACGGTCCTGGTCGATCACCAGCCGGACCACTTTGCTCGGCTCGCTCCAGTCCAGGTTGACGTTCATCACGTGCGGGTTTGCGCGCACCTTGGCTTCCACTTGCCGTGCGATGGCCTGCACCTGCTCGATATGCTCGCCGGAGATGCGCATCTGCACCGGGTAGCCGACCGGCGGCCCGTTCTCCAGACGGGTCACGCGCATCTGCACGTCCGGGAACTGCGGAATCACATCCTTGAGCAGCCAGTCACGGGTCGCCTCACGTGCGGTGGCATTCTCGGTCAGCACCACGAACTGCGAGAAGTTGGTGGCCGGCAGCTGTTGGTCCAACGGCAGGTAGAAGCGCGGCGAGCCGGTGCCCACGTAGGCCACGTAATTACTGATGCCTTCGCGGTCCTTGAGCAGCTTTTCCAACTTGGTCGCCTGCGCCTGGGTGGCCTGCAACGAGGCACCCTCGGCCAGTTCGATGTCCACCATCAGTTCCGGGCGGGTCGAATCCGGGAAGAACTGCTGGGGCACGAAGCGGAAGATCAGCAGCGAGAACACGAACAGCGCGGCCGTGGCGGCGATCACCCACCAGCGATGACGCAGGCACACATCCAGGAAACGGCGGAAGCGCACGTAGAACGGCCGCTGGTACGGATCGTGATCATGGGCATGCACCTTCGGCGCGATCCAGCGCGCGAACGCGGGATGGCGGTCGGCCCACCGAAGGCGACGGGCATGCCAGCGCCCCGCCAGGCTGTCCGGCTTGGGCGGCTGCGGATTGAACAGGTCCGGCAACATCTTGTCGCCCAGGTACGGAATGAACAGCACCGCGGCGATCCACGACACCACCAGCGCGATGGTCACCACCTGGAACAGCGAGCGGGTGTATTCGCCGGTGCTGGAGGCAGCCGTGGCGATCGGCAGGAAGCCGGCCGCGGTGATCAGCGTGCCGGTCAGCATCGGGAAGGCGGTCGATTCCCACGCAAAGCTGGCCGCGCGCAGGCGGTCGTAGCCCTGCTCCATCTTGGTGGCCATCATCTCCACCGCGATGATCGCATCGTCCACCAGCAGGCCCAGCGCCAGCACCAGCGCGCCGAGAGAAATCTTGTGCAGGCCGATGCCGAAGTAGTGCATGACAAAGAACGTCATCGCCAGCACCAGCGGAATGGTCACGCCCACCACCAGGCCGGTGCGCAGGCCGAGCGAGAAGAAGCTCACCAGCAGCACGATCACCACCGCTTCGGTCAGCACCTGCACGAACTCGCCGACGGACTCTTCCACCGCATGCGGCTGGTCGGAGACCTTGCGCAGCTGCATGCCGGCCGGCAGCGTCTTCTGCAGGCGTTCGAACTCGGCATCCAGCGTACTGCCCAGCTTGAGGATGTCGCCGCCGTCTTTCATCGCCACCGCAATGCCGATGGCGTCTTCGCCCATGAAGCGCATCTTCGGCGACGCCGGATCGGCAAAACCACGTTTGATCTCGGCAATGTCGCCCAGGTGCACGGTGCGGTCGCCAGCCTGGATCGGGAAGCTGCGGATGTCCTCCACGCTCTTGAACTGGCCGGTGACGCGCAGCTGCACCCGGTCGGTCGGGGTTTCGAAGAAGCTGGTGGCGGCAATGGCATTCTGGTCGGCCAATGCCTGCTGCACCTGCTGCAGCGACACGCCCAGCGTGGCCAGCTTGGTGTTGGACAGCTCGATCCAGACCTTCTCGTCCTGCAGGCCTTCCAGCTCGATCTTGCCCACATCCGGCACGCGCTGCAGTTCCAGCTGGATGCGGTCGGCGTAGTCGCGCATCACTGCGTAGTCGAAGCCCTGCCCGGTCAACGCGTAGATGTTGCCGAAGGTATCGCCGAACTCGTCGTTGAAGAACGGGCCGACGATTTCGCGCGGCAGGGTCGGCTTGATGTCGCCCACACGCTTGCGCACCTGGTACCACAGGTCGGGAATCGCCTTGGAGCGCAGGCTGTCGCGCGCCACGAAGATCACCTGCGATTCGCCCGGGCGCGAGTAGGAGCGGATGAACTCGTACTGCCCGGTGTTCAGCAGTGCCTTCTCGATCGGCTCGGTGACCTGGCGTGAGACCTGTTCGGCGGTCGCGCCGGGCCAGTTCGTGCGCACCACCATCACCTTGAAGGTGAACGGTGGATCCTCGGACTGGCCCAGGTGCTTGTACGACCACGCGCCGATAATCGCGAAGGCGAGCATCGCAAACAGCACCAGTGGCCGGTTGCCCAGCGCCCATTCGGAGAGGTTGAAGCGGCGCACGGGATCAGTTTCCCTTGCCGGTGGCAGGCGCGGCGGCGGCGGCGGCAGGCTTGGCTGCCGGTGCAAGCACCGGGCGGTTCTGGCGGTCCACTGCCGTCACCGGCTGGCCCTCGCGCAGCAGATGGCCGCCGGCGGCCACCACCCAGTCGTTCGCGTTCACCCCGCTCAGCACCGGAACGGATTCAACGCCGTACGCGCCGACCGTCACCGGCGTGGCCTTCAACGTGTGCTTGGCCGGATCGACCACCCACACACTGCTGCGCCCATCGGCCCCGCGCTGCACTGCCGCCAGCGGCAACTGCAGCGTGCCCTGGCGACCGGCCGCGGCGAACACGCGCGCGCTCTGGCCCAGCTCGACCTCGGTCAAGGCTTCCGGTGCCAGGCTTACGCGGGTGGCATAGGTACGCCCCTGGGCATCGGCGGCCGGGGCGATCTCACGGATCGTGCCGGCCAGCAGCTGGCCCGGACGGTTCCACAGTTCCACCTGCACTGGCTGGCCCACCTGGTAATCGCGGATGTTGCTTTCCGGCAGCGCGATCACGACTTCGCGGCCGCCATCCGCGGCCAGGGTGAACACGGTCTGCCCGGCGCTGACCACCTGCCCGGCTTCGGCCTGGCGGCTGGCGATCACGCCATCGGCCGGCGCACGCAGCTGCGCATACTCGGCCTGGTTGCGGGCCACGGCCAGATTGGCGCGGGCGGCATTGGCCTGGCCCTGCGCGGCCTTGAAGGCAGCGGTCTGGCTGTCCAGCGCGGATTGGCTGACCAGCTGCTGCTCGGCCAAGGTGGCGTAGCGCTTCTGGTCATCCCGGGCGCGGACCAGGTCGGCTTCGGCGGCAGCCAGCTGCGCTTGCGACGCACTGGCCTGGGAGGCGTAGTCGGCGGCGTCCAGCTCGGCCAGCAGCTGGCCCTTGCGCACACGCTGGCCGGCATCGACATGACGCTTGATCAGGTTGCCCCCGACGCGGAACGACAGCGGGCTCTCCTCGCGGGCCCGGATCTCACCGGGATAGGCAGCCACCTCCTGGCCAGCCACGGTGCCGGCGTGGACCACCAGCACCGGAATCGGCGCAACCGGCTCGGCGTCCTGCTTGCCACATGCTGCCAGCGCGATCGCCAGCAACCCACCACCCATCCATCGCATGTTTTTCATGAGGTCCTGGACCTGAAAAGTAACCCGGGAAAAGCCGCTGGAGACACACTGTTCCAGCCGCTTCAATATTGAACCAGCCGGTATAGTATAAATATCGAACCGATTGGTCTAGTATTGTCTGGATGACTGATGCTACCCCCTCTACATCGCCCTCCAAGCCGCCCGCCAAGGCCGCCGGACCGGGGCGCCCGAAGGATCTGGGCAAGCGCGCGGCCATTCTGGAAGCCGCCAAATCGCTGTTCGTCGACCAGGGCTACAACGGTGTGAGCATGGACAGCATCGCCGCCCAGGCAGGTGTCTCGAAGCTGACCGTTTACAGCCATTTCGGCGACAAAGAAACCCTGTTCACCGAAGCTGTGCAATCCAAGTGCGTCGAGATGCTGCCGGACGAGCTGTTCGTCACCGACATCGAAGGCCCGCTGCGTGACCAGCTGATGGGCATCGGCCACGCCTTTTTCAGCCTGATCACCTCCGATGCGGCGGTCGCCGTGCAGCGGGTGATGATGTCCCCGGATACCGATGACCGGATCCGCGAGATGTTCTGGCTGGCCGGCCCGCAGCGGACCACCGACGCGCTGGCCGACTTCCTGCGTGCCCGCACTGCCCGCGGCGAGCTGGAGATCACCGATTTCCCGACCGCCGCGATCCAGTTTCTGACCTTGATCAAGGGCGAGCTGCATACGCATATGATGTGCGGGTTGCGGCCGGCCCCGGCCGAGTGCGATGCCGACGCCCACGTGAGCGCCAGCGTCGACTTTTTCCTGCGGGCGTATGCCCGGCGGGACTAAACTGAATGGACCGGAGGTCGCGGTGACTTCCGGCACTGCGACCCCGGCGCGACGGCAGCGATGCTCTCAGCGCGCCGCCGGCTCCCGGCACCGGTAAAATGGCCGGCCCACTGCGCTGGATATAGAACCTCATGACGATCGATTACTCCCACGCCCGCGAACTGATGGTCGAACAGCAGATCCGCCCCTGGGATGTGCTGGAAATTCGCGTGCTCGATGTACTGGCACGCTTGCCGCGGGAGGCGTTCGTCGCTGAATCGCACCGGGCCCTGGCCTACACTGATATCGAGCTGCCGCTGGGCAACGGCCAGAAGATGATGAAGCCGGTCATCGAAGGCCGCACCCTGCAGGCGCTGGATCTGCAGCCGGGCGATGAAGTGCTGGAAATCGGCACCGGCAGCGGCTACCTGAGCGCCTGCATGGGCGAGCTGGCCCGCGAAGTGCTGAGCCTGGAAATCGATGCCGAGCTGGCCACGACCGCGCGTGCGCGCCTGGACGCGGCCGGTCTGGGCAACAACGTCCGCATCGAGACCGCCGACGCCCTGACCTGGGACACCGAGCGCCGCTTCGATGCGATCTGCGTCACCGGCGCGGTGGATGTCATCCCGTCACGTTTCGCCCAGTGGCTGCGTCCCGGCGGTCGACTGTTCGTGATCCGTGGCCGTTCGCCGGTCATGGAAGCGGTGCTGGTCAAGGCGGACGGCACCACTGAATCGCTGTTCGAAACCGATATCGATTACCTGCGCGGTGCCGCCCCGGCACCCCAGTTCCAACTCTGAGTCCAAGGAAGCCGCAATGATCCGCCGATCCCTCGCCCTTGCGCTGGCCGCCGCCCTGCTGCCGATGACCGCCTCTGCTGCCGACCTGCTGCAGGTCTACGAAATGGCGCGCAATGGCGATCCGCAGCTCTCGGCTGCCGAGTCGACCCGCCTGTATGACAAGGAAGGCGCCGTGCAGGCGCGCGCCGCATTGCTGCCGCAGCTCAACGGCGAGGCCTCGCTCAACCGCAGCCGCACCAACCCGAACCATGATCTGACCTCCAGCTCGTTCACCACCAAGAGCCGGAACTACACGATCAACGGCAGCCAGACGGTCTTCAACTTCACCCAGTTCGCCAACCTGCGTTCGCAGCGCGAGCTGAGCAAGGCGGCCGACTTCACCCTGGATTCGGCCAACGACGACCTGATCGTGCGCACCTCGGCGGCGTACTTCAACGTGCTGGTGGGCATTGAATCGCTGTCGGCCGCGCAGACCAACGAAGCCGCTGCCAAGAAGCAGTTCGACTTCGCCGACAAGCGCCTGGAAGTGGGCCTGGCCCCGATCACCGACGTGCACGAAGCCCGCGCCCAGTACGACCAGGCCCGTGCCAACACGATCATCGCGCAGAACACGCTGGCCGACGCCTACCAGGCGCTGACCGAGCTCACCGGCCAGCCGGTCAACGACCTGCGCGCCCTGCCGGCCGATTTCCGTCCGGAACTGCCGGCCAAGTACGCCACCATCGATACCCTGGTGGCCGAAGCCGTTGCACAGAACCCGGCGCTGAAAGCACAGGAACTGAAGGTCAACGCCGCCGAATCCGGCGTCTCGGCCGCCCGCGGCGCGCACTACCCGACCCTGTCGCTCGGCGCCACCGCCGGCAAGTCGGCCAGCTGGGGTGATGTGGTCGGCGACAGCGGCAGCTTCAGCCCGGACCGCCGCACCAACAGCGTCGGCCTGACCTTGAACGTGCCGATCTTCTCCGGCGGCGCTACCCAGTCCGGCGTGCGCCAGGCGCTGGCCCAGCGCGACATCGCCCAGGACGGCTACGAGCAGCAGAAGCGCGCCCTGGACCGCAACACGCGCAATGCCTACCAGACCCTGGTGGCCGGCATCAGCGAAGTGGAAGCGCGTCGCCTCGCCGTCGTGTCGGCACAGAGCGCCTATGACGCTTCACAGGTCGGCCTGGAAGTCGGCACGCGTACCGTGCTGGACGTGATCCAGAACCAGCGCATCCTGTTCTCCGCACAGCTGGACTACGCCAACGCCCGCTACACCTTCCTGCAGAACCGCCTGCAGCTGGGCCAGGCGGTCGGCACGCTGGATATCGCCGAACTGCAGGACATCAACCGCCTGCTGACCCAGAAGGCCGCCACGCCGAGCACCACCGTCAACTGATCGACGGCGCAGGGCGAGACAGAAAAACCACCCGCATGCGGGTGGTTTTTTTATGGGTGCTTTTCATGAACAAGGGATCGCTGGAGATCTGCTATCCCAATAAATGACTGCAAACTGGCTCACCGCCTCTTTCCATTCGTGGGTGGTACCGCCCGAGTTGGCCGTGATGTTATGTAAACCCAGCCAGATCAGCTTGGTGGCCGCCTCATTAGTCGGGAAGTGCCCCCTCGGTCTTGATTACCTTGCGCAACTGCGCGTTGACGCTTTCGATGGCGTTGGTTGTGTAGATGACCTTGCGGATTCCCGAAAGGAACACGAAGAACGGGATGACGCGATCCCAGGCTCCCCGTCAGCCCATCGTCACTGTCGATCAAGCAGTGACACGAGCCCAGGCTCAGCATCATCTTGCACGGCCTTTCGGCCAAGGCTTGACCTCGCATCGCCGCTCTTCACTCCGACTACTGCCCTTTCCTCAGTCGCGAATTTGGCAACGCTTCGCTCGCCCGCGGTTACTTGAGCTAGCAACCACACTCCAATTCGATAATCAGACTCTCAACCGCCCGTCTTTACTGCGGCCATTTCATAGGTGGCGATGAGCGCTGCGACCTCCGCAGCTACGCCTAAGTCGTTGTCCACGTCCGACGTAAAGTTCAACGCGAGACGGTACTCGCTTTCGTTGCGGAGCTTCCCGCACTTGATAACACCCAAGCGTTTACCCTTCCTCGCCGCCAGGAACTCCTCAAATCCGAATCCATGGCTGTTGTACAACATCGATTGAGCCTGACGGCGTTCCTCTCCACTCAGGCCATCCATGAGATCCGCAAGCTCAAAGGCAATATCAACTAGTTTCTTCGTGCCGGAGAACCTGAGGACCGCCTTTCGAAATAGATTGCAAACAGACTCAGGCATACCACCTTCGGCGAAGCAAGCAATGACGTCCAAGCACCACTGCTAAAGCGCGACTTTATCAGTCCATTTCATACCGCCTCCCGGTAACGATTCAGAGCGGTACGACACTCGACGGGACTCATGCCACTGGATGCAGCAACACACTTGCCGGAATGTCAATGACGCAGCTCTTCTGTGATGTCGGACAGAAATCTCCGCAACCCAACCAGATCATTTTCTCCAGGATCAAAATCCTCCGTCATTCGCTCCATGACACTGTTCAAACCATGAAGACGGTCGATCACTTCTCGCATGAAATCTCGCTCTGCTGCAAAAAGTGTCACGTCTTGATCAAGGCGAACAACCCAGTTGAACGAGAGCGAGAAGACGTAATGATCGCGTAGAAATCGCTCACCTTCCATCCAATATCGACGCAGCGAGTCAAGATTGGGCTCGACCCTGCATTCTTCTTTGCCGACAGCCAGGTCCTCTAGGGACGCAATCCCTATGGCGTCAGATGGGCAGGAATTTTGTATATGCACATCCAACCAGGCATCCCAAACGTCTGTCGGGGCAAGATCCGCGTATCGATTTCGGTCAAATGCAATCCCCGCCCAGCCATTAATAACAATGGGATTGTCCGGCGGTTGCGCATCCGACAGAACCGCGAGCAGCCTCAGCTTGGCCGAACTATCAGACATCATATCTAGTCCTTTGTGTATCGAATCGTTGTTTCCGGGGTGCTACTACCCGCTGGATAATGCTTAATGGTATCCGTACCTCTTGCAGGACCATCGCTATAAGGCCGCGTACTGCTATGCCGATTCGCATTACTACCATCCGGAAGCCTTACGTTGTTACTCCCCTTGGATTCGGCGCCTGGCACATCGTTTAATCTCTGCCAGTCTGAATCAGCCTCTCCAGCACCCCCTATCAACTCTCCACGCTGACCCGCGATTCCGGGCGCTGCAGATTTTCCAGTCTTGATATTATCAATTGCGGAGGCAACCTTCTCGCCTGGCGCAGCCTCAGCAAACTGACTGCGCGCTACCGCTTCTGCTGAAACGTTACGCTCAACTCATTCTTATCTCTAGGCTCAATAACACTTACCCTAAATTGCTTGGACGGAAACTCACTCTGTAGTTTCGCGCTCCACATGTCATGGACTATATGCGCCAGGTGACCAGTGAAAGAAACCGGAACCCCTGGCAACATGCCATCAAGATTCGTGAAGTTGCACCAGTACTCGACCTCTCCATCCGACAAACCCTGCGATTTCAGGAGCGGCAGCTTGTCCTTCCTTGACGCAAGTACGATCAACCCTCCCACTTCTAGAAGCTGAGGCCATAGCCATCCAACCAATGCACCTAGCACATCGGTTGTCATCCTCCCTTGCACAACCTGAGCATGAATGTAGTCAGAGAAGTCAAATGCACCGGCATTGGCATCGACCCACTGAGCAAAGTCCGGCATATCCTCAACCATGCTGTAGTCCTCAACCATGTCATCAACCTCCAGGAATTTCTTCTGGGCGCGCCGGCCTCACTTCCGGCTTGCTCGGATACTGCTGGCTATTTGAGGCAGTATTCAGATGCATCTCTTTGACGTTCGGCCTCTTCCCACGGCTCCTTCGCGGTGTCCCGCGCGTGGACAGCAGACAGCATCAGCATCAGCAAAGCGCCGATAGCAGCATGCTTCATCATGTTCCCCGAAGTTGGACATCCATTTCCCATGCGACTCATCCGCACACGCCGGCGCTGCAAGATTCGCAGAAGGCTGGTTTGTTTCGGGGACGAAGCCGAACAGGCACACCACCGCCTTGCGGAGTAAAGCACCTCCAATACATCCACTTCAAGTTTGTTCAGCTTTGTTTTTTCTATTGCGGCCGCTTGATTGATTGGTTCGCCATAGGGCCGGTCGCGACAGTCTGCCGCACGTTGCAACGCCGCTCTTCCTAACCGACCACCACTAAAAACTCCCCACCAGTAAGCACTCTCAACCGCGACCAGGCACACAGAACGCAGTCAAACGGCAGAAACCTGTTGACCTGACCTTGCCGGGTGACTATGGTCCGCCCCGCACCACCTTCCCTTTCCCTCCAGAGGCCCCCTCCTTGGACAGTCATAGTCGATCTCGTTGCTGCTCCTGAGCCGACGGACACACTGACCCCAAGGTCGGTTCCGTCCGCACAGGACGGGGCCCACCGGCGCAGCTGACACGCTCGCCCGCCTCGCATCATCCGTATCGCCGTTCCACCGACCCCAAGAAGGGTGCCGCTGGCGTTTCCGTTTGCCTGGAGATTGCCCATGCACGTTTCCCGTGTTTTCGTCCTGCCCCTCGTGGCCGTGGCGATGCTTCCGTTCGACACCCGCGCCGCCGCCAGCCTGATGGTGGATGACGCCTCGATCACCGATGCTGGCCGCTGCCAGCTGGAAAGCTGGGCCCGCCACACCGATGCCGGGGCGGAGTGGACCGCCGTGCCGGCCTGCACCTTCGCCGATACCGAGTGGTCGCTCGGCGTGAGCCATCAACATGCTGCTTCGTCCACGCAATGGGCGCTGGGTGCCAAGCGCGTGCTGCGCGACATCGACCAGCGCCGTTGGGGCCTGGCGCTGAGTGCCGGGGTGGGCAGCGACTGGCACCACCTGCGCGGCGATGACTGGGGCATCAACGCGCCCCTGACCATCGCCCTTGGCGCCAGCGATCGCACACTGCTGCACCTCAACCTGGGCTGGGCCCGCACCGCCGGCGCACGCGGCCGTACCGATGGCATCGGCCTGGAAATCGTCACCGCGCCGCACTGGTCGCTGCTGGCCGAAACCGCGCGTGACGCCACACGCCAGCGCAGCAGTCAGTTCGGTGTGCGCCACGAACTCTGGCGCGGCGCCAGCGTGGATCTGCTCGCCGGTCGTGTCCACCACCAGCGCGACGGTCACTGGATCACGCTCGGCTTCAACCTGGCCTCTGCACCGTAACGCCCTGCGTGCCGCCTGACGGCACCGATCAACCGGACCGCGTGCACGTCAGCACACGGCCCATGCACCCACCGATACCTGCCCCGCGCGAGCCCTTCCCGCGCCTCGGCCTTGTGTACCTCAGCGCACTGCGCTGTATTTTGCTGGAGAACCACCATGAACCGCGAAGACCTCCTGTTCTCGATCCGCACCCTCTCGCTCTCGCTCGACGCGGCCGGCTTCGTCAGCATCGCCGCGACCACGCATCCCTCCGATCTGGTCGATGCACTCGATGCACTGAGCGTGGACAAGACACTCCCCTTGCTGATGATGCTCGAGCCGCAGGCGCGCGCCGAGCTGTTCGCACACTTCACCGAGATACGCCAGGATCAGCTGCTGGCGGCGATGCCGCGTGAGGCGGTGGTGCAGCTGTTCGAGCACATGCCCTCGGATGATCGCGCCGACCTGTACAACCGGCTCGGCGAAGATGCCAAGCAGAAGCTGCTGCCCGCACTGACCAAGGTCGAGCGCGACGACATCCTCAAGATGGCGTCCTATCCCGAAGGCACGGTCGGTTCGGCGACGACGTCCGATTATGTCTGGGTGTCACCGGAGATGACCGTGGCGCAGGCGCTGGCACATATCCGCGCCACGGCGCTGCACAGCGAGACGGTGAACATCCTGTTCGTGCTCGACCATACGCTGCGTCTGCGCGGCACGGTGGCCCTGCGTGATCTGGTGCTGGCCAACGAGAACCGTACGGTCGCCTCGATCATGCATGAGCAGCCGGTGTCAGCGAAGGCGCACTGGCCCAGGCTGCAGGCCGCCGAACTGATCCGTCGTTACGATCTGCTCGCGCTGCCGGTGACCAATGGCGGCGACCGCATGATCGGCATCGTCACCGTGGACGACGCGATGGACATCGAGAAGGAACAGGATGCCTCGCAGCTGGCGCGCTTTGGCGGCACGGTCAGCGGGAACGGGAACGATCTTGATGTGCGCAGCACGCCGCTGAAGCAGATGTTCCGGGTGCGTGTTTTCTGGCTGGCGATCCTGACCTGCTTCGGCATCGTTACCAGTACGTTTGTCGCCGCGCAGGAGGAGCTGCTGTCGCAGGTGATCGTGCTGGCCGCATTCATCGCCCCGATCGTGGACATGGGCGGCAATACCGGCAGCCAGTCGGCCACGCTGGTGATCCGTAGCATGGCGCTGGGCGAGCTGAAACTGAGCTGGCGCGATGTGGGGTTCGTGATCCAGCGCGAACTGCCGGTCGCGGCGGGACTGGGCATCACCATTGCCGTACTCGAAGCGATCCTGGCTTACTTCAGCAAAGGCGTGGGCATGGACGTGCTGCTGGTGGTGGGCTCGAGCATGCTGGTGTGCACCGCGTTGGGCGGCATCATCGGCGCACTGCTGCCCTTCGCCGCACGCCGCATCGGGGCAGATCCGGCCACGCTGTCGGCACCGATGATCACCTCGGTGATGGACCTCATCGGCGTGTTCATCTACTTCGGGTTTGCGTATGCCTTCCTGGGGGATCTGCTGATCGCCGCAGGCTGATGGATCGGCCGGCCTGGTCGCCATGCAGGGCGGCCAGGCCGGGCGCGATCACGCCACCGGCGGCGGCAACTGCGGGGCGATCAGGGCCACGGTGCGCTTCAACGCACCGCGGCCGTTGCTGACCAGCTCGCAGCCAGCACGCGCCATGTCTTCACGCGCCTGTGGGTCCCGCAGCAGGGTCAGCAGCGCATCGCCGACCCCGTTGGCATCCTCGGCGATCACCACCGCGCCGGCTTCGCGCATGCGCCGGGAAATCTCGGCGAAGTTGTGCAGGTGCGGCCCGGTGACCGCCGCCGTGCCCATGGCCGCGGGCTCCAGCAGATTGTGGCCGCCGATCGCCTGCAGGCTGCCACCGACGAAGGCCACCTGCGCACAGCCGTAGAACGACATCAGCTCGCCCAGGGTATCGATCACGAACACATCCGTATCCGCCTGCGGCCACTGCTGCTGGCGGCGCGTGGCCACCTTCCAGCCCTGCTCGCGGGCGAGCGCTTCCACCCGCGGGAAGCGCTCGGGATGCCGCGGCGCCCACAACAGCAGCAGGCCCGGCACTACTTCGCGCAGGCGGCGGTGCAGATCGATGGTGGCCTGCTCTTCGCCCTCGTGCGTACTGGCGGCGATCCAGACCGGACGCGTGGCCGGCACCAGATCATGGAAGCGTGCGATGAAGTCCTGCACGTTCGGCGTGGCGATGTCGAATTTCAGGTTGCCCAGCGGCTGCACCTGTTCAGGGCGGGCACCGAGCTGGATGAACCGCTCGGCGTCGTCGGCCGACTGCGCGGCCACGCAGGTGACCGTGCGCAATGCACGTCCGATCAGGGCACGGAGCAGCCGGTAACCGCGCAGTGAGCGCGCCGACAGGCGGGCATTGAGGATGTAGACGGGGATCTTGCGGTCGCGGCAGCCGAACAGCAGGTTCGGCCACAGCTCGGTTTCCAGGATCAACGCCAGGCTGGGCTTGAAGTGGCCCAGGAAGCGGCCGACGCTGCCCGGCACGTCGTACGGCAGATAGACATGATCGACGGCATCGCCCCATAGCGAGCGGACGCGCTCGGAGCCGGTGGGGGTGATGGTGGTGATCACCCAGCGGATGTCCGGGCGCAGCGCGCGCAGAGCATTCACCAGGGGCGCTGCGGCGTTGACCTCGCCCACCGAGACCGCGTGCAGCCAGACCCGCGGCTGGCCGCTGGAGTGCGGATAGGAGGCATACCGCTCATCCCAGCGCTGGAAGTACTCGCGCACCCGGAAGCCCCGCCAGACCAGGTGGTACACGGTGATCGGCAACAGCAGGTAGAGCACGGCCGAGTACAGGCCGCGCAGGATCCATTCGACAGGGCTTTTACGCATGGACAAAGGATACGGGAGCGGCGCGGGGAAGACACGCCGCGCCGCCGTGATGGCCGCGCCGGGACGCATCCGGGCGCATCCATTAGAATCGAGGCATGTCCGATAACGCTTCCACCGCCACCCGGCCGTCCCTGCGCAATCCGCGCCACTGGCCGACCTTCGCTTTCATGCTGGTCGCCTTCGCGATCGCCCGCCTGCCGTGGATGCTGCAGCGTGCGCTGGGCCGCGGTGTCGGCACGGTCGCCTACCGGCTGGCCAGCAGCCGCCGGCGTGCCGCCGAGGTCAACCTGAAGCTGTGCTTCCCCGAGAAGGACGACGCCTGGCGCCAGCGCCTGCTGCGCGACAGCTTCGACGCGCTGGGCGTGGGCATTTTCGAATTCGCCCGTGCCTGGTGGGGCAGCATCGACAGCATCCGCCCGCAGGTACAGATCGAAGGGCTGGAGCACCTGCACCGCATGCAGGCCGAAGGCCGTGGCGTGCTGCTGGTCTCCGGCCACTTCATGACGCTGGAGATGTGCGGCCGCTTGCTGTGCGATCACGTCGAGCTGTCCGGCATGTACCGAAAGCACCGCAACCCGGTATACGAGTGGGCGGTGAAGTTCGGCCGCCTGCGCTACGCCAAGGCGATGTACGCCAACGAGGACATCCGCGCTACGGTGCGGCATCTGAAGAAGGGCGGCTTCCTCTGGTATGCACCGGACCAGGACATGCGCGGCAAGGACACGGTGTTCGTGCCGTTCTTCGGCCACACCGCCTCGACCATCACCGCCACGCACCAGTTGGCACGGATGACCGGCTGCGCGGTGATCCCGTTTTTCCACCGTCGCGAAGGTGGCAAATACTTCCTGAAGATCGGCGCACCGCTGGAGAATTTCCCCAGCGAAGATGTCGAGGCCGATACCGCCCGGGTCAATCAGGCCATCGAAGCCATGGTGCGCGAGGCCCCGGACCAGTACCTGTGGATCCACCGCCGGTTCAAGCGTCAGCCCGGTGGCCGGAGCGATTACTACCGGTAACGCCGGACGTTTTCCGCGGTTACCGGTCGTCTTTCGCCAACAAACTGCCCGCATACAACGCAGCCAGCAACAGGGTCAGGCCACCCCAGAAGGTGGAATAGAACGCCAGATGGGTGTTGAGCGGGAACACCGTCACCGCCAGCGCGAGCATCGCCGGGCGTGCGCGCTCACGCGCGTCCGGCGCCGCGAACCGCCATGCGCGCCAAGCTTGAGCCACGGCGGCCAGCCACAGCAGCAGGCCGAGAATGCCGGTTTCGGACAGGATCTCAAGCAGGATCTGGTGCGCGTGCAGCGCCGGTCCAGCACCCCACACGTCCTGCGTGGCGGGGGCCGGATTGCAGCCCGGGTAGGCATCGCGGAAGCCACGTGCGCCGACACCATTGATCGGATGTTGTTCGATCATGCACGCCGCCGCAGCCCAGATCTGGGCGCGGCCGGACAAGGCCTGATTGACGCCGTCGTTCTCGCCTTCCCACGCCATCGCGGTACGCGCGACCCGGTCCCCCACCTGGGGCACGCTCACGGTGAGCACGACTGCCGCGACCGCACCGACGGCGACGCAGGCCAGCAACCCGCGCACGCCGATCAACCGCCAGCCGGAGAACACCAGCACCAGGGCATAGGTCAGCCACGCCGCGCGCGAGCCCGCCAAGACCAGCACGACCCCCACCGCGGCGGCCACCAGTGACCAGCCGAGGATGCCCGCACGCCGAGAGGCGGCGAACAACAGGAACGGCGAGAGGCTGGCCAGCACCTGGCCGAATTTGAGGTTGCACGGGCCGAGCACGCCGCTGAGGCGATCCGCCGCCGCCATCTCCTGCGGTGAACACAACCCATGGCCACTGACCGCCCACTTGAGCTGATCCATCGACCAGAACAGCGGGCTGCTGCCGACGATCGCCTGTGCCAGCGCATCCACCGTCCACAGCCCGGTGATCACCGCCAGCCCGCCCAGCGTCAGCGCGCGCCGCTGCGGGGTGGCTACGGCAATCGCCACCAGCCACATGAAAGGCAGATAGCGCAGGCCGGCAGCGGCTTTGCGCCATGCCGTGCCGGGATCGATCGCATCAAACGCGGAGAACGCCTGCGGCAACCAATAACCAAGAAACAGGATGCTGGTCAGCGCCCAGGCCGGGCTGCTGAGCAGGCGCTGATTGCCCTGCAGCCGCAGCTGGACCATGCGCACCGCCGCGTACAGCGCGCCAAGCACCAGCACGCCCTCGGCGATGCCGGGCAGCGGCCACAACGCGACGAACGCAATCACCCACCACGGGGCCCAGCGGCCCGCGCGGGAGCCCGGCGAACCGGGAAGGACGGTGGGCTCAACCGATGAGGGAGGTATAGAGCTGGAGCGTGTCACGCTGCATGGCCTGCAAGGTAAACGGGATGCGCGTCGGCAGTGAGGGCGGCTGCAGCAACAACTGCTGCGCGCGCGCCAGCAGTGCATCGGCGTCGCCCAAGGGTACCGCGCCGGAGGGTTGCAGCTGAGTCAACAACTCGCCGACGCCACCATGGTTCCAACCGAGCACCGGCCGGCCCACCGACAACGCTTCGACCACAGTGCGGCCAAACGCTTCGGCCTTGTCCGAGAGCTGCAGCACCAGATCGCTGGCCGCATAGGCCTGCGCGATGCGCGAGGTCGGCGCGGTCATCAGCACCGCATCGAAGACGCCAAGGCTGCGCGCCTGCGCCTCCAGTTCGGCGACATAGGATTCGCGACCGGGCTCGCGCGTGCCTGGCATCCACAGCGTGGCCGGCACACCGGCGGCGTGCAGCCCGGCCAGCAGGCTCAACGCATGGCGATGCCCTTTCAGGCGGGTGCCACGGCCAGGCAGCAACAGCAGCGGCGCATCGCCGGCCAGCGCGGGATGCTGCTCGCCCACGGCCAGGCGCGCACGGCGATCCTGCCGGCCGACGCGTGGAAATTGCGCGACATCGACACCGCGGGGTATCACCTGCAGGCGCTCGGCCGGCACGCTGGGATAGTGAGTACGCACGAACTCACGCACGCTGTTGGAGACGCAGATCACGCGCTCGCCGCTGGTCATCACCGCGCTGTAGCGGCCCGGCGAGTTGAGCCCGTGCACGGTGGTGACCCAGTGCGGACGGGTCGCCGCCGGCAGGTTGCGCACGGCGTACAGGCCCAGCCAGGCCGGCAGCCGTGAACGCGCGTGCACGATGTCCGCGCCCACTTCGTTGAAGAGATTGCGCAGGGTCAGCACATGGCGCAGCGTCAGCAGCGACTTGCGGCCGATATCCAGCGTCAGGTGTTCGGCACCACTGGCAAGCAACGGCTCGACCAGGCGCCCACCGGCGGACACGACGATGGCCCGGTGGCCGGCGGCCACCAGGGCGGAGGCAATCTCAAGGGTGGAGCGTTCGACCCCGCCGGAGTGCAGCGCCGGCAGCAGCTGCACCACGGTCAGTCGGCGCACAGTGTGGTCCGCGGATCAGTCGGCGAGCACGAACACGGCGCCGCAGTACGGGCACGCAGCCTCGCAGTTGGGCTCGTCTTCGATCGGCAGGTACACGCGCGGGTGCGAGTTCCACAGCGCCATTTCCGGCGTCGGGCAGCTCAGCGGCAGATCGCTGCGGTGCACGGTGTAACGCTTCTCGGCATTGGCGGGCGCGGTGGCGGTATGGCTCATGGCGTGGACACACAAAGGGGGTTGCGAGACCGCCGATTCTAGCATCTGGCGGCTGCGGACGGCCGCTGGAGCGAAGCGGCCCGGGTTGGGACGGCTGGCTCTCGTCCAACCGACCACCGGTGTTTTTAAATCGATCCAAATGCATTGTCAACAATGGCCGATGAAACGAATTTGCGGGATTTAGATCGAACTAATTGCACTTGTCAGCGCCCGTTCCCGTGATGCAGGATCGACCGGTACCGATCATCGACCCGATCGCCTGCCCGACCCCCACCGGACATGCATCGCCTTTTTCCTGCCGTCTGCCGATGGCTGGGGGCGACGCCGTCCGCCGTGGCCATCGATGCGGGTCCTGCCTGCCGCCTGCCCTTCCCGGGAGACCCTTGCATGACCCTGTCCAACCTGCGCCCTGCCCGCCGCGCCCTTCCGCTCGCCCTGGCCCTGGCCTGCGCCTCGATCGCCCTGCCGTCTGCCGCGCAGGGCCTGCAGACCTCGTTCGAGCCGGGTCAGCCGGCCCCGGCCACGGGCGACGACGCGCTGCAGGTGCGGATCGGCACCGGGCCGGCGGCGCCCTATGCGGCCAAGCCCGGCGTCGGCTACAGCGGCCTGCATGCGCTGCATTACGCCTGCGCCGGTGGCAAGGCGCGCCGCCCGCTGTTCACGACCGACCTGGCCATCGAAGCCGATACCACCCTGTCCTGGCTGGTGCTGCCCGAGATCGTCGGCAAGGACACCGTCGCCTCGACCTACGTCTCGCTCGATCTGGTGCTCGACGACGGCACCCGCGTCTCGGCCAGCGCCGCGCGCGATCACCACGGCGTGGCGCTGGGCGCGCGTGCGCAGGGCGACTCGAAGACGCTGTACCCGCAGCAGTGGGCGCGCAAAGCCGTTCGCCTGGGCGATACCCCGGCGCTGCGCGGCCGTCGCGTGGTCGCGCTGGAGTTGGAGGTGGCCAGCGCCGATGGCGCGCCGGTGGCCGGCTGGATCGACGATGTCCGCCTGGACGCGCAACCGCGCAGCACGCCGCAGCGCCCCTCGGACTGGGTGCTGACCACCCGCGGCACGCAGGCCAATGGCACCTTCTCGCGCGGCAACAATTTCCCGGCGACCGCCGTGCCGCACGGCTTCAATTTCTGGACACCGGTGACCGACGCCGGCTCACTGACCTGGCTGTATCGCTGGAACGAACAGAACGATGCGGCCAACCGGCCCCGCCTGCAGGCGCTGGCGCTGAGCCACCAGCCCAGCCCGTGGATGGGCGACCGCCAGACCTTCCAGGTGATGCCGTCGGCGACCCGTGGCGTGCCCGAGGCCGACCGCAGCAAGCGTGCGCTGAGCTTCTCGCGCGACAACGAGCAGGCCCGCCCGTACCGCTATGACGTGCGCTTCGACAACGGCATCGCCGCCTCGATCGCACCGACCGACCACGCCGCCGTCTTCCGCTTCGCGTTCCCCGAAGGCGGTGATGCCAACCTGCTGTTCGACAACGTCGACGCACGCGGCGGGCTGACGCTGGATGCGGCCACCCAGACACTCTCCGGCTATACCGATACGCGCAGTGGCCTGTCCACCGGCGCCACCCGCATGTATGTGGTGGCCAGCTTCGACCGCCCGTGGCGCAGCAGCGGCACGGTGAAGACCGGCCGCCCGACCGGCTACATCAAGTTCGATACAGGTACCGACCGCCGCGTCTCCATGCGCATCGCCACGTCGCTGATCTCGGTCGAGCAGGCGCGCCACAACCTCGCACTGGAAGTGGCTGACAACGACGATGTGGATCGCGTGGCCGCGCGCGCGCAGGAGGCGTGGGATCAGCGCCTGGCCCGCTTCGACGTGGGCGATGCCAGCGATGACCAGAAGACGACGCTGTACTCCAACCTGTACCGCCTCTACCTCTATCCCAATTCCGGCCATGAAAACGCCGGCACCGCGGCGGCACCGGACTGGCGCTATGCCAGCCAGGCCAGCGCCTCGGATGAGAACACCGACGGCAGCGCCACGCGCAGCTTCGCGCCGGTGCGCGACGGCAAGGTGTACGTCAACAACGGCTTCTGGGACACCTTCCGCACCACCTGGCCGGCCTACGCGCTGTTCACCAAGGACGATGCGGGCGCGCTGGTGCAGGGCTTCATCGAGCAGTACCGCGCCGGCGGCTGGGTCGCCCGCTGGTCCTCGCCCGGCTACGCCGACCTGATGGTGGGCACCAGTTCGGACGTGGCCTTCGCCGATGCGTGGCTGAAGGGCATCGGCGGCTTCGACCCGCAGGAGGCCTACGCTGCCGCACTGAAGAATGCGACCGTGGTGCCCCCGGACCGCCATGTCGGGCGCAAGGGCATGGACCGTTCCACCTTCCGTGGCTATGCCACCGCCGATGTGCACGAAGGCATGTCGTGGACGATGGAAGGCGCACTCAACGATTTCGGTGCGGCCAACATGGCCGAGGTACTGGCCAAGCAGGCCGATACGCCGGCCACGCGCGAACGCTATGCGACCGAGGCCGACTACTTCCGTCACCGCGCCGGTACCTATGCCACGCTGTTCGATCCCGCCGCAGGCTTCTTCCAGGGCCGCAAGCCGGATGGCAGCTGGCGCCTGGATGCGAACGACTACGACCCGCGCGTGTGGGGCCATGACTACACCGAATCCAACGGCTGGACGTTCGCCTTCACCGCCGCGCACGACGGCGAAGGGCTGGCGGCGCTGTACGGCGGCCGTGAACAGCTGGCGGCCAAGCTGGACACCTTCTTCGCCACGCCGGAAACCGCCGATGCCGCGTTTGCCGGGTCTTACGGCGGCACCATCCATGAGATGACCGAAGCGCGCGATGTGCGCATGGGCATGTACGCGCACAGTAACCAGCCGGCGCACCACATCCCGTGGATGTACCTGTATGCCGGGCAGCCGTGGAAAACCCAGCAGCATGTCCGCGAGATCCTCTCGCGCCTGTACCTGGGCAGCGAGATCGGCCAGGGCTACCCGGGCGATGAGGACAACGGCGAGACCTCGGCGTGGTACCTGTTCGCCTCGCTGGGCATCTACCCGCTGCGCATGGGCGCACCGGAGTACGTGATCGGCTCGCCGCTGTTCCGCCATGCCCGCGTGGAACTGCAGGGCGGTGCGGTGCTGACCGTCAACGCGCCTGAAAATTCGGACCGCAACATCTACGTGCAGTCGCTGAAGGTCAACGGCACGCCGTGGACCAAGACGTGGCTGCCCCACGACCTGCTCGCCAAGGGCGCCACGCTGGACTTCGTCATGGGCCCGGAACCCTCGCGCTGGGGCAGCGGCCCGGACGATGCGCCGCGCTCGCTCACTGCGCGCGGCCAGCAGCCGGCCCTGCTGCATGATCTTCTCGGCAGCGGCGCGACCGCCCAGCTCGGCGATGGCCGCGCGGCGGCTGCGCTGATCGATGATGATGCTGCCACGGCACTGCCGCTGGGTAGCTCGAGCACGATCACCTTCAGCAACGTCGCAGCGGGCATGCCGTCGATGTACACGCTGACCAGCGGCAACGGCCCGATCCGCGGTGGCGAGTGGACGCTGGAGGCGCGCACCACCGGTGGGCGCTGGGTGCAGGTCGACCAGCGCCGTGGCGAGGCCTTCGCCTGGGCCATGCAGACCCGCCCGTTCCGCATCGCCCAGCCGGGACGCTACGCCGAATACCGGCTGCGCATCGGCGCACCGGGTCGCCTGCAACTTGCGGAAGTCGAGCTGCTTGCCCCGGCGGCGGCGCGATGAGGACTGCCCTGCCGATCACCCGGTGCCTGCTGACCGCCCTGCTCATCATCGCCGGGCTCGCCGATGCGCACGCGTTCGAGACCACACAAACCCGCGAGGGCGTGACCCTGCACTACCGCGACGCCAGCGATGCGCTGGCCGCGCCGGTCCGGGAGCGGATCATCGAAACCTTCTTCGGTGCCTATCTGCGCGAGCGCGCCGATTTTCATCCGGCCGCACCGACGCAGGTCGGCATCGTCATCGACCCGGCGTACGACGGGATCGCCTTCGTCGGCGAGAAGGCGCAGGCGGCGACGATCACGATCAATCCGGCCTGGCTGGCCAAGCACCCGGGCGACATCGATCTGGTCACGCATGAGGCGATGCACATCGTGCAGGGCTACCCCGAATACGCCAACGAACGCGTGCCGGGCTGGCTGGTGGAAGGCATCGCCGATTACGCCCGCGACCGCTATGGCAAGGACAACGCCGGGGCGGGCTGGGCACTGCCGACACAGGTCAAACCGGAGCAGAACGTCGATACCGGCTACCGGGTCACCGGTGCGTTCCTGGCGTGGAGCGAGGCGCAGCATCCCGGGCTGGTGAAGGCGCTTGATGGTGCGCTGCGCGAGGGCCGCTATACGCCGGCGTTGTGGGAAACACTCAGCGGCGTGACGTTGCCGGCGCTATGGGCGCAGTACGTGCGGACACGCTGATTACTGCCGGTGGCCGGTCGGCGTCTGCCAGCAGCCGGCCAGCGGCCGTCACTACCGGTGCCATCGGTGCCGTCTTCAGCGCGCGCCAACCAACCCGGCGTACAGCGCGAACAACTGCTGGAAATACCGCTTCGTCCGTTGATGGCGCATGACACCGTTCCCGTGGCTGATCGTGGAGGATCTGGTCGGGCCCAGGGTGGCGACGCCCCCACCGGAGCGCCACCACGGCCGGGCCGCGTGGGGGTATTGGGCGCTTGGGACGTTGCAGGGCGGTGACCGCCGTGCGGCGCGCGTGTGGCAGATGCACGCGCCACAACGACTCAGGCCGAAGGCAAACAGGGCCTGCCGACCAACGGTCGGCAGCTACCGGTTCGCTGCCCGAAACGAGAACGCGCCCCGAAGGGCGCGTTCTGGCAACTCAGAGCAGGGAAGAACGCCTTACGCGTTCTTCTCCGCCTCCAGTTGCTTGCGGATCTGCGCATCCACGGCCGCGATGGCGGTCATGTTGAGCACGCGGCGCGAGGTCGCGCTGGTGGTCAGGATGTGCACCGGCTTGGCCACGCCCATCAGGATCGGGCCGATCGCCACGCCGTCGGTGAACACGCGCACCAGGTTGTAGGCGATGTTGGCCGCTTCCAGGTTGGGCAACACGAACAGGTTGGCACGGCCCTTCAGCGTGCTGTTGGGCAGCAGCTTCTGGCGCAGGGCTTCATCCCATGCGGTATCCCCCTGCATTTCGCCATCCACGTTCAAGCGCGGGTTGCGCTTGAGCAGCATCTCGCGGACCGCCCGCATCTTCAGCGCGTCCTTGGAATCGTGGCTGCCGAAGTTGGAGTGCGACAGCAGCGCCACCTTCGGCTCGATGCCGAACAGCTTCATGCGGTACGCCGCCTGCAGCGTCGCTTCGGTGATCTGCTCGGCGGTCGGGTCTTCCTGCACGTGGGTATCCACGAAGAAGAACACGCCCTGCTGGTTGATCACGCCGGTCATCGCCGAGGTGGAGGTCACCTTGGCTTCCAGCGGCAGCACGCTGCGCACGTAGCCGAGTTTCTTGTGGAAGCGGCCGACCACGCCGGTCAGCATCGCGTCGGCTTCGCCACGCGCCACCATCACCGCGGCGATCAGCGTCGGCCGCGAGCGCATCAGGTTCTTGGCGGCGGCCACGGTCACACCACGACGGCCGGTGAGGTTGTGGTAGTACTGCCAGTACTCGTTGAAGCGCGGATCGTCGTTGATGTTGGTGATGTCGAAATCGACACCGGCCTTCATGCGCAGGCCCAGGCGCTCGACGCGGGCCTCGATCACGTCCGGGCGGCCGATCAGGATCGGCTGCGCCAGGCCTTCATCGACCACGTTCTGCACCGCGCGCAGCACCACTTCTTCCTCGCCTTCGGCGTACACCACACGCTGCTTGTCCGACCGCGCGCGGTCGTAGACCGGCTTCATCATCAGGCTGGTGCGGTAGACGAACTGGGCCAGCTTCTCGCGGTAGGCGCCCATATCGGCGACCGGACGGGTAGCTACGCCGGAATCCATCGCGGCCTGCGCCACGGCGGCCGACAGCTCCACCAGCAGGCGGCGATCGAACGGACGCGGGATCAGGTAGTCACGGCCGAAGCTCGGGGTCTCGTCGCCATAGGCCGAGCCCAGGTCGCTGGCCTCGCGGCGTGCCATCGCGGCGATCGCGTGCACGCAGGCGATCTTCATTTCTTCGTTGATCGCCGTCGCGCCGACGTCCAGCGCACCGCGGAACAGGTACGGGAAGCACAGCACGTTGTTGATCTGGTTCGGGTAGTCCGAACGACCGGTACCGATCAGCGCGTCCGGGCGGACCGAACGGGCCACTTCCGGCATGATTTCCGGGGTCGGGTTGGCGAGGGCGAAAATCACCGGATCCTTGGCCATGGTCTTGACCATGTCCGCAGTCAGGATGCCCGGCGCCGACAGGCCCAGGAAGATGTCCGCGCCATCGACGATCTCGGCCAGCGTGCGCTTGTCGGTATCACGCGCGTAGCGCGCCTTTTCCGGGTCCAGGTCGGTACGACCGGTGTGGATCACGCCGTCGCGGTCGAACGCCAGGATGTTCTCTTTCTTCAGGCCCAGCGAGACCAGCATGTTGACGCAGGAGATACCCGCCGCGCCCATGCCGGTGGTGGCCAGCTTCACGTCTTCGATCTTCTTGCCGGTGACGAGCATGGCGTTGAGCACGGCCGCGCCGACGATGATCGCAGTGCCGTGCTGGTCGTCATGGAACACCGGGATGTTCATCCGCTCGCGCAGTTTGCGCTCCACGATGAAACACTCCGGCGCCTTGATGTCTTCCAGGTTGATGCCACCGAAGGTCGGTTCCAGCGAAGCGATGATGTCGACCAGCTTGTCCGGGTCGTTTTCATCGATCTCGATGTCGAACACATCGATGCCGGCGAACTTCTGGAACAGCACGCCCTTGCCTTCCATGACCGGCTTGCCGGCCAGCGGGCCGATGTTGCCCAGGCCCAGCACGGCGGTGCCGTTGGAGATCACCGCGACGAGGTTGCCGCGGGCGGTCAGTTCACTGGCCTGCTGCGGGTCGGCCATGATCGCTTCGCAGGCGTGTGCCACGCCCGGCGAATACGCCAACGACAGATCACGCTGGGTCAGCATCGGCTTGGTCGCTGCGACGCGGATCTTGCCCGGCGGCGACATGCGGTGGTAATCGAGGGCAGCCTGTTTGAAATCTTCGTTGGACATCGCTTTCTGCAGATGAATGGGCGAGAGGAACAGGGGATCATACCCCCGTTGGCGTGGACGGACCTGTCGCTACGCTGTCGCGGCGATGTTGCAACCGCACATAATCCAACGCAGCGCACAAGCCGTTCGCCGG
This sequence comes from Stenotrophomonas sp. Ker107b, assembly GCF_053847245.1. Classification (NCBI taxonomy): domain Bacteria; kingdom Pseudomonadati; phylum Pseudomonadota; class Gammaproteobacteria; order Lysobacterales; family Lysobacteraceae; genus Stenotrophomonas; species Stenotrophomonas sp. Ker107b. The sequence continues at coordinate 1,124,644 of NZ_JBSPHX010000002.1, read as the reverse complement.
CGTATGCGGACCAGCCTGCCGCGCACAGATGACAGCGCGCACCGGGCCTTCAGAACAAAACATGGCCGTGCCGCCCCGGCAGGAACGACACGACCACGCACCACACCATCAGGTCAGCGGGCTCAGTGCGCCGGGGCCGGCAGCGTGTCCGGCAGGTCGGCGACGACCAGCGGCGGCAGCTCGGCTTCGCGGCCGTCCAGCACCATCGCCAGGCGGTCGCGATCCAGTGCGTTTTCCCAGCGCGAGACCACCACGGTGGCCACGGCATTGCCGATGAAGTTGGTCAGCGAGCGGCATTCGCTCATGAAGCGGTCCACGCCCAGGATCAGCGCCATGCCGGCCACCGGCACTTCCGGCACCACCGCCAGGGTCGCGGCCAGGGTGATGAAGCCGGCACCGGTGACGCCGGCGGCGCCCTTGGAGCTGAGCATCGCCACCAGCAGCAGGGCGATCTGGTGGCCCAGGGTCAGTTCGGTGTTGGTCGCCTGGGCGATGAACAGCGCCGCCAGGGTCATGTAGATGTTGGTGCCGTCCAGGTTGAACGAGTACCCGGTCGGGACCACCAGGCCCACCACGGACTTGCTGCAGCCAGCCTTTTCCATCTTTTCCATCAGCGAGGGCAGCGCCGATTCGGAGGAGGAGGTGCCCAGCACCAGCAGCAGTTCGGCCTTGAGGTAACGGGCCAGCTTGAATACCGAGAACCCGCACAGGCGGCACACCACACCCAGGATCACCGCCACGAACAGGAAGGCGGTCAGGTAGAACGAGCCGACCAGCCAGGCCAGGTTGACCAGAGAGCCGACCCCGTACTTGCCGATGGTGAAGGCGATCGCACCGAACGCGCCGATCGGGGCCGCCTTCATCAGGATGTGGACCAGGCGGAACACCGGGGCGGTCAGCGCCTCCAGGAAGGTCAGCACCGGGCGACCCTTGGCGCCGGTCAGGGCCAGCGCGATGCCGAACAGCACCGCCACGAACAGCACCTGCAGGATGTTGCCTTCGACGAAGGCGCTGACCAGGGTGGCCGGGATGATGTCCAGCGCGAAGCCGACCAGGGTCAGCTCATGCGACTTCTGCACATAGCCGTTGACCGCGGTCTGGTCCAGATCGGCCGGGTTGATGTTCATCCCCGCGCCCGGCTGCACCACGTGCGCCACCACCATGCCCACGATCAGGGCCAGCGTGGAGAAGAACAGGAAGTAGGCCATCGATTTGGCGAAGACCCGGCCCACGGTGCGCAGGTGGGTCATGCCCGCGATACCGGTGACGATGGTCAGGAAGATCACCGGGGCGATGATCATCTTCACCAGCTTGATGAAGGCATCGCCCAGCGGCTTGAGCGATTCGGCGAAGGCCGGCTCGTAATGGCCGAGGATGGCACCGAGAACGATCGCCACCACCACCTGGAAATACAGTTGGCGGTAGAACGGCAGCGGCTTGGCTGCCAGCGGGGCGGTGGTGGGAACGTGCATGGGAAGCTCCGGCAGTGTCACGAAGGATGCCGGCCGCGCTGGGCGGCATCTGGCGTGGCCTTTTTACGCCCGCATCCGGCCAACGCAGATAACCTATTGGTACTAGCCCCCCGGTTCAGCTGACCGCACTGCCTACACTGGCCCGGCACCGCGCCCCCACGGCGGCGGGTGGCCCTGCGGCGGATCAAGGGTAAAATTCCCAAAGATTTGCCGTTCGCGGCCGTTGTTGTTCTGCCCCACTCTTACTTGCAGCTACCGCCCATGCGCCCTACACCCCTGTTCATTGCCCTGGCCCTGGCCACGGCCCCGCTCGCCGCCACCGCGGCCGACTGGGACAACTGGCCGACCAAGGCCACTTTCAGCGATGGCACCGAACTGGCCGCCACCGCCAACATCGCCTACGACCTCAACGACTTCTCCGGCAACAGCGGCATTGAAGATGCCGACGCCGTGCGCCGCAAGGAATTCGGCGCGACCCTGAAGAAGAAGGGCGTGTATGACGCCATGGTCTATTACGACTTCCAGTCCGATACCTGGCTGGACGTCTTCGTCCGCTTCGAAAGCAAGGCCTTCTTCGGCAGCGACATCGGCCGCTTCCGCTTCGGCTACATGAAGACCCCGGTCGGCCTGGACGCGGGCACCTCCTCGCGCGCCGGCAGCTTCCTGGAGACCGCCCTGCCCGTGCAGGCGTTCTACGAAGGCCGCCGCACCGGTGCCGAATGGGTGCTGGAGCGCCCGCAGTACCTGCTGCAGGCCGGTGCCTACGGCGGCAAGGATCTGCAGGGTGACAATCCCGGCACCACCCAGGCCGTGCGTGCGGTGTGGACCCCGGTCAAGGCCGCAGGCGACGTGATCCACCTGGGTCTGGCCTATTCGCAGGAAAACCCACGCGGTTACCGCGATGGCCGCGATGTCTCGCACCCGGCCAGCGCCCGCCTGCGCGCACGCCCGGAAGCCGGCCTGACCGATATCCGCCTGGTCGACTCCGGTGCATTGGCCACCGCCGACAAGATCGTCCGTACCGGCCTGGAAGGCATCTGGATCCGCGGTCCGTTCTCGCTGCAGGGCGAAGCGCTGCAGACCACGGTCAGCCGTGATGGCAAGCCGGATTACACCGGCAACGGCCAGTACGCGATGGCGAGCTGGATCCTGACCGGCGAATCGCGCCCGTACAACGCCGGTGCCGTGGCCAACGTGAAGCCGGCCCACAGCTATGGCGCGGTCGAGCTGGTGACCCGTTACAGCCGCATCGATCTGGACGACGCCGATGTGTTTGGCGGCCGTCAGCACGACTGGACCCTGGGTGCCAACTGGTACCTGACCTCGCACTTCAAGTTCCAGGCGAACTACGTGAAGGTCGACGCCAGCCGTCGCGGCGTGCGCAGCCAGCCGGAAATCTTCGAACTGCGCGCTCAGATGCACTTCTGATCCCGCCCGGCGGACGCGTTGACGCGCGTCCGCCGTGTCCTGCCTAGACTGACGGCATGTACCGGGTCTCCCGCTATCGCCCCTGGCTGCTGATCATCGCCCTGATGCTTGGCGGCACGGTGCTGTGCGCGCTGCTGGCCGGGCGCTATGCGCAGCAGCGGGCATTGGATGACGAAAGCCTGCAGGTCCGCCGCCAGCTGGGCCTGTACGCGCAGACCCTGCAGCAGCGGATCGATCGCTTCGGCACACTGCCGCAGGTGCTGGCGCTGGACCCGGACCTGCACCAGGCCGTGTCCCACCCGCTCACCGCCGCAGAACGCCAGCGGCTGAATCTCAAACTGGCCCAGGCCAACAATGTCACCCGCGCCTCGACCCTGACGCTGATCGACAAGCACGGCATCGCCGTGGCGGCCAGCAACTGGGACCAGCCGACCACCAATGTCGGCGAGGACTACAGCTACCGCCCCTATTACCAGCAGGCGATGGCACACGGCAGCGGGCACTTCTACGGCATCGGCATGACCACGGCCGTGCCCGGCTACTTTCTTTCCCAGGCGATCTACGACGAACGCGGCGCCGTGCTGGGTGTGGTCGCGATCAAGATCGAACTGCGCGCGCTGGAGCAGGAGTGGCTGCAGAGCCCGGACATCGTGCTCGCCACCGATGCGCATGACGTGGTGTTCCTGGCCAACGGTGATGCGTGGCGCTACCGCCTGCTGCGCCCACTCGGCCCACAGGAGCGCAACGAGATGCTGGCCACCCGCCAGTATGCGGATCGCTCACTGCAGCCCCTGCAGGCACGTACGCTGGAGGTGCTGGCCGATGGCGGACGCATGGTGCGCATCGAGCAGCCCGCACTGCCACGGCCGGTGCTGTGGCAGACCCTGGTGCTGAGCGAGCCGCAATGGAAGCTGCACCTGCTGCATGACGCCAGTGCCAGCACGGCGGTCGGCCGCAGCGCCGCGCTGGCTGCCGGCGGCATCTGGCTGGCCTTGTGTTTCCTGGGCCTGTTCGTGCAGCAGCGCCGGCGGCTGGCGGCACACCGGCAGCGCAGCCGGCGCGAGCTGGAGAGCGTGCTCAAGCAGCACGCACAGGAGCTGCGCACCGCCCAGGACGGCGTACTGCAGGCCGCCCAGCAGGCCGACAGCGGCCTCAGCCGCAGCCTGGCGCACCTGCCACAGGGCGTGGTGGTGATCGACAACGAGCAGAAGCTGGTGGCGTGGAATGCCCGCTATCTGGAGCTGTTCCGCTTCCCGACCGGGCTGATCCGGGTGGGCCGTCCGATCGAAGAGATTTTCCACTTCAACGCGCGCCGCGGCCTGCTGGGCCCCGGGCCGATCGACGAAGCCATCGAGCGCCGCCTGACCCACCTGCGCAGCGGCCGCCCGCACATGCGTGAGAGCGAGAAAGACGACGGCACCGTGCTGGAGATCCGCGGCAACCCGTTGCCTGACGGCGGCTTCGTCACCAGCTACGCCGACATCACCGCCTACAAGAACACCGCGCGCGAGCTGCGCTCGCTCGCCGATGCGCTGGAGCATCGCGTCGCCGAGCGCACCCGCGATCTGGATGAAGCACGCCGGGAAGCCGAGCGGGCCAACCGCTACAAATCACGCTTCGTGGCGTCGGCCGTGCACGACCTGCTGCAGCCGTTGAACGCTGCGCGGATGTTCGTCTCGGTGCTGCGCGGCAAGCTGCAGGGCGATGCCCGCGAGCTCAGCGAACATGTGGACGCCGCGCTGGCCGCGCAGGACGCCATCCTCAACAGCCTGCTGGACATCTCCCGACTGGAATCGGGCGCACTGAAGACGCATGTACGCGCCTTCGCGCTGTCGCCGCTGCTGGAAACCCTTGCCCGTGAATTCGGCCTGGCCGCCGACAGCCGCGGCCTGCAGCTGCGCTGGGTGGACACCCGTGCGGTGGTGGTCAGCGATGAGGCCCTGCTGCGCCGGATCCTGCAGAATTTCCTGTCCAATGCACTGCGTTACACCCCGCGCGGCCGCGTGCTGATCGGCTGCCGCCGCGACGGCGGTCAGCTGCGCATCGAGGTGCACGACCAGGGACCCGGTATTCCGGAGAGCCTGCAGGGCGAGATTTTCGAAGAGTTCCGACGCCTCGACGACGGCGTGGATCAGGAACGTGGCGCCGGTCTGGGCCTGGCGATCGTGGAGCGGATCGGCCGCCTGCTCGGCCACCCGATCCGCCTGCGTTCGACGTTGGGGCGCGGCAGCGTCTTTTCAGTGAGTCTGCCCCTGGGTGAGGCCGCGGACGTGGTGATCGCACCGGCGCCCGCGGTCGCCCCGGTGGTCGATAGTACCGATGACAGCCCATTGCACCACTGCCGGGTCTGGAGCATCGACGACGACCCGCGTGTCTGCGCCGCCACCCGCGCGCTGCTGGAGCGCTGGGGTTGTGTGGTGGAACTGGCCGATGGCCCGCAGGCCGCGCTGGAGATCGCCTCGGCCTTCAACGTGCCCAAGCTCCTGCTGCTGGACGTGCGCATGGGCCAGTGGCACGGCCCGGATCTGTACGAACACCTGTGCGGCCTGTGGCACGCACGCCCGCCGGTGATCCTTGTCACCGCAGAGCGCGATGACGCGTTGAAGGCCCAGGCTGCGGAGAACGGCTGGGGCTTCCTGTCCAAACCGGTGCGCCCGCCCGCGCTGCGGGCCCTGATGACACAGCTGCTGCTACGCCACCGCAGCTGAGCCCGTACCGCTAGACGCCGGCGCCCGCATCGCCTTCCGGCTCCAGCGCTTTCACCAGCACCGCCGCCTGTGTGCGGCTGTGGCATTCCAGCTTTTTCAGGATCGCGGTGACGTGCACCTTCACCGTGTTCTCGGCCAGGCCCAGCTCATAGGCGATCTGCTTGTTGAGCAGGCCATCGGCCAGGCACAACAGCACCCGGAACTGCTGCGGGGTGAGCTGCGCCAGGCGCGTGGCCAGCAGCGCATCGGATTCGGAGCGTTCGGCCGCCATCGCCGGGAACCACACCCCGCCATCGAGCACCGCCGCCACCGCCTGGCCAAGGGTCTCGGCCGGGGCAGACTTGGGAATGAAACCGGCCGCACCAAACTGCTGCGCACGCCGGATCACCCGCGGGTGATCGTTGGAGGAGACGATGACCACCGGCACGTCGGGATGCGCACCGCGTACATGCAGCAGCGAGGAGAACCCGCGTGCTCCAGGCATGGTCAGATCGAGCAGGACCAGCTCGATCTCCGCATGCTGGTCCAGCGCTGTCTCCAGCGTGGCGGCGCTGGCCACTTCGATCACAGTGACCTGCGGCAGCGCCTGGCGAAGCGAATGCACGACCGCGGCACGCAGCAGGGGATGGTCGTCGGCGACCAGAACGGTGATGTCACTCATGCGGGCCATTGTAATGAGGTTGACGGCCAGCGGCCGTCACTACCGGCATCCCTGCGGCGTAGCGGACCCAACCTGCCGATACACGTTGAGTGTCTGGAGAAGAGCCCCCTTCGTGTTGAAGGGGGCGCGCCAACGGCCTCACCGCCCCTGCTGCATGCTGCCGCGCCATGCCTCCAGGAACTGGCGGCGCTTGAGCGCGTCCAGATACACAAGCAGGCCCGGGCCGAGCTGGATCGGGCGATAACTGCGCTCCGGCGAGGCGCCCCGGCGCTGGCCCGCCGCCGGCAGGATCGGCATCAAACGCGCTTCGCGGGAGAGCACCTGTTGCCCACGGGGCGACAGCAGGTAATCCAGGAACCGGCGGGCTTCCTCTGGGTGTTTTCCGCCGCGCGGGATCACCGCGGTACGCAGCATCACCAGCGTGTAGTCCTCCGGCTCGATGATGCCCAGCGGCGCGCCGGCATCGATGCGTGCCTGCGCGTAGGAGCCCAGCACGTTGTAGACCAGCGAGAGCTGGCCGCTGCTGACCCGGTCGAGCAGCACGCCGGTGCGCTCCTCCAGCTGCACCCGGTTGTCCCCCAGTGCGCCCAGCAGCGCGCCGGCCATGCTGCCGCGCTGGCCATCCTGGGTGGCGAGCAGATACCCGACGCTGCTGCGTTGGACATCGTAGGTGCCGACCCGGCCCAGCAGCGGCGCATCCGGCGCGCGCAGCAACTCCAGCAGTTGGCGACGGGTATGTGGCACGCGCGACGCGGGCAGCGTACGCGTGTTGTAGACCATCGCGACCGGCTCATAGCTGATGCCGAATGCCTCATGCCGCCACTGCGCCCAGGCGGGCAACGCATCGGTCTGCGCCGAGCGATGCGCCAGCGCGTGGCCATCGTTGACCAGCTTGGCCTGCAGGTCCATGCCACTGCTGATCAGCAGGTCCGGTGCGGCCGAGCCGCTGCGATCACGCAGGTAACGCGCGTACATGTCCTGGGTGATGATGTCTTCGTAGATCACCTCCGTGCCGGGATGCAGCCGCTGGTAGTCGGCAATGACCGTGCCGAACACTTCGATATCCGTCGAGCCGTGGATGCGCAGCTGCGCGGTCGGCGCGCCTTGGGCGGGGAAGCGCTGCACGTCGCCGGGATCGGCGTAAGCCGTGGCGGCGAACAGCGACATCAACATCAACAGGCCCTGCCAGCGTTTCATGCGTGTCTCCTCGGCAGCCGGATGGTGGCGATGAGGCCACCGTCGACCCGGTTGGACAGGTCGATATGACCGCCATGGCTGTCCACCACGCGTTTGACGATTGCCAGCCCCAGCCCTGCACCACCGGCGGCCGCCCCTTCGCCACGCGCGAAGCGCTCGAAGACCCGCTCCGCATCGGCCGGTGGAATGCCGGGGCCGTGGTCGGCGATGGTCAGCACGCAGTGCGTATCCTCCGTGGTCAACGCGAGCTGCAACGCGCCGTCGCCACCGTATTTGAGTGCATTGTCGATCAGGTTCTTGATCGCTTCGCGCAGCAGCAGGGCATCCCCGTTGACCCACGCCGGATCGCTGGTCACCGCCAGCTGCACGCGGGGTGCCGGCAATGCCTGTGGCAACGCCTCGTGCAGGGCCTGGTGCACGATCTCGGCCAGATCGACCAGGGCGAAACGCTGCAGGTTGGCGCGATGGATCACACTGGCATCGCTGAGCAGCTGGTTGAGCAGGCGGCTCATGTGGGTCGCGTTGCGCTCGATGGCCTGCAGGCTGCGGCGCATGTCTTCGGGGTCTTCATCATCCAGCGCCAGTTGCGCCTGTGCACGCAATGCGGCCAGCGGCGTGCGCATTTGATGCGCCGCCTCGGCCATGAAGGCACGCAGGGTTTCATTGCTGGTCGAGAGCCGGCCCATGAAGTGGTTCAAGGCGCCGACCATCTGGTCCATCTCCTGCGGTGTGGACGCATCCAGTGGGCGCAGGTCGGAGGGCTCGCGTCTGGACAACTCGCGTTCGACCCTCACCAGCGGGCGCAGCGCCCGGTGCACGCCGAGCGCGACCAGCGCCAGCGACAACAGCGAGAGCACCACGATCGCCACCAGCGCGCGGGTCACCATGTCCTGTGCCAGCGCCTCGCGCGCCCGCCGGGTCTGCCCGACCTGCACACGCACCTCGGCCTGCGCGGACGGTGATGACACCCGCCGCGACACCACCACGAAGCGCACGGTTTCGCCGCTGTAGGGGGCGTCGAACAGCTGCGGGCGATCGGTCGGCGTGCGCGGTGGCGCCGGCAGATCGTCGTAGCCGGTCACGGTCTGGTTGCGCGCATCGAAAACGCGATAGAACACGCGGTCTTCCGGCGCCATGGCCAGCAGGTCGAGCGAGGCGTACGGCAGATCCACCTGCCACTGCGCATCCACCAGCGCCACCGAATCGATGATCGAGAGCGCCGAGGACACCAGCAGGTGATCGTAGGAACGGTTGGCGGCCCGCTGGCCGTAGTCACGCGCACCGAAGAACAATGCGACCGCGAACAGCGCCATCAAACCGCCCAGATACAGCCACAGCGTGCGCCGGATCGAGGTCGGTGCGCGGGCCTCAGTCACCATCGGCGCTGCCCTCGGCCGCCGCATCGTGCGCCTCAAGCAGATAGCCGCTGCCGCGCACGGTCACAATGCGCAGCGGTGCCTCGGCCAGCTTGCGGCGCAGACGCCCGACATACAGTTCGATCGCGTTGGGACCGGCCTCATCATCGAAGCCGAACAGGCCGTTGCCGATCTCGTCCTTGCCCACCACCTGCCCCAGGCGCCCCATCAGGATCTCCAGCAGACGGTACTCGCGGTTGGGCAGCTCGATCGCCTGGCCATCCAGGCTGACCCGGTGCGCGGCGTTGTCGAACTGGAAGCCACCGATCTGCACCACCTCGCTGGCCTGGCCGCGGGTACGCCGCAGCAGCACGCGGCAGCGCGCCTCGAACTCGCGGAAATCGAACGGCTTGCCCAGGTAATCATCGGCACCGACATCCAGCGCCTGCACACGGTCTTCGATGCCATCGCGCGCGGTCAGCATCAGCACCGGCGTGCTGTCACCGCGTTCGCGCATGCCGGCCAGCACGCGCAGCCCATCCAGTTTGGGCAGGCCGATATCGAGCACGACCAGATCGAACGATTGGTAGCGCAGCACGCTCGCCGCCGCCAGCCCGTCGCTCTGCCAGTCCACGGCGTGCCCACTGCGGCGCATGCGGCGCACGATCGCGTCGGCCAGGTCCGGGTTGTCTTCCACCAGCAGGATGCGCATCGGTCGGGATCGGGAAAGGTGCACGAATGCTAGCGCGTGCAGCCGCATCCGTGCGCTTCGCTGCGGTGCAGCAATGACTGACAGGTGGATGACAGCATCCCGGCACTAGGCTGCGCCATCGCGACACCACCGAACACACGGTACCTGGGAGGGGCCATGGAACTGAACGCATTGCGCTGGTGCATGCCGGCCGCCTGCACGCTGTTGTTGGCCGCACCGGCCTGGGCCGCCGACGCCAGCGACGACGACCGCCCGGTCACGGCCAGCCTCGGCGGCCGCCTGCACCTGGATTTCGCCGATTTCCACAATGACCGCCGCGGCACGCCGAACAAGGACGACACCGAGATCCGTCGCGCATGGCTTGACGTATCCGGCAAGTTCTTCGTGGTCGACTACAAGCTGGAAGCGGATTTCTCCGGCGACCGGGTCGAGGCCAAGGATGTGTTCGTCAGCCGCAGCTTCGGCGATGCCGGCAAGCTCACCGTGGGCCAGTTCAAGCAGTTCTTCTCGCTGGATGACCGCACCAGTTCCAACTACGGCACCTTCCTGGAGCGCGGCAATGCCGGCACCACGCTGGCGCCGCTGTATCGCCTCGGCGCCTCCTGGCAGGCCGCGCGCGGCGACATGACCTGGGCCGCCAGCGCCTACAGCCTGGAAAGCATCGACGCGTGGCAGGTCAAGGGCCGTGCCGCAGGTGGCCGCGCGACCTGGGCACCTGGCGCCACGGCCGGTGATGTCCTGCATCTGGGCCTGTCGCTGGCGCATGAGCGCTACGACAACCCGGGCGCCGACGGCGTCCCTGCCCTGCGCATCCGCCCGCGCCCGGCCGGTCACCTCTCCGACAACAGCCGCCTGACCCTGGTCGATTTCTCGGCCGGTCGCGATACCGACGTCAACAAGTGGTCGCTGGAATACGCACAGGTGAACGGGCCGCTGTCCTGGCAGGGCGAGTTCAGCGGCGCCACCTTCGACGACGGCAGCCAGCGCGGCAAGGTGCTGGCCGGCTACGGCCTGGTCAGCTGGTTCGTCACCGGCGAATCGCGCGTGTACGACCGCAAGACCGGGCGCTTCGGCCGGGTCAAGGATTTCCAGCACGCCGCCGGCGCGTTCGAACTGGCACTGCGCTATGACCAGATGCGCGGCGACCAGCACCTGATCGGCCAGCCCGACCTGCGCGACGGCCAGACCGAGGCGTGGACCCTGGGTGGCAACTGGTACATGCGCCCGAACCTGCGCTTCATGCTCAACCTGATCGAAAGCCGCAACCGCGACCGCCTGGCCGAGGCCACCGTGGACCGCACCCGCGCGGTCACCGGCCGCCTGCAGTACGACTTCTGATGCCCACTTTCCGCACCGTTTCTTCTGGAGAATGCAGATGATGCTGAGCATCCTCGGCTTTGGCATGGTCATTACATTCATGTACTTGATCATGAGCAAGCGGCTCTCGCCGCTGGTCGCCCTCATCACCATTCCGATCCTGTTCGCGCTGATCGGCGGCTTTGCGGCGGGCATCGACGACATGATGCTGGAAGGCATCAAGAAGATCGCGCCGACCGGCGTGATGTTGATGTTCGCCATCCTGTACTTCGGGGTGATGATCGATGCGGGCCTGTTCGATCCGCTGGTGCGGATCATCCTGCGCTTCGTCAAGGGCGACCCGATGAAGATCGTGCTCGGCACCGCCATCCTGGCGATGCTGATCTCGCTCGACGGTGATGGCTCGACCACGTACATGATCACCGTGTCGGCGATGCTGCCGCTGTATCAGCGCCTGGGCATGAACGCGTTGAACATGACCTGCGTGACCATCCTCGCCGGTGGCGTGATGAACCTCACCCCGTGGGGCGGCCCGACCGCCCGCGCCGCCACCGCGCTGCATGTGGACCCGGCCGACGTGTTCGTGCCGCTGATCCCCTCGATGGTGATCGCCTGCGCCGGCGTGCTGGTGCTGGCCTGGTACCTGGGCATGAAGGAGCGCCGCCGCCTGGGCGTCGTTACCCTGCCCCAGGGCGGCAGCTGGATGGACAACAGCGTCTCAGATGATGGCAACACGCTGCCGACGGTGGAAGACGCCGAAGACACCAAGCGCCCGAAGCTGCTGTGGGTCAACCTGGGCCTGACCATCGCCCTGATGACCGCGCTGATCCTGGGTGTGCTGCCGATGCCGGTACTATTCATGGTCGGCTTCGCGATCGCCCTGGTGATCAACTACCCGAACCTGGCCGAGCAGCGCCGCCGCGTGGTCAACCATGCCGGCAACGTGCTGTCGGTGGTCTCGCTGATCTTCGCGGCGGGCATCTTCACCGGCATCCTCAACAACACCGGCATGGTCGAGGCGATGTCGCACAGCTTCCTGGCGATCATTCCCGACAGTTGGGGTCCCTACTTGGCGGTGATCACCGCGCTGGCCTCGATGCCGTTCACCTTCTTCATGTCCAACGACGCCTTCTACTTCGGCGTGCTGCCGATCCTGTCCGAAGCGGCCGGCAACTACGGCATCACCCCGGTGGAGATGGCCCGCGCCTCGCTGGCCGGCCAGCCGGTGCATCTGCTCAGCCCGCTGGTGCCCTCGACCTACCTGCTGGTCGGCCTGGCCAAAGTGGAGTTCGCCGATCACCAGAAGTTCACCCTGAAGTGGGCGATCGCCATTTCGATGCTGCTGATGTTCGGTGGGCTGCTGTTCGGCCTGTATCCGCTTGCGTCCTGACCCGCCTACCAAGGAGCGTTCCGCCATGACTCTTCGCATCGCTTACGTCACCAGCGCCATGGGCAGTGTCGGCACTGCCATCTGCCAAAAACTGGCCCGCAACGGCCACACTGTGGTCGCCGGCTGCGCACCCAATTCCCCACGCAAGGCCGCCTGGCTGCGCGAGCAGCGCGAACTCGGCTTTGATTTCATCGCCTCGGAAGGCAATGCCGCGGACTGGGCGTCGACGGTGGCCGCGTTCGCCAAGGTGAAGGCCGAGGTCGGCGAGATCGATGTGCTGGTCAACAATGCCGGCGGCAGCCGCGATGTGCTGTTCCGGCAGATGAGCCCGGACGATTGGAACGCGGTGATGGGCTCGAACCTGCATGCGCTGTTCAACATCACCAAGCAGGTGATCGATGGCATGAGCACGCGCGGCTGGGGCCGGATCGTGAATATCGGCTCGGTGAGTGCGCACAAGGGCCAGATCGGCCAGGTGAACTTCGCGACGGCGAAGGCGGCGATGCATGGCTTCAGCCGGGCGTTGGCCAATGAGGTGGCGACGCGGGGGGTGACGGTGAATACGATTTCGCCGGGGTATATCGCGAGTCAGTCGATCAGCAGTTTTCCGCCGGATGTGTTGGATCGTCTGGCAGGTTCGGTGCCGATCCGGCGGTTGGGCAAGCCGGAGGAGGTGGCGAGTCTGTGTGCGTGGTTGGCATCGGACGATGCGGCGTATGTGACGGGTGCGGATTATGCGGTGAATGGTGGTCTGCACATGTTCTGACGGTTTTGCGCATCCGACGTGATGCGTGGCCTCCCCCACGAGGTGAGCCGCGATGCTGGTTGGCATCGCGGCTTTTTTTTCTTCCGGGATTTCGGGAACGTTGGGCTACTTGCGATGGCAATGGCAATGGCAACAGAAACTGCAACTGCAACGGTGGGGCAAAAGCCGGACTGCAGGCCCGTGTCGCGCTGGGCAGGCACGGGTGGGTTGGCGGGACCCGCTGCAAGTACGTCCGTGTAAGCTCGTGTGTTGCCATCCATGGCAACACACGGTCCCGCCAACCCACCCGTGCCTACCCTTTGACAGTGAGCTGGTGCGCAACGAAAAAGCGGGCACCTGCTGCTCCGTTGCATTGGCTTGGCTTGCTTGGATTCGTTCGCTTCGTTGACTTGCTTGGACCGCTTGCCCTGCTTGGTCCGCTTGCCCTGCTTGGTTCGCTTGGCTCGCTCGGTTCGATTGATCTGCGTAGCTTTCCCAGCTGAGGTGGCTCAGCTCGAGTCGCCTCGGCCTTGTCCGTCTGCGGCGTTGCGTTGCGTTGCGTCGCCATGGCCACCAACCAAGTGTCGGAGGCGTGGGGTGTGTGGGTTGGCGGGACCGTTGTGCCGCATGGATGCGGCTCACGAGCCCCCATGGATGGGTTTACGGCGCGTCCCGCGAACCCGCACACCCCATGCCTGGCCCAGTCATCTGAGAGGCTCTGCGCTCTAGGCGTTGCGCAGTTGGCGTTGCGCCCTTGCATCTGCGCAAAGCAAAGCCACCGACCAACGGTCGGTGGCTACCCATGCCCAAGCAAGCGGAGATCAGAACTCCGCAGCCACCGTCATGAACACCTGACGCGGCGCACTCGCGTGGATCGCATAGCGCGTTCCGGTCGGATCCGTCGGCGCGAACGAACTCAACTGACCCGCGTAACGCTTATTGGTCAGATTGGTCGCATTGAGCGACACCTTGATATCGCGCAACCCCATGCCCGGCCCGAACGAATACCCCATCCCCGCATCGAACGTCGTCACACCCGGCACCGACTGATCGTTCGTGTAGGTGTAGTAACGCTTGCCCGTGTACTTCGCACGCAGGCTGGCGAAGAAGCCATCGCGGTTCCAGCTGATCTCACTGGAGGCCATGCGCTCGGGCGTGTCCACCGTGATCTTGCCGGCCACCGGCACGATCGCACCGCCCGAGGTGTAGTTGTCCTCGTAGGTGGTCTTGTTCCACGAGAGCGCGTTGTACCACTGCAGGCCATCCATCGGCTTGAGGATGAAGGTCAGTTCCGCGCCGCGGCTTTTCACCGAGCCCACGTTGATGAAGCGCGTGATGCACTCCGGGCGCGTGCCCACTTCGATGCTGGTGCAGGGGTTGAGCGAGAGCAGGCGGTTGTCGAAGGTCACGTGATAGGCCGCGAGGGAGGCCTGGTACTTTTCGCCGAAGGTACGGAAGCCGGCTTCCAGCGTCTTGGACTTCTCCGGTTCCAACCCGGCGCTGGCCGCGAAGGACTCTGGCGAGACCTGCAGCGGGCCGCCGCTGCCACCACCGACGAAGGCGGCGATGTTCTCCGAGTAGGAGGCGAAGACTTCCTGGTTCGGGCTCAGCTTGAAGCCGATGCCGGCCTGCGGCAGTACCGCTTCCTTGGCGGTCAGGGTGCCGGAGGCGTAGCTGGCTTCGGTGCCCGGCTTGGCGTTGGCGGTCATGCGGGTGTTCGGGCTCTTGATGCCCACATCCACGGTCAGGCGGTCGTCCAGGAAGCGCATGCGGTCCTGCACGTAGAACTGGCGCGTGCGGATGTCGAAGTCCTGATCGAACAGGCGGCGGTCCGGGTGGTTGAGGTAGCCGTCATCCAGGAACGGGCCGGTGATGTAGTAGAAATTGCGCTCGACGTTGTGGTCGTTGCGCTCGTACCACAGCCCCGCTTCCAATTCGTGGATGCCCCACTGCCAGCTCAGCGCGGCGGTGATGCCCTGGCGGTTGATGGTGTAATTGGTGCTGCGGATGGAGATCGGCAGCATCTCCGGGGTGCCGGGGTTGGACGGCTGGCCCGGTGCCCACCAGTGGCCCTGGCCACGGTTCTCGTGGTGGTAGCCAAGCAGCTTCAGGCGGGCGCTGTCGCCCAGCGCGAGGTCGGCATCCAGTGAGTACAGGTTGTCGTCGCGCAGCGCGCGGCTCTGGTAGTACGCGTCATCGATGCTGTTGACGCCACCGGTGAACGCGCACTTCTGCGCGTTGTAGGTGCCCGGTGCGCAGTAGGCGGCGGCGACCGCGCGATCCCAGTCCGGCGCATAGATGTTCCAGTCCCAGCCGAGGCCACGCGCGAGCATGCTCTTGGACAGGTAGGCGTAGTTGGCCTGGCTCACGCGCGAGGTGGCAGCGAAGGCACCGAAGCGGTTGTCACCCACGTTCCAGATCGCCTTGGCGTTGAACTGGCGGGTGGTCTGGTTCTGGTTCGGTTCGGCCCACATGTCCGAATCCTGATGCACGCCGGACACATAGGCAGAGAAGCCGTTGATGTCGCCGGTGTCCACGCGCAGGTAACCGCGCCGCTGGTTGTCATCGCCGACGGTGACGCTGGCCTTGCCACCGAACTCGGTGGACGGGTCCTGCGAGAAGTACTGGATGGTGCCGCCGAGGTTGCTGGTCGAGGCGACGCCCAGCGAGCCGATGCCCTGCGACAATTCTGCGCCGGCGAGATTCTCGGCGATCAGTGCACGGGCGATGCTCAGGCCGTTGTAGTTGCCGTAGCTGTTGTCGCCCAGTGGAATGCCGTCCAGCGTGTAGCCCAGGCGGCTCTTGTCGAAGCCGCGCAGGCTGATCGTCTGCGATTCTTCGTTGGCGCCGAAGGCATCGTTGGACTGCACGGATACACCCGGCAGGCGGTCGAGGATCTTCTGGCCGCTGGTGCCCGGCGGCAGCACTTCCTTGTCCACGGCCGTGATGCGCTGCACCTGGCGGGTCTCACCCTGGCCGATCACCGAAACGGTGTCCAGGGTCTGCGCGCTGAGCGCGACGTTGGCAGCGGCGGTGGCGTCTACATCGGCAGCGTGGGCATTGGCGGCGCACAGCGCGAGCGCCACCGCGATCGTCAGGGGTCGGGTAAGCATGGTCGTCCGTTACATGGGGGAAGATGACCTGCGCAATGCAGGTGCATGACCAGCATGCGAGCGGAAGATGAAAGGATGTTTACGGTTCAGCGCATCACAGATGAATTGCGATGCAGTGCTCATTAACGCACTGGGCGCACGTAGAAGGCGCGCGCGCTTGCCGGCCAGCGGCCGGCACTACTCGGGGGCGAGCTGATCCATGCGGATGCGGTTGGCGAACAGCGAGAACGCGAGCATGCCGGCCAATCCGTTCGCGCGGCTGACCCAGTGCGGCAGCCAGCGCGGTGGGCGCAGGATGCCTTCTTCGAACAGTGGCGCGAAGGCGATCGCATCGGTCAGCGACATTTTTCCGGCGAACAGCCAGCGGCAGACCTGCAACCGATCTTCAGCCAGCATGTGGCGGAAGAAGGTGTGTACGGAGACCAGCCCGCGCAGGTACACGGTGTCCTTGGTGAAGGCCGCGCCGCCGCTCGGCGGCACCCCGCGGAACACGCGCTGGGCGGAGGCGAAACTCTCTTCGTTGTTCTGGCCGGCCTCGCAGAAGTAACGGAACACCTGGATGAAATCAGCGCCTTCGCGCGCCATGGCGATGGCTTCGGTGCGCAGGCTGATGCGCTTGAGGCGCTCGATGTCGATGCTGCCGGTGATCTGCTCGGCGAACGTAGCCAGTCCTTCCTGGGTGGCGGTGACCCGCGGCGAGGACAGCGCCAGGCTGGGCAGGTGCGGCTGCTCGCGGCCGTTGAGCGCGGTCAGCGAATGCACCAGCGCCTCGTGGTGGAACAGCTGCGCACGGTCGTAGGCGCTGAAACGCGCACTGGTGCGCAGACGGATCCGGTTCGGGCCGGCGGCGGCCTTGGAAATCAGGTCGGGATCCAGCTGGACGCTGATGATCCGCGATTCGAAGAACGCATCCAGATCACTCTGCAGCTGCAGTTGCAGCGCGGTGGCCGAGACCGGCACCTGTTCTTCCGGCGCGAGCAGCTCGTGGTCCAGCTCCTGCGCGATCTGGATGAAGTGCCGTGCGGCATCGCGGGTGCTGGGGCCGTTGCCGGGCAGCGGCTGCTCGGGCGCGCCGAACAGCTCCACCGAGTAACGGTCCACCTCGGCGGTGCCCAGCGATTCCAGCAGGCCGGCGGCCTGGTCCCAGCTGTGCGCCGAGCGCTGTACGTACAGTCCGATGGGATGGTCGGGATCGCATTGCGCGCTGATCGCGGCCAGGCGATGGCGGGTATCGGTGAAATCGAGCTTGGGGTAGTCGACCTGCGGCAGCACCGGCTGACCGCGGGCGACGCTGGCCAGGAACGGCGCCTGCAGCGCGGCCGGCCAGCTGGTCAGCCCCAGCAGCTTGATCCCGCCTACCGCCTCGACCAGTTGTGCGTCGAGCGCGGTGTGGTGGGCGACGTCACGATCCACGGTCATTGGCGTGTCCATGGACGGACAGTAGCAAAAGCTATCGTCGGCCGCCCTTTCCGCCCGGGCGCCACTGCGCGCCCTTGCCGACGTGCTTGCGCTCGATGGCCTGCTGCGCCTGGCGCACGGCCAGCTTGGCCGCGGCGGCAGCCACTTCTTCTTTCAGCTTGAAGTAGTTGAGCAGGCGCTCTTCATCCAGCGTGCCGTCATCGATGGCCGCGCGGATCGCACAGCCCGGCTCACGCTGGTGGCCGCAGTCGCGGAAACGGCATTGCGCCGACAGCGCTTCCACGTCGGAGAAGCCGCCTTCGCTCAAGGCTTCCTCACCGGTCGGCTTGAGCTCGCGCATGCCGGGCGTATCGATCAGGCAGGCCCCGGCCGGCAACGGAATCAGTGCGCGGTGGGTGGTGGTGTGGCGGCCGCGCGAGTCGTTGACGCGCACATCGGCGGTCTTCATGCGCTCGTGCCCGAGCAGCGTATTGGTCAGGGTCGACTTGCCCGCACCGGAGGAGCCGACCAGTACCACGGTCTGGCCAGCCGCGAGCCATGGCAGCAGGGCCGAGGCGCTGGCCGGGTCCTTGCCGTTGATCGCCAGCAGCGGAATGTTCTGCGCCGCCAGTTCTTCCAGCACGTCCAGGGCATCCTGGCTGTACTCGGTCTGGTCGGCCTTGGTCAGCACCACCACCGGCTGTGCACCGCCGCCGCCGACCAGCAGCAGGTAGCGCTCGATCCGGCGCGGATTGAAGTCCGCATCCAGCCCGCAGACGATGAACACCGTATCGATGTTGGCCGCGATCACCTGCTGGTGGTAATGCTCGCCGGCCGCGCCACGCTTGATCGCGGTACGCCGGGGCAGCAGGGCAACGATCTTGATGCCCTCCAGCAGCACCCAGTCGCCGACCGCCGCGCGCTCGTGGCTGGGGAAGCGTGGGCGCTGCCATTCCGGCGGGGACTCGGTCTTGATCGCCGCTTCCGGCGCATCGGAGACGATGTAGCCGGTGCGATGCTGCTCGATCACCCGGCCGGGGCGCGCCTGCGGGAACTGCTCGAACAGGGCCTGCCAGTCCGGCAGCTCCGGGCCGCCCGGCCAGGGCCAGCCAATGGTCTGCAGGGCAAGGTAATCAGTGGGTTCGCTCATCGTGCCCATTCTAATGGGTGTGGCGACCAGGCGTTGCCGCGCGGGACCGGCGCAGGCGTAGACGGACGGAAATCCTTTCATCTGCAACTGCCTTGCAGGGCCGGGCGTTGGGCCGGAAACGCTTGCCCTGCAACGCAACAATTCCGCTACCATGCGGTTTCCATGCCTGAATGACGGCCCGTTCATGTCCACGCCCCCGCTGAAGCCGCTCGCCACCCGCGAGCGCCTGTCCGAAGTCCGCTACGAGATCCGGGGCGAACTGGCGCGACGAGCGCGGGAGCTGGAGGCCCAGGGCCGCAAGCTGATCAAGCTCAACATCGGCAACCCGGGCAACTTCGGGTTCCGCGCGCCTGAGCACCTGCAGCGTGCGATCGCCGATGACATGGGCCGCACCGATCCGTACACCCACCAGCAGGGCCTGCCGGAGGCGCGCGAAGCCATCGCCGCCGCCTACGCCCGTCGCGGCGCACCCGATGCGCACCCGGACCGGGTGTTCATCGGCAATGGCGTCAGCGAGCTGATCGACCTGTCGCTGCGCGCCCTGCTGAACCCGGGCGACGAAGTGCTGGTGCCCTCGCCGGATTACCCGCTGTGGTCGGCCGCGACGATCCTCAACGATGGCCGCCCGGTGTATTACCGCTGCGCACCGGAGAACGGCTTCCAGCCCGACCCGGTCGAGATCGAGGCGCTGGTGTCCTCGCGCACCCGCGCGATCGTGCTGATCAACCCGAACAACCCCAGCGGCGCCAGCTACTCGCGCGATCTGCTGGAGCGCATCGTCGCCATCGCCGCCAAGCACAACCTGCTGCTGATGGTCGATGAAATCTACGACCAGATCCTGTACGACGACGCGCAGTTCCATGCGGTCGCGCCACTGGCCGGCGACCACCCGTGCATCACCTTCAGCGGCCTGAGCAAGGTGCATCGCGCCTGCGGCTGGCGCGTGGGCTGGGCGATGCTGTCCGGCGCGGCCGAGCGGCTGGGCGAGTTCCGCGCGGCGATGGACCTGCTCAGCGCGCTGCGCCTGTGCGCCAACGTGCCGGGCCAGTACGCCATCGATGCCGCCGTGAACGGGCCGGACACCATCTCGCCGCTGTGCGCGCCCGGTGGCCGTCTGTATGAAACCCGCCGCGCAGTGATAGAGGCCTGCAACGCCAGCGAGCATCTGTCGCTGGTGGCCCCGGCCGGCGCGCTGTACGCATTCCCGGCGGTGGTCGGTGCGGCGGCACGCAGCTTCGATGACCATGATTTCGCGCTGGAACTGATGAACGAAGAAGGCGTGCTGGTGGTCCCGGGCTCGAGCTTCAACGTGCCTTACCGCCACCACTTCCGCGTGACCCTGCTGCCCGAGCCGGAGGTGATGCGCGATGTGTTCGCCCGCATCGACCGCGCCCTGGCACGCCGTGCCGAGGCCAACACCAAGGTGGTCCCGCTCAAGCCGCGCAGTGCGGTGGCCTGATGGGCCTGCCGTACCTGGCGCTGGGCGATTCCTACACGATCGGCGAAGGCGTCGAGCCGGCCGGGCGCTGGCCGATGCAGTTGGCCGCGGCCCTGCGCGATATCGGCGTGGACGTGGACGACCCGACGATCATCGCCACCACCGGCTGGACCACCAACGAGCTTGAGGCTGGCATCGATGCCGACGCGCCGCAGGGTCCCTTCGAGCTGGTGAGCCTGCTGATCGGGGTCAACGATCAGTACCGGGGGCGCAGCGTGGACGAGTACCGCCCGCGTTTCACCGCCCTGCTGCAGCGCGCGCTCGCCTTCGCCGCCGACCGTGCACCGCGCGTGCTGGTTCTGTCGATCCCGGACTGGGGCGTGACCCCCTATGCCGTGGCATCCGGCCGCGACCGCGTGCAGATCGGGCAGGAACTGGATGCCTACAACGCTGCCGCTGCGGCCATCTGCGCCGAGCATGACGTCGCGTTTGTCGACATCACCGACCTGAGCCGCCAGCTGGGCGGCGAGCGCGTCATGCTGGCCGAGGATGGTCTGCATCCGTCCGCCGCGATGTACACGCTGTGGCACCAGCGCGCCTTCGAAGTAACGCGCGTGCTGTGGGCGGAGCCGACCCGCTGAGCGAGGCCGCGCTGCCGCTGGCCAGGGAGCAGGCCCGCAGGATCGCCACGGCGTTCCTGCCGCCGCAGCGGTTCGGCAATCGCCGCGATTATTACTATAGCCGCGGCAAGCTCGGCAGTGATCCGCTGTATCCCGGCGTGCTCGCCGCGTTGAACGATGCGCCCGCGGCGCCGTTGCTGGATATCGGCTGCGGCCTGGGGCTGCTGGCCCACGTGCTGCGCCAGCAGGGCAGCACACTTGCGTATCACGGTGTGGACATCGACGCTGGCAAGGTCGCCCGCGCCGAGCAGGCCAGCGCTCGCGCCGCGCTGCCGCAGGCACGGTTCACCTGCATGGACGCCAGTGCCGCCCTGCCCGCCCACCACGGCAACGTCGCGTTGCTTGACGTGCTGCAATACCTGCCCGCCCCCGCCCAGACGCAACTGCTGCTCGATGCCGCCGCGCGCGTGGCACCCGGCGCACGGCTGGTGATCCGCACCACGCTGGCCGACCACAGTGGTCGTGATCGCACCACGCGGATCACCGACATGCTCGCGCACCTGGTGGGCTGGATGGGCACGCGCCCACGCCACTATCCCGATGCCGAGAGCCTGCGCACCCCGTTGGAAGCCGCCGGGCTGCACCTGCGGGTGACACCGCTGTACGGCAATACCCCGTTCAACAACTGGCTGATCGTCGGCGATCGTCCGCTCGCTGCGTAGTCGCCGCGGCTCGCGCCGCCGACCGCACGCGCGCATACTCGCCCCCCTTTCCGGCACGGAGCCGCCCATGCAAAGACAGACCCGACATTCCGCGCTGGGCATCGCCGCGCTGGTCGTCAGTGCCTGCGGCCTGCTGTTGCTGGTCCTCAGCATGCATTACGCGCATGCGCCCGAACACGCGGCCATGCGCGAGCTGCCGTGGTCGCTGGCGGCCCTGCTGGGCAGCAGTGTCGGGCTGGCCATTCTGGCGGCGTTGCTCGGTCTGGGCAGCGTTCTGCAGCCGCGCCGCCGCAGGCTGTTCGGGATCATCGCGCTGCTGGCGACACTGGGGCTGGTGATCGCCCAGCTGTCGCTGGGCGGCTGGATCCGCGACCAATGGCGGACATCGCATCCGCCGAGCGATGCTGCAGGCGCACTGCCTGCTGCACACTGAGTCACTCTTTCACCGCATCGACAAGGAACCCGGATGCACACCCCGCATTCTCCCCATTCCGGCATGGGTATTGCCTCGTTCATCACTGCAGTGGGCGGCGCACTGCTGATGCTGGGGCTGATCGTCGTGGCCGGCGTCATCGAAACCACCACGCCCGGCGGCATGGAGGAGACCTCGATGTCGGCGATCCTGGTCGGCCTCGGCCTGATGTGCACCGCGCTGATGCAGCTGGTGGCCTTCGGCCTGGGCGTCGCCGGTGCATTTCAGGCAGACCGCCGCCGCGTGTTCGCGATCCTCGGCCTGGTGATCTCGATCGGCAGCATGCTCGGGGTGGTGCTGCTGATGATCATCGGCTCCCTGAGCTGATCCCGGCCTGCGCCGGGCACCGACCTGCCGTCAGTCCGGCAGACCCGGGTGCAGGCCACGTGCCTGCACCGCCTGCAGCACCGCCTCGATGATGGCCAGGTTGTGGCCATGTGCAGCGCCCTCATGCAGCAGCACGATGCTGCCCGGCGCCAGATCACGGGTGATCCGCTCGACCACCTGCCCGGGCGTGCAATCCACGCCGTCGAAACCGCGCGCGCTCCAGCCGACCCGGGTCAGCTGCCACTGCTTCAACGCGGGGGCGACGAACGGGTTGGTCATGCCGACCACGGAGCGGTACCAGCGCGGTGGCGTACCGGCGATCGCGGTGAGGGCCTGCTGGCATTGCGCGATCTCCGCGGCCATGGCCTGTCGCCCCAGCCGCCAGAACCGCGCCTGCGGGTGCCGATGGCTGTGGTTGCCCAGACTGTGCCCGCGGGCGAGGATCGCGCGGACCAGGTCCGGCTGCGCCTGCGCGCGTTCACCGACCAGGAAAAAGGTGGCCCTGGCCTCGTAGCGGTCCAGCAGATCGAGCACCGCCGGGGTTTCCGCCGAGGGGCCATCATCGATGGTCAGCCAGACCTGGCGGGCATCCCCGGGCAGGCGGCTGAGCACGGGGGCATAGAAGCGGCTGTTGGGGAGGAACACCGGCACCATGAACAGGGCATGGGTCGCCACCATCAGCGGCAGGCCGTAGCGCCAGCCCCAGGCGGCCCAGACCAGCACCACCAGCAGCTGCGACAGCACCAGCCACGGCAGCCAGCGCCAGGGGCGGCGGGGAATGCGATACAACGTTTCCGGTACGGTCATGCCCCATGATGCCATGCCGCGTAGAATAGGCGGTTCGCATATCCGGACCCTGACCGTCATGTCCCTTGATCCCGCCCTGCGCTCGCGCATCGAATCCATTCTCAACGCCAACCGCGTCGTGCTGTTCATGAAGGGTCAGCCGAGCATGCCGCAGTGCGGTTTCTCGGCCAAGGCCGTCGGCGCCCTGCAGGACCTGGGCGTGGAGTTCGACCACGTCAACGTGCTGGCCGACGCCGACATCCGCGAAGGCATCAAAGCCTATGGCGAGTGGCCGACCATCCCGCAGCTGTACATCGACGGCGAGCTGATCGGTGGCAGCGACATCATCCTGCAGATGGCCGGCAACGGTGAGCTGAGCAGCGTGCTCGGCCTGGCCGCACCGGACCGCACCCCGCCGCGCATCACCGTGACCCCGGCCGCCGTGGAAATGCTGCGTGGCGCGCTGGCCGATTCCCCGGGTGCCTCGCTGCAGCTGGGCATCGACGCGCGCTTCCAGCCGAACTTCCAGCTGGCCCCGCACGATGACAACGCGATCGCCGCCGAGTCCAACGGCCTGCGCGTGCAGTTCGATCTGGCCAGCGCCCGCCGCGCCGAAGGCATCACCATCGACTGGGTCGACGACATCCGTGGCAAGGGCCTGGCAATCGACAACCCGAACGCGCCCAAGGCCGTGCAGGAACTGAGCGTGCGCGACGCCGACGACCAGCTCCGCGCCGGCAGCATCACCGTGGTCGACGTGCGCCCGGCCGACGAGCGTGCGATCGCGGCGATCAACGCCCCGTTCGAAACCTTCGACGGCGACAACCGCGCCCGTCTGGAAGCTCTGCCCAAGGACACCGCGCTGGCCTTCCTGTGCCACCACGGCGGCCGCAGCGCACAGGCGGCCGAGCAGTTCCGCGCCCTGGGCTTCACCAAGGTGTCCAACATCACCGGCGGCATCGATGCCTGGTCGAATGAGGTGGACAACGGCGTGCCGAAGTACTGATCTTCAGCACGTTGCGGGACAAGAAAAACGCCGGCATTGCCGGCGTTTTTTGTTCGTGGTGCCGGTGGCGTCCATGCACCGGTTACCCCGCAAATCCGCCCTCGGCCAGATAATCCAGCTCTTCCGGGGTCGGCATCCGACCCAGCACCGCGTTGCGGTGCGGGAAGCGGCCGAAGCGGCGGATGATGTCGCGGTGCAGCTCGGCGAACTGCAGGTATTCCTTGTCGCCCAGCACATCGAACATCGCCACCGAACGCTCCTGGTCCTGCGGATCCTCGGAGTGCTCGAAGGGCAGGTAGATGAAGGCACGCAGCTTGGGCACCAGCTGCAGGTCCAGGCCCTCCTCTACCGCACGCATGGCGTAATGACGTGCAAGGCCATCGGTGGCGTAGGCGTGCGCCGTATCGCGGAAGCAATTGCGCGGGAACTGATCGAGCAGGATCATCAGTGCGAGCGCGCCTTCGGCGCTGCTCAGCCAATGCTCGCGGGCGCGGCGGGCGGCAGCGAAATGTTCTTCCTGGAACTGCTGGCGGAAGCGCGCGTCGAACGCGTCATCGCGCGTGAACCACTTCTGCGGTCCAGCGTCGCGCCAGAATTCCACTACTTGTGCCGCCACGTCCATTTACTACCCCTGTAGGTGGCGCCCCAAGACGCTCACCCGTTCCATTGCCGTTACTCGTCAAAGCGCAGGTGGCGGACCGACTTGCCGTTGCGCCGTATTAGCTTAAGCGCCTCGATACCGATCTGGATATGGTTCTCGACGAACTGGGCGCTGACCGCGGCATCGGACGCCTCGGTTTTCACTCCATCGGGGATCATCGGCTGGTCGGCGACCAACAGCAAGGCCCCGATCGGATCACGGGCGTCGAAACCGGCCGCGAACGGGGTCGCCCACCGCATCCATGTGGTCATGGCCGCAAGGCCAATGCAAAGAAAAAGGCGGCCATTGGCCGCCTTTTTCCGTTTACCGGTACCGCTGGATCAGAACTGCACGGACCAGCGCGCGGTCACGCTGCGGTCGCGGGCGTCGTCACCGAAGGTGCCGTTGTAGCCCAGCTCCAGCTGGTTGCGCGGGCTCAACCAGGCCGACAGGCCCAGCTCGGCAACCACGGCGTTGTCGGCGATGGCCGCACCGCTGACAGCAAAGCTGCTGCCGCCGGTCCAGGCCAGATCGGCGACCTGGCTGCGGTCACCGGAAGCACGACGGTAGCCGACGCCACCGCGGACGTGCAGCCAGCTTTCCTGCTGCCAGGAGGTCTTCAGGCCCTTGTCGAAGCGCACACCGGCGGTCGCCACGTTGGTGCGCGTATCGGCGACCTGACCGTTCAGTGCAGCCGCGCCACCCTGTTCGGCGAAGCCGTCCACGTCCACTTCAACGCGGGCGAACTGCACGTACGGCTCCAGACCCGCCTCGCGGCCACCGAAACGGTACGCGCCTTCGATGAAGGCTTGGCGGGTGGTGGCGTCGTACTTGGCCGACAGCGCATCCTGGTAGCCGGCAAAGGTCAGCTGACGCTTGCTGTCCACGTCGTGACGCGAATAGCCCAGGCCGGCGCGCAGACCGAACGCACCCCACTGATTGCCCACATAGGCACCGACGTGCGTGTTGTCGATTTCCGAACGGGCGCCGCGACCGGCCGCCTGCTTGATATCGGTACGGCCGGTACCCACCAGCGCACCGACCTGCCAGCCGCCACCGAACACATGGTCGGCACCGACCAGCAGACCGTTGCTGTTGGAATCGGTGCGCGCGGCATTGGCATCGCCATCGAGCTTGCCGCTGCCACCGATCGCCTGCACCCACGCGCCACCGGCGGCGGCGTCATCACCGGCAGCCGGCGAACGCACGCCCACGGCACGGCTGAGGGCCGCATCACGCAGGTAACGGCTGCTTTCCACCAGCGCCATCGGCGTGGCGGCGTGGATTTCACCACTCAGCGCGTCCAGCGCCGCACCGACCTGGGCCGGGAACAGCTGGGTCAGCGGCTTCGGCAGACCCTGGTTGACGCCCAGACGATCGGCGCTGGTTGCCACGGCGATCTGGTTGGCGGTGACCGCCGCGCTGGCCAGCGAGTTGCCGCGTGCCACGCCGATGCTCATGCCACCGGCGGTGTAGGCCAGGCTGAACTGCAGGAACGGCGAGAACGCCGAGAAGTCCGTGGTCGCGAACTGACCGTTCACGCCACCGGCGGCCTGCAGGAAGTTGAACTGCTCGCCGAGGTAGTACACGCCGGCTTCCGGCAGTGCCTTCAGGGTGCCGCCCAGGGTGGCGGTACCGGTCACGCGCAGCACATCGCTGCGGCTGCCCGGGGCCAGCTCGGCCTGGTAGACGCCGGTGGCGGTCTGCACGTAATCGCCGTTGATGGTCAGCGTGCCGATGGAGTTGCCCGGCGCGATGATGCCTTCAACGCGGGTGCTGCCCAGCGTGCCGACACCCTTCAGGGTGCCCTTGGCGCCGACGACGGTCGAACCGTCCTGCTGCACGCCGTTGAAGGACACGGTGCCGGCGGTGACGAACAGGTCCGAACCATCCAGCAGTGCACCGGCATTGACGCGGGTGGTGCCGGCCGAGGTCAGCGTGCTGTCGACCAGACGGCCGTTGAGCACGAAGCTGCCGCCGCTGCCGATGGTCGTGTCACCGTCGCGCTGCAGGCCGTTGAACGTGACCGAACCGCCGGTCACATTGAGTGCCGAGCCATCGAGCACGCCGGTGGTGGAGATGACACTGCTGCCACCCAGGCTGTTGAGCGTGGTGGACACCAGGCTGCCGTTGAGCAGGAACTGGCCGCCCTGCACATCGACTGAGGCGGTCAGTGCATTGGCACCGTCCAGCTCCAGCACGCCCTCGCGCACGATCGCACCGTTGAAGGTGTTGTCGCCGCTCAGACGCAGCCAGCCGATGCCGGACTTGGTCAGCTTGCCCGGGCCGCCGATGTTGTTGGTCCAGTCGTCCCATGCATCGCCTTCCCACACCTTCAGGCCGCCGGCCTTCTGGTTCATGACCACGTCGGTGTCGACGCGCAGCATGCCGTAGCCTTCGATCGCGCTGGCCAGGTTCATCAGGCCCCAGCCGTAGACGTCGTCCACGCCGGCGGCACCAAGATCGGTGGCGGTGGTCAGCAGCACGTCGCGGACCTGCGCGTTGCTCAGGTACGGGAAGCGTTCGAACAGCAGGCCGAGGGCACCGGTGACGTGCGGGGCCGCCATCGAGGTGCCGGTCATCAGGTCATAGCGGTAGGTCGGCACGCGCTCGAGCACATCGAGCAGCACGTTGCCGTCCGCGTCGGCCAGCAGCTGCGCATCCAGCGAGGAATCGCTGCCATACACGGTCGAGCGGATGTCGGTACCCGGGGCGGCCAAGCACCAATTTGCGCTGAAACCGCAGCGATTCGAGGTAATGTCAAGCACATAGCTGCCCGGCTGGTCCTCGCGGACGTTGACCACGCTGAGCCAATCCTTCTCGATATCGCTGAACAGACGCGGCAGCGTGGCGTAGATGCCAGCAATCGGCGCCTCCTCCGGCGTATCAGCATTGGCGTTGTTGTTGCCGGCCGCCCAGACCTGGATCATGCCCTTGGCGCGTGAGCCTTCGGCAAAGATGCTCAGATACTCGACGTTATTCGCATATAGAGCGTCCATGTCAGCTACATCGGTCGGCTCGTTGCTCAGGCCCCAGCTGTGGTTGATCGCGCGAACGTCCTGATCATTCATCTGCGCGTACATATCCTCGAACGCGCTGCCATCCGGGCCGACGCCACCGACATTGACGACGCGGTAGTCGCCACCGCCCACATCGGTCCACGCCTGTGCGTCATTGAAGAACAGCTTGGCCGCGGTCAGGTCGGCGCCGAATGCTACGCCATGGGTGCCATTCCCATCGCGGTTGGCGGCGATGGTGCCAGCCACATGCGTGCCGTGCGTCTGGAAATGGACACCGGCCTGAGCGTAGCGGGGATCCGATTCGATGATGTCACGGATGGCCTGCGGCACGCTGGGATCGTAGGTGACGTAACTGATGGAGACGTCATCGCCATCACTGGCGAAGCAGGCATCGGGTCCGCCGATCAGCGTGGTGTTCGTGCAGCGGGTGCCATCGGGCAGCAGGTCAGCGATCCGGATGCTGCGATGATTCTTGCCCGCGAACTCGGGATGATCGAGGCCCGAACCGCTGTCGAACACGCCCAAGCGGATGCCCTTGCCGGTCAGGCCGCGCGCATACGCAGCGTCGGCGTTGATCGCCTTCAGACCCCAATCGGCCTTGAACTCTTCACTGCGCCAGCTTTCGATGTCGCCCGGCGTGCCGTTGATCGGGCCCTGAACTGGGAGAGAGCTGGTCTGGAGACCACCGACCTTTGCAACGTTGGCAATGTTGCCAGCCGTCTGGTCCAGGCTGAATGCCGAACGCTGCAGCGTGCGCTGCTGCTGGTAGATGGTCAGGGAATCGACGTCGGAACTGGCCAGCGCGGGGACAGCCAGGGCAGCCAGCAGGGTTCCGGTGATGGCCGATGCCAGCAGGCTCGGTGACGGACGACGACGTGCGGTGAAGCGGGACGAAGAGACGTAGGTCATCTGAAAACAACTTCCTTGAAGTGATTAGGGCTGCAATACCACAAGCGATATCGGCAGCCGCCCAGAAAAATGTATGCCATTCCATATGGCAGGCACGGCAAGCGTAAGCGATCTTTCACACATTTTTTACAATTTTCGGGTATCGGCGATATGCCGTAGGCCCGTCGGCACAGCTCCTTGTCGGGTCGTCCTGTCGGCGATCCCCTGTCCTTGCGCACCGTCGTGGACGACGTCCCGGACGATGCGACGCGTCGCAATCACAGCGTCAACCGTAATTTTCCACGCATGCAGGCTAACCAATAGAGATGCAAATGAGCATCAGGAAATTCCCGACATCGACTGTCTTGTCGCGTTGATGACCGATGCCCTGCCGGCACGCCCATGAGCTTCGTCACTTGGCAAACGCCCCGTGCAGCGGATAGCGTCGACCGATTCGTCCACACCGCATCGGGGAAACATGCGCACACGATTGACTGCCGGCCTGGGCCTTGCCCTGTTCTCGCTCGCCGCAGCGCCGGCGCCCGCCGCGTCGCGCTTCCTCCAGGATCCCTACCCCAGCACCTATGCGCCGATCGCTTCTGCCCCGGTGTTGATCAGCAACGCGACGGTGCTCACCGGCACCGGCGTGCGCCTGGACAACGCCGATGTGCTGCTGCGCGACGGCCGCATCGCGGCAGTCGGCACCGGCCTGAGCGCGCCGGCCGACGCGGTCCGCGTCGACGGCCAGGGCAAGTGGGTCACCCCCGGCATCATCGATGTGCACTCGCACCTGGGCGTGTATCCGAGCCCGGGCGTGAGCGCGCACAGCGACGGCAACGAGATGACCGCACCGGTCACCGCCAATGTCTGGGCCGAGCACTCGGTGTGGCCCCAGGACCCCGGCTTTGCCGCCGCACTGGCCGGCGGCGTGACCTCGATGCAGGTGCTGCCCGGCTCGGCCAATCTGGTCGGCGGCCGCGGGGTGACGTTGAAGAACGTACCCGCAACGACCTACCAGGCCATGAAGTTCCCCGGCGCGCCATGGGGCCTGAAGATGGCCTGCGGCGAGAACCCCAAGCGCGTCTACGGCGGCAAGGGCACCGCGCCGGGCACGCGCATGGGCAACGTCGCCGGTTACCGCGCGGCCTTCATCGATGCCAGCGAGTACATCGCCAAGAACACCCCCAAGCAGCCGAAGAAGAAGCGCTGGTTCAGTGGCGATGACAAGGGCGACAGCGCCGGCGACAGCGGCGGCAAGCGCGATCTCAAGCTGGATACGCTGGCCGGCGCCATCCAGGGCGACATCCGCGTGCACATTCACTGCTACCGCGCCGATGAGATGGCCACGATGCTGGATCTCTCCAAGGAATTCGGCTTCAAGATCGCCGCCTTCCATCACGCGGTGGAGGCCTACAAGCTGGCTGACCGGCTCGCCGAGGAAGGCGTGTGTGGTGCGCTGTGGGCCGACTGGTGGGGCTTCAAGATGGAGGCCTTCGATGGCATCCAGGACAACATCGCCCTGGTCGACCGCCCCGCCAACAGCTGCGCGATCGTGCATTCTGATTCCCCGGAGGGCATCCAGCGCTTGAACCAGGAAGCGGCCAAGGTGATCGCCAACGCACGCCGCGCTGGCATCGAGATCGCCCCGGAGCGCGCCATGATGTGGCTCACCTCCAACGCGGCACGCTCGCTGGGCGTGGAGAAGCAGACCGGCAGCCTGGAGGCCGGCAAGATGGGTGACGTGGTGGTCTGGAACGGCAGCCCCTTCAGTTCCTATGCACTGGCCGAAAAAGTCTATGTCGACGGCCATCAGGTCTATGACCGGCAGGATGTGAGGCGACAGCCGCTGTCGGACTTCATGCTCGGCCAGGAGGCACGCCCATGAGCCGCCGCGTCTCGATGCGTCTGCTTCCGCAGGCCCTGTTGTTGATTGCCGGTGCCTGCGTGGCCCCTTCCGTGTTCGCGCAGGATCTGCTGATCCGCAACGCCACGGTGCACACCGCCGCCGCACGCGGCAGCCTGGCGCACAGCGATGTGCTGGTCCAGGGCGGCGTGATCCGCGCTGTCGGTCCGGGCCTGTCGGCACCGGCCGGTGTAGCGGTGGTCGAGGCCGCGGGCAAGCCGCTTACCCCGGCGTTGTTCGGCGGCATCACCGACATCGGCATCGAAGAAGTGTCCGGCGAATCGGCCACGGTCGACAGCACGCTCAAGCTGGAAGAGCAGCCGCTGCGCCCGGAATTCGACGTCACCTTGGCCTTCAATCCGGACTCGGTGCTGATCCCGGTCGCGCGTCTGGATGGCATCGGCTTCACCGTACTGGGCGCCAACACCGGCGGCGGCTTCATCGCCGGCCAGGGCGGGGTGATGCGGCTGGATGGCAGCGCCGACCCGGTCGGCCCGCTGGCGCTGTTCATCCGTCTCGGCGCGTCCGGCGCCGAGCTGACCGGCAGCTCGCGGGCCGCGCAGTGGATGCTGCTGGAACAGATGGTCAGCGAAGCCCGTGGCCGCGTTCCGGCCGACTCGCCGCATGCGCTGCTCACACCCGCCGGGCGCGCCACGCTGGCGCGCTACCTGGCTGGCCAGGGTCGGATCGTGGTGCAGGTCGACCGTGCCGCCGACATCCGCCAGCTGCTGCGCTGGGCCGGCCGCGAGAAGGTCAAGATCGCCATCGCCGGCGGTGCCGAGGCGTGGCGTCTGGCCCCGCAGCTGGCCCAGGCCGGCGTGCCGGTGTTCGTCGATGGGCTGGGCAATCTGCCGAGCAGCTTCGACCAGCTCGGCGCGACCCTGCAGAACGCCGCGCGCTTGAAGGCGGCCGGCGTGCAAGTCAGCTTCGCCCAGCGCGACGATGCCTCGCACAACGCACGCAAGATGCGCCAGCTGGCCGGCAATGCGGTCGCCAACGGGTTGCCCTGGGATGATGGTCTGGCGGGCCTGACCCGGGTGCCGGCGCAGGCGCTGGGCGTCGGCGACCGGCTTGGCACCATCGAGCCGGGCAAGCTGGCCGATCTGGTGCTGTGGGAAGGCGATCCGCTGGATGTCGGGCACTACGCCGAGCAGGTCTGGCTGGGCGGCCGCGCGATGCCGATGCGGTCGCGCCAGACCGAGCTGCGCGACCGCTACCAGGCGCCGGCGTCGAGCGAACCGCGCGCATACTCGCGCTGAGTCCCTGCACAGGGCCGCTGCCTGCGGCGGCCCTGCATCCGGCGGCACTACCGTCCGCAACGTGAGCACCCGATCATGGCCCTGCGCTGGTATTTCGATTTCGTCTCACCGTTCGCCTACCTGCACTGGCAGCAGCTCAAGGCGTTGCCGCAGTTCAAGAGTATTGTCCCGGTGCCGATCGCCTTCGGCGCGGTGCTGCACCACCTGGGCAATCTGGGCCCGGCCGAGATTCCCGCCAAACGGCTGTTCACCTATCGGCAGGCGCTGTGGCAGGCCCGCAGCGCCGGGGTGACGCTGCGCTTTCCGCCGGGCCACCCGTTCAATCCACTGGCTGCCCTGCGCCTGTGCCTGGCCGCCGGGGCCACTCACGAGACGGTCGACCTCCTGTTCAACTGGATCTGGCGCGACGGCCACGCCGGTGACAGTGCGGCCGCGCTCGCCCTGCCCGGCGCGATGCTGGACATCGCCGATGTTGCCGAGGCGATCAGCGAGCCGTCGGTCAAGGAAGCGCTACGCCGCAATACGGATGCCGCCTTGGCGGCCGGCGTGTTCGGCGTCCCGACGCTGGCGATCGGCAGCGAACTGTTCTGGGGCAACGATGCCCACCCGCTGATGCAGGCGGTGCTGGCCGATCCCAGCCTGCTCGAGCAGGGCGAATGGGCCCGGATCAAGGACCTGCCGGTGGCGGTCGAGCGCAGCCGCTGAGGTCGGCCGCCTCCCCGGTCAGGCAAAACATCTCGTTTTGAGATAGCGTTCACGTTTCCGAACCTACAACCTGCCGGAGGGGCACAGGATGCGCATCGGAATCGTGGTCGACTCTGCGTGCGATCTGCCGCAGGATTTCATTGAACAACACAACATCGTGCTGCTGCCGATCACCGTCCGCATTGGCGAGGCCGTGCTGGCCGACCATCGCGACGAACAGGCGACACTGAGCTTTCTGCATGCCCATGTGGCTGAGCACGGCGCCGAGGCGGAGACCATTCCGTTCAGCGTCAATCAGATCCGGGATCTGTTCCTGGGCAAGCTGGTGATCGATTACGACCATGTGTTCTGCATGACGATCACCAAGACCCGCAGCCCGATCCACGACAACGCGATGCAGGCCAGCTTCGCGATCCTCAACGATTACAAGCCGGTGCGGCAGGCAGCGGGCTTCAACTCGCCGTTCGCGCTGCGCGTGCTCGATACCCAGAACCTGTTCGCTGCCCAGGGCGTAACTGCGGTGGAAGCGGTGCGCCTGCGCGACAGTGGTGCGAGCGTGCAGCAGATCCGCGAGCGGCTGGAGCTGCTGGCGCACAACGTGCACGGCTACATGATCACCCGTGATCTGTACTACATGCGCGCCCGGGCACGCCATAAGGGCGACCGCAGCGTGGGCCTGATCAGCGCCGCGCTGGGCAGTGCGCTGGACATCAAGCCGGTGCTGCATGGCTACCGCGGCGAGACCGGGCCGGTGGCCAAGATCAAGGGCTTCGACAACGCGGTGCAGAAGCTGTTCGATTTCGTCGGCCAGCGGGTCAAGGGCGGCCTGATGACGCCAACCGTGTGCATCAGCTACGGCGGCGAGCTGGCCGACCTGCAGGCCCTGCCCGGCTACGCCACGTTGCGTGAGACCTGCCAGGCGCATGGCGTGGATGTGTTCGAGGCGGTGATGAGCCTGACCGGCATGGTCAACGTGGGCAAGGGCGCGGTGACGATCGGGTTTGCCGACGAGCCGCATACCTTCAGCGGCTGACCCCGTTCTGCACGCGGATTGCACCGCGTCTCTGCCAGCCTTGCCGCATTCAAAGGAGGTAACCATGGCAAGTTATGACATCAGCCTGCCGGACCCGGCCAAGGCACGCGGCAACGATCCGGACCTGTCCTTCCACGCCCAGGGCGCGGCGGGCCTGGCCGAGGAACTTCAGAACGCCCTGCGCACCCCGGTGCTGTTCGACCGCTGGCGCGCCAAGCAGGACGACCCGGATGCCGTTGACCCGCAGTGGGGCGCGACCGATCCGTCCGCCACCGTCACCGGCGCGCAGGACGATCTGCGGATCAATCTGGTCGCCACCACCAGCATCGACAGCGAGGTGTTCAAGCAGCGCCTGCGCATGCTGGCCGGCAGTCACTGGGAACTGCGCAACGTGCGTTGAGTGGGTTGAACGTGCCCAGGTAGTGTCGGCCGACCGCCAGCACTACCTGGGCGCCACGCCCGGTGTTATCGTGCCGCCCGCCAACGCTGGCTGCATGGATGCTTATGGACCCGAAACTGAAAGCCCTGGTCGAACAGACCAACCTGGCAGACCTGCTGCCGTCTGCCCCGCAGGAAATGGACCTTCGCCAGCCGGTGGCACCGCCGGAGCCGGCCAGGCCGCAACCGGCGCGCTCCACGCACGATGCGCTGCAGGTGACGTTCGGTGGTACCGACATGGTGGGAAAGCTGGCCAATGCGCCCACCAGCGGGCGGGTGAAGACGTTCGCGATGGTCATGTTTGGCGGACCGACAATCGTCTTCGCTCTGATCCTCCTGGCCACGGTATGGACCGCGCCAGGCAATTCGGCGGTCGCGCTGGTCTGCGGCACGGTCATTTCACTGGGGCTGATCGGTATCTGGCCCTACCTGCTGTTCCGCAAGCGCGAAAAACCGTCGACCTGAAGCCTCCAACCGCCCCGCCAGGCAGCTGCCCAGCGGGTGGCCAGACGGTATGCCTCAGGCGTACAAGGCCTTGGCATGGTGCGCGATGTGCTCGCCGATGAAGCTGCTGATGAAGTAGTAGCTGTGGTCGTAGCCGGGCTGCAGGCGCAGCGTCAGCGGATGAGCGGCCGCGGTGCACGCCGCCTGCAGCCACTGCGGCTGCAACTGGTTGTCGAGGAACTCATCGCCACCGCCCTGGTCGACCAGCAACGGCAGGCGCTCAGTAGCCGTGGCCACCAGTTCGCTGGCATCCCACGCCGCCCAGCGGGCGCGGTCCTCGCCCAGGTAGGCAGTAAACGCCTTCTGGCCCCACGGCACGCGGGTCGGCGCGACGATCGGCGAAAACGCCGAGACGCTTTTGTAGCGACCCGGGTTCTTCAACGCGATCACCAGCGCACCATGGCCCCCCATCGAGTGGCCACTGATACTGCGTGCACCCGTCGTCTGGAAATGCGCGTCGATCAAGGCCGGCAGCTCCTCCACGACGTAGTCGTACATGCGGTAATGCGCCGCCCACGGCTGCTCGGTGGCGTTCAAATAGAAACCCGCCCCCTTGCCCAGGTCGTAGCCTTCGGCGTCGGCGACGTCATCGCCGCGCGGGCTGGTGTCCGGCGCGACCAGGATCACGCCATGCTCGGCCGCGTAACGCTGCGCGCCGGCCTTGGTGATGAAGTTCTGTTCGTTGCAGGTCAGCCCGCTGAGCCAGTACAGCACGGGCAGCTTCTGCGTGGCGGCCTGCGGCGGCAGATACACGGCGACATTCATGTCGCACCCCAGTACCTGCGAGGTATGGCGGTAGACGTCCTGCCAGCCGCCGGAGGCGGCGCGATGTTCGATGCGTTCCATGATGGTTCTCCGTAGGGGCGGCGCAGACCACGCGCCGCCCGCAGTGACTCAGAAATGCACGACCGAGCGGATCGACTTGCCTTCATGCATCAGATCGAACGCGTCGTTGATCTCGTCCAGGCCCATCGTGTGGGTCACGAACGGCGCCAGTTCGATGTCGCCCTTCATCGCGTCTTCGACCATGCCCGGCAGCTGGGTACGGCCCTTGACGCCGCCGAAGGCCGTGCCCTTCCAAGAGCGGCCGGTGACCAGCTGGAACGGACGGGTCGAGATTTCCTGGCCCGAGCCGGCCACACCGATCACCACCGACTGGCCCCAGCCACGGTGCGCGCATTCCAGCGCCGCGCGCATCACGTTGACGTTGCCGATGCATTCAAAGGTATGGTCCACGCCCCAGGTGGTCATCTCCACGATGACCTGCTGGATCGGCTTGTCATGGTCCTTCGGGTTGATGCAATCGGTCGCGCCGAACTGCTTGGCCAGTTCGAACTTGGAGGGGTTGGTATCGATCGCGAAGATACGGCCGGCCTTGGCCTGGCGCGCGCCCTGGATCACCGCCAGGCCGATGCCGCCCAGCCCGAACACCGCCACCGAATCGCCTTCCTGCACCTTGGCGGTGTTGTGCACCGCGCCGATGCCGGTGGTCACGCCACAGCCGAGCAGGCACACGTGTTCCGGATTGGCGTCCGGATGGATCTTGGCCAGCGAGACTTCGGCCACCACGGTGTACTCGCTGAAGGTGGAGCAGCCCATGTAGTGGTAGATCGGCTCGCCGTTGTAGCTGAAGCGGGTGGTGCCATCGGGCATCACGCCCTTGCCCTGGGTGGCACGCACGGCCACGCACAGGTTGGTCTTGCCCGAGGTGCAGAACAGGCACTCGCCGCACTCGGCGGTGTACAGCGGGATCACGTGGTCGCCCGGCTTGACGCTGGTGACGCCCTCGCCCACTTCGACCACGATGCCCGCGCCTTCATGGCCAAGCACGGCCGGGAACAGGCCTTCCGGATCATCGCCGGACAGGGTGAACGCATCGGTGTGGCAGACGCCGGTGTGGGTGATCTTGACCAGCACTTCGCCCTTCTGCGGCGGAGCGACGTCGATCTCGACGATCTTCAGCGGTTCGCCAGCGGCGAAGGCAACAGCGGCACGGGATTTCATGGGGAGCACTCCAAGGCAGGGAACAGAATGTGGCAGCACGCGGTCGCCCGCGCACTCATTTGAGGTAGGACCGGATCAGCATGCTCATCTCGCGCACGCGCTCGTCGCGCTGCGCATCGGATTGGGCCGGCTGCCCGAACTCTTCGCGCAGATGCGCTTCCATCACTTCGGACATCAGCCCGTTGACGGCACCGCGGATTGCGGCGATCTGCTGCAGCACCGGCCCGCACTCGGCCCCGGCTTCCAGCGCGCGGTCCAGCGCATCGCACTGACCACGGATCCGACGGACCCGGGCGAGAACGCGCTTCTTTTCCTGCGGTGAATGGGGCATGGGGCAAAGGCCAGTTAACTATACTGGGGGTGAGTATACAGCATCCAGGAAATTACCCCTCTGCAGCAGGTTCTGCGCCAGGGCTGATCAGGGCTGATGGTCAGAGAGTCGGCGGCGGCGTGCCAGATGGATGCGGCCGGCAACCAACACCGCAAATGCCACTACCGCGGTCTGAACGAGCGGATCAGGCGAGATGCCCGGCTGGGGCCAGAACGCGAGCCGCACCGCCAGCACCGCAAAACACACCAACGCCAGCAACGCGAGCGCCTTTGCAACACGGGCCGAGAATGGGAGGGCAAGCAAA
The DNA here is from genome assembly GCF_053847245.1 of Stenotrophomonas sp. Ker107b. Lineage (NCBI taxonomy): Bacteria > Pseudomonadati > Pseudomonadota > Gammaproteobacteria > Lysobacterales > Lysobacteraceae > Stenotrophomonas > Stenotrophomonas sp. Ker107b. The sequence continues at coordinate 1,087,598 of NZ_JBSPHX010000002.1, read as the reverse complement.
GGGGCCGCCACCAGCAGCAGCCCGGCTCCGCCACATGCCAATGCTGCGCGGCCCTCGATGACATTTCCCGTCGCTGCAATGGTCAGGATCAGCACCCCGTAGATCGCAAGGGCAACACCGCCAACCATCGCCAGAATGTTCACGAACCGTCGCTTGCGCATCCATTTCACCGTTGATGAGGACAGGGCGTGGAGCTGCACCACTCGAAGCCAGATACATCTCCTCCGATGCTAGGTGCACGCGCAGAATGCGGCATCTGCCTTTGAAGAGCGAGCATGCAGAGCCTAGGCCACCCGCTGCCGCTACCCCCGCAACAGGTCAATGAATGCCCGCAGCGCAGACGACATCTGCCGCTGCCGCGGGTAGTACACCGCAAAGCCTGCGAACGGCTCGCTCCAGTCTTCCAGCACCGCCACCAGCCGGCCATCATCCAGATACGGGCGCGCGGAATCTTCCAGTACATAGGCCAACCCCAACCCGTCGACCACCGCCTGCAGGATCGTGTTCTGATCGCCAAGCGTGAGCCGCCCGGGCACGTCGATTTCCAGCGCCTGGCCATCGCGTTCGAACTGCCACTTGTAGAGATGGCCGCTGGCGAAGCGGAACCGCACACACTCATGGTGATGCAGATCACGGGGGTGCCGCGGTATCTCACGCCCTGCCAGATATGCTGGCGCACCCACGATCAAACCGCGCAGCGCCGGTCCCAGCGGCACCGCGACCATGTCTTCCGGGACCGATTCGTGCAGGCGCACACCGGCGTCGTAACCGCCCGCGACGATATCCACCAGACCGTCATCCTGAGCGAGCTCCAGGCGCACATCCGGATGCGCGAGCAGGAACTTCGCCAGCCGCGGGCCCAGTTGGGTCTGCACGGCGGCGCGGGTGGCGTTGATCCGCAACAGGCCAGCCGGTGCCGCACGGAAGTGATTCATTTCTTCCAGTGCGTCATGCACCTGCCCGAGCGCGGGCTGCAGGCGCTCGAGCAGGCGCTGGCCGGCTTCGGTGAGGGCCACGCTGCGGGTGGTGCGGTGGAACAGGCCCACGCCCAGGCGCTCTTCCAGCGCGCGGATGGCGTAGCTGACCGCCGAGGTGGACAACGCCAGCTCGGCCCCGGCCTTGCGGAAGCTGCGGTGGCGGGCCACGGCGGCGAAAGCAGCCAGATGGGTCAGGTTGTCAGTGGCCATGATTATCCAGTCTTACTTGATGAATCATGCCGATATCCTGACTGTCTGTGCACGGGATCGGGGCGTATTGTAAAGCGCCTTTCTACAAACCTGCCAAGGATTCCCACATGTCCCTCGCCCATGGTTATGCGGTGCACGACCAGACCGCGCCGCTGGTGCCGTTCTCCTTCGAACGTCGCGCGGCTGGTCCCGATGACGTCCGCATCGAGATTCTCTTCAGTGGCATCTGCCACTCCGATCTGCACCAGGCCCGCGACGATTGGGGTGGCGCCAAGTTCCCGATGGTCCCCGGCCACGAGATCATCGGCCGCGTCACCGAGGTCGGTGCCAACGTCACCGGCTTCAAGGTCGGCGACTTCGCCGGCGTCGGCTGCATGGTCGATTCCTGCCGCCACTGCGCCGCCTGCGATGAAGATCTGGAGCAGTACTGCGAGAAGGGCGCCACTTATACCTACAACAGCACCGAGCGTGACAGCGGCCAGCCGACCTTCGGCGGTTACTCCGACCACATCGTGGTCGAGCAGCGCTTCGTGGTGAAGGTGTCCGAAACGCTCGACCTCAAGGCCGCCGCGCCGCTGCTGTGCGCCGGCATCACCACCTATTCGCCGCTGCGCCACTGGAAGGTCGGCCCCGGCCAGAAGGTCGGCGTGATCGGCCTGGGTGGCCTGGGCCACATGGGCGTGAAGTTCGCCAAGGCGATGGGCGCCACCGTGGTGATGATCACCACCACCCCGGAAAAGGGTGCCGACGCCAAGCGCCTGGGCGCCGATGAAGTGCTGGTCTCGCGTGATCCGGCGCAGATGAAGGCCCATGCGGGCAGCTTCGATTTCCTGCTCAACACCATCCCGGTCAGCCACGACACCAACCCGTACATGTCCCTGCTCAAGCGCGATGCCACGATGTGCCTGGTCGGCGTGCTGACCGAGCTGGATCCACCGCTGATGGGCGCTTCGGTGATGTTCGGCCGCAAGCACATCACCGGCTCGGCGATCGGCGGCATGGCCGAAACGCAGGAAATGATGGACTTCTGTGCCGAGCACAACATCGTCAGCGACGTGGAAGTAATCGACATCAAGACCGTCAACGAGGCCTGGGAGCGCATGGCGAAGAACGATGTGCGCTACCGCTTCGTGATCGATATGGCCACGCTGGAAAAGGCGGCCTGATTACCAGCGGCACATCAACAATGAAAAACCCCAGCGATGGCGTCATGCGGTTCACTTAAGCGGAACTGCATTGCAATCCAACGTGTAGCGGGCCTTGAAGAGCTTCACCGCCCTCGGCGTAAGTGGCCAAGGGCGGTGATCAAGGAACAAGCGTCCTATACCTGATCGGGTTTTAGCCCAGTCGCGTACTGCCGGCAGCCGGCCGGCCATCCAAGGTTCACTTGACGCGCCCCGACCGAAATTTCTTCCTGTAGCAGGTCCAGCTTTCCCGGCTCTGAGCGCGTCACGCTAGACCCGCACCGGGATGACGCCTTTGACCTCAATACTGCAGGTCAAACTCTGGACCCTAATTCCTGTGCTATCAATGCAAGGCTCCGCTTCGAGACTCTGTCAGGGATGGGAAGGATGCGCAGATTCAAGAAGAGTTCTGGCAGCAGATCTAGTCGCCGCAGGGAATTGGACAGGTTGTTTCGGAAGCTGAGTGCCGCAGGCGCATGGCTCTGCTGCGTGCTGCTGGTCGGCATGACCCTCGTGCCAACCGGACGCGCTCAGACCGTCACCTATATCCATACCGATGCACTCGGCTCGGTCGTGGCCGAATCTGATGCCAATGGAAACGTGACCAAACGCTATGACTACGAGCCCTACGGTGCTGTGGTAAGCGGGCAGGTCACGGATGGACCGGGATACACGGGGCATGTGAGCGATGCGACCACCGGGCTCAGCTACATGCAGCAGCGGTACATGGATCCGCAATTGGGCGTATTTCTGTCGGTTGATCCGGTGACACCACACTACAACCCAGGATCATCTTTCAACCGATACAGATACGCTGCAAACAATCCCTATCGATTCAATGACCCTGACGGTCGTCAGGAGCGTGCAGCCGAGCGACACAGTGATTCAGTAGCAAGCGATCCTGCCGCGTACAACACATTTGGTCCAGCGGCCCTTGTGTTGACCTACACCATAGTTCGAGCGACTCCCATCGTTGGTCCTCCCGCCGCTTCGCTGATGACAGGCGCGATCGACTCTGCGCAACAGTCCCGGGCACTACCTGCACCAACGGCACCGGCACCCGTATCTGCTTCAGTTGCTGCTCCCGCACCTGCGTCCTCGCCCAATTTCGTTATCTCATCAAACGGAACGGCGTTTCCTGTGCCTCCAGGGTCAACGGGCCCCTCTCCAGTGACAAATCCGGCGGGCAAGCAAACCGGCGTTGCTTTTACAGGTGGGGCGGGGGCACCAACGGACAAGTGTCAACCATGCGGATGATGGATCCGACGCCGTCAAAGGGGAACAGTCCCGGATATCCGGCGGGCTACATAAAATATGAAAATGCGGGTAAGCAAGGTGTTGATCCAAGCTCAGGAAAGACCTTGCCCAATTCAAAGTCGCATTTCCCAATCAAGTAGGGTGAGATACGTGAGATGAGTGAGCATCGATCAGACAATTTTCAGCACCTCAAGGGTAAGCATGTAACGCTGACCTTCGAGGATGAGCAGGTTCAGGTTGGCACTGATGATGGATGGATGCTGCACATTTACAACACAGTAGAGCTTTTGGGAGCGGAAAGTGCAGCTGCTTTGGCTCCTGCGTCGTTCCGCCTGAAGTTGCTCGATTGCGTGTTCGATCAAAAAAAGATGACGCTTTTTTTTACTTGCGGCAAGGCGCTCATCGTTGACATGACAGATGATGGATATTCCGGTCCAGAAGCCATGCAACTAAACGGGCCTGACGGCAGCATCATGATCTGGAACTGAAACGCTTGCCTGTCACAGCGCGACGCGCAGGCTATTCCGTTCTTCCATACCCCCCTGCCTGATGGGTGTGATTTATCTCAGTGGTGCCGTTTCGCCTCTCCTACTCGGCCCGTTCCATATAGACGGATTCTGTCGCCTGAGCGCGTAGGTAGTAGGTCGCAGGTTCGATTCCAATGTCCGGCACCAGATAGAGAAAAATGCCACGACCTTGGTCGCAATGCTGTTCAAAGAAACGGCGCTCACCCGGAAAGGGAAAGCGCCGTTTTTCAGGGCTCTTCTCGCATCTGCGTGACAAGCGCGAAGCGAACTCAGTACGCGAATTCCCTGAACACCGGATCGATGTTCCCGCCCCACTCGCCATGGAACAGCGCCAGCTTGCGATCGGCCGGGGTCAATCCGGAATCGACGATCTCCTGCAGCACTTCCAGGAACTTGCTTTCGTCCTGACCATCGGCATTGCGCGCGGCGCGGCGCTTGAGGCCGGCCACGGCGATCTTCAACGCTTCACGCGACAGATCCAGCACGGTGCCGTTGCGGAACGGCAGCTTCAACCCATGCCGCGGCACGCCATCGCGCAGGACGTTGCGCTCGACCAGGCTGAAATCACGGACCAGGTCCCACGCGGCATCGAGTGCAGCATCGTCATACAGCAGGCCCACCCAGAACGCGGGCAGCGCGCACAGGCGACTCCACGGGCCGGCATCGGCGCCGCGCATTTCCAGGTACTTCTTCAGCCGCACTTCCGGGAACGCGGTGGTCATGTGATCGGACCAGTCGCGCAGCGTGGGCAGCTGCCCCGGCAGCACCGGCAGCTTGCCGACCATGAAATCGCGGAAGCTCTGGCCGCTGGCATCGTGGTACTTGCCATCGCGGTAAGAGAAGTACATCGGCACATCCAGCAGGTAATCCACATAACGCTCGTAACCGAAGCCGTCTTCGAAGACGAAGTCGAGCATGCCGGTGCGATCGTTGTCGGTGTCGGTCCAGATGTGCGAGCGGTAGCTCTGGTAGCCGTTCGGCACGCCCTCGGTGAACGGCGAATCGGCGAACAGCGCGGTGGCGATCGGCTGCAGCGCCAGCGACACGCGGAACTTCTTCACCATGTCCGCTTCGGTGGCGTAGTCCAGGTTGACCTGCACCGTGCAGGTGCGGGTCATCATGTCCAGGCCGAGCGTGCCGACCTTGGGCATGTACTCGCGCATGATCTTGTAGCGGCCCTTGGGCATCCACGGCATTTCATCGCGGGCCCACTTCGGCTGGAAGCCCATGCCGAGGAAGCCCAGCTGCAGTTCGCCGGCGACCTGCGCCACTTCATTGAGATGGGTGCCGGTTTCCACGCAGGTCTGGTGGATGGTCTCCACCGCCGCGCCGGACAGTTCCAGCTGGCCGGCCGGCTCCAGCGTCACCGAGGCGTTGTCGCGCAGCAGGGCGATGGTGCGCCCGTCTTCCTGCACCGGATCCCAGCCGAAGCGGGTCAGACCATTGAGCAGCGCTTCGATGCCGCGGTCGCCATCGAAGGTGGGCGGGCGCAGGTCATCCAGTCGGAAGCCGAACTTCTCATGCTCGGTGCCGATGCGCCACTGCGCCTGGGGCTTTTCGCCGGAGGCCAACGTGGCGACCAGTTCATTACGGTCGGTGATCGGCGTCTCGGCGACGTGGCTGGGGCTCGACAAGGGGAGGCTCGCAGAATTCTGGTCAGGGCGGGGATGTGGGGTTCACGCCCCCGCATCGCAAGGGCGCACTATATCGTGGCGTCCCCTGCCGTCGTGTCACCGTGACGGTTTTCAGCATCCTACTGGCATGGGCTTGACGCTGCGCTGGCCCTAAACTGACCCCATGAGCCGATCCCGACATCCGGAAGTCCATCGCTCCGACCGCGTCGGTTGGCTGCGCGCCGCCGTGCTCGGCGCTAACGACGGCATCGTCTCAGTGGCTGGCCTGGTGGTCGGCATCGCTGCCAGTGGCGCCTCGGCTTCGACGATTCTGGCCACCGGCATCGCCGGGACCGTGGCCGGCGCGATGTCCATGGCCGCGGGTGAGTATGTCTCGGTGCAGTCGCAGGCCGATACCGAGCGGGCTGACCTGGCAGTTGAAAAGCGTGAGCTGCACGACGACCCGCACAGCGAGCTGGAAGAGCTGGCGGCAATCTACCGGCATCGCGGGCTGAGTCCCGAGCTGGCACATGAAGTGGCCACCCAGCTCACCGCGCATGACGCACTGGGGGCGCACGCCCGCGATGAGCTGGGCATCACCGAGGAGCTGCGCGCGCGCCCGATGCAGGCGGCCCTGGCCTCGGCCGGCGCCTTCATCAGTGGCGCCGCGCTGCCGGTGCTGACCGCCCTGCTTGCACCGCATGCGCTCGTCGGCCAGGCCACCACCGTGGTGACGCTGTTGGGGCTGTGCCTGACCGGCACGCTGGCCGCGCACGCCGGCGGCGCCCCACGGCTGCGTGGCGCGCTGCGCGTGACCTTCTGGGGCGCGATCGCGATGGCCGCCGCCGCACTGGTCGGCCAGCTGTTCAACGTGGCAGGCTGAGTCATGTCCGCACCCATCGATACGACCACTTCGCTGCTGGCGACCTTGGCCAGCCTGGCCGACTGCCAGCGCGCGGATGGCTACGCCTGCATCACTGCGCGCCGCGAGCATGGCGCCTCGTCGGTGGAGATCCCGCAGCCACAGTTCGCGATCCTGCTGCAGGGTCGCAAGCAGGTGCGCACCGCGCAGCAGTCGCTCGAATTCGCACCTGGCGATCTGTTCCTGATCACCCGGCGCTGCCGCATCGATGTGGTCAACATCCCCGATCCGCACAGCGGCCTTTATCTCAGCGCGATCGTGCCGATGTGCGCCGAGGCGCTCACGGCCGCCCGGGCGCTGTGGAACGAGCCACTGCCCGAAGCCGGTGATGCACTGGCCAGGCTGCCGCTGGCCGAGCATGGCGCGACCCTGCTGCAGTGGCGGCAGGCGCTGGAACACGGTCACTACACCGAAGCACGCCTGGCCTTGGCCTCGCTTGCCGTGGCGTTCTGCCGGCGCGGGCACGGCAGCCTGCTGGTTCCACCCGAACCCAGCCTGGGGGAACGCATCCGCGATCTGATCGCTGCCCAGCCCGAGCGCGATTGGCAGTCACGCGATTTCGAAGCGCAGCTGGGCCTCAGCGGTGCCACGCTGCGCCGGCGCTTGGCCAGCGAACACTCCAGCGTGCGCGAACTGATCACCGATGCGCGGCTCGCGCATGCGATGGGCCTGCTCTACACCACCCGGCTGCCGTTGAAGACCGTGGCCGCGCGCGTGGGCTACCGCTCGCTGGGCAGCTTCAACAAGCGCTTCGCCGAACGTTACGGGCTGGAACCGGCGGCGATCGGCAACAGCTGAGCGCGAGCGGATCGCGCGGCATTCTGAGCGGAACGCAACCGGCAAGACGCGCAGCATGGGGCACCGCGGCGCTGCCGCCCTGTCCGGAACCTGCCATGCATTTCCCCCGCGTTCGCACGCTCGCCGCCGCCCTTCTGCTGGCCGTTGTCGCCAGCCCCGCGTTGGCCACCACCACGCACACCCCGCGCGAGCAGGTCCCCGGCGTGTATCACCAGACCATCGGCACGCTGCAGGTCACCGCGCTGTTCGATGGCACTGTCGCGTTGGGTCGGCAGCAGCTGGTCGGGATCGCCCCCGGCGCGGTCCCCCGCCTGCTTGATCACCGCTACGTACCCGAGGATGGCAAGGGCCTGCAGACCGCGGTCAATGCCTACCTGGTGCAGCAGGGCGATCACCTGACCCTGGTCGACACCGGCACCGCGCAGTGCTTCGGCCCCGGCCTGGGCCAGGTGCTGGGCAACCTGCGCAAGGCCGGCTACGACCCGGCCGAGGTGGATGATGTCGTGCTGACCCACGCCCACCCGGATCACCTGTGCGGCCTGCTCGATGCGCAGGACACGATGGCCTACCCGAATGCCACGGTGTGGCTGTCGGCGGCCGATGCCGCGTTCTGGCTGGATCCGGCCAGCGAGGCAACCGCGCCGCAGGGCGTGCGCTTTGCCTTCGCCTTGGCGCGCAAGGCGGTGGCGCCGTATGAAGCGAGCGGGAAACTGAAGCGCTTTGCACCTGGCGACACATTGCCGGCGGGCATCACCGCCTTGGACAGCCACGGCCATACGGTCGGCCATGTGTCCTATCGCCTCGATGGCGGCGCCGGCCAGCAGTTGCTGGTGTGGGGTGACCTCGTGCATTACCACGCGGTGCAGTTCGCGCAGCCTCAGGCGTCGTTTGAAGCGGACAGCGACCGCGTGGCCGCGATCGCCAGCCGGCGCCGGATGATGGCGCAGGCAGCCGATCAGGGCTGGTGGGTAGCCGGCGCGCACCTGCCGTTCCCGGGGCTGGGGCATGTGCGCCGCGAAGGGGAGGCATTCGCCTGGGTGCCGGGCGAGTTCGCGCCGTTGCCGGCGAAATGATGGGAGCCGGCCAGCGGCCGGCACTACCCGCGTCGCGCGGCCCGTTGGACCGCCGCGACGTCTGGGATCAGACCGCTTCCGGCGCCGGCTTGTTCAGGCCCAGCCAGCCGCCGATGATGCCGCGGGCTTCATCCACGCCCTGGCGGGCGGGACCGGAGAAGGTCTGCACGCTGACGGTATCGCCGAAGGAGGACTGCAGTTCCTTGCGCACCTTCTGCAGGGCGATGCCCTGCTGGCCACGGCCGAGCTTGTCGGCCTTGGTCAGCAGCGCGTGCGCCGGCAGTCCGCGCTGCACTGCATAGGCAAGCATCTGGCGGTCGTAGTCCTTCAGCGGGTGACGGATGTCCATCACCACCACCAGGCCACGCAGGGCCTCGCGGGTACGGAAGTACTGGTCGATGAACGCCTGCCAGTGCGCCTGCAGATCCAGCGGGACCTTGGCGTAGCCATAGCCGGGCAGATCGACCAGCTTGGCCTCCGGGGTGACCTCGAAGAACACCAGCTGCTGGGTGCGGCCGGGGGTCTTGGAGACCCGGGCCAGGCTGTTCTGGCGGGTCAGGGCGTTGAGGGCACTGGACTTGCCAGCGTTTGAGCGACCGGCAAAGGCGACTTCCGCGCCCACGTCGTCCGGCAATTGCCGGGTGTTGTGGGCCGAAAGCAGGTATTGGGCGCGTTCGAGGAGCAATGACATGGGTATAGGATCGCATGTCCGGGCCCGATCCGCGCTGCCCGCGCTCGGTTTTGCTGCACCCTGCGTTGACCGTGGCGTGAAACGGCGTTGATAATCGGGCGATCCCCGTGGTTGCGGTCCCGCAACCGCCAGGCCGGTCCACACGGAGCTTCCGCATGCGCCATGCTCGCGTTCTTGCCGTTTCCGCACTTGCTGTCTCGCTGCTCGCCGCCGTTGCCGTTGCCCAGACCTCGATCACGCCCCTGCCGGACAACGGGCCGATCAAGACCGCCTCGCTGGAGGTCGATTTCAGCAAAACCACCTGGGGCGACCCCAAGGCCGGGCAGACCAAGGCGGCCGCCTGCGCGGCCTGCCACTCGGCCGATGGCAATTCCACGGTGGAGATGTACCCGAGCATCGCCGGCCAGAGCGAGCGCTACAGCGCGCAGCAGATGGCCTTGATCGCCAATGGCCAGCGTACCTCCGGGGCCTCGGCGGCGATGGTGCCGTTCGTGCAGGACCTCACTCCGCAGGACATGCGCGACATCGGCGCCTACTTCGCCACCCAGAAGGCCACGGCCGGCATCGCCGACGATGGCGCGGTGACCGAGGGCCCGTATGCCGGCAAGAAGTTCTTCGAGATCGGCCAGCAGCTGTACCGCGGCGGCGATGCCGAGCGCGGCATCCCGGCCTGCATGGCGTGCCACGGCCCGACCGGCGCCGGCAATCCGGGCCCGGCCTACCCGCACATCAGCGGCCAGCACTCGGCCTACGTTGCCCGTCGGCTGCAGGAGTACCAGGCCGGGACCACCCAGGAAACGGACAAGGCGCACTTCCAGATCATGGCCACAATCGCCAAGTCGCTGACCGAGCAGGAGATCCAGGCCCTGGCCAGCTACCTGCAGGGCCTGCACAACCGGGCCGATGATGTCGCCGCTGCGGCCACCGTTGCCGGGGGCACGCAGGCACCGTAATCACCGCCCGCACCGCAGCGCATCCCCTTGGTCGGATGACAGATGCGACCGCCGTGGCTGGCGGGGTATGTTCACTGCCACGCCGGCGACTGGGCCGGCGTCGTTTTTTCTGTATGGAGATGGATGTAGATGACGTTGATGCCCCGCCTGATGTTGTTGCTGCTGGCCCTGAGCCCGTTGACCACCCTCGCCGCCACCCCGACACCGCTGGTGGAGGGCAAGGATTACGACCGCATCGCCGATGCCGGTCCGTTCGCGCCGCTGGCCGGCAAGATCGAAGTCGTGGAGATGTTCGGCTACACCTGCCCGCACTGCGCGCACTTCGAGCCGCAGCTGGAAGCCTGGGCCGCCAAGCTGCCCAAGGATGTCCGCTTCACCCCGGTGCCGGCCGCTTTCGGGGGCGTATGGGATTCGTTCGCCCGCGCCTACTACGCCGCCGATCAGCTGGGCGTGGCCAAGCGCAGCCACCGCGCCATGTTCGATGCCCTGCATGAGAAGGGCTCGCTGCCGATGCAGAACGTCTCGCCGGATGAACTGGCCGCGTTCTACCAGGGCTTCGGCGTGGCCCCGGCGCAGTACATCACCGCGCTCAAAAGCGACGCCGTGGATGCCAAGGTCAAGGCCGCCCGTGCCTTCGCCCTGCGCACCAAGGTGCCGGGCACGCCGACGTTGATCGTCAACGGCGTGTACCTGGTCAAGGGCGACTCGTTCGAGTCGATGCTGCGCAACGCAGATGCCCTGATCGCCCGCGCGCGCAGTGGCAAGGCGCTCTAACAGCGCTCGCTGAACCATCACGCACCGTGCACGCGGGACGCTCGTTTCCGCGTGTCATCATGCTTCCCTGGCCGGTGCTTCAGCATCGGCCCCACCATGCTCATCCGCTGGAGATCCCTCGATGAAGACCCGTTTCGCCATTACGCTCATGGCCCTGCTGCCGATCCTGGCCGCCTGCAAGGCCCAGGACGGTACCGCCAACACCACCGCCCCGGCCGAACCGGCCACCCCGGCCAGCACCCCGGCCACCGAAACGGCCACCCCGACCGAGCAGGCCCCGGCCGCCAGCGGTGAAACCGCCGCTGCCGAGACCGCTGCCGCCGAAGCCACCACCCCGGCGCCGGCCCCGGCCTCTTCGCGCCCGACCGGCCCGGAGCCGGTTGCCGGCACCGACTATGTAGTGATCGAGAACGGCCAGCCGTTCCAGCCGGCAGCAGGCAAGATCGAAGTTGCTGAGATCTTCGGTTACGTCTGCCCGGCCTGCGCCGCGTTCCAGCCGCTGATCGGGCCGTGGAAGGCGGGCCTGCCGAGCGATGTGAACTTCGTCTATGTGCCGGCCATGTTCGGCGGCACCTGGGATGACTACGGCCGCGCGTTCTACGCGGCACAGAGCATGGGCCTGCAGGAAAAGACCCACGAAGCGCTGTACGCCGCCATCCACGCCGAGCAGAGCCTGAAGGGTGAGCGCGGCCGCGATTCGGTCGAGGACATCGCCAAGTTCTACGCCAAGCACGGTGCCGACCCGAAGCAGTTCGCCGCCACCATGGGCAGCTTCGCGATCAACGCCAAGACCAACTCGGCCAAGCAGTTCGCCCAGCGCAGCAAGATTTCGGGCACCCCGTCGGTGATCGTCAACGGCAAGTACCTGGTCAAGGGCAAGAGCTTCCCGGACATGCTGCGCATCGCCGATCACCTGATCGCACGCGAGCGCGCCGGCAAGGCTAACTGATCCTGCGATAGCGAACCGTCGTGAATTCCCCCCACACGCGGACCCTGCGCCTGCTGACGGCCAATATCCAGGCCGGTTCGAGCACCCGCCGTTACAGTGACTACGTGACCCGCAGCTGGTCGCACGCACTGCCGGCCGGGCGCAAGCGAACCAGCCTGGATGCCATCGCGCAGATGGCCCGCGAACACGACATCGTCGGCCTGCAGGAGGCCGACCCCGGCAGCCTGCGCTCGGGTTTCACCAACCAGACCCACTATCTGGCCGAGCGCGCCGGCTTCAATTACTGGAGCCACCAGCCCAACCGCCGGATGGGCGGGGTGGCCTCCAGCGCCAACGGCCTGCTCAGCAAGCTCGAGCCGGTCGAGGTCCAGGACCACGCCCTGCCCGGCCGGATCGGCGGGCGCGGCGTGCTGCTGGCCAAGTTCGGTGAAGGCAGCCAGGGCTTGGCGGTGGCGGTGGCGCATCTGTCGTTGGGGACCAATTCGCGCATGTCGCAATTGGCCTTTATTGCCGATCTGCTCGCCGACCACCCCAATGCCGTGCTGATGGGCGATTTCAACTGCCTGGCCGAACGCCCGGAAATGCAGGTGCTGTACCAGAAGACGACGCTGCAGCCGCCGGGCTGCGTGGTGCCGACCTTCCCCAGCTGGCGCCCGGACCGGGCGATCGACCACATCCTGCTCAGCGACGGCCTGCAGCAACGCAGTGCCGAAGCCGTGCCGGCCGCGTTCTCCGATCACCTCGCGCTGGCGATGTCGATCGACGTGCCGAGCAGCGCGCTGCGCTGACGCTGGTATACCCGCCGCCCTTGCGCGGCGGGGCTCATGGCGGTGTAAACAGGCTGTCCACAGCGCCTGTGCGATAAATCCGCCGTCCGCCGGACCGGCACCAGAGCACCCCCCACCCCATGAGTACCGTGGAGCCGCCTCTGCCCGAGGTGCGCACGCTTCGACCCGTATTCCTGCTTGCCGCCACCATCGTGGCGGCATTCGCCATTCTGGTCACCGCGTTTCCCATTGATGCTGGCGTAATGTTGCTCGATGCCCAGACCTGGGCCTCGCGCAACGTCGGCTGGTATTACCTGCTGGCGATGACCGTGTACCTGGTGTTCGTGGTCGGCGTGGCGTTGTCCGGCTATGGCAACGTCAAGCTGGGCGCGGACCATGACGAACCGGAGTTCAGCTATCTCTCCTGGGCCGGCATGCTGTTCGCCGCCGGCATCAGCATCACCCTGTTCTTCTTCTGCGTCTCCGAGCCGCTGACCCATTACCTGCTGCCACCGCAGGGCGGCACCGGCAGTGGCGAGGCCAGCGCGCGCCAGGCGATGCAGCTGCTGTTCCTGCATTGGGGCCTGCACGGCTGGGGCGTGTTCGCGCTGGCCGCGATGGCGCTGGCCTACTTCGCCTACCGCCACAACCTGCCCCTGGCGCTGCGCTCAGCGCTGTATCCACTGATCGGCAAGCGCATCAACGGGCCGATCGGCTACACCGTGGATGCCTTGGGCATCGTGGCCACCGTGTTCGGCCTCGGCGCGGACATGGGCTTTGGCGTGCTGCATCTCAACGCCGGCCTGAACACGTTGTTCCCGGTGCCGCACGCGGCCTGGGTGCAGGTCGGGCTGATCGTCCTGATGATGGGCGCGGCGATCACCGTGGCCGTATCCGGCGTGGAGAAAGGCGTGCGCTGGATGTCCAACATCAACATGCTGCTGGCGATCTCGCTGCTGCTGTTCATGCTGTTCGCCGGCCCCACCCAGTACCTGCTCAATGCCTTCATGCAGAACATGGGCGACTACCTGGGCAACGTGGTCGGCAAGAGTTTTGATGTGTACGCCTACGGCGGGCGCCCGGACTGGCTGGGCAACTGGACGGTGTTCTACTGGGCCTGGTGGATCGGCTGGGCGCCGTTCGTAGGTTTGTTCATCGCGCGCATCTCGCGCGGCCGCACCATCCGCGAGTTCGTGCTCGGCGTGCTGCTGATTCCCCTCGGTTTCACCCTGGCGTGGCTGTCGATCTTCGGCAACAGCGCGCTGGATCAGATCCTGCACCACGACCAGGTGCACCTGGCGCAGATGGCGGTGGAGAATCCACCGACCGTGCTGTACGCACTGCTGGAAAGCTATCCGTGGAGCCGCACCGTCATCGCGGTCACGGTGATCGTCAGCTTCATCTTCTTCGTCACCTCGGCCGATTCCGGCACGGTGGTGCTGTCCACGCTGTCCTCGCAGGGCGGCAATCCGGAAGACGACGGCCCGCGCTGGCTGCGCGTGTTCTGGGGCGTGATGACCGGCCTGGTCACCGCCGGGTTGCTGCTGGCGGGCAGCATGGATGCGCTCAAATCCGCCGTGGTATTGGCCTCGCTACCGTTCTCGGTGGTCCTGCTGCTGATGCTGTGGGGCCTGACCCGTGCGCTGGGCGAAGAATCGCAGCGCAAGAAGGCCTCGCAGTACTCGCCGATCCCGTTGATCGGGCAATCGCGGCATCAGCGCGGCTGGCGCCAGCGCATCACCCAGGCGGTGCATTTCCCGGTACGCGACGAGGTGTACCGGTTCATGGATACCGATGTGAAGCCGGCGATCGAAGCCGTCGCGGCGCAGCTGCTCGAACAGGGCCTGGACGTGCAGACGAAGTTCGAGCCGGGCGAGATGGAACTCACCGTGGATCACGGCGAGCAGCAGGTGTTCACCTACCAGGTGATCATGCGCGGCTATCTCACCCCCTCCTTCGCCGCGCAGCGCTTCCGCAACCAGCGTTACTACCGTGCCGAAGTGCACCTCTATGAAGGTGGGCAGGACTACGAGCTGTTCGGCTACAGCCGGCAGCAGATCATCAACGACATCATCGATCAGTACGAGCGTCACCTGCAGTTCCTGCATCTCACGCGTTGACGCACTGATCTCCCGCTGCAAAGGAGTCATCGACATGCCTACCCTCCCCGACCAGCTGCTGTACATCGGCGGCCGTTACGTTCCTTCCCAGGGCGGAAAGACCTTCGAGGTCATCAACCCGGCCAACGGCGAGCTGCTCGCCAACGTCCACAGCGCCAACAGCGACGATCTCGATGCTGCCGTGGAGAGCGCCCAGGCCGGCCAGAAAGTGTGGGCCGCGCTGACCACCGTGGAACGCTCGCGCATCCTGCTGCGGGCGGTGGCGCTGCTGCGCGAGCGCAACGATGTGCTGGCCGAGCTGGAATCGCGCAACACCGGCAAGGCCCTGAGCGAAACGCTCAGTGTGGACGTGGTCACCGGCGCGGACGTGCTGGAGTACTACGCCGGCGTCATGCACGGTCTCGAAGGCAGCCAGGTGCCGCTGCGCGAGGCGAGCTTCTTCTACACCCGCCAGGAACCGCTGGGCGTGGTCGGCGCGATCGGCGCCTGGAACTACCCGATCCAGATCGCGCTGTGGAAGGCCGCTCCGGCGCTGGCCGCCGGCAACGCGATGATCTTCAAGCCCAGCGAAGTGACGCCGTTGACCGCGCTGAAGCTGGCGGAGATCTTCACCGAGGCCGGTCTGCCCGATGGCGTGTTCAACGTGTTGCCCGGCGATGGTGCCGGCGTCGGTTCGGCCCTGACCGAGCACCCGCTGATCGAGAAGATCTCCTTCACCGGCGGCACCGCGACCGGCCGCAAGGTGATGGCCAGTGCCTCCAGCTCCACGCTCAAGGACGTCACCATGGAGCTGGGCGGCAAGTCGCCACTGATCATCTGCGCGGACGCCGATCTGGACCTGGCCGCCGACGTGGCGATGATGGCCAACTTCTACAGCTCCGGCCAGGTGTGCACCAACGGTACCCGCGTGTTCGTTCCGCGCAGCGCGCTGGCCGCGTTCGAAGCCAAGCTGCTGGAACGGGTCCAGCGCATCCGCATCGGCGACCCACTGGCCAAGGACACCAACTTCGGCCCGCTGGTCAGCGCCGCCCACATGCAGCGCGTGCTGGAGCACATCGGCAGCGGCAAGGCCGAGGGTGCACGGCTGGTCTGCGGCGGCGAACGGTTGACCGACGGCGCGTTGGGCAAAGGCTGCTATGTGGCACCGACCATCTTCAGCGATTGCCGCGATGACATGCGCATCGTGCGCGAAGAGATCTTCGGGCCGGTGATGAGCCTGCTCGCCTATGACGACGAAGACGAAGCCGTGCGCCGCGCCAACGACACCGATTACGGTCTCGCCGCCGGTGTGGTGACGCCGGACCTGGCGCGCGCGCATCGGGTGATCCACCAGCTCGAGGCCGGCATCTGCTGGGTCAACAGCTGGGGCGAATCGCCGGCGCAGATGCCGGTGGGCGGCTACAAGCAATCCGGCGTCGGCCGCGAAAACGGGCTGGCCACGCTGCGCGCCTACACCCGCACCAAATCCATCCAGATCGAGCTGGACCGCTACGCGTCGGTGTTCTGAACCGGCCTTACCCAGGAGACACCGCGATGAAGCGCGAGTACGACTACATCATCATCGGCGCCGGTTCGGCCGGCAACACACTGGCCGCGCGCCTCACCGAAGACGCCGGCGTCAGCGTGCTGCTGCTGGAAGCCGGCGGGCCGGATTACCGGATGGATTTCCGCACCCAGATGCCGGCTGCACTGGCCTATCCGCTGCAGGGCCGCCGCTATAACTGGGCGTATGAAACCGAGCCGGAGCCCTACATGAACAACCGACGCATGGAATGCGGCCGCGGCAAGGGCTTGGGCGGCTCCTCGCTGATCAACGGCATGTGCTACATCCGCGGCAACGCGATGGACTTCGATCAGTGGGCCAGCTTCGACGGCCTGGAGGACTGGAGCTACCACGACGTGCTGCCGTACTTCCGCAAGGCGGAGACCCGCGACATCGGGGCCAACGATTACCACGGTGGCGACGGCCCGGTCAGTGTGGCCACGCCGAAGAACGGCAACAACGTGCTGTTCCACGCGATGGTCGAGGCCGGTGTGCAGGCCGGCTACCCACGTACCGATGACCTCAACGGCTACCAGCAGGAAGGCTTCGGCCCGATGGACCGCACGGTGACCCCGCGCGGGCGCCGCTCCAGTACCGCGCGCGGTTACCTGGACATGGCCAAGGACCGCGAGGGACTGGAGATTGTGGTGCACGCCACTACCGACCGCATCCTGTTCGCCGGCAAGCGCGCGGTGGGCGTGCGCTACCTGGCCGGCAGCAGCGCCGAGCCGATCGACGCCCATGCGCGCCGCGAGGTGCTGCTGTGTGCCGGTGCGATCGCCTCGCCGCAGATCCTGCAGCGCTCCGGCGTGGGCGCACCCGCGCTGCTGGCCGCGCTTGGCGTACCGCTGGTGCACGACCTGCCCGGCGTCGGCGAGAACCTGCAGGATCACCTGGAGGTGTACATGCAGTACGCCTGCAAGAAACCGGTCTCGCTGTACCCGGCCCTGCAGTGGTGGAACCAGCCGGCCATCGGTGCGGAATGGCTGTTCGCCGGCACCGGCATCGGCGCCAGCAACCAGTTCGAAGCCGGTGGCTTCATCCGCACCCGCGAGGAGTTCGACTGGCCCAACATCCAGTACCACTTCCTGCCGGTGGCGATCAATTACAACGGCACCAATGCGGTCAAAGAACACGGCTTCCAGGCGCATGTGGGCTCGATGCGCACGCCCAGCCGCGGCCACGTGCATGCCAAGTCGCTGGACCCCCGTGAGCACCCCTCGATCCTGTTCAACTACCAGTCCACCGATCAGGACTGGCAGGAATTCCGCGATGCGCTGCGGATCACGCGGGAGATCATCGCCCAGCCCGCGCTGGACGAGTACCGCGGCCGCGAGATCAGCCCGAGCGCCGAGTGCCAGACCGATGCGGAACTCGACGCGTTCGTGCGCGCGCATGCCGAAACCGCGTACCACCCGTCATGCTCCTGCGCGATGGGCACCGACGCGATGAGCGTGGTCGACGGCCAGGGCCGCGTGCACGGGATGGAGAGCCTGCGCGTGGTCGATGCCTCAATCATGCCGCGCATCATCACCGGCAACCTCAACGCCACCACGATCATGATCGCCGAGAAAATCGCCGACCGGATCCGGGGGCGTGCACCGTTGCCGCGCAGCACGGCGGCCTACTACGTGGCCGGGGACGCACCGGCCAGGCGCTGAGGGCGCCGCGATCAATGGGTAGGCGTCGAACGTTGCTCGGCGCACGAATCCCGGTAGTGCCGGCCGCTGGCCGGCTCCTCACGTCCTGGTAGTGCCGGCCGCTGGCCGGCTCCTCACGATCCACCAGAACCGGAAAGCCGGCCAGCGGCCGGCACTACCGGTCACGGCATCGTGTTCACGCTGGCGCGCCCGGCACCAGGGGCACCGCTCGCTTCGCGGTCAACGTACTGCCCACCGAGGCCACCACGGTGCAGCCGATCGCCGCCCACTGCAGCGGGGTCAGGTGCTCGGCGAGCAGCCCCATCGCCAGCAGCGCGGCGACGGCCGGCTCCATGCTGATCAGGATGCCGAAGGTCTCCTTCGGCAGCCGCTTGAGCGCCATCATCTCCAGCGACATCGGGATCGCGCTGGAGACGATCGCCACGCCCAGCCCAAACAGCAGGATCTTCGGATCCAGCAGTGCCATGCCCGCGTGCGCCACGCCGACCGGCACCACCACCAGCGCCGCCGCACACAGCCCCAGCGAGACCGTGTGCCCGGCCGGCAGATGCCCGGCGCGCTTGCCGAAGATGATGTACATCGCCCAGCACACCGCCGCGCCCAGCGCGAACATCACCCCTGCCGGATCCAGTGGTTCACCATGGCCCAGCGGCAGCAGCAGCAACAGCCCGACCAGCGCGCAGCCGACCCAGACGAAATCGACCGGCCGCCGCGAAGACCACATCGCCACCGCCAACGGCCCGCAGAATTCGATCGCCACCGCGATGCCGAACGGGATCGTGCGCAGCGCCATGTAGAACAGCAGGTTCATCACGCCGAGTGTGATGCCGTAGCGGATGATCGCCCCGGCATCGGCGCGCGAGGTGGTCCAGCGCCACGGCCGGAACACCATCAGCAGCACCAGCGCCGAGAAACCCACGCGCAGCGCGCTCGTGCCCTGCGCACCGATCAGCGGGAACAGCTGTTTGGCATACGAGGTGCCGACGGCCAGCGAAGTGACCGAGCCCAGGACGGCCAGGGCGGGAAAGAGCGTAGAGAGGCGGGAGGTCGACATGCGCACAGGATAGGGCCGAAGGCGCGGCAATACCGCTGCTTTTCTGCTCTGACTCAGCGCGTGGCCGACAGCGCAGCATCGAACAAGGCCGTCGCTTCCGTGATCGCGGCCCCGTGTGTGGCCTGCTTGTCCGCCGCCACCTGGCAGAGTGCGCCGACGCGTGTCTGGCCGAGCGCGGTGCAGCTGGACAGGAAGTCGTAGTGCCCGACGGCTGGCAACGTGGTCAGCGTCGCCTTCGGAAGTGCCTCCGCAGCCACGTCGCTGTTGGTGGCCGGTGAGGCTACGGTGTCGGCTGCACCGACGATGATCGATACCGGCTGGGTCACCTTCTCCAGTTCCTCCGGGGCGAAGGCCTGCACCATGGCCGGCGCGATCAGCACGACCGCACGTACCCCGGCAATGGCGCGATCGTCACCGGCCTTGGCCACCCACGGGGCCAGTTCCGGTGTGTCTGCAGCCGCCATCCGGCGGGCAAGCGTCAGCGCCGGGTTCTCCGCCTGCGGGGCGCATACCCCATCGGCGGGCTGCGCGCGGCAGAACGCCAGCAGCCGCTGCAGATCCGGGCGTGCGCCCGCGGCGACCAAGGCAGTGAACCCGCCGGCCGAATAGCCCGCGATACCCAACCGGGTGGCATCGATCTGCGCTGCCAGCGCGGGCTCGGCCTGCACGGCAGCCAGCGCGGCCGCCAGGTCATCCACGCGGTTCCACATCAGGATGCTGCCGGCCTCGGTCATCGGATCCACCCCGTTGTTGCCGGGATGGTCCACCGCGATCACCACGTACCCGGCCCGCGCCATCGCGGTACCGAACCAGCCCATCATCCGGGCACTGCCACCGTTGCCGTGCGAGAGCAGCAGGACCGGCCAGCGGCCTTTGGCAATGGCGGCATCGGCGGCCGCCGTACCGACCTCGAACAAGGGCGCCCCCGGCGGGCCGATCGTCAGCGCGGTTTCCTGCGCATCGGGCTGGGCCGGATACCACACGGTGTAGCGCACGCTGTCGCGGTGGTCGGCATCGCGCACGGCCGCACTGGGCGTATGTGCAACGCCGTGCCGTTCGCCAACGGGTGGCACGGCCCCAGCGGCAAACAGGGGCAGGCAGAGCGCCAGCAGCGCGGCACAACAACGGGCGGTCATTCGCATGGGTCACTCTCCTTGAGGTGCAACGTGTCGGCCAGCGGCAGCCAGATCTCCACCCCGCCGTGGCCGCTGCGGTCATCGAAGCGCGCGTCGTAGCGCTCCAGGTCCGGTGCGTCGGCCAGGGTCAGGCCGGACGCCGGCAGATAGTCATTCAACAGCCAGAACCAGGTGGAGCGGATCGCGGAAATGTGCCCGGCATGCCAGGCCACCAGATACTCGCGGGGCGCAATCGAGATCGCCTGCCAGCCAGCGGGCACGGGCGCGGATGCACTGATTTCCACGCCGGCGATGTAGTCAAAGCCGCCTTCGGCATCGTTGTTGCCGCACACGCCGTAGGCGATCTCCGCCCCCAGGCCATGCGCTTCGTCCAGGCGCTGCCATTGCGAGGGAATCGATGCCACGGTCGCGGAAGTATGGCGTGCACCGATACCGGCCACGCGCAGGGCACCGCGGTGCGCGCGATGGGGTTCGATCGTGCAGGGTGTCGAGGGGTCGATCAGTTTCAATGCCTCGACCAGCGCCACGCCGGCCAGCCCTTGCTCGCGCACCTGCTCGGGCGAGCGTCCGAACTGCTCGGAGAATGCGCGGGTAAAGGCCGCATGTGACGCGTAGCCGGCAGCGATGGCCACCTCGAGAATGCCAGCAGCCCCGGCGGCCAACTGATGTGCGGCGTCGGTCAGCCGGCGGCCACGCAGATAGCGCACCACCGAGGTGCCGGTGCTGAGCTGGAACAAGCGCGAGAGATGGAACGACGACAGCCCCACCACGCCGGCGATATCGGCCAGCGACGGGTTTTCAGCGAAGTGGCTTTCGATGTACCACAAGGCCCTGCGTGCCGCACCCATACCGCCAGATCCATCGCTGTTGAACGGGACCGCAGCGTAACCCAGCGCGCGCCGCGGCATTTGATCGTTCTTGCTGTCCGTTGCAACACACGACGGGGACGCGATCTCAGCCCCTTACCGCCGCCTCGATGGCCGCCACATCAATCCTGCGCATGGTCATCATCGCCTCGAACGCACGCCGGGCCACGGCCGGATCCTTGCTGGTCACCGCGTCGGTCAGCACGCGCGGCGTGATCTGCCAGGACAGGCCCCACTTGTCACGGCACCAGCCGCAGGCACTTTCCTCGCCCCCGTTGCCGACGATCGCGCTCCATAGCCGGTCCGTTTCGGCCTGGTCATCGGTGGCGATCTGGAAGGAGAACGCTTCGCTGTGTTTGAACGCCGGCCCGCCATTGAGTCCGATGCAGGGGATGCCGGCGACGGTGAAATCGACGGTCAGGACGTCGCCCTGTTTGCCGGAGGGAAAATCGCTCGGCGCGTGGTGCACCGCGTGCACCGCGCTGTCCGGGAAGGTGGCGGCGTAGAAGGTGGCGGCGTCCAGCGCGGTACCGTCGAACCAGAGGCAGATCGTGTTCCTGCTGACCATGGGCGTCTCCTGCAGCAGAGGTTGGATAGCGCTTGGTCACGTTAGGCGCGGGGGTGTTAAGCCTGCGCGGACATCGCTTGGATGGCAGCGCCAGAAATGCGAGCCAGCGCTGGCACGCTTCAGCAAAATGAATACGCAGGAGTCCTGCGTGGCCTGCTTTCCGCACTGACCCTCAGATTGGATGCGGTTGATGATGCGAATCATTGCCATTACCATAGTGTGATCCGGGTCGCGCAAGGGATGCGTACCCGTGAACAGTTATCGAGCCCGCGTCGGGTCACCGCCCCCGCCAGCCGCTTCCTGCCCCCACCCCGCTCCGCCGCAGGCCACCCAGGACGCCGGCCATGCCCGTTGCCGCCTTTCTGGAAACGCCGATGACCCGCTCCGCCCACGTGCTGTCCCGCCCGTCGATGCACCGTCGCCCGCTGCCGCAGGCCTTGATGGTGGCCCTGTGCACCCTCGCCATTGCGCCTGCGTTCGCGCAGGACGCTGCCGCTGATGCCACCACCCTGGACAAGATCGTGGTCAAGGGCGAGCGCGCCGAAGGCTATTCGGTCCGCAGGACCTCGGCCGGCACCCGCTTCGATCTGGCCCCGCGCGAGATCCCGCAGTCGCTCAGCATCATCAGCCACCAGCGCATCGAGGATCAGAACCTCGATGACATCATCGACGTGCTGGCCAACACCACCGGCGTGAGCAGCACCCAGTCCGATACCGAGCGCACCGAGTTTTACGCGCGCGGCTTCTACATCGACAGCTACCAGTTCGACGGCCTGCCGACCCAGATGGTGCAGAACTGGAGCTACGGCGATTCCGGCCTGGACCTGGCCCTGTATGACCGCGTGGAAGTGGTGCGTGGCGCCACCGGCCTGCTGAGCGGCGCCGGCAACCCGTCCGCGTCGGTGAACCTGATCCGCAAGCATGCCGACAGCGCCGAGCTGACCGGCAGCGTGTCGGTCAACGTCGGCAGCTGGGGCCGTACCCGCAGCACCGTGGACGTGACCACTCCGCTGAACGCCAGCGGCTCGGTGCGTGCACGCGTGATCGGCAGCTACCTGGATACCGAATCGCAGATGGACCGCTACGACCAGCACAAGACGCTGGGCTATGCGGTGATCGATGCCGACCTGACCCCGGACACCCAGCTGAGCGTTGGCTACGACTACCAGCAGAAGCGCGCGAACGGCGCGACCTGGGGTGGCTTCCCGATGCTGTTCTCCGATGGCAGCCCGACCCCGTTCGACGAATCGTTCAGCGCCAACCCGGGCTGGACCTACTGGGATACCACCAGCAAGCGCCTGTTCGCCACGCTGGAACATGCCTTCGCCAACGACTGGAAGGTCAAGCTCGGCGCGACGCATGACACCACCAAGGCCGACGACAAGCTGTTCTACCCGGCCTACAACGACTGGACCACCGGCGCCTCGCTGCTGGACAAGAACACCGGCGCCGGCGTTTCGCCCTCGGCCGGTTTCTACAACACCGAGCGCAAGGTCAACGCGGTGGACGGCTTCGTTGAAGGTCCGTTCCAGCTGTTCGGCCGCGAGCACCAGTTCATGGCCGGCCTGAGCTACAACAAGCGCGAGTTCGCCAACTACGGCGACTACCAGGTCGGCTGGGCGCCGCTGGACAACTACCTGGCCGGCGTGGGCAACTTCCCGGAGCCGAACTGGTCCGCCACCCTGCCGTTGCAGAGCGAAGGCACCATCACGCAGAAGGCCGGCTATGCCGCCACGCGCCTGTCGCTGGCCGATCCGCTCAAGCTGATCCTCGGCGCGCGTTACACCGACTGGAAGAGTGAAGGCGAAGGATCCGACCGCTCGCACAAGGTCACCACCCCGTACGCAGGCCTGGTGTTCGACATCAACGACACCTACTCCACCTACGCCAGCTACACCGAGATCTTCCAGCCGCAGACCGCACGCGACCGCAGCGGCAGCTACCTGGATCCGGTGGACGGCAAGAGCTACGAGATCGGCGTCAAGGGCGCGTGGTTCGACAACCGCCTGAACGCCTCCGTCGCGGCCTTCCGCATCGAGCAGGACAACGTGGCGCAGGTCACCAGCGAGCCGATCCCGAGCCGCCCGGGCGAGTTTGCCTACGTCGCCGCACGCGGCACGGTGAGCCGTGGTTTCGAGTTCGAGCTCAACGGTGAACTGGCCCCCGGCTGGAACGCGACTTTCGGTGCCTCGCGCTACGTGGCCAAGGACATCAACGACGCGGACATCAACACCAACCTGCCGCAGACCACCATCAAGCTGTTCACCAGCTACACCCCGCAGTCGCTGAGCGCGCTGACGGTCGGTGGCGGGGCCAACTGGCAGAACGGGATCTACTATCCGGTGCCGGCCTACGGCCGTATCGAGCAGGGTGGCTACGCGCTGGTCAGTGCCTTCGTGCGCTACCGCATCTCGCCGGAGTTCAGCGTGCAGGCCAACCTCAACAATCTGCTGGACAAGACGTACTTCTCGCAGATCAACGGGTACGGCGCGTACGGTGATGGTCGCAATGGCGGCCTGACGTTTACCTGGTCGTTCTGATCGGTCATTGATCAAATCGCGTCAACAAGGAGAGCCGGGCATTGCCCGGCTCTCTACGTTTTGCACGATGCGCAATGGATGCGCGGCGGCGCCTGGCCGGGCCCCGGTAGTGCCGGCCGCTGGCCGGCAGCCTCATGAACGATGAAAGTCCTGCCTGGTTGCCGGCCAGCGGCCGGCACTACCATCAACGTCGTGCGCGCAGCACCAGCGCCAGACCATCACGGCCGTGCGCGCAGCAGCGCCAACCCGAACCCGATGAAGATCGTACCCACCACGCGATCAAACACTTTGCGCAGCCCCGGCTTGGCCAGATGACCGGCCAGCCCGCGGCCGCCGGCGGCGTACACCGCGTACCAGAACATCTCCATCACCGCGAAGGTGCCCACCAGGATCACGAACTGCGGCAGCTGCGGCTGGGTGAGATCGACGAACTGCGGCAGGAACGCCGAGGCGAACAGCAGCAGCTTCGGGTTGCTGATGCCGATGATGAAACCATCGCGGAACAGCACAATGCGCGAGCTGGGCACAAGCGCGGTGGTGCTGCCCACGTCGATCGGCGCGTCGCCGCCGCGCCAGGCCTTGATCCCCAGGTACACCAGGTACGCCACACCCGCGTAGCGCAGCACGTCGAACACCATCGGCGAGGCCTTGAGCACCGCGCCCAGCCCGGCGGCGGAGATCGCCAGGGCCAGTACCAGGGCGGTCAGGCAGCCGGCCATGGCGGCGATACTGCGGCGGAAGCCGACGCGCACGCTGCGGGTCATCACGTGCAGCATGTTCGGGCCGGGCGTACCGCACAGGACGAACACGGTGACGGCGAAGATCCACCAGGTATGCAGGTTCATGGCAATGCTGTTCAAGAGAGAGGTAGTGCCGGCCGCTGGCCAGCACCGCAATGATGCCTGACGGAAACAGCATCGGCAGGCCGGACTCGCGAGATGGCCGGTCCTCGCAACCAGGTTGTCCGCCCGAAACGCACCGGGGCGCCCTCATGGCGCCCCGGTATGTCACGCCCGCATCAGCCCGCGATCAGAACCGCAGGTCCGCGCGCACGTACCAGTAGCGCCCGCGCGGGATGTCGTAGGTGGAGGCGTCGTAGCCATTGAGCGAGCACGACAGGCAGATCGGCGGATCCTTGTCGAACACGTTGTTGAGGCCGGCACTGAGCTGCAGCCCCTTCATCCAGTCAACCTTGTAGCCCACCTGCATGTCGTGGAAGGTGGTCGCGGCCAGTTCGTTCGTCCCCTCGGCCTGATTGCCGCAGATCGGGAACGCGGCCACGTCGCCACACTCCTCGGTGAGCTTGGAGATGTGGCGCACCGTCCAGGAGGCATTCCAGTTGGCCAGAGTCCAGCTCAGCGTGGCATTGCTGGTCCACTCCGGGATCGAGCTGTCGGCCACTTCCACCCCCGGCTCCTGTGGCTGCCGCTGGCCGGCCGCGCCCAGTGCCTCATAGCGGCCGACGAAGGTGTTCTGCCAACCGAGCTTGAACTGGCCGACCTCCGTCTGCGGCAGGGTCCAGAACAGGTCCACGTCCCAGCCATCGGTCTTGATCGAGCCCAGGTTGGTCAGGCGGTTGTTGAAGCTGCTGACCGCACCGGTCGAGGCGCGCGTGATGCCACTGCAGTACAGCGGGTCCAGCGTGTCCACGCACAGGTCGAGCTGGGTCTGCGCGTTGATCGCCTGGATCGCGCCTTCGATGTGGTGGCGGTAGAACGTCACCTCGACATCGAAGCGCTCCGACCACGACGCATTGCTGCCAAACCACGGACTCCACACGAAGCCGGCACTGAAGCTGCGCGAACGCTCCGGATCCAGTTCCGCGTTGCCGCCGGTGGTGACCGATATCTGCGAGTTGGCCTGCTGGAAGCCGCCCGGCACGCCAAGCGCCGCACAGTTGGCCGCGCTGCCGCGCGGCGGGGTGCCGCCCAGCCCGACCGAGCAGGGGTCGAACAGCTGCAGGTCGGCACGCGCAGCCGAGCCGTACAACTCGCCGATCGAGGGCGCGCGGAAGCCTTCGGCATAACTGGTGCGCAGCACGAAGTCATTGGTCACCTGCCAGCGCAGGCCGTATTTCGGGGTGAACTCGCCGCCGAAGGTGGAGTAGTCCGAGTAGCGCCCGGCCAGGCTCAGGTCGAGCTTCTCGCCGAGCGCGCTCTTGGCGAAGATCGGCACGCTCAGCTCCAGGTAGGCCTCGTTGACATCGTAGGAACCGGAGGTGGGCAGTGACGGCACGCCGTTGTAGTGGCCGATCACCGTCAGCGGATCCGGATCGTAGCGGCCCTCGTACTTGCGGTACTCATAGCCGGTGGCGAACGAGACCGGGCCGGCCGGCAGGGTGAACAGCTCGCTGCTCAGGTTGGCGGTGAACAGGCTCAGCTCGTTCTGGCTGCGGTCACGGACCACCGGCTGGATCCAGCGCAGCA
Organism: Stenotrophomonas sp. Ker107b; assembly: GCF_053847245.1. Taxonomy (NCBI): domain Bacteria; kingdom Pseudomonadati; phylum Pseudomonadota; class Gammaproteobacteria; order Lysobacterales; family Lysobacteraceae; genus Stenotrophomonas; species Stenotrophomonas sp. Ker107b. The sequence continues at coordinate 1,060,989 of NZ_JBSPHX010000002.1, read as the reverse complement.
TGTCCGGGGTGATCGAGCCGACCCCACCGAAGATGTTCAGCGGTACGCAGCCCGGCGTGGCCGCGCAGATGGCCGGATCCCCCAGCGCCATGTTGACCTTGTAGATGTCGTAGCTGCCGTAGTTGGTCTGCTCGGCCTTGTTCTTGCTGTACATGCCGTTGAGGTCCCAGAACCAGCTGCGGTCCGCCGCCTGGAACTGGCCGACCAGCCCGGTGGCGAAGTACTGGGTATTGACCTCCTGCTCGAACACGCGCGGGCCGCCTTCCACCGGGCGGCGACCGATCAGGCTCATGTTGCTCGAGGCATCCAGATCGAAGCCGAACGGGTTGTAGGGGTTGAGCGCGGAGACCACGATGTTGTCCGCCAGCGGGTTGCCGGTGGCGCCGTCCGGGCCGAAGAACAGCGGCTCGGGGCCGGCCTGATTGGTGGACTCGCGGCGGTTGCCCAGTGCCTTGATGTACCACTGGATGTCATCGGTGAGGTCGAAACGGAACTGGCCGAAGATGCCCTTCCGCTCGGACGGGGTGAGCACCAGGTTGTACTCGGCGAAGTTGAAGCGGTCGGCCGAGGTGAAGCAGTGGTAGTCGTCGCTGCGGTTGCAACCGGCAGTGCCGTCATAGCGAGGATTGCTCACGCCGGTGTTGGGCACGATGTTCTGGCTGGCGCCGGTGTTGGGGTCCACGAAGGCGAACCGCCCCTGCGGAATGCCACCACTGCCGAAGGCCAGCCCGGTGCCCGGAATCGGGAAGCGCGACTGCTCGCGATCGCGCGCATACACCGGGTCCTGCTTGGTCCAGCTCGCACCCAGGAACAGGCTGTAGCGGTCGCCACTGGTGCCCCACGCCAGGTCCACGCCCTTCTGGGTGCCGTCGCCCTTGGTGTACTCGCCATAGTTCATCGTCACCTGCGCGCCGTCGAATTCGCGGCGGGTGATGATGTTGACCACACCGGCGATGGCGTCGGAGCCGTACAGCGACGAAGCGCCGTCTTCGAGTACTTCGATGCGCTCGACGATGGCCAGCGGGATGGTGTTCAAGTCTGTCGCCGCGCCCACGCCGGAGGCGGAGGATTCGTTGACCCAGCGGATGCCGTCGACCAGCACCAGCACGCGCTTGGCGCCCAGGTGCCGCAGATCGACCTGGGCCGAGCCCGCGCCCACACCGCTGCCATCGGGTGGGAAGCCGAAGTTGCCTGACGAATTGAACTTCGCATTGAGCGCCGAACCGGAGCCGGTCAGTTGCTGCAGCACATCGCCGATCGAGGTCAGGCCGGTGCGTTCGATCTCGGTACGGGTCAGGGTCTGGATCGGCACCTGCCCTTCCACCTCGGCCCGCTTGATGCGGCTGCCGGTCACTTCCACCCGGTCCAGATCGGTCGTACTGCGGGGCGCGTCCTGCGCGCTGGCCAGGACCGGCACAGCCAACAGCAGGCACACGGATACGGCAACCGCCAGCGGGCGGTAATGCAGGTTGTTCATTCGCTCTCTCTCCAAAGGAATGTCGGGCTGGGCTGCCGCGCCCCCCCTGCATGGCGGCAGTGTCTCCTTTGTAAACAAACGGTAAACAGGCCGACGTGACGGCCGACACTCTTTCACGTGGAATCGACAAAGCCAACTGCGCGAAACCAGGCGGCGTGTGTTGCATGGATCGGCCGTGCGCTGCCGCGAACGCCTTGTTTCTGAAGGCACTGGCGGCCAGGCATCTCGCCAACCGGGCAGGACTGCATCAACGGGAAACCGCGCGATAGACCTGCCCTGGAACGTCGAAAAAAACGGGATCTGCGTGACGTCCTGCGCGTGGTGATCGGCTGAAATGCGGTGACCCCACACGCTGCTGCTTCCGCCGCGGGCTCACTCTTTTTTCTCAGGAGGCGGTTGACGGAGGCGTTGGGCGTCGCGCTCTCCCTGCTCGGCATCCATCACCGCCGCCACGTTCCGCAGGAACGCGGCTTCGATCGAAGGAGGTATCTGGATGGGGATCGCTTGGCCACCTGCCTCGCCGGTGGCCTGGGTCACCTCGAATCCATGCAGCGCCCCCTGCTCGAAGTCCACCACAACGGTCACCCCGGGGCCGCTGGCAAGCGCGACCTGCTCCGGGGATGCACAGTTGTTGCATTCGACAAGGCCCTCGGCCTGGCCCGGCAGGGGCACCGCGAGCCCAAGGGTCGTCAACGTCCCGAACAACCACACGGTCCTGAGCTGCATGGGATCCTCCGTGCGGCACGATGCCGCGTATCCATTCCAGCCTCGGCGCGCGTTGTGGTCTGTGATCTGGTCTGCATTTCCGGACGCCGCTCGGCGCGGCCGCTGTTCATCCTCGAGTCGGCTTGCCCTCACTCCCTTTCACCCCGCGCCGTTATGCTTTCCCGCATGACTCGACTTCCCCTGTATTTCTTCAGCGCAACCGTCCTGCTGGCCTGCACCGGCGTCAGCCCGGTGGCCGATGCCCAGAACCTGGATGCGCAGCGCGCGCAGCTCAAAGCCGTCATCGACAACGCCGAGCGCGGCCAGTTCGACCCGGCCCAGGCGGCCGCATTGAGCCGGCACCCGCTGTATGGCTGGGTCGAATTCGCGAACCTGCGGCGCAACATCGACACCGTCAGCAATACGCAGGCCCAGGACTTCCTGAAGCGCTACAACGGCCAGGCCGTGGCCACCAGCTTCCGCAACGTGTGGCTGCCCGCGGTGGCGCGACGCCAGGATTGGCCGACGCTGCTGGCCAACTGGACCGACACCTCCAACGCTGGGCTGCGCTGTGCACAGCTCAACGCGCGCCAGGCCACCGGCAAAGCCGATGCGCAGTGGGTCAGCGAGGCGCAGGCGATCTGGCGCAGCACCGGCAAGTCGCTGCCCGATGCCTGTGACCCGGTCTTTGCCGTGCTTGATGCCAAGGGTGGGCTGAGCGCCGACCTGCGCTGGGCACGTATCGACGCGGCGGCCGATGAGCAGCAGCCTGCGGTGATGCGCAGTGCGGCGCGCGGGCTACCCGCGGCCGATCTGACCCTGGCCAACACGTATGCCGCCTTCGTCGACAAGCCCAACGCCAGCGCGCTGAACTGGCCACGCAATGAGCGCAGCCGGCGCATCGCCACCGATGGCCTGGCCAAGCTGGCCAAGGCCGATCCCGGGGCCACCGAACAGCAGTTGCCGCAGTACGCCGACGCCCTGCAGCTGAGCGCCGCGCAGCGCGCGCAGGTGCTGTACCAGATCGCGCTGTGGACGGTGGCCTCGTACGGTCCCGAGTCCGCCCGTCGCCTCAATGCGGTGCCCGAATCGGCGTACGACGAGCGCCTGCACGAATGGCGTGCGCGCGAAGCGCTGTCGCGCGGCGACTGGCCAGCCGCACTGACCGCGATCCGCAAGATGGGCCCGACCCAGCGCGCCGATTCGCGCTGGCGCTATTTCGAAGCGCGCATGCTGGACAAGACCGGCAAACGCAGCGAAGCGCAGGCCGCCTTCCGTGAGGCCGCCCGTGCGGCCACCTTCCATGGTTTCCTGGCCGCCGACCAGCTCGGCCAGAACTACACGCTGTGCCCGTGGGAACCCAACGACAGCGCCCAGGCGCAGGCGGCGGTCGCGCGCGACCCGGCGATCGTGCGCGCGATGGAACTGTTCAAGATCGAACGGGCGGGCTGGGCCGTGGCCGAGTGGAACGACGCCCTGAGCCGCTACGACAACACGCAGCGTCGCCTTGCCGTGGAAGTCGCCCGCGACAACGGCTGGTTCGACCGTGCGGTGTTCTCGCTCGGCAAGACCCCGGACGAGCAGCGCCTGTATTCGCTGCGCTTCCCGCTGCACCACGACGACAGCATCCGCCGCGAGTCCGCACGCAATGCCATCGATCCGGCCTGGGTGGCCGCGGAAATCCGCGCCGAGAGCATCTTCAACCCGAAGGCCCGCTCACCGGCCAACGCCATGGGCCTGATGCAGGTCCTGCCCGCCACCGGTGCGGCGGTGGCCAAGTCCATCGGTCTGACCAACTACGGGGGTGCCGCGAGCCTGTACGACGCCGATACCAACATCGCCATCGGCACGGCGTACCTGCGCCAGCTGATGAACAAGTACGACGGTCTGCCCTATGTCACCATCGCCGCCTACAACGCCGGCCCGACCCCGACCGCCCGCTGGCAGTCGCAGCGCCCAGGCTTCGATCCGGACATCTGGATCGAAACGATCAGCTACAAGGAAACCCGCGAGTACGTCGCTCGTATTCTGGCCTTCAGCGTGATCTACGACTGGCGCTTGAACGGTGACGCGCTGCCGGTGACCGACCGCATGAACGGCCGCCTGCAGGTCAAGCGCAAGACCTTCGCCTGCGCGGCCAACGCTGACAAGGGCGGGGATTGACCGGCGCCGGCATGCCAGCCGGCGCCGCAGAATCCGCACAACCGGTTGGCGTGGCCTTGGTCCACTGCGGCATCATGGGCACATGAAAATCTATCTGGTTGGCGGCGCCGTGCGCGACCGCCTCTTGCAGCATGCTCCCGGCGACCGTGACTGGGTCGTGGTCGGGGCTACCCAGGCGCAGATGGAAGCGCAGGGGTACAAGGCCGTGGGCCGCGATTTCCCGGTGTTCCTGCATCCCGACACCGGTGAGGAATACGCCCTGGCCCGCACCGAGCGCAAGTCCGGCCGCGGCTACCGCGGCTTCGTGGTCGATGCCGATCCCGCGGTGACGCTGGAGGAGGACCTGCAGCGTCGCGATTTCACCATCAACGCGATCGCCTGCGATGAAGCCACCGGTGCGTTGGTGGATCCGTATGGCGGCGTGCGTGATATCCAGCAGCGCGTGCTGCGCCACGTCGGCCCGGCCTTCGTCGAAGATCCCCTGCGGGTGCTGCGCGCGGCCCGCTTCATGGCGCGCTTCGCACCGCTGGGCTTCACCGTGGCCGACGAGACGATGGCGCTGATGCGGGAGGTCGCCGCCAGTGGCGAGCTCGATGCGCTGGTGCCTGAGCGCGTCTGGCAGGAGCTGCGTCGCGCGCTCGCCTCGGCGCGGCCGTCCGCCTTCCTGCGCACGTTGCATGACGCGCGTGCGCTTGGCGCGATCCTGCCGGAACTGGAGGCACTGTACGGCGTACCCCAGCGTGCGGAGTTCCATCCAGAAGTCGATACCGGCGTGCACCAGGAAATGGTGAGCGACATGGCCGCACAGCTGGCCCCCGGCGATGACCTGATCGGCTTTGCCGCGCTGACCCACGACCTCGGCAAAGGCCTGACCCCGCCGGCCGAATGGCCGCGTCACATCATGCATGAGCAGCGCGGCGTCGCCCCGCTGCGTGGGTTGGCCGAACGCCTGAAGGTCCCGGTCGATCACCGCCAACTGGCCGAAGCGGTCTGCCGAGATCATCTCAACGTGCACCGCATCGACGAACTGCGCGATGCCACCGTGCTGGAACTGCTCGGCCGCTGCGATGGGTTCCGCCGTCCCGAGCGCATCGCGCAGATCGCGCTGTGCTGCGAAGCCGACAAGCGCGGCCGGCTCGGCTTCGAGGACAGCGACTATCCGCAGGGTGAAACGCTCAAACGCCTGCACCAGGCGGCGCTGGCGGTGCAGGCGCGCGATCTGGATCTGAGCGGATTGAAGGGGCCGGCGGTGGGTGAGGCGCTGGCCAAAGCGCGGGTGAAGGCGATCAGCGCGGTGCGTACGCGCTGATCGATGCCAGCCCGTCGCAACATCACCAATCAAACCGCACGCCGATGTTCCCCTCGATGCTCTTGCGCTCCTTCTGATCGCTGCTTTCCAGATCGCGCGTGTAATCGGCCACCGCAAACGCACTGACATTGGCATTGAAGCGCGCGACCACACCGACACCGACTTCCAGCGCGCGGGCGGCCTGCTGATTGGTCAGGGCATTGGTGCCGAACGTGATGCGATCCTCGCCATCGAAGGTCTGCCAGTAATTCACTTTGAGGTACGGCTGCCAGCCATTGCCGGCGAGGTTGTAGTCGGCTGCCAGGCGCAGGCCGACGCGGCCGGTCCAGGCGTCTTCGTTGTCGTAGCTGATCGTGGAGATGCGGTCCGCGCTGTCATCCAGGGCACTGCGCTGCCAGATCACCTGGGCCTGCGGCTCCAGCCACCAGGCGGACTGCCCGAGCTGCAGCAGGGGCTTGCCGACCTCCAGTGACGCCGTGGTGCCATCGCCGCGCAGATCGATCCCAAGGCCGCGCGCCGACCACGCATTGCCGTCATAGCGGCTCTGCATGACCACGGCGTCCAGGTAACCGCCGGCACTGCCCACGCGGGTCCAGTACAGACCGACATGTTTGTCATCCAGGCGCGTGCGGCCCACCGCCACGTTGTCCCAGCCGATCGCGAAGCCGTTGACGTTGCCCTGCGCGCGGGTACGTCCGACGAACACACCGAACTGATTGCGCGCGTGATCATCGGCCGTTGCGTACAGATCCACACCGGCCTGGATGCCTTGGATGTCACCGTCGAAGCTGGGCTTGGCATCGCCTTCCCAATGCTGCTCATGGCTCTGCCCGATCATTCGCGCCCACGCCGCGCGGAACCCGCCCTGCCCGGCCAGCAGGCGCTGCTCGCCTTGGCGCTCGTGGAAGGTGCCCAGGCTGAGCAGGCTGGTCTCACGCAGCAGCGGCGGCACCACCGCGTAGGTGGCCGCCTCCACGCGGTACAACGGAACGATGTCGCCTTCGGCCGGCACAGCACCGGGTGTCGGCGGCACGGCCAGCGGACCCGGCACGGCGGCTGGCGTGGTCGGCACCGGCGGTGGCGTATCGGTTTGCGGGGGCGTCACCGGCGCCGGTTCGGGCGGCGGCGGTGGGGGGGCCGGTTCCGGCGCCAGCGGATCCGGGTTCTCCGGCAGATCCGGTGACGGTGGCGGCGTCAGCGCGGGCGGTGGTGCACCGGCATTCTCCGGCGGTGGCGGCGACGGTGTCACCGTGGGCACCCCCGGCGGCGCCGGCGACGGCGCGGGTGAGACGCCCGCCACCAGGGTCGAGCGCAGGTACCAGTTTTCACCGCTGCCCGCACTGACGCCGCCCTTGAACAGGAAGTACTCGAATGCGCCGGCCGTGATGGGGTTATAGAGCGCGAACGCGTTCTGCGTGGTACTGGCGCCGTTGATCGACTGCACCACCAGAATGCCGTCCGCCTGCGTCGCCGCCCCACCGCCACCGGCATTGAGGATGCCCAGCCCAGTGCTGCCGCTGGCCACACCATTGGAGATCACCAGTCGATCCGACGGCGCGCCGTCACCGGCCAGCACCGACTGCAGGTACACCCCGCCGTTGTTGCCGACGTAATTGCCTGCGATGGTGAACGCATCGCCCGGGCCGTTGCTGCCGTTGCTCAGATCGATACGGCCGGCATTGATCACATTGACCTGCTGGCCGGCAGTGAACGTGCGCACGTTGGCATTGAGGCCACCGGCAAACACCGTGCTGGTGCTGTCGACGTCCAGCGTACCGCCGCTGGTGGTGACGTCGGACAGCACCAGATCGCCATCGAACGTCAGCTGGCTGTCCTGGCGCAGGTTGATCTGCTCCCAGCCGGTGAAGCGCGAGACACCGCTGGTCTTGACGTTGTTCATCGTGAGCAGATCGGTGCCAAGCCCACCGGTGAACAGCGGAATCGCGCCGAGATGGCTGTTGTTGAGGTTGGACAGCGTGGCGACGTCATTGCCCTCGCCCATGTCCACCGTGCCGTACACCACCCCGCCACCGGACCAGTCCAGCCGATCGTTGCCGGTGCTGGCGCGGATCTCACCGCGCACCGTGCCGCCGGTGATGGTGATGGAATCATCGCCACCGCTGACGCTGATGTTGCCGCCGATGTAGCCTTCGGAGAGGATGATGGTGTCGTTGCCGAAGCCGGTGACAAGGTTGCCCTCGATCGTGCCACCGGACATGTCGAAGGTGTTGTTCTCCAGCTTCATGTTGACCCGGCCGATGCGCCCGCCGGTCATCTCGGCATAGTCGCCGTCGTCGAAGCCGCCGATGATCTGGCCGCCGGTCATGCGGAAACGGTCAGTGCCATCACCCTGCAGCAGCGCACCGATGGTGCCGCCGGTCATCACGAACACATCCTGGCCACCGCCCTGCTGCACCGCGCCGGTGATGGTGCCGCCACTGATCTCCATCACGTCAACACCATCGCCCTGGTCGACGCTGTCGATGACACCACCGCGTACCACCAGGGTGTCGTTGCCGGCGCCCTGCGCGACACCACCGCGGATGCTGCCGGCCAGCATGTCCAGCCGATCATTGCCAACGCCGAATACGATGCCGCCCGTACTGCCGCTGATCACCCCACGATTGATCACGGTGGAGGCGGCATCCAGCTGCAGGCCACGCCCGGCCACCGCGATGATGCTGCCGTCGTTGGTGATCAGATGACCACCGCCGCCCGGCTGCAACGTGATCGCCGTGCCGCTGGTCGGTGCGAGCTGTGCATTGCCGAGGACGTTGATGGTGATATTGGTGCTGCCCGCCGCCCCCGTAACCGGCACCGTGTCTGGATTGGGCAGCTGGTTGGAGCAGGTCACGGTCTGGCCAGTGGTCGGCACTGGGTTGTCACACCCCGCCCAGGCCGGGAAGGCCCCGGCAATCAACACAGTGCCCAGCGCACTTCGTCGGCCGACCTGCAGCAGGTGCGATATCTGGACAGCCAGCAACGGTCGTGCCGGCCAAACAAGCGTCTGGCGCATGTACCTTTCCTGTTCAGCAGAAGGGGGACAGCAACGGCCCAGTGCTTTTACGGATGACCGGCGTAGGTACTTTTACTGTGCCGCCGTGATGCGAAGGTAAAAAACCGATGCCTTCATATCTTCAGGTAGAGGCGCCGGCGATCCAGCACCCACACAACGCCCCACCAGAGCGCGACGAAGCCCACCGCACACATCAGCGAGGCCAACATCGGAGCCTGCGGTACCACAGGCTCCAGTGCATGGAACGCCCAAGCCCAGACGCCTGTCGCGCCCAGGACCAGCGCCATTGCCGAGGACCCAAGGTAAGCGGCGATTGCATTCACCCCGAAGCGGCGGCCCAGTGCGGGCATACCCCAGCAGTCGATCAACAGGTGCGCCAGCAGCAGCGCGACCACGGACAGGCCACCGGTCCAGAGCACGAAGCTCGGCGTCCAGAGCTGTTTGTTCAGGGGCAGCCACAGCGTGGCCAGACCACCGACGGCCAGACAGGCCAGCGCCAGGGTGGCCAGGCGGACCGATTGGCCGGCACGCAGCCACGCACCCGCGCGCAGACCGAGCAACGTAGTGGCAATCGCCCCGAGGCTGCTCAGCAGGCCTTCCGGATCATGACCCAGGCCGGTGAGCGCGGAGTACTTATAGAGGAACGGGGCGAACAGCGCGGTATCCAGGCGGCTGGCTGGATTGACCCATGGCGCCAGCGAATGGGCAGAAAGAAGGATGCCCGCATAGGCCGCCAGCAATCCCATGATCACCACCCATTGCGTCCGCGCCTGTGTGTAGACCGCCAGCACACCGACCACCGCCACGCACAGGGCGATCCGCTGCAGCACGCCCCACAGGCGATACGCGGGCAGCTCGAACAGCCACCACGCCATCAGGTGCAGCAGCGCGCCGGCGATCAGGATGCGCAGCGCGCGTTGCAGTACCCCACGCACCAGCGCCGGACGCGTGGCCCGCTCGCCCGCGCGCGGGGCCAGGCTGAAGGCCATCGAGACGCCTGCGATGAACAGGAACAGCGGGAAGATCAGGTCGGTCGGGGTGAAGCCATGCCAGTCCGCGTGCAGCAGCGGCGCGTAGACATGGCTCCAGTCGCCGGGGTTGTTGACCAGCAGCATCGCCGCGACGGTCAGGCCGCGCAGTGCATCGATCGACCCCATCCGCCCCGACGGCGCGGCACTCATACGTCTTCGCGCTGCCCGGCGATCCAGGTGCTGCGCACCTGCAGCGCGTCATCGAGCAGCACCAGATCGGCATGATGGCCCTCGGCGATGTGCCCGTAGCGGTCATCCAGATTCAGGAACTGCGCAGGATAGGTCGACGCCATGCGCGCCGCTTCGGCCAACGACACGCCCAGCAGCTGCACGCTGTTGCGCACCGCCGTGGCCATGTCCAGCGCCGAGCCGGCCAGCGAGCCGGCAGCATTGCGCACCACCCCGTCCACCGCAGTGATGACCTCGCCGTACAGTTCGTAACTTGGGTCTGCCGCACCCACCGGCGGCATCGCATCGGTGACCAGCATGACCTTGCCGCGCGGCTTGGTCGCCAGCGCCACACGCAGGCTGGCCGGGTGCACATGCACACCGTCGGCAATGATGCCGACCCAGCTGTCGCGGTCTTCCAGTGCAGCGCCGACCGCGCCCGGCTCGCGCCCGGTCAGCGGTGACATCGCGTTGTACAGATGGGTGAAGCCGCGGATACCGGCCTCCAGGCCGGCACGCGCCTCTTCGTAACTGGCGGCGGTATGACCTGCCGCCACCACCACGCCGCGTTCCACCAGCGCGCGGATGCTCTCCAGCGGCACCCGCTCGGGCGCCAGCGTGAGCAGGGTGACGCCGTTGTCCAGCGAGGCGGCCAAGGCAATCTCGGCGGCATCGGGCACGCGGAACTTGTTCGCGTCATGCGTGCCCTTGCGCGCCGGGGCGATGTACGGGCCTTCCAGATGGATGCCGAGTACGCCTGGCACGCCCTCGCTGATCGCCTGGCGGGTCGCGGTGATGGCCGCGCGCATCACCTGCACGTCGTCGCTGATCAGAGTCGGCAGCAGACCGGTGGTGCCGAAGCGGCGGTGCGCCTGGGCCAGCGTGCGCAGCGTGGCGACATCCGGGCTGTTGTTGAACAGCACGCCGCCACCGCCATTGACCTGCGCATCGATGAAGCCGGGCAGCAACCAGCCGCCGCCCAGGTCCACCTGCTCATCGGCCTGGCCGAGCATGGGCGCGGCATCGGAGATGAGCGCGGTGATCCGGCCGCTTTCGATCACGATCGCCAGGTCGTCGCGGAAGTCGTCGCCGGCCAGGATGCGGGCATTGCGCAGAACGGTTTTCATCAGACGGTTTCCGTCACCTTGTTCAGATGCGGCGGCAGGTCCGGGTTGTGGCCACGGCGCAGCGCCAGCGCATTGATCGCGCGGTAGAAGCTCTGGATGGTCAGCAGCGGCGCGCACGCCGGGTGGGGCGCGACCGGCAGCGGCAGATCCCCACCGACATCGGCCAGCCACACCTGCGCATCGCGCGCGGCGAACTCGCTCAGCACCGCGCGGGTGCCGGCGCCGGTTTCATCCGGCTGGGCGAAGGCCAGCACCGGGAAGCCCGGGCCGACCAGCGCCATCGGGCCGTGCTTGACCTCGGCCGAGCTGTAGGCCTCGGCGTGCAGGCCACAGGTTTCCTTGAACTTCAGCGCCGCTTCCTGCGCCGCCGCCAGGCCGAGGCCACGGCCGAGCACGAACAGATTGTGGGCCGGCACCAGGCCATCCGTCAGCGACGACCAGTCGCTGTTCCAGGCCTCGCGCAGCGCATCGGGCAGCGCGCGCAGCGAGGCGATCAGCCCCACATCCTGGGTCCAGTACGCCACCAGCTGCAGGATCGCCGACAGCGAGGCCAGGTAGCTCTTGGTCGCCGCCACGCTGCGCTCGGCACCGGCGCCGAGCGGGATGACCGTCTCGGCCAGCTGCGCCAGCGGCGAATCCTCGACATTCACCAGCGCCACCACGCGTGCACCGGCCGCACGCGCGGCCTCGGCATTGCGCAGCAGGTCCGGGCTCTTGCCCGACTGCGAGATCACGATGTACAGCGCGCCGCGCAGCTTCAGGGGTGCTTCGTAGACCGAGCCCACCGAGGGCGACGCCGAGGCGGTGACCAGCCCGAGGCGCGTTTCCAGCAGGTACTTGGCATAGGTGGCGGCGTGGTCGGAACTGCCGCGCGCGCAGGTCACCACGAACGGCGGCGGTGCCGCGCGCAGGCTGGCGGCCAGCGTCTCCACGGCCACCTGGTTGCGCGCGAACTGCGCGGCGATCACATCGGCAGCCTCGGCGGCTTCGCGGTACATCAGGGTGTCGTGGGGGGCAGGCAGGGACATGGGAACTCAGGTCGTTTCAGGAGAGGGAAGCCGTGCACCCTGCGGGCGCATCGGCGCGGTGGAACCACGCACGACCAGCTGCGGCACGAAGCCCTGGTTCTGCAGCTGCAGCGGCGCGTCGTCGTAGGCATCGCTACGCAGCTGCGCGATCAGCAGGCGCGCGGCATGCCGGGCGATGTCTTCGGTGGCCTGCTTGGCGGTGGTCAGCGGCGGCCAGGACTGGCGCGAGAACGGACTGTCCTCGAAACCGGCGATGGACAGGTCGTAGGGCACGTTCATGCCGGTGGATTTGGCGGCCGCGAGCACGCCGGCGGCGATCTCATCGTTGGAACCGAAGATCGCGGTGGGCGGTTCGCGCAGCGCCAGCAGGCGGCGCGCGCCGCGGAAGCCATCATCGAAGGTGTAATCGCCCTGCACCACCAGGTGCTTGTCGATTGTCATGCCGTAGTCGCGCAGCGCCGCTTCATAGCCGGCATAGCGCTCACCGCTGGAGCGGTGCGAGGTGCCGCCCCAGAGGAAGCCGATCCGCTGGTGGCCCAGCTGGATCAGGTGCTCGGTGATCTCGTAGGCGGCCTCGCGGTCGTCGACGAACACACAGGCGCCGTCCTCCGGATCGGCGGTGGCGGCGATGATGCGCACCAGTTTGATCCCGCGGGCGGTGAGCGCGGCCACCAGATCCTTGCGCTCGGACATCGGCGCGGTCAGCACCAGCCCGGCCAAGCGCGAACGCTGCACCCAGTCGGCCAGTTCCTCGGCGAGCATCGGCGAGCTGGAATCGCAGGGATGGATCTGCAAGCCGAACCCGGTCTCGCGGCACGCGGCAAGCACGCCGTTCTGCACGCCGATGATGTGGTACGGGTTGGGGTTGTCGTAGACCAGCCCGACCACCAGCGTGGTGCCGGTGCGCAGGTTGCGCGCGGCCGGATCGGGCTCGTAGTCCAGCTCGGCGATCGCGCGCAGCACCCGTGCACGGGTGGCCTGCATCACCGACGGCTCGTTGTTGATGACCCGCGAGACTGTCTTCAGCGATACCTTGGCCCGTTCGGCGACATCCTTGATGGTCGCTCTACGCATCGTTTTTCCCTGGCTGACCGGTTGAGCGTCCATGATCGCCGATCACTGCCCGTCGCGGGACAGCCCGACCCGGTGGCCGCGCATCGAATAGAACAGGATGTACAGGTAGCAGGGCACCATCAGGCCGGCGAACACCCACTGGAAGTCGAAGTGCTGCTTGAGCACGGCAAACAGCTGGGGAATGATCGCGCCACCGGCGATGGCCATCACCAGCAGCGCCGAGCCGGTCTCGGTGAAGCGGCCCAGGCCGCGGATCGCCAGCGGGAAGATCGCCGGCCACATCATCGCGTTGGCAAAGCCCAGCGCGGCCACGAAGCCTACCGAGACATAGCCGCGGGTCAGCAGCGCGCCGATGCAGAACAGCACGCCCAGCACTGCCGAAATGCTCAGGTAGCGCGATTGCGTCACCAGGTGCGGAATCAGCGCCAGGCCCACCACGTAACCCGACAGCATGAATGCCAGGGTGATCGAGGTGAACATCTTGGTCTGGTCCAACGGCAGGTCGAAGCCGTGGCCGTAAGTGCCGATCGCATCGCCGGCCATCACTTCCACGCCGACGTACACGAACAGGCACAGCACGCCCAGCCACAGGTGCGGGAACTGGAAGATGCTGGTGCGCTCGGCCACCCCGGGCGCGCGGGCCGGCGTAGCATTGGCTTCAGCGGTCTTCAGCTCGGGCAGCGGCGAGAACAGCACCGCGACCGCGAGCACCACCAGCAGCCCGGCCATGGCCATGTACGGCAGCTGGATCTTGGCGGCGAAGTCATTGAGCAGCACCGTCTTGGCAGCCGCATCGGCGACCTTCACCTGGGCGTCCAGATCGCCGATGCCATGCAGCACCAGCGTGCCGATCAGCACCGGGGCCAGCATGCCGGCGATCTTGTTGCAGATGCCCATCAGCGCGATGCGCCGGGCCGCGGTCTCGATCGGGCCGAGGATGCTGATGTACGGGTTGACCGCTGTCTGCAGCAGGGCCAACCCGCTGCCGATCACGAACAGGCCACTGAGCGCGCCCGGGTACCAGCGCTGCTGGGCAAAGTGCGCGAACACCACCGCGCCGGCCGCCATCACCAGCAGGCTCAGGCTCAAGCCTTTCTTCATGCCGGTGCGCTTGAGAATCCACGAGGCCGGCAGGGCGAGGAAGAAATACGACAGGTAGAAGACCATCAGCACCAGGAAGGCGCCGACCTCGTCCAGCTCGAAGGCCAGTTTGACGAAGGTGATCAGCGGGCCGTTGAGCCAGGTGAAGAAGCCGATCAGGAAGAACAGCACGCCGATGATCAGGATCGAGGTAAGCACGCTCGAACGCGCGGAGGCAGCAGGCACGGCAGACATCAAGAAGGCTCCTGCATCGACGGCGCGCGATGCGGCGTCGGAAGAGTGGCTGGGAACAACGTTGTCACATTTATTCGTCGCCGCTGCCGGGTTTGTCAACAACTGGTTTGACGGGCGTCCGGTGAAAACCGCGTGCTGCATCTGCGCAAAAACCCGGTATGGCTCGCCGGACGGGAGCTGGACGCCTGTTTCCAAGCCGTTTGCAAAAACATGACGGCCGTTGGGTGAAAACGTTTTCCTGCGGCATGGCCCGTTGCGGCGCAGCATCGAAAGTCCGAGGTTATCGTTGACATCGTTGTCAGAACGATTACAGACTCCGCCTCAATCGCCGGGCCAGCCCTGGCCATGCCCAACCGATGGAGTCCGTGTGACCAACGCCGCCCACGCTGTACCGGCCCATGCCCCGCCCGCCGCGACGCCGCCGTTCCTGGCCGCCGACGTGGGTGGCACGCATGTCCGGGTTGGCCGGGTCCAGGCCAGCGCCGATCCGGCCCATCCGGTGGAGCTGCTGGACTACCGCAAATTCCGCAATGCGGATTACGCCGGCCTCAGCGCGATCCTGTCCGACTTCCTGGCCGATGGCCCACGCCCGGCGCACTGCGTGGTCGCCACTGCGGGCTATGCACGTGAAGACGGCACGGTGATCACCGCCAACCTGCCCTGGCCGCTGTCGGCGCGGCAGATCGAGCGTGAGGTCGGCCTGGACCAGGTGTACATCGTCAATGACTTCGAGGCGGTGGCCTATGCCGCCGCCCAGGTCGATGCCAGCGGCGTGCTGCAGCTGACCGGCCCGGCCACCGCCCCGCGCGGCCCGACCCTGGTGGTCGGCCCCGGCACCGGCCTCGGCGCGGCGGTGTGGATCCCGACCGCGCATGGCGCGGTGGTCCTGGCCACCGAAGCCGGCCAGCCGACCCTGGCCACCACCACCGAACTGGAAATGGCGATCGTGCGGCAGATGCTGCGCGACCGGTCGCATGTCTCGGTCGAGCAGGCGCTGTCCGGCCCCGGCCTGATGAATCTGTACCGCGCTCTGTGCGCGTTGAACGGCCAAGCGCCGACGCTGACCACGCCCGATGCGATCACCGCCGCTGCCATGGCCGACCACGACCCGCTCGCGAAGCAGAGCCTGGAGGTGTTCTGCGGCCTGCTCGGCAGCACGATCGGCGACATGGCGCTGCAGTACGGCGTCACCGGTGGGGTCTACCTGGCCGGCGGCATCCTGCCGCAGATCCGCGATTTCCTGTTGAACAGCACCTTCGTCGAGCGGTACCTCAACAAGGGGCCGATGCGCGAGGCGCTGGAACGTATTCCCGTGAAGGTGGTCGAGCACGGGCAGCTGGGCGTCATCGGCGCCGCCAGCTGGTACCTGGGACAGAGGGACCACCCGAACGCCTGACGGCGCACAGGGCAAGGCAATACGCAGTACGTAGCACCCATGGCGCACCCCGTTCAGGGCGCGCGGCAAAGTCGTACCAGACGCAAGAAGACACGCCGTCGCCGGCGAACCATCGGATTGATGAGGAGAGACATCATGAACCACCGCAAGAGTCTGCTTTCGGCAGCCATTTTCAGCTGTCTGGTGTTCGGCGCGCAGGCGCAGGAAACCTCGACCACCCCCACCGACCTGGATACGGTCAGCGTCGTCGGCATCCGCGCGAGCCTGGAAAAGTCGCTGGATACCAAGCGCAACAACGTCACCATCTCCGAGGCGATCACCGCCGAGGACATCGGCAAGTTCCCCAGCACCAATGTGGCCGAGGCGCTCTCGCAGCTGCCAGGCATCTCGCTGGACCGTCGCTTCGGCCAGGGTGAGCGGGTCAGCATCGATGGCACCGACCCCAGCCTCAACCTGTCCTTCCTGGATGGCCATCCGGTGGCGCAGGCGATCTGGCTGTACGGCGAACAGCCCAACCGCGGCTTCGACTACACCCTGCTCTCGCCGCTGATCCTGGGCCGCATGGAGGTCATCAAGTCCTCCGAAGCACGTCTGACCGAAGGCAGCCTGGGCGGCACCATCCTGATGCACACCCGCCAGCCGCTGGACATGCGCGCCAATGAAGTGGCCGCTTCGATCGGCTACAGCTACAGCGACCAGGCCAGCAAGGGCAAGCCGAACGCCTCGGCGATCTACAGCTGGAAGAACGACGAGGAAACCTTCGGCATCAACGTGGCCGCGCAGCACTATGAAGAGCGCGTGGACCGCCAGGGCATGGAAGTATTCGGGTACGCCAAGGCCTCCACCTTCACCAATGCGCCGGGCGTGGACCCGAACGCGGATGTGCCCAACTCGGTCAATGCGGCCTGGTTCCAGCAGGACCGCAAGCGCGACAGCGCCGTAGTCAATCTGCAGTTCAAGCCCACCGACGAGCTCGAGTTCAACCTGAGCGGCCTGTACATCAAGGAGAACTTCGACAACTACAACCAGTCGATGTACTCCTTCCTGACCTGGAATCCCGGCACCGTCGGTGCAGTGAACCAGCTCGGCGATGTGCGCAATGGCGTGGTCAACAGCGGCCACTCCAATGCCAGCGCCACCGCCAACAGCGGCACGGTGATCTACGACAACAACGTGCGCGAATCGGAAGTCACCACCAAGGGCCTGGATCTGCGCGGCGCCTGGAAAGGCGAGAGCTGGGGCATCAGCGGCCAGGCCGGCCAGAGCAAGTCCGAGAACAAGGAACTGGCCCAGTACTTCATCGAACCGTTCTACAACGGTGGTTTCAGCTGGAACCTGGACAACGGCATCACCTTCGACAACCCCGATGCGGCCCGCAACCCGGCCAACTGGGGCTCGGCCGGTGGCTGGTTCGGCAACAACGGCATCTTCTCCACCGACAGCAAGGACACCTACGCGCAGCTGGACTTCAATGTGCAGTTCGACAGCATCTTCAACCAGCTGCAGTTCGGCGTGCGCCACGGCAAGCATGAAGAGAGCTTCGATCTGAACGTGTATGGCGGCGTGCGTCCGGGCACCCTGGCCGACGTCGGCACCATCGGGTTGACCGACATCCAGGGCTTCGCCGATGGCCAGGGCCGTCATGTCCAGGTCGGCCGCGACAACGTGCTGAACTGGGTCAAGGGCAGCCCGCTGGACTTCGCCAACCCGGATCCGGCCAGCTACCTCAACAACAGCTGGGCGCTGGAGCAGACCAACAACGCCGCCTACGCGCAGTTGAACTTCTCCAACGGCCCGGTGCGCGGCAACGTCGGTGTGCGCTACGTGGACTCCAAGACCGCCGGCAGCGGCTTCGTCTACGGCGGCACCCCCACCCTGACCGATCTGGACAGCAAGTGGCAGACCCAGACCAAGAAGGAAGACTTCCTGCTGCCCTCGGTCAACCTGGTCTACGACACCGACAGCGACTGGGTGTTCCGCTTCGGCGCCAGCAAGGTCATCGCCTGGGCACCGTACAACCAGATGGTGAACAACACCTTCCTCAACGACACCACCCTCACCGGCAGTGGCGGCAACGCAGCCCTGTCGCCGTATGAGTCCTGGAACTACAACCTGTCGGCCGAGTATTATTTCGCGCCGCAGTCGGTGGTGGCCTGGTCGCTGTTCTACAAGAAGATCGACAACTACATCGATACCAGCGCCGTCACCGAGCGCCAGTACAACTCGATCCGCGATACCTCGCCGGCCACCTGGGCCAACATCGTGGGCACCAACGGCTGTGCGGCCGACGGCTACTGCGACTACAGCATCCAGCGTCCGCGCAACGCCGGCAGCGGCCACGTCAAGGGCTTCAACCTCAGCTACCAGCAGCCCTTCGGTGAGAGCGGCTTCGGCCTGACCGCCAACTACACCTACGCCAACGGTGAGAACAACTCCGGCGATGCGCTGCCTTACCAGTCGCGCAACTCGGTCGCGTTCAGCCCGTACTACGAGAAGGGCCCGATCAACGCCCGCCTGACCTACAACTGGCGTGACAGCTACCTGGCCGGCGGCTACGTCGCAGGCTCGGCACCGGCCAGCGTGGACGACTACGCCGAGCTGGGCGCCAGCTTCGGCTACACCTTCAACGAAAACTGGTCGGTCACCGTCGACGCCCAGAACCTGCTCGATGAAGAGTACTTCCAGTACCTGGGCGACAAGGATCACCTGGCCTCGCGTTACAAGAGCGGCCGCCGCTACATGGCGACCCTGCACTTCAAGTTCTGATTGCCTTGGCACTATGCTGAATGCCTGATACGGGCCCGGATCTCCGGGCCCGTTTTCACAGGTGGAACCCGATTCGCTACAAAGGAATGACCCGATGCACACCCGCACCCGTCGTACCTCGCTGTCGCTGCTGTCCTTCGCACTGGCACTCTCCCTCGCACCGCTGGCCCAGGCCGCCGACGCACAGGCACCGGCTGGCCCGAAGGCCCTGCCCGGTTCGCTGATGGTGATCCCCGCGCCCGCCAAGGTCGATCGCATCGACGGCGCCGGCTACACCGTGACCGCCGCCACGCCGGTCCGTGCACAGGGCCAGGCCGCCCAGCGCGTCGCCACGCAGTTCGCCACCCTGCTGCGCGACAGCGGTGGCCCGGCGGTGACGGTCGGCGAAGGGCGCGGCAAGGACGGCATCCGCTTCATCCTCGATGCCGCGCTCAGGACCGGCGCCGAAGGCTACCAGCTGCGTTCTGACGCGCGTGGCGCGACCGTGCAGGCCGCCACCGAAGCCGGCCTGTTCTACGGTGCGGCCACGCTCTCGCAGCTGCTTACCGGCGGCAGCGATGGCAAACTTCCAGCGCTGCGTATCGACGATGCCCCCCGTTTCAGCTGGCGTGGCCTGATGCTGGATTCGGCCCGCCACTTCCAGAGCCTGGATGAGATCAAGCAGGTCCTGGATGCAATGGCCGAGCAGAAGCTCAACACCTTTCATTGGCATCTCACCGATGACCAGGGCTGGCGCATGGAGATCAAGCGCTACCCGAAACTGACCGGCATCGGCAGCTGCCGCATTCCGGCCGGCGATGGCGGCCGCGATCCGGTCACCGGTGCCGAGCGCCCGTACTGCGGCTTCTATACGCAGGACCAGATCCGCGAGGTGATCGCGTATGCCGCCGCGCGCCATATCCAGGTCATTCCTGAAATCGACGTGCCCGGCCACGCCACCGCAGCGATCGCGGCCTACCCGGAACTCGGCACGATCGAGACCCCGCTCAAGCCGCTGAGCGAATGGGGCGTGTTCCCGAACCTGTTCAACACGGAAGACAGCACCCTCGAATTCCTCGAGAACGTGCTGGAAGAAGTCATCGCGTTGTTCCCGGCCACGTACGTGCACGTGGGTGGCGACGAAGCGGTCAAGGACCAGTGGGAGGCCTCCGCACGGGTGCAGGCACGCATGCGCGAGCTGGGCGCCGGCGATGAGATGGAGATGCAGAGCCACATCATCAAGCGCCTGGAGACCTTCCTGGAACAACACGACCGGCGCCTGATCGGCTGGGATGAAATCCTCGAGGGCGGGCTGCCGCCGGAAGCCACGGTGATGTCCTGGCGCGGTACCGAGGGCGGCCTCAAGGCCGCCAGCGAAGGCCACGACGTGGTCATGTCGCCGGTGACCGACATGTACATGGACTACCTGCAGACCAACTCGCCGAACGAACCGCCGGGCCGCCCGGCGGCGATTCCGCTGGCGCGCGTGTACGGCTTCGAGCCGGTGCCGGACGCGCTGGCCAAGGACAAGCAGCATCACATCCTCGGCCTGCAGGCCAACATGTTCACCGAACACACGCGCAGCTACGCACGCCTGCAGCACAACCTGTTCCCGCGCCTGTCCGCCGTGGCCGAGACTGGCTGGTCGCCGCGCGAGCGCCGCGACTATGCGGATTTCCTGGCGCGCCTGCCAGCGCAGCTGCAGCGTTACCAGGCGATGGGCATCGCGTATGCGCAGACGCCCTTCCAGGTGGAATTGGACAGCCATGACGACCGCAGCGCCGGCACCGCAACGCTGGCCCTGCGCACCCCACTCGGCTACGACATCCACTACAGCGTGGACGGCAGCGCGGTCACCGCGCAGTCACCGCGCTACACCGCCCCGCTGCAGCAGCCGCTGCCGGTGGCGCTGCAGGCCGCCACGTTCTTCAATGGTCAGGCACTGGCCAAGGCGGCCAGCCGCTTCGACATCACCGTCGCGTCGCTGCTGTCGCGGACCGACGAACATCTCGCGCAGTGCCCGGGCGACGGCCAGCTGCTGCTGCGCCTGGAAGATGACGGACCGGCCGATGGCGAGCGCGCGATCTTCAACGTGGACATCTTCAACCCGTGCTGGTTGTGGAAGGACGCGGCTGTGGACGGCATTGCCAGCGTCCGCATTCGCGCCGGGCGGATCCCGTACTACTTCCAGCTCGCCCATGATGAGCCGAACCGGCGCTTCGCGCCCAAGCGCAGCGCGCATGGGGAAATGGACATCCTCGGCGGCCAGTGCGATGGCAAGCCGCTGGCCAGCGTGAAGCTGCCGGCCGCACCAGGTGCCGATGGGTTCATCACACTGGAGGCGGCGCTGCCGCGCTCGCTCAAGGGCAGCCAGAATCTGTGCGTGCGCTTCACCGGCGATACCCGGCCGACGATGTGGGTGCTGGATGAGATGACGCTGTTGCCGCGGTAATTGGGGCACCGGGGTGCCGGCCAGCGGCCGGCACTACCGATCGTGCGTCGCCGGCGTCACACGCATCAACCGCGCAGGCGCACCAGCAGATCGCGCAACGGGGTGAACACGATCGCCATGCCGGCCAGCGCGTCCATCGGGTCGGCCATGCGGTTGACGGTCAAGGCACCCTGCGCGAATTCGATGCCGATCCCCAGTGCGACCAGGCCGACTGCGGCCCAGATCAGCGCCGCGCGGCGCTGGTAAATCTGCACCGCGGATGCGGCCAGCAGGAAGTAGGCGAGGAAGTGCTCGACCTTGTCGCTGTTCTCCGGCAACGGGATCGGCGGCGGCGGGATCAGGCAGACCACGATGGTGCCCATTACCGCCAACCACCACAGCGCCAGCCAGAACCGCGGCCAGCGCAGCGGCTTCAACACGGGTGTCGCCGCCACCTTACAGACGCCAGGTCAGATCGCCGAGTTCGAAGGCGGCTTCGAAATCGACATCGCGCTGGAAGCCCATCACCTGGAAGCGCTCGCCCATCTCGGTCGGCAGCGTCAGCTTTTTCACCTGATCGCGCAGGCGTACGCGGCCGATCTCGTCGGTGCGCGCATCGGCTTTTTCCAGCAGCGTATCCAGTCCGTTGCCGAGCAGGAAACTGGCCTGCGTGCAGTAACCGGCCAGTTCGAATCCGGCACCGGTGCCCGACTCGGCCAATGCGGTGAAATCCACCGAGGCGGTCAGGTCCTGCAGGCCCGGCCAGCGGTACAGATCATTGTGCACGTGGTGGCGATAGAACGCGCGCACCGTGCCGTCGTCGCGGTCGTCCTGGTAATACTCGTTGCGGGGGTAGCCGTAATCGACGAACAGCATCGCGCCGCGCTTCAGGCCGCCGGCAATCGCCTGGATCCAGTACGGCAGCTGCGGCAGCAGCTCGGAGCGGTAACCGTCGGCGAAGGGCTGCTCGCGATAGCGCTCGACGTGCCGGACCGCCGCCGTGAGCATCGCATCGGCCGGCTGCGCGCCACGCACGAAGGCGCCCTGCGCATCCAGCTCGACGGTTTCCTCGTACACCATGCCGTCACGCGCGAGAAAGCGCGGCGTCGGCAAGGCATCGATCACTTCATTGGCGAAGACCATGCCGTCCCAGTCGTCGTCGAACGGGCGGTCCAGCCACTCCACCAGGGCGAACACCGGCGGGATCAGCGCCTTCTCCAGACGCTCGCGCTGACGCTCGCGCAGGTCCGCGCTGGGCTCCAGGATGGCGTAACGCTCGGGAAGCGCGTCCAGTTCCAGCATGCGCTTGAGCAGCACTTCGGCGAACGCACCGCTACCGCCGCCGACCTCCATGAAACGCGCTTCCGGGCCGAGCTGCTGCATCACCGGGGCGATCGCGTTGGCCAGGGTCGCGGCGAACAGCGCGCCGATTTCCGGGGAGGTGGTGAAATCGCCGGCGGCACCGAACTTGCTGGCGCCGGCGCTGTAATAGCCCCAACCGGGGGTATACAGGCTCAGCTCCATGAAACGGGAGAACGGCATCGCACCGCCGTTGGCGAGGATTTCAGCGCGCAGCGCCGCAGCCAGCTCGTCGCTGTGGGCCAGGGCGTCGGATTCGGGGGGGGGCAGTGGGGAATGCATGGCGCGGGCGATTGCGGTGACAATGCACAGCATAGCCTGAGCAGGGAGTACCCCCGATGACCGATACCGCGCCCGTGGCGCTGATCACCGGCAGCGCGCGCCGGATCGGCGCGGCCATCGCCCGCCAGTTCCACGCCTGTGGCTGGTCGGTGGTGCTGCATGCCCACACCTCCACCACCGAGCTGCAGCAGATGGCCTTCGACATGGACATGCTGCGGCCGGGCAGCGTGCTGGCCCTGCAGGCGGATCTGCGCGATGCCGATGCCCTGCCCGACCTGATCGACCAGACCGTGGCCCAGTTCGGCCGGCTGGACACGCTGGTCAACAACGCCTCCAACTTCTACCCCACCCTGCTCGGCCAGATCACCGCCGCGCAGTGGGACGACCTGTTCGCGGTCAATGCGCGCGCGCCGCTGCTGCTGGCCCAGGCCGCCGCGCCGCACCTGCGCCGCCAGCAGGGCAGCATCGTCAACCTGACCGATCTGCACGGCACCCAGCCGATGCGCGATCACCCGGTGTACGCGGCCGCCAAGGCCGCGCTGGAAATGGTCACCCGCTCGCTGGCGCTGGAACTGGCGCCCAAGGTGCGGGTCAACGCGGTCGCCCCTGGGGCCATCCTGTGGCCGGAACAGGGCAAGGACGATTTCGCCCGGCAGGCGCTGCTGGCGCGCACGCCGCTGGCCCGCACCGGCACGGTGGAGGAGATCGCCGAGGCGGTGTACTGGCTGGCCACCGAGGCCGCGTTCGTCACCGGGCACACGCTGCGCGTGGATGGTGGGCGGACGTTGTCGTAAACGCCGATTGCACTACCCGGCGCCTGATTACCCGGGCACCAGCTCCATCGTGTCGAACGGCTCGCCGAACTGCCGATGGGCGCGCCACAGCGCCTCCAGGGTCAGCCCGCTGACCGGGTCGCGGAAGTCCGGCGCGATATCGGCCAGCGGCTTGAGCACGAACGCGTGCTTGAGCTCCGGGCGCGGGATGCGCAGATGGCCGGGGCCTTCCACGATCAGGTCGCCGTAGAACACCACATCGATGTCCAGCGTGCGGTCACTGAAGCGCGGGCCGCTGCGGTCACGCCCGTGGGCATCCTCCAGCGCGTGCAGCCAGTCATCCAGCGTCTGCAGCGGCAGATCGGTCTCGATCGCCACGGCGTTGTTGAGGAAGTCCGGCCCGTCGAAGCCGACCGCAGCGGTGCGGTAGGCCGGCGAGACCGCGATCGCGCCGAAGCGCGCGCGCAGCGCCTCCACCGCGGCGTGAAGGTGCTGTTGCGGCTGCAGGTTGCTGCCCAGGCTCAGGAGCGCAGTGGTCATGGTATTCAGCGTACGTGGGGCGAATCCACACGGGGCCAACAGGGCCAGCGCATAGAATCGGGGTGCACATCATAGGACACCGACATGACCTATTGCGTCGGCATCGAGGTGGACGAAGGCCTGGTCTTCGCCGCCGACACCCGCACCAACGCCTCGCTGGACGATGTCCGCGTGCACCGCAAGCTGCACGAGTTCGAATTTCCCGGTGAAGCCGCCTTCGTCATCATGGCCGCGGGCAACCTGGCGACCACCCAGCTGCTGATCTCGCGCCTGCGCCGCGATGTGGAGGAACACCGCCCGGAGAACCTTCGCGCCTACCGGCATCTGTTCGAGGTGGCCGAGTACGTGGGCCGCGTGCTGCTCGACAGCCAGGTCAAATCCAGCACGCATGAGGCGGGCCAGGATGGCATCGTGACCCAGGCCACGTTGATCCTGGGCGGCCAGATCGGCGGCGAGCACCCCGGGATGTACATGATCTATCCGCTCGGCAATGCGATCGCGGCCTCGCCGGAGACCCCCTTCCTGCAGATCGGCGAGTCCAAGTACGGCAAGCCGATCCTGGACCGCATCCTGCGCCCGCAGACCCGCCTGGAAGACGCGGCGCGCACCGCCATCGTGTCCCTGGATTCGACCATCCGCTCCAACCTGTCGGTGGGGCTGCCGGTGGATCTGGTGCTGATCCGCAGGGATGACCTGCGGATCACCCAGCGCATGCGCCTGGCCGGTGACAGCCCGTTGTACGCGGAGATCCACGGCAGCTGGTCGCACAAGCTCGAACAGGCCGTCGCCAGCCTGCCGCCGTTCCCGTGGGAAGCCTGATCAGGCGGTCTGCAGCGCTTCGGCGACTGAACGGAACACCTGCTGCATCTCCAGCGGCTTGCGCAGCACATGCACGTTGATGCCGGGCGGAAATACCGCCAGCGGCACGGTGACGTCGGCTTCTTCCAGCACCAGGGCCGGGCCGCGGTAGCCCAGCGTGGCCATCTCACCCAGCAGATGGCTGGCCGAGAGCAGCTTGGAGCCGGCATCAGCGATCACCAGGGCCGGCATGCTCTCCTGTTGCATCCAGCGCAGCGCCGCGGCGCCATCGGAGGCCAGCTGCAGGTGATAGCCCTGGCTGGACAGCGCGTTACCCAACAACGACAGCCGCGTGGCTTCGCCATCCACCACCAGGATCGACTGCCCCGCACCGGCGATGGTCGGCGCGTCCAGGGTGTCGGCTGCATCGGCCACCGCCTGCATCGGCAGCAGCACCTCGAAGCGCGTGCCCACCCCCGGCGTGCTGTCCACCTGGATGGTGCCGTGCGCACCTTCGACGATGCGCTTGCAGGAAATCAGGCCGAGCCCGGTGCCGGTCGCCTTGGTGGTGAAGAACGGATTGAAGAGATTGGAGAGCGTCTGCGCATCCATGCCGATGCCTTCGTCGGACACCGTGATCTGCAGCCAGTCCTCGCCCTGGGTATCGGCGGCGGCCGCCGCGCGCAGCGTCAGCCGGCCACCATCGGGCATCGCCTGGATGCCGTTCAAGGACAGATTGAGCAGGACCTGCTGCAGCTCGGTGTAGTTGGCATCCACCGCCAGGCCTTCGGCCACCTCCAGATGCAGGGTGACCTTGGCCGGCAGGTTGCTGCGCAGGAGCAGCTCCACGCCTTCGAACAGATGGACCAGGCAGATGTGTTCGCTTGTATTTCGCGAGCCGCGCACGAAAGACAGCATCGATTCGGCCATCTCATGGCCGCGTCGACCGCACTCGGCGATGATGTCGGCCAGATGGTGCAGCTGCGGATCGTCGGTCCGGGCCTTGAGCAGGTCCGGCATGATCAGCAGCGGTTGCAGGATGTTGCGCAGGTCGTGGCTCAGGCCGGCCGCCAGCAGCGACAGGCTTTCCAGGCGCTGCGCGCGCATCAGCTCGGCTTCCACCCGCTGGCGGTCGATCGCGCTGCGCGCTTCGCGCACCGCACGCGCCACCGCCGAGGGCAGGCGCGCCGGCTGGTGCTTGATGATGTAATCGTTGGCGCCCTGGTGCAGGGCGGCCACGGCGTTTTCCTCACCCATCGTGCCGGACACGAAGATGAAGGGCACCTCCGGCAACGCCGCGCGCACGATCTGCAGCGCTTCATTGCCGGAGAAGCCGGGCATGCTCAGGTCCGACAGCACGATGTCCGGCGCGGCGCGCTCCAGCGCCTCACGCAGTTCCTGCGCGCTCTCGACCCGCTCGAAGCTGGCCTCAAGACCAGCGTCGAGCATCTGCTCGCACATCAGTTCGGCGTCTTCCGGCGAATCCTCGATCAGCAGGATCCGCAGGGCACCCAACGCAGGGCCGGTCAGCGGCATGGCCTTACTCGACCTCCGGTGCCTGGTTGATCAAACCCCAGAACTTGCCCAGGGTCTGCACCGCGCCGAAGAACTGGTCCACGTCCACCGGCTTGACGACATAGGCGTTGACGCC
This sequence comes from Stenotrophomonas sp. Ker107b, assembly GCF_053847245.1. Lineage (NCBI taxonomy): Bacteria > Pseudomonadati > Pseudomonadota > Gammaproteobacteria > Lysobacterales > Lysobacteraceae > Stenotrophomonas > Stenotrophomonas sp. Ker107b. The sequence continues at coordinate 1,034,581 of NZ_JBSPHX010000002.1, read as the reverse complement.
CATGTCCCAGCTGCGCGCCAGATCGCTCTCCTCGCGCGAGGAGGACAGGATCACCACCGGCAGCCGCTTGAGCTCTTCGGTGTTGCGGATTTCCTTGAGCACTTCCAGGCCGTCCATGCGCGGCATCTTGATGTCCAGCAGCAGCACGGCCGGCAGGCCTTCATCGCGGTTGGCGTACGCGCCGCGACGCAGCAGGTAGTCCATCGTTTCCACGCCATCTTCAACGTGCACGATCGGATTGGCCAGGCGGGCTTCCTTCAGGGCGTCGATCGCCATCTCGGCGTCGGCAGGGCTGTCCTCGGCGAGGAGGATGGTACGGAGAGCGGTCATGCGGCGGAGCCCTTGTTGATCGCGTCGAGCGCGGGGGGAAGTGAGAAGTGGAACGTGGCGCCCCGGTCGACCGCCGACTCGGCCCAGATACGGCCGCCGTGGCGGGTCAACACGCGGCGGACACTGGCCAGGCCGATGCCCGTTCCCGGGTAATCGCTGGCTTTGTGCAGTCGCTGGAACACCCCGAACAACTTGCCGGCGTAGGCCATGTCGAAGCCTGCGCCGTTGTCGCGGACGGTGAACAGGTGGCTGCCGTCGGGCTGCAGTTTGTAGTCCACCTCGATCCGGGCCGGCTCGCGGTTGGAAGAATACTTGATCGCGTTACCGAGCAGATTCAGCCAGACCTGGCGCATCATGTTTTCGTCGGAGACGATGATCGGCAGCGGCGCGATCTTCCAGTCCACGTGGTGCGGCACGCCGCTGCCCTCGGACTCGCTCTGCTGGTTGGCATCGAGCATGGCGCGGGTATCGGCCACCAGCGACTGCATGTCCACCGCCTGCAGCCGCATGGCGGCCCGGCCAAGCCGCGAGTAGACCAGCAGGTCGTCGATCAGGGCGGCCATGCGCCGGGCCGAATTGGAGATGACCCCCAGGTAATGCAGGGATTTTTCGTCCGCATCCTCGCCCAGGTGACGGGTCAGCTTGTCCGAGAAACCCGCCACATGGCGCAGCGGCGCGCGCAGGTCGTGCGAGACCGAGTAGCTGAAGGCTTCCAGTTCGCGGTTGACCTCGGAGACCTGCTCGACCTTGCCTTCCAGCTGACGGTTCAGCTCTTCCACCCGCAGCTGCACGGCGCGCTGCACGGTGACGTCGCTGACCGTCATCAGCACGACCTCGTCGTCCTTGTCCGGCAGCGGCATGCGCCGCGCATTGATCAGCATGATCCGCACCACATCATCGGCGGTGCGCTGTTCGTGTTCGTAATCCCACAGCTCGCGGCCGCGCAGCAGCACATCGGTCAGGCGCTGGCGGACCACCGCATCGGCCCAGGCACCCTCGCCGATGCTGTCCAGCGCCAGGCCTTCAGCCGAGGCGTCTTCGTCCAGGCCGTACAGTTCGGCGAACGCCGGGTTGTGCATCTGCACGCGCAGGCTGCGATCAAGCAGTACGATCGGCTCGCGCACGGTATGCAGCACCGAGGCGGCGCGGCCGGCCGAGCGCAGGGAGGCACGCTCAGCGGTCAGGCGATGACGGATCTGCCGGTGCAGCAGCCACAACACCAGGCCCAGCAGGAGCAGCTGCACTACCAGCGCCGACCAGGACACCAGTTCGCCCTGCCGCTGCTGTGCGGCGAACAAGGCCGAGCGCTTCTTGAGCAGGCGCTCTTCGCTGGCCTGCAGGTCTTCCACCAGGTTGCGGATCGGGTAGCGGGAGGTCAGATCGGCCACCAGCTGGCGCTGATCGTCATTCGGCGAGGAACGCGCCAGTTGCTTGGCCAACTCGATACGGCGCTCCAGCATCGACTGGATGCGACCGATCCGGAGCAGCTGCTCGGGGTTGTCGCGGGTCAGTTCGGCCAACCGCTCAAGCCGGTCGGAAAGATCGTCGCCCCGGGCCACGCGTTCGCGCAGCCCCGGCGAATCGATACCCTTGGACATCGTCAACGCCGCCGACTCCACATCCAGCACATCGGCCTGGAGCTGGTACACCGCGACACCGACCTCCTGGGTGTGGGTGACCCAATTCATGGCATCGACGTTGTCGTCGGCCAATTTGCGCAGGGTCAGCCAAGGCACCACGATGATGGCCACGGCCGCCAGGGCCAATGCCGGCAATCGCCAGCGGTCCCAGATTTGATCACTGAACACCAGCGCCATAGTCCCTCTTCAGCTCGGTGCCATCGACGACCCGACGCACCCGGGAGGCCCGGCAGTGCGCTGCCCACCGGCGATGGCGAAGCGGTGAATATACTCCACCCGTTTGTGAATACGGGGCGGAACAAAAAAAGCGCGCCCGAAGGCGCGCTTTGTTCAGCGATGCAGCGTGTGGGCTCAGCGTGCAGCGGTCGCAGCAACCTTGAGGTTGGCAGCGTCGACGCGCTTCACACCCTTGATCTGCTGGGTCACGCGCACGGCCTTGTCGTGCTCGGCCTGGCTGGCCACGGTGCCGGTGAGGGTGACCACGCCATTGACGGTCTCCACCTTCACTTCGGTACCCGGGACGTTCTTGCTGGTCAGCAGGTCGGTCTTGACCTTGGTGGTGATCCAGCTGTCGGTGACCGGCTCGGCCGAGTCGTGCTTGTCGGCATGGGTCATCGCGGCATGATCGGTGGTCTTCGGCGGATCCTTGGCCATGGCAGTCGAGGTGCCCAGCACCATGCCCAGGGCCAGCGAAGCAGCAAGCAGATTACGGGTCGTGTTGGTCATGTTCGAATTCCTTTGCGGAGAGTGGGGCCAGTGTCCGTGCAGGGCCGTGGACAGGACGTGGGCGCCACATAACGCTGCCGTGAACCACTCAGGTTGATGCGGAATGGTTCAGATTTCCGCCCCGCAGGCACAACCGTTACGCTGTCCAGCCTCGATATGTTGGAGCGCACCATGGCCGCTGAACTGCAGGTGGGACTGATCGGCTATGGCTTGGCCGGCAGCGTCTTCCACGCACCACTGATCATGCATACGCCGGGCCTTGCGCTGCACAGCATTGTCAGCTCGCAGCGTGATCGGCTGCTGCGCAGCTTCACCGACGTGCGCATCTGTGACGACCCGCAGTTGCTGTTCGACGACCCGGCGCTCGATGCGGTGGTGATCGCCACGCCCAACGACGCGCATGCCCCGTTGGCACGCGCCGCGCTGGCCGCCGGCAAGCACGTACTGGTGGATAAACCGTTCGCCCTGAGCGTGGCCGAAGCCGAATCCGTGGTACGGGCCGCGCAGGAGGCCGAACGGGTCGTCACCGTGTTCCAGAACCGTCGCCATGACGCCGACTTCCTCACCCTCAAGCAGGTGATCGACGAGGGCAGCATCGGCCGCGTCGCCGAATGCCATTCCCATTTCGACCGGTTCCGCCCGCAGGTTCGTGATCGTTGGCGCGAAAGCGATGCGCCTGGCAGCGGGTTGTGGATGGATCTGGGGCCGCACCTGCTCGACCAGATGCTGCAGTTGTTTGGTTGGCCCGATGCCATCAGTGCAGATCTCATGGCGCAGCGCGAGCATGCGCTCGGCAATGACTATTTCCATGCGGTGCTGCATTACCCCCGGCACCGCGCGATCCTGCATGCCGGCTCGCTGGTCGCCGCGTCCGGCCCGCGATTCATCGTGCATGGCGACGCCGGCAGCTACCTCAAGGACGGGCTGGACGTGCAGGAAGATCAGCTGCGCCGCGGCATTGCCCCGGGCGCGCCGGGCTGGGGACTGGATCCGCAGCACGGTCACTTGGTGCGGATCGATGCCGACGGACACACCCAACGCAGCACCGTGGACAACGTGCCCGGCGATTACCGGGCGTTCTATGCGGCCTTCCGCGATGCGATGCTCGGCGTGGGCGCGGCCCCCGTCAGCACCGCGCAGGCGCTGCAGCTGATGCGCCTGCTTGAGGCCGGGGCAGAGAGTGCACGCAGCGGGCAGCGGGTGGCGCTCTGACGCGGTCAGGTCGTCTTGATCGCGTGGCCACCGAACTCGTTGCGCATCGCGGCCAGCAGGCGGTCGCTGAACGAATTCTTCTCGCGCGAGCGCAGGCGTTCGAGCAGTGACAGCGTGATCACCGGCGCCGGTACATCCAGATCGATCGCCTCGGCGACGGTCCAACGGCCCTCGCCGGAGTCTTCGACGTACGGCGCGATGCCATCCAGCTGCGGGTTGCGGGCCAGTGCATCGGCACTGAGATCGAGCAGCCACGAACGCACCACGCTGCCGTGCTGCCAGGCCTTGGCCACCTGCGCCAGATCGAGATTGAACCCGGTCTTGTGCTGCATCAACGCGAAGCCTTCCGCGTAGGCCTGCATCATCCCGTACTCGATCCCGTTGTGGACCATCTTGCAGAAGTGCCCTGCCCCGCTCGGTCCCAGATGCGCCCAGCCACGGTCCTCAGCCGGCGCCAGCGTGCGGAAGATCGCCCCGATCCGTTCGACCGCCGCCTGGTCACCGCCGATCATCAGGCTGTAGCCCTCCTGCAGGCCCCACACGCCGCCGCTGGTGCCACAGTCGATGTAGGTCACGTCTTCGCCCTGCAGCTGTTCGCTGCGGCGCATGGAATCCTTGTAGTACGAATTGCCGCCGTCGATCACCACATCGCCCTCGGACAGATGCGGCGAGAGGGACGCCAGGGTCTGGTCGACCACGCCGGCCGGCACCATCAGCCACACCACGCGCGGGACCGGCAGCGCGGCGAGCGTCTCGGCGATCGAGGCGCTGACCTCGAAACCGCGTTCGGCCGCCGCGGTACGTGCCGCCTCACCGGGATCGACACCGATCACGTGGTGCCCGCCGCGATGCAGGCGCTCGGCCATGTTGGCGCCCATGCGGCCCAGCCCGATCATTGCAATATCCATCAATCACCTCTATTCCGTTGTCGTGTTGTCTTGCAGGAAGGCTGTCGGCGGGGAATCGCACTGGCGAAGGCGTGCGTCGATCCAGCGCCGATACAGCGTGGTATGCAGGTTGTGCAGCCCCAGTTCGATCGCGAACGGTGTCCGCGGATTGCGATCAAGCAGGCGGGCGATGTGATACCCGATAGGACGTATACCCCGAGGATGCACGTAAATCAGGAACCCCTGGTAGAACGGATCGTCCAGCAAGGCATCCAGTTCCTTCAGCAGCGGTTGCTGCTCGGCCGGCACCTCGCGCCGCCAGATCGGGTCGCGCTCGATCAGCAGCCGCTCGAACCGGCGCGGCCCCGGGCCCGGCATGCGCTGGGCCAGCGCCCAGATACGCCGGTTGATCTGGTCGTAATAGGCAAAGCCCGCGTGCTCGCGCAGCGCGCGTGCCGCGGCATCGCTGACATCCACCACCACGAAGTTCTCGGCCTGGTTGTTGATGTCGTCCAGGTACTTTTGCTCGAACACGTGCTCGATGAAGCCGGGCGTGCCGACGAACGCCTGCCGCCCGCGCAGGGCGGTCTTCTTCGCCTTGCCGTCGGCCAGAAACTCACCGGCGTGCCGGCCGAGCAGGATGCTGTCGGTCTCGTGCAGGGTCAGGAAGGTGCCGATGGAGAGCTCATCGGCCGAGAACTCGCGATCGAACGCGGTATCGCCGTACAGCTCGCGCTGGGTCGCCAGTTGCGCGACCTGGCGGCCGACCCCGCATTCTGCCCGCACGCGCCCCTCATAGAAGGTCTGCAGCGCCGCGCTGTTGGCCTCGGCCGGCTGATAGCCGCGGCCGAAGCTGCGGAAGCGCTCCCAGCCCTTGGCCTGCGCGCCGCCGGCACCGAAACCGATCCAGCCCAGCTGCAGTGCCGAGAAGCGGAACCCCTCGTTGTCCTGCAGCGCGGTCGTCGCGCGGCGCGTGGCGGCGCCAAGCTGAAAGGCGTACGCACATACGGTGGCCGGGTCATCGAACAACGTGGGCAGCCAGGCCTGCCGCTGCGCCGCCGACCACTGGCGCGGCAGCTGCACACGCAGGTCGCCGGCGCTCTGTGCCTGGCGCAGATCGGCGCGTTCGCAGACCGGACCACCGTGCACCTTGGGGGCGTCGATGTCGGCTGCAGCGATCTGCCAGCCAAGCTCCTCCAGCACGCCCTGCGCACAGGACGACGCGCTCCACGCGCTGCCGGCCGGGATCAGCCCCAGCAGGGCCGCGAGCGCATGGCGGCGCCAGCGCCGCGATCCTGCTGCCATGGCCTGCCGCACCGCCGCCCGCTCAGTGCAGGGAGGCCGGGGTATCGCTCACCACCGTGGCAGGCGTCGCCTCGACCGCGGCGGCAGGTGCCGGTGCCGCCGCTGGCGCAGGCTCGGGCACTGAAGCGGCCGGCAGATACTGCTGCAGGCGTTCGAAGAAGCGACGGTAGAAGCTCGCATCCTGCACCGTGCTGCTGGCAACTTTCACCAGCGAGTCGTCATTGCTGCCAAACGGCAGCGACACCGAGCCAAGCGCCCCCACGCCGACACTGGCCGAGGTGGGACTCTTCTTCAAGGCGTAGCGGTCCTGCACCGCGCTGACGAACACCAGTGCCTGGTCCCCGCGCGGTGCGCAGGAGATGCGCAGCACCAGTTGCTCATGCTCGTCGTCCTTGGGCTGGAAATTCTTGTTGCCTTCCACGGCATCATCGCCGGCACGGGCAATCGCGTAGCCCTGGCTGAGCAGCGTCCGGCGCGCGGCTTCGCAGGCCTGGCCCGGTGCGCCGGGCACGGTACGCGAGTAGGTATCCCCGGAGTCGAACGACTCGCGGATCAGGGTGCTGTCAGCGGCGCGGCCGCCACAGGCACTCAAGGCGGCGACCACCGCCAGCAGCGGGATCGAACGTACACGACGAAAGCGCATGGCCGCTCCTGCGGAAATCCAGCCTCCAAGGATAGACCTCTGCGCGTTGGCGGGAGGTGGATACGCACAGGCCGCCCCGAAGGGCGGCCTGTGGAGTTGTCATCGGTTCAGCTGGCAGCTGCGGGGCGGTCAGTCCGCCCAGCGGCCCACCGCCGTCGACTGCGGCAGCACCTGGGCCGACAGCGGGCGGTCGGTCTCCAGCAGATTCACCGCATCGGCGAGGATCGCGGCCGATTCACGCAGCAGCGGATCCGGACGCTTCTCGGCGGCTTTCTCGCGGGCGGCATCCTTGACGATGTCGCGCTCGTTGCCGGTCAGGCCGTCGTCGTTGCTGTCATCGGCCAGCGGATCCAGATCCAGACCCAGTTCCTTGCGGATGGCCTGGCGGTCAGTGCGCTGCTTGTCCTGCTTCTCACGCTCGGCGCGGCGCTCGGCCTCGTTGAGCGAGATGTACTTCTTGGCCTTTTCGGCGCGGAACTGTTCGACGTCCTCGTTCCACCACTGGAACTCCTTGTCGGCAGCAATACGCGTGTCGTGGCGGCTTTCCAGCTTGGGCAGCAGCGGGCCGAAGTTGCCGTACTGGGTGTGCGGCACGGCGGCGATGCGGGTCCACGGCAGGGCATTGTCGTAGGTGCTTTCACCGTACTCGCTGGCGTCCACGCTGGCCGGGAAGGCCAGATCCGGGACCACGCCCTTGTGCTGGGTACTGCTGCCGCTGACGCGGAAGAACTGGGCGATGGTCAGCTTGACCTGGCCGAAGCGCTGGGTCTCGCCACTCGGCCAACGGTCGAGGTCGACGATGTTCTGCACCGTGCCCTTGCCGAAGGTGGTCTCACCGATCACCAGGCCACGGCCGTAATCCTGGATGGCGCCGGCGAAGATTTCCGAGGCCGAGGCCGAGCCACGGTTGATCAGCACGGCCAGCGGGCCGTCCCACGCCACCACTTCGCTGCGGTCACTGTTGACGGTGACGCGGCCACCGGACTCGCGCACCTGGACCACCGGGCCCTGTTCGATGAACAGACCGGTCAGCTCAATGGCTTCATCCAGCGAACCACCGCCGTTGTTGCGCAGATCCAGCACCACGCCATCGAGCTTGTCGGCCTTGAAGCCGGCCAGCAGCTTGGCCACGTCGCGGGTTGCAGAGGCGTAGTCGGCGGCGTTGCGGCGGCGGCCTTCGAAATCCTGGTAGAAGGTCGGCAACTTGATCACGCCCACCTTGCGCGCCGGCTCCCCGTCCTTGGCCGGGATGGTCAGGGTCTCGCCCTTGGCGGCCTGTTCGGCCAGACGCACCTTCTGGCGGGTCAGCACCAGGGTGTGGTGCTTGCCGTCGACGCCCTCTTCGGCCGGGATGAACTCCAGGCGGACCTGGGTATCGCTCTTGCCGCGGATCTTGGCCACCACATCATCGATGCGCCAGCCGATCACGTCTTCCAGCGGACCGGATTTGCCCTGGCCGACGCCGACGATGCGGTCGCCCGGCTTCAGCGTGCCATTGACGGCGGCCGGGCCACCGGCGATGACCTCGCGGATCACCACCATGTCGTCCTGGCGCTGCAGCTGCGCGCCGATGCCTTCCAGCGACAGCGACATCGCCTGGTTGAAGTTCTCGGCGGTGCGCGGGGTGAAGTAATCGGTATGCGGGTCCACGGCGCTGGTGTAGGCGTTGAGGAAGAACTGGAACACGTCCTCGCCCTTGAGCTCATTGACCGACTTTTCCAGCGTGGCGTAACGCTTGTCCAGCGTCTTGCGGATCTCGGCCGGCTGCTTGCCGGCCAGCTTCAGGCGCAGCCAATCGTTCTTGACCGACTTGCGCCACAGATCGTCCAGTTCGGCGCTGCTCGCGGCCCACGGCACGTCCTTGCGGTCGTACTCGAACTTCTCATCGGTGCTGAAATCGAAATCGGTCTTGAGCAGCTTGCGCGCATAGCCGACACGCTCACCGACGCGCTGCTTGTAGACCGCGAACACCTGGAACGCCGGCTCCAGCTCGCCGCCGCGGATGGCGGTGGCGATGTTGGCCTCGAACGGCGCGAAGCGGGTGATGTCGGCCTGGGTGAAGAACTGCTTGCTGCTGTCGAGCGACTCCAGGTAGCGCTTGAAGACGTCCTTGGAGGTCGCCGCATCCAGTGCGCGCGGCCGGTAGGCGTATCGGCTGTCCGAGAGCAGTCCGTAGACCAGCTTGGAGGTGGTCACCTGGTCGGCCGTGGCAGCCGAAGGCAGCGCGGGCGAATCGGCGTAGGCGGCCAGTGCCATCGGCGCAGTGAGCGCCAGGGCCATCAGGAATGCGGGGGCTTTGAATTTCATGGACTAGCTCGTGGCACCTTGCCAAGGGAGAGACTGCGTGCATTACAGACACCACGACAGTGCCGAAAGTTGCCGCGTTTGTCACCGGGGCCTTCAGCCTACCGAGGCCGTTGGAGAAATTTGTGAATACCGGCGGGATCAGCAGGCAGGCACAGGACTGCGGCCATCCGCGGTTCAGGGCCGCGGCCGGGGAAAGACGTGTGGGATTGGCAGAACGGGCCCCGAAGGGCCCGTGGGATCAACCGGCGACGCCGGCGTCGGCCGCCTGTCGATCGGCGTGGTAGGACGAGCGCACCATCGGACCGGAGGCGACGTGGCTGAAGCCCAGCGCATTGCCGTACTCCTCCAGTGCCTTGTATTCCTCGGGGGTCCAGTAACGCAGCACCGGGTGGTGATGCGCGGTCGGCTGCAGGTACTGGCCGATCGTGATCATGTCCACGTCGTGCTCGCGCAGGTCACGCAACGTGGCCTGGACCTGCTCCAGGGTCTCGCCCAGGCCGAGCATGATGCCGGACTTGGTGGCGATCTCCGGATGCTGGGCCTTGAACTTCTTGAGCAGGGTCAGCGACCACTGGTAGTCCGCGCCCGGGCGCACATTGCGGTACAGGTCCGGCACGGTTTCGATGTTGTGGTTGAACACATCCGGCGGGTTGGTCGCCAGGATCTCCAGCGCGCGCTCCATACGGCCCTTGCCACGGAAATCCGGGGTCAGCACTTCGATCTTGGTCTTGGGCGACTTGGCACGGATGGCACCGATGCAGTCGGCGAAGTGCTGGGCACCGCCGTCGCGCAGGTCGTCACGATCCACGCTGGTCACCACCACGTACTTCAGGCCCATGTCGGCCACGGTCTGGGACAGGCTGGCCGGCTCGTTGGCGTCCGGCGGCTTGGGCCGGCCGTGGGCGACGTCGCAGAACGAGCAACGGCGGGTGCAGACCTCGCCGAGGATCATGAAGGTCGCGGTGCCGTGGCTGAAGCACTCGTGGATGTTGGGGCAGCTGGCTTCCTCGCAGACCGTGACCAGGCGGTTCTCGCGCAGCTTGGCCTTGAGGTTCTGCACGGCGTTGCCGGAGGGAATCCGCACGCGGATCCACGACGGCTTGCGCAGCACCGGCACGTCGGCGAACTGCACCGGCGAGCGGCCGATCTTGTCACCGCCGATCTGTTTGACGCCCGTCTGCAACGGGGCGGCGGACGGCGTGTCGCCCTGCACGACCTGCAGGGGAATGAGGCGAGCGGTGGTTTCAGTCATGGCCTTGGTCGGCGGCGTTCATGCCGCGTCAGTCAAATCGGGTAGTTCAGCGGCCGGCTCGAGGGCCAGGCCGAACTGGCGGGCCAGATGGCCCAGCAGCACCGGCGTGACGGCCGCCATGCCGGACGGTCCCCCCAAGTCTACCACCGAGGTCACCTGCAGCCCTTGATAGCCACAGGGGTTGATCCGGCGGAACGGTTCCAGGTCCATGGCCACATTGAAGGCCAGGCCATGGAAGGTGCAGCCGCGGCGGACGCGGATGCCGAGCGCGGCCACCTTGGCCCCGCCCACGTAGACCCCGGGCGCGCCATCCAGGCGCTCGGCGCCGATGTTCCAGTCGCCCAGGGTGTCGATGAGGGCCTGTTCGATCCGGCACACGTAGTCGCGCACGCCGATCCCCAGCCGCCGCAGCTGCAGCAGTGGGTAGATCACGATCTGGCCGGGGCCGTGATACGTCACCTGGCCGCCACGGTCGACATGCAGCACGGGAATATCGCCGGGGGCGAGCACGTGCTCGTCCTTGCCGGCCTGGCCCAGGGTGAACACCGGGTCGTGCTCGACCACCCACAGCTCGTCCGGCGTGTGTTCGGTCCGGGCATCGGTGAAGCGCTGCATGGCATGCCACACCGGGGCATAGGGCTGGCGGCCGAGGTCACGCACGATGGCCGGTTGCGGCGCCCGGTCGCCCGGGGCCGCGGCAGTGGCGCAGCTGGCTACAGCGTCCACTTCACTTCCGGGTGGTCGCGCAGCGCGTTGTGGGCGGCATCGTACTGTTCGCGGTTGTCGGCCTTGAACACCAGTCGCACGGACACGTACTTGCCGTTGGACGAGTGTTTCCAGCTGACCCGCTCGGTCAGTACTTCCAGGCCGGCGAGCTCGAGCAGGCGCGGCAGTTCGCGTTCCAGGTCGTTGCCGGCCGCGCCCATGGCGCTGAGTTCGAACTGGCCGGGGAACTGGAAGCCGTGGTCGGGGTTGTCAGACTTGATCTCCATGACCGGGATTATGGGGATGCCTGCGCCCGAACCCAAGCGCTGCTTGATCGTGCGCACACTGGCGCCCAACGGTCCGTGAAAACACCCGCATCGTGTTTAAAACGCAGCAGTGCGTGCGCAGCGCTGTTCACGACATCACGCTCTGACTACGCTGTATCGGCTTAAGAAAGCATAAATCCTCGTCTGGTATCCCATGTCACTGAAGCCCTTCGCGCTGCCGGCCGCCCTTGCCGGTCTCCTGGCCTTGGCCGCCCCTGCCGCCCATGCCGCGACTCAATGCGGGCCCGATGCGATGCGCGAGCATCCGCCCCAGGTCAACTTCCGCGTCGACAACGATCTGTTCGGCGGCAAGGACCAGGATCAGGGCTATACCAATGGCGCCCAGATCACCCTGGTCTCGCCAAATCTGGTCGATTACACCGACGATCCCTGCCTGCCGCGCCTGGCACGCTGGGTCAACAGCCATCTGGAGCGGCTGCACCCGGGCGAGTTCGAGCAGCAGAACATGATCTTCAGCCTGGCCCAGGGCATTTTCACCCCGACCGATTTCACCCGGAAGGACCTGATCGAGGACGATCGCCCGTATGCGGGCGTGCTGATCGCCAGCTTCGGGTACAACGCGCGCCGCGGCGACCGCCTGCAGACGACGCAGCTGGCGGTGGGCGTGGTGGGGCCGTGGGCGCTCGGCGAGGAGGTGCAGAACGCGGTGCACGAGCTGCTGGGCGACGAGAAGTTCCAGGGCTGGGACAACCAGCTGCACAACGAACCGGTGTTCATGCTGACGCATGAGCGGATGCGACGTTGGCCGGCCGATGCCAGCGAGAACCTGGGCGGCTGGGGCTGGGATGCGATCAGCCATTACGGCGGCGCGGTGGGCAACCTGGCCACGCACGTCAACGCCGGTGGCGAGGTGCGCTTCGGCTGGAAGCTGCCGGACGATTTCGGCAGTACCCCGCTGCGCCCCGCCGGTGAGAACACGGCGCCGACGCGCGGCGGCAAGCCGAGCGGGTGGTCGTGGCATCTGTTCGGGACCACGGATGCGGCCTGGGTGATCCGCGATATCACGCTGGACGGCAATACGTTCCGCAACAGCCACCGTGTGGACAAGCGCCCTGTGGTGGCCCAGGCCGGTTATGGGCTGGCGGTGATGCGCGGACGCTGGAAGTTCGCGCTGGCGCGGTACCACAGCACGCGCGAGTTCGATGGGCAGCGTGAGGCGCCGGTGTTCGGCAGCTTTACCATCAGCCGCTCGCTGTAACGGCGCCCGGACCAGAAGCCGGCCAGCGGCCGGCACTGCCGGGCAGACGGAAGGGACGCGCAAAAAAAGACCGGCTTTCGCCGGTCTTTTTTTCAGTGCGGTCGAATCGGATTACTCCGATTCCCACCACATCCAGAAGCTGTCCCACAAGCGCTTGAAGAAGCCGGCTTCTTCCACGGCGGCCACGGCCACCAGCGGCGCCTGGGCGACGACCTGGTTGTCCAGCATCACCTTCAGGGTGCCGACCTGCTGGCCAGCGGTGAAGGGGGCTTCGAGGGTCTTGGGCACATCGATGCTCGGCTTGAGATCGTTGTAACGGCCGCGCGGGACGCTGACCAGCATCGGCTGGGCGACGCCCAGCTGCAGCGTGGCGGTCTTGCCCTTCCACACCTTGTGCTCGGCCACGACCTTGCCCGGCTCGTACATGCGGTGGGTTTCGAAGAAGCGGAAGCCCCAGTTGAGCAGGGCCAGGCTGTCATCGGCGCGCTGCTTTTCCGAGCCGCCCCCCAGGACCACGGCCACCAGGCGCTGGTCACCCCGCTGGGCCGAGCTCATCAGGCAATAGCCGGCTTCGGAGGTGTGACCGGTCTTGATGCCGTCCACGCTCTGGTCGCGCCACAGCAGCAGGTTGCGGTTGGGCTGGGTGATGCTGCCCACGGTGAATTCCTTCACCTTGTTGTAGGCGTAGGTTTCCGGGTAGTCACGCACCATCGCACGGCCCAGCAGGGCCAGATCGTAGGCGGTGGTGTGGTGGCCCGGCGCGCTCAGACCATGGGCGTTGACGAAGTGGGAGTCCTTCATGCCGATCTTGGCGGCGTAGCTGTTCATCAGCGAGGCGAAGGCTTCTTCGCTGCCGGCGACGTGCTCTGCCAGGGCGATCGCGGCATCGTTGCCGGACTGGATCGCCATGCCCTTTTCCATGTCTTCCAGACGCGCGGTCTGGTTGACCGGGAAGCCGCTGTAGCTGCCATCGGTGCCCGCACCGCCTTCGCGCCAGGCGCGCTCGCTCATCATCACCTGGTCGTCGGTACGGACCTTGCCGTTCTTGACCTCGGCGGCCACGACGTACGAGGTCATCACCTTGGTGATGCTGGCCGGGGCCAGTTGTTCGTGCACGTTTTCACCGGCCAGGACCTGCCCGGTGGCGTAATCCATCAGGATCCAGGCCTTGGAAATGCTGGGCTTGGGCGCCGGCGGGGTCGCGACGGTGGCCGGGGCGGCGGCGGGAGCAGGCGCCGGTGCCGGGGTCGGCAGGGGGGTCTGGGCGGAGACCATGCCCACGAACAGGGTCGTGGCCATGGCAGCGGCGGCAAAGCGGAATTTCATCGGACAGCAAGCTCCTGGAGGGCGCCAAGGGGGGGATGAGGGATAACGGGCATTGTAGGCCCAAGGAGCGGCGGCACGCGCTGGCGTGCCGCGTGCGATGGAAGGCTCAGTCCTTCACGATCTGCGGCGCCCCGAAGCCCAGACCGGCAATCCGGCCGGCAAGTTCCGAGGCACTGGCATGGTCGGGCGCCGGGACGCGCAAGCGCCACAGGGTGCGTCCGCCACTGACGATGTCGCTGATGCTGGCCCCGGCGATACCGGCCGAGGACAACTGGCCGAGCGCGCGGGTGGCGTTGTCGCGGCTGGCGAAGCTGGCGACCTGCAGCAGCACGCTGCCGAGCACCTGCTGGGAGAGCGTCGCGCCGGGGGCCGGTGCCGGGCGCGCCGCCGGGGCGGCGGCGGGCAATGCGGCCACCGCCACCGGGGCGGTGTTGATGCTGGCGGCCTGGGTGGTGGCCGGCTTGCCGGTGGCCACGCGTACGCCGTTGTCGCGCATCCAGTGATCGAAATTGTCGGCGTTGCCCGGCTTGGCCGAGTCGGCCACGCGGTAGCGGTACTGCTCGCCGGCCGGTCTGGCGGCGGCGGTCGCCGTGGCAGCCGGCAGCTTGCCGACCAGGGCATCCATGTCGCTGGCGCTGCGTGCCGCCGCGGCCGTGGAGGTCGCGGCGGCCGCAGCGGCGGCAACATCCCGGCGCTCACGGCGGCTGGGCTTGTCGGCCAGCAGGTTGTCATCGCCCGGGGCCAGCGCGCGGACTTCGACGTTGCCGGTGCCGCGCTGGGTGATACCCAGGCGCACCGCGGCTGCGTAGCTGAGATCGACCACGCGGCCATCGTGGAACGGGCCACGATCGTTGACCCGCACGATCACCGATTCGCCGTTGTCCAGGTTGGTCACCCGGGCGAAGCTGGGCAACGGCAGGGTCTTGTGTGCGGCGGTGAAGGCGTACATGTCGTACACCTCACGGTTGGACGTCAGGCGGCCATGGAACTTGGCGCCGTAGTACGAGGCGGTGCCCTTTTCGGCATACCCGCGCGTCTTGTCCATCACCTGGTACTGCTTGCCCAGCACCACGTACGGCGATTTGTTGCCAACCGGCGAACGCGGCAGGTCCACGACCTCCGGCTCCGGGATGCAGGCCACATTGGGAATGTAGGTCGGGGTACTGTCATTCACGCCCGGCTTGTACAGCCCGCCAGCGCGATAGTCGCCGCGCGTGCTCGGGTCTTCGGACGCGGCCTTGTAAGGCGAGCCTTCAGGGCAATGCGCCGGACGCCCGCCTTTGCCCTGCACCACTGCGCCGGACGGCTTGCTGCTGCCGGCGGTGCTGCCACCGGGTTTCTTCGGCGCACTGCTGCAGGCGGCCAGTGCCAGTATCAAACAACCCGGGATCAGCCATCTGGAGCGTGCGATCGTGATCATGCCGGCGGCAACTCCTGTCCAGCGATGGCCTGGGACAACTGGTACACGGCCATCGCATACATTTTCGAGAGGTTGTAGCGGGTAATGGCGTAGTAGTTCTGGAAGCCCAGCCAGTACTGCTTGCCGGTACTGCCTTCCAGCGTGATCGGCGTGGCCGTCAGGTCGGCCGCGACCGGCACGCTGGGCTGGTAACCGCGCTGGGCCAGCTCGGACAGGGTCCAGGTTGGCGCCCATTCGGTCGGATTGAACGCGTCACGACCGGCCTGCAGCGTGGCCGGCACGGCGACCGGGCCACCGCGGACCCAACCGCCCTTCTTGACGAAGTAATTGGCGATCGAGGAGAAGACGTCGTCATAGCTGTTGAACAGGTCGCGACGGCCATCGCCGTTGCCGTCCACCGCATAGTCCAGATAGCTGGAGGGCATGAACTGGCCCATGCCCATCGCGCCGGCGTAGCTGCCCTTGATCGCGGTGATGTCCAGCTTCTCGTCGCGGGTCAGTGCGAACAGGCGCGCCAGTTCGTCGCGGAAGAACAGCTCGCGGCGCACTTCGCGTTCGAGCTTGGCCGGATCGCCACTGCGCGGGTACTTGAAGGCCAGCGTGTACAGCGCATCGAGCACCCGGTAGCTGCCGGTGTTGCCGCCGTAGCTGGTTTCCACGCCGATGATCGCCACGATCACCTCGGCCGGCACACCGGTGCGCTGCTGCACCCGCATCAGTTCATCGCGATGCTGGGCGAGGAACTTCTTGCCGCCCTCGATCCGCGCCTGGCTGATGAACATCGGCCGGTATTCGTTCCACGGTTTGACCCGCTCGGCCGGGCGCGACATCGCCGCGATGATCGGGTCGCGGATCTGCGCCTGGGCCAGGGTCGCCTCGATCTGCCCGGCAGGAATGCCGTAGCGGGCGGCGGTATCGCGCACGAAGTTGGCGCGGGCCACCTCGAACGGGACCGGGGTCAGGTCGACCGGGGCTGCGTTGGCACCCGCTGCCTCGGGGGCGGCTTCAGCCGGGCCCTTGCTGCCGGGAGGCGGGGAAACGGGAACACCCGAGGCCTGCGGCGACGGTGAAGGAGTCTGCGGCTGGGTCGCACAAGCGACCAAACCGAGCGTGAGCATGCAGGCCAGGGAGCGTCGGATCATCGCGGCAGGTTAGCAGGTCATGGATGAATTAAAACCCCTAAGACCATGAATCTCAACGGATTGCCCGAGTTTTCGCGGGGCCGTTAAGGCGACGTGTAGACAGGCGCCGCATCGTTCCCCATTCATGTTTGCTCAACGGCCAGGGCGGGCTGGATGATCGCAGCGTCTGATCTCCGCGCGGATGCGCGTCCCGCCGCAATCCATGCGCGATGCGCAGGGAGACGACGCAGGTCTCACTTTTTCGGGTGCCGCCGACGTGCGAAGAGGTCCGCCGGCTGCGCCCCCATCCCCGTGGACGCAACCGGCCAAACCGGACCCGATCGGCAGCAGCGCGGCGCGCATCTCCCCAGCGCGCGCCTCGCCCTTTCTACCTGTGAGGTCAACTGCTCCCCGCCTGACTTCCCCGTCGCGATGCTTGGCTCAGCGCGTCGTTGTTGGCGGGCCGCCATTGTGCAGGCCGTTTGCGACATGTCCATTGATCGAGATCAAGTCACTTCATATCTGTGCGCCACTTCTCACTTTTACCGCAGGACCTTGACCGCGCCTGCACCTGAAAGCGTTTCCGCGTCGCGGGCGCGCGCAAATCGTCACCGCCATCGCTTACGTGGGATGCACCGGCTGATGCTGCCGCGCCGCCATCACCAGTCCAAAACTGGCCAGCAGCGATACCGCCGAGGTACCGCCATAGCTGATCAGCGGCATCGGGACGCCCACGACCGGCAGCACGCCGGAAATCATGCCGCCGTTGACCAGCACATAGACGAAGAACACCAGGCCAGTGGTGCCCACCAGCAGACGCGAGTAGCCGCAGCGCGAGTGGCTGGCGATCCACAGGCAGCGCGCGGTCGCGAACAGGAACAGGCTGAGCACCACCGCCACGCCGACCCAGCCGAACTCTTCGGCCAATACGGAGAACGCGAAGTCCGTGGTGTACTCGGGCAGGAAATCCAGCGTGGCCTGGGTGCCCTGCCCCCAGCCTTTGCCGTGCATGCCACCTGAGCCAATCGCAATCTTGGACTGGATGATGTTCCAGCCGGTGCCCAGTGGATCGTTCTCCGGATACAGGAAGGTCAGCACGCGATCCTTCTGGTACTGCCGCAGCAGCCCGAACCACGCCAGCGGCGCGGCCACCGACAATCCCCCCAGCGCGACGGCCATCCACCACCAGCGCAGGCCGGCCAGCAGCAGCGCGAATACCCCGCTGGCGGTGACCAGCGTCGCCGTGCCGAGATTGGGCTGCAGCAGGATCAGCACCGCCGGGCCGCCGATCAACACAGCCGCGGTCAGCACCGCACGCGGCCGCGGTGGCAACGGCTGCTTGTGCAGGTACCAGGCCATCATCATCGGCAGGCTGAGCTTGAGCAGTTCGGAGGGCTGCAGGTAGAACACGCCCAGGTTCAACCAACGCTGGCCGTACTTGCCGGTGCCGACCACATACACGGCCAGCAGCGGCAGCAAGGACAGCGTGTAGATCCAGGGCGACCACGCGCGCAGCGTCACCACCGGCAGCCGCGACAGCCCCCACAGCGCGGCAAGCCCGGCGCCGTAGCGCATCGCCTGCGCCTGCACGGGCCCGTCCACGCTGTGCAACACGGCCAGCCCGGCCACCATCAGCAGGCACAGCGCGCCCAGCAGGGGCAGATCCAGCGTGCGGAAAAAGAAATGGAACACGGCGCGTGCGCGCTGCAGTAGTTCGACCATGCGGACGACTCCTGTGGATGACGCGACGCACAGCAGGAGGCGACACGCGAACAGAAAGCGGACCCGCAAGACGGGCCGGCGCGAGCGCAGGACCGTAACACGCAAGGGCGCAGCAATCCTTAGCCGATACGTACCGCCAGGCCACGGCGTACGCGTCGCGCGCGCTCAGCCGTAGCCGCCGTGCACCGGATTGTGACGACGCACTGCCATCACCAGACCGAAACCGGCCAACAGCGACACCGCAGACGTACCGCCATAACTGATCAGCGGCATCGGCACGCCGACCACCGGCAGCAGGCCGGAGATCATGCCGCCGTTGACCAGCACATAGACGAAGAACGCCAGCCCGGTCGCGCCAGCCAGCAGCCGCGAGTAAGAGTCGCGCGACTGCGAGGCGATCCACAGGCAACGCCCGATCACCACCAGGTACAGCGCCAGCACGATGGCCACACCGATCCACCCGAACTCCTCGCTGAGCACGGAGAACGCGAAGTCGGTGGTCTGCTCGGGAATGAAATTCAGGTGCGACTGCGAGCCCTGCCCCCAGCCCTTGCCATCCAGGCCACCCGAGCCGATCGCGATCTTGGACTGGATGATGTTCCAGCCTGCGCCGAGCGCGTCGCTCTCCGGGTCCATGAACATCATGATGCGGTCCTTTTGATACGGCCGCAGCAGCCAGAACCAGGCCACGGGTGCGGCCGCGGCGACACCACCGACCGCCACGCCGACCCACCACCACGGCAGGCCGGCCAGCAGCAGCACGAACGCACCGCTGGCGGCGATCAGCACGCCGGTGCCGAAGTCCGGCTGCAGCATCACCAGCCCGGTTGGCACACCAATGATCACCGCGCTGGTCAGCACCGTGGAGAAGCGTGGCGGCAACGGCATGCGATGCAGATACCACGCCACCATCATCGGCAGGCTGACCTTGAGCAGCTCGGCCGGCTGCAGGTAGAACAGCTTCAGATCCAGCCACTGCCGGCCGTACTTGCCGGTGCCGAGCACGAACACGGCCAGCAGCGGAATCATCGAGATCGCGTAGATCAACGGCGTGGCCGAGCGGATGCGCAGGATCGACACCCGCGAGATCACCCACATCGCGCCCAGGCCAACCGCGAAGCGCGCCCCCTGGGCGAACACCAGGCCGTCGCCGCCGGCACTCTTGAGCACCGCCAGGCCGATCAGCATCAGCGCGCCCAGCGCCAGGCACAGTACCCAGTCCAGCGAGCTGCTGAAGCGGACGGCCATGTCGACCGACCAGCGCAGGAAGACCTTCATCGTGGCCGCTCCGGTGCGGTCGGGGGCGGGGTGGCACTGGGCACGGGTGCACCGGGTGCCGGCGCAGGGGAAGGCGCCGGCGCGGCAGGCACACCCACCACCACCGGCAACAGCTCCAGTGCCGCCACCGCGGCATCGCCCGCGTCGCGCGCGGTGGCACCGCCGCCGTCGAACGCGGTGATGCCGATCGCGGTGGTGCCGCGCTCGCTGTCCAGCGGTTCCAGGCCGTCGGGCATCTTGCCCAGCAGCCAGGCATCGAAAATCTTGCGGGCGATCGGTGCGGCGGCAGAGCCACCGTAACCGCCGCCTTCGACCGCGATCGCCACGGCGATGACCGGATTGTCAGCCGGCGCGAAGCCGACGAACAGGGCGCGGTGGCGCAGGTGCATCGGCAGGCTGCGCGGGTTCACCGCCGCGGTACCACGGCGGCTGATCACCTGCGCGGTACCGGTCTTGCCGGCCATGACGTAAGGCGCACCCGCAGCCGCCCGGGCGCCACTGCCGCCAGGCTGCATGGTGCCCATCATGCCCTCGCGCACCGCCTGCAGGTTGCTCGGCGTGGGGCTGATCGGCTTGCTCTCGCCCGCCGGCGTCGCGGTCCAGTCCGCATCGAATCCCGCGCGCTGCTGCATCACCAGGTGCGGCTGGCGCAGCTGACCATCGGCGATGCCGGCCACGCCATGCACCAGTTGCAGCGGGGTGACCTTCCAGTCACCCTGCCCGATGCTGACGTTGACCGTATCGCCGGGGTACCAGCGTTCCTTGCGCGATTTGTACTTGGCTGCCGGCGAGGGCAGGATGCCGCCGATCTCGCCGGTCAGGTCGATCCCGGTCGGTGCACCGAACCCGTAATAGCCCATGTAGTGGTCGAAGCGATCGATGCCCAGGTCCAGCGCGAGCTTGTAGTAATACGTATTCACCGACTGGGTGATCGACTTGCGCAGATCGGTCCAGCCATGGCCGCCACGGTTGGCATCGCCCCAGCCACGCGAAGTGCCCGGCAGATAGAACATGCCGGTGGACAGGATCTTGTCTTCGGGCTTGCGCACGCCGCTGTCCAGGCCGGCCAGGCCGATCAGCGGCTTGATCGTCGAACCCGGCGCGACGCCGCCCAGCACCAGGCGGTTGAACTGCGGCCGCGAGGGGTTGTCGTTGAGCGCCTTGAAATCGGCATGCGAGATGCCGTTGACGAACAGGTTGGGGTCGTAGGATGGCAGGCTGACCATCGCCAGCACTTCGCCGGTGCGCGGGTCCATCGCCACCGCTGCGCCTTCGAACTCGCCGAAGGCGGCGACCATCGCGCGCTGCAGATCGGCATCGATGGACAGCCGCAGATCGCTGCCCGACTGCGCCGCGACCCGGCCGATGGTGCGGATCGCGCGGCCCTGCACGTTGGTCTCGACCTGCTCGTAGCCGACCTTGCCGCGCAGCTGCTGCTCGTAATAGCGCTCCAGCCCGGACTTGCCGATGTGGGTCAACGCGGCATTGCCCTCGCCCAGCATCTCCAGGTCCTTGTCATCGACCCGGCCGACGTAGCCGATGATGTGCGCGAACAGATCGCCGTACGGGTAACGACGGGTCAGGTACGGCTCCAGCTCCACGCCCGGGAAGCGCCAGCGGTCCACCGCGAAGCGCGCCATCTCTTCATCGGTGACACGCAGCTTGAGCGTGACCGGCAGGAAGCTGCGACGCGCCTTGCGCGACTTGTTGAAGGTCTCGATATCTTCCGGGCTGAGCGCGAGGATCGTGGACAGGCCCGCCAGGGTGGCGTCCATGTCCTTGACCTTGTCCGGGGTGATATCCAGGCGGAACGCCGGTACGTTCTCGGCCAGCAGCCGGCCGTTGCGGTCGTAGATCATCCCGCGCCCCGGCACCACCGGCCGCGGCTTGATCCGGTTGGCCTCCGAGCGCGTGGCGTAGATGTCGTGGTCCATCACCTGCAGCTTGAAGTACCACCCTCCCAGGCCGAACAGGCATACCAGTACACCGAGGAAGCCCAGCGCGGCACGGCGCCGGAACTGTTCTGCCTCGGCATGCGGATTCTTGGCCTGGCGGCGCATGTACATGTCAGCGCCCGCGTCGCCCGAAGCGCAGCGCATCCAGCAGCACGAACACCAGCGGCCACAGCGCCATGCCCAGCAGCGGGGCCCACCAGTACGACCACGGCAGGGTCGGCTCGCCGACCACGATGTGCACCACCGCGCTGACGATGCGGTCGTTGAACAGCAGGCCGCCGATCGCCAGGATCTGCTGGGACATCGGGAAGAAGCGGATCCGCGCGCGGAAGCGCTGCAGGATGAAGGTCAGGATCACCAGCCGCAGCGCCTGCTCGCCAAGCACGCCGCCATAGAGCAGATCGGCGATCACGCCGCTGGCGAAGGCGATGCCCAGCCCGACCCGGTCCGGTGTCTCGATCACCCAGTAGGCCAGCACCAGTGCCAGCCAGTACGGACGCAGCGGCTGCAGCAGCGCCGGCAGCGGCAACAGGCCGAGCAGCAGCGCCACGACCAGACTCACCGGCAGCACCCAGGGTTTGTCGCGCAGGCGGCTCATCGTTGTTCCTCCGGCGGTGCGGTCACCGGCACGGGCGCGGACGGACCCGGCCGGTTGGCCTGCGGTGCATTGGCGGGCGCCGTCGCAGGTGCCGTGGAGGCCGGGGATGAACCCGCCGGGGCGGCACTGGCCGGCGCTGCGGTGCCTGCCGGCGCGCCGTCCTGCAGCGGCGCAGCAGCCGGTCCACCGGCTTCACCCGCGTCGCGACGCAGGTTCGGCGGAATGCGGATCGCCTCGCCCGGGCGCAGCAGCAACACGTCGCGGCCGCGATCGAGCTGGGCGGCCGGCTTCAGCTCGCCGACCAGGAAGGCATGGGTGTCATCCGGGCGCAGCGCGGTGATGCTGCCGACCGGGAACCCGGCCGGGAAGCGCCCGCCCAGGCCGGAGGTCACGATCTCGTCGCCCACTTCCACCCCGGCGCTGAGCGGAATGTCGCGCAGCTCCAAGGTGTCGCCGCGACCATAGACAATCAGGCGCACGCCATTACGCGCCACGGTGACGGGCACGGCATGGTCGGGGTCGGTGAGCAGCAGCACCGTCGCGCTGTTGCCGGTGGTGGCGATCACCTGGCCCATCAGGCCACCGGCATCGATCACTGCCTGGCCGACATGCACGCCATCGCGGGTGCCTGCGGCCAGCACCAGGCGCTGGCGCACCGGGTCCAGGTCGATATCCAGGATCGGGGCGAGCTGTACGTCCAGTCCGCTGCGTTCGGCCACGTTGAGCAGCTCGCGCAGCTGGGCGTTGTCCAGCGCGGCGGTCTGCAGGCGGGTCAGCCGGGCATTGGCGATCAGCAGCTGATTGCGCAGTTCGCGGTTTTCGGTGACCAGCTGGCCATGGCTGGCGGCGTTGTCCTTGACCTGCGTGCCCAGGCGCCCCGGCAGGCCGGCCAGCGCCCATACCGGCTGCACCAGCACGTTGGCCTGCGCGCGCAGGCGCGACAGCCAGCCGGCCTGGTCATCCAGCACGATCAGGGTGATGGCCAACGCCAGGTAAGCGAGCAGGCGCAGCGGACTGGCGGCATCGCCCTGACGGGAGGCTACGGGAGGACCGGCGTAAGGCGGCACAGGCGTCGACTGGAAATAGTGTGGATGAAGCGCGCGGAACAAGAGCGCAGCGGGAACAGCATGCGACAACGCCCCGGCGAGGTGACGCCCGGCAAGCGAAGCTTGCCGGAGGCATCACGCCGCAGAGGCGCGTCTACGATACACGGCCGGTACGGCTCACTCCGGCGCAAAGAACTCGTTGCCGTGCATGTCCACCAGCTCCAGCGCACGACCACCACCGCGGGCCACACAGGTCAGCGGGTCATCGGCCACCTGCACGTGCAGGCCGGTTTCCTCGGAGATCAGGCGGTCCATGTCACGCAGCAGCGCGCCACCACCGGTCAGCACGATGCCGCGCTCGGCGACGTCGGCACACAGTTCCGGCGGGGTCTGCTCCAGCGCCAGCTTGACCGCGCTGACGATGCCCGACAGCGGCTCGTGCAGGGCTTCCAGCACTTCATTGGAGTTGATCTTGATCATCTTCGGCACGCCCTCGGCGAGATTGCGGCCGGAGATTTCCATCTCGATCACTTCCGCCTGCGGGTAGGCGCAGCCCAGCTCGACCTTGATCCGCTCGGCGGTCGCTTCACCGATCAGCATGCCGTGGTTGCGGCGCACGTAGTTGGTGATCGACTCGTCGAAACGGTCGCCGCCGATGCGCACGGAGGCCGAGTAGACGATGCCGTTGAGCGAGATCACCGCCACTTCGGTGGTGCCGCCGCCGATGTCGATGACCATCGAGCCGCGCGCTTCGGTGACCGGCATGCCGGCGCCGATCGCAGCGGCCATGGGCTCTTCGATCAGGAACACATCACGCGCGCCGGCCTCCTCGGCCGATTCCTTGATGGCGCGGCGCTCGACCTGGGTCGAGCCGGCCGGCACGCAGACCAGCACGCGCGGGCTCGGGCGCAGGAAGCGCGACTTGTGGACCTTCTTGATGAAGTGCTTGAGCATCGCCTCGGTGTAGGTGAAGTCGGCGATGACGCCGTCCTTCATCGGGCGGATGGTGGTGATATGGCCCGGGGTACGGCCGAGCATCTGCTTGGCCTCGGCGCCCACGGCAGCCACGGAACGAGTACCACCGATGGCACGGTCCTGGCGCACGGCCACGACCGACGGCTCGTTCAGCACGATCCCCTGCCCACGCACGTAGATGAGGGTGTTGGCCGTGCCCAGGTCGATGGACAGGTCATTGGAGAACATGCCACGCAGTTTCTTGAACATCTGGGAGTTGATCCTGAGGGGTGTCGCGCCCAACGCGGGATGGCGAAAAAATGGGCAGAATTCGAGGTCGACAAGCCTAGCAATCCCCCTGTGCGCGAGCAAGGACAAATCTGGCCGAACGCCAGCCTTCACGGCCATTCAGGCCAATCCGGACAGCCCGGGTTCTGGCCCAAAGCCGCCCTACCCGTTAACCTTTGCGCCGCAGGGCGCCGCAGGGCGCCGTTTCGTTGCCCGCCCAACGGGCCTCAAACCCCCTTCCGCATAGGCCTTACTCGATGTCCGCTTTGATCTGTGGTTCTCTTGCCTTCGACACCATCATGGTGTTCCCGGACCAGTTCAAGAATCACATCCTGCCGGACAAGGTGCACATCCTGAATGTGTCGTTCCTGGTGCCGCGGATGCGTCGTGAATTCGGCGGTTGCGCCGGCAACATCGCCTACAACCTGTACCTGCTGGGTGGCGAACCGATCCCGATGGGCACGGTGGGTTCGGATTTCGGCCCGTACCGCGAATACTTCCAGGGCCTGGGCATCGACCTGAGCCGGGTCAAGGTGATCGATGAGCTGTTCACCCCCCAGGCGTTCATCACCACCGATCACGACAACAACCAGATCACCGCCTTCCACCCGGGCGCGATGATGCGGTCCTACGAGAACCACGTGAAAGACGTGCCGGGCGTGACCCTGGGCCTGGTCGGCCCGGACGGGCGCGAAGGCATGATCCAGAACTCGCAGGAATTCTTCGACGCCGGCGTGCCGTTCATCTTCGACCCGGGCCAGGCCATGCCGCTGTTCAATGGCCCCGAGCTGCGCACCTTCATCGAGCAGGCCGACTACGTCGTGGTCAACGACTACGAGTCCAACCTGCTGCAGGAGCGCACCGGCTGGGATGAAAAGGCGATCGTGAGCCGGGTCAAGGCCTACATCACCACGCGCGGCCCCAAGGGCGCGGTCATCCACACCCCGGAAAAGACCTATGACATCCCGCCGGCGCACGAGCGCCGCGTGGTGGACCCGACCGGCTGTGGCGATGCGTTCCGCGCCGGCCTGATCTACGGCATCGAGAAGGGCTACGACTGGCTGACCATCGGCCGCATGGGCAACCTGATGGGCGCGCTGAAGGTCGAGCACCCGGGCACCCAGAACCAGCGCTTCACGTTCGATGAGTTCAATGAGCAGTTCAAGCAGCAGTTTGGTTACGCGTTAACCGTTTGATCGCAGTGCGATCAAACGCGGCCCACGATTCGCTGTAGCGAATCGCGGGTCCCAATTGCATGCCACCTCATCCCCGCGCCGTTGGCGCGCCCCCTTGAACACCAAGGGGGCTCTCCACCAGACGGGGATCGGGGGGATGAGGGTAGAGCCAGGCCATGCCTGGCTGCTTTCCGGGTCCACCGCGATAGACCACGCAGCGGCCCTTGTTCGGCGCGGTCAGGCCGACATCTGCTTGCCTTCCCATGCCGCCTGCACCTGCCCGCAATCTGCCAGGTGCCAGCAGGCCAGGCCCGGCCAGGGGTTGCCCGGGGTGTTGACCAGCAGGGTGCGGGTGCCCGCGGCGCGGCCGCATTCCAGGTCGAAGCGATGGTCGCCGACCATCACCATCCGGGCGGGAACGGCCTGCCAGCGGTCAACGAAGTACTGCAGCCCGGCCGGTGATGGCTTGGGCTCGGCTTCGTCGCGGCCGACGATGTCATCCGTGGCGAATACGTCCCCCACACCGATCGCCTGCAGCGTCACCTGGGCGAGTTCGCGCGCATTGCGGGTGAGGATGCCCAGCCGGCAGCCCGCGACATGCAGCGCGCGTACCAGGGCCACTGCGCCGGGGGCGGCCTGCGCCTGCTCGGCGAGCGTACGTTCGTGCGCGAGCAGCCAGTCGTGCTTGGCCGCCGCCACCTCGGCCGGGAGCGCGGCGAGGTGGCTGAGGATGTCGTCATCCGGCGGTATCGCAAGTTCCCGTTTGATGCGCTGGAAATCATGCACGGCCACGGTCAGCGTGCCGTCCATGTCGAACACCCAGTGACGGATCGCTGGCAGGCCGCTCACTGCCACCACTGCGGCATCTGGCTGGCGTCCACGCCGCCGGTTTCGAACACGGCCGTGCGCGTGCCGCCCGCCTTGACCGGGAATTCGATGCTGATCACCTTGGCCTTGCGCGCCAGGTTCCAGAGCGCCTTCTGGTCGGTGATGAACATCGCGATCGCTTCATCGGTATCCGGACGCCAGGCGGCCATCGAGACCGGCTTGCCATCGTCAACGGTCACCTTGACCTGGCACTTCGGGCAGCGGAAATCCCCGGCCTGCAGCACGAGATAGGCGTGGCGCTTCCACTCGGGATGATCGCGGAACACAAGCTGCACCGGCTTGGCGCCACTGCCGTCCACATCCACGCGCTCCTTGCTGTAGATCTGCGCGGAGGCCTGGATGCCCTTGGTGCCGATCGGGATCTTGTTGTACTGCCACAGCGCCTGCAGACGGCGCGTCTCGCGCGCGGCGTCGGCCTTGGCCTTGACCTCGGCGTAGCCCGGTTCAATCCGGGCGGCCACGTCGGTGTCCTTGTATTGATCCAGCAGCGAACCCCCGTGGATCCGCGCGCGCTCCCAATCCTGCGAGGCGACGGCCATGTCGTACTGCTTGGCCACGCCTTCGGCCTTCTCTTCCTGCTGCGCCTTGGCGGCGGCCGCGGCGGCTTCCTGCGCCTGGCGCTCGGCCTCGGGGTTGCTGCAGGCCGCCAGCGCGAAGGCGCAGGCCGCTACCAGGATCAGTCGTTTCATTGCGTGCTCCGTGTTGGACGATGACGCGCCGGGCGCCTGAGCCTACTTTATCGCCAAGCGCGTCATGCCGGTGCGGAGCCGCACGCGGCCGCTCTCACTTCGTCGCCGGCTGTCCTTCGCGCCACCACTGAGTGGATGGCGCCGGTGCCCGGATATCCAGACGTTCGCCCATGTGCGGCGCGGTCAGCGCCACGCCCTGTTCCTGCGCCAGCGCGGTGATGCGCTCGAACGGTTCGGTCCACGGATGCAGGGCCAGATCGAAGGTGCCGTTGTGGATCGGCATCATTACCCTGCCACGCACGTCCAGATGCGCCTGCAGGCTCTGTTCGGGTTGCATGTGCACATCCGGCCACTGCGCATCGTAGGCACCGGTCTCGATCATGGTCAGGTCGAACGGGCCGTAGCGCTCGCCGATGCGGACAAAGCCGTCGAAGTAGCCGGTGTCGCCGCTGAAGAAGATCCGGGTACGACCGGTGTCGATCACCCACGACGCCCACAGCGTGCGGTTGCCGTCGGCGAGGGTGCGGCCGGAGAAATGCTGGGCCGGGGTCGCGACGATTTTCAGGCCTTCCACGCGGGTGTCCTGCCACCAGTCCAGCTGCACGACCTTCGCGGCAGGCACGCCCCATCCGATCAAGCGGTCGCCCACGCCGAGCGCGGTGACGAAGTGCTGCACCTTGGGCGCGAGCGCGAGGATGGCATCGTGATCGAGGTGATCGTAGTGGTCGTGGGAGATGATCACGCCGGTGATGGGCGGCAGTTCGTCGATGCTCAACGGCGGTGCGTGGAACCGCTTGGGCCCCATGAACGACATCGGCGAGGCACGTTCGGCGAAGACCGGGTCGGTCAGCCAGAAATGGCCGTCCAGCTTCATCAGCATCGTCGAGTGACCCAGTCGCCACAGGCTGTCGTCGGGCGCGTCGAGCAGCGCCTGGCGGCTCAGCGCCTGCACCGGAATCGGGGCCAGCGGAGTGGCGTCGGCGGGCTTTTCGAACAGCATTTTCCACATCACGCCCAGCGTGCCGACGAAGCCGAGCGCGCTCTTGCCGACGGGATTGTGGAAGCGCCCGTCGCCGAACTGCGGCGACTGGTCATAGGCGGCAGCCGGGCGGGCACCGCAGGTCAACAGGCCAATGGACATGGCGATCAACACCGTCAGAAGGAGGAGGAATCGAGGCAGGCGACGCGTCATCGGGGCTTGCCCTGGAAAGTACACCGGCGAGTGTACTTGCCTTTTCCGAAAAGTAAACTGAACGGTGTAAAATAATCCCATGAGCACTTCCGACCGCCCCAGCCGCCTGACCGACCGCAAGCGCGCGGCCATCCTCCAAGCGGCGGTGGCCGAGTTCCGGGAATTCGGTTTCGCGGGCACCAGCATGGACCGCATCGCGGCCACGGCCGAGGTATCCAAGCGCACCGTGTACAACCACTTCGCCAGCAAGGACGAGCTGTTTACCGCCATCCTGTGGCAACTGTTCGAGGCCAGCCAGGCGCTGGCTGTCGTGCCCTACGACCCGGCACGGCCGCTGCGCGATCAACTGTTGCTGTTCGCGGCGCGCAAGATGCACCTGCTGGATGACCCCGGCTTCATCGATCTGTCCCGGGTGGCGATGGCCGAGCTGGTGCACGCGCCCGAACGGGCGCGCGCGATGATGGACAAGCTTGCCGAGAAGGAAGAAGGCCTGACCGGCTGGATCCGCGCCGCCCAGGCCGACGGCCGGCTGCGCCTGGACATGCCACCGGCCGAGGCGGCGCATCAGTTGCAGGCGATGCTGAAGGCCTTCGCGTTCTGGCCGCAGATCACCTTCGGCCAGCCACCGCTCACGCCGGCACAGCAGCAGCAGGTGATGCACGACTGCGTGGACATGTTCCTGGCGGTACGCGCGGTGTAACACTGGTTTTCAGCCAACGAAGCGCACTCCCACCAACTGCGGCGGTCGGTTGGTAGGGCGCTGGGCCGCGATGCCCTTGCCGGCGAATGTCCCCCGGCGTCGGCCTGCGGCCGCCCCCTCCTCCTTTATTTCGCCCACAAGGGCATCGCGACCCACGGATCGAGAACCGCGGCTCTCACAGAAAGGCGCAGTTGTCTGCACGTGTACCGCGAGCCGAGCCCCCCAGGGGCCGGTAGGCCCCTGGGCAAAATCAAGGAGGAGGCCGTCGCCGCCAAGCGGCGGTCGGGGGACATTTGCCGAGGGGCCTGCCGGCCCCTGGGGGGCTCGGCTCGCGGTACGCAGACGCGCATAAAAAACGGCGGGTTTCCCCGCCGTTTTTCGTTCAACCGATACGTCTGGCGATTACGGCTTGGCCGTGCCCGCCTCGGCCTTGTCCAGCAGGTCCTGGACCGAGCCGGTGGTGATCGGGTGGTAGCCGGGCTTGGCCTTGGCGAAGGCCGCCTTGGCGAACGCCAGGCCTTCCGGCGTCTTCACCAGTTCGGCGTAGATCGGCATGATCAGCTTGCGGCGACCGACGCGCTCGATGAAGGCGCCGGCGGCTTCGTTCGCTTCGCTGTAGCCGCTGCGGATCGTCAGCGGGTACCAGCGCATCGCGATCTCACCGTTGGCCGTACCGGTGAAGTGGTAAGCCTTGTCCAGCGCAGCCAGCTTGTCGACCGGCAGGGTCTTGCCCAGGCCGTCGATGAAGTGCACCCACTCCTGGGTGCCCCACTCGCCGGTGATCTGCGCCGTCGGCAGCGTGTTGCTGCCCTGCCAGGCGATGCGCGCGGTATCGACGATGGAGAAGTTGCGCGAGCGGGCCTTGGTCGCGAAGGCCGGAATACCCGGCTCATCCAGCCACGCCTTCAGCTCGGCGTCGCTGACGGCGCCCGGCTTCTTGGACAGCAGATTCTTCTTCAGGTATTCGACGAACTGGTCGGTGTTCGCGCTCTGGAAGGCGTGGTCATCGAACCAGCCGCGCAGGAACGGATCGAACGTCTCGCGGCCGAAACGCTGTTCCAGGAACTGCAGGAACCATGCGCCCTTGACGTAGGCGACCTGGCTCAATGCCTCGTCCGGGTCACGCTCGCTCAGCGGCGGCAGGGCGAGGGCCTGGTCGGCCGCGCTCATGTCCTTCACTTCGGCGAGCAGATCGTTCTGGTCGATCTCGCGCTCCATCTCGGCCATCTCCTGGCCGTACAGCGCCTCGGTGATGCGGCCCTGCACGTAGGTGGTGAAGCCTTCGTTGAGCCAGATGTCCTTCCAACTGGCGTTGGTCACCAGGTTGCCCGACCAGCTGTGTGCCAGTTCGTGGGCGACCAGCGAGACCAGCGACTTGTCGCCGACGATCACGGTCGGGGTGGCGAAGGTCAGACGCGGGTTTTCCATGCCACCGAACGGGAACGACGGCGGCAGCACCAGCATGTCGTAGCGGCCCCAGCGGTATTCGCCGAAGAGCTTCTCGGCGGTGCCGATCATCTTCTCGGTGTCTTCGAATTCCTTGGCGGCCTTGCCGACCATGGTCGGTTCGGCCCAGACGCCGGAGCGGCCGGAAATCGGTTCGAACACCAGATCGCCAGCGGCGATGGCCAGCAGGTAGGACGGGATCGGCTGCGGCATCTTGAAGGTGTAATCACCATCACGCGCGGCCTTGGGATCGTTGTCGGCGCTCATCAGCACCATCACGTCCGGGCGCGAGACCACGTGCGCGCTGTAGGTGAAACGCACGCTCGGGGTGTCCTGCAGCGGCACCCACGAACGGGCGTGGATCGCCTGCGACTGGCTGAACATGAAGGGCAGCTTCTTGCCCTCCGTCATCGACGGCTCCAGCCACTGCAGGCCCGAGGCGGTCGGTGCGGTGTGATACGTGATCACGACCTTGGCCGGCTGGTCCGGGGTCTCGATGCTCAGCTTGCTGCCGAACACCTTGTCGGCCGGGGCCAGCACGAAGGGCAGCGGCGCGGTCTTGCCGTCGGCGGCGATCGCCTCGACCTTCTCCACGGTCAGCTCGCGGGTGTCCAGCACCAGCTGCTTGGCGGCCTTGTCCTTCCACTCCAGGGTGTAGGTCGCAGTGCCACCGATCTGCTTGCTGTCGAAATCCAGCTTCAGATCCAGCGCGAGGTCCTTGACGACCACCTTGTCCGGCTCGGCGTACGAGCTTTCATCGTGGCTGCGGCTGTCCGCTTTCATGGCAGTGCTCGCCGGCGCGTTGGCAGTGGGATCGACGGTCGGAGCCGCCGGTTCTTTGGAGCAGCCGGACGCCAGGGCGACGGCGAGGGGAATCAACAGGAACGGAGATCGCATGAACGGGACCGATCAGGGTGAAACGACCAGTTTACCCCTGTCCCGGGACCGCGCGCAGGCCATAGGTGGCGGTTTGCGCATTCAGCCGGCCGCGCGTGGCAGGCCCGCGCGCATGTCGACCTGCCGTGGCCCGAGTCCCTTGCCGAACCCGGGTCACGGACTCAGAGCTTGTAGCCGGAGTGGATCGAGACGATGCCGCCGGTCAGGTTCTTGTAGTGGCAACGTTCGAAACCGGCCTCGGCCATCATGGTCTTGAGCTGCTCCTGCGGCGGATGCTTGCGGATGCTCTCGGCCAGGTACTGGTAGCTGTCGCCATCGCGTGCGAACAGCTGGCCCAGCTTGGGCAGGATCTTGAACGAGTGGAAATCGTAGATCGGCTTGAACCAGTCAGCGGTGACTTCGGAGAACTCCAGCACACGTGCCTGGCCGCCGACCTTGAGGACGCGGTGCATCTCGCGCAGGCCGGCCTCTTTATCGGTGACGTTGCGCAGGCCGAAGGCGATCGTGACCAGGTCGAAGCTCGCGTCCGGGAACGGCAGCGCCTCGGCGTTGCACTGCACGTAGTTCAGGCCCGCGACCAGGCCGCGGTTGGTCAGCCGGTCACGGCCGACGGAGAGCATGCCGGCGTTGATATCGCCCAGCACCACTTCACCCTCATCACCCACCCGCTCCTTGATCAGCGCGGCGATATCGCCGGTGCCGCCTGCCAGATCCAGCACGCGGTCGCCCGGCTTCACCTGCGCGGTGGCGACGTAGTAGCGCTTCCACGCCCGGTGGATGCCCAGGCTCATCAGATCGTTCATCAGGTCGTAGCTGCGCGCGACCGAGGTGAACACTTCGCCCACCAGCTTCTGCTTGTCCTTCGCAGCGACATCGCGGAAGCCGAAATGGGTGGTGCCAGTCTTGTAGGGGGATTCGCTCATGGGACGATTATCGCACCGCCGGCGCCGTTGCGGCAGGCTGCCTACTATCATGGAGGCCTTCACGTTCCTGGATTGCGCATGATCACGACCCCCGACTACGCCGCCCTGCTCGAAACCGCCATCGCCGAAGCCCGCCAGGGCCTGGCCGAGGGCGGCATCCCGATCGGCGCCGCGCTGTACCACAACGACGGCCGCCTGCTCGGCTGCGGCCACAACCGCCGCGTTCAGGAGGGCGATCCGTCCGTGCACGGCGAGACCGATGCCTTCCGCAAGGCCGGCCGCCAGCGCCGCTACCAGGACACCATCATGGTGACCACCCTGGCCCCCTGCTGGTACTGCAGCGGGCTGGTGCGCCAGTTCAACATCGGCACGGTGGTGGTGGGCGAGTCGGTCACCTTCCAGGGCGGCATCGAGTGGCTGCGCGAGAACGGCGTCAAGGTGATCGACATGCAGAGCCAGGCCTGCATCGATCTGCTCGGCGGCTTCATCAGCGCCCATCCCGAGGTCTGGAACGAAGACATCGGCGAGTAAGAGCGGACGATTCCGCGCGGATGCCCCCTCCGGGTGCCCGCGCAGTCGCCACACACCCTGCGCGGGCAAGGCAGCGTTCTGAATGCTTCAGTGAGTCATCCTGGCCTGAACACCCTGTGCCGTGGGTATCTGCACGACCTGCCGTCACGCGTCGTCGACCGGTGCCGGACGCAGTGAACACGCGGTACTAACAACCGCGCTGCATGAACGTCTTAAGGTGCTTGCACAGGGGGCACCATCGTCGAGGAGACGTCATGCATGCCCAAACCCGCCGCACCTCCTCCGTCGAACCTGCGTTGATTGACGCGTGGGAAAGACTGCAGGTGCACTACGCACGCCACCGCAACGCCGCGCCTTTCTGGGATGCCTACCAGGCCATCCAGGATGAGTTGACGCGGTCCCATCCCGATCATCACGTTGTGGTCTGCAACCGGCTGGCGACGCTGGCCGAACGCCTCGGCGTTGTCCACCACGCGCAACTGCTGGGCGAGAGGCGCGGCAAACGTCGCCACACCGGCTCCACATCGCCATGACACCGCTTGCACCGCGCCCTACGCCATCATCCAGATTCCCTTCTTCCCATATTGAAGTGACCATGTCTTCCGCCCAGATCTCCATCCCTGCCGTCATCGATGTCGACGCCGAAGTGAGCCACTGGCGCCAGCGTCATGCCGACGGCAACCTCGGGACGGGCTCCTTCGGCCACTACGTGCCGTGGATCAAATTCGCCTGCGATTCACTGATCACGCAACCGCGCGCCAGTGATGAGGAGCGCGATGAAATGTTCCAGACCCACTACGCGCTGCAGATCATGCCGCGCCTGTCCGAAGACCAGGCACGCCAGTTCGTCGATCAGTGCTGGGAACACGTCTACCTCGCCGGTCGCCAGGACCAGGCGTCGCGCCCGCGGCTGCACGCACGCGCCTGACCTGCACAGACGCCTCCTGACCGGCACCCCGCCAGGTCATCCCGCTCCATGATGCACGACGGGTGCGACCGGCTGGCCGCACCCGCGTTGCCTCATCCGCGCTCGTGCCAACCGCCGCCGAGCACCTTGTACAACGCCACCTGATTGGACTGCTGGGCCAGCTGTGTGCTGACCAGCGACTGCCGTGCGGTGTACGCCGTGCGCCGCGCATCCAGCAGGGTCAGGAAGCTGTCCAGGCCGGCGTCATAGCGGGCCTGCGACAACCGCTGCGCCTGCTCGGCCGCTGCCACCAGCGCCTGCTGCGACGACAACTGCGCGTCCAGGCTCTCGTTGAGGGCCAGCGCATCGGCGGCCTCACGGAAGCCGGACTGGATCGCCTTCTCGTACTGCGCCAGCGCGATATCGCGATCTGCCGTGGCCATACCCAGATTGGCGCGCAGCTTGCCGCCCTGGAAGATCGGCAGGTTGAGCTTGGGAATGAAACTCCACACGCGCGTACCACTGTCGAACAGGCCGGACAGCTCCGACGAGGCCGAACCGATGTTGCCGGTCAGGCTGATCGACGGGAAGAACGCTGCGCGCGCAGCGCCGATGTTGGCGTTGGCCGAGAGCAGCACATGCTCGGCGGCCATCACGTCCGGCCGCCGCAGCAGCACATCGCCCGGAACGCCTGCCGGCAGTGGCCGCACGCTGGCCACGTCGGTCACCTCGGCCTGCGGCAGCAGCGCGGCATCGACCGGCCCACCGGCCAGCAGCACCAGTGCATTGCGGTCCTGCGCGACCTGCCCGGCAAAGCGCGCCACATCGGTGCGCGCGGTTTCCACCAGGGTGCGGGTCTGGCTCAGTTCCAGCGCCGAGGCGCCGCCGAGCTGGCGGCGCGCCTCGGTCAGGCGCAGCGAGTCCTCATAGGTCGCCAGCGTCGCTTGGGCGATCCGCAGCTGCTCGCTGTCCGCGCCCAGGGTCAGCCACGCATTGGCCACCTCGGCCACCAGCGACAGCTGCGCACTACGGCGGTTGGCCGCTTCGGCGAAGTACTGCTGCAGGGCCGCCTGGCTGAGATTGCGCACGCGGCCGAACAGATCCAGTTCGAACTCGACCACGCCGAGGTTGGCACTGAACTGCTCGGTCACCGGGGCATCGCCGCCACTGCGGGTCATCTGCCCCTGCACACCGATCGCCGGCACGCGGTCAGCGCGCTGGATCCGGTACTGCGCGCGGGCACGCTCGACATTGAGCACGGCCACGCGCAGGTCGCGGTTGTTCTCCAGCGACTGGGTGATCACCGCCTGCAGGCGCGGGTCGACAAAGAAATCACGCCAGCCGATGTCGGCGACATCCGCCATGGCGGCACCCTGCGCGCCTGCGGTGGCCGCTGCCGGCCACTGCGCGGGAATCGCCGGGGCGACTTCGGTGCTGCGCGGCTCCAGCGTCGAGCAGCCGGACAGCACCAGGCTCCCGGCCAGCGCCAGGCTGGCCATCATGGGCTTACGCATCGGAACCTCCGGCGTTCTTGCCGTACTTCTTGCGATTGAACACGCGCTGCACCACCACGAAGAACAGCGGGATGAAGAACACACCCAGCACCGTGCCGACCAGCATGCCGCCGAGCACACCGGTACCGATGGCCTGCTGTGCGCCGGAACCGGCACCGGAGGCGATCGCCAGCGGCAGCACGCCCAGGCCGAAGGCCAGCGAGGTCATGATGATCGGGCGCAGACGGTCACGCACGGCGTGCATCGTCGCCTCGATCAGGCCCGCGCCCTTCTCCAGGTTTTCCTTGGCGAACTCCACGATCAGGATCGCGTTTTTACTGGTCAGACCCACCGTGGTCAGCATCGCCACCTGGAAGTAGATATCGCGCTCCATGCCACGCATGGTGTTGGCCAGCACCGCACCGAGGATGCCAAGCGGCGCCACCAGCAGCACCGAGGTCGGCACGCTCCAGCTTTCATACAGCGCGGCCAGGCACAGGAACACGATCAGCAGCGACAGCGTGTACAGCAGCGGTGTCTGCGAGCCCGCCTGGCGTTCCTGGTAGGACAGCGCGGTCCACTCGATATCGAAACCGGCCGGCAACTGCTTGGCCAGTTTCTCCACCTCGTTCATCGCATCGCCCGAGGCCACGCCCTGCGCCGGCTCGCCCTGGATCTCCATCGCGGACACGCCGTTGTAGCGCTCCAGACGCGGCGAACCGTAGTCCCAGCGCTGGCTGGCGAAGGCCGAGAACGGCACCATCTCACCGGCCGCGTTCTTGACCGACCACAGGTTGAAGTCTTCCGGGTTCATGCGGAACGGCGCATCGGACTGCACGTACACGCGCTTGACCCGGCCACGGTCGATGAAGTCATCGATGTAGCTGCTGCCCCAGGCTGCGGCGAGCGTGGTGTTCACTGCCTCCAGCGACAGGCCCAGCGCACTGGCCTTGCCGACGTCGATGTCGATGCGCAGCTGCGGGGTATCTTCCTGGCCGTTGGGGCGCACGTTGGCCAGCAGCTTGCTCTGCCCGGCCATGCCGAGCAGCTGGTTGCGTGCATCCAGCAGCGCCTGGTGACCGGCACCGCTGGTGTCCTTCAGGAAGAAGGTGTACCCCGAGCCGATCCCCAGTTCCGGCATCGCCGGCGGCGGGAAGGCAAAGATGAAGGCATCCTTGATTCCGCCCAGCGCCGCCATCGCGCGACCGGTCACCGGCATCGCGCCCTGATCGGCATCGCGGTCCTTCCAGTCCTTGAGCTTGACGAAGGCCATGCCCGCGTTCTGGCCCATGCCGGCGAAGCTGAAGCCCTGCACCGAGAAGATCGACTCGATCGCGTCGGCCTCGTTCTCCATGAAGTGCTTTTCGAGCTTGTCGATCGATTCCAGCGTGCGCTCCTGGGTGGCACCGACCGGGGTCTGCACCAGCGCCATCAGGATGCCCTGGTCTTCGTTGGGCAGGAACGAGCTGGGCAGGCGCATGAACAGCAGGCCCATCACCAGCGCCAGCGCGGCGAACACGCCCATGAAACGCCACGGACGGCCGAGAATGCCGCGCACGCCACGCTGATAGCCATTGCTGGAACGGTCGAAACCGCGGTTGAACGCATTGAAGAAACGCCCCGACCAGCCCTTGTGGGCCACGTGGTGCTCGCCCTTCTTGAGCGGCTTGAGCATGGTGGCGCACAGCGCCGGGGTCAGCACGATCGCGACCAGCACCGACAGCGCCATCGCCGAGACGATGGTGGCCGAGAACTGGCGATAGATGACGCCGGTGGCGCCACTCATGAAGGCCATCGGCACGAACACCGCCGACAGCACCAGGCCGATGCCGACCAGCGCGCCGGTGATCTGGGTCATCGATTTGCGTGTCGCTTCCAGCGGTGACAGGCCCTCTTCGGACATGATCCGCTCGACGTTCTCCACCACCACGATCGCGTCATCGACCAGCAGGCCGATCGCCAACACCATCGCGAACATGGTCAGCATGTTCACCGAGAAGCCCAGCGCGGCCAGGATGCCGAACGTGCCCAGCAGCACCACCGGCACCGCGATCGTCGGGATCAACGTTGCACGGAAGTTCTGCAGGAACAGGTACATCACCAGGAACACCAGCACGATGGCTTCGATCAGGGTCTTGATGACGCCCTTGATCGAGACCTGCACGAACGGCGTGGTGTCATACGGCACCACCGCCTTCAGGCCGGCCGGGAAGTTCGGCTCCATCTCATCCAGCGCCGCACGCACGCCATTGGCGGTGTCCAGCGCATTGGCGCCGGTCGCCAGCGTGATCGCGATACCCGACGACGGCTTGCCGTTGTAACGGGTCACGAAGTCATACGACTCAGCACCCAGCTCGACGCGGGCAACATCGGACAGGCGCAGTTCGGCACCGTCCTGCGCGCTGCGCACGATGATGTTGCGGAACTGCTCCGGCGTCTGCAGGCGGTCCTGGGCGTTGATGGTCGCGTTGAGCTGCTGGCCTTTGATCGACGGCGCGCCGCCGAGCTGACCGATGGCGACCTGCGCGTTCTGCGCGGTGATCGCGGCGATCACTTCGGCAGTGGACAACTTGTAGGTGTGCAGCTTGTTGGGGTCCAGCCAGATGCGCATGGCGTACTTGCCACCGAACACCTGGATGTTGCCCACGCCCGGTACGCGGCTCAGCGGATCGACGATGTTGGAGCCGACGTAATCGGAGATGTCGTTGGCATCCATGCTGCCGTCTTCAGAGACGAAGCCGAGCACCTGCAGGAAGCCACTGCTCGATTTGGCGACGTTGATGCCCTGGCGCTGCACTTCCTGCGGCAGCAGCGGCATGGCCAGCTGCAGCTTGTTCTGCACCTGCACCTGCGCGATATCCGGGTTGGTCCCGCTCTCGAAGGTGAGGGTGATGGTCGCCTGGCCGTTGGCCGAGCTGTTGGACGAGAAGTAGATCAGGCCATCCAGGCCTTTCATGTTCTGCTCGATGATCTGCGTCACCGAGTCCTCGACCACCTTGGCCGATGCACCCGGGTAGCTGGCGCTGATCTCGACGGCCGGCGGTGCCACTTCCGGGTACATCGACACCGGCAGCTTGAGCACCGCCAGGCCACCGGCGAGCATGATGATGATCGCAATCACCCACGCGAAGATGGGGCGATCAATGAAGAAACGTGCCATGGAATTCTCCGGTTACTGCTGGGCGGCGGGAGCCGCCGGCGCGGCGGCCGGCTTGGCCGGGGCCGCGCCCATTTCGGTGGCCTGCACGGGCATGCCCGGCTGGATCTTCTGCAGGCCTTCGACGATGACCTTGTCACCCGCCTTCAGCCCGTCTTCGACCAGCCACTTGTCGCCGAGCGAACGGCTGACCTTGACCTGCCGCACTTCGACCTTGTCGTCCTTGCCGACCACCATGGCGCTGGTATCGCCCTTGGGATCGCGGGCGATGCCCTGCATCGGCACCAGGATCGCGTTGTCGCGCACACCGCTGCCGACCTGGGCGCGCACGTACATGCCCGGCATCAGCACCTGGTCCGGGTTCTCGACCTTGACCCGCAGCGCGTAGCTGCCCGTGGTCGGATCCACGCTGACTTCGGAGAATTCCAGCGTGCCCTTGTGATCGAACTCGGTGCCGTCATCGAGCAGGATCGTCACCGGCAGGGTCTGGTTGTCCTGCAGACGGCCGCTGGCCAGTTCGCGGCGCAGCTGCAGCAGCTCACTGGCGGACTGGGTCAGGTCGACATAGATCGGGTTCAACTGCTGCACGGTGGCCAGCGCTTCGGCCTGGCCGGCGCTGACCAGCGCGCCCTGGGTCACCGAGGACTTGCCGATGCGGCCGCTGATCGGCGCGGTGATGCGCGCATAACCCAGCGTCACGTTGGCGGCGTCCAGCGAGGCACGCGCGGCGCCGACATCGGCCTCGGCCTGCTTGAGCGCGGCAATCGCGTTCTCGTTGTCCTGGGTGCTGACCGCCTCGACCTTGGCCAGCTCACCGATGCGCTTGGCGCTCAGGCGTGCGGCATTGGCGGTGGCTTCGGCGCGGGCCAGCTGGGCACGGGCGCTGTTGGCCTGGGCGCGATAGCTGGCGTCATCAAGCTGATACAGCGGCTGCCCGGCAGTGACCAGGCCGCCTTCGGTGAACAGCCGCTTGGCCACGATGCCGTTGACCTGCGGGCGTACTTCGGCGACCAGGAAGGCATTGGTGCGGCCCGGCAGCTCACGGGTCAAGCCGACCTGCTCGGCTTTCAGGGTGGCCACGGTCACCTGGCCGGGGCCGCCCTGCGGCCCCTCCTGCTCACCGCCGCCACAGGCGGACACGGTCAGGGCGATCGCGAGGGACAGCGCGAGAAGACGGTACGGGGTTCTGGACATGGCGGTAGGGGCTCGCAGACGGAAAAGGGAGCGCCTGCAGCCCAACTTCCGATAAAAGCGAAGAATGACGACAAACAGGCAGCAAATGACGACAAATATCCGAAACGAGACCCGCCGGCTTTCACAGGCAGTCCTCGCTGAGGATCAGTGGGGCGCAAATATACATACATGCATGTTTGTTTGTAAAGCGGTACAATTCAGGCCGGTTTCATCCAGCAACTGCACAGCGCAATGGCCAGAAAAACCAAAGAAGAGGCACAGGCCACCCGCGAGGGCATCCTCGACGCGGCCCAGGTCTGTTTCCATGAATACGGGGTCGCCGGCACCAGCCTGGCGATGATCGGCGCACGCGCCGGATTTACGCGCGGCGCGGTGTACTGGCACTTCAAGAACAAGACCGAAGTGCTGACGGCGATGATCGATCGCGAGCGCGTCCCGTTCATCGAGCGGCTGCGACGCACCACCTCGGCCAAGCGCACCACACCGATCCTGGACCTGCGCTCGGCACTGCTGGTGTCATTCCAGGAGTTGGCCGAGGACGAGCGTCTGCGCAACATGATGGAGATCATGCTGCGCAACGATCTGTCTGTGGAAAGCCAGGCAATGCAGGCGCTGCAGCTGGAGGCATCGCGCGAAGAGCTGGGCATCTTCGCGGCCGCGTTCCAGCGCGCGCGGGAGTTGGGACAGCTGCGCGAGGGGGTGGACGTGGACACGGTGGCGCGCATCGTGAGCACCAGCCTGACCGGGGTGCTGTATAGCGCGATGCTGGAACCGGAGCTGTTCGAGATCCAGCGCGATGGCGCGCAGACGCTGGATGCGATCCTCAGCGCATTCGTGCAGCCGGGTGTATTCACCCCGGGCGCCCCGCCGACCGCCCTGCCAACCGACGACGACGCCTGAGGCGAAGGGCGGGTTGGTCGAGCGCTGGGGCGCGATGCCCTTGCCGGCGAATGTCCTCCGGCGTCGGCCTGCGGCCGCCCCCTCCCCCTTGAGTTCGCCCACAAGGGCATCGCGACCCACGTGTCCAGCTCTCTGGCGTCCACCGGAAGGTCTGCTTTGTCGCACGCGTACAGCGCGCTTAGCCCCGTAGCGGCCGGCAGGCCCCTGGGCAAAATCAAGGAGGAGGCCGTCGCCGTCAGGCGGCGGCCGGGGGACATTTGCCGAGGGGCCTGCCGGTCGCTGCGGGGCCCTCACGCTCGCGGCAGCCCCAAACGGAGACAGCGTTTGACAGAAGAAGCAAAAAAAACGGCGACACCGAAGTGCCGCCGTTCTTCCTACCACCCGATCGTTGCGGGCCGTTACAGGATGTAGCGGCTCAAGTCCGGATCCTGCACCAGCTCACCCAGGTGCGCGTCGACGTAGGCCTGGTCGATGCTGATGGTCTCGCCATCGCGGTCCGGGGCTTCATAACTCAGCGTATCCAGCAGGCGCTCCAGCACCGTGTGCAGGCGGCGCGCGCCGATGTTTTCCTGACGCTCGTTCACCTGGAAGGCGATCTCGGCCAAGCGGTCCACCGCATCGACCGTGAACTTCATCGAGACGCCTTCAGTCTGCAGCAGCGCTTCGTACTGCTTGGTCAGCGCGGCCTTCGGCTCGGTGAGAATGCGCACGAAGTCCTGCTTGCTCAGCGCGCCCAGTTCCACGCGGATCGGGAAACGCCCCTGCAGCTCCGGGATCAGATCGCTGGGCTTGGCCAGGTGGAACGCACCGGAGGCGATGAACAGGATGTGGTCGGTCTTGATCGTGCCGTACTTGGTGGACACGTTGGAGCCTTCCACCAGCGGCAGCAGATCGCGCTGCACGCCTTCGCGCGAGACATCGCCACCCCCGACGTTGTCGCCGCGCTTGGCGACCTTGTCGATCTCATCGATGAACACGATGCCGTGCTGCTCGCAGGCTTCGATCGCCGCGCTGCGGATGTCGTCTTCGTTGACCAGCTTGCCGGCCTCTTCCTCGATCAGCAGCGGGCGCGCGGCCTTGATCGACAGCGTACGCTTCTGCGCCTTCGCGCCGCCCATGCTGGAGAACATCTGGCGCAGCTGCTGCCCCATTTCCTCCATGCCCGGCGGGGTCATGATGTCCATGCTGACATTGGCCGACACTTCCAGTTCGATCTCGCGCTCGTCCAGCTCACCGTTGCGCAGCATACGGCGGAACTTGATGCGGGTCTCGTTGTCCTGCGCGGACGGCTCGTTGCGCGCGGCCTCGGCATCGAAGCCGATACCGGTGCTGCGGCGCGGGAGCAATGCATCCAGGATGCGGTCTTCGGCGCGCTCTTCGGCCTGGGTGCGCACGCGGACCTTGGCCTGCTCGCGATACAACTTGACCGCGGTGTCGGCCAGGTCGCGGATGATCTGCTCCACGTCCTTGCCGACGTAGCCGACCTCGGTGAAACGGGTGGCTTCCACCTTGACGAACGGCGCATTGGCCAGCGTGGCCAGGCGACGCGCGATCTCGGTCTTGCCGACGCCGGTCGGGCCGATCATCAGGATGTTCTTGGGCATGACTTCATTGCGGAGCTCGGCCGGCAGCTGCATGCGGCGCCAGCGGTTGCGCAGCGCAATGGCGACCGCGCGCTTGGCGTCGTGCTGGCCGACGATGTGCCGGTCCAGTTCCTGCACGATCTCGCGCGGGGTCATGGTGGCGGACGAAACTTCAATCTTGTGCGGCATGGGTGTGCTCACGAGGATATGGGGTGGAATGACGTATCACCGGCCTGCCTGGCAGCGACGTAACGCTGATGTAGAGCCACGCCATGCGTGGCTGACCGGATACCGCAGCCACGCATGGCGTGGCGCTACCGAGCGTTGACCCTCCGGGTCAAAGCTCTTCGACCACCACGTTGCGATTGGTGTAGATGCAGATGTCACCGGCGATGTTGATCGACTCGGTGGCGATCGTGCGTGCATCCAGTTCGGTATGCGCCATCAGCGCGCGGGCGGCCGAAAGGGCATAGGAACCACCGGAACCGATCGCGATGATGCCGTCTTCCGGTTCGATCACATCACCGGTGCCGCTGATGATCAGCGAGGTGTCCTTGTCGGCGACGGCGAG
Organism: Stenotrophomonas sp. Ker107b; assembly: GCF_053847245.1. Classification (NCBI taxonomy): domain Bacteria; kingdom Pseudomonadati; phylum Pseudomonadota; class Gammaproteobacteria; order Lysobacterales; family Lysobacteraceae; genus Stenotrophomonas; species Stenotrophomonas sp. Ker107b. The sequence goes on along the minus strand of NZ_JBSPHX010000002.1, from coordinate 992,075 downwards.
CAGCGCTTCGAGCTTGCCCAGGCGGCGCTCGGTGCGCCAGTCCTTGGCCAGTTCCACTGCAGCACGCTGCAGCTGGCCGTGCTTTTCCAGCTTGGCCTCGAACAGCTCGAACAGGGTGAAGGCATCGGCGGCAGCGCCGGCGAAACCGGCCAGCACCTGGCCCTCGCGACCCAGACGGCGCACCTTGCGGGCGTTGCCCTTCATCACCGTGTGGCCGAGCGTGACCTGGCCATCGCCGGCGACGGCGACATGCCCGTTGCGCCGCACCGAGATGATGGTGGTGGCATGAAATACGTTGGGGTTCTGACTGGGGTCCATGGAGCCTCCGGGGTGACAAAGACTGAGGTGGGGTCTATGCCCGACGCTTCAACCCGCCCTGCCCTGCGCCCGGATGCCGCAGCGGATCGATTCAGCTTTCGTTGCCGCTCTTGCGGCGCTTGGCACGCGGGTGCGCGGCATCGTAGACCTTGGCCAGATGCTGGAAATCCAGGTGGGTATAGATCTGCGTGGTGGCGATATCGGCATGGCCAAGCAGCTCCTGCACACCGCGCAGATCACCGGAGGACTCCAGGATGTGGCTGGCGAAGCTGTGCCGCAGCATATGCGGGTGTACGTGCTTGAACAGGCCCTGGCGCTGGGCCAGCTGACGGATGCGGATCTGCACGGCGCGCTGGGTGATGGGCCCGCCCTTGCGCCCGGGAAATACCGGTGCGGTGGCCGCGCCACCGCTGTCGGCCCGCCAGCCCTGCAGCGCGGTGCGCGCATGCGAACCGAACGGCACGCGGCGCTCGCGGTTGCCCTTGCCCAGTACGTTGACCAGCCCGGTATCGAAATCCAGGTCCCGCCAGATCAGCGCGCACAGTTCGCTCAGGCGCAGCCCGGAGGAATAGAACAGCTCCAGCAGCGCGCGATCGCGCAGGCCGAGCGGTGCATCGGTGGGCAGTTCGACCAGCTGCACGGCTTCATCGGCATCGAGCACCTGCGGCAGTTTGCGCGGCGCCTTGGGCGCTTTCAGCCCCGTGGCCGGATTGGCGGCGATGCGGTGGTGCTTGAGCAGCCACGCGTAGAAACTGCGGCACGCCGAAAGCCGGCGCTGCAGCGAGGTGGGCGACAGTCCACGGCGGTGTTCGGCAGCGATGAACTGGCGCAGCTGCGCACTGTCCAGCGTGTCGATCACCGCACCTTGGCCTTCCGACCACGCCGCGAGCGCATCGAGATCGCGACGGTAGGCATCCAGCGTGTGCGCCGACATGCGGCGCTCCACTTGAAGGTGCGACAGGAAGTCCTGCGCGGTACTCACGGCGACTCCGCTCGAAGGTGCGTTATGGCGAGGCGAAGCGCTGCAGCGCGACGACCAGCGATTCGCCCATCATGCGCAGGAACAGCGTGCCCATGCCCGGGTAGAACCGATTGCCATCATGGCTGCCGACCGCGATCAGGCCGACACCCGGCAGCGGCAGCAGCGCGCTGGACTGCACTTCCTCGGCGCGCCCGGCGTACAGCACGGTGTTCTTCTCCGCCTGCAGGCGGCCACAGATCGGCTCGCCATCCTTGAGGCAATCGCGGAACACACCGAGCAGCGGGCTGCTCTCTTCGATCACCTGCAGCCACGGCGCCTGCTCCAGCCCGGCGACGGGATGCAGCACGATCAAGCGGACCAGATCGCCGGCGAAATCTTCTTCCAGCGAGGCGGCCATCGCCCGCAGGGTGTCTGCCGCCGAGTCCTGTTTCATCAGTGCCAGGGTCAGCTGGTGCGTGCGGACCGCCAGGCGCTCGTTGATCTGTGCATTGGCGGCCAGATCGGCCAGCCGTCGCGACAGCTCACGGTTCTTGTCGCGCAGCACGTCCAGCTGGTAGCTCGCCAGTGACGCGGTGGGGCCGTCATCGCGCGGCACCACCAGAGTCAGGGCCAGGTCCGGGAACTGCTTCAGGAAGGTCGGATGCCGACGCAGCCAGGCGGCTACTTCGTGCGACCCGATTTTCTCGGCGGTCTCGCTCATGCGTTCCACTCTCCATCAAAGACGAAGGCTGCGGGGCCAGACATCACGATCTGTGCATCGTCGGCCGGCCAGCGGATGCGCAGGTCGCCGCCGGGCAGCGACAGCGTGGCATCGCGCTGCAGGCGACCGCGCTGCATCATCACCACGGCCGCGGCGCAGGCGCCACTGCCGCAGGCCAGGGTTTCGCCGGCGCCGCGCTCGTACACGCGCAGGCGCGCGTGCTGCGGACTGAGCACCTGCACGAAACCGACGTTGACCGATTTCGGGAACGAGGCGTGCTGCTGCAGCAGCGGGCCCAAACGCTCGACCGGGGCGGCATCGACCAGGCCCACTTCGATCACGGCGTGCGGGTTGCCCATCGAAACCGCGCCGAAGCGCACCGTGTCGCCCTGCAGCGGCAGCAGATATTCCTCGCGGGCGCGGGCGAAGCCGATCAGCGGCACGTTCTCCGGCTCGAAACGCGGCACGCCCATGGCTACCGCGTACTGGTCTTCGCCCAGCCGTTCGACTGCATGGGTGGTGACCGGGCTGTCGATCGCGAACGTGCTGCCGGTGGCGGCGCCATCGCGCACCAGCCAGGCCGCCACACAGCGCGCGCCGTTGCCACATTGCTCGGAGCTGCTGCCATCGGCATTCCAGATCCGGTACGAGGCGACCGAGCCTTCTGCCTTGGGCGGCTCGATGGTCAGGATCTGGTCGCAGCCTACGCCGGTGTGGCGATCGGCCAGACGCGCGGCCAGCGCAGCATCCGGCGGTGCGCTGCCATCGCGCAGGTCCAACACCACGAAATCATTGCCGGCGCCATGCATCTTGGTGAAGCGCAGCGCCGCGGAGGTGTTCGACTTACTCATTCCCGTCATTGGCCTTCAGCGCCGGGGCTTCAACGGGATCAGGAACCACCGGGGAATCGGTATCGGCATCGGCGGCCGGCGGCGTAGCGTCGTCGGCGGCCGGTTCAACCAGCTGTTCTTCGACCGGGACCGGCTTCTGCGGCAGGACCAGCGGGCCCTTGTTGCCACAGGCCGACAGCACCAGCAGCGCCGAGGCGGCCAGCGTCAGGGAGATGAGGGTACGGGAGGATGTCTTCATCCTCCGAGTATAGCCGCGGTGTTTGGGCGCTTGGGTGCCGGCTGGATGAACAGGCAGCGCAGGAATCACCCCCTTGGAGGCAGCGGCCGGGACCACAGCCACAGCGCCACGCAGGTCATGCTGCCGATGGAGAGCCACTTCACCCAGGCGATCGGCACGCACCACAGCATGATGCCCGCGCACACCGCCATGGTCAGGGTCGCCATCCATTTGCCGCGACGGCTGACCGCGCCATGCGCCTGCCAGTTGCGGATCGCCGGGCCGAACTGCGGGTGCGCCAGCAGACGGTTGTGCAGGCGCTCGGAGCCGTGCGAGGCGGCCCAGGCCGAGATCAGGATGAACACGGTGGTGGGCAGACCCGGCACGAAGATGCCGACGATGCCGGTGCCCAGGCTGACATAGGCCAGCAGCCACCACGCCCAGCGAAAACGCACCCGTCGCCGCGCAGCCGGTGCATCGGAAACCACGGGGCGTTCGGACCGGGACATGGTGCCAGCATAGCGACCCGGCCGGGCCGCCGCGATGGCGGCCTCACTGCGCTGGCCGACGACACCGGGTCGCCGGCCAGCGACCGGCATTACCGGCCCTGGGTCACGCCAAGCTGGTCGAGCACGAACGCGTACGACTCGGCCAACTCGTGGTACCGCTGGAAGCGGCCCGATTTGCCGCCGTGGCCGGCGTCCATGTTGGTACGGAACACGATCGGGAAGTGGCCGGTGTTGTCATCGCGCAGCTTGGCCACCCACTTGGCCGGCTCCCAGTACTGCACCTGCGAATCCCACAGGCCGGTGCCGACGAACAGGGCCGGATAGGCCTGCTTGCTGACGTTGTCGTACGGCGAGTATTTCAGCATGTAGTCGTAGTACTCGCGCTGCTCCGGGTTGCCCCACTCGTCATACTCGTTGGTGGTCAGCGGGATGCTGGCGTCGAGCATGGTGGTGACCACATCGACGAACGGCACCTGGGCTACCATCACGCGATAATCCTGCGGCGCCTGGTTGGCCACCGCGCCCATCAGCAGGCCACCGGCGCTGCCACCGGAGGCGGCGACGCGGTCCTTGGCGGCATAGCCCTGGCGGACCAGCTCGCGGGTGACATCGACGAAATCGTTGAACGTGTTCTGCTTCTTGAGCAGCTTGCCGTCCTCATACCACGCACGGCCCATTTCCTGGCCGCCGCGGATGTGGGCGATGGCATACACCACGCCGCGATCGAGCAGGCTGACCACGGTCTGGTTGAAGCCCGGGTCCATCGACATGCCGTAGCTGCCGTAGGCGTACTGGTACAGCGCGCCGGTGCCGTCCTTCTTGAAGCCGTTGCGGTAGACCAGCGACACCGGCACCTTGACGCCATCGCGGGCCGTCACCCACACGCGCTCGGTGGTGTACTGGGACGGGTCATAGCCGATCACCGGCTGCTGCTTGAGCTGGCGGCGTTCACCGGTGACGGTGTTGAGCTCGTAGGTGGTGGTCGGCGTGGTCAGCGAGGTGTAGGCGTAACGCAGCCACGGGGTGTCGTGCTCGCTGTTGGCGGCCAACCCCATCGAGTAGGCGGGCTCATCTGCCTTGACGTAATCCTGGCGGCCATCCGGGAACAGCAGGCGCACGCGTTCCAAGCCGTTGGAGCGCTCGGCGATCGCGGTGAAGCCGTCGAACAGTTCGAAGCCTTCGATCAGCACGGCGTCATCGTGCGCGACCCAGTCCTTCCACTGGCTGCGCGCGGTGGCGTCGCTGGGCGCGGTGACGATCTTGAAGTTCTTCGCGTCCGCAGCGTTGGTGCGGATCACCCAGCGACCGTTGAAGTGGTCGGCGTCGTATTCCACATCGCGCGCACGCGGCGCCAGCACCGTGAACGCCTGCGGATCGGCAGCCGGGGCGTAGCGGGTTTCCGAGCTCACCGTGCTGTGCAGCTCGATGGTCAGGAAACGATCATCGCGGGTGCGGCCGACGCCCATGTAGAAGCTGTCGTCCTTCTCTTCATACACGAGCACGTCGCTGCTGGCCGGGGTGCCCAGTACATGCTTTTTGACGCGCACGGTGAGCAGGGTGTCCGGATCATTCTCGACATAGAACAGGGTGCGGTTGTCATCGGCCCAGACCACGTTGGGCGAGACGTTCTCGATGCGATCCGGCAGCACCTCACCGGTACGCAGGTCCTTGAAACGGATCACGTACTGGCGGCGGCCGACATCGTCTTCGGCCCAGGCCAGCAGGTGGTTGTCCTGGCTGACATCGGCATCGCCCACGTTGAAGTAGCCCTTGCCCTCGGCCATCGTGTTGATGTCGAGCAGGATCTCTTCCGGCGCCTCCATGCTGCCCTTGCGGCGCGCCTGGATCGGGTAGTCCTTGCCGGTTTCGAAACGGGTGTAATACCAGTAGCCGCGGTCACGCGAGGGCACGCTGGCATCGTCCTGTTTGATGCGGGCGACGATCTCCTTGTACAGGGTGTCTTCCAGCGGCTTGAGCGGGGCCACCACCTGATCGGTATAGGCGTTCTCCGCATTCAGATAGGCCAGCATCTTCGCGTCTTCGCGCTTGTCGTCGCGCAGCCAGTAGTAATCGTCGCTGCGGGTCGCGCCAAAGGGGGCCTTCACCGTGTGCGGGTGCTTCTCGGCGTCGGGCGGGGTCAGCGCGGGGGCGGCGTGCACGTTGGAGGTCATGAGGCTGGCAACCAGTAAACAAAGGGCGGGTTTCACGAGATAAGGCTCCTGGCGGGGGAATGCAATGGCGTCCGTGTCCGTGCAGTCTGTGCTGGCGGGTAGGCCAGCAGCAAGCCTGTCGTTGGTCACTGCGCCTATCATCAGGCCATGGATACTTCCCGCACGCCCCCGACCGGCACCGGCTACAGCCGCCGCAGCCAGGACATCGAACCCTTCCACGTCATGTCGCTGCTGGCCCGCGCGCAGGCGCTGGAGCAGGCTGGTCACGATGTGATCCACCTGGAGATCGGCGAGCCGGACTTCACCACCGCCGCGCCGATCGTGCGCGCCGGCCAGGCCGCGCTCGCCGCCGGCCACACCCGCTACACCGCGGCCCGCGGCCTGCCCGCGCTGCGCGAGGCGATTGCGGGCTTCTACCAGGATCGCTACCAGGTACACATCGACCCCGAGCGGATCCTGGTCACGCCCGGTGGCTCGGGCGCGCTGTTGCTGGCCAGCAGTCTGCTGGTCGATCCCGGCAAGCACTGGTTGTTGGCCGATCCCGGCTACCCGTGCAACCGGCATTTCCTGCGGTTGGTGGAAGGGGCCGCACAGCTGGTGCCGGTCGGGCCGGAGACGGCCTACCAGCTGACGCCGGAGCTGGTGGCACGGCAGTGGAACGCGGACAGCGTCGGTGCGCTGGTCGCCTCCCCGGCCAATCCGACCGGCACCGTGCTCTCGGCGGCGCAGCTCGCGGCGCTGTCGCAGTCCCTGAAGGCACGCGGCGGGCATCTGGTGGTGGATGAGATCTACCACGGCCTCACCTACGGCATGGACGCTGCCAGCGTGCTGCAGGTCGATGATGAAGCGTTCGTCCTCAACAGTTTCTCGAAGTACTACGGGATGACCGGCTGGCGCCTGGGCTGGCTGGTGGCGCCGCCGCAGGCGGTGCGTGAGCTGGAGAAGCTCGCGCAGAATCTGTACATCAGCGCCTCGAGCATCGCCCAGCATGCGGCGCTGGCGTGTTTCGAGCCGGACGCGATCGCGATCTTCGAGCAGCGGCGCGCGGCGTTCCGCGAGCGTCGCGATTACCTGCTGCCGGCGCTGCGTGCGCTGGGCTTCCGCATCGAAGTGGAGCCGGAAGGCGCGTTCTATCTCTACGCCGACGTAAGCGCCTTCACCGATGATGCGCAGGCGTTCTGCGCGCATTTCCTGGAAACGGAGCATGTGGCGTTCACGCCGGGCCTGGACTTTGGCCACCACCGCGCCAACGCGCATGTGCGGCTGGCCTACACGCAGGACGTGCCGCGCCTGGAAGAGGCGGTGCGCCGGATCGCGCGCGGGCTGGAGACATGGGTGCGGTGAGCGGCCCATAAAAAAACGCCACGCATCGCTGCGTGGCGCTGAAAATGGGGTGGAGCCAACCTGACGCCCCACCACCCGGAGTCTACCCCAGGGGGCTACAACGTCCGCGGCAGGCTCACTCCCTGCCGGCTGCTCGACCGCCCCTGGCCGTCGAGCACCCCGAGCTTACTTGGAGAGTTGCTCCCACAGGAAGCTATAGGCCAACGCCGACATATGCGCGGCCTGCGCATTGTTCGCCGCACCGCCGTGACCGCCTTCGATGTTCTCGTAGTAAGTCACGTCCTTGCCGGCGTCGATCATCTTGGCCGCCATCTTGCGAGCATGCGCCGGATGCACACGGTCATCGCGGGTGGAGGTGGTGAACAGCACCGGCGGGTAGGTCTTGCTGGCATCGAACAGGTGGTACGGCGAGAAGGTCTTGATGAACGCCCAATCGGCCGTATCCGGATTGCCGTATTCGGCCATCCACGACGCGCCGGCCAGCAGGTGGCTGTAACGCTTCATGTCCAGCAGCGGCACCTGCACCACGACCGCACCGAACAGCTCCGGGTACTGGGTCAGCATATTGCCGGTGAGCAGGCCACCGTTGCTGCCACCCTGCACGCCCAGGTGCTTGGCCGAGGTGATCTTGCGGCTGACCAGATCGCGGGCGACCGCGGCCATGTCTTCATAGGCTTTGTGACGGTTCTGCTTGAGTGCCGCCTGGTGCCAGCGCGGACCATACTCGCCACCGCCGCGGATGTTGGCGACCACGTACACGCCGCCCTTCTCCAGCCACGCGCGACCCATGCCACCGGAGTAGGACGGGGTCAGCGAAATCTCGAAGCCACCGTAGCCGTACAGCAGCGTCGGGTTGGAGCCGTCCAGCTTCATGTCCTTGCGGTGCACCACGAAGTACGGCACGCGGGTGCCATCCTTGCTGGTGGCGAAGTGCTGCTCGATCACCTTGCCATCGGCATTGAAGAACGCCGGCATGGTCTTGAGCACTTCAGGCTGCTTGCCGATCTCGGCAATGGCCAGGGTGGTCGGGGTCAGGTAATCGGTGACGGTCATCCACACCGCATCGCTGTCATCGGCATCCACCGCGCCGACGGCCACGGTGCCGAACGACGGCGCGCCGGTGAAGGCCGTCGTCTTCCAGCCGCTGTCGCCCGGCGTCAGCACGCTCAGGCGGCTTTTGACGTCGTCCAGCACGTTCAGGACCAGGTGGTTCTTGGTCCAGCTGGTGCCGGCCAGCGAGGTGGTGTCGGTCGGCGCGAACAGCACGTCGAAGTCACGCTTGCCGGCAAGGTAATCGTCCAGCTTGGTAGCCAGCAGCGAGCCGGCGGCGTAGGTCTTGCCGCCCACGGTCCACGGCTCGCGCAGTTCCAGGGTCAGCCACTGCTTGCGCAGGCCCTTTTCGGCCGAGTTGGGCGCATCGATCTTGGTCAGCTTGCCGTCGTCGGCACGCAGGTAGAGCTCGTTGTTGTAGAAGGCCAGCGTGCGGCTGACCAGGTTGCGCTCGTAGCCGGGGGTATCGTCGTGCATGGCCGCGATGTACATGTCATCGGGCTTGCCCTCGTAGACCACCGAGGCCGAGGTCAGCGGGGTGCCGCGCTTCCACAGCTTGGCCACGCGCGGATAGCCGGACGTGGTCATCGTGCCGGTACCGAAATCGGTATAGACGAACACGGTGTCGCGGTCGATCCAGTTCAGGCCCCCCTTGGATTCAGGGCGGAAGAAGCCGTCCTTGATCCAGGTCTTGTTGGCCAGGTCGAACTCGCGGGTGACATCGGCATCGGCGCCGCCGCGCGACAGCGCGATCAGGCAGCGCGAATAGTCCGGGCGCAGGCAGTCGGCGCCGTGCCAGACCCAGTTCTCGCCCTCGACCTTGTTCAGTGCATCCAGGTCCAGCACGGTTTCCCACTGCGGCGAGGCCTTGCGGTACTCGGCCAGCGTGGTGCGGCGCCACAGGCCGCGCTCGTGCTGCTTGTCCTTCCAGAAGTTGTAGTAGTAGTCACCGATCTTCTGCACGCCGGGAATCTTGGCGTCGGAATCGAGCACCTCGCGGATGCTGGTCTCCATCTGCTTGAAGGCCGGCGTCGAGGCCAGACGGCCTTCGGACTTGGCGTTCTGTTCCTTGACCCACGCCAGCGGTTTGTCGCCGGTGACGTCTTCAAGCCAGGCGTACTTATCCGCGGGGGCGTCAGCGGCCATGGCGGTTCCTGCCGCACCGGCGGAGATCAGACCTGCCACGAGGCAGGCGGAAGCGAATCGTGACATTGCAGCTCCAGGCGTTCATAGCCTTGGGACGCTATCACACCGGCTGGCCGCGGCTCACGTGTCGAAGGTCAGGCCGCGCCGGGCGTGCCGGCGGGCGGCTGCGGCGCCGCGCCTGCGGCCCCCGGCGGCGGCGGGCGGTGCGGCTGAGCAGGCCGGCCAGCGGCAGGCGGAAGCGCAGAAGGCTCCACCAGGCCATCAGCGGCATGCCGACCAGCCACATCGGCAGCCAGCCAATCCACTCGCTGTGCCCTCGGGCGGCAGGCCACACCAGGGTCAGGGCCAGCCCGGCGAGGGCAGCCTGCCTGACGCAACGCAGCACGCGCGGATCGGGACGGTCGGACGAACGCGGGGAAGACGACAGGGTCATGACACAGCTCCGTGCGAAAGTGATGCGTCACCTTGCCGCGCCGCCATCTCAAGGGCTGCGACCTTGCACGGGACGGTGCAGGAACGACGCCAGGCGTCACGCTTGTGTGAATCGGTCACGCAACCGATGCGCCGCCATTGACGTTCTCCGCTGTCCCACCCACCATGCCTCTGCCAGCCACTGGAGCCACCCGCCGCATGTCCTCGAACCGCCCGCTTCGCGCTGTCCTGTTGGTCTCCTCGATGGCACTGCTGTCTGCCTGTGCGTTCCGCCATGAGACCAAGCCGGAACCCGCGCCGACCCCGGTCGCCGTCGACAGCGCCGGTGCGCCGATCGACCTGCAGCGTTTCATGGGCACCTGGTATGTGATCGGCCGCGTGCCGAATCCGATCGAGCGCGGCCACGTCGCCAGCGTCAACGAATTCCGCCTGCGTGGCGACCAGAAAGTGTCCATCACCTACCGCTACCGCAACGGCTTCTCCGAACCGCTGCAGGAGCTGACGGTGCGCGCTTCGGTGGACGAAAAGAGCGGCAACCACAACTGGCGCACCTGGTTCTACAAGGTCGTGCCGACCCACACCCGCGTGCTGGAAGTCGCGCCGGATTATTCGTGGGCGATGCTCGGCTACCCGGGCCGCGAGATGGCCTGGGTGTTCGCGCGCCAGCCGGACATGGACAAGGAGCTCTACAAGGAGCTCGCCACCCGGTTGCGGGACGATTACGGGGTCAACACCGACAAGCTCAAGCGCGTGCCGCAGCACCCCGAGCAGGTGGACCGGCTGGGCTTTGAAGTGCCGAACGTCCGCTAACGGCGGCGGTCAGGCCGCCTCGCGCGGCTGCACCCTGCGCTCGATTTCCTGCCGGGTCGGCAGCGTCTTCAGATCGTACTCGGCCTGGAGGGCCAGCCACGACGCGGCGTCGAGGATGGCGTACCGACCAACGGTCGGTACCGACCGGTTATTTCCGGCTGTAGTGCGAGACCAAACGGTCGCCGATCATCTGCAGGATCTGTACCAGCACCAGCAGCAGCACCACGGTGACCAGGGCCACGTCGGTATGCGAACGCTGATAGCCGTCGCGGAACGCCAGGTCGCCCAGGCCGCCCGAGCCGATCGCACCGCCCATCGCGGTGAAGCCGATCAGGGCGATCACGGTGACGGTGGCGCCAGCGATGAGGCCAGGCCGCGCTTCAGGCAGCAGCACCCGGGTGACCAGTTGCCAGGTGGTGGCGCCCATCGCCTGGGTGGCTTCAATCACGCCACGGTCCACTTCGCGCAGCGCGGTTTCGACCAGGCGCGCATAGAACGGCGCCGCACCGATCACCAGCGGAACGATCGCGCCGCGGACGCCCAGCGAGGTACCCATCATCCACAGCGTGAGCGGGATCAGCACGATCATCAGAATGATGAAGGGCACCGAACGCAGGAGGTTCACCAGCAGCGCAAGCGCGCCATACAGCACCGGCTTGCGGTGCAGCTGCGGCGAGCCGGTCAGGAACAGCAGCACGCCCAGCGGCAGCCCGATCAGCAGCGTCAGCGGCAGCGAGCCGCCGAGCATCAGCAGGGTATCCAGCGTGGCCTGGCCGATATCAGCCCATTTGCCGGCGTCAAGATGGCGGAAGAAACCGCCTGCAGTGGCCAGGATCATCGGCGCAGCTCCTCAAGGTGGACACCGGCGGCGACGAAGCCGGCCTGTGCGGCCTGCACGTCGCCCCCGACCAGCGACACGGTCAGCTGGCCATACGGGGTGTCCTTGATCCGGTCGATACGGCCGGACAGGATGTTGTAGTCCACGCCGGTCTCGCGCGCGATGCGCCCCAGCAGCGGTTCGTAGGTGTCGGCGCCGAGGAAGGTCAGGCGCACGATGCGCCCGGCGACGGCCTCGAAATCCTTGTGCAGCTCGCCCTCGTCCACCTGTTCGGACTCGCTCACGAAGCGGCGGGTGGTCGGGTGCTGCGGGTGCAGGAACACCTCGGTGACCGGGCCGGTCTCGACCAGGTGGCCGGCATCGAGTACCGCAACGCGGTCGCAGACCCGGCGGATCACGTCCATCTCGTGGGTGATCAGCACGATGGTCAGGCCCAGCTCGCGGTTGATCTTGCCGAGCAGTTTGAGCACCGAGGCGGTGGTCTGCGGGTCCAGTGCGCTGGTAGCCTCATCGCACAGCAGGATCTGCGGGCGGGTAGCCAGGGCGCGGGCGATGCCGACTCGCTGCTTCTGGCCACCGGACAGCTGCGCCGGATACTTGTTGGCGTGTGCTTCCAGGCCGACGGTATGCAGCAGTTCGTTGACGCGCGCATCGATCTCCGCCCGCGGCGTCCCGGCCAGCTCCAGCGGGAAGGCGACATTGGAGGCCACCGTGCGCGATGAGAGCAGGTTGAAGTGCTGGAAGATCATGCCGATCTTCCGGCGCAGCACGCGCAGGCCCTCGGCATCGAGCGCGGTGACATCCTCGCCGTTGATCAGCAGGCGGCCGCCGGTGGGCTCCTCCAGCCGGTTGATCAGCCGGATCAGGGTCGATTTGCCCGCGCCGGAATGGCCGATGATGCCGAACACTTCGCCGGCCTCGATGGTCAGGTCCAGCGGCTGCAGCGCGGCAATCGCGCGGCCGCCGACGGCATAGGATTTGTGCAGGCGCTGGAACTCGATCACTTCGCGGTCAACCGGGGCATCGACGGGAGGGGGCGTGCAGCCTACCAGCGCGGGACGGCCCTGGCCCGCGCGGCAGGATCGAATCATATTCCGTTTGATTATAAGGCGGCGTCATGGCCCACCCGGGCCGGCTCAGGGGTGGTCCAGGGGCCTGGGCGGCTGCACCTGGCGGACCCGCTCCCGGTGCAGCAGATACAGGCCGGAGGCCACGATGATCGCCGCGCCCAGCCAGGTAACCGAGTCGGGCAGCGCGCCCCAGAACAGCAGATCCCAGCCGATCACCCAGACCAGCCCGGTGTACTCGAGGGGGGCGATCATGGAGGCTTCGCCCAGCTGGAAGGCGCGGGTCAGGGCAACCTGCCCCCCTGCCCCGGCCAGGCCCATGCCGGCGATCAGCGCGGCATGGCCCATCTGCAGTGGCCGCCAGTCGGGGATCGCCAGCAGACCCGCGCCGACGGCCATGATCACCAGGAACCACACCACCATCGACTGGGGGGTATCGGTGCGGGTCAGCATGCTGACCGTGATCGCGGCCAGTGCGTAGGCGGTCGCAGCCAGCAGGACCATCAGCCCGGGCAGCGAGATGAAGCCGCCGACGCCAGGCCGCAGCACGACCAGCACGCCGACGAGGCCGATGCCGATGGCGATCCAGCGGCGCGGGCCGACCTTCTCCCCGAGCAGGGGCACCGACAGCGCGGCGATCAGCAACGGGGCAACGAAATAGATGGTGTAGGCCGTGGACAGCGGCAGGCTGCGCAGGGCAAACACGAAGCAGCCGATCATCGCCATGCCGAGCACGCCGCGCAGCAGGTGCAGGACCCAGCGCTTGGGCACCAGCGAACGCGGGCCGGCGGTGGCCAGTACCCAGACCAGCACGAACGGCAGCGAGGCCGCGCCGCGCAGGAAGGTGACCTGCAGGGTGGGATAGCTGCTGGCCAGCTGCTTCATGCCGGCATCCATCAGCGAGAAGCAGGCCACGGCCATCAGCATCCAGGCGACGGCGCGGGAGGGGGAGCGTTGGGTGTTCATGGCCCATTATCGCCGCCGGGGACGGGCCGTCCATGGCGGGTTGGTTAGAATGGGGCATTCACCCGTTGGAGTTCTCCCCATGCCCTCTTTTGACGTCGTTTCCGAAGTCGACACCCACGAGCTGACCAATGCGGTCGACCAGGCCAACCGCGAGCTGTCCACGCGCTTCGATTTCAAGGGGGTGGACGCCAAGTACGTGCTGGAAGACAGCGTGATCAGTCAGTCCGCGCCGAGCGATTTCCAGTTGCAGCAGATGACGGACATCCTGCGTCAGCGCCTGACGGCACGGAAGATCGATGCGGCGTGCCTGGAGTTTGGTGATATCGAATCGAATCTGGCCGGTGCGCGGCAGAAGATCACGGTCAAGCAGGGGATCGAGCAGAAGGTGGCCAAGAAGATCGCGGCGAAGATCAAGGAGGCCAAGTTGAAGGTGGACAGTCAGATCAATGGCGACAAGCTGCGGGTGACGGGCAAGAAGCGCGATGATCTGCAGGATGCGATGGCGCTGTTGCGGAAGGAGACGTTCGAGGTGCCGCTGCAGTTTGATAATTTCCGCGATTGATCTTGGCCGGACGGCTGTAGCGAGGAGCGCCAGCGAAGGGCGCCGGTGTTTGTTGCTGATGGGCTTTCGTTGTCTTTGGCGCTGGCAGCTCATCGCTAAAGGCTGGCGATTCACTGGCGAGGGCTGCGTCGGGTAGGGCCAGGCCTTGCCCGGCCCCGCCGTGAACCCATCCATGGGGGCTCATGTCGCGGCATCCATGCCGCTCATGGTCCGGGCAAGGCCTGGCCCTACCCGCCGCCCCGACGCTTTCTCGGCGGACGGGCGAGCAAAGCGGTAGTGCCGGCCGGTGGCCGGCAACCTCGTTGCGCAGATCGAAAAGATGCGGCTTCCGGCGTGTGTACCGCCGGGCGCTGGCCGCTACGCGCGAATCAGCTTGTACAGGGTGGTGCGTGAGATGCCGAGCTGACGTGCGGCGGCGCTGACGTTGCCCTGGTGGGCAGCCACGGTCTCGCGGACGTGCTGTGTGTTCTGCGCGCGCAGTGATGCGTTCGTGGCGTTGGCGTGCTGCACATCGAGCTTCACGCTGGCATGCGGTGCGAGTGGTCCGCGCAGGTAGTGGACGTGCACGGCGGTGTCGTCATCCAGGCGGACGCGGTGGGCGGGGCCGGTCTGCAGCAGGCGGCGGCGCTGGTGGATGCTGGCGCCGGCGAACAGGCCGCCCAGGGTGAGGACGGGCAAGGGGCCGCGTCGCGGCAGTCCGAACAGGCGCCGGGCCACACGGTTGGCGGCGCGCACGCGTCCGTCTTCTTCGATGGCCAGCAGGCCCTGCAGCGGTGAGTGCAGCCAGCGGGTGTCGTGTTGTACGGCCAGCAGGTGGCAGGGGCGGTGATCCTGCATGAGGCGGTTCTCGGCCGACAGCGCGGCCTGGCGGAAGTAGCCATGCAACAGCTCTGCGTCGCGCTCGCCGGTGCCGGTGATGTCCAATGCGCCCAGTACTTCGCCATCCAGCCCATGCAGCGGGACGCTCAGGCAGAACACCGAGGCGAAGCGGTCCAGGTAGTGCTCGTTGCCGCGCACCAGGGCAGGCGCGTCTTCGGCCAGGCTGCAGGCCGGTGCGGTGGTGCCGATGTCGATTTCGCGCAGGCGGCGGCCGATCTGGATCGGGCGCAGCACCGGCACGTCGGCCAGGCCATGTTCGCGCTGGGCGACGACCAGGCCGTCGGCGTTGACGCAGAACAGGGTCCATTGGCGGCCACCGAAGGCGGCCCAGAGGTGGTCCATGTCCTCGCGCACACAGCGTGCGAGGCGGCGGTCGGCAGGGTCGTCGAGGCGCGTGGCAGCCGCGGGAAGGGGCGCATAGTACGGCTCCTGCCGCGGCTGCACGCCGGCTTGGCGCGAACGCTCCCAGGAGCGCTGCACCGGCGGGCTGACCACGCTGTCCATCAACGCGCCGCCCTCGGCAAAACGCTGACGGGCGGCGGCCAATACCTGCTGCTGTTCCAGAACCATCGCGGCCATCGGTCGATCTCCACCTCGGACCGACAGCCTACTCCCGCAAAGCTGACTGGTACGTCGTCGCAGGCATGCATGCCTGCGACGGACCGTTTCACCCGCCGATGGTCAGGATGGGCTTGAGGGTGACACCGCGGGTGCTGTCCTCGGCGGCCTGGTTGATCTGGTCCAGTGGGTAGAACTTGACCAGCTTGTCGAACGGGAAGCGGCCCTGCTGATACAGCTGCACCAGCTGCGGAATGAACACCTTGGGCACGCTGTCGCCTTCGACGATGCCACGGATGCTGCGTCCGCCGAGCAGCAGGTTGTTGACGTCGAACTCGGCCTTGGTGCCCAGCTTCGGCGCGCCGACCACGCCAATCACCCCCAACCCGCCGAGTGCCTCGATGCCCTGCGCGAGCACCTCCGGACGACCGGTGGATTCCAGGGCGAAGTTCGCGCCGCCGCCGGTGATCGCGCGCACTGCTTCAACCACATCGACCTCGCGGCTGTTGATCACGTGCGTGGCGCCCAGCTCCTTGGCCAGCGCCAGGCGCGAAGGCACCACATCGATGGCGATGATGGTCGTCGCACCGGCCACGCGTGCGGCCATTACCGCGCTCAGCCCGACCGCGCCGGCACCGAAGCTGGCGAAGCTGCTGCCGGCGGTCACCTTGAGCGAGTTGATCACCGCACCGGCACCGGTCTGGATGCCGCAGCCAAGCGGGCCAAGCAGCTCGATCGGCGCATCATCGGGCACCCTGATCGCGTTGTTTTCGCGGCTCAGTGCGTAGGTGGCGAAGGAGGACTGCGCGAAGAAGTGATCGTGCAGCGGGTGGCCGTCCGGATCCTGGATCGCGGTGGAGCCGTCCAGCGCACCGCCACCGAAGTTCAGGCCGAAGAAATCCTTGCAGTAGGCACCGTGGCCGCCGCTGCAGGGGTTGCAGTGGCCGCAGGCGCCGTAGGTCAGCACGACATGGTCGCCAACCTTGAGGTCCTTCACGCCCGGGCCGAGTGCTTCGACGATGCCCGCGCCTTCATGGCCGAGCACCGCCGGCAGCGGCACGGGGTAGTACTGGTCACGCACGATCAGATCGGTATGGCACAGGCCGGTGGCGACCACGCGAACCAGCACTTCATCGTCCTGCGGGCCACGGATGCGCGCCTTCTCGATCGTGAAGGGCTGTTCTTTTTCGCGCACCACGGCCACGGTGATGTCGCGCAGTTCTGCTGTTGCGGTCATGAGAATCTCCTGGATCAGATCGGGTACGCGGGCGCTTCGCCCTTGACGGTCATCCACTGCCACTGCGTGAACTCGTCGATGTTGGACGGGCCACCGATGCTGGTGCCGTTGCCGGAGGCGCCGACGCCACCGAAGGGATTGATCACCTCATCGTTCACGGTCTGGTCGTTGATATGCAGCAGGCCGGTGCGCAGCCGTTCGCCCAGCTTCAGCGCGCGGCCCACGTTGCTGGACACGATCGCCATCGACAGGCCGTACTCGCTGTCGTTGGCCAGCTCCACCGCCTCGTCATCGGTATCGAACGGCACCACGACCGCGACCGGCGCGAAGATTTCTTCGTGGAAGGCCGGGTTGTCGCGGCTCACATCGCTGAGCACGGTCGGCTCGAAGTACAGATCCTTGTAGCCACCACCGGTGGCCAGGGTGGCACCGGCGGCCTGCGCCTCGGCGACGATGCGCGCGGCGTGGTCGCGCTGCTGGGCATTGATCAACGGCCCGATCGCCACCGCGCCGTCGGCCGGATTGCCGACCTTGAGCGATTTGGCTTTGGCCACCAGCTTTTCCAGGAAGCGCGCATGGATGCTGCGCTGGACCAGCACGCGTCCGGTGGCCATGCAGATCTGGCCCTGGTGCAGGTAGACGCCCCACGCCGTGTTGGCGATGGCCAGATCCATGTCCGCATCGTCGAGCACGATCAGCGAGTTCTTGCCGCCCAGTTCCAGCGACACTTTCTTCAGGTGTCTGCCCGCCGCTTCACCCACCTTGCGCCCGGCACCGGTGGACCCGGTGAACTGGATCATCGCGATGTTCGGGTCACTGGTCAGCGCCGCACCGGCCGCACCATCGCCCGGCAACACATGGAGCAGGCCAGCAGGCAGACCAGCCAGTTCGAACAGGCGTGCGATCACGAACCCACCGCACACGGCGGTACGCGGATCGGGCTTGAGCACCACCGCATTGCCCAGCGCCAGTGCCGGGGCCACCGCACGCATGGCCAGATACAGCGGGAAATTGAACGGCGCAATCACACCGACCACGCCGAGCGGGCGGCGGCGCGCCAGATTCAGACGGCCCGGTTCGGACGGCAGCACTTCGCCGATGCTGCGCGAGGGCAGTGCCGCCGCTTCATGCAGCGCTTTGGTGTTCACCTTGGCCTCGAAGCCGGCCTTGAGCTGGGTGGAGCCACTTTCGCGGACCAGCCACTGCACGATCTCGTCGTTGTGCTCTTCGGCCAGCTGCGCGGCACGGCGCAGGACCTGCGCGCGGGTGTCATACGGGGCACTGGCCCAGTCGCGCTGTGCGTTGGCGGCAGTGGCGGCCGCGCGTGCGATCTGCGCGGGGTCGGCCATCGCGATCTCACCGAGCCGCTCGCCGGTGGCGGGTTCGACCACGTCCTGGGTGCCTGCACCCGGGCTCCACTGACCCTCGAACAGCTTGCCGGACCACGTGGCCGTCGGCAGGAATGCATGTATTGCCATCACGGAAAACTCCTTGCGTCGTGTACCCGGCCATTGGATACCTGCGGCGGGCCACTGCCTATTGGCCGTTGGCTCGATCACTGCAAGTGATTGCCGGATAAGGATTTATCAGGATGACGGGTGTCCAGTTAATGGACAGTGGAGCCGATCACCCGCCCGCTTCACCGCCGCGCCGTACAATCAACAGCCCCAGCCAGCGACACCGCCCGCCATGAACGATGCGTCCCTCACTGCCACCCACGATCCCATCGCCGAGACCCGGAAATGGCTGGAGCAGATCGTCATCGGCCTGAACCTGTGCCCGTTCGCCAAAGCGGTGTACGTGAAGGACCAGGTGCGCTTCGTGCTCAGCGATGCGACCACCCCGGAAGCGCTGGTGGAGGAACTGGCCGAAGAGCTGATCCTGCTGCGCGATACGCCGGCCGAACAGATCGACACCACGTTGATCGTGCATCCGGACGTGCTGACCGATTTCCTGGATTACAACGATTTCCTCGACAACGCCGATGCGGCGATCGAAGCACTGGATCTGCAGGGCATCCTGCAGGTGGCCAGCTTCCATCCGCAGTATCAGTTCGCCGGCGCGGCGCCGGATGACGTGAGCAACTACACCAACCGCGCGCCCTACCCGACCCTGCACCTGCTGCGCGAAGACAGCGTCGAGCGTGCGGTCGCCGCGTTCCCGGATCCGGACGTGATCGTGGAGCGCAACATCGACACGCTGGACAAGCTCGGCATCGAAGGCTGGACGCGCCTGCTGGGCCGCAACGACATGCCGCCGTGCCACTGACCCCGGCCATTCTCGACTGGCCGGCACAGCCGCTGCGCGATCGCGTGGTGGTCATCACCGGCGGTGCGCAGGGGGTGGGCCGCGGCATCGCGCAGTCGGTGCTGGGCGCTGGCGGAAGCGTGATGATCGCCGACCTGGATGCCGATGCCGGCAAGGCCTGTTTGACCGAATGGGCGCTACCGGAGCGCGCGGCGTTCCAGCGCGCGGACGTGGCCAGCGAGCGCAGTGTGCAGGCGCTGATGAAGGCGACGCTGAAGCGCTTTGGCCGCATGGATGGCCTGGTCAACAATGCCGGCATCGCCAGTGCCCATGGCACGCCGTTGGCGGAGATGCCGCTGGCTGAGTGGCAACGCCGCCTTTCCAGCCTGCATGGCGCCTTCCTGTGCAGCCAACACGCCCTGCCCGCATTGCGCGAGCACGCCGGGGCCATCGTCAACATCGCCTCGACGCGTGCATGGCAGTCCGAACCGGACAGTGAAGCCTATGCCGCAGCCAAGGGCGGGCTGGTCGCCTTCACCCATGCACTCGCGTTGAGCGAAGGGTCGGCGGTGCGGGTCAACAGCATCAGCCCCGGCTGGATCACCACCGATGCCTGGCAGGCACCCTCACGCCGGCGCACGCCCAAGCTCTCGCGCCGCGATCAGGCGCAGCATCCGGTCGGCCGGGTTGGCCAGCCGCCGGACATCGGTGCGCTGGCGGTGTTCCTGCTCTCGGACCTGGCCGGGTTCATCACCGGCCAGGACCACATCGTCGACGGCGGCATGACCCGCAAGATGATCTACGCCGAATGAGCCACGTCCAGTCCGATCACGCTGCGGGGTAGTGTCGGGTCACACCATCCCGTTGTGGCGCAGCAGCGCGTCCACGGTCGGCGCGCGCCCACGGAACGCAGCGAAGTTCTCTGCCGCACTCCGGCTGCCGCCCCGCGAGAGCACTTCATCGCGGAACCGCTGACCGGTCTCGGTCACCTTGTCCGGGGCTTCCTCGAACGCGGCATAGGCATCGGCGCTGAGCACTTCGGCCCACTTGTAGCTGTAGTAGCCCGCCGCATAGCCACCGGCAAAAATGTGACTGAACTGATTGGGGAAGCGATTCCAGGCCGGCGGCCGGTTGACCGCCACCTCATCGCGCACGCGCTCCAGCAGGGCCTGCACGCTGTCCTGGGTCGGGTCGAAATCACTGTGCAGCTGCATGTCGAACAGGGCGAACTCGAGCTGGCGCACGGTGAACATGCCGCTCTGGAAATTGCGTGCGGCCAGCATGCGGTCAAACAGCGCGCGCGGCAGCGGCTCGCCGGTGCTCACGTGCGCGGTCATGGCCTGCACACGGTCCCATTCCCAACAGAAGTTCTCCATGAACTGGCTCGGCAGTTCCACCGCGTCCCACTCCACACCGTTGATCCCGGCCACGCCGAGCTCGCCGATGCGGGTCAGCAACTGATGCAGGCCATGCCCCATTTCATGGAACAGGGTGGTCACATCGCTGTGGCTGAAGGTCGCCGGTTGCCCCGCGGCCCCCTTGCCGAAGTTGCAGACCAGGTACACCAGCGGCGTCTGCACACCGGCAGCGGTCTCGCGGCGGTTGCGGCAATCGTCCATCCACGCGCCACCGCGCTTGCCTTCGCGCGCGTACAGGTCGAGATAGAACTGACCCACCAGCGCGCCCTGCGCATCGACCACCCGGAAGAAGCGCACATCCGGATGCCACACCGGCGCGCTGTCCGGCTGCACCTCCAGCCCGTAGAGGCTGCGGATCACACTGAACAGGCCGTCCAACACCTTCGGCTCGGTGAAGTACTGCTTCACGTCCTGCTCGGAATAGCTGTAGCGCGCCTGCTTCAGCTTCTCCGCCGCGAAGGCCAGATCCCATGCCTCCAGCGCGGCCAGACCCAGTTCGTCGCGCGCGAAGGCCTCCAGCTCGGCACGGTCGCGCTGTGCATACGGTTTGGCACGCGCCGCCAGATCGCGCAGGAAACCCAGCACCTGCGGTGCATCTTCGGCCATCTTGGTGGCGATCGAATACTCGGCGTAGTTGGCAAAGCCCAGCAGCGCGGCCAGCTCCGCACGCAGCGCCAGCACGCGATCGATGTTGCCGCTGTTGTCCAGCGCGGCATCGCCGAATTCGGAGGCGCGGACCGCGTTGGCGCGGTACAGCGCCTCACGCAACGGGCGATCTTCGGCGTACGTCTGCACCGGGATATAGCACGGCATCTGCAGGGTCAGCTTCCAGCCGGGCAGGCCATCCTTCTCTGCGGCAGCGCGGGCAGCGGCGATCACATCGTCCGGCAGGCCAGCCAGTTCGGCGCGGTCTTCCACGTGCAGCGACCAGGCATCGGTCGCATCGAGCACATTCTGCGAGAACGTCGCCGAGAGCGCGGACAGTTCCTCGCGGATCGCGCTGTAGCGCGCCTTGCCGGCGTCATCGAGTTCAGCACCGCCCAGGCGGAAATCACGCAGGGCGTTCTCCAGCACCTTGCGGCGTGCCGGATCGTACTGCGCCGCTTCCGGCGCAGCGGCCAGGGCGCGGTACTGCTGGTAGAGCGCCAGGTTCTGGCCCAGTGCGCTGCCGAAGCGCGTCACCTTGGGCAGGTTGGCGTTGTAGGCCTCGCGCAGCGCCGGGGTATTCACCACAGCCTGCAGGTGGCCCACCTGCCCCCACGCACGCCACAGGCGCTCAGTGGCATCGTCCAGCGGATCGGCGAAGGTCGCCCAGGTCACCGGGGTGACGGTCTCGGCGGTCGTTACCGCCGCCTCGGCCTCGGCCAGCAGGGCGTCGATCGCCGGGGCGATGTGCTGAGGCTGGATCGCATCGAAACGCGGCAGGCCGGAAAAATCGAGCAGGGGGTTGGTGGGGGTCACAGGCATCTCCAGACAACGGGGCCGCTGCAGCGGCATCACCCCACGATATGGCATTGCCCCCTGCCCCGCACAAGGCCCCGGCGTGCACCGATGGGCCAGGTTCACGCCACGCCCGGTGTCCCGCTCAGTACAACGCTTCCAGCGAAACGCAGGGCAGCACCGGCAGGCCCTGCCCCGCCACCGCCGCGGCGAGCTGGGCATCGGCGCCCTCCACGTCGATGCCCTGCTTCGGGTACCACTCGGGGTTGTAGTAGCTGTGCGCGTAGCGCTCGCCGCTGTCGCACAGGATGGTGACGATCGAGCCGCTGCGTCCGGCATCGCGCATCAGGTGCGCGGCCTGCAGCACGCCGATGAAATTGGTGCCGGTGGAACCGCCGACGCGACGGCCCAGCTGGCGGCTGACATGGCGCATCGCGGCCAGGCTCAGCGCATCGGGCACCTTGACCATCGCATCGACGCTGGTCGGAATGAAGCTGGATTCCACCCGCGGCCGGCCGATGCCTTCCACGCGCGAGCCGCCACTGCAGGTCAACTCGCGCCAGGGCTGCCCGGCCAGCGCGGCGCAGTAGCCGTCGTAGAACACCGACACTTCCGGGTCCGCACACAGGATGCGCGTGTCATGCCGGCGGTAGCTCACGTAGCGACCCAGCGTGGCCGCGGTGCCGCCGGTGCCCGGGCTGCACACGATCCACTCGGGCACCGGGTGCGGCTCCTCGGCCATCTGCTTGAAGATCGATTCGGCGATGTTGTTGTTCGCGCGCCAGTCGGTGGCGCGCTCGGCGTAGGTGAACTGGTCCATGAAGTGCCCACCGGTTTCGCGGGCCAACGCTTCGGAATCGCAGTTGAGGTCGCAGGCGCGCTCCACCAGATGGCAGCGGCCGCCGTGGAACTCGATCGCCGCGATTTTCTCGGGGGACGTGGTGGCCGGCATCACGGCGATGAACGGCAGGCCCAGCAGCCGTGCGAAATACGCCTCGGATACGGCCGTGGAGCCGCTGGACGCTTCGATCACCGGGCGCCCTTCACGCAGCCAGCCGTTGGTCAGCGCGTACAGGAACAGCGACCGGGCCAGGCGATGCTTCAGGCTGCCGGTGGGATGGCTGGATTCGTCCTTGAAATACAGGTCGATGCCATCGAACCCCGGCAGGTCCATCGGGATCAGGTGGGTATCGGCCGAACGGTTGAAATCGGCTTCGATCTTGCGGATGGCGGACGCCACCCATTCACGCTGAGACATGATGAACGCTGGTCAGGGAGACACACCATTCTACCCGCCACCCCGCCCGGCCGGGACCGGTAACATGACGTATCCGCCGCGCCGATGCGGCCCTGCCCCCAGGATCCCCATGTCCCTTGCCGCTTTCCAGACCCAGCCGGGTGTCGCCGCCCAGCCGCCGGCCGAAACCACCGGTTTCGTGTTCAACCACACCATGCTCCGCGTGAAGGATGCTGCCGCCTCGCTGGCGTTCTACACCGGCGTGCTCGGCTTCCGCCTGATCGATCTGCGCCACTTCCCCGACGCCGACTTCAGCCTGTACTTCCTGGCCCTGCTGCCGGCCGGCACGCAGATCCCCGAGGGCGACGACGCCCGCCGCGTCTGGATGGCCGGGATTCCGGGCGTGCTGGAGCTGACCCACAACCACGGCACCGAAACCCAGGCCGGCGCGGTGTATCACGACGGCAACAGCGACCCGCGCGGCTTCGGCCATATCTGCGTGTCCGTGCCGGACATCCAGGCCGCCTGCAAGCGCTTCGACGCGTTGCAGGTGCCCTACCAGAAGCGCCTGGAAGATGGCCGCATGAAGCACCTGGCCTTCATCAAGGACCCGGACGGCTACTGGGTGGAGATCATCTCCAACACCCCGATCGCCTGATCCCGGCCGCTCCGCGATGCGCCGGCAGGTACCGGCGCGTCGTGGGCGTCATGGCTGGACCTGGAACTCGAAGGCCGCATGGAACGGCGCCTTCGGTGGTACGAACAGGGTTTTCCCGGCAAACCCCGCATCGACACAGCGTGCGACCGCTTCATCGCCTTCGCGCCACGTCCGCACCACCTTGCCCTGCGCATCCAGCTGCAGCACCACGGTGAACGGTGCCAGCGTCTCCGGCGCGGGGGTCGGCATGCAGCGCGTGAAACTCGCGCCGCCCACCCGGCTCATGCTGTCCAGCATTTCCGTGTACGCCGCCGGTGCCAAGCTGGCTTCATCACGCTGCGCCAGTGCGCGTACCTGTTCATAGCCGGCGTCGCCTGCGACCGCCTGGGCCATCATCACCATCCACAGCATCGTTCCCTCCTCCGTCTGCGCGTTCATGACGTCAGCGCGCAGCGTAGGTCAGCGCGTGGGCTGGCGAAAGGGCCGCGGCCGACAGGTCCCCGCGCGTGGTCAGCAAGGTCGAGACGGCGACACTGTGTCCAACCGCGTCCAGTGGTATACCTGCGGACCGTCCACCCACCCAACGGAGTCGGTATGGAAACGATGGAACTGCACCGCGGCCGCCTGATCGATCACCTGCAGCTGGTGGTCAAGAATCTCGCCGCCAGCCGCCGCTTCTACCAGGCCGTGTTGGACACGATCGGCATCCCGATTGCCGGTGAAGGCGACACCTATTTCTGGGCCGATGAGCTGTTCATTTCCACGGCGGACAGTGACGCCGCGCTGGGCCAACTCACCGGCCGCCATCATCTCGCCTTCCAGGCCCGCGACCGCGCGACCGTGGACGCCTTCCACCAGGCTGCATTGGCCAACGGCGGCAAGGACAATGGTGCGCCGGGCGAACGCCCTTACCATCCCGGTTACTACGCGGCATTCGCGCTGGATCCGGATGGCAACAACATCGAGGTGGTGTTCCATGGGCCGGCGACGTACAGCGCGGAATCAGTGAAGGTGAGCTTCGACGGCTGAGCTGAAATCTGAATTCTTCAGGCGCGGGCTGGCCCGTCTCAATGGATGAGACCGCGCCCCGGTACGGTCGCTCCATGGAGACGATCCGCAAACTGGCCATCCTTGCCGATGCCGCGAAGTACGATGCGTCCTGCGCCTCCAGCGGCGCGGGCAAGCGTGATTCGCGCGCGTCCGGTGGCATCGGCAGCACCGAGGGCATGGGCATCTGCCACAGCTACACGCCGGACGGCCGGTGTGTGTCGCTGCTGAAAATCCTGCTGACCAACTTCTGCATCTACGACTGCGCGTACTGCGTCAACCGCGTGTCGAGCAACGTGCAGCGGGCCCGCTTCAGCGTGGACGAAGTGGTCGCGCTGACGATGGATTTCTACAAGCGCAACTACATCGAAGGCCTGTTCCTCTCCAGTGGGATCATCCGCAACGCCGACTACACCATGGAGCGGATGGTGGAAGTGGCGCGGGTGCTGCGCGAGGAACACCGGTTCGCCGGGTACATCCACCTCAAGACCATTCCCGAAGCATCACCGGAGCTGCTCGCCGCCGCCGGACGCCATGCCGATCGGTTGTCGATCAACATCGAGCTGCCCACCGAAGCCGGGCTGGCCAGTTTCGCACCGGAGAAGTCACTGCCGTCGATCCGGGGCGCCATGGGTGAGCTGCGCTGGCAGATCGAGGAAGCCAAAGAGGCGCGCAAGTCCGATCCTCCAGGCGGCAATGCGGTCGCTGCACCGTCACCGGCCCCGCGCGGGCGGCGCGCGCGGGCGCCCCGCTTCGCCCCTGCCGGGCAGAGCACCCAGATGATCGTCGGTGCGGACGGTGCCAGCGACAATCAGATCCTCAGCGCGGCCGATAATCTGTACGGTAATTATCGGATGCGCCGCGTCTACTACTCCGCCTTCAGCCCTATTCCCGATGCCAGCAAGGCCCTGCCCCTGCAGGCGCCACCGCTGGCACGCGAGCATCGCCTCTACCAGGCCGACTGGCTGCTGCGCTTCTACGGGTACGGTGTGGAGGAAATCACCGATACCACCCAGGGCGGCATGCTGGACCTGGACATCGACCCTAAGATGGCCTGGGCGATCCGCCACCCCGAGCGCTTCCCGGTCGATCTCAATATCGCGCCCAAGGAGCTGCTGCTGCGCGTACCCGGGCTTGGCGTGCGCAACGTCAAGCGGGTGCTGATGGCGCGGCGACATGGACGCCTGCGCGTGGCCGATGTGGCCCGCCTGCGTGCACCGATGAGCAAGCTGCTGCCGTTCGTGCAGTTGGCCGACCATCATCCGCGGCGTGCACTGGATGACCCGGCGGCGCTGCGGGCGCGGCTGGCGCCACCGCCGCGACAGGGCGCATTGTTCCCCGACGCTGCTGCCCACTGACATGTCACGCTGGAGTGTGCGTGTCGAACCGGCGTGGTCGTTGGATGCATGGCGCGCGGCCGCGCGCCTGGCCTTGCGCCACGCGGTGCCACCGGATCAGCTGGACTGGCTGCAGGATCAGGGGGCGTCATTGCTCGATGCGCCGTCGCTGACCGCGCTGGACAACGGCAGCGCAGCACGCGACGAGCCGCAGAGGTATGTCTCCAAAGCGTTTGTCGAGCTGGCTGCCATCTGCCTGTGCCATCGCGATCCGCAACGGATGTCGCTGCTCTACCGCATGCTCTGGCGCATCACGCATGGCGAACGCAGCCTGCTGTCCAACCCCGCCGATCCCGACGTGCTGCGCGCCATGGCCCTGAGCCAGGCAGTCCGCCGCGACACGCATAAAATGAAAGCGTTCGTCCGCTTCCGCGAAGTGCCCGGCGAGCAGGATGCCTTCATTGCCTGGTTCGAACCGGATCACCCTATCGTGGATCGCGTGGCGCCATTTTTCGCGCGTCGCTTCGCCGGCATGCGCTGGGCGATCCTGACACCGTACCGCAGCGTGCACTGGGATGGGCAGGCGCTGTCGTTCGGTCCGGGTGGCCACCAGAGCGATGCGCCCGTTGAGGATGCGCGCGAAGAACTGTGGCGCACCTACTACGCCAACATCTTCAATCCGGCACGGCTCAACACGCGGATGATGCAGCAGGAGATGCCGGCCAGATACTGGAAACACCTGCCCGAGGCGTCGTTGCTGCCGCAGCTGGTCCGCGATGCCGGTGACCGGGTGCAGGAGATGCACGACCGTGAGGCACAGGCCCCGCGACGGCGTATCCCCGAGGCCATCGCCTCACCCACGCCGGTAGCGGATGCCCCACCTGCCACACTCGATGCCCTGCGCGATGCGGCCGCCGCGTGCCGACGCTGCCCACTCTGGGAGCCGGCCACGCAGACCGTGTTCGGCGAAGGCCCACAGGACGCACGGATCATGCTGGTGGGCGAGCAGCCCGGCGACAGCGAGGACCTCAGCGGGCACCCGTTCGTCGGTCCCGCAGGACAGCTGCTGGATCGCGCCCTGCGCGAGCTTGGCATTGATCGCCGCGCGCTCTATCTGACCAACGCGGTCAAACACTTCCGCTTTGAACGGCGCGGTAAGCGTCGCATTCACAGCAAGCCGCAGATCACCCACATCAACGCCTGCCGGCCGTGGCTGATGGGCGAAATCGAGAACGTGCGACCGCAGGTGATCGTCTGCCTGGGGGCGAGTGCAGCCAGCGCGGTGTTCGGCGCCGGGTTCAACCTGATGGCGAACCACGGACGCTGGCACTCACTGGAGGACGGCACCCGCGCATTCGCGACGGTGCATCCGTCGTGGGTGTTGCGGCAGCCGGCAGGTGAGCCACAGCAGGCAGCCTATCGGCTGCTGCTGTCGGACCTTCAGCAGCTGACCGGCCTTGAAGGCCGGCGTTGATTCTCCAGCGTGGGGTTGCCGGCCGGCGGCCGGCGTTACCCGTCAGCAGGACACGGGCAGTGTCAGTGCGCCGCCATGTAGATGTCCTGCAGCACCGCTTTTTCCAGCTCCAGCTCGCTGAGCAGATTCTTCACGATATCGCCCAGGCTCAGGATGCCGACCAGCTTGGCATCTTCGGTCACCATCAGATGGCGGTGACGCGAGTAGGTCATCAGCGCCATCGCCTGCTTGAGCGTCGCGTCCGGCCCGATGCCTTCCAACCCTGCCGACGGGAGCGTGGAAATCACCCGGCGCCCGGCCTGCGGGCCGTCGTCGGCCAGCGTGCGCACGATGTCTTTCTCGGAAATGATACGCACCGGGGCATCGTCTTTCATGACCACAAGGGCAGCGATCTTGTGCGCGCTCATTTTGTGGGCCGCTGCACCGATGGTGTCTTCCACATCAATGGTGACGATCGTTTCTTTCTTGGATTGCAGGAGTTCGCGGACGTTCATTCTTGTTTCCTGGTGCAGGGTACTGAAGTCGAGAGATGCGCCTGATTGCAGCGAGGTCGGTGGCGATGCACCTGCCTCGGTCACTCGATTCTACGACCGCACCCGGGGCCAGGAGTTTGCAAATCTGGGACGGTTCGTCGTGGAACGCGGTGCACGACCCTGAGAATGGCACCGTGACTAAAACCGTCGCTGAATGCCTCAGCAGACTGAGACTAAAGTTCCGGTGCCGACGGCCGTGTAGAGCCACCCCATGGGGTGGCTCTACAACGGGGTGATCGCACAAAAAAGGGTGGCCCCGCAGGGCCACCCTAGATACGTGTCAGCGCCTCGGCGGCGGACACATCACTCCACCGTCACGCTCTTGGCCAGGTTGCGCGGCTTGTCCACATCTGTCCCGCGGGCCAGTGCGGTGTGGTACGCCAGCAGCTGCACCGGGATGGTGTGCACGACCGCGCTCAGCACGCCCACATGGCGCGGCGTGCGGATCACGTGCACGCCGTCGGACTCCACGAAGTTGCTGTCCTGGTCGGCGAACACGAACAGCTCACCGCCACGGGCGCGCACTTCCTGCATGTTGGATTTGACCTTCTCCAGCAGGCTGTCGTTGGGGGCGATCACCACCACCGGCATGTCCTCATCCACCAGCGCCAGCGGGCCGTGCTTGAGCTCACCGGCCGGGTACGCCTCGGCGTGGATATAGGTGATCTCCTTGAGCTTGAGCGCGCCTTCCAGCGCGATCGGGTAATGCAGGCCACGCCCCAGGAACAGTGCACTGCTCTTGCGCGCGAAGCGCTCGGCCCAGGCGGCGATCTGCGGCTCCATGTTCAGCGCGTGCTGCACGCTGCCCGGCAGGAAGCGCAGCTGCTCCAGGTAGTCCGCTTCCTGCGCGGCATCGATGCGGCCGTGCAGTTTGCCCAGCACCACGGTGAGCTGGAACAGCGCGGCCAGCTGGGTGGTGAAGGCCTTGGTCGAGGCGACACCGATCTCGGCACCGGCGCGGGTGTAGCAGACCAGTTCGCTGGCGCGCGGAATCGCGCTCTCGGGCACGTTGCAGATCGACAGCGTATGCAGATGGCCGAGCGACTTGGCGTACTTGAGCGCTTCCATCGTATCCAGCGTTTCGCCGGACTGGGAGAGGGTGACGATCAGGTGCTTCGGGTTTGCGTAGGCGGCGCGGTAACGGTACTCGCTGGCGATCTCCACGCTGCACGGCAGGCCGGCGATGGATTCGATCCAGTAACGCGCGGTCAGGCCGGCGTAGTAGCTGGTGCCGCACGCGAGAATCTGCACGCCTTCGATGCCCGACAGCACCGCCTCGGCGTTCTTGCCGAACAGCGTGGCCGGGAAGCCACCGGCGTCGATCGCCGCTTCGATGGTGTCGCCGAGCGCGCGCGGCTGCTCGTGGATTTCCTTCTGCATGAAGTGGCGGTACGGGCCCAGCTCCAGCGACGCGAGCGAGACATCGGACAGGTGCACCTCCCGCACGATCGGCTGGTTGTGCTCGTCGTACACCTGCACGCCGTCGCGGCGGATGTCGGCAGTATCGCCCTCTTCCAGGAAGATCACCGTGCGGGTGGCCTGGATGATCGCCGAGACATCGGAGGCGACGAAGTTCTCGCCCTCGCCCAGGCCGACCAGGAGTGGGCAGCCCATGCGCGCGCAGACGAAGTGGTCCGGCTCGGCACGGCTCATCACCGCCAGCGCGTACGCACCGGTCAACTCCTTGACCGTGCGCTGCAGCGCCGAGAGCAGGCTGTCGCCTTCCTTGAGGTGATGGTGCATCAGGTGCGCGATCACTTCGGTGTCGGTCTGCGATTCGAAGGTGTAGCCCAGCGCGCGCAGCTTCTCGCGCTGCTCTTCATGGTTTTCGATGATGCCGTTGTGCACCAGCGCCACGCCGTGGCTGATGTGCGGGTGGGCGTTGGCTTCGGTCACGCCACCGTGGGTGGCCCACCGCGTGTGGCCGATCCCGAGCAGCGACTGGAAGCCTTCGCTCGCAGCGGCCTTCTCCATCTCGGCAACACGGCCGGTACGGCGCACGCGACGGACATCGGGCTCGGCCGCGGAGGCGTCGATCACGGCAATGCCTGAGGAATCGTAGCCCCGGTATTCGAGTCGCTTCAATCCTTCGATGAGTACCGGTACCACGTCGCGATGCGCGATCGCTCCCACAATGCCGCACATAGATTCAGATCCCTGCTGGTTAGCCTCGCATTCTAGCGTGGCGACCCGGACGGCTTGGGCGCTGTCCGCTTAACGAAAGTGTCCGGTCCGGTGTCCGCGGACACCCGGACACACCGCATGATTCGCAAGCCCTTGTTTTCAAAGGGTGAAAAGTTGGCACGAAGTCTGCTTTGGTATTTCACAACCCAACCGCGAACGAGCCCGATGATCCGCGACACTTCCGCCCAGGACCAGACCCTTTCCTCGCACGCCGCGCCCGCCCCGTGGAAGCGCTGGCTGTGGCCGGCGGTCGCCGCCCTGGTCGTGCTGCTGGCGATCGGCTTCGCCGCCCGCGCGTGGCTCGGCGCCAGCCGCTCCTTTGACAGCGCCCGTGTCCGCGTCGCAGAGGTCACCCGGGGTGACATGGTCCGCGATATCGCTGCTGACGGCCGCGTGATCGCCGCCAACAACCCGGTTCTCTACGCCATCTCCGCCGGCACCGTGACCCTGAAGGTGGTCGCCGGTGACGTGGTCAAGCAGGGCCAGGAGCTGGCCGTGATCGACAGCCCGGAACTGCGCAGCAAACTGGCCCAGGAACAGGCCACGCTGGCCGGCCTGCAGGCCGAGGCCAGCCGCGCCACCCTGGATGCCACCCTCGCCCGCGCCACTGCCCAGAAAGACACCGACCAGGCCGTGATCGAACGCCAGGCCGCAGTGCGCGATCTGGAGCGTTACAAGCGCGGTTTCGATGGCGGCGCGGTGCCGCAGGTCGACGTCGCCAAGGCCGAAGACACGGTCAAGAAGAGCGACATCCAGCTGGAACACGCCCGCAAGGATGCGATGCTCAAGGCTCAGGGCGCCGATCTGGACGCGCGCAACAAACGCCTGCTGGCTGATCGCCAGCGCGCGGTGGTCACCGAGGTCGAGCGTCAGGTCGACGCGCTCACCCTGCGCGCCCCGTTCGATGGCCAGGTTGGCCAGGTGCAGGCCACCCAGCACACCAACGTGGTCGCCAATGCGCCGATCCTGGGCGTGGTCGATCTGTCCCGCTTCGAGATCGAGATCAAGGTGCCGGAGAGCTTCGCCCGCGAGCTGTCGATCGGCATGCCCGCCCAGCTCACCGGCGGCAGCGGCCAGTTCGCCGGTGAGATCTCCGCCGTGTCCCCGGAAGTGGTCGCCGGCGAGGTCAACGCCCGCATCCGCTTCTCCGACAAGCAACCGCAGGGCCTGCGCCAGAGCCAGCGGATGCAGGCGCGTGTGCTGCTTGATACCCGCCGTAACGCACTGAAGATCGAACGTGGCCCGTTCGTTGAGCAGGGCAACGGCTACGCCTACGTCATGGACGGCAGCAGTGCCGTCCGCCGCCCGGTCAAGCTCGGTGTGAGCAGCCTGGGTGAAGTTGAAATTCTCTCTGGCCTGCAACCCGGCGATCGTGTCGTGGTGTCCGGCAGCGATCTGTTCGGCGATGCCGAGCGCGTGTCCATCAACTGATTCACCCCTTTCGATCTTCCCGACATTCAAAGGAACACAGCCATGCTTGAAATGCGCTCGGTCGCCAAAGTCTTCCGCACCGAACAGGTGGAAACCCATGCCCTGCGGTCGCTGGATCTGCACGTGCGCGAAGGGGAATTCGTCGCCGTGACCGGTCCGTCCGGTTCGGGCAAGACCACCTTCCTCAACATCGCCGGCCTGCTGGAGACCTTCACCAGCGGCACCTACCTGCTCGATGGCCAGGACGTCAGCCAGCTCGGCGATGACGCGCGCAGCCGGCTGCGCAACCAGAAGATCGGCTTCATCTTCCAGGGCTTCAATCTGATCTCCGATCTGAACCTGTTCGACAACGTCGATGTGCCGCTGCGCTACCGCGGCATGCCGGCGGCAGAGCGCAAGCAGCGCATCGAACATGCGCTGGCCCAGGTGGGCCTGGGCTCGCGCATGAAGCACTACCCGGCCGAACTGTCGGGCGGTCAGCAGCAGCGCGCCGCGATCGCGCGTGCGCTGGCGGGCAGCCCCCGCCTGCTGCTGGCCGATGAACCGACCGGCAACCTGGACAGCCAGATGGCGCGTGGCGTGATGGAGCTGCTGGAAGAGATCAACGCCAAGGGCACCACCATCGTGATGGTCACCCATGACCCGGAGCTGGCCGCGCGCGCCAAGCGCAATGTGCACATCGTCGATGGCCAGGTCACCGACCTGCTGCGCGATCCGGTACTCGCCACGCCGCGCCCGTCCGTCGCCGCCGCCATCGCCAACGACTGAGGCCCGCCATGCTCGCCTACTACTTCCGACTGGCCCTGCGCAGCTTCCGGCGCAACAAGGTGCTGACCGCGCTGATGGTGGTCGCCATCGCGCTGGGCATCGGCGCCTCGATGACCACGCTGACCGTGTTCCATGTGTTGTCCGGTGATCCGATCCCGCAGAAGAGCGATCGCCTGTTCGCCGTGCAGGTCGATCCGCGCCCGATGCTGGGCTACCAGCCTGGCGAGGAACCGGAGGAGCAGCTGACCCGCTTCGATGGCGAGGCACTGCTGCGTGAGAAGCATGCCAAACACCAGGCCCTGATGACCGGTGGTGGCGTGACCATCGAGCCGGACAAGGCCTCGCTGCGTCCGTTCGATACCGATGCACGCTACACGTCCACCGATTTCTTCCCGATGTTCGATACGCCGTTCCAGTACGGTCGTGCCTGGCCGGTGGCCGACGACGACGGGCGCGGCCGCGTGGTGGTCATTTCGCAGGCGCTCAACCAGAAGCTGTTCGATGGCGCCAACAGCGTCGGCAAACCGCTGCGCATGGACGGCCACACCTTCACGGTGGTGGGCGTGCTGGACGAGTGGAATCCGAACCCACACTTCTATGATCTGGAGACCGGCAGATACGGTGGCAGCGAGGACATCTACTTACCTCTCTCCACAGCGCTGGAGCTCAAGCTGGGCCGCAACGGGAACATGAACTGCTGGGACAACTCCGGTGGCGATGAAACGGCGGTCAATGCACCGTGCACCTGGATGCAGTACTGGGTGGAACTGGCCTCGCCGGCCGATGCCGCCGACTACCGCGCCTACCTGGAGAACTACTCGGCCCAGCAGAAGTCCGCAGGCCGCTTCGAGCGCGCACCGAATGTGCGCCTGCGCAGCGTCATGGACTGGCTGGACCACAAGCAGGTCGTGCCGGGCGATGTGCGCCTGCAGCTGTGGCTGGCGATGGGCTTCCTGCTGGTGTGCCTGATCAACACCGTCGGCCTGCTGCTGGCCAAGTTCCTGCGCCGCAGCGGTGAGATCGGCGTGCGGCGCGCGCTCGGTGCCAGCCGTGGGCAGATCTTCCTGCAATCGCTGGTGGAAGCCGGCACGGTGGGCCTGGCCGGTGGCCTGCTCGGCCTGCTGCTGGCCCTGCTCGGCCTGTACGCAGTGCGTCAGCAACCGGTGGACTACGCCAAGCTGGCCACGCTGGATGGGCAGATGCTGCTGATGACCTTCGCGCTCACCCTGGTCGCCAGCCTGCTGGCCGGCTTCCTGCCGGCATTGCGCGCGATGCAGGTCACGCCCGCCATCCAACTCAAATCGCAGTAAGGATCCGGAGCACATCATGGATATCCGTCCCATTCTTTCCACCCTGCGCCGGCACAAGACCGCCGCAGCGCTGATCGTGCTGGAGATCGCACTGACCTGCGCGATCGTCTGCAATGCGCTGTTCCTGATCGGCCAGCGCATCGAGAAGATCAACCAGCCCAGCGGCATCGCCGAAACAGAGCTGATGGAAATCCGCCTGCGCGGTGTCGGCAAGCAGGTGAACGTGGAAGCGCGCACCCGTGAGGACCTGGCCGCACTGCGCAGCGTGCCCGGCGTCAAGAGCGCGGTGACCATCAACCAGCTGCCGTTCCGCCGCAACTCGTGGAACTCCAGCCTGTCCCGGGTGCCCGACCAGGAGCGCCCGACCCTGAGTGCATCGCAGTACTTCGCCCGCGAGGGCACGTTGGATACGCTGGGCCTGAAATTGGTGGCCGGCAGTGATTTCCAGCCCGGCGAGTACCGTGAGTACAGCGAGGTGGTCGCCGACGAGACAGCCGATTCCAAGGGCAGTTCCGTCATCCTGACCCGTTCGGCCGCCGAAAAGCTGTACCCGGGGGGCGATGCACTGGGCAAGACGGTCTACAGCGGCCGCATGCCATTGCGCGTGACCGGCGTGGTCGAAGCGCTCGCGCGCCCGGGCAACGTCGAGGGCGACACGCATCACTCGATGCTGCTGCCGATCCGGATGAGCTATGACATGGGGTTCTACCTGATCCGTGTCACCGATCCCGCCCGCCGCGATGAGGTCCTCAAAGCGGCAGTGGCTGCACTGGAGCGGGTGGATTCCAGCCGCATGGTGGGCGCCAAGCTCACCTACGAGCAGGTCCGCCACAAAACGTTCGCCAATGACCGGGCCATGGTCGGCCTGCTGATCACCGTGTGTGTCGCCCTGCTGGTAGTGACCGCGCTGGGCATCGTCGGCCTGGCCAGTTTCTGGGTGCAGCAGCGCACCAAGCAGATCGGCATCCGCCGGGCGCTGGGCGCGACGCGCAGCCAGATCCTGCGGTACTTCCAGACCGAGAACTTCCTGTTGGCCACGGTCGGCATCGTGCTGGGCATGTTGATGGCCTACACGATCAATCTGTGGCTGATGAACAACTACGAGCTGCCGCGCATGCCCATCAGTTACCTGCCGATCGGCGCGGTGCTGTTGTGGCTGCTGGGCCAGGTCGCTGTCTTCGGCCCGGCGCGTCGCGCCGCCGCCGTTCCACCCGCTGTTGCCACCCGGAGTGCCTGAAATGCGCCAGACCCAGACCAAGATCACGACCCTGCTGTTGTCCCTCCTGCTGGCCGGTGCCCCCGCGCTGGCGGCCGCCCAGACCGACACCTCACGCCTGGAATGGCGTGATGCCGGCCACCACCTGGTGGTCGATGCGCAGGATGGCATCGTGCGGGTCACCACCACCGAGCCGAGCACCTACTTTGGCCTGCGCAGCGGTGACCGGATCATCCGCGTGGGCGACCAGCAGGTGCGCAGGATCGCCGACCTGACCCACACCCTCGGCGGCAACAAGGGCTCCCGTGTGCCCGTCACGGTGCTGCGCAAGGGCAACCAGAAGACCGTCTACGTCGACAGCGCCGCCTGGAGCGAAGCGCTGGCGGTGGAAACCCCGGCCATTCCGCAGGCCCCCCGCGCCGGCGGCTGAGGGCAGCCACGCCGGGCCATCTGCCTCTTGGCCCGGCGCTCCGGTACTCTTGATCCCACTTCCGGTCCTACGCTGCCGCATGCCCTCGATCCTGATCATTGACGACAACGCCAGCGTCGGCACCGCACTGAACGTGCTGTTCTCGCTGCACGACATCGACACCCTGCACGCGCTCTCGCCCGAGCAGGGCCTGGCCCTGCTGGAACAGCAGCCGGTAGACCTGGTGATCCAGGACATGAATTTCACCGAAGACACGACCTCCGGCGAAGAAGGCGAAGCACTGTTCCTGCAGATCCGTGCACGTCACCCGGACCTGCCGGTGATCCTGTTGACCGCCTGGACCCATCTGAGCAGCGCGGTCGATCTGGTCAAGGCCGGCGCCGCCGATTACCTGGCCAAGCCATGGGACGACCGTAAGCTGCTGATCACGGTCAACAACCTGCTGGAACTGTCTGAAACCCGCCGGGAACTTGATCGCCGCCGCGACCGTGAGCAACGCAACCGTTCGGCGCTGGAAGCCCGCTACGATCTGCGCGGCGCCGTTGTCGCCGATGCGGCCAGTGAGCGCGTGGTGAGCCTGGCCTGCCAGGTCGCACGCTCGGCGCTGCCGGTGCTGATCACCGGCCCGAATGGCGCGGGCAAGGAGAAGATCGCCGAGATCATCCAGGCCAATTCGCTGGTCGCCAAGGGCCCGTTCGTTGCGCTCAACTGCGGTGCGATTCCCTCCGAGCTGATCGAAGCCGAGCTGTTCGGTGCCGAAGCCGGTGCCTACACCGGCGCCAACAAGGCGCGCGAAGGCAAGTTCGAGGCCGCCGATGGCGGCACGCTGTTCCTGGACGAGATCGGCAATCTCTCCCCCAGCGGACAGATGAAACTGCTGCGTGTGCTCGAAACCGGTCGTTTCGAACGCTTGGGTTCCAACCGCGAGCGGCAGGTCAAAGTACGCGTCATCAGCGCTACCAATGCAGACCTGCCGGGCATGATCCGCGACGGCCAGTTCCGCGAGGATCTGTACTACCGCCTCAATACCGTCGAGCTGGCGTTGCCACCGCTGGCCGAGCGCCCCGGCGACATCCTGCCGCTGGCCGAGCGCTTCCTGGACAGTGGCAAGCCGCTGTCCACGGCCGCGGCCACCGCGCTGCAGCGCCATCCGTGGCCGGGCAATGTGCGCGAACTGCGCAATGTGCTGCAACGCGCCGAACTGCTGTCCAACGGCCCGCGCATCGAGGTGGGTGATCTCAACCTGCCGCGCAGCGCCGCCCCACGTTCCGCCAGCCCGGCAGTGGATCCGGACCGCAGCCGGATCGAGAACGCGCTGGCCCACAACCACGGCATCATCGCGCAGACCGCCGCCGAACTCGGGCTCAGCCGCCAGGCGCTGTACCGGCGCATGGACCGTTACGGCATCCCGCGCGAATGAAGCGGCGTTCGTTCACCTTCCGGTTGTTCCTGCGCCTGCTGCCGGTGCTGGCACTGGCGGCGGCAGTCCCGTGGTACCTCGCATTCTGGCTGGACCACGGCTGGGGCGTCACCGTGATCTCGGTGATCGTGCTGTTGTCGCTGATGTGGTGGAGCCTGCGCCGTGCCACCGCACCGATCCGCTCACTGCTGCGCGCCCTGTCCGGCACGACCAGCAGCTACCGCGATGGCGAGTACAACTTCGGCATCTATTGGCCCTCCAACGACGAGCTGGGCGATCTGGTCCAGGCCCATCGCGAGTTGGGTGATGTGCTGCGTGCGCAGCGTCAGGAGCTGGTCCAGCGCGAACTGCTGCTCGATACCATGGTGCAGAACACGCCCGTGTCGATGCTGCTGCTGGCCCACGGTGGCGATGGTGTGCAGCGGGTGGTGTTTTCCAACCTGGCCGCGCGCAAGCTGCTGCACAACGGCTGGAAGCTGGAAGGCCAGCGCATGCACGATGTCATGGAGACCATGCCGGTCGAACTACGCGATGCCATCGCCCGCGGTGGCGACAGCCTGTTCGCGGTGCGCGAAGAAGACGGCGATGAGGACGACGAACAGGTCTACCACCTGTCACGGCGCAACTTCCACCTCAATGGTCGCCCGCATGACTTGTTGTTGATCCGCCTGCTCACCGCGGAACTGCGCCGCCAGGAAGTACAGACCTGGAAGAAGGTGATCCGGGTGATCAGCCACGAGCTCAACAACTCGCTGGCCCCGATCGCGTCGCTGGCGCACTCCGGCGGCGAGCTGGTCCGGCGTGGCAAGGTCGAACGCCTGGAGGAGGTCTTTGCCACCATCGAAGACCGCGCACGCCACCTGGAAGGCTTCATCCGCGGCTATGCGCGGTTCGCCAAACTGCCGCAGCCGCAGCTGCAGACCGTGCAGTGGACTATGTTCCTCACCGGGCTGCAGCACCAGATTCCGTTCCGGATGGCGGAGATTCCAGACGACCTGCACAGCCGGGTGGACATCGCCCAGCTGGGCCAGGCACTGCTGAACCTGCTCAAGAACGCACACGAGGCGTGTGCCGACGCCGAACCGCCCACCGATGACGTGGAGGTGCGCCTGACCCGCCTGCCGCAGTGGTTGCGGTTGGAGGTGCTCGATCGCGGCAAGGGCATGAATGAGGCCGTGCTGCAGAATGCGCTGATGCCGTTCTATTCCACCAAGCGCAACGGGACCGGATTGGGCCTGGCGCTGACCCGGGAGATCGTGGAAGCCCATGGTGGCCGGATCTCGCTGCAGAACCGCCGCGAAGGCGGCCTGTGCGTGGCGATCTTCCTGCCCGCGGGTTGAGGCAGCGCACACAGTCGTACCGGCCGCTGGCCGGCACCGTCGTGAACCCGGGATTGCCTGGTTGCCGGCCGGCGGCCGGCACTACTTCTTCGTGGGGCGCTTCCAGCCATCGATGGTTTCCTGGCGGGCACGTGCGACGGTCAGTTTGTCCGCCGCTGCGCTGCGGGTAATCACCGAACCAGCCGCCACGGTAGCGCCTTCACCGATGACGACCGGCGCCACCAGCGAACTGTTGGAGCCGATGAAGGCGCGGTCGCCGATGGTGGTCTGTGACTTGTTCACGCCGTCGTAGTTGCAGGTGATGGTGCCGGCGCCGATGTTGACCTTGCGGCCGATCACCGCATCGCCCAGATAGGTAAGGTGGTTGGCCTTGCTGCCCGCACCCAGCACGACCTTCTTGGTCTCCACGAAGTTGCCGACATGCGAACCTTCTGCCAGCACGGTGCCGGGGCGCAGGCGGGCGAACGGACCAATCTCGGCCGCGCCTTCGCTGATCACACCGTCCAGATCGCAGTGCGGCTTGACCACGGTGCCCGCCGCCAGGGTGACGTCCTTGAGCCGGGTGAATGCCCCGATGCTGACACCGTCGCCCAGCACCACGCGCCCTTCCAGGATCACGTTGACGTCGATCTGCACGTCGCTGCCGACGGTGACCGTGCCGCGGATATCCAGTCGTGATGGATCGAGCACCCGTGCGCCCTGCGCGCACAGCGCACGCACTTCACGCAGCTGCCAGGCGCGTTCGAGCTGCGCCAGCTGCCACGGATCGTTGGCGCCTTCGGCGTCCTGCGGATCCTGCACGAAGGCCATCTCGGCCGGGGTGTAATCGCCCGCCGCCGCCGCAAAGATGTCGGTCAGGTAATACTCGCCCTGCGCGTTCGCATTGGAGAGCTGGGACAACCAACGGCGCAATGCCGTGGATTCGGCGGTGATGATGCCGGTATTGATGGTGCGGATGCTGCGCTGTTCATCGGTGGCGTCTTTCTGCTCGACGATCGCGCCGACCTTGCCCTCGGCATTGCGCACGATGCGGCCATAGCCGGTCGGATCGGCGACCTCGGCCACCAGCACGGCCAAGCGGCCCGGCTGCGACAGCAGGTGGCGCAGCGTTTCCCCGCGGATCAGCGGCACGTCGCCGTACAGCACCAGCACGGTCGCCGCATCCGGCACCTCCGGCATGGCCTGCAGCACCGCATGGCCCGTGCCCAGCTGCTGGCTCTGCTCGGCCCAGCGCAGGTCAGGCTGGTCAGCGAACGCCTGCCGCACCGCTTCGCCACCATGGCCGTACACCACGTGGATCGCCTCGGGCTGCAACTGGCGCGCGGTCTCGATGACGTGGGCGAGCATCGGGCGGCCGGCAATGGGCTGCAGCACCTTGGGCAGGGCCGACTTCATGCGCTTGCCGGCACCGGCGGCCAGGATGATCACGTGCAGGGGCTGGGTCATGGGCAGATCGGGTTCCGGGAATCGTTGAGGGGAATTCTAGTGCGCCGCTCGTTAACATGTGGGATTGTCCGCCGCGAATCCTCCGTGAGCCTCCTCCGCCAAGGCAGCAGCTACCTCGTGATCGGTCTTGTCCAGCTTGTGCTGGATTGGGCGGTGT
Organism: Stenotrophomonas sp. Ker107b; assembly: GCF_053847245.1. NCBI lineage: Bacteria > Pseudomonadati > Pseudomonadota > Gammaproteobacteria > Lysobacterales > Lysobacteraceae > Stenotrophomonas > Stenotrophomonas sp. Ker107b. The sequence continues at coordinate 952,345 of NZ_JBSPHX010000002.1, read as the reverse complement.
TCGTCGGCGCGACCGCACTGGGCATGCCGATCGTGCCAGGCAATCTGCTGGGGCGGGTGGCAGGCATGGTGCTGGGGTTCTGGCTCAACGGTCGCTACACGTTCGCGCGCGACGGTGCACATCGGCTGGGCTGGGCGCGGTTTGCGCGCTTCCTGCTGCTGTGGGCCGTGCTGACGACCATCAGCACCCTGTTGGTGACGCTGGCCGCCGAGCATCTGGGCCTGCGCTATGCGTGGCTGGCCAAACCGCTGGTGGAGGGCGGCCTGGCCGCGGTGTCGTTCCTGCTGATGCGGACCTTGATCTTCCGCTGACGCGGCCGCCGCCTGCAGGCCAAAAAAAAACGCCGGCAAGCCGGCGTCTTTCCCTTCGTGGATGGCGCCGTCGCGCCGCTCCACTCAGTGCTTGAGCGTCTTGCGCAGGCGTTCGAGCGCCTGCAGCTGGACCACGGCTTCGGCCAGCTTCTGCTGGGCTTCGGCCACTTCCATCGCTTCGCCACGATTGGCCAGGATGCGTTCGGCTTCTTCCTTGGCCTTGCGGACCGAGGCTTCATCGATGTCCTGGGCACGGATCGCGGTGTCGGCCAGCACGGTCACGACCTGCGGCTGCACCTCGAGGATGCCGCCAGAGATGGCGAAATCGAGCTGTTCGCCGTTCGGCGTGGTCACTACCACCTTGCCCGGCTTCAGGCGGGTGATCAGCGGAGCATGCTTGGGCGCGATGCCCAGCTCGCCCAGCTCGCCGGTGGCCACGACCAGGGTCGCTTCACCACGGAAGATTTCCTGCTCGGCGCTGACGATGTCGCAACGAATGGTGCTCATGTAACTCTCTTCGCTAGGGGGCGGGTTGAACCCACCGCAGGTGTTCCGCAGCGGTGGGCAGACGCCCACCCCGTGTCACGGTCGGGACGGACCGGAGCCCGTCCCTGCCGCATCAGGCCTTCTCGGCCATCTTCTTGGCCTTCTCGACCGCTTCTTCGATGCTGCCGACCATGTAGAACGCCTGTTCCGGCAGGTGGTCGTATTCGCCATCGACGATGGCCTTGAAGCCACGGATGGTGTCCTTCAGCGACACGTACTTGCCCGGCGAACCGGTGAACACTTCGGCCACGTGGAACGGCTGGCTGAAGAAGCGCTCGATCTTGCGGGCGCGGGTCACGGCCTGCTTGTCTTCCTCGGACAGTTCGTCCATGCCCAGGATGGCGATGATGTCCTTCAGTTCCTTGTACTTCTGCAAGGTCTGCTGGACGCGCTGGGCGGTGTCGTAATGCTCGTGGCCGATGACCAGCGGATCCATCTGGCGGCTGGTCGAGTCGAGCGGATCCACGGCCGGGTAGATACCCAGCGAGGCGATCGAACGCGACAGGGTCACGGTCGAATCCAAGTGGGCGAACGTGGTGGCCGGCGACGGATCGGTCAAGTCATCGGCGGGCACGTAGACGGCCTGGATCGAGGTGATCGAGCCATTCTTGGTCGAGGTGATGCGCTCCTGCAGGACGCCCATTTCCTCGGCCAGGGTCGGCTGGTAACCCACGGCCGACGGCATACGGCCCAGCAGTGCCGACACTTCGGTACCGGCCAGGGTGTAGCGGTAGATGTTGTCGACGAACAGCAGCACGTCCTTGCCCTTGCCGTTTTCGTCCTTCTCATCGCGGAAGTACTCGGCCATGGTCAGGCCGGTCAGCGCAACGCGCAGACGGTTGCCCGGCGGCTCGTTCATCTGGCCGTACACCATCGCGACCTTGTCCAGGACGTTGGAGTCCTTCATCTCGTGGTAGAAGTCGTTGCCCTCACGGGTACGCTCACCCACGCCGGCGAACACGGACAGACCGCTGTGCGCCTTGGCGATGTTGTTGATCAGTTCCATCATGTTGACGGTCTTGCCGACGCCGGCGCCGCCGAACAGGCCGACCTTGCCGCCCTTGGCGAACGGGCACATCAGGTCGATGACCTTGATGCCGGTTTCCAGCAGCTCGGTGGCCGGGGACTGGTCTTCGTACGACGGCGCGGCACGATGGATTTCCCACGTGTCGCTGGCGGTGACCGGACCGGCTTCGTCGATCGGGCGACCCAGCACGTCCATGATGCGGCCCAGCGTACCCGCGCCGACCGGCACCGAGATGGCGCGTTCGGTGTTGGTGGCGACCAGGTTGCGCTTCAGGCCGTCGGTGGAGCCCAGCGCGATGCAGCGGACCACGCCGTCACCCAGCTGCTGCTGCACTTCCAGCGTGATTTCGGTGTTGTCCACCTTCAGCGCGTGGTACACCTTCGGCACCGACTCGCGGGGGAATTCGACGTCGACGACGGCGCCGATGATCTGAACGATCTTGCCCTGACTCATTGCTGCAATCCTCTAATGTGTGCTTTGACTGTGCGCGTCAGACTGCTGCCGCGCCGCCGACGATTTCGGAGATTTCCTGGGTGATCGCTGCCTGGCGGGCCTTGTTGTAGACCAGCTGCAGGGTTCCGATCAGCTTGTTCGCGTTGTCACTGGCCGACTTCATCGCCACCATGCGTGCCGCGTGCTCGGAGGCCACGTTTTCCAGCACGGCCTGGTACACCAACGACTCGACGTAACGCGTCATCACGTGCTCGAGCACGGTCGCGGCGTCGGGTTCGTACAGGTAGTCCCAGTCGTGATGCGCGACCTGCTTCTCAGCGGCCGGCAACGGCAGCAGCTGATCGAAGCTGGCCTTCTGCGTCATCGTGTTGATGAAGCGGTTGTAGACCAGGTACACGCGGTCGACCTTGCCCTCGGTGAAGGCATCGAGCATCACCTTGATCACGCCGATCAGCTGTTCCAGGTGCGGCACATCGCCCATGTGGGTGACGCTGCCGACCATGTTGACCTTGACCCGGCGGAAGAAGGTCGAGGCCTTCTGGCCGACGGTGACCACATCGATCTCGGCGCCCTTTTCCTGGTACTGGCGGACTTCGCCCAGCATCTTGCGGAACAGGTTGTTGTTCAGGCCACCGGCCAGGCCGCGGTCGGAGGAGATCACGATGTAACCGACCCGCTTGACCTCGTCACGCTGGACCAGGAACGGATGCTGGTAATCGGTGCTGGCCTGGGCCAGGTGACCGATCACCTGCTTCATCGCCTGCGCATACGGACGCGACGTCTTCATCCGCTCCTGCGCCTTGCGGATTTTGGAGGCCGAGACCATTTCGAGCGCGCGCGTCACCTTGCGGGTGTTCTGCACGCTCTTGATCTTGGTTTTGATTTCGCGTCCGCTTGCCATCTCTTATTCCCGTAGAGCGGAGGGGTGCCCCGCTTTGTCACAGTGAAGCGGGGCTGAGCCCCGCTCTACATGCGGCTTACCAGCTGCCGGTGGTCTTGAACTCGGTGATGCCCTTCTTGAAGGCAGCCTCGATATCGTTGTCCCAACCGCCGGTGGCGTTGACCTTTTCGATCAGCTCGCCCTGGGTGTTGGCGAAGTGGGCATGCAGGCCTTCTTCCAGCGCCAGCAGCTTGCTGACCGGCACGTCGTCGAGGTAACCCTCGTTGACGGCGTAGATGGTCAGCGCCTGATTGGCGATGGACATCGGCGCGTACTGCTTCTGCTTCATCAGCTCGGTGACGCGCTGACCGCGCTCGAGCTGCTTGCGGGTGGCTTCGTCCAGATCCGAGGCGAACTGCGCGAAGGCAGCCAGCTCGCGGTACTGGGCCAGCGAGATACGGATGCCGCCGGACAGCTTCTTGATGATCTTGGTCTGGGCCGCACCACCGACGCGCGACACCGAGATACCGGCGTTCACGGCCGGGCGGATGCCGGAGTTGAACAGATCGGTTTCCAGGAAGATCTGGCCATCGGTGATCGAGATCACGTTGGTCGGCACGAACGCCGAGACGTCACCGGCCTGGGTTTCGATGATCGGCAGCGCGGTGAGCGAGCCGGTCTTGCCCTTGACGGCGCCGTTGGTGAACTTCTCCACATACTCTTCGGACACGCGGGCAGCGCGCTCGAGCAGGCGGGAGTGCAGGTAGAACACGTCACCCGGGTAGGCTTCACGGCCCGGCGGACGCTTCAGCAGCAGCGAGATCTGGCGGTAGGCAACGGCCTGCTTGGACAGATCGTCGTACACGATCAGCGCGTCTTCGCCGCGGTCCATGAAGTACTCACCCATGGTGCAGCCCGAGTAGGCGCTGATGTACTGCATCGCGGCCGATTCGGACGCGGTCGCAGCGACCACCACGGTGTGCGCCAGGGCGCCGTTCTCTTCCAGCTTGCGCACGATGTTGGCGACGGTCGAGGCCTTCTGGCCGATCGCGACGTACACGCACTTGATGCCGGTTGCCTTCTGGTTGATCACCGCATCGATGGCCAGGGCGGTCTTGCCGGTCTGGCGGTCACCGATGACCAGCTCGCGCTGGCCACGGCCGATCGGGATCATGGAGTCGACCGACTTGTAACCGGTCTGCACCGGCTGGTCGACGGACTTGCGCCAGATCACGCCCGGGGCCACACGCTCCACCGGGGCGGACAGCTTGGCCGCGATCGGGCCCTTGCCGTCGATCGGCTCACCGAGCGCGTTGACCACGCGACCCAGCATTTCCGGACCCACCGGCACTTCCAGGATGCGACCGGTGGTCTTGGCCACGTCGCCTTCGCGCAGGTTCTGGTAATCACCCAGGACCACGGCGCCGACCGAGTCGCGCTCCAGGTTCAGGGCCAAGGCGAAGGTGTTGTTCGGCAGTTCGATCATTTCGCCCTGCATCACGTCGGCCAGACCGAAGATGCGCACGATGCCGTCGGACACGCTGGTCACGGTGCCTTCGTTGCGCGATTCCGCGGCCAGCTTGACCTTCTCGATGCGGTTCTTGATCAGTTCGCTGATTTCGGAGGGGTTGAGCGTGGTTGCCATCGTCAAGTCCTAGTGCCGGCGGTCACGCCGGACGTTAAATGAATTCAGTTAGCGAGCGCGGTCTGCAGGCGCGACAGCTTGCCCTTGAGCGAGCCATCGATGACCACATCGCCGGCGTCGATCACGGCACCGCCGATCAGCGACGCATCGACCGCGGTCGTCACGTCCACCTCGCGGCCGAAGCGCTTGCGCAGCGCGGCCTTGATGGCGTCCAGTTCGGCGCCGGACAGTGCCGAGGCCGAGGTCACGGTGGCCTTGACCACGTGTTCGGCTTCAGCGCGCAGCTGGTCGTACATGCCGGCGATTTCCGGCAGCAGCGGCAGACGGTGCGCGTCGGCCAGCACGGCCAGGAAGCGACCGAAGGTCTCGCTGGACGATTCCGGCACCAGCAGCGCGACGGCGGCGTCGCGCTCCAGCTCCGGGTTCGACAGCAGGGCCGCCACGCGCGGGTCGGCAGCTACGTGGGCGGAGAACGCAAGCGCGTCCGACCACGGCGCGAACGTGCCTTCGTCGCGCGCGGTCGCGAACGCGGCGCGGGCATACGGGCGTGCAAGCGTGAGGGCCTGGCTCATCGATCAGATCTCCGATGCCAGCTCGTCGAGCAGCGCCTTGTGGGCGTTGGCGTCGATTTCGCGCTTGAGCAGCTTTTCGGCACCGCTCACGGCCAGCGCGGACACCTGCTTGCGCAGATCTTCACGGGCACGGTTGGCGGCAGCTTCGATCTCGGCGTAGGCCAGATCTTTCTGGCGGGTGGCTTCGACGATGGCTTCGTTCTTGGCAGCATCAACGATCTGGTTGGCGCGGGCGTGGGCCTGATCGATGATCTCGTTGGCCTTGGTGCGCGCATCCTTCAGGGCATCGTTGACCTTTTCCTGCGCCTGGGCCAGATCCTTCTGGCTGCGGTCAGCAGCGGCGAGGCCTTCAGCGATCTTCTGCTGACGCTCTTCGATGGCGTTCATCAACGGCGGCCAGATCTTGGTCGCGATGATCCAGATCAGACCGGCAAATGCCAGTCCCTGGGCAACGAGGGTAAAACCGATATCCATGGGGTTCGCTCAATCGGGGGTGACGGGGTGGATGGGCCGCCGTGGCGGCGCATCCGATCCTTCATCCGCGATCAGGCGCACAAGGCGCCTGATCGTTTCGCTGTTGCTGGATTAACCAGCAACCTGCGGCAGGCGTGCAACGAACTCGCCGATCATCGGGTTGGCGAAGGCCAGCAGCAGGCCGACGGCGACCGAGATGATGAACGCGGCGTCGATCAGGCCGGCGGTGATGAACATGCGGACCTGCAGAACCGGAATCAGTTCCGGCTGACGGGCAGCCGATTCCAGGAACTTACCGGCCATGATGGCCAGACCGAGACCGGCACCCAGCGCGGCCAGGCCGATCATGATGCCGACGGCGAGGACGGTGGAGCTCTGGACTTGGGCGAGGTTGGTCAGGACGGCGAAGTACATGGTTTTCTCCTGGAACTTTGAATAGCTAAGGGTTTAGAAACAAACGGATGAAGGGTGAAGCGAAAACTCAGTGAGCGTCTTCCGACAGGCTCAGGTACACGATGGACAACATCATGAAGATGAACGCCTGCAGCGGAATCACCAGCAGGTGGAACAGCATCCAGCCCAGGCCGAATGCACCGCCTGCGATGGCACCGGCGATACCCGCACCGCCCAGCACCCAGATCAGCAGGAAGACGATCTCGCCGCCGAACATGTTGCCGAACAGTCGCATCGCCAGCGAAATCGGCTTGCTCAGCCATTCGACGATGTTGAGGATCAGGTTGAACGGCATCATCCACTTGCCGAACGGCGCGGTCAGGAATTCCTTGGTGAAGCCACCCAGGCCCTTGGAACGCAGCGCGAAGAACAGCATCAGGAAGAACACGCTGATCGACATGCCCAGAGTGGCATTGACGTCGGCGGTGGGAACCGGCTTCCAGTAAGGCACGCCCATCAGCTCAAGCGGCTTGGCGATGAAGTCGGCCGGGATCATCTTGATGAGATTCATCATGAGGATCCAGAAGAACAGCGTGATCGCGATCGGGGTCACCAGCTTGCTGGTGCCGTGGTAGGTGTCCTTGGCCTGACGGTCAACGAACTCCAGGCAGATCTCGACGAACGCCTGCCACTTGCCCGGAACGCCGGCAGTCGCCTTGCGGGTTGCCATCCAGAAGCCAAACACCATCAACAAACCCATCAGGACCGAAGTCACAATGGTGTCGACGTGAATCGCCCAGAAACCACCTTCCTGCATATGGAACGTCAGGTTGTGCAGGTGATGTTGGATGTAGGAGGTGGGTGTCAGCGCCTCGCCTGCCATGTGTCCGGAACCTTGAGTTAAATAAATTGGATCAGCGCCTGGCCAGAGCCAGGACCTGGAACATCAACCCGACGGCGATACCGGCCAGCAGCGCCAATGCAGGCAGCTTGAAGACCAGGAACCCCACCATCAGGACGCCGAATACGAGCACCCACTTTGCCACCACCGCCAGAATCAGGCGGGTCATCGCCGATCCTGCCGCCTGCACACCGCCACCGAGCGCCATGCGCGCAGCAACCCAACCGGCTGCCGAGACTGCCACACCAGAGAGCAGCGCCCCCAGGGCGGCCTTCGGGCCTCCCCAGAACAGCAGGCCAAGAGCCAGGACAGCCACTGCAGCCAGCGGGTAAACCGCTGCGCGCAGCATCAGTCGCCGACCCGCGTCAACGGAGTTCAGCACGTGAATGTCCTGCATGGTTGTGAGTAGGAAAGGCCGAGGCTGCAAGCAAACGCCTCGTCGAGCCGCCAAATTATAGCAATGGGACAATTTGAGAGACAACCGCTGCCTGTTCATCCCGGATGTGGCCCCGCCGTTGGGGCCTCCTGCCCGCCTGTGCCACCTGCGGTCCAATCGGTTTGCGCAGGAGCGGGCCGATGTGGCAGTGCAGCACGTTGAACTTTGGCCACGCCCCCCGGTCTCATCCATGAGCCTGCCGTTGAATCCTCGTCGGCGTCCCGCGAGCGGGCTGGTACAGGGTGGCCCCGAAGCCCTCTCCGGGGCCACCCTCTTTTTTTCGGCGCTGGGCGGCGTGACCACGAACCCCGTGAAGCGGGCCCGCCCTGAACGGCGGCTCGAGCCGAAAACGGCCAGTGCGCGGACCTGCGGTTGTTCGGTGCGCATGAACGGTACACACAGCCTCCACCATACCTTCACGAATGGTGGACGTCGCAGTGGGCAATGTGACGCCACATCACTAGAACCACCGCAAGGACCCCCGATGCGCCCGATGCTCTCCCTGCTTGCCGTGCCAGTTGCTCTGGCCGCACTTTCCTATGCCGCTCCGTCCCACGCTGCCGAAGGCGATGACCGCTTCGCGCTGCGTCTGGGTGCGATGCAGATCGATTCGGACAACACGATCCGCGGCAACACCAACATCGCGGGCCAGGACGTTGGCTTCTCCGAAGATTTCGGCCTCGGTGGCAAGGAATGGGAGCCGCGCATTGACGGCATGTTCCGCATCAGCAACCGCCAGCGCCTGCTGTTCAACTACTTCAAGTACGACAAGGATCGCCGCGAGACGCTGGATGAGGGCGTGAGCTTCGGTGATACCAACGTGCCGGCCGGCAGCTTCATCAAGGGTGAGCTGAAGTATCAGGTCGCCAGCCTGGTGTACGACTACTCCGTCGTGGACACCGAGAAGTTCGACCTCGGCCTGCAGCTCGGTGCCGAGTACGCCAAGGTCAGCACCAAGGCGTACGCCGACGTGGGCGACCTGTATCAGGGCGAGTTCCTGGACGAGAAGGCCGACGGCGTGGCGCCGGTGGTCGGTGCCCGCCTGAGCTTCAATCCGTCCGAGAAGTGGATGATCACGCTGCAGGGTCAGTACCTGAACACCAAGTGGGGCAACTTCGACGATTACGACGGCGATCTGAGCCGTGCCAATGCGATCGTCGATTACCGCTTCACCAAGAACTTCGGCGTGTTCGCCGGCTATGACTGGTTCAAGCTGGACGTGGACCAGAGCGGCAGCGATGGCACGATTGGTCTGAAGCAGGAGTTCAAGGGTCCGGTGGCAGGCGTCAGCTTCGTCTTCTAAGCCCTTCGCAACACCGCTCTCTCCAAGCGCGGCCTCCGGTGTATCGGGGGCCGCGTTTTTTGTGCGCTTAGGGTTTAAGGGCGGCTTGGTCGAGTGGCGGGCACGGATACCCTGTCGGACGAATGTCCCCCGGCGACGGCCTGTGGCCGTCACCTCCTCCTTGATTTCGCCCCACAGGGTATCCATGCCCGCCCGGCGAAAATTACGCTGGCCGCTCGCAGCAGAGCATCAGGCGCTCGCTGCGCAGGCCGGGGCCCGCCGCGGCCGGTAGGCCGTTGGGCAAAATCAAGGAGGAGGCAGCCGCCGTGAGGCGGATGCCGGAGGACATTTGGCGAACGGCCTGTCGGCCGCGGCGGGCCCCGGCCTGTGCAGCGAAGCGGCGCCAAGAGATGCTGCTTCGCCAGCCTCAGCTTCAGCGACAAAAAACCCCGGCTTTCACCGGGGTTTTCGTTGAACCGGAGCCACCACCCAGGGCGGTGATCGACCAATTACTTCTTCTTCGGCATGTACAGATCGGTGATCGTACCGTCGTAGATTTCCGCGGCCATCGCCACCGATTCGCTCAGCGTCGGATGGGCGTGGATGGTGTGGCCGATGTCTTCGGCCTCCGCACCCATCTCGATCGCCAGACCGATCTCGGCCAGCAGGTCACCGGCATGCACGCCGACGATCGCACCACCGACGATGCGGTGGGTCTCTTCGTCGAAGATCAGCTTGGTGAAGCCTTCGGTGCGACCGATGCCGATCGCGCGGCCGCTGGCGGCCCACGGGAACTTGGCCACGCCGACCTTCAGGCCCTTGGCCTTGGCTTCGGTTTCGGTCACGCCGACCCACGCGATTTCCGGATTGGTGTAAGCCACCGACGGAATCACGCGCGCCACCCACTCCTTCTTTTCGCCGGCGGCCACTTCCGCGGCCAGCTTGCCCTCGTGCGTGGCCTTGTGGGCCAGCATCGGGTTGCCGACGATGTCGCCGATCGCAAAGATGTGCGGCACATTGGTGCGCATCTGGCGGTCGGCCGGGATGAAGCCACGGTCGGTGACCTGCACGCCAGCCTTCTCGGCATCGATCTTCTTGCCGTTCGGCGAGCGGCCCACCGCGACCAGCACGCGGTCGAAGGTGCTGGCGTCCAGACCCGGCTTTTCGCCTTCCACGGCCGCTTCGAAGGACACGGTGATGCCGGCCTTGTCGGCCTTGACGTCGGTCGCCTTGGTCTTCAGGTGGACCTCGACGCCCTGCTTCTTCAGGCGGTCCGCCAGCGGCTTGACCAGGTCCTTGTCGGCGCCCGGCATCAGCTGGTCCATGAACTCGACCACGGTCACTTTGCTGCCCAGCGCCGCATACACCGTCGCCATTTCCAGGCCGATGATGCCGCCACCGACCACCAGCAGCGAACCCGGCACGTCGGCCAGTTCCAGCGCATCGGTGGAGTCCATGACGCGCTTGTCGTCCCACGGGAAGTTCGGCAGCTTCACCGCCTGCGAACCGGCGGCGATGATGCACTGCTCAAAGCGCAGCAGCTGGGTCTTGCCGTCGTCGCCGACGATCTCCAGCTCGTTGGCCGAGACGAACCTGGCCAGGCCCTGCACGGTGCGCACCTTGCGCTGCTTGGCCATGCCGGCCAGGCCCTTGGTCAGCTGGGTGACCACTTTTTCCTTGTAGCCGCGCAGCTTGTCCAGGGTGATGGTCGGCTTGCCGAACTCCACGCCGAACTCACCGGCGTGGGCGACTTCATCGATCACCGCGGCGGCGTGCAGCAGCGCCTTGGACGGGATGCAGCCCACGTTGAGGCAGACGCCGCCAAGGCTGGCGTAACGCTCGATCAGCACGGTATCCACGCCCAGGTCGGCCGAGCGGAAGGCGGCGGTGTAACCGCCCGGGCCTGCGCCCAGCACCACCATCTTGCACTCGATATCGGCCGGCTTGCCCGACGACAGCGCCGGCTGCGGCGCGGCCGGTTCGGCCGGGGCGCGGTGCGACGGGGTTACCGGCGGCTTGCTGGCCGGCGGGGCAGCCTCGGCCTTCGGCGCCTCCGCCTTGGCCGGCGCGGCAGGCGCGGCGGCCTCGCCTTCGGCGTCCAGCAGCAGCACGACGTCGCCTTCGGAGAGGTTGTCGCCGAGCTTGACCTTGATTTCCTTGACCACACCGGCGGCCGAGGACGGCACTTCCAGCGTTGCCTTGTCCGATTCCAGCGTGACCAGACCCTGGTCCTTCTTCACCGTGTCACCCACGGCGACCAGCAGTTCGATCACCGGGACACCGCTGTAATCGCCGATGTCGGGAACCTTGATTTCAATTGCGGCCATTCGTGTTCTCCTGGTGCTCAGCCGGCCTTGCCGCCGAGCAGTTGCTGCAGTTCGTCGAGCGACTCGTCCAGATCTTTCCAGCGACGGTCGAGCTTCTTTTCCTTGGTGTCGCTGGCTTCGATCAGCAGCGCCACCTGTTTCATCATCAGCCGGCCCGCGCCGCACTCCGGCCGGGTGCCGCTGTAACGCTGGCCATCCACGGTGAAGGACAGCACGTCACCGTCCAGCACCGGCGCCTTGCGGTCGCCCGGCACCTGCGCGGCCAGCGCGGCCTGCCAGCTGTGCAGCAACCGCTGCGCCAACGGCGCCGGGATGCTGACCTGGTACTGGTCCGGCACCTGATCCACACGCAGTTCCACGCCGCCCTGGCGGGCGCCGCTGTTCCAGGTGTAGACGCGCTTGTCGGCCCGGCTGTAGCGCAGGGTCCACTCCTGGTCCTGGGTACCGGGCAGCAACGCCACGCCGGTCTCCACGCCACTCTTGGGCAGGCTGACCAGTGACAGCGCCGGCTGCGCCTTGCCGTCGAACAGGGTTTCCACTGCCTGGCCATAGTTGCCGACCGCCGGTGGCCAGCCATGACCCAGGTCGGACGCGCATTCGCGCGCGCCCGCCTGCGCCATCGGCAGCGCCATCAGCAGCCCGGCCAGGACCAGGCCCTGCTTCACAGCAGGACGCGCCGCATGTCGGCCAACACCTGCGAGAGGTAGGTGGTGAAGCGGGCGGCCAGTGCGCCGTCGATGACGCGGTGGTCATAGCTCAGCGACAGCGGCAGCATCAGCTTCGGGGCAAATTCCTTGCCGTTCCAGACCGGCTGGATCGACGACTTGGACACGCCCAGGATGGCCACTTCCGGTGCATTGACGATCGGGGTGAACGCGGTGCCACCGATGCCGCCCAGCGAGCTGATCGAGAAGCAGCCACCGCTCATGTCGGCCGGGCCGAGCTTGCCGTCGCGGGCCTTCTTGGCCAGTTCGCCGGATTCCTGCGCGATCTGCACCACACCCTTCTTGTCGACGTCGCGGATCACCGGCACGACCAGGCCGCTCGGCGTATCGGCCGCGAAACCGATGTTGAAGTACTTCTTCAGGGTCAGGTTCTCGCCGCTGGCATCCAGCGAGGCGTTGAACTCCGGGAACTTCTTCAGCGCCGCAGCACTGGCCTTGACCAGGAAGGCGAGCATGGTCAGCTTGATGCCGGCCTTCTCGTTTTCCTTGTTCAGCGCCACGCGCAGGGCTTCCAGCTCGGTGATGTCGGCCTGCTCGAACTGGGTGACATGCGGAATCATCGCCCAGTTGCGGGCCAGGTTCGCGCCGGAGATCTTCTTGATCCGCGACAGCGGCTGGACCTCGACCTCACCGAACTTGCTGAAGTCGACCTTCGGCCACGGCAGCAGGTTCAGACCGCCACCGGCCGCCACGGTACCGCCGGTGGCAGCGCCGCCGCCGGCCAGGGCCGACTTCACGAACTTCTGCACGTCGGACTTGGTGATGCGGCCACCCTTCTCGGTGCCGCTCAGCTGGTTCAGGTCCACGCCCAGCTCGCGGGCGAACACGCGCACGGCCGGCGAAGCGTAGGGGACCTTCTGCGGCAGCACGCTGTCGGCGTTGAAGGCCACCGGCGGGCTGGTCGGCGAGCCACCCGACGGGGCAGCGGCGGCCGGGGCCGGCTGGGGCGGCTTGGCGGCGGACTGTTCGATATCACGGGCGGCCAGCTTGTCCGGCTCGGCCGGGGCAGCGACCGGCTCGACCTTGGTCCCGGTCTCGGCGGCTTCGGCCTTGGCAGCGGGGGCCGGGGCAGCAGCAGCGGCCGGCGCGGCGGCGGCTTCGCTGACTTCGATCAGGGCCACGAGCTTGCCCTCGGAGAGGTTGTCGCCGATCTTGACCTTGATTTCCTTGACGATACCGGCCACCGAGGACGGCACTTCCATCGTGGCCTTGTCCGATTCCAGCGTCACCAGACCCTGGTCTTTCTTGACGGTATCTCCAACGGCGACCAGCACCTCGATTACCGGGATATCGCTGTAGTCACCGATATCGGGGACAAGTGCTTCCTTGATTTCGGCCATGGGGAAAACTCCGGCAATCTGGTGTAGGGAATCGCCTATTGTGGGGGCTTCGCGCGCCAGCGCCAACCAGCTTGGCGAATTTTCAGCGCCGCTGTCCCGGGACAGGCTGTTGCAGTCATCTGCTTTGGCCGGATTGGGCTTGGCACAGTGCAAAGCGGAATTTTCCAGTCGGTACCGTATTGTCCGCCGCTGTCCCCGCCTCAGCGCCGGATGGCATCGGCCAGCGGTTGCCACGCCTCCACCAGCCGGGTCAACGGCCAGGCCGCGTTGGCCGGGCTGGTGGAAGGCAGCGACCAGACCGTCACCTCGCGCGCCGCGCCGACCCGCGTGGGCAGGATGAAACGCTGGAACGCGCGGTAGGCGGTGCCCCCATTGCAGGCGATCGCGCGCAGCGCAGGCAGTCCGTCGATCAGTACCCCAAGCGCATTGGGCACTTCACTGCCGCGCACGATCGACGCATCCAGGCTGCCGCGTCGCTCGCACTGCCCGATCACATCCCACACGCCCACACCGCGCGCGTTCAACGCGCGCACGCGATCCGGATAAGGAAGCGCCGCGTCGATCCCGCACAGCACGCCCATCAGCGGCCAGAAACGATTGCGCGGATGGGCGTAGTACTGCGCCGCCTGCAGCGATGCGACACCCGGCATCGAGCCGAGTACCAGCACGCGGCAGTCGACGTTCAGCTGCGCAGGGAAGCCGATGCACGTTGTGGTTTCCATCACACCATCACCAGATGAATGAATGTCAGGCATCGCATCATCGCCCGTAAATGCAGCGGTTTCGCACTGATCGCTGAATGGAAACAACTAAATTTTAACGTGCGTCGGATGCGATTCATATTGCGGGGACTACGGTTGCCTCGCCCCACAACACCGGGGCCCAGAACAAAAACATCCTGAGGAGATTCCCCCATGCGCTCCATCCGTACCCTGACCCTGGCTACCCTGACTGCTCTTGCTTTTGCGCCGGCTGCTTTCGCGCAGGACAGCACTGTTGATACCGCTTCTGGCAAGCACTTCGCCGTCGTCGGCGGCGTCTCGCTGCTGCAGCCGAAGAACGATCCGCTCGATGGCGTGCGCAAGGTGGACGGCGGCCCGGCCCCGACCCTGAGCTTCAGCTACTACATCAACGACAACTGGGCCGTGGAACTGTGGGGCGCAGCCGACAAGTTCGATCACCGCGTGCGCGGCACCGATGGCGCCCGCCTGGGCACGGTCGAGCAGCAGCCGATCGCGCTGAGCGGCCAGTACCACTTCGGCCAGGCCGACAACGTGTTCCGTCCGTTCGTGGGCGCCGGTTACTACGAGTCCAACTTCAGCAATGAAGACCTCGCCAGCGACATCGGCCACATCGGCGTGAAGACCGCCAAGGGCGCGATCGGCACCGTCGGCGTGGACATGAACATCAACAGCACCTGGTTCGCCCGTGCCGATGCCCGCTACATGCATTCGCGCCCGGAGCTGACCGTCAACGGTGAAGGCACCGGCGACAAGGCCAAGCTGGATCCGTGGACCGTGGGCTTCGGCATCGGCGCGCGCTTCTAAGCACGCCGCTGCGCTTCCACGCAGTACGCACAACGGGCCCCTCGCGGGCCCGTTGTCGTTGTGGGGACCGCCACTTTCATCGGGCGTTGCCGGCCGGTCGCCGACACTGGGGTGACGATGGACCCGACCGGTCCGCCCCGGGGAGCCGATGAGCGAATCCTTCGACGTGCTGGTGGTGGGCGGGGGCATCAACGGCGCTGGCATCACCCGCGACGCAGCAGGACGCGGCCTGTCGGTCTGCCTGTGCGAGCAGGATGACCTGGCCGCGCACACTTCCAGCGCCAGCACCAAGCTGATCCATGGCGGCCTGCGCTACCTGCAGCAGGGCGAGTTCGCGCTGGTACGCAAGGCGCTCAACGAGCGCGAAACGCTGCGCCAGCTTGCACCGCATCTGATCGCCCCGACCCGCTTCGTGCTGCCGCATGCGCGCCATCTGCGCCCGGCGTGGATGCTGCGCACGGGCCTGTGGCTCTACGACCACCTTGGCCATGCCAATCCCCATTTTCCGCGCTCGCAGCGCATCGACCTGCAGCGCGATCCGAGCGGCGCTGGATTGCAGCCCGCCTACCGGACCGGCTTCACCTACGCCGATGCACGCGTCAACGATGCCCGGCTGGTGGTGCTCAACGCGCTCGATGCGCATGAGCGCGGCGCCGACATCCGCACACGCACCCGCTGCGAACAATTGATCCGCCACCACGATCACTGGTGGGCCGTACTGCGCACCGCCAACGGCGACGTGCAGCGCATCCGCGCCCGCTGCGTGGTCAATGCCAGTGGGCCGTGGGCCGGTGCCGTGCTGGAACGGGCCGGACTCGATGCTCCGTTGGGAGTGCGACTGGTGCAGGGCAGCCACCTGGTGGTGCCGCGCCTGTTCGCCCATGACAGTGCGTACCTGTTCCAGCAACCCGACCAGCGGGTGGTGTTCGCGATTCCGTTCGAACAGGACTTCACCCTGATCGGCACCACCGATACCGACTACGACGGCGACCCGGCGCAGGTGCAGCCCCGCGCCGACGAACAGACCTATCTGCTCGAGGCGGTGAACCGGTTTGTGCGCGTTCCGGTACGCGCCGAGGACATCGTCTGGCGCTACAGCGGGGTGCGCCCCTTGTTGGCCGATCATCACCGCGATGCATCGCGGGTCACGCGCGACTACCGGCTGGAACTGGATACGGCCGGCGCGCCGCTGCTGAGCGTGCTGGGCGGCAAGCTCACCACCTACCGCGCACTGGCCGAAGAAGCGCTGGGGCGGCTCTCCCCCTCACTGCCGGAGATGGGCGCGGCGTGGACCGCCGGTGGACCGCCGTTGCCGGGGGGCGATGGCGGCACGGCCGCTGAAGTGGCCGGGGCGCTGCAGCGTGACCACCCTCGCCTGCCCCCTGTCCTGCTGCAGCGCCTGGCCAGCAGCTATGGCACCCGTGCGGTCGGACTGCTCGCCGGCGCACAGACACTCGACGCATTGGGCCAGGACCACGGCGGCGGCCTCTACGACCGCGAGCTGGACTACCTCATCGCGCACGAATGGGCCCGCACCGCTGACGACGTGCTGTGGCGCCGCAGCCACCTGGGCTTGCGCGTGGACGCGGCACAGCGAGAGGCATTGGCCGCCACCCTGCAGGCGCGTGTTTCGATGCCGTAGGCTGTACGCCTGTTACGCCTCACGGCATCGATTTCCACGGAGCAGACCATGGACAAGCACTACGTGCTCGCCATCGACCAGGGCACGACCAGTTCGCGCGCCATCCTGTTTGATCGTGCCGGGCGCATCGCCGGCAGCGCGCAACGCGAGTTCACCCAGATCTTCCCGCAGCCGGGCTGGGTCGAGCATGACCCGCGCGAGATCCTGACCAGCGTCTACACCACGATCACCGAGCTGTTGAACCGCTACCAGGTGGACCCGCGCACGATCGCCGGCATCGGCATCACCAACCAGCGCGAGACCACGGTGGTCTGGGACAAGGCCACCGGCCAGCCGATCCACAACGCCGTGGTGTGGCAGTCGCGGCAGAGCCATGCGATCTGCGAACAGCTCAAGGCCGATGGCCACGAGCCGCTGATCCGGCGCAAGACCGGGCTGTTGATCGATGCCTATTTTTCGGCGACGAAGATCCGCTGGATCCTCGATCACGTGGAGGGTGCGCAGGCACGCGCCGAGCGCGGCGAGCTTCTGTTCGGCACCATCGACAGTTGGTTGATCTGGAACCTCAGTGGCGGCCAGGCGCACGTCACCGATGTCACCAATGCCGCCCGCACGCTGCTGTTCGATATCCATGCATTGCAGTGGGACGATGAACTGCTGGCCCTGTTCAACATCCCGCGTGCGATGCTGCCGCAGGTGCGCAGTTCCAGCGAGGTGTATGCCACCACCCAGGCGCAGTTCTTCTTCGATCAGCACCTGCCCATTGCCGGCATCGCCGGCGACCAGCAGGCCGCGCTGTTCGGTCAGGCCTGCTTCGAACCGGGCATGGCCAAGAACACCTACGGCACCGGCTGTTTCATGCTGATGAACACCGGCGAGAAGGCAGTGAGCTCCGACAACGGCCTGCTGACCACCATCGCGTGGGGCATTGATGGACGTGTGGAGTACGCACTGGAGGGCTCGATCTTCGTCGCCGGCTCGGTGGTGCAATGGCTGCGCGACGGGCTGCGCATGTTCGGCAAGTCCAGCGATTGCCAAGCCTACGCCGAGCGTGCCGCGGACAATGGCGGCGTGTACCTGGTGCCCGCGTTCGTGGGGCTTGGGGCGCCGTACTGGCGCAGCGATGTGCGCGGCGCGATGTTCGGGCTGACCCGCGGCACCACCAAGGAGCACTTCATCCGCGCGGCGGTGGAATCGATGGCGTACCAGACCCGCGACGTACTGGCGGCGATGCAGGCCGACGCGGGGATCGAACTGAGGGAGCTGCGCGCCGATGGTGGCGCGATCGCCAACGACTTCATGGCGCAGTTCCAGAGCGACATCCTGGGCGTGCCGGTGCTGCGCCCGCAGGTGGCCGAAACCACCGCGCTGGGCGCGGCCTATCTGGCCGGGCTGGCCACCGGTTTCTGGCGCAGCCGGGCGGAGATCGCCGAGCAATGGGCGGTGGACCGCCGCTTCACCCCGCAGATGCCGGTGGATCAACGCGAGGCGCTGTACGCCGGCTGGCAGCAGGCGGTGGAGGCGACGATGGGGTTCCGCGTGGGGTGACGCCCGCGTCGGCGATCATTGCCGCGCGGGCGCGGCCAGCCACGCATGGCGTGGCTCTACCGTGGGTGCCGGTCAGAATGCCGGGAGGACCGCGCCCTTGTACTTCTCGGCGATGAAGGCTTTCACTTCCGGACCGGTCAGGGCCTTGGCCAGCTGCTGCACGCGGGCATCGTCCTTGTTGTCCGGGCGCGCGACGAGGAAGTTCACGTACGGTGAATCCTTGCTTTCGATCGCCAGTGCATCCTGGGTCGGGTTGAGCCCGGCATCCAGCGCGTAATTGGTGTTGATCAGGGCCAGATCCACCTGGTCCAGCACGCGCGGCAGCATCGCCGAATCCAGCTCGCGGAACTTGAGCTGCTTCGGGTTGGCGATGATGTCGCGCTGGGTCGCCAACGCATTGGTCGGGTCCTTGAGCGTGATCACGCCGGCCTTGTGCAGCAGGATCAGCGCGCGACTGTTGTTGCTCGGGTCGTTGGGGATCACCACGTCGGCACCGTTGGGCAGCGCATCCAGTGATTTGAAACGCCGCGAGTACGCACCGAAGGGCTCGATATGCACGCCGATCACCTTGACCAGGTCGGTCTTGCGGTCACGGTTGTAGGCGTCCAGATAGGGCTCGGTCTGGAAGTAGTTCACGTCGACCTGCTTCTGGACCAGCTGGTCGTTGGGCTGCACGTAGTCGTTGAACACGCGCACGTCCAGGGTCAGGCCTTCCTTTTCCAGGATCGGCTTGACCACGGCGAGGATCTCGGCGTGCGGCACCGCGGTGGCGGCGACCACCAGCTTCTTGGAATCATTGGCCGGCTTGCCGCAGGCGGCCAGAGCCAGCGAAGCGGCAAGCAACGGGAGCAGCAGGTACTTTTTCATGGGGGCAGCGGGATCCATAAGGGCAGCAACGCCCCACGATACCGCACGCCCCGGCCCTTGCGGAATCCGGGGCATATGACCCCACGGCATGAGCCGATGCCGGCCCGGCCGGCTTACTCGTAACTGGTCAGCGCCAGCGCCAGCAGCGCCTTGGCCTGTTCGCGCAGCATCACCGGCTCCACGATTTCCGCGTCCGAGCCGTAGTGCAGCACGTCCATCAGCAGTTCGCGCGAGACGCTGTAAGGCAGTTTCAACTCATAGCGGCCATCGGGCAGGAAGCGGCCCTGCTGCTTGGAATGCCAGTGCTCATCGGCCACCCAGCGCGCAGCCTTGGCACTGAACACGATGGTGGCCCAGCCCTTGGGCGGCCCGGAGAAGATGCCGTAGCTGGCGCCCAGCTGTTCGTCCAGCTCGGTCTCATCCACATCGCGCGCGGTGGTATCGATCACGCGTGCCTTGTAGATGCGGTCCACCGCGAAACTGCGCAGGCCTTCGCGACCGTGATCCCACGCATCCAGGTACCAGTTGTCGCGGTAGTGGGTCATGCGCTGCGGCGACACGGTGCGCTGGGTGGCCTCATCGGTGGAGCGGGCCCGGTACTCGAAGGCCAGCTGCTTGCGCTCCAGTACCGCCGAGGCGACGGCGCGGAAGCTGGCTTCATCGAACTTGCGGCCGCGGTGCGGAATCACCCGCACCCGATCAACTGGCCAGGTCGAGACGCCGGCCTGTGCGGCCAGCAGGCCTTCGATGCGCTGCTGCAGCGGGGCCAGCACCGAGGACAGCACGCCGCCCCCCGTGCGCGAGAGCAGGTGCTGGGAGGCCAGCAGCGCGTGCAGTTCTTCCGAGCTGAGCCACAGGCCCGGCAGCTCGAAGCGGTCGCTCTCGTCGGCCTGGTAGCGGAAGCCCGCCTCGCCGTCGCCTTCCACCGGCGCCATCAGCGCATCGCGCAGGAAGGCCAGGTCGCGGTAGACAGTCGCGCGGGAACACTCCAGTTTTTCCTGCAGGGCCGCCACCGTTACCGGGTAACGGGCGGACTTGAGCAGGCGATGCAGGGCGTTGATGCGTTCATATCGGTCCATGACCCGATTATGTCCGAGTCGCCGTCGTTGTGGCGGCTTCGGCTGCATCTTCGGCTATCGTGGGGCCCCCATCGCCTGCTGCCGCCCGTCATGCGCCTGTTGCCCGCCCTTGCCCTGTCCGCCGCCGCCCTGCTGATGGGGGGCTGTGGGCGCACTGAAACGCCGGCGGCCGCCGTGCCTGCCGCAACGACACCGGCCGCCGATCCGGTGGCCACCGTGCTGGCGGCCAGCCAGCGCTTCGGCCAGCTGCGCAGCTTCCACGCGGTGATGAAGATGCAGGGCCCGCGCGCGCTGGAGGCGCAGATGGACTACGTGGCTCCGGACCGCTATCGGCTGATCACCGACGATGGCCCGCAGACGATCATCGGCGGCACCTTCTTCCTGCAGCGTGCTGGCGAAGTGCGCCAGATTCCGGTTCCCGAAGGCATGCTGGCGCAGTGGCGCAGCCCGCTGCCGGACGATCTTGAGCCAGCGCAGCTGACGGTGCGCGACCTTGGCGAGGACCGCGCCGGTGGCCAGCGCGCGCATAAATACGAGGTGCGCCACGCCACTGCGGCCCCCGACGGCCTGCTGTACTGGGTCAATGCGCAGGGCCTGCCGGTGCAGATCGAGCGCAAGGGCGAGACGAACGGTCAGCCGTTCCGCATCACCGTCACCTACTCGCGCTTCGACGACGCCTCACTGCGTATCGATGTTCCCTGAACAGGGATCAAGGCCGAACGGGCCCTAAAGCCGGGGCCCGCCGCCGAATGTGACGCAGAACGCATCAAGTATCATCCCCCCCTTGTTGTCCCTCCCCCTTGTCCGATCACGGAGAACCGTTGATGTCCCTGCGCGTTTCGTTGCTTGTTCCCCTGCTGCTCTGCGCCCCGGCGGTTTATGCACAGGACGCTGCCGAACTGGCAGCGATGACCTCCCCCTGGAGCGGCAGTGGCGGTGAACTGGGCTTTGCCTCGGCCCGTGGCAACAGCAATACCGAGAGCTTCAACGGTCGTCTGCGCCTGCGCTACACCGACGATGACTGGGTGCACAGCATGGACCTGTTCGGCCTGCGCTCGCGCTCGGAATACACCGATACCGAAGACGACGGCACCACCATCCGCCGCCGCAACACCACCGCCAACCGCTACACCGGCAGTGCCGGCAGCGCGCTGCAGCTGGGCGAGCATCGCCAGATCACCGCCACGGTGCGTTACGAGCGCGACGATTTCGCCACCTACGACCGCCAGAGCTCGTTCGGTCTGGGTTACGGCACCCGGATCATCGACGGTGAGCGCTTCTACATGGACGCGCAGATCGGTCCCGGTGTGCGCCGCACCCACAACACCGAAGACGACGCGACCCGTACCGGCCTGATCGGCCGCGGCCTGTTCGATCTCAAGTACACGCTGACCCCGAACACCGATCTGGTGAACACGCTGCTGGTCGAGTCGGGCTCGTACAACACCTTCGCGCAGAACGATTTCGGCGTGTCGGTGAGCATGAACGAACATCTGGCGCTGAAGGCCGGCTGGCAGGCACGTCACAACAGCGACGTCGCTGAAGACAAGCGCAAGACCGACACGCTGACCACCATGAACGTGGTCTACAAGTTCAAGTAATCGCTGCGGGCGCCTGTGCGCCCGCCGTCGTGATGTAGTGCCGGCCGCTGGCCGGCTCATCGCGTACCTTGTGCAGCATGGACTGCCGGCCAGCGGCCGGCATTACGCGCCTCAGACCGCGAGCAGTTCCCCGGCACCGGCATCGAGCAGGCCGCGCGCCACGCGCTGGCCCAGCGTCTCCGGATCACTGGCCGGGCCACGCGCCTCCGCGCGCACGATGCGGCCATCGGCGACACCGCCGACCAGGCCCTGCAGGAACAGATTCTCGCCTTCCCATTGCGCAAAGCCGGCGACCGGCACGTGGCAACTGCCATGCAGCGCGCGGTTCATGGCGCGCTCGGCTTCCACGCACGCGCGCGTGTCGGCATCGTCGAGCGCGGCGAACAACGCCATCACACCGGCATCGTCGCCATTGCATTCCACCGTGACCGCGCCCTGCGCCGGTGCCGGCAACCACGCCGGTGCGGCCAGGCGCGCCACGATGCGATTGCCCAGGCCGAGGCGCTCCAGCCCGGCCACGGCCAGCACGATGGCGTCGTAGCCACCGTTGTCGAGCTTGGCCAGGCGTGTGTTGACGTTCCCGCGCAGGTCCGACAGTTCCAGATCCGGACGCAGCGCGCGCAGCTGGGCCTGGCGGCGCAGTGACGAGGTACCCACGCGTGCACCGATCGGCAGCGCGTCCAGCGAGGCATACAGATTGGAGATGAAGCCATCGGCAGGATCATGCCGGGGGAGCATCGCTGGCAGCGCGAACGGCGCATCCAGCTCCATCGGCACATCCTTGAGCGAATGCACGGCGCAATCCGCGTCACCGCGCAGCATCGCCAGCTCCAGTTCCTTGAGGAACAAGCCCTTGCCACCGATCGCCGCCAGCGAGCGGTCCAGCACCTCGTCGCCGCGCGTGCTCATCGGGATCAGCACCACCTCCAGCCCCGGATGCGCCTCACGCAGGCGATCGGCGACGTATTCGCTCTGCCACAGGGCAAGCGGGCTCTTTCGGGTGGCGATGCGCAGGGTCTTCATGGCGCCATTATCGACGCACAGGGGCGTATCGACCAATGGTCCGGCACACCCGCACTCAAAGGTGCTTGAGGTCCTGCTTCAGGCTGGCCACGCAGCGGCGGCTGACTTCCAGCGGCGCATGCCCATGGCGCAGCACCGCCTGGACCTGGCCTGCGCCATTTCGTCGCAGCTCGACCAGTTCATGCCGGGCGACCAGGCAATTGCGGTGGATGCGCACGAAGCGGTTGCCGAACTCCTCTTCCAGCGACTTCAGCGATTCTTCCAGCAGGTCCTCGCCGCGGGCATGGTGCACGACCACGTACTTTTCTTCGGCCTGCAGGTAGTGGATGTCCTCGACCGGGATCAGCCGCAGGCTGCCCCGCAGGCGTGCGCACAGCAGCGTGCGCGCCTGTTGGCTGGCGGCCGTCGGTGGACCGCTGCGGCCGGCGAGGAAGGTACGGGCCCGCTCCAGTGCGGCGGCCAGGCGCTCGGGGCGCACCGGCTTCATCAGGTAATCGATGGCCGCCGCCTCGAACGCGGACAGCGCATGGGCGTCGTAGGCGGTGCAGAACACCACGGCCGGACGCGGCTCGAAGGTCGCCAGGTGGCGGGCCGCCTCCAGTCCATCCAGGCCGGGCATCGCGATATCGAGCAGGACCAGGTCCGGTTGAAGTTCGGCGCAGGCGTGCAGGGCCTGTTCGCCGTTCTCGGCCTCGGCCACCACCTCGATGCCAGCCTGGTCAGCGAGCAGGGAGCGCAGGCGCTCGCGGGCCAGCGGTTCGTCGTCGGCGATCACCACCTTCAAGACAGTTTCCTCACTGGACCGGGACCGTGATTTCGCAAGCATAGTAGCCGTCGGCCCACGCCCCCGTCATCCGCGCGGCCGGGCCGAAGCGCCAGGCCAGGCGATGGGCGATGTTGCGCTGCGCGTGGCCGGCCCCCTGCAGCAGCGGCAACCCGCGCGTGGCCGGATCCGGTGCGGGATTGCGCACGCGGATGCGCAGATTCGTGCCGTCACTGGACAGTGCCAGCACGATCGTGCCGCCCGCGGGTACCCGCGAGATGCCATGCAGCACGGCATTTTCCACCAGCGGCTGCAGCACCAGCCGCGGCATCGGCAGTGACCAGGGCAGCGGTTCGTCGCGCAGCCAGATGACTTTCAGGCGGTCCCCCAGGCGCAGCGACTCGATCGAGAGGTAGCGCTCGGCCAGTTCGCACTCGGCCTGCAGCGTGGAATCGCCATCGCCGGCACCGAGCGCGGCGCGGAACAGGTCGGACAGATCGAGCACCGCGCGCTCGGCCACGTCCGGATCGCGGCGCAGCAGGCTGGCGATGAGGTTCATGCTGTTGAAGAGAAAGTGCGGGCGGATCCGTGCCTGCAGCGCGTCGGCCTGGGCCCGGGCGTTGGCCAGCATCTGCGCGCTGCCGCGGTCACTGACGTAGAAGTAGCGCAGCGCCAGCGCCGTGATCAAGGCCGTCATCGCCGCGCTGCCGAGGGTAAACCGCCAGAAGCCCACCGCCTGGGCGAAGCTGCTGCCACCGAGCACGCCATACAGCGCGTGCACGATCGCCGCACAGGCACCGGCGATCAGCCCGGTCATCACCACCACCAGCACCATGCCCGGCACTTCCGGCAGCCGCGAGAGCACCGCACGCAGACTGCACAGGCTGACCGTCACTGCCAGCGCCAGCCAGAGCGCGAAGCCGCTGGCGGACAGGAAGTCCGACAGCGTCCAGTGGCGGCTGCCGTCGGGTGCCAGCGCCACCACCACCACCACCAGCTCGGCCAACCCCAGCATCGCCGCCAGTCGCGGCAGGCGGCACAGCTCGGGCAACCAGGACTGCTGGCGCGGGTCGTTCATGGCGTCAGGCGGCGAAGCGCGCCTCGAGCCACTCGCCCAGCGCGTGCATTTCTTCCGCACATACCTGGTGGGCCATCGTATAGGTGTGCCACTCCACCGGCAGACCGAGATTTTCCAGGGTCTGCGCGGTGTCCCGGGCGATCGCCACCGGGATCACCGGATCCTGCGTGCCGTGGGCCATGAACACCGGCACGCTGATCGCATCGGCCACCCGGGCAGCCGCCGCCTTGGCCGGGTCCGGCAGATAGGTCGACAACGCGATCAACCCGGCCAACGGACGCGTACGACGCAGCAGTGCGCTGAGGATCACCGCCCCGCCCTGGGAGAAACCGGCCAGCAGGATCCGTTCGGCCGGAATGCCACGGGCGACCTCGCGCTCGATCAGCAGCTCCAGCTCCACGATGGACGCGTCCACACCGGCGCTGTCGGCGCGGGAGCGGAAGTCCGCGCTGACGATGTCGTACCAGGCGCGCATCGGCACACCGTTGTTGATCGTGATCGGCTGCACCGGGGCATGCGGGAACACGAAGCGGATCGCCGGCCAGTGCGGACGCACCAGTTCGGGCACGATCGGGGCGAAGTCATGGCCATCGGCACCCAGGCCATGCAGCCACAGCACCGACCACTGCGGGTCGGCGCCGGTTTCGTTTTCCACGGTATCCAGCATCAGGCGGCTCCAGTACGTTCAAGCCGCATTATGACCGCGCCCCACCGTAATGGGGGCAATGCCTGGAGCGCCATGATCAGCCGGCGGGGTGTGCCTCGGCAGCGGCGCGGCGCAGTTCGGCCGCGCGCACCAGCACCTTGGGCGGCGCCGATTCTTCGGGAATCTCCATCAACCCCAGCCGGTGCATCCAGACGCCGGCGGTACGCGAGGAGGTGAAGCCCACCACCGGAATCGCCAGCACCATGCCGATCACCACCGGGGCCATCCACGCGGCCAGCGAGGGCGAAACCGCGTAGGCCAGCGCGCCCATGAACAAGCCGAACACGCTCAAGCCACCATAACCGCGCGCCAATGCCGACCAGGACACACCGCCATCGTCGCGCTGCTGCGCATCCCAGCCCGAGTCCTTGCCGGCCAGCACTTCGGCCACACCACGGGACTGCACGTACATCACCACCGGGGCCATCAGTGCAGCGAGGATGGTCTCCAGCAGCATCGAGATGAAGGCGCGGATCGTGCCCCCGCAGCCACGGCGCTCGACCGGCTCCAGCAACATCGCCAGATAGCCCAGCACCTTGGGCGAGAGCAGCACCACCATGGTGATCGCGAACATGCGGATCACCTGCGTCTCATCCTGGTGGCGCCAGTAAACGCCCGGCGAGAGATGCAGCACTTCGTTGATGTCGATGCCGCCCTGGAACAGGGGAATGGCGATGCCGATCAGCATCAGCATCGCCCACATCGGCGCGGTGAAGTAATGCCCGATGCCGACCAGCATGTGCATGCGGCTGACCCAGTGCAGGCCCTTTGAGCCGACGATCTTGGCGTGCTGCAGATTGCCCTGGCACCAACGGCGATCGCGGACCAGCAGATCGGTGAGCGTCGGCGGGCCTTCCTCATAGCTGCCTTTGAGATACGGCACCATGTGGGTCGCCCAGCCGCCGCGGCGCATCAGCGCCGCCTCGACGAAGTCGTGGCTGAGCACGTGCCCGCCGAATGGCTCGTGGCCGGGCAGCGACGGCAGACCGGCCTGTTCGGCGAACGCCTGGGTGCGGATGATCGCGTTGTGCCCCCAGTAGTTGCTCTCCGCGCCATGCCACCAGGCTACGCCGCGGCCGATCACCGGGCCGTACACGCGCCCGCCGAACTGCTGCATGCGGGCAAACAGGGTGCGCCCACCGACCACCGCCGGCAGGGTCTGGATCAGCCCGACATCCGGGTTGTGTTCCATGCCCGCGACCAGCCGCACGATGGTGTCGCCGGTCATCAGGCTGTCCGCGTCCAGGATCAGCATCTGCGGGTAGGCGCCGCCGAAACGACGGACCCAATCGGCGATGTTGCCGGCCTTGCGCCCGCTGTTGTCGCCGCGGCGACGGTAGAAGATGCGGTCATGGCCGCCGACCGCATCGCACAGCGCGTGGAAGGCTTCTTCCTCGGCCTGCCCGATGTCGTCGCGGCGGGTGTCGCTGAGCACGTAGAAATCGAAGTTCTCGAGCTGGCCGGTCTCGGCGACCGACTCATAGATCGCCTGCAGGCCGGCCAAGAGCCGACGCGGGTCCTCGTTGTAGGTGGGCATCAGCAGCGCGGTGCGGGTGTGCACGGTCGGCAGCGGCGCGTCCGGATCGATTCCCAGCTTGTAACCACGATCGAACACGGCGGTCAGAAAGCCGGCCACCGCCCCGGCGAAGGACAGCGCAATCCACGCGAACAGGCCCACGAACAACACCAGCAGGCAGGCTTCGAGCACGCTGATGCCGTTGACGGCCAGCACCTTCCACATCATCCGGCTGGCGGCAGCGGTCATCGCGGCGGTGCCACCCAGGATGTAGAAACGGCGCAGGCCGATCATCCGCGGCGACGTGCGCTGCCGCCGGACCTGCAGTTCCCCTTCGCGGAGGGACTGCTCGGGCATCGGCAACGGCGACTCGGCCGGCAGCGTCGCCCGGCCGGCGTCCAGTCGGGCGTGGAGGGTCTGGGTACTCATGCGCGGTGTCCCTGTGCAGGGCGTGCCAGGCCGGAGATGCAAGATGCGGAAAGGGGCGTCCTGAGCCCGGCGCGCTCGATGGCGCGCATTCGTCCTGTCGGTGCGGGCCGATCACCGGCACGTCGCTGTTGTCTGTGACTCCCGAAACCCACGAACTCTCCAACCGACTTGAGACGAAAAATGCGGCTCAGTCTATGGCGCGAAATGTAAGGTGGGTGCGAAGGTTTCACCGGTGATTTCTCCGCATTCAGCTTTTGGATCGAGCCAAGTGTGCAGCCCCGCAGGACCACGGAGGCGCAGGCCCTGTGCCATGGACCTCTCCCCATTCATCTTACAGATGATCGTCATCGGCCACGACAGCCCAGAGAAGGGACGTCTCACGCCTGTCCCGGGCGCAGCAGCTGCCGGCGTTGCGCAGTTCGTCAGTCGGCCGTACATGACCGGGCCGCCCCGCAATCGAGGCAGCAGGTAGGGCAAGCAGGTCGCCGGGCCGAGGGCCTGGCGAGGTCCATCCACTCAGACGGTGGGCGCGGCGACGGCCAGGTCGGCATCAACCGGCAGGCGCGACAGCGCGCGCGCGCTCACCTGCGAGAACTGCAGCTGGGCGAGCAGATGCTGCGCCTGGGTGGCCACCGGACACGGCGCAATCTGCGGTCCTGCCTGGGGGCGCTCGGGGGTCATTACATCAGTGGACATGAAAGGGCATCTCGTTGACGTCGCATTGCCCGCGGGGCTTCCGGCCGCGCGGATTGCGCACCCTATCGGAAAACCGGGACGAATGTGTGACGGTCCGCGCAGTCCCTGACAGGCGGCATGAAGAGCGTCGAAAAATTGGCGCGGATCAAGAGCTTGCGGCTATCATGTAATCGTTTTCAACAAACGATTCGGATATGGATTCCAACACTGCTTCCCCCTACAGCCCCAAGTGGCAGTTCCGCTTCAACTTCTTCGAAGAGCACGGCGCCCCCAATTCGCCAACCTTCAAGGCCGCGTACAAGACGCTGCCGTTCGGCCAGAAGATCAAGGTCAACTTCAACTTCTTCGCCCTGTTCTTCAGCTGGATCTACCTGCTGATCCTGGGCATGTGGCGCAAGGCGCTGACCATCCTGGGCATCACCCTGGTGCTGATGGTCGTCGTGGCCTTCCTGCCGGACGTGGTCGGCCGTGCGATCGGTGTGGCCTGGTCGGTGCTGATCGCGTTGACCACCAACTATTCGTACTACCTTGAAAAGGTAAAGGGCGACACCAGCTGGAACCCCTTCGCGGGCATGCGCTGGTAAGTACTGCGCACGCCTGGATGAACAAGCCCGGTCATTGACCGGGCTTTTTTGTGGACGAGTGAGGGGGTGCCTCAGAACGTCTGCCACTCCTCACTCGCCACCGCCGCCACCGGTACGCGCGAGGCACCGCGCGCAGGCGCACTACGACGCACCGGTGCGGCCGGCGTGCCCGGATGGGCCTGCAGCCGGAAGATCGCCACCGCCGTGCCCAGCTGCTGCGCCTGCTCTTCCATCGCGCGCGCCGCCGCCGTGGCCTCCTCGACCAGTGCGGCATTCTGCTGCGTCGTTTCGTCCATCTGCGTGATGGTCTGGTTGACCTGCTCGATGCCGGCGGACTGCTCCTTCGACGCCGCCGAGATCTCGGCCATGATGTCGTTGACCCGGCGCACGCCGGTCACGATCTCTTCCATGGTGCGGCCGGCGGTGTGGACCAGCGCGGAGCCCGCGCTGACCTGGGTGACCGAATCGTCGATCAGCCCCTTGATCTCCTTCGCCGCGCCCGCCGAGCGCTGCGCCAGTGCGCGCACTTCCGTGGCGACCACCGCGAAACCGCGCCCCTGCTCGCCCGCGCGCGCCGCTTCCACCGCGGCGTTCAAGGCCAGGATGTTGGTCTGGAACGCGATGCCGTCGATCACCGAGATGATCTCGGCGATGCGCTTGGAGGACGCCTCGATCCCGGCCATGGTGGTCACCACCTTGCCGACCACCTCACCGCCCTTCGACGCCACATCGGCTGCGCCCGCGGCAAGCTGGTTCGCCTGCACGGCATGGTCCGCGTTCTGACGCACGGTGGAGGTCAGTTCCTCCATCGAAGCGGCGGTTTCTTCCAGGCTGGCAGCCTGTTGTTCGGTACGGCGCGACAGGTCGCTGTTGCCTGCGGCAATCTCACCGGCAGCGAGGTTGATGCTGCCGGTGGCCTGCTGGATGCGGCCGACGATGTCGGTCAGCTGCACCACGGTGGTGTTGGCATCATCACGCATCCGCGCGAACACGCCGTGGAAATCGCCCTGCATGCGCGCGGTGAGATCGCCGGCGGCGATCGCACGCAGCAGCGCGGAGATCTGCTGCAGGTTGTCATCGCTGACCTGCATCATGGTGTTGAGGTTTTCGACCATCGCGCGGAAGTCGTGATCGAAGCGCACCACGTCGCCGCGCTGGCTGAAATCGCCCATTGCCGCAGCGCCGGCGAGATCGCCGATCTGGGTATTGATCGCGCGCAGGTTGGCCTTGGTGGTATCCATCGCGGCAGTGAACGCGGCCTGCTCGCCGGGCAGGCGATCCATGTCCTGGCTGAGGTCACCGACCGCATAGCGCTGCATCACCTCGACCAGACGACGCGTGACCGCGATGTTGGCGCCGACCAGCTGGTTGGTGTCTTCCACCATCTTGCCGTACTCGCCCGGGAAGGTCTGCGCGTCCATGCGGTAGCTCAGCTCACCCGCCTCGTGTCGCTGGGCCATTTCACCCTGCGCGGCCATCACTGCGCGCAGCTGGCTGCGCATGCGCTGCATCGATTCAAGCAGCCGGCCGACCTCGTCATTGCGCGCGGGCGGCAGCGGCGTATCCAGACGTCCCTCGGCGACGTCGGCCGAGAGCCGGACCGCATCGGCCAGCGGGCGGATCGCCTGTCGGCGCAGCAACACGTACACGCTGCCACTGAGCACCAGTGCCGCGCCCAGGCCAACAGCCAGGATGATCCACAACAGCGCGCGCGCCTGCGCGGTGATCAGCGCATGCGGCACGATCACACCCAGCGCGAAGTGCTCCTGGCTGCCGCCGATGCGCAACGGAACATAGGTCTTCACATTGCCTGCCGCATCCGGCTCGAAGGCATCGAAGGGTTTGTCTGCCTTGACCGCTGCCAGCATCGCCGCGGTCAGGGCGTCATCGCGGCGCTTGCCGATTTCCTGCGGGTCCTGCGCGGCCAGCACGATGCCACCGGGCGAGATCAGTTCGACATGGCCTTCGCCCATCGGGCGCAATGCGGCCAGGTGCTTCTGCAATGCGGCCAGCGCGAAATCCACCGTCACCGCGCCAACGAACGTCCCCTCATCGATCACCGGGGTGGAGAGCGTGGTCATCAGCACCTTCTGCCCGCCGATTTCATAGGTGTACGGTTCGGCCACGGTCTGCCGCTTGAGCGCCTTCGGCTTGAGATACCAGTCGCCATCGCCGGGCACGTCATAGCCGGTGAGCGCATCCTGCATCGGCGCGCCGTCGTGCCAGGCCCAGTAGCTCATGAACCGGCCGGTGTCATCGTGTGCCTCGGCGCCGACGAACTCGGCATCCTTGCCATCGAAGGCGTCGGGTTCCCACAACGTGCCAAAGCCCACCCATTCCGGGTGCACCTGCACCTGCTGGTGGATCACCGCAGACACCGTCGCCCGCGACAGCGTGCCCGCAGCGCGCTGGACGAGCAGATTCTGTGCGAGCGCCTGGCTGGTGGCGAAGGCGTTGGACAGATCACCGCTCACCCGCAGGGCTTCGGCCTGGGCCTCGCTCTGCATGGTGTGGCGGGAGGCATCCACCAGCGACGCGCTGGCTTCCCGGTAGCTGATGGCGGCGGTGACACCGAAGCAGAGCATGGCGATCAACGCCGTACCCAGCATCAGTCGGTTGGCGATGCTGCCAGGGCGCTTGGACGCGGTGGGGCGGGACACGGGCATGGGGGCGGTTCCGGAAAAAGGGCATACCGGCGGACGCAGACATGCGCCGCCACGGAAACACGCAGTCCATTGCGGACCGGCACGCACGCGGTGCAATCACGGCGCGGCCAGCGGAGATCGGGTATCGATGCCACCGTCCCGCCCTGTGAAGATGCCGCCTGCCGGCACCGCGACGGTGCCCGCCCAGAGAGGGGACTCAGTTGGATAACGGCGATAGGCCCGCGATGTTTAGCACGGCTTTATGACCGTGTTCAGTGTCCGCCGGCAGAGGCATTGCCCCGCCCCAGCCGCTCCACCAGTGTCTGGCTGGCCGCGTTGAGTCCGACCACCTCCACCTGCGCTCCGCGTGCGCGCAGTTTGCCGGTCACCCGCTCCAGCGCGCCCACCGCGCTGAGGTCCCAGAAGTGCGCATCGGTCAGATCGATCACCACGCGCGCGGGCACCTGCAGCAGATCGAAGGCCGCCGCGAACTGCCCGGCCGAGGCGAAGAACACCTGCCCGCTGACTGTGTAGACACGGGTACCGTCGGCCGTGTCGGCTTGGGCGATGTCCAGCATCCGGCCCACCTTGCGGGCGAAGAACAGCGCCGACAGCAGCACCCCGGTCAGCACCCCCTTGGCCAGATCGTGCGTGGCCACGGTCACAACCACCGTGCCCAGCATCACCACCGAGGAGCTTTTCGGGTGCAGTCGGAACTCGGCGAACGAGCGCCAGTGGAAGGTGCCGATGCTGACCATGATCATCACCGCGACCAGTGCGGCCATCGGAATCTGCCGGACCCAGTCCGCACCGTAGACCACCAGCAGCAGCAACAGCACGCCCGCGACCAGGCAGGACAACCGGCCACGTCCGCCGGAGGACACGTTGATCACCGACTGCCCGATCATCGCGCAGCCACCCATGCCGCCGAACAGCCCGGCGGTGATGTTGGCCAGGCCCTGCCCGGCGCACTCGCGATTGCGCTGGCTGGGGGTGTCGGTCATGTCTTCCACGATCTGCGCGGTCATCATCGACTCGAGCAAACCGACGACCGCCAGCGTGGCCGACACGGGCAGCAGGATGCGCAGCGTCTCCCAGGTGAGCGGCACGTCCGGCAGCAGGAAGGTGGGCAGGCTGTCCGGCAGCGCGCCCATGTCGCCGACGGTGCGGATGTCCAGGCCCAGCCAGATCGACAGCCCGGTGAGCACTACGATCGCCACCAGCGGTGAGGGTACCGCCCGGGTCAGCAGCGGCAGCAGATAGATGATCGCCAGGCCGGCCGCGCACACGGCGTACACCGTCCATGGCATCCCGATCAGCTCGGGCAACTGCGCCAGGAAAATCAGGATGGCCAGTGCGTTGACGAAGCCGGTGATCACCGAGCGCGAAACGAAGCGCATGAGTGCACCGAGCTTGAGCGCGCCGGCGACGATCTGCAGCAGTCCGGCCAGGATCGTCGCAGCCAACAGGTACTGCAGGCCGTGGTCGCGGACCAGATCGACCATCACCAGCGCCATCGCGCCGGTGGCGGCGGAGATCATGCCCGGCCGGCCGCCGGCGATGGCGGTGACCACCGCGATACAGAACGAAGCGTACAAGCCGACCTTGGGGTCGACCCCGGCAATGATGGAAAAGGCGATCGCTTCGGGGATCAGCGCGAGGGCGACCACGGCGCCGGACAGCAGATCACCGCGGATGTTGCCGAGCCATTGCTGGCGCAGCGGATAGGACACAGACATGGACAGACTCCACGCACCGGCGATCCGCACGGCGCGTTGTGTGATGAAGACAAAGCACTCCCTGAGCCAGCGCAAGGGCCGGCGCGTCGTCAACGCGGTATCAGGGTGGCGTCATCACAAGGGTCCTGCCGGGGCAGCGGAAGCGGCGCGCAGGATAGCGCAGTCCTCCGATGGTCTCAAACACGGGCCGCCAGTTCACCTCGCGCGTTGCCTGCCCAGCGCGACGGTGCCTGCCCGGTCACCCTTCGGAACGCCGCGGCGAACTTGCCAGGGTTGGCATAGCCCATCGCCAAGGCGACCTCGGTGACGCTGTGGCCTGCCAGCAGCCTCGGCTTGGCGGCCTCCATCCGGCGCCAGGTGAGGTACGCGTAGGGCGTCATGCCGGTCGCCAGCCGGAAGCCACGACTGAAGCCACTGGCTTCCTGCCCGACTTCCTGCGCCATGCGGACAACGCCCAGGTCATCGCCGAGATGGGCATCGATCAGTTCCTGCACGCGCTTGACGTGCGCTGGCGACAACGCGCGTCGCGTCGGGGGCGACGCAACCGGAAGTCCCGCCAACCGCTTCAGCACCAGATCGACACCGTGCTCGAAGAACGCGGCTGAGCCTGCATGCGCTTCAGCGCAGTGCCATAGCGCCCCCATCACCGAGGCGATCACCGGGTCCCAATGCAGCGCCGATGCTGCGCGATGCAGCTGCTCCAAGCGCACGTCGTGCCCCTGCAGATGCCGCGCGTCGATGGCCAGGCCCAGCAGCGCCAGCGCTGGGCTGCGGAATTCGCCTGGGCAGTCCGGCAACACCACATTGAACGCGCCTGCGCGCCAGGGCTGCGCGATGCGTCCGAGCGCCGTGCGCTGATACAGGGCGCCACCGCCGGCAGTGAGCAGCCCGATGCGCAACGCACTGCCCTCACCCATCGCGCCCTGCGCCGCGACGAACGTATGGCGGAGCATCAGCACCGAGCCGTCGGCATTACCCACGCACGCGTCCAGCGGACCGCCGCTTTCGGCCGCCACGCGTGCAGCCACGGCAGTCGTTGGTGAGGAAAAGGCGCAGGTCATCGGGTGTCCCGTTCTGGAGCGGCCGCTCCGGAAATGGAGCAGCGGCACCTGATTGTTACACAATAACATTCGCGTTTCCTCCCCATCACCGTGGTGCGCGCCACCACCCCAGAGGTCTCTCGTGAACCACGCTGTACTTGCCGGCGCCGTGCTCGCCGCGCTTCAGTTGCTGCCCAGCGCGCCCGCCCGCGCCCAGTCAATCCCGCCCGCCAAGGCCACCGAGCTGGACGGCATCGTAGTGACCGGCAGCAAACGCGATACCCCATACCTCAAGAGCGACATGTCAGTCACCGTGCTCAACCGCGAAGCACTCAAAGAAGCGCACGTCACCGAGTTCCGCGACCTGGACAAGCTGGCCCCCAACGTGAAATTCAATGTGATGGGCCAGCTCAGCGACATGTTCATCTCCATCCGCGGCATCGAGTCCAACCCGTTTCTGGTCAACCGGGCCTCGGTCTATATCGATGGCATTCCGTTCCGCGAGCTGAGCAACGCGGTGTTGAACCATGTGGAGTCGGTGGAGATCCTGCGCGGGCCGCAGGGCACGCTCTACGGCGCCAACAGCGAATCCGGCCTGGTACTGGTGCGCACGCGTGCACCGTCTGCAACCACCGAGGGCGAGGTCAATGTCGGCGTCACCTCGTTCGGCAACGGCCACGGCAGCAGCGTGGATGGTTTCCTCGGCGGCGCGCTGGGCAACAGCGACCGGTTGTTCGGCTCGGTGGCCTTCATGGCCTCGGATGAAGACAGCCACCTCAAGAACCTCACGCCCTTCAACGGCGTCAAAGGCAAGGTCAAGGAAACCTATCTGCAGGGCAAGCTGCGCTGGGAGCCGACCGATACGCTGGCCATCAATGCGATCGCCTATCACCTCGGCACGCGTGCACCCGGGATGTTCGAGTACGAGTACCTGCCGCTGGATGTCGGCCTGTATAACCGTACCTACGGCGATCTCTACAACGGCGGCCGTCGTACCGGTGACTTCACTTACATCAACGATGCGCCCAAGCGCACCACCAAGAATGAAACCGTGGCCGGGACCAGCGCGCAATGGCAATTGTCCGGTGGCACGCTGGATGCGGCACTGTCCTACCGCCAAGAGGAAGACACCTCCGCCGGCTACGATTTCGACATGACTGCGACGCCGGCATTGGCAGGCCGCATCTACGACAAGCAGCACAGCTGGAACGGCGAACTGCGTTTCAGCTCCCCCAGCGATCAAGCGCTGACCTACATCGCCGGCATCTCCACCTACCGGCACCACAAGGACTCCATCCTCGGCACCTTGGTCGGCCCACCGTTACGTGGCCTGGGCAGTTATGACCTCGCCCCGCTGCAGGGCTCGGATGGCCAGGACTACAGCGTGTTCGGCACGGCCAGCTACACCCCGCCCCCACTGCCGAAACTGACCGCCAGTCTCGGGCTGCGCCATGAGCAGGCCAAACGTTCCACCCGCCAGCGCGAAGGCACGCTCGATCTGGGCCCGGGCGGGCTGGTGTTCTATCGCGATGCCGAACTCGCACACACGTTCACCGCCACGCTCCCGCGCGTCTCACTGCGCTACGACGCCAGCGACACGCTCTCGTTCTACGCCGCATCCGCCAAGGGCTACATTCCGGGCGGCTTCAATCTGGCGGCCGCGCAGAGCGATGTGGTCAACGACAAAGTGCTGCGCTACGAATCGGAAATGATGTGGAGCCACGAGCTCGGCTTCAAGATGAACGTGCTCAACGGGCGCGGGCATATCGGTGGCGCGGTGTTCCACATCACCTCGGACAACTGGCAGGAGATCCAGTTGGCGACCGATGCCAACGGCCGGCCGATCTCCTCGGACTATGTCGGCTCGGATGCGTCCATCCGCTCGCGCGGTGTGGAGCTGGAAGGCGCGCTGGAGGTCCTGCCGGGCCTGACGCTGACCGCCAACGCGGGCTACGTGGACGCCGAGTACCGCAAGCTGTTCGTCGGCGCCAATGAAAGCCTGGCCGGCAACGACGTCAAACTCACCCCGCAGTACACGGCCTACCTTGCCGCACGCTACCAGCATCGCTCCGGGCTGTTCGCGCGCGTGGAATCCTCGTTCAACGGGCGCATGGCCCTGGATGAGCGCAACCGTGCCTATCAACCGGCTGTCGCCGTCCTCGGCGTGCAGTTCGGCTATGAAACCGGGCCGTGGAGCACCCGGGTGTACGTCGACAACCTGACCAACAAGCGGCGCATCAACGGGTTGATCTTCGACAACCTGGCGTTCGGGCGCGACGGCAACTACTACGGCCCCATCGACCGGCCGCGCATCGTCGGTGCGGAGGTAGGCTATCGGTTCTGAGGCAGCGTGGAGGGTGCTGCGGGCGGTGCCCTCCTACTCCTTGAGAGCGTCCTGTGCATCCACGATATCCACCCCGGACATCTGCCCCAACCAACCGTCGAACCACGGCTTGTGCGAGGCGCCGACGATGGAGAGCACGCGGGAGCCGGGGTGGTCGCGCACGACCTCGAGAATGTTGGCGA
Organism: Stenotrophomonas sp. Ker107b; assembly: GCF_053847245.1. Lineage (NCBI taxonomy): Bacteria > Pseudomonadati > Pseudomonadota > Gammaproteobacteria > Lysobacterales > Lysobacteraceae > Stenotrophomonas > Stenotrophomonas sp. Ker107b. The sequence goes on along the minus strand of NZ_JBSPHX010000002.1, from coordinate 916,004 downwards.
CCATGCGCAGATTGCGGATTTCCCAGCCCTGCACCCAGATCTGCGGGTACTGCTGCGGTGACACGGCGGCCAGTGTCGGGCGCACGTTGGACTCGGCGAGCACCTGCAGCGCCGCGGGATCGTTGACGCTGCGATACAACCCGAGCACGTCATTGGTGGCGATGAAGGCCGCTTCGCGTCCGGTCATGGCATCCAGCGCAGGTCCGTAGGTGCTCCACGCCTGCTGGAGCGCCGTACCGAACGCCTTGCGATCCGCGATCTGGTGGTTATCACCGGTGTGGTCATCGATGGCGTACACACGCTGCTGGCCGAGTCGCGCCGCGAGCACTGCGGCGATCTGATAGCTCTCGTTCTTGCGGGTGCCAAGCTGCTTGAGCAGTTCGACCAGGCTGTCGTCCAGCCCATCACCTGCCCGTCGCTCGGCCACGGGCAGCTGCAGCCATTGCACGTACGCAGACGCCCGTTCGCCAGCGGCAAGGAACAGCGCCGCGAGTTGGCGGCGTTGCGCGGCGGTGGGGGCAGCCGGCCACGCCGCCAACGTCGTGTTGACGTGCACGATCGCGGTCGGCACCTCCAGTCCCGTGGCCGCTTTCGCCATCTCCGTGCTGGCGCAGTAATCCTCGCCGTAGACCGCTGCATGACGCTTGGCCAGATCGCACTGCTCACCACTGATGGCTTCGATGGTGATGTAGCCGGGCTTGAACGCCGCCAGCCTGTCCAGCAGTGGATCCAGTGCCTTGGGATCGAAGGCCTCGTGCTCGCTCAGGTGGATGCTGCCCAGCACGAGGATCTGGGTGCGTGGGCCGACCATGTCTTTGTCGAGTGAGGCGAGGTCGACACCGGCGTACGCGACCGTGGGCAGCAGAAGCGTCAGACAGGCCGACAGCGTTGAGTAGCGTTGCGTCATCATCCAGAGCCTGAGCGGGGTGTTGCTGGATGTTCTAGCACTGCACCTGCGCGGGGGCACCTGCCCAATGGCAGGGTGACGAAAGGCGTCTGCCATTTCCAGGATATGGGCGTCACTACACAGTTTCCAACGCGTCCTGCTGCGAGGATAGTAGGATTGAACCGACCATCAGGAGGCACCACGCATGGGCAGTTTCAGCATCTACCACTGGCTCGTCATTTTCGCAGTGATGCTCATCCCCGTCGCCATTGCTGCGGTGATAGTCGTCGTCGTGCGGCGCTTGGGAAAGCGCTCGAATACCTGAATTCTTTCCGCCGCCCGGTGTCAGAATAGGCAGCTCTCCGCACGCTGCGGAGTGTGGCGGAAGAAAGCGAACATGGCAGAACGGACGACCTCAAACGAATGGATCAGGTGGGCGATGCTGCTCATCTTTGTTGCGATGCTGTTCGGTATTCCCAACAGCTCGCCGTGGTTTGGCCTGGTATTCGTGTACCTGATTGCTGCCGGCCTGTTCATCGTAGGCAGCATGCTGTGGACCGCACTGCGCAGCCAGCGGGCCGCGGCCGCACTGCGCCGCACGCCGCCCACGCGGGCCCTTCAGACGCGCGAGGTGAGAGCATTGGAGTGGTTCGGCCAACCCGAGCGCATCGCTTGGCGCATGCCCCGCGGGAACGCGATAGATCTTGCAGGGGCGGCACAGGCAGCGGGCCGTCGCCCGGTGGTGCGCACGCTTCGCGGACCGTATCGCGTGATGGTGCGTGGCCAGCACCATGAGCGTCATGACTTCATCGGCAAGGTCGAGGTGCTGATGCTGCCGGGGGCTGACCGATATGTTCGCGGGGAGAATGAAGCCGACGTACTGCTGTGCGGGAAGTTCGCGGTGGTGCTTGCGTTGAATGGCGCGTGGCGGATCGACCAGGCGCCTTCGCTGCTGCGATGACGCGCGTTCGCATCGCGATGTCGTTTACTCAGTAACGCTGCTTGATCGGCTCACTGGTTTGCAGGTAACCCGAAGCCACTGCCTTCTCGCAGTCGATGTAGCCTGCGTTGACCACCCGCCCCTGCGCATTGAAGGCGACGTAGTATGGCGAGCTGTTGCCCTGGTTTCGCAGGATGTAGTTGTGGCAGACGCCGTTGATGTTAGGCAGCACCATCGCATCAAGCGGCCGGCCCGCCGCGCTCAGGACCGCATCCCGGGTTGCACCGTGCTGTAGTGAACTCATCACGACCGGATTGCTGCGGTCGTACTGAAGAATGCTCGGCACGCAGCCGCAAAGCCCTGCGGAGACACCGCACGCCAGCCCGAGCGACCTGATCAAAGGGGCCACGCTCATTGCTTGCGCGCGCGTGCTGCGGCCGCGTTGGCATCCCGGATGCGCTGGTTGCGTGCCTGCTTGTCGTAGTCGTCTTTTGCCTGCATCACGCCACCGGCTGCCTGGATCCAGCTGCTGGTCGTACAACCGGTCACAAGCAATGTCGCGGCCAGGGCTGCCGGAATGATGAGAAACTTCATGAATCAACCTCTCTGAAAGCCAATCGACTCGTGGTCGATAAAATGCTGCGCAGCACCAGGGCACGTACGTGAAGCGATGCGCGAAACCACATCGCGACATCGGCGAGGCCGCTTTGGGCGCCGTCAAACGGGGCGGAACGATAGTTCACGTGCACTTAACAAGAACAAGATGTGCTGTGTTTTATTTTTGTATATTCTTATTTTATTGCTCGAGCGCAGACGTAAGCCCCCCCCGGCAGCCAGACACCCTATAAGTAGAACTTTCTGGCATCTTTAACCAGCCAGGAGGTTGCATGCGCACATCAAAATTCACCGAGACGCAGATCATCACGATCCTCAAGCAGGGCGATGCCGGGCTTGCGTTGAAGGATCTATGTCGACAGGCCGGTACAGCACGGCGACGTATTACCAGTGGAAGAGCGAGTACGGCGGGCTTGAGGCGTCCGAGCTTCGTCGAGTCAAAGACCTCGAAGCTGAGAACGCCAAGCTCAAATGCATGTATGCGGAAATGGCGCTGGACAACGCGGCGCTGGAGGACCTGATCGCAAAAAAACTGTAGCGCAGGGTCAGAAGCGTGAGGTGCACGCGCGCCCCCTGAGCCGGTCCTGCGGTTGCGTGGGTTTGTCTCGTGCGGCCTGGTATGCGCCGCCACTGGACTGGACCGTGCGCGATGCGGCGTTGATCTCGGCATTGGCCAGGCTGGTCGAGCAGCGGCCCAGTCGAGGTTTCTGGAAGTGCAGCGATCAACTACGCAAGAAGCGACCGGACTGGAATCCGAAGCGGATCCATCGGGTATACAAGGCGATGAAGCTCAACCTGAGAAGAGCGGCCAAGCGCCGTCTGCCAAAGCGCGAGCGGATGCCGCTGTATGTTCCCAGGCATCCAGATACCGTCTGGTCCATGGACTTCATGAGTGACTCGTTGGCCTGTGGCAAACGATTCCGAACGTTCAATGTGGTCGACGACTTCAACCGCGAGGTGCTGCATATTGAGGTGGATACATCACTCAACTCTGGTCGCTTGGTGCGCGTGTTCGAGCAGCTCAAACGTGATCACGGATTACCGCAGGTGCTACGGTCGGACAATGGCCCTGAGTTCCTGGGCGAAGCATTTACCCAGTGGGCCAAATTCAGCGGCGTGGCGCTGCGATACATCCGACCTGGCAAGCCCAACCAGAACGCCTTCATCGAACGCTTCAACCGCACGCTACGTGAGGAGGTGCTGGACCAGCACCTCTTCGCACGCCTTGAGGACGTACGTGAGGCAGCGCATTGGTGGATGATCGATTACAACGAGATTCGTCCACATGACTCGCTCAGCGGCATGAGCCCCGTCGAGTACCGTACCGCTCACGCCAGAAGCTCTACTTTAGAAATGTCTGCTTGACGGGGGAGCTTACGGTGTTATGGGTTTGAGATTTTGTTGCTTCGCAACTTAGCGGGGACGCGGACCGAGCGCGTTTGGCCACCACTTTTCCGTCTTGGCCGGCGGGGTATGCTCTACCGCGCCCACTGCCGCCCTGGGAACGACCGGCCAGCCATTGCAGTCTATGTAGTGACGGATCCCGTTCTGCCGGAGAAATGAAAGCTGGCGCGCCTTTTGGGGGCTGCGTGTCAGCGCCTTGATTTCATCTCGCGTTAGGCAGAGCTTTTCCGACATTAGCGAGCTTCCTTGTTGGAGCGCCAAGAGAGACGAGGCGTCAGATGACCAAGCGGCATCTCAGGTAGCGAAGCTCAAACGTCCGGGCTAGAAAAGCGAAAACCCCCAAAGCGGGGGACATTCTTTAGTGCCGGCGCACTAGGTCTGTGATATCGAACTCATGAATATCACCAAATCGCTCCCAGATTTTTATCACCATGTCTGGGAGAACTGGGTTCGTGATCAAAAGCACCTCGGGATCGCCGTCAGAATCTACCAATTCGTACCAGTCGGATCCCTCTGCCTCCACCTGCACACCATGCTGCCTCAACACCTGCAGGACATATGTTCTAGGTTGCGCGCCGTCCCATGGCCCTTTACGGATTCTCATGCTGCGTGGGCGATCTCAGCTTCTCGGAATGAAAGCGTCTTAAAGAACTTGGTGTCATCTGGAATGCCCAGCGCCACGACTGTCCCACAGGTCAAAACATCCTTGCTCTCACTGTCTAACCACAGCCCCCAAGCCTCAGCGGGAGTCTTCCCTTTGGTGAAAAGAGCATCCAGCGGACGATTCCGCTTGATGTAAGCCTCGATCGTACGCAGCAACCCATGAGCGAAGTTCTCTCGAACCTCTTCAACGGTCTGGCCGGTGGTTAAGTAATCGATCTCCAAGCCCTGAGCAACGTAGCCCCCTTCCTCCGAAGGAAGGATAAGCACGCGCAACTGAGCGTCGACGGCATGCTTGCCGTCACTGGATTCTTGATGACGAATCACTACTGAGTTTTCTCTTTTCGTAGTCATAGATTGGGTCTCGCTATCCATAGTCTTCGAGACAAAAAGGGCCGGTCCACTGACCGGCCGCAAGATCTTTGCGGCAAGGCGCCATAGGATCTTAGGTGGGATTCTAGTGTTACAAATTCAGCTAGCACAAGTGCCACACCAACATCAACGGACAGAACTGTGCACAACGTTCATTTCTGTGGATAACCTGAAGATAAGTTAACTTTAAATTTATCTTTCAATAACTTGTACCTGAACAACAGCGGCATTTCTCTCGTCAAAACATGAACGAGCTGCCAAATTCTCAGTAGTTCCGATACTGCGCCCTTGGGGTGATGCCCCTTGCAGGCCGTGTCGTTGTACGTAGGGTGGGTCGACCAGCCTCCCAGCACGATCTCGGTCCTCAACGGATGCACGGGCAACCCCGCTGCCTCGGCGGCCTCCACGTAGCGCGGCCAGAGCCGATCCATAGTCGGCCCGATCTCCACCGCCAAGCTCTCAATGGTGAAGTCCACCAGGAAGCTGGCCTGCAGGCACAGCACGTAGATCTTTAGGAAGAATTGGGCAGAGCCCCGGCGGGCCAGTACCAGGTTGTGCTGCGGGATCAGCAACAGCTTCGCGCCTGCCGAGTGCCGGCCCGTGTGGGCGTCCTCGGCCAGGGTATCGACGGCCACCAGAAGGCGGTCATTGTTGAGCAGCACGTTAAGAATGCTCTCGGGTAGCTAGCCTCCTGCAGGACGACGGTGCAGCTCGGGGGGCGTAGGCAAGACCTGACCCCGAACGCATAGCGAAGCCGTGTGAGTCGGCGGAGGTCAGCTACGCGCTCGTGTGGAATCTGCCAGGGTGCGGCTCGACGCCCTGCTGGTGGATGTCTCCCCGCACTGAGGCTGAATCTGTGGCCGTCCGCGTTAAGGCTGCGAGAAAAATCTGACGAGCTACAGCACAATGCAGCCCGGGTCACACCACATCTAGACGTAAGCTCTAGAGATTAGAGAACAGAGTCTAAAAGCTGCGGATACACCTGAAGTAACCAGACTGAAAAGACAGCAAGCGCGGCCAGAACACAGTTGGCCAACACCGCCCAGCCAATCTTCACCACTACTCCACAGGTAGTCTGGAGATGGTTTCGTCGATCGTTGACTGTGTGAAAGATGACTGCGCACCAGATTCCGCCGACGACGATCGCTACTAGGTTGATCGCTGTAGCCTTACTCCACGTCCAGGGCCACACACTCCCAAATACCACTGCTGCGACAGCAATCGTGTAGGTACGGACAGTAGTTAGGAACCAGTCAAGTACGGGCAAGTAGTACTCGTCAATGTCGAAGATGGCTGCAACAAACCATAACGCGCTTACTGCCAACGACAGGTACAACATCGCCCCCAGAAGGGGGATCGACGAGATTCCACTCACGACTGCTTCAACAGTTTTAGGGTTCCAGATGTATGGCCCCCACCACTGGAAAACTACTGACAGCACAAGCAATCCCCAAAGCTCGAACATCCAACCGCAGCGTAGGAACTCAGCCACCGACCTCGCGGCACGCGGAATAACGCCTTGCTTGCTTGAAAATTGCTTGGAGGACATGGCAGTACCCGCTGCGGTCACGTCTGGTATCGGCCTGCAGCAAGCGATCTTGAACACTGCCGTGCCGAGGCTGAAGAGCGACACACCCCGTATCAGGTACCACGGCCAATCCCTCGCCTAGACGCAAGATGGAGTGGTCGGAGAGTGCGCGGCAGGCTACTCAGTCGCTACCAGGCCGACGCCGACGAACTCGCCGACCGGCTCGGTTAGTCTCGCCAAGTCAGCACCTCGCCCGCCACCCAGCTTGCTGGCTTCATGGATACACGCTTGGGGAAGTCGGGCCTACACGCCACCGTCTCAAGTACGGTCCGGCGAGTGATGCCCAGCAGCTCCCCGACGGCCTCTGCGTTGATGGCCCGAAGCTCAAAGGGCACTTGGCTTTGGTCGGACATGCTCATGGTTCCCTGAAAAGTACTTGGTACTGAAACTAGCCATGAGGCTTCCCAACGATGTGAAAACGCAAAAAAAGGACTCGAACCCCTTGCGCTGCAAGCCTATCGCCGCTGCTTGGCGTAATCCAAGGTCTAGGTAGCCACCACGAGTGCGCACTTATGCGCCGGTCCTACAGCCTAGGATTAGGGATAGCGTCCAATCGTCTTTGTTTCCTGCATCTCCGTGCGTCTGGGCTTGGGAGGTCGATCCTGCGCCACCAGCCGCGCTACAGCCTCCTTCAGTGGCACGCCTTCCAGTGTCCGGGCGGCACACCACCGCTCGGCGTAGCGCTTAACCCTGGGCGATGCTAGCTGCTCGGACCTCCCTGTCTTCCCAAATCTTCCTGCAGGACAGGCGGACCCGGACGCCCTTGACATCTGGCGGCACAGAGGCGATCTCCAGGCCGTTCCGCCACAAACCCCAGCGCTCACCATCCTGCACCCAGCCCGTGGGGCGAGGTGCGGGCATGAAGCCGGTGAAGTTGCAGGGCGGGAGCATCGGCGCAGGATACGGGCCGGGGTCTCAGATTCCGCGACACCACTTGAGGAAGATGGACAACGTCAAAGATGTCCCGCTCTGGCGTGGGCTTGCCGAGCGTCGACTTCATCGGAAAACGCATGAAAGGTGGCCATCGGGAGCGATGGCCACCTTTCTGAAACCTAGAGCTGCTGAGTGCACTCCAAGATGCCCTCGTTGGGGCGCCAGTTGCAGACAATTGTCACGGTGCTCCCGCCGCCGCCGTCGATACCATTAAAGCGAGCGCCAATATCGAGCAACGCCCCAAGGAAATCGTCGACACTAGTTCCACCGCTGAAGGTCCAACTGCCAGCGTACTCCGGCGTATTGGCCGCAGGCAAAACCTGACCGTCAGCAAAGCGACCGCTACCAGGTACATAGTGATAGTCGCCGGTCACCGAAGATTTAGTAAACGTGGAGCGGCTCCCGTCATCGCCTTTAATGATCACCTTGACCTCAAATGCAGTCTGATCACCAAAGAGATTGTTCACCAGGTGGAAGACGCGTTCCATTGCAGTGTTGAATCCGTCACGCACGGTTATCCGACTCTCGATTCGGGTCTGGATAGCGGCGCGGATATTTACGTTGCTTTGGATATCGTACGCCGTAATGCTGGGATCGAGCCAAGGTGCCATGTCTCGAATTTCCTGAATGGGAATCTCGACACTCATCACCATTGGCGCACCGTAGACCTGCGCAACTGCCTGCAATTCCTGCATCGCCGCCCGCTCCTGAGGCGATGCCTCAACCTCAACTACGTTCATCTCCTCACCGAATTCAATGGGAGACTCACCCCACCCCGACACCTGATAGTGCCGGAGAATGCCTGCACTGACGTTGTAGATGGTGTGAGAGCCGTCGCCCGAATACATCGCGAGCTCTCGCATTTGATAAGCGTCACAACCATCACACGGCAACGTAACGGCCTCTACCGGGGCGGAATAAAGCGCCAATCCCGCGACTACGGCCAAAGCACTTACACATGATCGAACCAGGCTCATCCCATCACTCCTTGATCTAAAAAACTCTCGATTAAACTGCTCATGAATGTGAGCCAATCGTTTGTCTCATAGATGTCATGCGCTCGCAAGAACACATGTCACAGAAATCGAGCCGTTAGTAGAACTCGAAATGCCTGATTGAGATTGATGTAGGGAGCAGGAGTAGAGCTGTGTCACCATCCGTCGTGCCTTTTTGACTCGCACGCGTGAGATGCATGAGAGCGGGAGGCGCTGCACGTCGCATCACCAACTTAGATAGCACACGTTCTAAGCTTCTCAACTGCGTAGCTCGCCTAGATCGCGGATCAAAGCCTCGCCTTGCTGAAAGAAGGCAGCAACAAGTCGGCCTCCAGCTACGTGGACGTCGCCGGATGTCAATGTGGTGGGCCCACCAGGATTCGAACCTGGAACCAAAGGATTATGAGTCCTCTGCTCTAACCGTTGAGCTATAGGCCCTTGCGGCCGCACAGTGTAGTGGAGGCCTGTAGGCGCTTTCCACTGCAACCCTCATCTCAGCCGAAACGCTGCCCCATCGCCTGCACCCGACGCGCATTCTCCGCCGCCAGCTCACGCAGCCCGCCCGAGCGCAGCAGCGCCGAACCCGCCACGCGCTGCCAGTAGTCCACCGCCAGCGGCGCTGCCCAGTGCAGATGCGCGAGCTGGCCGCTGCGCTCCGGCGCGATGGAGGCGAGCGGCGTAGCCGCACGCAGCACCCCTGTGCGCGAGGGTGCCAGTGACATCGGCAACATGTCATACGCCGGCGCCAACGGCAGCGGACCGCGATCGACCAGGTGGAAACGCAGATTGCCCTGATGCATGTCGCTGTTGCCGATCAGCCGGCCGAACGCGTGCAGCCTGCCCATGGTGGCCTGCGCGTCGCGATCGACCCAGCCCTGCGTCAGCAGCGCGTCGGCGGCGGTCCCCCAGTCCACGGTCACGTCACCGGCGAAGGCCGAGGACAGCGCCATCAGCGAGACGAAGCCGCGCCGGCCCAGCACGTCGACGGTGCGGTCGAAGCGCTGCACCTCCAGGAACGTATGCGTGTCGGTCTGGAGTATCTCGGACACCGCTGCCTGCACGCCCGCGTCGCGCAAGCACTGCAGGGCGAGGTGCTCGCAGACCAGCAGGTCCGCCCAGCGTTCGGCGGCCTCGCCTGCGGTGGGCTGCGCGAACTTCACCAGCGCCGCGTAGCGCCCTCCCTCATGCTCCACCGTGGCAGTGAACTTCGGTTGCTCGCCACCGGGCGACGATCCGACGTCGTCGCCTTCCAGTGCCGCTGCGGCGCGCTCGGGATAACGACGTGCGCGCAGCCTGGCCAGGACGTGATCGCCAGGCGCGTCAAGCGCGCGCAAGGCCATCTGCACGGCATCGCCGCCCAGCAGGAGATCACCGATCTCAGTGCCACCGGCACGCACCAACGCCTGCAGGATGTCACCCGATTGCCATCGATTGAGGTCGTCGGGGACGCCCAGGTCACGCCCGCGACGATGCGCGAACGTACGCCCGAGAAAACCCTGTGGCCGCAGGTCGTCCAGGTACCACGGCAGCTCCGGGAAGTGGCCATCGACGGTCTCGTCTGGCGAACGGGTCAGATTGGGGCGTGCGGCGGTGGTCGCCACGTGGAAGGTCTCGCCCGTGAGTGCCACGACCGTGCCCAGTTCTTCAAGAGTGGCGTCCGGCCCCAGCCGGAACAGCGGCCACTCGCTGCCCGCGGCGGTCTGCTGGCGGACGGCATAGGCCGTGGCGCGGGTGCGGCCCAGTCGCACCACGCGGTCCCCGGCCTCGGCGACAAGACGACTCAACGTTGTCCGGGTAACCCCCAGGCGATCGACGAGATCGGCAGCTGAGACGACCTCGCCAGCAGGCAGGTTGTCGAACAGCGTCTGGAGCTGGACGGTACGGGGACGGGCCATGGCCTGAGTTTCGGGACGAGTTAAGTTACGAATCTATACGCCAATCTTCGGCGAACCGCAACCCAATTAAACATATAAATCATTGATTGAAATAACATCACCCCGGAGAACACCGAGAAAAAATCCGTACTTAAGTTACGAAACACACAACGAAATAACCAAATCAGCCTAGCGATCCCGACCCTTTCGAACACCCTTCCATCCGCTGCGCCGTCGCTGGGCTCGAGTGCACCACGCGCCGACACCCGCCCCAAAAAACAAACCCCGCTTGCGCGGGGTCTGTCGGGTTTCAACGCGATGCGTCGGTATCGATCAATCGATATCCAGGAAGCTGCGCAGCTGCTCGGACCGGCTCGGGTGACGCAGCTTGCGCAGCGCCTTCGCTTCGATCTGGCGGATACGCTCGCGGGTGACGTCGAACTGCTTGCCGACTTCCTCGAGGGTGTGGTCGGTATTCATGTCGATGCCGAAGCGCATGCGCAGCACCTTGGCTTCCCTCGGGGTGAGGCCGGCCAGCACGTCGCGCACGGTTTCAGACAAGTTGATGTTGGTGGTGTTCTCGATCGGGGACTCCACGTTGGTGTCCTCGATGAAGTCGCCCAGATGGGAATCCTCGTCGTCGCCGATCGGGGTTTCCATCGAGATCGGCTCCTTGGCGATCTTCATCACCTTGCGGATCTTGTCTTCCGGCATGTCCATTTCCTTGGCCAGCTCCTCCGGCGTAGCCTCGCGGCCATACTGCTGGAGCATCTGACGGGAAATGCGGTTCAACTTGTTGATCGTTTCGATCATGTGCACCGGAATACGGATGGTGCGCGCCTGATCGGCGATCGAACGGGTGATGGCCTGGCGGATCCACCAGGTCGCATATGTGGAGAACTTGTAACCACGGCGGTATTCGAACTTGTCCACGGCCTTCATCAGGCCGATGTTGCCTTCCTGGATCAGATCGAGGAACTGCAGGCCGCGGTTGGTGTACTTCTTGGCGATCGAGATGACCAGGCGCAGGTTCGCTTCGACCATTTCCTTCTTGGCCTTGCGCGCGCGCGCTTCACCGTAGGCCATGGCGCGGCTGATTTCCTTCAGCTCGTCCAGTTCCAGCCAGGTGGTCTTCTCGATGTCGATCGTCGCCTGCTGTTCGGCGATGATCTGATCCTTCACGTCACGCAGGGCCGAGGACCACTTCTGCTTGCGCTTCAGTGCGTCTTCCACCCACTCCAGGTTGGTCTGGTTGCCTTCCCACGAGCGGATGAAGTCCTTGCGCGGCATGCGCGCGGTCACGGTGGCCAGGTTCAGCACGCGGCGTTCGTGGGACTTGATCGAGGCCATGACGTCGCGCAGCTGCTTGACCAGCACATCGGTCAGCGGCAACGGCAGCTTCAGGGTCACGAACACGGCGGCCATGTCGTCGCGCAGCTTGGCCAGCGGCTTGCGGTCGCCCTTGGCAGCGGCCTTCTTGAACGCGGTGTACGCATCGCTCAGGGCCTGCATGCGGCGTGCGACTTCTTCCGGATCCGGACCGGTCGGGCCGGCCTCTTCCTCGACGTCGTCGCCGTCATCTTCTTCATCGGCGTCGTCGTCAGCGTCGTCGCTGGTGTCTTCGGCCACGGCCGGGGCCGGGACTTCTTCGACCAGGTCGTTGAAGCCGACGATCACTTCGGCCAGGCGCTTCTTGCCTTCCTTGTGCGCGTCGTAGTCGGCCAGCAGCGATTCCACCGACACCGGGAAGGTGCCGAGTGCAGCCTGGACCTGGCCCAGACCTTCTTCGATGCGCTTGGCGATGGCGATTTCGCCTTCGCGGGTCAGCAGCTCGACGGTACCCATTTCGCGCATGTACATGCGCACCGGGTCGGTGGTGCGGCCACCTTCGGTGTCGAGCGCGCTCAGCGCGGCGGCGGCTTCTTCGGCCGCGGTGTCATCGACTTCGCGGTTGCCGGTGTTGCCATCGTTGAGCAACAGGGTTTCTGCATCGGGCGCAACTTCATGGACATCAATGCCCATGCCGTTGATCATGCCGATGATATCTTCGATCTGCTCCGGGTCGACGATGTCGTCGGGCAGATGGTCATTGACTTCGGCGTAGGTCAGGTAGCCCTGTTCCAGGCCCTTGCTGATCAGAAGCTTGATGTCGTTTTGCTGGGCAGGACGTTCGTTGGCCATGTAGTGCTCGCGCCACCGGCTGGGAGAGGGAATAGAACCTAGCATTATACCAGCCCGGCGCCCCGCGTTCCCGGGCGGTGGTCCCGGGGGCTAGGGTCTGAGCAGGAAGGTCACGGGACCATCGTTGACCAGGCTGACAACCATATGGGCACCAAACTGGCCGGTTTCCACCCCCGGGGCGTGTTTTTGTCTGCAGATATCGACCAGCCGGTTGAATCCGCGTTCAGCCTCCGCCGGCGGCGCGGCGGTACTGAAGCCCGGCCGCATCCCACTGGATGTGTCGGCCGCCAGGGTGAATTGGCTGACCAGCAGCAATCCGCCACCGGTATCACGCAGGGACCGGTTCATCTTTCCGGCCTCATCGCCAAACACACGGTAACCAAGCAGGCGATCGGCCATCCGCTCGATCTGGGCCTCGGTGTCGCCCGGCTCCATGCCCACCAGGGCCAGCAGACCGGAGCCGATCTGGCCGATGACCGCCCCCTCGACACGGACGCTGGCTTCGCTGACGCGCTGGATCAGAACAAGCATGGACACGGCTCCGCAACTGAAGGCGGCCTACCTTAACGTGCCCGCGCGCCGACAGGCAGGCCGCCAGCGGCTAGACTTTGCGGTGATGAAACCGCACACCACTGCCCGCCTGGCCTACCGCGCCGCTGCCCTGTTCACCCGTCTGCCCTGCTCCTGGCTGCGTGCCTTCGCCAACGGGCTGGCCTGGCTGTGGATACGTCTCAATGCCCGTGAGAGCCGCGTCACCCGGCGCAACCTCGAGCTGGCCTACCCCGAGCTGAGCGACGCCGAACGTGCGGTGCTGCATCGGAACGTGCTGCGCTCCACCGCGCTGCAGGCCATCGAGACCCTGCGCCTGTGGACCCAGCCGCGCGATCGCAACCTGGCCCGGCTCACCGAGCGCCACGGCGAGGCGCTGTACGACGCGGCCCTGGCCGCCGGCAAGGGCGTGATCGTGGCGGCACCGCATTACGGCAACTGGGAGCTGCTCAACCAGTGGCTGGCCTCGCGCGGGCCGATCGCGATCGTCTACAAGGCGCCGGATGAAGCGGTGGGCGATGCCTTCCTGCAGCTGGTCCGCGGCGGCGACAACGTGCAGCAGGTGCGCGCCGAGGGCCCGGCCGTGCGCCAGTTGTTCAAGGTGCTCAAGGACGGCGGTGCCACCGGCATCCTGCCCGACCAGCAGCCCAAGGCCGGCGACGGGGTGTTCGCGCCGTTCTTCGGGGTGGAGGCGCTGACCATGACCCTGGTCAACCGGCTGGCCGAGCGCACCGGCGCGACCGTGCTGTACGGCTGGTGCGAGCGGATCGGCCCGGGCATGGCGTTCGCCCTGCACATCGAGGCCACCCCGCCTGCCGTGGCCGATCCGGACCCGCGCACCGCGGCCACCGCCCTCAATGCCGGGATCGAACGCATCGCCCGACGCGATCCGGCGCAGTATCAGTGGACCTACAAGCGCTATACGCTGCGCCCACCGCAGAGCGGCGAGGACGATCCCTATGCCACCGAGGACCATCCGCACTGACTGCGACGCTGCGTCGCGCCCTTGGTGCGATTGAATCGCCGCGATCCGTCCCCACTGTGGAAACCACGATGTCCCCCACGGCCCCTGACATGTCCTCTGCTTCTTCCCTGTTCGGCGACCCGGCCGCGATCCGCTGCGAGCGTGCGGTGGCCGAACTGCGTGCCGGCCGCCCGGTGGTGATCGACAATGGCCAGGGCCAGCGCCTGGCCTTCATCGCGCTGGACAGCAGCACCCGCACCAGCTTCACCGCCTTTGCCGCGGCCGCGGAAGACCGGCACTACCTGTTCCTCACCGCCACCCGCGCCCGCGTGCTCGGGGTGAGTGCCGACCGTGGCGCGCGCGTGCCGCTGGCCGGCATCGATTTCGATGCCCTGCCTTCGCTCAGCTACCTGCGCGACCCCGGTGCGATGCCCCCGGGCTGGACCGGTGGCGAAGCGCTGGACGACGGCGCGGTGGAAATCGCCCGCCTCGGCCTGCTGTTGCCGGCGATGGTCGGCGTGCTGCTGGCCGCCGATGACCGCCGCTTCGACGACTGCGCGCAGGTCTCGCTGTGCGATCTCAGCCAGGGCGCCGAACAGGCCGCGCATGCGTATGAGCTGGTGGCCCGCTCGCCGGTGCCGCTGCGCGAGGTCGGCATGACCGAATTCGCGGTGTTCCGCGGCGGCGTGGCCCAGCGTGACCAGGTCGCCATCATCGTGGGCACCCCGGATCTGTCCGCCGTGGTGCCGGTGCGCGTGCACTCCTCCTGCCTGACCGGTGATCTGTTCGGCTCGCTCAAGTGCGACTGCGGCGACCAGCTGCGGCGCGGCCTGCGCAAGCTCAAGGACCTCGGCGGCGGCGTGCTGCTGTACCTGGACCAGGAAGGCCGCGGCACCGGCATCGCCGCGAAGATGCGCGCCTACGGTTACCAGCACGATGGCCTGGACACGATCGACGCCGATGCCCAGCTCGGCTTCGGTGCCGATGAGCGCCGCTACGGCAGTGCCGTGGCGATGCTGCAGGGCCTGGGCGTGAGCCGCGTGCAGCTGCTCAGCAACAACCCGACCAAGGCCCAGCGCCTGCGCAATGCCGGCATCGACGTGGTGGACTGCATACCGGTCACCGGCGACATCACCGCCGAGAACGAACAGTACCTGCGCACCAAGGCCGAACGCGCCGGCCACCTGCTCGATGTCGACGCACTGATCCAGGCCGCGCAATAGCCCACGGCAACCTGCTACCGTCTGCGCCACGGGCGGTTGCACCTGTACGCATGCGCCCGGTCCGTTTTCCAGCCGAGCGCCTTGCCTTGTCCGAACTTCTCGACACTCCCGTGCCGCCGCCCTTGCCGCTGTTGCCGGCCGCCCCCGACTGGCAGGCGATGCCCCTGCGTTCGGCCTCGCTGGCCGCGTTCGGTGGTGCGATCGCCGGCGCACTCCTGCTGGGTGGCGTGCTCGGCGCGCTCTGGGTGGTATTCGATCTGCCGGGACGCTGGTGGGGCGCAACCGGCATGGTCGTGCTCGGCGCGCTGATCGGTGCGGCCCTCGCATTCCGCCGCCAGCGCCGCACGTATTGGCGGCTGGATGCGCAAGGCCTCGGCCTGCGCCGTGATCTGCTCTGGCAGAACGAAACCCGTGTACCGACCTCGCGCGTGCAGCATCTGGATCTGCGCCGCGGGCCGATCGAACGCAGCGCCGGCTTGAGCACGCTGGTCGTGCATACCGCCGGCAGCCGCTTCAGTGCGGTCACGCTCAGTGGGCTGGACAGCGCCGATGCCGAGCACCTGCGCGACACTCTGGCGCACCAGCTGGACCAGGACGACGACGCACTGTGAGTACCCCGCCGCCGCTTGATGCCGCGCCGGAGCAGCGGCTGCATCCCTGGTCATGGCTGTTCGTGCTGCTGATGCAGTTGCGCCAGGGCTTGGTACCGCTGATCGCGCTGGTGGTGTTCGGCCAGCGCGGCGACCGCGATGAGCTGTGGCTGTCACTCGGCCCGGTGATCGCCGTGGTGGCACTGGTCGCGTACTCGGTGCTGCAGTACCTCACCTATCGCTACCGGATCGGCACGACCGCGATCACGGTGCGCAGTGGTGTTTTCGCGCGCAATCGCCGCGAGATTCCCTTCGCGCGCATCCACAACGTGGTGGTCCACCAGAACCCGCTGCACCGCCTGTTCGGCGTCGCCGAGCTGAAGCTGGAATCGGCCGGCGGCCATCGCCCCGAAGCGGAAATGCGGGTGCTTAAACTCGATCAGGCGCTGGCACTGGAGCGCCTGGTACGCCAGCGTGGCCAGGCAGTGCCGGCCACGGCCGAGGGCGACGCCGCTGCGCCCGAACCGGCCGAGGATGTGCTGCTCGCCTTGAGCCCGGGCGAGGTGGTCCGTATCGGCCTGCTCTCCAACCGCGGCTGGGTCGTGGTGGTGGCAGTGCTGGGTGCGATGGTGCAGTTGTTCCCGCGTGGCAGCGTCTCCGATGTGATCGAGGCCGGCGGCCGGCAGGCCTTCGGGTATGCCAGCCACCTGCACCCCGGGATGTGGCTGTGGACTATTGCCGCGGTGGTCGCCGTGGTGGGCTTCTGGGTCATGCTGCGGGTGTTGTCGGTGGTGCTCGCGCTGCTGCGTTACTACGGCTTCCGGCTCAGTGAGCACGAGCGCCGGCTGACCGTGGCCAGTGGGCTTCTGACCCGCATGCGCACCAGCGTGGCGCGGCGCCGCATCCAGGCCTGGACGTTGCGCGAGAGCGCGCTGCAGCGCTGGTTCCAGCGCCGGCAACTGCGTATCGATATTGCTGCCGGCAACCCCGGCGAAGGCGAGCGGCGTGACCTGCGTGAGCTGGCGCCGCTGGCGACGCCGGCCGTCTGCGATGGGCTGGTCCAGCATCTGCTGCCGCACCTGCAGTGGCCGCCGGCGCGCTGGCAGCCGGTGCAGATGCGCGGCTGGTGGCGGCTGTGCCTGGGCGCGCTGTGCCTCGTTCCGCTGCTGACGGCGGCGGCGATCTGGTACGGCGGGCCGTGGGGGGCGCTGGTGCTGCTATGGCTGCCGTGGTCGGCGTTCCGCGCGCACCGGCAGATGGCGCGCATCGGCTATCACCTGGATGACGGCTACGTGGCCGTGCGTGGCGGCTGGTGGCAGCGCTGGTGGCGCTTTGCCGAACTGGACAAGCTGCAGGCGCTGCGCCTGACCCGTTCGCCGCTGGACCGTCGGCTGGGCACGGCCAGCGTGTGGCTGGATACCGCCGGCGCAGGCATGGGCACGCCGCTGGCGCTGCACTACCTGCCGGAAGCGCAGGCGCGTGCGGTATACGACCAGTTGGGCCGCGCGTTGGCGAAGCGTCGCCTGCGCTGGTAGGAGCGCATCCACACATGGCGTGGATCTACCTGGTGAAATGCATCCACGCATGGCGTGGATCCACCGGGTGACACTACCGCTTCGCTGGCCCCCAATACCCGAGCTCCTTGCGGATCTGCAGGCCGCGCGTCCACGCACCGAACGGTTTGCGCTTGAGCGTGCCGAGTTCACCGGACAGGAAATCCTCGGTGGCAGCGATCACCCGCTCGGAGGAGTACCCATCGCGGAACGGATGGATGGTATCGGCGTAGCGCCGGATTTCGGCCATCAACGCCGGGGCGGGATTCAACGCCTGGGCCAGCATCGCCGGCAACTGGGTGGCATCGTCGAAATCAATCATGTGCGGCTGCGGAACCCGGTTGCGGAAGGTCACCACCGGTTTGTGCTGCACGATGAACTCGGAGACGATCGAGGACGTATCCGAGACCAGCACATCGGCGGCGCGCTGCGCGGCCATCACCTGTTCCGGCTCGATGAAGCGCGCATGCGGGCCGGCCAGCGCGCGGTAACGGTCGAACAGCTCCGGGGCGCACTTGGGGTGCAGGGTCAGCAGCCAGTAGTGCTCGCCACGGGCGATATCGGCCGCGATCTGCTCGTACAGGTGCGGCGCGGCGCTCAGCCGCTCGGTGAAGGTCGAGCCGAACAGGATCACCGGGCGGCCCTGTGCCGGCACGCGCAGTCCCGCGCTCAGGCCACCGTCATCGCGGAACAGCGGATCGAGCTTGGGCCAGCCGGTCTCGGCGACGGCGAAGTGGCCCTCGCGCGCGGCCAGCTCGCGGAACGGGGTGGTCGTGGCCGGGCCCTGCGTGCAGTACAGATCGAACAGGCCGCGCACCCGGAAGTGGCCGCGGGCACTGTCGCGCTTCTGCACGTTGAAGCCGTGGAAGACCTGCACCTTGGCCCCGGCAATGAACGGCGGCACCCAGTTGGCGGCGCTGAACACCGCGCGCGGGCGCAGTGCCAGCGCGTCTTTCAGGCCCACATTGGGCACGCCAGGCAGCGACGCGCCGGCGGCGCCATCGGCGAACCAGGCCGACACCGATTGACCGGATGCGTGCAACGCCTGCGCCAGAGGGGCGAGAATGGGCAGCGCATAACGCTCCGTCGCAAACAGCAGGTACTCGGCCATCATGTCCTCCTCGACCGCTCCCACTGAACGGCCTCGCATTTCGGCCTGCATTATCGCGTTCAATGAAGCCGACCGCATCGGCGACTGTCTGGCCTCGCTGGCCTTCTGCGACGAGATCATCGTGGTGGACTCGCACTCCACCGATGCCACGGTGGCGATCGCGACAGCCGCCGGGGCGCGGGTGCTGCAACGCCCGTTCGATGGTTTCCGCAGCCAGAAGGCGTTCTGCGTCGAGCAGGCCGCGCATGACTGGGTGCTGTGCCTGGACGCCGACGAGCGCATCAGCGACACCCTGCGCGAGGCGATCCTGTCCGCCCAGGCCAACGGTTTGGCCGGCCACCACGGCTACCGGTTCGCACGGCTTTCCGAGTACTTCGGCAAGTTCCTGAAGCATGGCAACGCCTACCCGGACCGGGTCCTGCGCCTGTTCGACCGCCGCCATGGCGGCTGGCGCGGCAAGCGTGAGATCCATGAGGCGGCCAGCGTCGATGGTGCGGTGGGTACCCTGCCCGGCGATCTGATCCATTACCCCTACCGTTCGCTGGAGCAGCAGCTGCTCAAGACCCAGCGCTACGCACGGATGATGGCCGAGCACGAGTTCGCGCGGGGCAAGCGCGCCACCCTGCCCAAGCTGATCCTGGCCCCGGCATGGCGGTTCTGGCGCGGACTGTTGCTGCGCGGCGGCTTCCGCGATGGTTGGCACGGGCTGGTCTATGCCTATGTGCGCGCCAACTACGTGCGCCAGAAGACCATCATGCTGTGGATGCTGCAGAACGGGCAGCCGGTCACCGACCCGCCGCGGGATCAGCCCGGCGCCTGAGCTTTGGCCTGTGCCAATGCCAGCCGGCGCGTATGGCCCTGGACGATCGACAGTCCGGCCAGCAGCCCGACGATGGTGACGTAGAAGCTGGCCGTGATCTGGTGCGCGAACATCGACTGGGTGATCCCGCACAGCACGTAGGTCACCACCACCATGATCCCGGCAGCGGCCGGGCCACGGAAGGCCTGCTCGCCGCTGCGCCGGTGCAGGCCGGTGAATACCCACAGCGGCACACCATAGATGGCCAGCAGCAACAGCAGGCCCGGCACGCCCTGCGTCGCCGCCCACTCGGCCAGGTCATTGTGCGCGTGGCCCAGATGGCAGCGCTGTTCGGCCGGATCATCCCGGCAAACCGGCAGTCGCTGCATGGCGCTGTCGAAATGGCCGATGCCCACGCCGGTCAGCGGATGATCGAGGAAGGTCTCATAGGCCACCTGCAATCGCTCCACGCGCGCGCCGGCCGAGGAGTCGCTGTCTCCGCGCTCCATCCGCACCACGTCGTGCTTGAGCTCGGTCAGGCGGACCTGCTCGCGCAGACTCGGGATGGTCAGGATCAAGGTACCGGCGATCGCCACCAGGGCCAGCAGCACACCCAGCCGCGCAGGCCCGGTACGCCAACGAAGGCTCATCGCCATCACCACCAGCAGCGCCAGCAACGCCAGCCAGACACCCCGGCTACCGCTGAGCACGATGGTGACGCAGCCGGCGACCATGCCCACGATCACCCATGTCCAACGTTTGTGTGGCCGGCAGAACACCAGCAGCACCATCAGCACCAGCACGATGTCGGCCAGTACGATCGCATTGGTGGTCAGTTCAGCGCGGGCAGCCCCGCCTGCCACCTGGAGGATCGACAGCACCATCGTGCCGATCAAACCGGCCAGCGCCCCCGTCCACAGCCAGCGCATGTCGGGCCGCAATGCACACACCCACAACGCGATCCAGGGAATGACCACAAAACGGGAACGTACATCAATGTCGCGCAGCCCTTGGTCAAACAGGTGTATGGAGATAAGCGCGAAACCGACCGTCGCCATCACCATCCACGACAGCACGACCACCGGCCGCCCGGCCAGGCCACGCGCGCGCCACAGGACGTCCGGCGCCAGCAGCGTGCTCAACAGCAAGAGGATGCCGTAGGGCAGCAGGTTCTGCGGCAGCGTCAACACCAGCGCCGGCATGCAGAACAGGCCCACGGTGGCGATCCAATGAGCCACCCCGGCGCGCCCCTGCAGCGGCGGCAGGGAGGCAGGCGCGGACGGCCTGGATGCGGGGGAGAACGTCATTGCCAACCTCGATTGCCACACGCAGCATTGCAGAAATCACTCATCGCCATCGATCCGGTGCAGCGCGCGCTCGCGTGCCTGTTCCTCGGCACTGGCCACGCAGGGGCCATGGATATCGCCCGGCCTTACCAACCACCAACGGCGGCGGTTGGCGACCCCGGCCAGCTCGGCACTGGTGCGGTCCACGCAGGCCAGCAGTGCATCTTCCTGCACCAGCAGCCAGCGCCGCTGCGGCTGCGCCGCCTGCCAGGCGACGCCATCAGCGAGCTGCCGGTCCCAGCGCCGGTTGAACCCGAAGGTTGCCGCGTTACGGTCGGCCATCAACAGATTCTGTTCTTTCCAGGCCACCAGGCCCAGCTCGGCATCGGCGCCGATGCGCTCGCCGACCTGGTGCATCAGGCCACGCGCGGAGCTGGAGTCATTGAACAAGGGGTAGCCGATCAGCCCGAACGCCACCCAGGCCATGGTCAGGGTGGCCACCACCGCCAGATGGAAGCGCCGCACGCCGGCCACGCACAAGGTGAGCACGGCCCAGCAGCCCAACGCGACCGCGACCCAGCCCAGGCCCGAGGTCACCGCGGTATCGATGCCACGGTCGAGGATGAGTTTGCGCTCGAAGCCCGGCTGACCCATCAGCATCGAGATGCCGATGCCGAGCAGGCCGGCGGCCAGCAGCGCCACGAAGCCGCCCAGCAGCCACTGGAACGCACGCTTGCGCAGCAGCCCCGGCAACAGCGGCGCCAAGGCCAGGCAGAACATGGGCAGCGCCGGCAGGATATAGACGTCGCGCTTGCCGTTGGGGATCGAGAAGAACAGCACGATCAGCAGCCACCACACCAACGGCAGCAGGTAGCGCGCATCGCGCCGCTGCAGCCGCCGGCGCCAGGCCGGGATCGCCCAGGGAATCGCCAGGAAGGCGGGGATCCACATCGACGGCATCGTGCCCAGGAAGTACCACCACGGCTGGTGGTGATCCCAGGATTGCGCATACCGCTTGGCGGTTTGCCGGAACAGGATGTCATCCAGATAGGCGCGGTACTCGACCGAACCACTGCCCAGCGCCGTCACCACCATCGGCACCAGCCACAGCGCGATTGCCAGCACGAACGCCAGCGGCCCGGCCCAGAACCGCCAGTCGCGGATGTGCAGCTTGACCCGCGGCCAGCCCAGCAGCGATGCCACCGCGGCCGGCACGATCATCAGCAGCGCGATCACCCCCACGCCCTTGGTGATCACCCCCAGGCCGGCAGCGAACCAGCCCAGCCACCACCATCGCCACGCCGGCCCACCGAGCAGGTGCCGCAGCAGGCCGTAGTTGGCCAAGGTGATGAAGAACACCACCAGGGGATCGATCTGGGCTTTCTTGGACTGGAAAGTGAAGTGCAGCGCGAACAGCAGCGCCCACGCCGCGTACAACCCGACCCGCCGCGTCCACAGGCGGCGGCCGAGGTCATAGACGCAGGCCAGCGTCCCCAGCGCGGCAAGCAACGAGGGCAACAGGAACGCCACCCGCCAATCGCCGATCAGCGTGTACAAGGTCGCCTGCGACCACATCAGCATGGGCGGCTTATCCGAATACAGCTCGGTGCCACGATGCGGGAACAGCCAGTCGCCGCTCTCCACCATCTGCTTGGCGACCAGCGCAAAGCGTGGCTCATCGGACGGCCACGGATCACGCATGCCCAGGCCAGCCCCCAGAACGAGCAGGGCCATCAGGGCAAGCAGCCAGAACTCTCGGGATGCGCGGTTTTTTAGCATGGGGCGGAATTCTAGCCGGGTTCGGATCAGCCCTTCTTTAACAGACGCGCATAGAAGAAGCCGTCAGCACCGTTCTCACCCGGCAGGCGCTGGCGCCCGGCCCAGGAATCATGGCCATACGCCTCGCCCAGCGGCAGGAAGCCCGCATCACGGGTGCGCTGAAGGAAGGCTTCGACCTGGAACTGGTTTTCATCGCGCAGGATCGAACATGTCGCATACAGCAGGGTTCCGCCCGGGGTGAGCATCGTCCAGCAGGCATCCAGCAGGCGTGCCTGCAGGGCCATCAGCGCCTCGATGTCGGTCGCGCGGCGATGCGCCAGTACATCCGGCTGGCGGCGGATGATGCCGGTGGCCGAACAGGGGGCATCGAGCAGGATGGTGTCGAACAATTGCCCGTCCCACCAGCTGGCCGGATCGGTCGCGTCACCCGCGAGCACCTTCGCATTCTGGCCCACGCCGGTACGCACGAACGTTTCGCTGATGCGCTTGAGCCGGCGCGCGTCGATATCCAACGCCAGCAGCTGCAGGGTGGGATCGCGCTCCAGCAGATGCGCGGCCTTGCCGCCCGGCGCGGCGCAGGCATCAAGCACCCGCGAACCCGGGCGCGGCGCCAGCGCATCGGCCACCTGCTGGGCCGACAGATCCTGTACCGACAGCGCGCCATCGGCGAAGCCCGGCAGCGCGGACACGGCCACCGGCACCGGCAGACAGATCGCGTCGGCACCTACGGTCGAAGCTTCGGCAGCGATGCCTGCCGTCTCCAGCTGCTGCAGCATCGCATCGCGGCTGCTGTGCTGGCGGTTGACCCGCAGCCACAGCGGCGCGGCCTGCAGGCTGGCACTGAACACAGCCTCGGCCTCCTCCGGCCAATCCTGTTCGATCTTCTCGGCCATCCACAGCGGGAACGCATCGCGCGCCGGCAGCGGCGGAATGCCTTCGCGCTGGGCGCGGCGCAGCAGTGCGTTGACCATGCCGGCCTGGCGATCACGGCCCATCGCACGCGCAGCGTCGACCGTGGCCGAGAGCGCGGCATGCGCCGGCAGCTCCAGCGCGTCCAGCTGGGCGAAGCCGACCAGCAGCAACGCGCGCAGTTCGTCTTCGCGCACACTCAGTGGCCGCGGCATCCATTGCGCCAGTGCAGCGTCATAGGCGGCGCGGCGACGCAGCACGGCAAAGCACAGCGCCTCCAGCAGCGCGCGGTCGCGGCTGTCGTCCAGGGTCGGCAGTGCGGTGGCCAGTTCGGCCTTGAGCGAACGGCCGCGGCCGATCACCTGGGCCAGCACGCGCGCGGCCAGCACGCGGGTCGGCACGCCGGGGGCGGTATGGGCGGTGTAGGGGCCTGCAGGCTTGCCAGAACGCGCGTTGGTCATCTCAGGCACCCACGCCAAGATCACGACGGGCATTGAGGTAGTCGGCGGCCGTGATCGCCTTGCCGCCCTCACGCTGCAGCACGCGCAGGCGCAGTGCACCTTGGCCGCAGGCGATGTCGATGCCCTCGCGCGAGGCGGCCAGCAGCGTGCCCGGGGCCTTGCCCTGGTTGTCCTCCAGCGCGATCGCACCATGGATGCGGACGCGCTCGCCGGCCAATGTCGCCTCGGCGATCGGCCACGGGTTGAAGGCGCGCACGGTCCGGGCCAGCGCCTGGGCATCGCCGGACCAGTCCAGGCGGGCTTCGGCCTTGTCCAGCTTGTGGGCGTAGGTGACGCCCGCCTCGGGCTGCGGCTGCGCGATCGGCTTGATGCCGGCACGCAGCAGGCCCAGGCCATCGGACAGCACCTGCTCACCCAACGCGGCCAGGCGGTCGTGCAGCTGACCGCCGGTGTCGTTGGCGCCGATCGCGATGTGCTGCTTGAGCAGCACCGGGCCGGTGTCCAGCCCCGCTTCCATCTGCATCAGGCACACACCGGTCTCGGTATCCCCGGCCTGGATCGCACGCTGGATCGGCGCGGCACCGCGCCAGCGCGGCAACAGCGAGGCATGCACGTTCCAGCAGCCGTGGGTTGGAATGGTCAGCACCGCCTTGGGCAGGATCAGCCCATAGGCCACCACCACCATCAGATCCGGCTGCAGGTCGCGCAGCTGCTGCTGGGCTTCGGGGGTCTTGAGGCTTTCCGGCTGGAACACCGGGATGCCGCGTGCGATCGCGTCCAGCTTGACCGGCGATGGCGCCAGGCCACGGCCACGCCCTGCGGGACGATCAGGCTGCGTGTACACCGCGACCACTTCATGGTGGCGGGCTGCGGCACGCAGCGAGGACACGGCGAACGCCGGCGTACCGGCAAAGACAATCTTCATGGCGACCCCACTAACAGAACGTAAAACGGCGCCGATGTCCGGCGCCGCGCGACAGCACACGTCGCGCGGTCAACCCGCGCGGCGGTCGCTGCAATCACCTCAGGCAACGTGCTTGCGCAGCTTGGCCAGCTTCTTGCGCACCATCTCGCGCTTGAGCGGCGAGAGGTAGTCAATGAACAGCTTGCCGTCCAGGTGGTCCATCTCGTGCTGCACGCACACGGCGAGCACGCCGTCGGTGGTCAGTTCCTGGGCCACGCCGTGGCGGTCCAGGTAGCGCACGGTGATCTGGTTGGCGCGGGTGACGTCGGCAAAGATGCCCGGCACCGACAGGCAGCCTTCCTGATAGACCTGGCCCCCTTCGTTGGCGACGATCTCCGGGTTGATGAACACCATCGGGGTGTCCTTCTCCTCACTGACGTCGATCACCATGAAACGCTTGTGCACGTCGACCTGGCTGGCGGCCAGGCCGATGCCGGGGGCGTCGTACATGGTCTGGAACATGTCATCGATCAGGGTCTGGAACGCCGGCGTGGTCACGTCGGCGGCATCCATCAACGCGGCCTTGGTGCGCAGGCGCGGATCGGGAAATTCGAGAATGGGCAGGAGAGCCATGGCAAATACCGGTAGGGGGCGCCGGTCGAAGCGGCGTACAGGGCGATTCTATCGCCAACGCTTGCCCCGCGCCCCGGTTTCTGGACTATAGTGCGCGAACCTGTTGGGGAATCAGGCACCACATCTATGTTTGAACGAACTCGTACGGTCGTCGCCGTAGCGATGCTGACCGTCGCTACCTATGCTACCGCCGTGGAAATGAATGGCGGGCACCCGGATACCTATGTCGTGCGCAAAGGGGACACGCTGTGGGACATCTCGGCGCGGTTCCTGCAGAAACCCTGGCTGTGGCCGGAAATCTGGCAGGCCAACCCGCAGGTCAAAAATCCACACCTGATCTACCCGGGTGACGTGCTCAGCCTGGCCTATCTGGACCGCGTCGTGGCCCAGCCCGGCCCGCGCCAGGAGGCCCCGATCAGCGGCGTCCCGCTGGAGCAGGTCGAGCCCTTCCTGAAGCAGCTGAGCGTGGTCGACGAGGTCAAGTCGCTGCCCTACGTGGTCAATCTGGAAGACAACCGCCTGCGCGCCACTACCGGCCAGACCGCCTATGTACGGGGCCTGGAGAATGCGCAGGTCGGCCAGCGTTTCGCCGTGGTCCGCCCGACCGTGCAGTACGCCCTGCCCAAGCCGACCGAAGACCTGAACGCCCGTGGCGACACCACGCCCGGCAGCGGCAACCTCTGGAAGACCTTCATCGTGCCGAGCAAGCGCAACCAGACGCTGGGCTACGAGCTGGCCCAGATCAACGTCGGCACGGTGACCCGCGTCCAGAGCGGCAACGTCGAGGTGACCTCGCTGGTGCTGCAGGGCCAGGTCGATGGCCGTGAAGTCCGCGCCGGCGACCGTCTGGTCCCGGTCGAGGCCCGGCCCTATGACCTGCAGTTCGTGCCGCACGTGCCCGCCGCGCAGACCGCCGATCTGGATGTCCGCGTGCTGGCCGTGGCCGACACCTTCACCTCGGGTGGCCCGCGCGACGTGATCGCGATCTCCGCTGGGAGCGTCAACGGCGTGGACAACGGCACGGTGTTCTCGCTGTGGCGCCAGGGCCGTCATGTGGCGCACCGCATGGACTACCCGAACTCGTCGCGGATGGACGATTCGCTGACCAGCGGTGCCGGCCGGGTCACCCTGCCCGACGAGTACGCCGCCCATGCGATGGTGTTCCGCACCTTCGAGAACGTCAGCTACGCGCTGGTGATGGAAGGGGTGAAGCCGGTCAAGGTCGGCTATTCGGCACTGCATCCCGATACCAGGTAGGCGCGGCAGAGTCCTACCCCGCCATCCGACGGCGCCCTAGGGCGCCGTCGTCGTTTGCGCCCCAGGCTGTCGGGATGCCGATTCCCTGCCCAGCCTCGTCCACCGCCCTGCTCACCCTGGTCCTGGCCGGCGGTGCCCTGCCACCCCGTCTGCGCCTGCTCCGGGCATTTCCGGATGCGGCGGCCGCGCTGCGGGCGGGCCCCAGCGCATGGCGCGCTGCCGGCTGCACCCCCGCGCAACGCGCGCGGCTGGCGTTGCCGGACGAACACTATCTGGCGCATGGCCTGGCGTGGCTGGCCGAGGATCACCATCACCTGCTGGGCCTGACCGACCCCGACTACCCGGCGCTGCTGGCCCAGATCGAGGAACCGCCCCTGGCGCTGTTCGTGGATGGGGAGCCGGCCCGGCTCTGGCATCCCGCCGTGGCCGTGGTCGGCAGCCGCTCGCCCAGCCCCAGCGGCCGCGAGCACGCGCACACATTTGCGATGGCCCTCGCCCGCGACGGCTGGTCGGTGGTGAGCGGGCTGGCCACCGGGGTGGACGCGCAGGCCCATGACGGCGCACTTCAGGTGCCCGGCGGGATGACCGTCGCCGTGGTCGCCACCGGCCTGGAGCAGACCTATCCGCGCCAACATGCCGCCCTGCATGGCCGCATCGCGGCGAGCGGGGCGGTGGTCAGCGAGTATCCGCCGGGCATGCCGGCCATCCAGGCGCACTTCCCCGCGCGCAACCGGATCATCGCCGGGCTCAGCCTGGGCACCCTGGTGGTCGAGGCCGCCCAGCGCTCCGGCGCCCTGATCACCGCCCGCTGCGCCGCCGAGGCCGGCCGCGAGGTATTCGCCCTGCCCGGCTCGATCCGCAACGCGCGTGCCCGAGGCTGCCACCGCCTGATCCGCCAGGGGGCGGCGCTGGTGGAAGAACCGGCCGAGGTGACCGCCGGCCTGACCGCACTGGCCCAGACCCTGGCCGGGGCCTTGCGAACCCGGCTCGATGCCCCCACTGAACAGGCACGACCGGCGCTCAAGAGCGCCCCCTCCTACACCGACCCGGACTACCAGTGCTTGTGGAAAGCCCTGGATGACGACCCAACGGGTATGGATTCATTGATCCAGCGCAGCGGATTGACGGCGGCCCAGCTGTCGGCCATGCTGCTGGTCATGGAACTGGATGGAAAGGTAATGGCCGCCTATGGTCGCTACTGTCGAAAACCCTAGTTTCTTCACCTCCACAGCGTCGTTGACGCAGGCCGAGGGGCAATGAAAGAGAGCATTCTGGATGTCCTGCTGTACCTGTTCGAACACTATTTCAGCGAAGACGCGGACCTCATCCGCGACCGCGACTCCCTCCAGAACGGCCTGATCCAGGCCGGCTTCAGCCCCACCGAGATCAACAAAGCCTTCGATTGGCTGGACGCGCTCGCCGAGCAGCGCCCGGCCGTGGTGCTGGGCCGCGTCAATGGCCCGGTGCGGATTTTCCATGGGCCCGAGCTGGACAAGCTCGACGTGGAAGGCCGTGGCTTTTTGATGTTCCTGGAGCAGCACGGCATCCTCGATGCCAGCCAGCGCGAGCTGGTGCTGGACCGTGCGATGGCGCTGGACCAGGACGAACTGGACCTGGACGACCTCAAATGGGTCGTGCTGATGGTGCTGTTCAACCAGCCCGGGGCCGAAGCCGCGTACGCCTGGATGGAAACCCAGATGTTCGTGGACGAACCGGAACCGCTCCACTGACCTTACACTGAGCGCCTTGCGCATTCAGGAGCGGGCCGGTGGACCAGTGGTTCTTTGCAGAAGGAAACAGTCAGCAGCGCGGTCCGCTGCCTGCTGACGAGTTGATCGCGCTCTACCGTTCCAGCCGCATCGCGCTGGATACGCTGGTCTGGCGCGACGGCATGGCGCAGTGGCAGCCGCTGGAAACCGTGGCCGCCGAGATCGGCCTGGACATCGCTCCCGCTGCCGAGGCGGTGGAAGTGATCGCGCCCGGCCCGACCCTGCCACCCGCACTCCCGGCTGCGCCTGCTGCGCCTGCGGCGCCGGCCGCGCCTGCCGATCCCGCCCCGCCCATCACGCCCACCGCCGCCCCACCACCCCGCCAGGGTCTGAGTGGCTGCGCGATCGTGGGTATCGTCGCGGCCGTGGTCGCGGTGCTGGTGCTGATCATCGGCGGCGCACTGGCGGTGCTGGCCGTGCCGGCCTACCGCGATTATGTCGCCCGCGCCAAAGCCACCGAGGCGATTGCCGCACTGGAACCGATCAAGGCGGCCGTGGCCGAATTCGCCAGCGAACATGGCCGCTGCCCGGTCAACGATGACGAGGGCTTCCAGCCGGCCGAAAGCTACGCTGACGATGCGGTCGGCGCCGTGCGGATCGGTCGTTTCGACAATGGCCACTGCGGCGTGGAAGCCGAACTGACCGTGCCCGGCAGCACCTCGCTGGACGGCAAGCTGCTGTGGCTGGATTACGACGGTGAGCAGCAGCACTGGGAATGCAGTGGCGAACCGGATGACAAGTACCTGCCGCAGCACTGCCGCGGCTGATAACGGACACACGTCCATGGATGCACCCAACAGGGGATTGAAGCAATGACTGAGTGGTATTTCGCCGATGGCCAGGAACGCCAGGGACCGCTGAGCGCAGAGGAGATGCGCCAGCGCTTCCAGCGCGGTGACATCACCCTGACCACGCTGGTGTGGCGGGAAGGGTTCGCGCAGTGGGCACCGCTGTCCGAGGCCGTCGATGAGCTGCAGCTGCAGAATCTGGCCAGCGCGGCCAGTACGGTCGGCAGTGGCATCGACCTGCGCGGCGATTACACCGCCATCGACAACGGCACCGCACCGCTGCCGGGCACCGGCGGTGGTACCTACTCGCCTTACACCGCGCCTGCCGCGGCCACCGGCTATGCCAACACCGCCGTGGTCAGTGGCCAGGACGTGGTCTATGCCGGCTTCTGGAAGCGTTACGCCGCCTACTTCATCGACTACATCCTGCTGACGGTGGTCACCCTGCCGCTGAGCATGATCATCAACGTCATGGGCGTCAGCTCCGGCAGTGAAGGCATGCAGGTCGCGCTGACGCTGGTGGTGATGCTGCTCAGCATGGTGATCAGCATCGGCTATTACGCCGGCTTCCACGCCTCGCGCGGTGGCGCCACGCTGGGCAAGATGGCCGTCGGCATCAAGGTCGTGCGCGGCACCGGCGAGCGGATCAGCTTCCTGCGTGCCTTCTGCCGCTACCTGGCGACCATCGTCAGCAGCCTGATCCTGATGATCGGTTTCATCATGGCTGCCTTCACCGAGCGCAAGCAGGCGCTGCACGACATGATGTGCGACACCCTGGTGGTGGACAAGTGGGCCTTCACTGACCATCCCGAGCTGCAGCAGCGGGGCCTGGGTACGGTCACCATCGTGATCCTGGTGATTGCCGCACTGGCCGTGGTGGCCCTGTTCGGCGTGATGATCGCGATGATCGGCGTGATCGCCTCGATGTCCTGATCTGAGCAATCCTCACACCCGGCCGCTTGACACAAGCGGCCCCGGCGTGATTCCACTAATAGGCAGAAAGCTGAACGCCCGGCCCACCCCCGGGCGTTCGGTTTATGTATATCGCCCGCGCCGCTTCACTAATGCGGCCATTTGCTCCACCCTAGCGGCCCTCCCCGGGGCCCTGCCCATAGAATCCTGACGCCATGCCCAAGCACCTGCTCATCGTCGAATCGCCCGCCAAGGCCAAGACGATCAACAAATACCTCGGCAAGGACTTCACTGTCCTGGCCTCGTATGGGCATGTGCGTGACCTGGTGCCCAAGGAAGGCGCGGTCGACCCCGACAACAACTTCGCGATGCGGTACGACCTCATCGAGAAGAACGAAAAGCACGTCGATGCCATCGTCAAGGCCGCCAAGGGCGCCGACGACATCTTCCTGGCGACCGATCCGGATCGCGAGGGTGAAGCGATCAGCTGGCACATCGCCGAAATCCTGCGCGAACGCGGGCTGGTCAAGGACAAGCCCATGCAGCGCGTGGTCTTCACCGAGATCACCCCGCGCGCCATCAAGGAAGCGATGGGCCACCCGCGCGAGATCGCCGGTGACCTGGTCGATGCCCAGCAGGCGCGCCGCGCGCTGGATTACCTGGTCGGCTTCAACCTGTCCCCGGTGCTGTGGCGCAAAGTGCAGCGCGGCCTGTCCGCCGGCCGTGTGCAGAGCCCGGCACTGCGCATGATCGTCGAGCGCGAAGAAGAGATCGAAGCCTTCATCGCCCGCGAGTACTGGAGCATCGATGCGCTGTGCGCGCATCCCTCGCAGCACTTCAATGCGCGCCTGATCAAGCTGGACGGGCAGAAGTTCGAACAGTTCACCGTGACCGACGGCGATACCGCCGAGGCCGCGCGCATGCGCATCCAGCAGGCCGCCCAAGGCGCCCTGCACGTCACCGACGTGGTCAGCAAGGAGCGCAAGCGCCGCCCGGCGCCGCCGTTCACCACCTCCACGCTGCAGCAGGAAGCCTCGCGCAAGCTCGGTTTCACCACGCGCAAGACCATGCAGGTCGCGCAGAAGCTGTATGAAGGCATGGCGATCGGTGAGGAAGAAGGCACCGTCGGCCTGATCTCCTACATGCGTACCGACTCGGTGAACCTCTCGCAGGACGCACTGGCCGAAATCCGCGATGTGATCGCACGCGATTACGGCATCGGCTCGCTGCCGGACCAGCCGAACACCTACCAGACCAAATCCAAGAACGCCCAGGAAGCGCACGAAGCCGTGCGTCCGACCTCGGCGCTGCGCACCCCGGCCCAGGTGGCGCGCTTCCTCACCGACGACGAGCGCAAGCTGTACGAGCTGATCTGGAAGCGCGCTGTCGCCTGCCAGATGATCCCGGCCACGCTCAACACCGTCAGCGTGGACCTGTCGGCCGGCAGCGAGCACGTGTTCCGCGCCAGCGGCACCACCGTGGTCGTGCCCGGCTTCCTGGCCGTGTACGAGGAAGGCAAGGACAACAAGAGTGCCGACGACGACGATGAAGGCCGCAAGCTGCCGGCGATGAAGCCCGGCGACCGCGTGCCGCTCGAGCGCATCCTGGCCGAACAGCACTTCACCCAGCCGCCGCCGCGCTTCACCGAAGCGGCGCTGGTCAAGGCGCTCGAGGAGTACGGCATCGGCCGCCCCTCGACCTATGCCTCGATCATCCAGACCCTGCTGTTCCGCAAGTACGTGGAGATGGAAGGCCGCAGCTTCCGCCCGTCCGACGTCGGCCGTGCGGTGTCCAAGTTCCTGTCCAGCCACTTCACCCAGTACGTGGATTACGACTTTACCGCCAAGCTCGAAGACGAGCTCGATGCCGTGTCGCGGGGTGAGGAAGACTGGATCCCGCTGATGGCGCGGTTCTGGGAACCGTTCCACAAGCTGGTCGGCGAAAAGAACGAATCGGTCGACCGCGCCGAAGCCAGTGGCGCGCGCGAGCTCGGCACCGATCCCAAGACCGGCAAGCCGGTCAGCGTGCGCCTGGGCCGTTTCGGGCCGTACGCGGCGATCGGCAGCACCGCCGAGGACGCCGAGGACAAGCCCAAGTTCGCCTCGCTGCGCCCCGGCCAGTCGATGCACACCATCTCCCTGGAAGACGCGCTGGAACTGTTCCTGATGCCGCGTGCGCTCGGCCAGGACAAAGATGAGGACGTCAGCGTCGGTATCGGTCGCTTCGGTCCGTTCGCCAAGCGTGGCAGCACCTATGCCTCGCTGAAGAAGGAAGACGACCCGTACACCATCGACCTGGCCCGCGCCGTGTTCCTGATCGAAGAGAAGGAAGAGATCGCGCGCAACCGGATCATCAAGGAATTCGAGGGCAGCGAGATCCAGGTGCTGAACGGTCGCTTCGGCCCGTACATCAGCGACGGCAAGATGAACGGCAAGATTCCGAAGGATCGCGAGCCCGCTTCGCTGACCCTGGCCGAAGTGCAGACGCTGATGGAAGAAACCGGCAAGCCGGTGCGCAAGGGCTTCGGCAAGAAAGCCGCCAAGAAGGTCGTCGCCAAGAAGGCACCGGCCAAGAAAGCCGCCGCTGGCGAAGCGACCAAGAAGACCGCCACCAAGAAGGCCGCGGTGAAGAAGGTTGCCAAGAAGGCGACCAAGAAGGTGGCCAAGAAAGCCGTGAAGAAGGCCGTCAAGAAGGTCGCTGCCAGCTGAGCCTGGTTGACCCCTCCCGCCACGGCGGGAGGATAATGCGGGCCATGCACCCGGGTCGCCTGTCATGAACGAACTCACTGTGGACACTGCCCTGCCTGCGCTGCGCGCCGGCGGGGTGATCGCCTATCCCACCGAAGCGGTCTGGGGGTTGGGCTGCGACCCCGCGCACGAGGCCGCGGTGATGAAGCTGCTGCAGCTCAAGCAGCGCCCGGTCGAGAAGGGGGTGATCCTGGTCGCCGCCGATCCGGCCCAGCTGGATGGCTGGGTGCGGATGGAGGCCCTGCCGTTGGATCGCCAAGGCGCGGTGCTGGCCAGCTGGCCCGGTGCCAATACCTGGATCCTGCCCGCCGGCGAACGTGCGCCACGCTGGATCACCGGCGAACACAGCGGCATCGCGGTGCGCATCAGCGCGCACCCCCTGGTCGCCGCGCTGTGCCGCGCTTGGGGCGGCCCGCTGGTCTCCACCAGTGCCAACCTCGCCGGCGAGCCGCCGGCACGCACACGCGCCGAACTGGACCCGCGCCTGCTGGCGTTGCTCGATGGCCTGATCGATGGCCAGACCGGTGGCCTGGCACAGCCCACGCCGATCCGCGATGCGCTCAGCGGCCAGGTGCTGCGCAGCTGAACCGGCTTTGCGTGGCGGCGGGCAAACCCGCACACTGGGCGCATGACCCCGCGCCCTGCCCTGTGGTTGTCCCTGCTCGCACTGCTGAGCCCTGTCATGCCTGCCGCGGCGCAGAGCGACAACGTGCGTGTCTATCGCTGCGTCAGCAGCAACGGCGCCGTCTCGCTGCAGGACGCACCGTGCCGTGAAGGCCGGCAGGAAGTGCGCGAGCTCCAGCGCCCGCGCGATCCCGCTCCGCGCGTGGTACGCAGCGACCGCGCGCCCGACCCGGCGCCTACACCGCGAGCACCCGAGCGCGAAGTGCGCTACGTGCACGTGCAGCCGCCGCAGCCGATGTACGAGTGCACCACCAGCGAGGGTGATACCTACGTCAGCGACAGCAACGAAGGCAATCCGCGCTGGGTGCCGATCTGGACGAATGCCTATCTGCCCTATCGGCCCGGCCCGCGGCCGCCCTCGGGTGGCTATCCACCGTCGCGTCCGCTGCCGCCGATCATGCCGATGGGCAGCGGTTCGGTGCGCAGCAGTGGCGGCTCGCTCTCCGTCAGCGGCGGCGGTTCACGGGTCGGCGGCAGCATCAACATCGGCGGTGGCAGCTCGCAGTGGGAAGGCGGTGGCTATCCGTATCCCGGCGTGGGCCACAGCGTGGTGGTACCGGCCGGCAACGTGCTGGTCCGCGACGAATGCCATGCGCTGCCCGCACAGGAAGTCTGTTCGCGGTTGAAGGATCGGCGCTGGGACCTGATCCGCCGCTACAACAGTGCGCTGCAGGGCGAGCGCGATGCGCTGACCCGCGAGCAGCGCGGGATCGACGCGCGCCTGGACCAGGACTGCGGCGGGCACTGATGGTGCTGCGCTTTACACTGATGCGATGAAGCACTGCCTGCTGCTCACCCTGCTGCTATCGCTGCCGGCCGCCGCCGACGAAGCGGTGTTCTTCCGCTGCACCGATGCAGGTGGCAACCTGACCATCCAGAGCGTGGCCTGTCCGGCCGGCAGCGAACAACGCATTCAACGGATCAGTGCGCCGGTGCGTGCCCCGGCCGTGGTCGACGGTCCCCCGGCCGCCCCCACCACCGAACACACCATGCCGCCGCTGCCACAGGCCGGTGACGAGGACAGCGGCCTGCTCGACAGTGCATCGCTGCGCCCGCAGACACCGGCGGCGGAACATGACGAGACCGCCCCGCCCAAGCCGCCGCTGCCGGAGATCTATCAGTGCATCGCCGCCGATGGCGGCCGCTACCTGCACGAACGCGAGCCCGCCCCGTCACGCTGCGAATCGCTGGCCCTCACCGGCCTGGGGGGCAGCCATGCGCCGAGCAACGCGGCAAGCTGCGAAGTGGTGCGCGATGCCTGCGAGCCGGTAGCCGAAGCACAGCGCTGCAGCAGCTGGCAGCAGCGTTTCCGCGATGCACGGGGCCGCGAGCGTTTCGCCACGCCGGACAATCAGGCCGCCGCGACCGCCGAGCGCGCGCGTCTTGAAGCGGTGTTGGCCGAGAGCGATTGCCCCGTGCCATGACCGGGGTTACCCCGCGTCGTGACTGGATTCTCCGTGCGCCATCACCGCGTTCTGCCGCGCACCCTGTGACCGGTCGTGACGGCTGCTGGCCGTCTCAGAACCCGTAACGCAGGAACCCGCCATCCACCGCGATGCACTCGCCGGTGACGTAGCTGGAGGCCGGCAGGCAC
This sequence comes from Stenotrophomonas sp. Ker107b, assembly GCF_053847245.1. NCBI lineage: Bacteria > Pseudomonadati > Pseudomonadota > Gammaproteobacteria > Lysobacterales > Lysobacteraceae > Stenotrophomonas > Stenotrophomonas sp. Ker107b. Next base: position 881,044 of record NZ_JBSPHX010000002.1, on the reverse strand, counting down.
AGGAAGCCGACCGCCGCCGCCACCTCTTCCGGCTCGCCGATGCGGCGCATCGGGGTACGCTCGATCACCTGCTCGTAGTAGTCCGGGTCAGACAATGGGCCAGACGTGCGCCGGGTGCGGATGTACCACGGCGCCACGGCGTTGACGCGGATTCCGTCCTCGGCCCACTCCACGGCCAGGTTGCGGGTCATCTGGTGCATCGCGGCCTTGGTCATGCCGTATACCGCGCCGCTGCGCACATGGGTCAGGCCGGACACGCTGCCGACGTTGACGATCGCCGAGGCCGCGTGCCGCGCCAGCAACGGGTGCGCATAGCGCGACAGCTCGAACGCCGAAAACAGGTTGGTCTCGAAGATCCCGCGCCACTCGTCTTCGGTGTATTCGGTGGCCGGCTTGCTGATGTTGCCACCGGCGTTGTTGACCAGGATGTGCAGCCCATCGCTGTGGTCTTCCACCCAGTCCAGGATTTCGCGGCGGTCCTCATCATCGGAAACGTCGGCAGCCAGGCCATGGATCTCGCGGTCCGGGAAGGCATCGGCCAGTTCATCGCGGGCCATCTCCAGCGCATCGGCATCGCGGCCGACGATCAACAGGTCCGCACCGAAGCCCAGCAGCTCGCGCGCGATCGCCAAGCCGATGCCGGCACTGGCGCCGGTGATCAATGCGGTCTGTCCATCCAGTCGCCAACGTTGCGCGCTCACGTGCTTCTCCTGCGGTGATCCATGGGATGCGGCACCCACGGTGCGGCCCGGATAGGATAACGCGCGATGGCCGGCACGCCGGGCGCCATCACGCGCGAGGCGCGAGGCGGTGGGACACTGATGCTCCGCTACCGGCTCAATGAGGGAGGTTGCCATGACAATCCGTATTGCCCTGCCGCTGCTCGCGATGATCGCGCTGAGCGCCTGCAACCGCCCGGTGCCCCCGGCACCGGATACACCGCCGGAACCGCAGGCAACCGAACTGCGCGATGCGATCCAGACACCGATCAACCGCGCCAAGGCGGTCAGCGATACCCTGCAGCAGTCCGCCGATGCCCGCGCTGCCGACGCCGACCGCGTCAGCGGTGACACGCCACCGCCCAGCCCCTGACCCCATCGCCCGGATGGCAGAACGCCCGGCACAAGCCGGGCGTTCGGGTGTCACACAGTACCGCTGAGGCCGCTTACAGACCGCAGAAGCAGTACACCAGCGTCTTGACCGGCGCGGCGTTGTTGCGCGGGTCGCGTGCGGCGTCTTCGACGAAGCGCAGCTGGGTGTCCAGCTCCGGCATCGAACGGGCCAGCATCAGGCGGGCCATGCCCGATTCGCCCAGCATCCAGGCACCGGCATGACTGCCGGCGAAGCCGCTGAGGAACTGCGCGAACGGGGTCGCGCCCTTCTCGATGTAGCGCACGCGGAACTTGTCATCCGCGCCCAGCTTGGCGCGGCTGGCGGCGTCGGCCACGGCGGCCTTCAGGCCACCGAAGTCATCGACCAGGCCACGTTCCTTGGCCTGCGCACCGCTCCACACGCGACCGCGGGCGACTTCATCGACCGCTTCCACCGGCTTGTTGCGCGCGGCGGCGACCTTGCCGGTGAAATCGGCGTAACCCTTGTTGATCACCGACTGGATGACCTGGCCCACGGCCGGGTCCATCGGGCGGGTGATGTCGAACGCACCGGCGAAGCGGGTGGTGCCCACGCCATCGGTATGCACGCCGATCTTGTCCAGCGAGCGGGCCACGTTCGGGATCATGCCGAAGATGCCGATCGAACCGGTGATGGTGGACGGGTCGGCGTAGATGCGATCGGCATTCATGCTGATCCAGTAACCGCCCGAGGCGGCCAGATCGCCCATCGAGACCACGACCGGCTTACCGGCTTCCTTCAGCGCGACCACTTCGCGGCGGATCTGCTCGGAGGCGAACACCTCACCGCCCGGCGAGCTCACGCGCAGCACCACCGCCTTCACGTCCTTGTCGTCACGTGCTTCGCGCAGCAGCGCCGAGGTCGACTCGCCACCGATCCGGCCGGCCGGCAGATCGCCGCCGGAGATTTCACCGGCCGCCACGATCACCGCCACCTGCGGACGCGAATCGACCGGCGAACGACGGCCGTCGAGCACGCTCAGGTAGGCATCCAGATCGACGTTGCGGTAACCACCGTCTGCGTCATCATCGGCGACACCCCGCTCGGTCAGCAGGGTATCCACTTCCTCGCGCGTCTTCAGGCCGTCCACCAGCTTCTGCTGCAGGGCGAACTTGGCCAGGTCGCCACCGGCGGCGGCGATGCCTTCGGGCATGGTGTCGATGCCGGCGGCCAGCTGTGCCGGATCCAACTTGCGTGCCTTGGCGATGTCAGCCAGGTAGCGCTGCCACACATCGTTCATCCAGAACAGATCGGCTTCCTTGGCCTGCGGCGAAGCGGCATCGAGCACATACGGCTCGGCGGCCGACTTGTACTCACCCACCTTGAACAGGTGCACGTCCACGCCCAGCTTGTCCTGCAGGCCGGTGCGGAAGTACTGGCGGTAGCGGCCCAGGCCCTCGAGCACCACGCCGCCCATCGGGTCGAGATAGACCTCGTTGGCCTGCGAGGCGAGCAGGTACTGCGACTGGCTCATGTTCTCGCTGAAGGCCACGACCTGCTTGCCGGCAGCGCGCAGCTCCTGCAGCGCAACCGTCACTTCGCGCATCGAGGCGAAGCCGCTCGGCTGCAGCTTGTCCAGCTCCAGCACCACGCGCTCGATCTTCTTGTCGGTCTTGGCCGCCTCCAGCGCGCGGATCAGATCGCGCAGCTGGATCTCTTCGGCGCTCTTGTCGCCCACGGCCTTGCCCAGCGCGCGGCTGACCGGATCAGCACTGAACTGTTCGACCAGCCGGCCTTCCGGTGCGATCACCAGGGTCGTGCGGTCCTGCAGCGACGTCTTCGAGGTCGCGCTCTTGCCCATCGCGACGATGAACACGATCAGGATCAGGAACAGCAGCCCGAAAAACACCAGGTTGAGGATGAGCCGGCGGGTAAAGTTCATCACATCCCACAGCCCGATGAAGAAGCTGGCGACGGGATTGCGACGCGCGGGTTGATTCATGGGGGTAACTCCAAAGTGGCTTCTTGCCGTGGTGCCAGAATAGCCGGTGCCGGGCGCGTCGGCATCGGACACAAGTCAGGGTGTCGAAGGGAGGCCGGCCCGGGCGCTGCTCACGCGCAGGCGCCAGGCCATCAGGATGGCGGCAGCGGTCAGGCCCAGGATCAGCCCCAGCCACATGCCCTGCGGCCCCATGCCCAGGCCCAGGCCCAGCCCGGCGCCGAGCGGCATGCCCAGGCCCCAGTACGAGAACATGGCGATGAACATCGGCACGCGGGTGTCTTTCAGCCCGCGCAGCGCGCCGGCCGAGAGCACCTGGACGCCATCCGGGAACTGGAATGCGGCCGCATACAACAGCAGGGTCGAGGCCAGGGCAGCCACGCCCAGATCGTTCGTGTAGACCCCGACGATGGCGTCATGGCCAAGCAGCAGCACCAGCGCCGACAGCGTCTGGGTGCCCAGGATGATCAGCAGCCCGGCGATCGCCGCGCGGCGCACGCCCAGCCCGTTGCCGCTGCCGACCGCATGGCCGACCCGCACCGTGGTCGCTTCGGCCACACCCATCGGGATCATGAAGCACAGCTGGGCCACGTTGATGGCGATCTGGTGCGACGCCGCTTCAGTCGCGCCCAGGCGCCCGATCAGCAGCGCGGTGACGATGAACAATCCACCTTCCATCAGCACGGTGATACCGATCGGCAGGCCGGTCCGCAGCAGCTCCCAGATCGCGCTCCAGCGCGGCGCCTCGAAGTGCGCGAACAGCTGCAGATGGGCGAAGCGCTTGGTCTTCCAGAGATAGCCGGCAAAGCACAGGGCCTGCAGCCACATCATGATCGCCGAGGCCATGCCCAGGCCTTCGGCGCCCAGCTCGGGGAAGCCGAGCTTGCCGTAGCAGAGCACATAGCCCAGCGGCGCCAGCACCAGCAGGCCGCCAAAGCCGAGCAGCATGGTCGGTAGCGTCCAGTGCATGCCCTCACTCAGGTAGCGCATGCAGAAGTACAGCGTCAGCGCCGGGCCGCCCCAGCGCACCGCATGCAGGAACGCGGTCGCCCCGGGCACGATGTCCGGCGCGATGCCGAACGCCGGCAGCAGCGGCGGCACCACCGTGAGGAAGGTGAACATGATCAGGCCCAGGCCCAGCGCCAGCCACAACGCCTGGCGGAACAGCGGGCCGATCTCGCGCTCGCGGCCAGCACCGTGCAGCTGAGAGACCGAGGCGGTCAGCGAGATCAGGGTGCCGATCGGGATCAGCATGGGCAGCCACAGCAGCGCCGTGCCGATGGTGACGGCGGCGAGCGTGTGGGTGCCGTGGTGACCGGCGATCACGTTGTCGACGAAGGAGATCAGGCCGGTGGAGACATGGCCCAGAACCAGCGGCAGCGCGAGCAGACCGGTGGCGCGCACTTCCCGGGAGAGGCGCGGCGTAGAGGAAGCGGTAGACATGGACGTCACAGACGGCAACTACGGTCGCGCGCGGAAGGCACAGGCACCGGGTTGCGGCCCGACATCTTACGCGCGCGGCCGGGGAAAAGCCGCGCTTTCAGGTAAACGGGGCGATGCCGTCAGTGGCCGACGTGCTCGCGCAGCCAGGTGTCGCGCGCAGCCGGGGCCACGCCCAGGAACTCGGCACGTACGCGATCGCGGTCCTGCGGCGGAGTGCGCTGGGCGACCAGGGTCAGCTGGGTGAGCTGGGAGGGCGTGAGCTGGCGCAGCACCGCCAGCGCGGTCGGGCGCTGCTCGGCCGGCAGGTAACCGAACAGGCCCTGCAGCTTGGTGAATTCATGCCCGAGCTGAGGACCCAGCAACCAGCCATCGCGGAAGCGTTGATCCTGCTCGGCGAAGCGCTGGCGCAAGGCCTGCTGCTGGGCTGGCGGCAGTGCTGCCACGCGTGCCGCTGCTGCACGGACGCGGGCGCGCTCGCTCTCGCTCATGGCCTGCCAGGCGGCATAGCGGCTGCGCAGCTCGCGCAGCTGGGCCGGATCCAGCGCCGCGGGGGTGGCCGGGATGGCCGGCGCCGTGGCGCTGGGCGGGGCCGGCACCGCCAGCGGCACCTCGACCCGGTTGGGGGCGGCGATGGCCGCACTGGAGAGCCCGAGGGCGATCAGCAGGAAGGCGGCCTTACTCATCGGCGGCAGCCGTCTCCAGGCCGGCGGTAGCGGGTTCAGGGCGGCTCGGCTGGGCTTGGGATTCGTCCACGGGCACGGGACCGCCTGCGGCGAACCAGGCGTACAGATCGGCATCGCGAGCGGTCGGCAGATCCGGATCGGCCAGCATCGCCGCGTCCGTAGCTGCGTAGGGCGAGGCGGTCGGGGCCACGGTTGGCAGGTCGTCGGCAGGCAGGTCTTCCACGGTGACCTGGGCGTCATCGGCGACCGCCCCCTCGGGGATCTCCGCTGCGGGCTCACCGGCCTGGCGGGCGTGCTTCCACCATGCCGCCCCGCCAAGCAGCACGCCCACCGTCACCGCGACGATCAGCACGCCCTTCCAGGGGAAACGACGGCCACGCTGGCGCTTGACCGGGCGGCGCTGAGTGGACGCATCGGACTTGACCGGGGTGCGCCAGGAGGGGGCATCGGGCTGCTGGCTGGCCGGCGCGGCCACCGGCTGCTGCAGGCGCTGCAGGCGGGTGGCCGGCAGATCACGGATGCGCAGTTGGACCTGTTCGGCCAGCGCGCGCCAGCCAGCGGCATCGGGGTTGCCATGGGCATCGCGCGGGCAGGCATCGGCCAGTGCGTGCTGGTAGTCGGCCATCGGCAGATCCAGGATCTGTGCGGCCGCGGCTTCATCCAGCCCGCCACCGATCCGCAGCAGGAACGCCAGTCGCGCCGGCGCGGCCAGCCCGGCCAGGTGCTCCAGCGACGCGGGCCAGGTGCCTCCGGCCGGCTCGCGCAACGGCGCACGGTGTACCAGCAGCGACCAGAACCGCTCCGGCCACTGGGCCATGGGCAGATCGCTGGCGATCCCGGCGAAGGCACGCATGACGGCGACCAGCGCCTGTTCGGCGACGGTCGGGTCGCCGCACTGCAGCTCGGCCACGACCAGGGCGCGGCGTTCAACGCCACGGAGAAACGCCGACAGCGCGCCGGCTGCGGTAGAAGAAACGGGGGCGGGCGCAGCCGTCATAGCAACTCCATCATTGTGTGGAAATGATAGCGATTGCGTCACTCCAGCGGCGCGCGGATGTTCATTTCCAGTGAGCGGCCACGGTCCGCAAAGCCTTCCGGCGCAAAAGGTTGTGCACAGCACCACGTAAAACCGGGGTAGAACCACACGTGAGCCCCGCGTCAAGGCTGTTTCAACTTTGTTTCACAGCTATCTTGTTGTTTTTATTGATCATTGTTGCGTGGCTATTTTTTGACCAACCTGAGCAGAACGTCGGAAGTTCCTGACGCAAGGCGGTCACATACGCAGTGGCGCACAGACTTATCCACAGAAGATGTGGATAAGCCTGAATCTCCAATCAAGTCGGATATTTAGGTGAGATTTATGATTCGGCGCGCACCCGGTTGAGACGGTGAATGGGCGTGATCCGGTCCGCCCCTGCCCGCTACACTGGCCCGATGACCTCCTCGTCTTCGACCCTGCGCGTCGCCCTGCCGGTGCCGCTGCCGCACTTGTTCGACTACGCCCCGCCGCCCGGGCCGGCCCCGGACCCGGGGATGACCGGGCAACGGGTCCGGGTGCCGTTCGGCTCCCGGGAGCTGGTCGGCGTGGTGGCCGGGATCGGCCAGGTCGAAGACCCCGGCAGCCTGCGCGCCGCGATCGAGTGGATCGACACCACGCCCCTGGTGACCGGTGAGCTGTGGCGCTCGCTGCAGTGGCTGGCGCGCTACACCCATGCCCCGCTGGGCGAAGTGATCAGTACGGCCCTGCCCGGTCCGCTGCGGCGGGGTGAGGCCGTGCCGGACACCCATCAGTGGGGCTGGCAGCTGACGGCGGCCGGCCACGACCCGCAGCCCAAGCTGCGCAGCGGTACCCGTCCGCAACGCCTGGCAGCGTGCCTGGCCGAGGGCGTGGTGAACGAAGACCGCCTGGATACCTTGATGGACGACTGGCGCAGCGCTGCCCGGTCGCTGGCCAAGCGGGAGCTGGTCGAACGGATCGCGCTGGCGCACAGCCCGGCCGTCGCGTCGCCGGCCAGCGGCCCCGCGCCCAATGCCGAACAGGCCGAGGCGATCGCCGCGATCACGTCCGCCGACGGCTTTGCCGCCTATCTGCTCGATGGCGTGACCGGCAGTGGCAAGACCGAGGTCTACCTGCAGGCGATCGTGGCGTGCCTTGCGCGCGGCAAGCAGGCGCTGGTGCTGGTGCCGGAGATCGGGCTGACCCCGCAGACGCTGTCGCGCTTCCGCAACCGCCTGGGCATTCCGGTGCATGTGCTGCACTCCGGCTTGAACGACAACGAGCGCGCCCGCGTGTGGGCCGCCGCCGCGCGAGGCGAAGCACAGGTCATCGTCGGCACGCGCTCGGCGGTGTTCACGCCGCTGCCGAATGCGGGCCTGATCGTGATCGACGAAGAGCACGACGGCAGTTACAAACAGCAGGACGGCATCCGCTATCACGCACGCGATTTCGCGCTGGTACGCGCCAAGGCACTGGACGTGGCGGTGGTGCTCGGCAGCGCCACGCCGTCGCTGGAATCGTTGCACAACGCGCATGCCGGCCGTTACACCCACCTGCGCCTGAAGCAGCGCGCGGGCGCCGCGCGTCCGCCGGTGGTGCGCGTGCTTGATGTGCGTAAACGCCCGCTGCGCGATGGGCTCTCGCCGGAAGTACTGGCCGGCATCACCCAGCATCTGCAGGCCGGGCACCAGGTGCTGGTGTTCAAGAACCGCCGCGGCTATGCGCCCGTGCTGCTCTGCCATGACTGCGGCTGGACCGCGCCGTGCCAGCGCTGCGATGCGCCGATGACCGTGCATGCCGGCGGCCGGCGCCTGCAGTGCCACCACTGTGGCGCACGCCAGTCCGCGCCGCTGGCGTGCCCGGACTGCGGCAGCCTGGCGCTGCAGCCGCAGGGCATCGGCACCGAGCGGCTGGAAGAACACCTGGTCGAGGCCTTCCCGGAGTTCCCGGTGATCCGCATCGACCGCGGCACCACCGGCAAGCGGGATGCGTTGGAAACCCAGCTGGCCTCGCTCGGCGATCGCGCGGGGATCCTGGTCGGCACGCAGATCCTCGCCAAAGGTCACGACCTGCCGAAGCTGACCCTGGTGGTGGTGGTCGGCATCGATGAAGGCCTGTTCTCGGCCGACTTCCGCGCCAGTGAAAAACTCGCGCAGCAGCTGATCCAGGTCGCCGGCCGCGCCGGGCGTGCGGTGGATGCCGGCGAGGTCTGGCTGCAGACCCACCACCCGGGGCATCCGCTGCTGGAGACGCTGGTCAACGGTGGGTATCACGCCTTTGCCGAGGCGGAACTGCAGCAGCGCGAAGCGGCCGGTTTCCCGCCGTTCGCGCACCTGGCGCTGCTGCGTGCCGAAGCGCAGCAGGTGGAGCATGCCAACGCGATGCTCAGTGCGGTGCGCGCGTTGATTCCCGACGATGCCGCGGTGGAACGCTACGGCCCGATGCCGGCACCGATGCCCCGCCGCGCCGGCTACCAGCGCACCCAGCTGCTGCTGTCCTCACCCGCGCGACGCCCACTGCATGGCGTGCTGGATCAGGTGACGCCGCAGATCTCCGCGCTGCCGCAGGCACGCAGGGTGCGCTGGTCGCTGGATGTGGATCCGATGGATCTGTACTAGGCCGGCAGGTGCCGACCGTGGGTCGGCACGGCCGCTCAGGTCAGCGCGGTCATGACCCCACGCTGATACGCCGGCCGCTGCTTCAGCCGTTCGTACCACGCGGCCAGATGCGGCAGGTCCGGCCGCTGGATCGGCATCTCGAACCAGGCATAGATGAAGGCACCCAACGGGATATCGCCCATCGCGAACTGCTCACCGGACAGATACGGCTGCCGCGACAAGGCCTCATCGGCCATCGCCAGCAACTCGCCCGAGCGCACCAGTGCGGCAGCGATGCGCGCCTCATCCCGATCAGCGGGCGCGGTCCGCAACGTGCCCCAGAACAGATCGCGGAACACGCCGGCGAAGGTCGAGGTGGTCCAGTCCATCCACTTCTCCGACTGCGCGCGCGCCACCACGTCTTCCGGGTACAGCGTGCCCAGCGCGTAGCGCGCGCAGAGATAGCGCACGATCGTGTTGGATTCCCACAGCGGCAGGCCCTGGTCCTCGATCACCGGCACCAGCCCGTTCGGATTCATCGCCCGGTATTCCGGCGACTGCGTGCCACCGAATGCACCGCCGACCTCGATCGACTCGTACGGCGCGCCGATCTCCTCGGCACACCACAGCACTTTGCGCACGTTGCTGGAATTGCGACGGCCCCAGATGTTCAGCATGATCGGATTCCCGTATCGTTCGATGCGCGGCAGCGGGGTCGCGCGGTGCCGCTACGATACGCCCAACGGCGGGCCCACCGTCATGTCATGGATGAAAAACAATGATCCTCTACGCACTCGAAATCGTGTTGCTCGTTGCCGGCATCGGTGCCCTGGTGGTCGGTTATCGCCGCCACCATCGCAATCTGCTGCTCAGCGCCGCGCTGTTGCTGCTGGCCAGCGGCATGCTGCCTGACGCCGTGCGAGGCTTCTCCGATGGCTTCAACGGCAGCACGGCCCGCCCGCTGGCCGCGCTGCTGCGTTGAGGCCAGCGCTTACTTCGTCGCCTTGGCCGCACTCTTCTTGGGCAGCGCGCGCACATAGGTCGATTTGCCGTCCTTCTTCATCTCGAACAAGCCGGTCGCAGCCAGTAGATCGCTGAGTTTGCCGTACCCGTAATTGCGCGAATCGAACGAGGCCTGGTTGCCGATCTGACTGCCGACCGGGCCCAGGTGTGACCAGCCATCCTCGGCTTCGGCCGAGGTCACCGCGCGGCGCAGCATCTGCGCCAGGCGGGTGTCATTACGCAGCTCCGGGCCGCTCTTGCGCGGGCGGGTTTCCTCGTTGTCCTGCTCCACCTCCTGATCGGCCGCATGCGGCTGCCCCAAGGCTTCGATGTAGGTGAACTTCGAGCACGCGTTGACGAACGGCTCGGGCGTTTTCTTCTCGCCGAAGCCGTACACCTTGACCCCGTCGGTCAGCAGGCGCATCACCAGCGGGGTGAAGTCGGCATCACTGGAGACGATCGCAAAGCCATCCAGATTGCGGGCGTACAGCATGTCCATCGCGTCGATCACCATCGCCATGTCCGAGGCGTTCTTGCCGCGGCTGTAGGCAAACTGCTGGATGGGGCGGATCGCGTACTCGTGCAGCACGGACTCCCACCCTTTCAACCGCGGGCTCTTCCAGTTGCCGTAGGCACGGCGGACATTGGCCACGCCGTAGCGGGCCACTTCGGCCAGCACCGCATCAATCTTGGATGAGGGCGCGTTGTCGGCATCGATCAACAGGGCGATGCGCTTTTCCGGTTCGGACATCTCGGTCTCCTGGGCAGGATCGGATCGGCCATCGGGCAAGCGCGATGGCCCCTGAACCCAGTATCGGCCATCGACGTGAACATCGCGCTTCACGTGCGACCATGGGCCGCATCACGAGACGACCTGCGCCGCCCCCCGCCGGCGCCCGCCAAGGAGTGAAGCATGACCCGCGATCCCACGCCCCACCTGCTCATCATCGGTGGCGGTTTTGCCGGCCTCTGGGCCACCCGTGCCCTCGCCTCGGCGCACGTGCGCATCACCCTGGTGGACCGTCGCAACCATCATCTGTTCCAGCCGCTGCTCTACCAGGTGGCCACCGCAGGCCTGTCCGCGCCGGATATCGCCGCACCGCTGCGCCATATCCTCGGTCACCAGCGCAATGTCGAAGTGCGCCTGGGTGAAGTGACCGACATCGACAAGGCCGCGCGGACCGCGACGCTGGCCGATGGCACGCAGATTACGTACGACACCCTGATGCTGTGCACCGGCGCCACCCACGCGTATTTCGGCCACGACGAATGGGCCGCCGATGCGCCGGGCCTGAAGACGCTGGACGATGCCATCGCGCTGCGCCGCAAGCTGCTGCTCGCCTTCGAGCGTGCCGAGGCCGAACCCGATCCCGCGCGCAAAGCGGCGTGGCTGAGTTTCGCCGTGGTCGGTGGCGGCCCCACCGGCGTGGAACTGGCCGGCACCCTGGCCGAGATCGCGCGGCACACGCTGCGCAATGAGTTCCGCCATATCGATCCCGCCTCGGCCAAGGTCCGCCTGGTCGAAGCCGGCCCGCGCGTGCTGTCCACCTTCCCCGAGGTGCTCTCGCTCAAGGCGCGCCGTCAGCTGGAAAAGCTGGGCGTGGAAGTGCTCACCGGCACGCCGGTCAGCGACATCACTGCCGAAGGCTTCCAGCTCGGCGAGCGCTTCGTCGAGGCCCGCACCGTGGTCTGGGCCGCCGGTGTCGCCGCCTCACCGCTGGCACGTACGTTGGACGTGCCACTGGACCGCGCCGGCCGCGTGCCGGTGCAGCCTGACCTCACCCTGGAGGGCCACCCGGAGATCTTCGTTGCCGGTGACCTGGCGGCACTGACCCAGGCCGACGGCAAGCCGGTGCCCGGCGTCGCGCCGGCGGCCAAGCAGATGGGCAAGCACGTGGCCACCACCGTCCAGGCACGCCTGGCCGGCAAGCCCGCGCCGGGTGCGTTCAAATACCAGGACTTCGGCAACCTGGCGACCATCGGCCGCATGGCGGCGATCGTCCACCTCGGCCGGCTGCAGCTCTCCGGGGTGCTGGCCTGGTGGTTCTGGCTGGCCGCGCACGTGTTCTTCCTGATCGGCTTCCGCAACCGCGTGGTGGTGCTGTTGAACTGGGCGGTGGCGTACTGGAGCTACCAGCGCAGCGCGCGGATCATCTTCGGTGATGCACAGGACGATCGCCGGCCGAAACGACCGCCCACGCCCTGATCAACCCTGCGACAGACATCCCCAGCCATCCACCTGGCCGCTGTAGGAGACCGCCTCGCTGGCCAGCAGACCTTCGAAGCCGGCGATGTTCTGGTGGGTCGGCAGCATCAGCGGATGCACCACCACCTGCCAGGGGTAGTCGTCGTTGCCCTCGTAGGCGGCGAAGGACACCTTCTGGTCGTTCTTGAGCAGGTGCACGGCGAAGGCGATCGCCACATCCTGGGTCGGGAAGATCAGCGCGAAATCCACCTCGCGCGGAATCGTCAGATCATCGCCGTCCTGCAGCATGTTCCAGAGCACATCGCCATTCTCATCTTCCGGGTACAACGACAGATCGCGGGACATGGCACTCCAGGGCTTGGGCAAGCGGATCAACGAACGAGGGTCGATGGTATGCCGCCAACGAAGGCCCGAACAACCCGCACGCGCGGCTACGTGGGATCGGGCAGCGCCAGCCACGCCAGCTTGCGCTCGCGCGGTTGCCGCTTGAGCTGCCACTCGGCCTTCGACGCGGCCGCGCGGTCCGGGTAGGCGCGCATCGCCAGCACCTTCACCGGTGGGTTGGCCCGCGTGTATTTCGCCCCTTTGCCGGCGAGATGGGCCTGGAAGCGTGCGTCCACGTCGTTGCTGATGCCGGCGTAATAGCTGCCGTTGCGGCATTCAAGCAGGTACAGGTACCAGAGGGCGGGTTCAGCGGGCATACCGGGATTATCCCCCGGCACGGGCCCGGCGGCTGCTAGAATCCGCCCCGGATGCAGGAGAGAGGCGCCGCGCTGGCGCCCGCCGAAGGCGCAGGCTCCCATAATCGCTCAGGCCGGTGGCTGCACAGCCACCAACCATGCATCCGACACGCCGATCTGGAGAGAGGTCTTCAATGACCCGCCGAAGGGGCACGTGGCCTTGGCCACCGAACTCTCAGGCAAAAGGACAGCGGGAGCGGCAACGGAATCCCACCCCACGACAGTGCAGCGGCGCTGGCGTGATGCGTGCGCGTTTCCGTCCCCGCCTGACGTGTTTCCCGGAGCCCCCCCATGCTGCTCTCCCTGATCTACCTCATCGCCATCTCGGCCGAAGCCATGACCGGCGCGCTGTCGGCCGGCCGCCGCCGCATGGACCTGTTCGGCGTGGTCATCATCGCCTGCGTCACCGCGCTCGGCGGCGGCTCGCTGCGCGACATCGTGCTCGGCCACTACCCGCTGGGCTGGGTGAAGCACCCGGAGTACCTGGGCTTCACCATCTGCGCAGCACTGATCGCGACCTGGGTGGCGCGCTGGATGCATCACTTCCGGCGCACCTTCCTGGTGCTCGATGGCCTGGGCCTGATCGCGTTCACTCTGATCGGGTGCGCGGTCGCGCGCGAAGGCGGGCACACCGTGCCGATCATCCTGATCGCCGGCATGCTGACCGGTGCGTTCGGCGGCGTGCTGCGCGATGTGTTGTGCAACGAGGTGCCGCTGATCTTCCAGAAAGAACTGTATGCCGTGATCACCCTGCTCACCGGTGCGGCCTACCTGACCCTGCTGGAACTCGGCGTGTCACTCAACGCCGCCACGCTGTGGTGCCTGGGCGGCGGCTTCCTGTTCCGCCTGCTGGCCATCCACTTCAAGTGGGAAATGCCGAAGTTCGTGTACCGCGACGAGGTGCATTGACGCACCCGCGGGCATGACCAAGGTCACGGGAGCTTGAGCGGCCCGGCCCTGTATCATGGCGCTCCCGTTCCATTCGAACGGCATCCAGCCACGCGGCGGTGTACCACCCGCTGCCCCGCCAGACACCCTCTCCCCCGTTGACCTGCCGCCGTCGGCCGGTCCCCATGGACGCACTGCTCCGGTGGAGGGTGCGCAGGATGCGTATGTCCGCTTCAACGCCCCCGTCGTCTCGCCGTCGTTTGGTCACACCGCTGTTGATCGCTGCCGCTGTCGGCCTGGCCGCCATCGCTGCATGGAAACTGCTCGCGCCCGGCCCGGCCGCCGGCCCGTCCGGGGGGCCGCAGCCGACCCCGGTGCGTGTGGCCACTGCGACGCAGGAAGATCTGGTGGTGCGCCTGAAAGCGCTGGGCACGGTGACCCCGCTGCATACGGTGAGCATCCGCAGCCGCGTGGATGGCGAACTGCTTCGGTTGGCATTCTCCGAGGGCCAGCACGTCACCGCCGGCGAGCTGCTGGCCGAGATCGATCCGCGCCCGTTCCAGGTGCAGCTCTCGCGTGCGCTGGGCACCCAGCAGCAGAACCTGGCCGAGCTGGACAATGCCGAAAGCCAGCTCAAGCGCTTCGCCGAACTGCAGAGCAAGCACTTCGTCTCCGCGCAGGACCTCAGTGATCAGCAGAGCAAGGTGCGCCAGCTGCAGGGCCGTCGCCAGACCGACCAGGCGGCGGTGGATGAAGCACGCCTGCAGCTGCAGTACACCCGCATCACCGCACCGGTGGCCGGGCGTATGGGCCTGCGCAACGTCGATGTCGGCAACCTGGTGCGCAGTGGCGATACCGAGCCGCTGGCCACCATCACCCAGACCACCCCGATCAGCGTGCTGTTCACCGTGCCCGAGCCGGACCTGCCGGCGGTGGTGGCTGCCGCACGCGCCAATCCGCAGCTGACCGTGGAAGCCTGGGACCGCGAGGAGCGCACCGCGCTGGGCGATGGCGTGCTCTCCAGCCTGGACAACCGCATCGATACCGCCACCGGCACGCTCAAACTGCGCGCGCAGTTCGCCAACGCGGATGAATCGTTGTTCCCCAACCAGTTCGTCAACGTGCGCCTGCAGGTCAGCAGCAGTGATGCGGTGGTGATTCCCAATGCCGCCGTGCAGTTCGGCAGCAAGGGCAGCTACGTCTACGTGATCGCGGCCGATGACACCTCGTCGCTGCGCACCGTGGTGCTCGGCCCGGCCGATGGCGAACGCGTCTCGGTGCGCGAAGGCCTCAAGGCGGGCGAGCGCGTGGTGGTGGAAGGCATCGACGGCCTGCGCGAAGGCGCCAAGGTCGAGGTGGTGGAGCAGGACCCGCCGCGGACCGGCGCATGAACCTCTCGCGCCCCTTCATCGAGCGCCCGGTCGCGACCACGCTGCTGATGGTGGCGCTGCTGCTGTCCGGCGTGATGGCCTATCGCCTGCTGCCGGTCGCGGCACTGCCGCAGGTCGATTACCCGATCATCCAGATCACCACGCTGTATCCCGGCGCCAGCCCGGACGTCACCACCAGCGCGGTCACCGCGCCGCTGGAACGGCAACTCGGGCAGATTCCCGGCCTGAAGCAGATGTCCTCGACCAGCTCCGGCGGCGCGTCGGTGATCACCCTGCAGTTCTCGCTGGAGGTCGCGCTCGGCGTGGCCGAGCAGGAAGTGCAGGCCGCGATCAACGCCGCCGACAGCTTCCTGCCCGACGATCTGCCGGTGCCGCCGGTGTACCGCAAGGTCAACCCGGCTGACACCCCGATCCTGACCCTGGCAGTGACCTCGCAGGGCCTCTCGCTGCCGCAGGTGCACGATCTGGTCGATACCCGCATGGCGCAGCGGCTCTCGCAGCTGCCTGGGGTCGGGCTGGTCAGCCTCGCTGGTGGGCAGCGCCCGGCGGTCCGCATCCAGGTCAATCCGTCCGCGCTGGCCGCCAACGGGCTGAGCATGGCCAGCATCCGCACCGCGATCGGCACGGCCAACGTCAACATGCCCAAGGGCAGCTTCGACGGGCCGACCCGCGCGATCATGCTCGATGCCAACGATCAGATGCGCTCGGTGGCCGAGTACCGCGCCCTGATCCTGGCCTGGAAGGATGGCGCACCGCTGCGTCTGGGCGATGTCGCCACCATCGAAGATGGCGCCGAGAACCGCCAGCTGGCCGCGTGGTCGGGCACCACCCCGGCGGTGCTGATCAACATCCAGCGCCAGCCCGGCGCGAACGTGATCGCCGTGGTCGACCAGGTGCGTGCGCTGCTGCCGCAGCTGCAATCCTCGCTGCCGGCCGGTGTGGATGTGGCCATCCTCAGCGATCGCACCGAATCGATCCGCGCCTCGATCCGTGGCGTGCAGCACGAGCTGCTGATCGCGATCGCACTGGTGGTGATGGTCACCTTCCTGTTCCTGCGCAACATCCCGGCCACGATCATTCCCAGCATCGCGGTCCCGCTGTCGCTGGTCGGCACGTTCGGGGTGATGCTGCTGGCCGGCTTCTCGCTCAACAACCTCACGCTGATGGCGCTGACCATCGCCACCGGTTTCGTGGTGGACGATGCGATCGTGATGCTGGAGAACATCGCCCGTCATCTGGAGCGCGGTGCCACGCCGATGCAGGCAGCGCTGAAGGGTGCCAGGCAGATCGGCTTCACGCTGATCTCGCTGACCCTGTCGCTGATCGCCGTGTTGATCCCGCTGCTGTTCATGGCCGACGTGGTCGGCAAGCTGTTCCACGAATTCGCGATCACCTTGGCGGTGGCGATCGGCATCTCGCTGCTGGTCTCGCTGACGCTGACGCCGATGATGTGCGCGCGCCTGCTCAAGGCCGGCCATGCGACCCGTCGCGATGCCGATGGGCAGGAATCGGCGCAGCAGGGCGACCCGTTCGACCGCGTCGTGGCGGTCTATGATCGCCAGCTGCATTGGGTGCTGCAGCGCCAGCCGTTGATGCTGGCCGCCACTGTCGCCACGCTGGTGCTGACGGCGCTGCTGTACGTGTGGGTGCCCAAGGGCTTCTTCCCGGTGCAGGATGCCGGGCTGATCCAGGGCATCAGCGAGGCGCCGCAGTCGATCTCCTTCCAGGCGATGGCGCAGCGCCAGCAGGCCTTGTCGGCGGCGCTGCTGGAAGATGAGGACGTGGCCAGCCTGTCCTCGTTCATCGGCGTGGACGGCAACAACGCCACGCTCAACAGTGGGCGTCTTCTGATCGAATTGAAACCGCACGCACAGCGCGCTGCCGATGCACAGGCCATCATCGCGCGGCTGCAGCAGCGCGTGGCGCATGTCCCAGGCATCAAACTGTATCTGCAACCGGTCCAGGAACTGGGCATCGAGGACCGGATCAGCCGCACCCAGTATCAGTTCACTCTGACCAGCCCGGATATCGCGCAGCTGGAGACGTGGACGCCGCGCCTGCTCGAGCATCTGCAGCAGGCACCGGCACAGGCCGACGTCGCCAGCGATCTGCAGAACCAAGGGCTGCAGGCACATGTGGTGATCGACCGGGTCGCCGCGGCGCGCCTGGGCATCAGCGTGGAGACCATCGCCGATGCGCTGTACGACGCGTTCGGGCAGCGCCAGATCTCGACCATCTTCACCCAGGCCAACCAGTACCGCGTGGTGCTGGAAGCGCGCCCGGACGTGGCCTTCGGCCCGGATGCGATCGCACGCCTGCACGTCACCGGCCCGGATGGTCGGCAGGTGCCGCTGGGCGGCATCGCGCGGATCGAACAGCGCCCCGCGCAGCTGCTGATCAACCATGTCGGCCAGTTCCCGGCGGTGACGTTCTCGTTCAACCTCGCCCCGGAGGCATCGCTGGGCGAAGCGGTGGATGCCATCGAAGGCGCCCGCGCCGCGATCGGCCTGCCGGCCAGCGTAGAGCTTCGCCTGCAGGGCGCGGCCGATGCGTTCCGCGCCTCGCTGTCGAGCACCTTGTGGCTGGTGCTGGCCGCGGTGGTGGTGATGTACCTGGTGCTGGGCGTGCTCTACGAGAGCTTCATCCACCCGATCACCATCCTCTCCACCCTGCCCTCGGCCACGGTGGGCGCGTTGCTTGCCCTGCTGGTGAGCGGGCGCAGCCTGGACCTGATCGCGGTGATCGGCATCGTGCTGCTGATCGGGCTGGTCAAGAAGAACGCGATCATGATGATCGACTTCGCGCTGGAGGCCGAGCGCGAGCACGGCATGGCGCCGCGCCAGGCCATCCATCAGGCCGCATTGCTGCGCTTCCGCCCGATCCTGATGACCACGCTGGCCGCGTTGTTCGGCGCGATCCCGCTGATGTTCGCCAGTGGCTCGGGCGCCGAGCTGCGCCAGCCGTTGGGCCTGGTGATGGTCGGTGGGCTGATCGTCAGCCAGGTGCTGACCCTGTTCACCACGCCGGTGATCTACCTGTTCTTCGACCGCTTCCGCCAGCGCCCCGCGCCGGTGACCGACAAGGCTGACGAGGCGCTGGCGTGAGCCCGCTGTCGCGGGCGATCGGCTGGTTCGTGCAGCATCCCGTCGCCACCGTGCTGCTGGCAGTGGCGGTGGTACTGGCCGGCCTGCTCGGGTTGCGCCTGCTGCCGGTCGCGCCGCTGCCGCAGGTCGACTACCCGGCGATCAACGTCAGCGCCAGCCTGCCGGGCGCGAGCCCCGAGTCGATGGCGGCCAACGTCGCCACGCCATTGGAACGTGCGCTGGGCACCATCCCGGGGCTGACCGGGATCGACTCGGCCAGCACCCAGGGCTCGACCCAGGTCGAGCTGACATTCGCGCTCGGCCGCAACGTGGATGATGCCGCGCGCGACGTGCAGGCGGCGATCAATGCCGCGCGCGCGCAGCTGCCCAGCGGCATGCCGGGGATGCCGCAGTACCGCAAGGTGAATCCCTCGCAGGCGCCGATCATGGCGCTGGCGCTGAGTTCGGACAGCCTCGCGCCGGGGCAGATATACGACGTGGCTTCCACCGTGATCGCGCAGAAGCTGGCGCAGATTCCCGGCGTCGGCGAGGTGCAGGTGGGCGGCAGCTCACTGCCCGCGGTGCGCGTTTCGCTCGACCCGAATGCCCTGAACCATCACCGCATCGCGCTGGACGACATCGCCGCGGCGATCCGTAACGCCAACGCGCTCAAGCCGCTGGGCACGGTGGCCAGCCAAGCCCAGCAGTGGCAGCTGGAAGCCACGCTGCAGCTGCGCACCGCCGCCGAGTACCGCCGCCTGATCGTGGCGATGCGCGACGGCCGCCCGGTGTACCTGGAGGATGTGGCCGGGATCCGCGAAGGCGTGGAGGATCGCTACGCCAGCGGCTTCCACAACGAGCGCCCGGCGGTGCTGCTGATCGTCAGCCGCCAGCCGGACGCCAACATCATCGAGACCGTCGACGCCATCCAGGCGCAGATGGACACGCTGCAGGCACTGCTGCCGGCCACCATCGACATGCAGGTGGTGATGGACCGCTCACCGGTGATCCGCGCCACCCTGCGCGAGGCCGAGCTGACGCTGTTGCTGGCGATCGCCCTGGTGGTGCTGGTGGTGCTGGCCTTCCTGGGTCACTGGCGCGCGGCGCTGGTGCCGACCGTGGCGATCCCGGTCTCGCTGCTGGGCGCGCTGGCGATCATCGCCCTGCTCGGGTTCTCATTGAACACACTCTCGCTGATGGCGCTGATCGTGGCGGCGGTGCTGGTGGTCGACGATGCGATCGTGGTGCTGGAGAACATCGCCCGTCATCGCGAAGAAGGCGCCTCGCCGATGACCGCCGCGCTGCGGGGCGCGGGTGAAGTCGGTGCCACGCTGCTGTCGATGAACATCGCGCTGGCCGTTGTGTTCATCTCGATCCTGTTCCTGGATGACTTCGTCGAGAAGCTGTTCCGCGAGTTCTCGCTGACCCTGGTGGCGGCGATGGGCGTCTCACTGCTGGTCTCGCTCAGCCTGACCCCGATGCTGTGCGCGCGCCTGCTCGGGCAGCCGCGCCCCGGTCCCGGCAATGGGCTGCAGCGCGCCGGCACCGCGCTGTTCGAACGCCTGCGCGGTGCCTATGTGGGCAGCCTGCAGACGATGCTGCGCTGGCTCGCGCTGCCGCTGCTGCTGTTCGCCGGCGTGATCGCGCTGAATGTGTGGCTGTTCCAGCAGGTGCCCAAGGGCATCGTGCCCAAACAGGACACCGCGCAGCTGCGTGGCTTCGCGCGCGGCGACGACGGCCTCTCGTTCCAGGTCATGCAGCCCAAGATCGAGGCCTACCGCAAACTGCTGCTGGCGGACCCTGCGATCAGCGACATCATCGGGTACATCGGCGGCCGCAGCGGGGTCAACAACGCCTTCATCATGATCAAGATGAAGCCGCTGGCCGAGCGCAAGGTCTCCAGTCAGCAGGTGATCGACCGCCTGCGCGCCAACATGCCGAAGATTCCCGGTGGCGGCATGTTCCTGTGGGTGGACCAGGACATCAAGCTGGAAGGCAGTGGCGACAGCGGCCAGTACGAATTCCAGCTGCTCTCCGGCGAACTGGAACCGCTGCGGCAATGGACGCCCAAGGTGGCCGATGCACTGCGCGCCCTGCCCGAGCTGGTCGATGTGGAATCCAAGGGCGATGAGGGCATGCGCCAGGTGGTGCTCGACATCGACCGCGATGCCGCCGCCCGCCTGGGCGTGGACATGCGCATGATCGCCTCGGTGCTCAACAACGCCTTCAGCCAACGCCAGGTCGCCACGCTGTACGACACCCTCAACCAGTACCGCGTGGTGATGGAGCTGGACCCGCGCTACACCCAGGATCCCTCCACGCTGGAACAGATCCATGTGATCGGCAAGGACGGCCAGCGCCTGCCGCTGTCGTCGATCGCGCGGTGGGACTACGGCATGGCGCCGGACCGGATCTATCACAGCCAGCAGTTCGCCTCCGTGTGGATCGAGTTCGCGCTGGCACCCGGCGTCACCCTGGACCAGGCGGTGAAGGCGGTGGACCAGGCCATGGCCAGGATCATGCTGCCCACCCATGTGCAGGCGCGGCTCAGTGGCGAGGCCGGTGGCTTCGAAAAGTTGCGCGAGCGCCAGCTGTGGCTGATCCTCGGCGCGATGCTGGCGGTGTATCTGGTGCTGGGCGTGCTGTACGAGAGCTTCGTGCAGCCGCTGGCGATCCTCTCCACGCTGCCCTCGGCGGGCGTTGGCGCATTGCTGGCGCTGATGGCCTTCGGTAATGAGTTGAACCTGATCTCGCTGCTCGGCCTGTTCCTGCTGGTGGGCGTGGTGATGAAGAACACCATCTTGATCATCGACTTCGCGCTGTCGGCCGAACGCGAGCGCGGGCTGTCGTCGTACGACGCGATCTGCGAAGCCGCACGGCTGCGGTTCCGGCCGATCCTGATGACCAGCGTGGCCGCGTTGCTGGGTACGTTGCCGTTGATGCTGGCCACCGGCGAAGGCTGGGAGATGCGCCAGCCGCTGGGCATTGCGATTGTCGGTGGCCTGCTGGTCAGCCAGTGGCTGACCCTGTACACCACCCCGGCGATCTATCTGGCATTGGCGAGGCTGCGGCGCGCCTCATGATCAGCGGGTGCGCGGCGCACTGCGGGTAGAGCCACGCCATGCGTGGCTGCTTCTGCATGATCTGCATGATCTGCATGAGGCGCCGCGGCGCTGCGCGCAGCCACCCATGGGGTGGCTCTACCCCCGGATCAAAGCAGATTCATGCCGCTTCGCTGATCCGCACCGCCCGCCGCGCACGCACCGCCTCGGCCAGGCTTTCCAGTACCGCCAGCGAGCTGTCCCAGCCGATGCAGCCATCGGTGATGCTCTGCCCGTACGTCAACGGCTGGCCCTCCACCAGTTCCTGCCGACCGGCCACCAGATGGCTTTCTACCATGACGCCGACGATGCGCTCTTCGCCATTGGCCAACTGGGCGTTGATGTCGGCGATGACCTTGGGCTGGTTTTCCGGATTCTTGCTGCTGTTGGCGTGGCTGGCGTCGATCATGATGCGCGCGGCCAGGTGCGACTTGGCCAGCGTCTGGCTGGTCGCTTCCACGTGAGTAGCGTCGTAGTTGGGCGTCTTGCCGCCGCGCAGGATGACGTGGCAATCCGGGTTGCCGGCGGTGGCCACGATGGCGGTGCCGCCTTCCTTGGTCACCGACAGGAAGTGATGCGGATTGGAGGCAGCACCAATCGCGTCGGCAGCGATCTTGATGTTGCCGTCGGTACCGTTCTTGAACCCGACCGGGCACGACAACCCCGAGGCCAGTTCGCGGTGCACCTGGCTTTCGGTGGTACGCGCGCCGATCGCGCCCCAGGCGACCAGATCGGCGATGTACTGCGGCGAGATCACGTCGAGGAATTCAACGCCGGCCGGCAGGCCGAGCTTGTTGATGTCGCGCAGCAGACCGCGCGCCACGCGCAGGCCCTTGTTGATGTTGAAGCTGCCATCCAGGTCCGGATCGTTGATCAGGCCTTTCCAGCCCACCGTGGTACGGGGCTTTTCGAAGTACACGCGCATGACGATTTCCAGCTCGTCGGCGTAAGCGTCACGCAGCGGCTTGAGGCGCTGGGCGTATTCGATGGCGGCCACCGGATCATGGATCGAGCACGGGCCGATCACTACCGCCAGGCGGTCATCGCGGCCGTGCAGGATCTCGTGCAGGGCCGCGCGGGAGGCGCTGACCGTATCGGAGGCTTCATCATCGCAGGGCAGCATCGCCAGCAGCTGCGCCGGCGGGGTCAACGGTTCAATCTTGCGGATGCGCAGGTCGTCGGTATGGGGGGGCATGGGGTAACTCCTTGGCAGTGGGGGTCCCCAGCGCGGCGGCAACAAAAAAGCCGCCAGGTGCGCTGGCGGCTTTCGGGAATGCGTCTGAAAATTTCTTCAGGGTGAGCGCATGCCTTCCTCCGCCGGTGGCTTCGGAAAGTAATACCAAAAGTAGGAATTGGCGGGGCGTGCGTTCATTGGGGAGTATTGATAACACAGGGGTTTGGAGGTGCCAACTGTTTCATTCGCAACTGCGATGACCATTCAGCCGCTGCCGACCCGGCCTGCACCATCACTCCCGCGGCAACGCCGCCAGCTCAGCCAGATGCTGCTGCAGGGTGCCCGCTGCACCTACCGCGTGGGTGGTGGTGAAGTACTCATGCCAGCCTGTGGCGCCGATTGCGGCCAGCAAGGCATCGGCATCCAGCCGTTCGGCGCACTGCCACACCGCATAGAACTGCTCGGCCGTGGTGTGCGGTACGTCCTGCTCGATACGGCCCATCGCCACCGGTGTGACGCGCGCGGGGTCCACGTTTTGCATACCCGCGCCGATGCGGGCGAAGAGCGCCCCGCGCGATACCGGGTCCAGCGCAGTCCAGGCAGGGGTGGCGGTGTACAGTTCGATCAACATGTGCGACATGGCATTCCTTGAGGTCAGAGCGAGCGCAGTGCGCGCTTGCGGATATAGGTGTTGGCCGGATCATCGGCGTGGTGCTCCTGCCATTCGCTGCACAGCGCGCGGACCCAATCGGGCTGGCTTTTGCCGGCGTCGTTGAGCCAGTTGCCTACTGAATCCTGCACGTAGCGCGAGGCGTCACAACACAGCGCCTGCAGCAGCGGCAGGGCGTGGTGGGGTTCCTGCTTGAACAGCGTGATGTGCGCGGCCCACACACCCCGCGGACGCAGCGCTTCGCAGGCGAAGCGGCGCACGTTGGGTGAGGCGTCGGTGCTCCAGCCGTGCAGGTGCGTCAGCACGCGCAGCGGTTCGGAGACGATATGCGGACGCACGGCCAGCCACGCCCACTCGCGCACGCCAAAGTGTGCGTCATCGGCCAGCGCGCGCAGCGCATCCAGCTTGTGCTCCAGTGACAACCCAGGGTCACTGCCGATCAGATAGCAGGCCCAACCACGTACCGTGTCGCTGGCATGGCGCGACCACTGCGCAGGATCGCCGTGACCATGCACGCGCAGCAGCGTGGCGGCGCCCTGCATGCGCAGGGTGATGCCGCGCTTGGCGGCGTTGCGCATCGGGGTGATCGCAGAGGCTGGCAAACCGGGTGCGACATTGGCCATCAGCTTGGCGAAATCGACGGCCAGCACTTCGGCCAAGTGCGTGGCTTCGGCTTCACCGCGATCCAGCTGCCCGCGTCGCTCGCGGGTGACCGGCTGCTTCATGCCGCACGCCCTGCGTCGGTGCGCGACCACACGCGTTGCAACAGCGTGCCGAGCGTGCGCCGTTCCCTGGGGCTGATATCGGCGAACAGCGAGGCGATCCAGTCGGTCTGCTGGTCGAACAGTTGCGCAGCGAGTGCCTGACCCGCCGGGGTCAGCCGCACGTGGATGCGGCGTTTGTCGTCCGGATCACTGTGGCGGCTCACCAGGTGCGCGCGCTCCAGGCCATCCAGCAGGCCGGTCACGGTGGCACGGGTGACGCCGGCGCGCTCGGCCAACTGGTGAGGCGACAAGGCCGTGTCCGCACCACGCAGCAGGAACAGCAGTACGAAACGTCCTTCGCTCAGGCCCAGCGGTGCCAGACGACTCGCGCAGTCCTGGTCGATCGCGCTGGCCAGCGACAGCACCTGGAAACACAGCGCCAACTCACCCGTATCCGGCTGGCCACGACGTTCGAGCTCGGTCAGGAAGGCCTGGTGTTTGATTTCCAGCATGCAGGCGGCTTCGACATAATATGGCGGCTAACTATATAGTCGTTGCGACGTATCTGGAACCCCGCCGCACTTTACGTCGCCCCGGTGACAGGCGAAGATCCGGGACAGGATCACCCACAAGGATGCGTCGATGACCCCTTCCCAAGCTGACGCGATTGCCCAGGCCATCCTGCGGCCGGACAACAAGCGCGTGGCCGTCGAGCAACGTCAGCGCGTGCAGGCACAGCATCTGGCGCGGCAACGTGTTGCCGTTGCCGTCAGCCTGGTCGGCATGGCGCTGGGCGCGGCGGCAGCGATATGGCTGCCCATGACGTACGCGCAGGGACTGGTGGTGGGCGGCGTACTGTCGTTCCTGCTTGCGCATCTCGGCCTCGCTTGGCGCGAGCGTCTGCGCGCGGTGCGTTCTCCGGCCTGACGAGTGCTGCGCCGCCCCTTATGGCGGAGCGGAGGGCATGCCTACCAGCGCGTGCCGGCCGGCAGCGGCCCGTCATGCGAAGGAAACAACGGCAGCACGTATTCGGCCAGTTCCTGCAGCACCTCGGCCGCCGGGCGCTGCGAGAACTGGATGCCCAGCGCAGCATGGTTCACGCCGGCACGCTGCCACTCGCCCAGCAGATCGATCAATCCGTTGCGGCCGGTTCTCAGCGTGTAGCCGCCACTGAGCGGCGTGCGGGGATGGTTCGGGTCCCCGACCAGATCCAGCCATTCGTTGGTGACGTGCGGGCGGAAGCCACCGTCGGGGATGAGACGGCGCCATGCCTGGATCTTGTCGGCCAGGCGCTGCGGTCCGCCCGCGTGATGGGTTGCCTCGGGATAGGTCAGCCAACCATCGGCATGCTGCCCAACCCAGTCCAGTGTCTGGCGCGAGGTGCCGGTCACCAGCAGGGGAATCGCCCCGGCCACCGGCTTGGGCAGCAGCTCCACGCCCTGCAGCGCACCCAGGGGTGAATCGATACGCAAGGAACCGTGCTGCATGAGTTGGCGGACATACGCCACCGATGCGGCGAAGCGCTCGCCACGGTCTGCATGCTCCAGGCCATACGCCGGGAACTCCACCGGTCGGTCGCCGGAGGCGATCCCCAGCACCAGCCGACCACCGGACAGCTGGTCGATGGTGGTGGCCGACTTGGCCAGATCGATCGGATGGCGCAGCGAGAAGATCGCACTGCCCGTGGCCAGCGCCAGCCGCTTCGTGCGTGCCGCCAGGAAAGCCAGATAGGTAAACGGGTCGAACACCTGCCCGGCATCGCCGAACAACGGATCAAACAGGGGTACATCGCGTACCCAGGTCGCGGCAAAACCATCGCGGTCCAGCTGGCTCACCAGATCCGCCTGCCCGGCCAGCACCTGCATGTCGCCCTGGTAGAAGCGCAACGGCAGGAACACGCCCAGCGTGAGCGCGCCTTCGCGGAACATGCGCTGGTAGCCGGCATGGCGGGCGAACGTCGGTGCGGATGCGCCGGTCAGTGGCGCCTGCATCGGGGTGATATCAGTCAACAGGGTCATCGTGGTCGTTCCTGGGTCAGGGGCCGGTGGCCGGTTCGGGGAGCAGCACCCCACGCTGCACGGCGGGCCGCTGCGACATGCGCGCGTGCCACGCACTCAGGTGCGGGAAGGCACTGAAGTCGAACTCGATGAGCGTGGCGATGTGGGTCCAGCCGTAGCCGGCGATATCGGCGATGGAGTACGCCTCGCCTGCCAGCCATGGACGGTCCGCGAGTCGCTGATCCAGCGTGGCGAAGAATTCGGCACTCAGGCGCCGGTAGCGTTCGATCGCAGGCGCATGCCGCTCCTTGGCGAACATCTCAACGTGCACACGCTGCCCCAGGATCGGACCGACGCTGGCGGAGTGGAACATCAACCAGGTGATGGCCTCCCAGCGCGCGCGTGGCGCGTCGGGCAACAGCCGTCCGCTCTGCTCGGCCAGGTACAGCAGGATGGCCGCGGATTCGAACACGGTGATACCGGTCGCGTCGTCGACCAGCACCGGAATGCGACCGTGCGGATGCAGCTGCAGGAAATCGGGATGGCGGTGCTCACCTTCGTCGATGCGCACGTGATGCAGTACGTAAGGGATGCCGATCTCTTCCAGCGCGATGGTGATCTTGAAGCCATTGGGCGAGCTGTCGGTGTACAGGTGCAGCGAAGCGGGGGACACAGCGGTCTCCTTGCAGGCGAGGGATGGCGGAGGGGTTCACGTCACGACGCCACGCTGCGACGGCAACGCATGTCGATTGCGGGTGGGCTATCGGGGCTCAAGCAATGCAGCTGGACTAAACCGTGGTGATTCAACATGATCACGATGCTACGCAGGCCAGCGCGCCCTGTAGAACGATTCTTCCTGCACTGCCAAGAGAGAAAATCTAAGGTCATGGGCGCCGTCCTTCCCCTGCTCGCACTGCGCGCCTTCGTCGAAACCGGTCGTCATGGCAGCCTCAAGGCCGCTGCTGCGGTCATGGGGGTCACCCCGGGCGCGATCAGCCAGCAGCTCAAGCTGTTGCAGGCGCGCACCGGCGTTGTGCTGTTCACCCGCACCCCTCATGGGGTCGCGCTTACCCCGGCCGGCGCACAGGTGCACCCGGCCCTGCTGCGCGCGTTCGATCAGATCCAGGACAGCATGGCGACGCTGGAGGCCATCCATGCCCGGCAGACGCTCACCCTCAGCACCGTGCCCAGCTTCGCCGCGTCCTGGCTGGTGCCGCGGCTGGGGCGGTTCACCGAACGCCACCCGGCGATCGAAGTGCGTGTGGAGGCCTCATCGGCGCTGGCGGATCTGCGTCGCGACCGTATCGACATCGCCATCCGCCACGGTCTCGGTGACTACCCCGGCCTGGTCTCACGCCCACTGGCGGCGCCGGTGCTGTTGCCGGTGGCCTGCCCGGCGCTGCTCGCCGAGGGCCCGCCGATCCACTCGGCCGTGGACTGCCTGCAGTACCCGCTGCTGCAGGATTCGGACCGCAGCGACTGGTCGCTGTGGTTCCGCGCGCTGGGCCTGCCACCCGATCCGCGCGTCGAACGTGGCCCGGCATTCGATGACGACGTGTTGCTGATCCGTGCCGCAGAAGCGGGTCAGGGCATCGCGCTGGTGCGTGACCTGTATGTGGAAGCCGAAGTGGCCAGCGGGCGGCTGGCCGTCGTGCTGGATCATCCCTGGCCGACGCGGTTTGCGTACTACGCCGTCACCCTGCCCGGCGCCGAGGAGAACCCGGCCATCGCGGCATTCCTGCGCTGGCTGCAGGATGAGGTCGAGGCGCCGACCAGCGCGCTGTGAGCCCGTGATACGCGCACAAAAAAACCCCGCCTTCCGGCGGGGTTTTTCGTACTGCGTTGGCGCATTACTGCTCCGATGCGTGCCGACCGAAGGCCGGCCTCTACATCAGAAGTCCATGCCGCCCATGCCACCCATACCGCCCATGCCGCCGCCAGCTGCGCCAGCGCCGTCATCCTTCTTCGGGGCTTCGGCAACCATCGCTTCGGTGGTGATCATCAGGCCAGCGATCGAGGCAGCGTTCTGCAGCGCCGAACGGGTCACCTTGGTCGGGTCCAGGATGCCGAATTCCAGCATGTCGCCGAATTCGCCGGTGGCGGCGTTGTAGCCGAAGCTGCCGGTGCCTTCCTTGACCTTGTTGACGATCACGGACGGCTCTTCGCCAGCATTGGCCACGATTTCGCGCAGCGGGGCTTCCATCGCGCGCAGGGCGATCTGGATGCCATGGTTCTGGTCTTCGTTGGCACCCTTCAGGCCGCTCAGCGCGGTGACCGCACGAACCAGGGCAACGCCGCCGCCCGGGACCACGCCTTCTTCAACGGCTGCACGGGTCGCGTGCAGGGCGTCGTCGACGCGATCCTTCTTTTCCTTCATTTCGATTTCGGTCGAGGCACCGACCTTGATCACGGCAACGCCGCCGGCCAGCTTGGCCACGCGTTCCTGCAGCTTCTCGCGGTCGTAATCCGAGGAGGTGTCTTCGATCTGGGTCTTGATCTGGGTGACACGCGCTTCGATGTTGGCCTTCTCGCCGGCGCCATCGATGATCGTGGTGTTTTCCTTGGAGACCTGCACCTTCTTGGCGCGGCCCAGGTCCTTGATCGTCGCCTTTTCCAGCGACAGACCGATTTCCTCGGAGATCACGGTGCCGCCGGTCAGCACGGCCATGTCTTCCAGCATCGCCTTGCGACGATCGCCGAAGCCCGGTGCCTTGACGGCCACGACCTTGACGATGCCACGGATGGTGTTGACCACCAGGGTGGCCAGCGCTTCGCCTTCGATGTCTTCGGCGATGATCAGCAGCGGCTTGCCGGCCTTGGCGACGCCTTCCAGCACGGGCAGCAGATCGCGCACGTTGGAGATCTTCTTGTCGTGCAGCAGCACGTACGGATCGTCCAGGTCAGCGGTCTGCGACTGCTGGTTGTTGATGAAGTACGGGGACAGGTAGCCACGGTCGAACTGCATGCCTTCCACGACGTCCAGCTCGTTGTCCAGGCCCGAGCCTTCTTCAACGGTGATGACGCCTTCCTTGGTCACGCGGCGCATCGCTTCGGCGATGATGTTGCCGATCGACTCGTCCGAGTTGGCCGAGATCGTGCCGACCTGGGCGATCGCCTTGTCGTCAGCGGTCGGCTTGGAGATGTTCTTCAGCTCGGCGACGGCGGCGATCACGGCCTTGTCGATACCGCGCTTGAGGTCCATCGGGTTCATGCCGGCAGCGACGGCCTTGGCGCCTTCGCGGATCAGGGCCTGGGCCAGCACGGTGGCGGTGGTGGTGCCGTCGCCGGCGTCATCGTTGGTGCGCGACGCGACTTCCTTCACCATCTGCGCGCCCATGTTCTCGAACTTGTCAGCCAGTTCGATTTCCTTGGCGACAGACACGCCGTCCTTGGTGATGGTCGGCGCGCCGAAGCTCTTTTCGAGCACGACGTTGCGGCCCTTCGGGCCCAGGGTAGCCTTGACGGCATTGGCGAGAACGTTGACGCCGCGAACCATGCGGGCGCGGGCGTCTTCACCGAAACGAATATCTTTGGCAGCCATTGCGATTACCTTTTTATGTAGAGCCGGGCGATGCCCGGCTGCTTGAACGGGAGGAAGTGCGGAAGCGCCGGCACGGGGCCGGCCGCATCACTCAGCCGACGATGGCGAGGATGTCGTCTTCGCGCAGAACCTTGAACTCGACGCCTTCGGACTTGTAGCTGCTGCCGGCGTACTGGCCGTAGATGACCTTGTCACCGACCTTCAGCGACGGCGCGCGCACGCTGCCGTTGTCCAGGGGCTTGCCCGGGCCGACGGCCACGACTTCACCCTTGGTCGACTTTTCCTTGGCGGAATCCGGAATCACGATGCCGCCGGACGAGATTTCGTCGGCTTCGATCGGCTTGACTACGACGCGGTCATGAAGCGGCTTGATGCTCATGTGAGACCCTTTTAAGTTGTTGATTGGTCTAGGAAAGTCTGGCGATGTTAGCACTCGCACAGGGCGACTGCCAGCCACGCTCACGAAAAAACCCGACGGTGCGGGACAGAGCAGAGATGGTGCTGGCCCCACCCCTTTCAAGGGCAGGCGGCTGGTTTTTTTTGCCGATCCGGGCCCGCGCGTGAATGTTTGACGCAGTTCTCAATGCGAAAGGTCGAATCCGACAGACCAATCGATGTGTCATCTGGATTGCGTAGATTCGAGCGGCATTGACCAATCACAAGGAGTCGTAGATGAGGTTGCTGACGCCGCTGTCCCTGGCCTGCCTGCTGGTGCTGGCCACCAGCCCGGCCCGGGCCGATGTATTCATCAATGAACTGCATTACGACGACAGCACCCCGGCCGGGGACGTCGGCGAGGCGATCGAAGTCGTCGCCACCGCCGGTGAGGACCTGTCCG
Source organism: Stenotrophomonas sp. Ker107b (assembly GCF_053847245.1). Taxonomy (NCBI): domain Bacteria; kingdom Pseudomonadati; phylum Pseudomonadota; class Gammaproteobacteria; order Lysobacterales; family Lysobacteraceae; genus Stenotrophomonas; species Stenotrophomonas sp. Ker107b. The sequence goes on along the minus strand of NZ_JBSPHX010000002.1, from coordinate 850,919 downwards.
GCTACCGGCTCTATCTGTACAACGGCAGCAACCCCTCGGCGGCCACGGTCTACGCCAACAACGCGGTCCCGGCCGGCACCGCCAGTTGCGGCGGCGCCCGGCTGGCCACGGTCAGCTACCCGACCAACGGGATCCAGAACGGTCCCAACGACGGCATCGCCCTGGTCGATGCCAGCGGCAAGATGGTCCAGTTCCTCAGCTATGAGGGCACCATCACGGCCGCCGGCGGCCCCGCGGCAGGCCTGACCAGCCAGAACATCCCGGTCAGCGAGACCAACAGCACCGCCCCGGGCACCTCCCTGCAGCTGACCGGCAGCGGCAGCCAGTACGCCCATTTCACCTGGGCCGAATCGGCCACGCAGACCTTTGGCGCGTGCAACCACGGCCAGACCTTCAGCGGCGGCGGCGGCCCGACCGGCCCGAACACCGCGCCCTCGGTCACCGCCACCACCCCCGAGCAGGGCGCCAGCACCTTCCCGGCTGCCGCCGACCTGAGCGTCACCTTCAGTGAGCCGGTCACCCTCTCCAGCGGCGCCTTCGCGCTGAGCTGCGGCCAGTCCGGCACGGTCCCGCTGAGCCACCCGACCACCGGCACCCGCTTCACCCTGGCCACCAACACCGCGCTGGTGGCGGGGGAAGCCTGCCGCTTCGACATCCGCGCCACCCGCGTGAAGGATGCCCAGGGCGCCCGCCCGGCCGCCGATACACGCATCGCCTTCACCGTGGCCACCGCCACCACGCCCGATCCGGGCAACCCCGGCACGCCCGGGGAGTATTACGCCCGGGTCAACACCTCCACCCCCAGCCAGTTGCGCTGCTCGCTGCACGAGACCATCAAGGGTCACACCGCCTATCCCTACAGCGGCTCGGGCACCAGCACCTGGACCATCCTGGAAATCGCCGACGAAGATCCCAACAACAGCGGCAAGATCCTCGATGCCTACCGCAACCGCAGCTACACCAAGGTCAGCGGGCGCGCAGGCACCGGCAGCGGGCTGACCTACAACCGCGAACACACCTGGCCCAACTCGCTGGGCTTTGCCAGCACCACCGGCGACAAGGGCCTGCCCTACGCGCCCTACACCGACACCCACATGCTGTATCTGACCGATGCACAGTGGAATGCGGACCGCGGCAACAAGCCCTTTGCCAAATGCGACAGCAACTGCGGTGAACGCGCGACCGAGGCCAACAACGGATTCGGCGGCGGCAGTGGTGGCTACCCGGGCACCTCCAACTGGGTGCGCACGCCGGATGGCAATGGCGGCTCGTTCGAAGTGTGGGGCCACCGCAAGGGCGATATGGCGCGTGCGGTGATGTACATGGCGATCCGTTATGAAGGCGGTAAAGATGCCAAAACCGGGCAGTCCGAGCCGGACCTGGAGCTGACCGACGACCGCAGCAAGATCGTCAAAACGTCGGCCTCGCCAGCTTACATGGGCCTGCTCTCGACCCTGATCGACTGGCACCTGTCCGACCCGCCGGACGCGGCAGAACGCGCTCGCAACGAGGTGATCTTCAGTTTCCAGGGCAACCGCAATCCGTTCATCGACCACCCCGAATGGGCCACCCCGGCCCTGTTCACCTCGGCCAAGCCGGCCACCTGCCAGCTGGCCAACTGAGCCCGGCCGACCGGCGCCCCCTCGCGGCGCCGGTCGGACCATTGGCCTCTTGCGGTCCTATACTCGGCGGTCATGTCGATTGCCGATCCCGTCTTCCTGCTGTTCACCACCTGCCCCGACGTGGCCTGCGCCACGCGGCTGGCACACGCGCTGGTGGACGAACGCCTGGCGGCCTGCGTGACGCGCCTGGACGGGGCGCACTCGACTTACCGCTGGCAGGGCGAGGTCACCGAGGACCATGAGGTCCAACTGTTGATCAAGACCACCGGCAGCCGCCTGGACGCGGCGATCGCGCGCGTGCAGGCCCTGCACCCGTATGAACTCCCCGAGTGCATCGCGGTCGAAACCCGCGCCGGCCTGCCGGCGTACCTGGATTGGATTCGGGCGCAGACCCGTGAGGAAAGTGATTGATGACGCTGTTTCGTCGTATTGCCGCGCTGTGCGCGTTGCTCGTGGTCTCCCTGCCGGCCTGGGCGATCAGCGAAAAGGATCTGCTCCCGGTCGATGAGGCCTTCGGGCTTACCGCGCAGGCGCGCGACCGCGATCGCGTGGAGATCAGCTGGAAGATCGCCCCGGGCTATTACCTGTATCGCCACCGCACCACGGTCAAGGCCGATGCCGGGTTCGACGCCGAGGCGCTGCAGCTGCCGGCCGGCAAAAAGCACCATGATGATTTCTTCGGCGAGGTGGAGACCTACCGCGAACGCCTGACCGGCGTACTGCCGGGCAAGGCCGCCGATGGCACCGACACGGTCACGCTGGAAGTGCGCTACCAGGGCTGCGCCGATGCGGGCGTGTGCTACCCGCCGCAGAAGCGCACGCTGCAGGTGAAGCTGCCGGCCGGTGGCAGCGGAACGGCCAGTGCCGCACCGGCCGCCGCCAGCGCTGCCGCCTCGCCGTTCAACACCCCACTCGCCAACACCACCGGCAGCGGGCTGCGCCTGCCCGGCACCAGCAACGCCCAGGCGTTGCCGCTGCCGTCCGAGCGCGCCTTCGGCTTCGATGCCATCGTCGGCGATGGCAACACCGTGCTGCTGCGTTTCACGCCGGCGCCGGGCTACTACCTGTATCGCGACCGCACCTCGCTGGCGCTGGAAGGCGCGCCGGGCATCCGCGCGGACAAGCCGACATGGCCGGCCGCCAAATCGCACCGCGATGAGCATTTCGGCGATGTGGCGGTGTACTTCGACCAGATCGACGTCCCGTTGCCGCTGCGCCGCAGTACGGCCAGTGCAACCGATGCCACGCTGGTGATCACCTTCCAGGGCTGCCAGACCGATGGCATCTGCTACCCGCCGATGACGCGCCGGGTGAAGCTGGCGCTGCCGGCCGGCACGATCAACGCCAAGGCGAATGACGTCGCGCAGAAGACCGAGGTCATCGCGCCCCTGCCCAATCGCGACAAGCGAGCCCTCGCCCGTGAGCGCGGTGAAGCCGGCACCGGCAGCCAGCCGATGCTGATCCGTCCGAACGAGCCGGCCCTGGCCGCACCGGGCGACACCGCCGCCACCCCGGATGCCAGCGCCGACAACGCACAGCGCACCCCGCCGCCGGCCTCACCGGCGGCCGCACCGGGCAACCTGCTGGTGCTGCTGCTGTTCGCCGTGGCCGGTGGCCTGATCCTCAACCTGATGCCGTGCGTCTTGCCGATCCTGTCGCTGAAGGTGCTGGGTGTGGCGCAGAGTGGCGAGAGCCGCCAGCGCGCACGCAGCCATGCACTCTGGTACACCGCCGGCGTGCTGGTCGCCTTCGCTGCGATCGGTGCGCTGGTGATCGCGCTGCGTGCAGCGGGCCAGGCCGCGGGCTGGGGCTTCCAGCTGCAGCACCCGTGGTTCATCGCCGCGCTGGTGTATCTGATGTTCGCCGTCGGCCTGAGCCTGTCGGGCGTGTTCACCCTGGGCGGCAGCATGGGCGGGGTCGGCCAGTCGCTGGCCTCGCGCAGCGGCCCGGTCGGCGATTTCTTCACCGGCGTGCTCGCCTGTGTGGTCGCCAGCCCGTGCGTGGCCCCGTTCATGGGCCCGGCACTGGCCTATGCCTTTGCTGCCCCCGGCCTGCAGGCGATGCTGGTGTTCCTGGCACTCGGCCTGGGCCTGGCCCTGCCGTTCCTGCTGATCGGCTTCGTGCCGTCGCTGGCCCGTCGCCTGCCGCGCCCCGGCGCGTGGATGGAAACCCTCAAGCTGGTGCTGGCCTTCCCGATGTACGGCACCGCGATCTGGCTGCTGTGGGTGCTGGGCAAGCAGCGCGGCGTGGATGCGATGGCGCTGGTGCTGGGCGGCCTGGTGATCCTGTCGCTGGCGCTGTGGTGGTTCGAGCGCAGCCGCTGGCGCAGCCAGCGCGTGGGCGGCCTGCTGGCCCTGCTGCTGGTGCTGGCCGCGCTGTATCCGGTCTGGGGCGTGACCCGCCTGGATCCGCCGGCCAAGGCCGCACAGCCGGCCAGCGACAACGTGGTGGAGTACTCACCGCAGATGCTGGACCGCCTGCGCCAGGACAACCGCGTGGTGTTCGTCAACATGACCGCCGACTGGTGCGTGACCTGCAAGGCCAACGAGCGCGCGGTGCTGGGCACCGATGCCTTCCGCGACACCCTGCGCCGGACCAACGCGGTCTACATGCGCGGCGACTACACCAATGTCGACCCGCAGATCACCGCCTTCCTGGATGAGCACAAGGCCGTCGGCGTGCCCCTGTATGTGGTCTACGGCCCGGGCGCACCGCCGACGGTGCTGCCGACCGTGCTGACCCAGGCGCTGGTGGAAGAAGCGCTGCTGCGGACCGCACGATGAGCCTGCGGCCACCACGGCAGATGGTCGTGGTGGTCGTGATCGCGGCCGTGCTGGGCATCGGCACGGGGGTGTGGTTCGCCGGGCATGACACCCGCCCGGCGATCGCCCCACCACCGCAGCGCCCGGCGGTGGCCGCAGCCCAACCCGGCGATCCGATGCCGGCGATCACCCTGCCCGACCTCCACGGACACCCCGTGGATCTGGCCCGCTTCCGTGGCCGCCCCCTGCTGATCAATGTCTGGGCCAGCTGGTGCGGCCCCTGCGTGGAGGAAGTGCCCGCGCTGACCGCGTTTGCCGACGCCCAGGGCGCCAGCGGTGTGCAGGTGCTCGGGCTGGCGCTGGATACCCCCGAGGGCGTGCGCGATTTCCTGGCCCGCATTCCTGTGGCCTACCCGATCGTGCTCGACACGCCCGGCCCTGCCGATGCCAGCGTGCGCCTGGGCAATGCACAGGGCCTGCTGCCCTATTCGGTGCTGGTCGATGCCGAAGGGCGCATCGTGAAACAGAAGCTGGGGCCGCTCTCCGCAGGCGAGATCGAGGCGTGGGCGCGGCACTGAGGCCGTCTGCCATCGTCGACAGCGTGACCGTTGATGGTGATGCCGCGCTACGCCGCCGAAGGCCTTGACCGCCGTTGCGCCACGCCCAACAATGACGAGATTCATTCTCATTCGCTGCCGGGTAGTGTCACGCCGCCTGCGTGGCTGGCCGCGCTGCCTTCTGCCGCCGGAACCGCCCCATGTTGAAGACCGTTCTTTTCCAGCTGCATTGGCTGCTGGGCATCACCGCCGGCACCGTGCTGGCGGTGATGGGGCTGAGCGGCGCCACGCTGTCCTTTGAAGATGAGCTGATGCGCGCGGCCAATCCGGCGCTTGCGCAGGTGGTGGAACGCCATGCAGCCGGTGATCAGCCGCTGGCGCTCACCGAGCTGCTACCGCGATTGCAGCAGGGCATGCCGCACGCGCTGCAGCGGCTGCGCGTGGATGCCACCGGGCAGCGCCTGTCGGTCGCGCGTTTCGAAGGCGGCCAGGCCAACTGGCGCTACTTCGATCCGTATACCGGCACCGTACTCACCGGGTTGCGGGGGCTGGCGTTCTTCGCCTTCGTCGAAGACCTGCACCGCCACCTGGTCAGCGGCGAACGTGGCCGCCTGATCACCGGCAGCTGCGCGATCACCTTGGTGTTTTTCTGCCTGTCCGGGCTGTATCTGCGCTGGCCGCGACGCTGGTGGCACTGGCGCACCTGGCTGGCGGTGGAATGGTCGCGCAGGGGGCGCAGTTTCCTGTGGAGCCTGCACTCGGTGGTCGGCACCTGGGTACTGCTGGTGTACCTGCTGGTCGCACTGACCGGGCTGTGGTGGTCGTTCGACTGGTACCGCAAGAGCGTGACCACCTTGCTCGGCGGCTCGAGCGCCGAGCAGAGCCAACCGCGCACCCGCGGCGGCCCACTGGATCTGCACAAGGTGCAGGCCACCCTGTACGCGCTGGACGGCGTTCGCCACGGTTACATCGATCTGCGCTTCCCGGCCAAGCCCGGCCGCGCGCTCACCAGCCGCGTGCAGGGCGCTGATGCCGCGCATGACCGCGCGCAGGACATCGTGCAACTGGATCCGGCGACTGGCGCACTGCTCTCGCTGGAGCCCTACGCCGCCAAAAACCCCGGCGGCAAGATCATCGTCAGCATGTTCGCGCTGCATTCGGGCAGCTTCTTCGGCCTGCCCGGGCGGATCATCGTGATGCTGTCCAGCCTGGGCATGCTGGTGTTCTTCATCACCGGCTGGATGTTGTACCTGGACCGCCGCCGCAGGAAACGCGAGGTGCGTGCCTCACGCCTGCCTCTCGCCGCGACCATGGGCAATGGACAGCCGTGGCTGGTCGCGTTCGCCAGCCAGAGTGGGTTTGCCGAGCAGCTGGCCTGGCGCGCTGCCGCCCAGTTGCAGGCGGCCGGCCTGCCGGTGCAGGTGCGTCCGCTCGCGCAGGTGGACGCGGCACTGCTGGCCACCACGGACAAGGCGTTGTTCGTCATCAGCACCTTCGGCGATGGTGAAGCACCCGATGCCGCGCGTGCGTTCGAGCGACGGGTACTGACGCCATCCAGGTCACTGCAGCGGCTGGCATACGCCGTGCTGGGGCTGGGCGACCGCGAGTACGCGCGTTTCTGTGGCTTCTCGCGCCAGGTGGATAGCTGGCTGGCCGCGCAGGGTGCACAGCGCCTGTTCGCCAGCATCGAGGTGGACCGCACCGACGCCGTCGCACTGGGGCAGTGGCAGCAGCAGTTGGCCACGGTGACCGGGGTGGAGGACCACACCCCGCTGCCCGCGCCGGTCGAGCTGCAACCGTGGGCGCTGGACGCGCGCGCGCAGCTCAACCCCGGCAGCGCCGCCGGGGCCATCTGGCAGGTGTCACTGCGGCCGCCGGCACACACCCACTGGCAGGCCGGCGACATTCTGGAGATCGCCCCCCGCCATGCGCGTGCACACGTGCTCGCGGTGCTGACCCGCAATGGTCTGGATCCGCAGGCACTGGTGACGGTGGATGGACGCATCACGACGCTGGCCGAGGCCGCCGCCGCGCGGGTGCTGCCGGAGCAGACCGCGGAGGCGTTTGATACCACTGCAACGACCGATGCCGCACGCTGGCTGGCGCCTCTGCCGGCACTGCCGCATCGCGAATACTCCATGGCCTCGATCCCGGGCGATGACGTCGTGCAGTTGGTGATCCGGCTGACCGAGCTGCCCGATGGCCGCCACGGCCTTGGCTCGGGCTGGCTGTGCGTACATGCCGCTGATGGGGACAGCATCCGCGCCCGGGTGCGCCCGAACAGCGGTTTCCATCGCCATCCCGAACATGCCCCGATGCTGCTGATCGGCAACGGCACCGGGATCGCCGGCCTGCGCAGCCTGCTGCGTGAGGCAGACGCGCGTGGCGACCGCGGGCATTGGCTGGTGTTCGGCGAGCGCACGCGTGCGCACGACTTCCTGTATCGCGGGGAGATCGAAGCGTGGCAGGCGCAGGGGCATCTGCGCCGGGTGGACCTGGCGTTCTCGCGCGATCCGGACGGCGGCGGCTATGTGCAGGACCGCCTGCGTGCCGCGCCGGAGGCACTGCGCGCGTGGGTGGACCTGGGCGGCAGCCTCTACGTGTGCGGCTCGCTGCACGGCATGGCCGAAGGGGTCGATGCGGTGCTGCGCGAGGTGCTGGGCAACGACGCGGTCGATGCCCTGCTCAACGACGGGCGCTACCGCCGCGACGTGTATTGAGGGGCCTGCGCCGCTCAGGGAAACCAGCGGCGCAGATAGCGTGCGGTAGCCCCCTGCCTGGCGCGACTGACCTGGGCCGGCGTGCCTTCGGCCACGATCCGGCCGCCCTCCTCGCCCGCGCCCGGCCCCACATCGATCACCCAGTCCGCATCGGCCACCACGCGCAGGTCGTGCTCGACCACCACCACCGTGTTGCCGGCATCGACCAGGCCGTGCAGCTGCGTCATCAGCTTGTCCACATCGGCCGGATGCAGGCCGGTGGTTGGCTCGTCCAATACATACAGGCTGTTGCCGTGCTGTCTGCGCTGCAGCTCGGTGGCGAGCTTGATCCGCTGCGCCTCACCGCCGGACAGCTCCGTGGCCGGCTGGCCCAGACGCAGATAGCCCAGGCCGATATCCCGCAGCAGTTGCAGCGGCCGCTGCACGGGCGGCTCTTCGGCGAAGAAGGCCAAGGCTTCCTCCACCGTCATCGCCAGCACCTGCGCGATGTTGCGGCCGTTCCACTGCACCTCCAGCGTCTTGGCGTTGTAGCGCTGCCCATGGCAGGTCGGGCATGGCGCGTAGACGCTGGGCATGAACAACAGCTCGACGTGGACGAAGCCCTCGCCTTCGCAGGTTTCGCAGCGGCCTGCCGCGACGTTGAAGGAGAAGCGGCCCACGCTGTAGCGGCGTGCCTTGGCCGAGCGGGTGCCGGCAAACAGACGGCGCACATGATCGAACAGGCCGGTGTAGGTGGCCAGGTTGGAGCGCGGCGTCCGCCCGATCGGCTTCTGGTCGACGTTGACCAGACGCTTGATCGCCTTGGCCCCGTTCAACCGGCCACGGGTCCGTTCGATACGGCTGGGCTGCGGCAGGTCGCTGTCGGTTTCTTCGATGACCGGCTCCTGCCCCAGATGCTCGCCGACCAGCTCGACCAGCGCCTGGCTGACCAGACTCGACTTGCCCGAGCCGGAGACTCCGGTCACCGCCGTGAACGCCCCAAGCGGAAAGCGTGCATCCACGCCATGCAGGTTGTTGCGGTGAACGCCCTGCAGGCCCAGCCAGCCGGACGGCGCACGCGGCGTGCGGCGCGGACCGGCGGCGTCCTGGAACAGATACGGCGCCGTGGCCGAGGCCTTGATCGTGCGCAGGCCGTCGGGCGGACCGCTGTAGAGCACCTGGCCGCCGTGCTGACCCGCACCCGGGCCGACATCCACCAACCAGTCCGCGCGGCGCAGCATCTCCAGATCGTGCTCCACCACGAACAGCGTGTTGCCGCCCGCCTTGAGCTGGGCCAGTGCGTCGTACAGGGCCTCGCCATCGGCTGGATGCAGGCCGGCGGTGGGCTCATCGAGCACGTACACGACGCCGAACAGGCTGGAGCGGATCTGCGTGGCCAGGCGCAAGCGCTGCAGTTCGCCCGGCGACAGCGTCGGGGTCGCGCGGTCCATCGACAGATAGCCCAGACCGAGCGATTGCAGCGTGCCGATCCGTTCGACCAGATCGTGCGCAATGCGCTGGGCCGCGATGCGTTTCTCTTCGGACAGATCCGGCGTCCTACGTACGTCGCTGCCGCCGGCGTGCGCGTTGCCACCGGCGGCGACGCGCTTGGCGGTGGCTTGGCGGCCGGCGCTGCGGCTGCGGGCGGCAGTGCCAGCCGGCGCCTCGAAGTGGCCCTCCGCCGCCGGTCGCAGCGCCTGGGCCATGGCACTGAGCGGCAGCTGCGAGAGTGTGCCGATATCCATGCCCGCGAACGTGACCGAGAGCGCTTCGCGCTTCAATCGGCGGCCATCGCAGACCGGACATTCGGTGCCGATCATGTAACGTGCCACGCGCTTTTTCATCATCGCGCTCTGCGTGGTTGCAAAGGTATGCAGCACGTAACGGCGTGCACCGCTGAAGGTGCCCATGTAGCTGGGCTCTTCCTTGCGACGCAGGGCGGCGCGGGTTTCGGCAGGGGTAAAGCCGGCATACACCGGCACCACCGGCTGTTCCTCGGTGAACAGGATCCAGTCGCGCTGCTTCTTCGGGAGATCGCGCCAGGGAACGTCGACGTCGTAGCCCAGCGTGACCAGGATGTCGCGCTGGTTCTGCCCGTGCCACGCCGGCGGCCATGCGGCGATGGCGCGTTCGCGGATGCTCAGCGAGGGATCGGGCACCATCGATTGCTCGGTCACTTCATACACGTAGCCCAGGCCGTGGCAGTTCGGGCAAGCGCCCTGCGGCGTGTTGGGCGAGAAGTCCTCGGCGTACAGCATGGGTTGCCTGGCCGGATAGGTGCCGGCGCGCGAGTACAGCATCCGCAGCAGGCTCGACAGCGTGGTCACGCTGCCGACGCTGGAGCGCACGCTGGCCGTGCCGCGCTGCTGCTGCAAGGCCACGGCCGGCGGCAGCCCCTCGATCGCATCCACGTCCGGCACGCCCACCTGATCGATCAGGCGACGTGCGTACGGCGACAGCGATTCCAGGTAGCGCCGCTGCGCCTCGGCGTAGAGCGTGCCGAACGCCAGCGAGGACTTGCCTGAACCGGAGATGCCGGAGAACACCACCAGCGCATCGCGCGGGATGTCGACATCCACGTTCTTGAGGTTGTGTTCGCGTGCGCCGCGGACGCGGACGACGGCGGTGCTGGGCGGGGTACGACGCGCTGGCTTGTTCATGGGAGCAGGATAGCGAACCGCACTGGCTCACCGCCGGTGAGGGTCCGTGAAGGGCGCGTTGATCCGGCACCGGCCACGCCGGTCCGAACGTGCGAGAGTGAAGAAGGGAACAGCACCTTCACAGCGATTGCGCTGAACTACCGCTGGGAGTGCGGTGGATTGCCGCCAACACGCCACGCCGTACGGAGAGAGACCGCCATGACCGCCTTGAAAATCTTCCTGCTCGCCGGTGCACTGCTTTACGGCCTGCCGGGGCTGGTGTGGTGGGTGAATCATCGGCGGGCCAAACGCGCCCGGCTGGCCCAGCGCGTGATCAGCGTGGATGCCCCCGCGCCATGAGCGACGCTGCCGGGAGGACCTCCGAATGCCATTGACCGACGAACAGCGCCGCATCCTCGATGACATCAATGCCACGCGGCCGGTCAGTGACGAGGACGCCAACTGGGCGGTGAAGGCCGGCTATGCAGCCCAGGCCGAAGATGGCGACATCGACCTGACCCAGGCCGGTCGCCAGCTTGTGGATTCCAGCACGCTCTAGACGTGCCGGGATCGATCAGACCGGTGCGAAACCGCGGGTGGTCTTCTTTTCGTTCTTCTCGGCCTTCTTTTCCTTCGCCGTCTTGGCAGGCTTCTTTTTCGTTTCTTTCTGCTTGTTCAGGCCCTTGGCCATGGCAGCGTTCCCGGTTGGATGTTCCGCAGCATGGCACATCCGGGGCGTGTCAACGCATCGGTGCGGCATGCACGCCCCGGCTCAGATCACCCGGGCGGGTCGTTGCAGCCCGCGCCCCACAACGCACACCAGCACCGCGGTCGCCGCGAAGCCACCGGCCAGCCAGAGATTGGCACTCAGCCCCTGCCGGTCGAGCGCCTGACCGCCCAGCCATGCGCCCGATGCGATACCGATGTTGAAGACGCCGACGTAGAGCGCGGAAGCCACCTCCACCGCGCGGGGCGCAGCCTTCATCATCCACGTCATCAACCCGACCGATACGCCGCCGTAGGCCAGCCCCCACGCGATCAGCGCGATGGCACCGCCGGCACGCGCGTCGCCGATGGACAGAAACAGCAGCGGCGCCAGCACCAGGCCCGCTGCGATGAGCAACACCGTCGGTGCCGTATATCGCGCCGCCACGATGCCCGCGAGGAAATTCCCGGCCATCCCGGCAGCGCCGTAGCCGAACAACAACAGCCCCACCCAGCGCGCGTCGAATCCGGAGACTGTCATGAGCAGTGGCCGCACGAAGGTGAAGGCAATGAAGTGTCCGGCGACCAGTAGCAAGGTCAGCAGCAACCCGAGCTGCAGCCCCCGGTTGCCCAACTGCTCACCGAACTGGCGCACGGTGGTGGTATGGGTCGACGGCAGCCTGGGCACGACGGCCAGATGCAGTGCGAGTACCACCGCGCTGAGCAGGGCCATGCTGGCGAATGCCCAGCGCCATCCCAACAGCTCACCGATCAAGGCGCCGAGGGGAACGCCCAGCACCGAGGCCGCCGCCACACCGCCGAAGATGAGCGACGTGGCCAGCCCGATCGATCGCGTCGGCACGAGCCGCATGGCCAGCCCGCCGGCAATCGCCCAGATGCCGCCCATGCACAACCCGACCAACACGCGCGCCGCCAGCATCCAGCCCAGCGTGGGTGCGAAGGCCGCGCCCAGATTGGCGATCACCAGCAGGCCCAGCAGCCCGCACAGCAGCGCGCGTCGGTCCAGCCGGCCGGAGGCGATGACCACGAGCGGGGCGAACAACGCCGCCAGCAACGCCGGCAGCGAGACCATCAGGCCTGCGGTGCCGGTGCTGGCCTGCAGGGCGTCGGCGATCGGGGTCAGCAGGCCGACCGGCAGCATCTCGGTGGTCACGACCGAGAACGTGGCCAGACTCACCGCGGTGACCGCCCACCAGGGGTGGCGTGCATCGGGCTGTCGTCCGGAAAGGGGGGGCGTCATGCTGCAGCTCCGTGTGGTGTGAGTGTTCCAGGTGCTTGCATCAGGCATCCCCCGAGGCGTGTGCCGGGGGCAGACGCAACCTGCGATGCGCGGACATCGCGGCCAGCAGCACCGCGCCGCCGGCACACACCGCGATGAGGAATCCCGCGCGCACCCCATGGGCATCCACCCACTGGCCGGACGCGGCGGCACCCAATGCGACACCGACGTTCAATGCCGCCAGCAGCCAGGTCATGCCTTCGGTCAACTGACGCGCCGGCACCTGCTGCTCGATCAGCGACATCGCCACGATCATGGTCGGTGCGAAGAACACGCCGGCCACGAACACCGCCGCGCCCAAGCCGAACAGGCTGCCTGCCCACCACAGCGGCAGTGTCGTCAGTGCGGTCGCGAGACCACCCAGCAGCAACCAGCGGCGCAACGGCGCCTGCAGCTTCAAGGCGCCGAACATTACCCCGGACAGGCAGGAGCCGGCGGCATAGGCGGACAACACCAGGCTCGCGGCCGCCGGCTGGCCAACGTGCGCGGCGAAGGCGACGCTGACGACATCCACCGTGCCCACGATCACGCCCATGGCGACCATCAACAGCGCGAGCCAGCGCACGCTGAGCAGGCGCATGACAGACCCATCGCGCCTCGCGGCCGGCGCTGCTGCGTCGATGATGGGCGGCTCCGTCCGGCGCTGCGCGATCAAGGCAAGCACACCGATCGGCAACAACACCGCAGCGGCGAGTACCCCCGCCTGGGGAAGCGCCACGACCGCCAGGCCGATCGACAGCGGCGGCCCGGCGATGAAGGTGACCTCATCGAAGACGGTTTCCAGCGCGTACGCGGTCTGCAGCTGCCGCTGGCCGCGATAGATCGCGGTCCAGCGCGCGCGCACCATCGCGGACATGCTGGGCATCGCGCCGGCCAGCAGTGCGCCGACGAAGAGCAGCGCGGTCGGCGCCTCCCACCACGAGGCGCCGAGCAGGAGCAGCAGCCCGGCCACGCTGACGCCGGTGGCCAGCGGCAGTACCCGGCGCTGTCCATGCCGGTCGACGAGACGGGAGACCTGCGGTGAGAGCAGCGCGTAGGTCAGCACGAAGGTGGCCGCCACCGCGCCGGCCAGGGCATAGCTGCCCCGCACCTGGGCGAGCAGCGTAATGATGCCGATGCCGGTCATGGGCAAGGGAAGCCGCGCCAGCAGGCCGGCCAACGCGAAGCCGAGGCTGCCCGGGGCTGCGAACAGCTGTCGATAGGGGTTGGTCACGGTTCTCTGCACTGCCTTTGCGCCACTTACATACACATCGTATGTTTAAAATCCTATATACATACGCACCGGATGTAAACAATCATCCGTCCCGTATGTAAGGAGATGATGATGGTTCGCCGCACCCGCGCCGACATGGAGCAGACCCGTGCCACGCTGCTGGCCACCGCCCGCGCGGTCTTCAGCGCGCGTGGCTACGCCGAGACCTCCATGGACGATCTCACCGCGCAGGCCGGACTCACCCGTGGCGCGCTGTATCACCACTTCGGTGACAAGCAGGGCCTGCTCGCGGCCGTCGTCGATCAGATCGACGCCGAGATGGACGACCGCCTCAAGGCCATCTCCGACGCCGCCGAGGACCCGTGGGTGGGCTTTCGTCTGCGCTGCATGGGGTACCTGGAGATGGCACTGGAGCCGACCATCCAGCGCATTGTCCTGCGCGACGCGCGCGCGGTACTGGGCGGTGCCTCGCCGGAATCGCAGCGCCACTGCATCGATTCCATGCAGCGCCTGCTCGCCTGCCTGATCGATCAGGGCGTGGTCGCCGAGGCCAACCCGCAGGCCCTCGCCTCGCTGGTGTACGGCAGCCTGGCCGAGGCCGCGTTCTGGATCGCCGATGGCGATGATGGCGATGCACGGCTGGCACAGAGCGTGGCGGCGCTCGACCTGCTGCTGCGTGGGCTGCGGGTCACCACACCGCACTGACCGCTCATCCTGTCTGGCCGCCCTTGGATCCGGTCCCTGACCGCAGGTCATATATCGCTCCATGAGATCGCAACGCCGCCCCTACGCTTCTCCCATCTACTGAAGGAGAGGACGCATGAAGATTCTGGGTATTGTGCTGATGGCATCGGCGCTGGTGATGAGCGGCCCGACCGCGGCAAAGAACGCTGCCCCGGCCACGGACCGGACAGCGGCGCTGGTCCGCGAGGCTGATGCGTTCTTCAAGGACCAGCAGCCGGGCGGCGTGGTCCTGGTAACCCGAGGCGACCAGGTCCTGCTGCGCCGGGCCTACGGCATGGCCGACATCGAAAATGACGTGGCGATGCGACCGGAGGCCACGCTGCGGCTGGCCTCGGTGACCAAGCAGTTCACCGCGGTGGCCGTGATGCAGCTGGTGCAGGCCGGCAAGCTGCGGCTGGAAACCCCGCTGGACGCGCTGGACCCGGCACTGACCGGCCCCATGGGCAAGGTGACGGTGCAACAGCTGCTCACCCATACCTCCGGCATCAAGAACATCAGCAGCATTCCGGCATCGCGGGCCGCGCGTCGCGAGGAGGCCGATGCGCTCAGCCTGATCGGCTACTTCAAGGATCTGCCACTGGAGTTCGCCTCCGGCACGCGGTTCCGCTACAGCAACTCCAACTACATCGTGCTGACCCACCTGATCCAGCGCCTGTCCGGCCAGTCCTATGCCGAGTACATGCAGCAGGCGATCTTCCAGCCGCTGGGCATGCAGCACACCCGCTATGACACCCACCTGGCCATCATCCCGGGCCGTGCGCATGGCTATCGGAAAGCGCAGGGCGTGCTGCAGAACGCGGACTTCATCAGCATGACCCAGCCCCAGGGCGCGGGTGGCCTGATCAGCACGGTGGACGATCTCGCACGTTGGCACCAGGCACTGCGCGACGGCACGCTCGTACCCGCCGCGTTGCTGGCGCAGGCCATGAGCAAGACCGCGCTGGCCGACGGCAAGGCATCGCCGTACGGCTTCGGCTGGATCATCGGCCAGGTACAGGGCGTGGCCGATGTGGAGCATGGCGGCTTCATCAACGGCTTCAACAGCTACGTGGTGCAGCTCAAGGCACCGGATGTGTTTGCGACCGTGCTGACCAATGCGGAGTTTCTCGATCCGACCACGCTGACCGTACGGTTGGCCGCGATTGCCGCCGATGTCCCGTATGCGGCCACCGTGGCGCCCGGTGCGAAGGATGCCGCCTGGCTCGGCCGCTACGTGCTGGCCGAGGACGACGTGCGGGTGCTGTCGCTGGTCGATGGCCACCTGCAGCTGCTTCGCCAGGGCGAAGGGGAGGAGCCGGTCGCGGTCAGCCCCGGCACCGATGGCCGTTACTACTTCGATGGCGGTCTGGATGCACTGAGCTTCGCCACTGCCGACGACGGCCGCGCAGTCATGACCGTGCACGACCGCCTGATGGGCGATGCCGTCGGCTACCGTGCGCCGGCTGTGACCGCCCCGGCTACAGGCTCAGCACATCCCTGAAGCGCGCGCTCTGGCGGCGGGAGACCTCCACCTCCAACCCGCCGCGCAGGGTGAGCATCAGCCCGCCATTGCTCCAGGGCGCCACCTGCTCCACGTAGTCCAGATTGACGATGTACTGGCGGTTGGCCCGGAAGAATTTTTCCGGTGCCAGCTGCGTTTCAATCGCGCCCAGCGGGCGATACAGCAGCGGAGCGTGCTGCTGGAAGTAGACCCGGCTGTAGTTGCCGACCGCCTCGATCACCCGCACGTCGCGCGGCTTGACCAGGTAGCACTGCTCGCCATCCTTGATGAAGATCGGGCTGTCCATCGAACGCCGTACCGGCGTGACGGCCACTGCCTCGGTCAGCTTGTGGATCGCCTGCGCCAGCCGCTGCGGCTCGATCGGCTTGAGCAGGTAATCCACGGTGTTGTAGCCGAAGGCCTTGAGCGCATGTGCATCGAAGGCAGTGGTGAACACGATGCGCGGCACCTGGGTCAGCCGGGCGAGCACATCGAAGGCATTACCGCCGGGCAGATCGATATCCAGGAACACCACGTCCGGTGTGGTGGACTCGATCAAGGCGATGGCGGCATCCACATCGCCGGCATGGCCGACCACGCTCAGTTGTGGGTACGCCTTGAGCTGGTGCTCCAGCTCGAAACGCGCCAGTTCCGAGTCTTCCACGATGACGGCGTCGATCATGCTGCGCTCCCGATCCAGACACGGGCGACGACGCTGTCGCCCTGTTCTTCCAGGCTCAGGCCTGCATCGCTGCCGAAGGACAACTGCAGCCGCTGCCTGAGATTATCCAGGCCGGTACCGGTGCCATCAGGCGCCCGCAGCTGGCCACTGTTGCGCACCTCGATCCGCAACCCGCCGGCCGGCGCGGCAATGGCGACGTGCAGATCCCCGCCGGCGCTGCTGAGGCCCAGCCCATGCTTGACGGCATTCTCCACCAGCAACTGCACGCAGAAACGCGGCACCTGCCGGTGCAGCGCCACCGCGTCCACCCGCTCGCTGTAGCGCAACCGTGCACCCAACTGCAGACCGACCAGACTCAGGTGATCGCGCACTACCGCCATCTCTTCTTCCACGGTCACCAGCGCGTCCTCGCTGCCGGTGAACTGGTAACGCAACGTGCTGGCAAACCGCGTGATCTGCTCACGTGCCAGGTCCGGATCCTTGAGGATCAGCGCGCGGATGTTGTTGAGGGTGTTGAAGGTGAAGTGCGGGCTGATATGCCCGAGCAGGCGCTGCAGATGCGCTTCCTTGAGCGCCAGCTGCAGATCCTTCTGGTGACGGGCCGCTTCGGCCAACCGGGTCTGCCGGCTGATGGCCAGATACAGCAGGCTCCAGGCGATGAAGGCCGGCGCCAGCAGTGGCGCACGCGAGATCATCGGCTGTGCATCGTGCAGAGCCGCCAGCCCCGGCGAGAGGCCTGCCAGCAAAGAGAGCAGCAGATACACCACCACGTCCACACCAACCGCGGCGAGCACACTGGCGACCAGCAGCATGCCCAGCCAGCGCAGCTCCCCATAGCCGTCGGCCTGCACCTTGCGGTACAACCAGCGCAGCCCCAAGCTGGCCAGGAGGCCACCGATGCTGACCGCAGCCACCGCCAGGAACTGAAGCGCGTCCGGCACGGACGCTTCACTCGGTCGCGCAATGAAGGCGATCAGCGCGAACAGCGACCAACCCAGCACGTGCAGGAGCCAGAAGCGTGGGGTCACTGCATCGATCCGCTGGAGGGGAGCCGTACTCTACCCGATCCGGCTGGCCGCCCCCGCTCAGCGCCGGCGCGACGTCATCCGCGGCTGCAGCGCGTCCAGGGCGCTGGCGTTGCGGCGCGCCCAGTCGTAGATCAGTTCGATCGGTTCCACCAGTTGCCGCCCCAGCGGGGTCAGCGAGTACTCCACCGAGGGCGGCACGGTGGGGTACTCGGTGCGCAGCACGATCCCGGCATGCTCCATGTCGCGCAGGGTCTGGATCAGCATTTTCTTCGAAATGGCCGGCAGGCTGCGGTGCAGGGTGTTGCTGCGGGCCGTGCCGTCGTGGCGCACGGCCAGGGTGTGCAGCACCATCGAGGTCCACTTGGTGCTGAACAGCTCCAGCACCCGCCGGGGCGCGCAATCCTCCTGCCAATGTTCTTCGGGACTGCCGGTTTTCATGTGTGGTTACCGTTTGGTGCCTTCTTTCGAGGCGTACCTCGATATCCTAAGGTGTGCGCCTGTAAAGCAATGAAAGAGGCGACATCGTGAGGCAGAAAGCGTTGGTGGTTGGTGCCACCGGGATCGTCGGCAGTGCGCTGATCCAGCAGTTGCTGCAGGAAGGCTGGGAGGTGCATGGCCTGGCGCGTCGGCCCGATGCGCTGCCGGCGGGTGCGCACGGCGTTTCGGCCGATCTGCGTGATGCCCAGGCCACACGTGAAGCGCTTTCCGGACTGGCGCCCACGCATGTGTTCATCACCACGTGGTCGCGGCAGGCCAACGAGGCCGAGAACATCCGCGTCAATGCGGCCATGGTGCGCCATCTGCTCGATGCAGTGCAGCCGGCCGGCACGGTGCAGCACGTGGCGCTGGTGACCGGCCTGAAGCACTACCTGGGCCCCTTCGAAGCCTATGCGCAGGGAAACCTGCCGCAGACCCCGTTCCGTGAAGAACAACCGCGCCTGCCGGTGGACAATTTCTACTACGCACAGGAAGACGAGGTGTTCGCCGCCGCCGCGCGCGATGGCTTCCACTGGAGCGTGCACCGCCCGCACACGGTGATCGGTGCGGCGGTCGGCAATGCCATGAACATGGGCACCACGCTGGCCGTGCATGCCACCCTGTGCCGCCACACCGGGCGCCCGTTCCAGTTCCCGGGCTCGCGCGCGCAGTGGGAAGGGGTGACCGACATGACCGATGCCGGCGTGCTGGCACGGCACCTGCTGTGGGCCACCCGGACCCCGGCGGCGGCCAATCAGGCCTTCAACGTGGTCAACGGCGATGTATTCCGCTGGCGCTGGATGTGGGGCCGGATCGCCGCGTGGTTCGATATCGAGGCCGTGCCGTTCAGCGGTGAGGTGCAGCCGCTGGCGGTGCAGATGGCCAACGATGCTGCGCCATGGTCCGCACTGGCCGCCACGCACGGTCTGGCAGAGCCGGATATCCACCGGCTGATCTCTCCCTGGCACACCGATGCCGATCTCGGGCGCCCGCTGGAGGTGATCACGGACATGTCCAAGAGCCGCCGGATGGGGTTCCTGGATTACCAGCCCAGCGATGATGCCTTCTTTGCGCTGTTCGCCAGGCTGCGGGCGGCCAGGTTGATTCCCTGAAGCGGGGTTACCTTAGACACTGTGGTCCCTGCGGTGCGAGCCGCTAGGCTGCGGCACACGCCCGCCGGGCCTTCTCGGATCTCACCCATGTCCCTGTCCTGGCCATCGTCGCTGGTGTTGCTGGCGGCGCTTCCGCTGAGTGCACCCGCTGCCGAGCAGTGGGTCGTCACCACCGATCTCTGGGGCAACCCGTATTACCAGACGCTGCACTTGGACGTGCAGGACGCGCGCGTTGGCGGAACGCTCGGCGGCGACCCCATCGCAGGCACGCTGCGTGACGGGTCTCTGCGGTTCACGGTGAAGGAGAGCGATGGCCAGCTCCAGCACTTCACCGGCACCGTCAACGACGCGCACATGCAGGGTGAAAGTGATCAGCCGGATACCAACAATCGCGCGGCACGGGCCACGCATGCGTTCCGCGCATGGCGGGTGCCCACGCGGGCGGGCAACGCACCACAACACCATGTGTTCACGCCGACGGACTACTCCAATACCTTCAGCGCGGACCGGGCACCGGTCCTGGTGATCCATCCCGGCGATTCGCTACAGACCCGGACGCTCGACTCCGGTGGCGTCGACGAGCATGGCGTCACCCGGGCGCTGTTCGGCAATCCACAGGTGGGACCGTTCTTCATCGTCGGCGCAGAGCCGGGCGATACGCTGGCGATCACGCTCACCTCGCTGAAGCTCAACCGCGATTACGCGGACAGCCTGGATGGCCTGGTGGGCCGACTGAAAACGCCGCGCGTCGCAGCCGAGGCCACCGCGTTGGGCAAACCGGTGCGCTGGGCGCTGGATCGCGCCAAGGGCCTGGCCCGCCCGGAAGGGGCCGCCGGTGCGCTGAAGAACGTCCAGATTCCAGTCAAGCCGATGCTGGGTGGCCTGGCCCTCGCGCCGGGCTTCGGGTATCCGCCGCTCTCCACCGGCGATACCCAGGACAGCGGCGGCAACATGGATTTCAACGCCGTCGTCGAAGGCAACACCGTCTATCTTCCCGTGCAGCAACCCGGCGCCCTGTTGTACCTGGGGGATGGCCACGCGTTGCAGGGCGATGGTGAAACCACGCAGTGGGCATTGGAAACGTCGCTGGACGTAGTGGTGCGGGTCGAGCTGGTGAAGCGGGCATCGATCTCCACCCCGCGTGTCGAATCACCGACGCAGATCATGACCCTGGGCCAAGGCGGCTCCAGCGACGACGCGCTGCGGATCGCCACCTCGGGCATGCTGCAGTGGCTGGCGCAGGCCTACGGCCTGTCCCTGTCCGAAGCGGCGCAGGTGCTGGGCGTGGCGGTGCAGTATCACGTCGCCAATCTGGCTGGCCGCAGCGTCGGCGTGGCCGCGAAGATCGACAAGGCCGTGTTGCAGCAGTTGCCCACGCCAGCACCGGGCGCCACCGCAGCAGGCGAGGCACGCAGCGCGCGTTGATGAAGGCCGAGTGATGACGCGGATCAACGCGGAGAAGGTGTTCCACAGGCGTACCGCACTTCGCTAATCTAGGTTGGCTGATCGCACTGCCTTGATGCCGCCCTCCCCACCGCGAGTCCCCTTTGAGCTCCTCACCCTCCACCGGTACCCACGGCGAACGTGATGCCGAGCGCGTCAAGCTGGCGCTGGCCGCTGGCGCGATCATCGGCACCTGGTTCTGGGATGTTGCCCAGGACAGCCTCACCGTCGACGATGCACTCGCCCAGGCACATGGCCTGGACCCGGCGATGGCCCGCAGCGAACTGCGCCTGGAGCAGGTGGTCTCCGTGGTTCACCCGGACGATCGCCAGGGGCTGACGCAGGCGATCGACGAAGCCGTCCGCCGCGGCGGGCGCTATGCCCACCAGTACCGGACCCGCGGTCCGGACGGTGCTTACCGCTGGATCGAGGCCATCGGCCGTGTCGACCTGGACACCCAGGGCAACGCGGTCGGGTTTCCGGGCGTCCTGATCGATATCGATGAACGCCGCCGCGTGGAGGCCGAACGCGATCAGGCACAGACCCTGTTGCGTTCCTTCGTCGAAGCGGCGCCCGGCGTGGTCTACGCCAAGGACCGGCAGGGCCGGATCCTGATCGGCAACCGCGGCACCACCGATCTGATCGGCCTGCCGCCCGACGCCTACGTGGGCCGTACCGATGCCGAGCTGCTTGCCGATCCTGTGCAGGCCGCCACCGTCATGGCTACCGACGAACGGGTCATGGCCAGTGGGCAGACCGAACAGTTGGAAGAAGAAGTGAGTTTCCGCGATGGCCGGCGCGCCCACTGGTTGTCGACCAAGTCGCCGCTTCGCGACCCCGACGGCACGGTGATCGGACTGGTCGGCACGTCACTGGACATTACCGACCGCAAGGCCGCCGAAGCCCGTCATCTGGAGGCGGAAGAGCGCTACCGGCTGGCGGCCCACGCCACCAACGATGCGATCTGGGACTGGCGTATCTCCGATGGCCACGTGATCTGGAACGAGGCGCTGACCACCCTGTTCGGCCATGCGCTCAGTGAAACCAGTGCGCAGTGGTGGCTGGACCATATCCACCCCGATGACCGTGCGCGCGTCGATGCGGATATCCATGCCGTGATCGAAGGCGAGGGTACCGCCTGGAACAACGAGTACCGGTTCCGACGCGCCGATGGCAGCTTCGCCTCCGTGCTCGACCGCGGGACCGTCCTGCGGGGCAGAGGCGGCGAACCGCTGCGGATGATCGGCGCGATGCTGGACCTGACCGTGCGTGAGGCGGCCGAGGCCGCCCTTGCCAAAAGCGAGGAGCGCCTGCGTTTTGCCACCGAAGCCGGTGACATGGGCTTCTGGGATGTCGACCTGGTCCGCGATGCGTTGATCTGGCCGCCCCGGACCAAGGCGATGTTCGGCATCTCTCCCGATGTCCCGGTGTCACTGCGTGACTTCAACGACGGCATCCACCCCGACGACCGCGAAGCGACCCTGGCCGCCTTCGCCGCCGCAGCCGACCCGGTGCAGCGTGCCCTCTACGACGTGGAGTACCGCACGATCGGCAAAGAGGACGGCGTCGTTCGCTGGGTCGCAGCCAAAGGCCGCGGTCACTTCGAGGGCGACCGCTGCGTGCGCGTGGTGGGGGTGGTGATCGAGATCACCGCGCGCAAGATCGCCGATGCGCGCCTGAAAGAATTGAACGAGCACCTGGAAAGCCGCGTGCTCGAAGAGGTCGCCGAGCGCACCCGCGTGGAAGATGCGCTTCGGCAGAGTCAGAAGATGGAGGCCGTCGGCCAGCTCACCGGCGGTATCGCCCACGACTTCAACAACATGCTGGCGACCGTGATCGGCCCGCTGGATCTGCTGGCGATGCGGCTCGGCGACAACGACCCGCGCGCCAAGCGCTACATCGACATGGCCATCGATGGCGCCACCCGGGCGGCACAGCTCACCCAGCGATTGCTCGCGTTCTCGCGCCAGCAGCCATTGCAGCCGGTGCCACTGGATGTGAACCAGCTGGTGGCAGGCATGTCGGACCTGCTGGTGCATTCCCTGGGCAGCAGCATCCGCTTGCAGACCGTGCTGGCCGCCGACCCGTGGCGGACGTTCGCCGATGCCAATCAGCTGGAGAACGTGATTCTCAACCTGGCCGTCAATGCGCGCGATGCGCTGCCTGGCGGTGGGCGCCTCACGGTGGAAACCGCCAACGGCGAGATCACGGCGGGCGCTGCCTCCGCGCCCGCGGATGTTCCCGACGGCCAGTACGTTCTGATCACCGTCACCGACAACGGCAGCGGCATGCCGCCGGAGGTCATCGCCAAGGCATTCGATCCGTTCTTCACCACGAAGAAGGTGGGACAAGGCACGGGGCTTGGCCTGTCGCAGGTGTATGGCTTCGTCAAACAGTCGGCCGGTCACGTGAAGATCCGCTCTGCCGTCGGGCAGGGAACAACGGTGACCCTGTATCTGCCGCGCCTCATGGCCGACATCGCCGCCGCGCCTTCGCCGACAACCAGCGGTACCGCTCCGCTGAGCGGGGGCCGCGAACGTGTGTTGATCGTGGAAGACGAGCCCGGCGTCCGCCAGTTCTCCATCGATGCGTTGAGCGAGCTGGGCTACCCGGTGCTCGCCGCCGAGGGTGCCGCCGCGGCGCTGGCGCTGCTCGACAGCCATCCGGACATCGCGCTGTTGTTCACCGATGTGGTGATGCCCGAGGTCAACGGGCGGCAGCTGGCCGATGAGGCACTCAAGCGACGGCCGGATCTGAAAGTGCTGTTCACCACCGGCTACAGTCGCAATGCGCTGGAGCACGACGGCGTACTGGACCCCAGCGTCCACCTGATCGGCAAGCCGTTCACGCTGGAGGAGCTGGCCCTGCGGGTGCGCGCGGTGCTTGCCGAGGTACGCTGACGGATCGACTCCGGGAATCGAATCCCGGAGTCCTGGAACGTAGTGTGCGCCCTTGATCCGACACGGATCAGGCAGCCTGCTGGCTCCTGCCTACCTGGGTCCACCATGAAACGTTCACTGCTCTGCGCCCTCTTCTCCGCCGCGCTGCTGTTCTCGCCCACCACCGTTCTGGCACAGACCAGCGACCATGACGCCGTAGACCAGCTCATGCAGAAGATGCTGCGTGGCTTCGAGGCAGGCGACCCGGCGCTGATATTCGAGGTACTCAGGAAAGATGGCGTGGTGGTGGGCTACTCACCCGCCGCCGGCCGCATGGTCACCCAGACCACGGAAGAATGGGCCAAAGGCTTCACTGGCGAGCCGGCCACGGATGAGGCGCAGCGCAAACGCAGTTACCGGATCCTGGACGTCACCCCACACGCTGCGCAGGTGAAGCTGACGCTGGACTACCCTGGTTGGGATGGCGAAGACTACCTTGCCCTGCTGAAAATCGATGGCAAGTGGATGATTGTGAGCAAATCATGGAGCGGCCAACGCAAGTTGCCGGCGTCATGAGTCTTCATCGTCCACGCTCACGTACAGCGTCGGCACGGCCTTCATGAAATCCCCCAGTCGTCCCATCTGGATCTGCAGATCATCGGGGATGACGTCGGCCGCAGCGTCGAGCAGTGCCTGGCAGTGCTGCTCGAACGGTGCGACCACGCGACGGCGTGGCTCGAGCATGATGGAGTAACAGGCCTGGCTCGACCACGGCGGGGGCGCCAGCGCGTAGTGCGAGCTGCCCAGGGCAAACAGCGGCGCGTGGCTCTCGCCTGGCAGCGACAGCGTGATGTCGTTGGCGTTCACCTCGGCCCGGGTGTGGGTGCGCTGGATCGCCCACGCATCGAGTGTGTTGCGGCCCGGCACCGGGCCTACGGTGCCATCCACGGCGCCCGCCAGCAGGGACAGCGCGGCGTCCACGCTCACACCGTAGTGGTCCAGCATGTGAGGCTCCAGCGCCATCCACAGCTGTATCGCGCCGGCCACCGGACCATACGCGTGCAGGATGTCTGCAGGTGCCAACGCCGGCAGCAGCGTGGACTGCACCAGCTGCGCGAGTTCCTCCACGCTGCGTGTGTCGCTGGTGACGGTCAGGAACAGATACGGCGCCATCCCCGCCCGCTCGGACTCAAGCGTCGGCACGGCCGCCGCCCCCTCCACGGCATTGCCGCGCGCGCACGAGGGCAACAATGCGGTGCCCGCAAGCGCGGCCAACAGCAGGCGCCGCCGCGCCAGAAAATGAGTGTCATCCATGCGCAGAGAATACACGGGGGTAAAAGCGACCCGCTTGACGGGCCGCGTATTTTCTCAATACTGCGCCAATGCTCAGCCAACACTTTCTCTTCTTCTTCGCCATGCTGGGCGCCTTCAATGGCATCGTCGCGGCGTCGGTATTGTGGTGGCGCGCCAAGGGTGAGCCCACGCAGCGCTGGCTCTCACTGCTGATCCTGATGGTGGGTGTGCGAACGGGAAAATCCGTGGCCTTCCACTTCTGGCCGGATATTCCGCTGGTCGTTCTCCAGCTCGGGCTGACCGCCTGTTTCCTGATCGGCCCCTGCCTCTACTTTCTGGTGCGCTCCAGCCAACGGGAAACTGGGGGGACGGACACGAACGGCCGGTGGCACCTCGCCGCGCTGCTGGTGCTTGCCGTGGCGGTGAATGTCCTGCTGCCCTACACCCGCAACATCGAACTGTGGCGGTACGTCATCACGCCGGGCATCAACTATGCCTGGCTGGGCTATCTGCTGCTCACCACCGTGCAGGTGTATCGCCACCGCGCCCGGCTGCGGTCCTCGCCGTCCGCCACGCTGCTGCTCGGCGCGCTGGCGGGCATCTGGATCATCTGGATCGCGTACTACACGGCGGGATACACGTCCTATATCGTCGGCGCGCTGTCCTTCACGTTCGTTCTCGCGGTAAGCGTTCTGGTCGGGCTCCGCCTGCGCGCGGGCCGGGCAACGATCGAGCCCTATCAGGACCGTCGGATCCCCGAGTCCGACGCCGCCGTTCAACTGCAGGCCCTGGCCGAGCTGATGGCGCGCGAGCGGTTGCATCTGGACCCTGCCCTGACCCTGCCCCGCCTCGCCCGCCGGCTTGGCATGCCCCAGACCCGGCTGTCGCAGCTGCTCAACGACAACAACCAGACCTCGTTCAAGCAGTACCTCACCCAGCTGCGGGTGATCGAAGCCAAGGCGATCCTGCAACAGCAGCCTCCCAAGCCGCTGGATATCGTGGCGCAGGAAGCGGGCTTCCAGTCCATGTCGACCTTCTACAGCGCATTCAAGAAGTGCGAGGGCGTCACCCCGGCGGCCTACCGCACGGCCGCCACACACTCCTAGAATCGATTTCCGCACTCCGGGAAGACGCTGCAATACATTGATTTGAAAGCGATTGGATAGGGTGCTGGCTCCTTCCTGCGAGTCAGCGCCATGCAGACGTTACGTACCCTCGCCACCTTCGTATTGCTCCTGCTCAGCGTCTGGCTGGGCGGTACCTGCACCACCGACGCTGCGCCGCGGACCCCGGTTCCCGCGGCCATGGGGCAGCCCGCCAGCGGCCAGCAGGACCGCATCCTGTTCATCATCGCCAGCGCCAAGGTGCATGGGACCTCCACGCTCCCGGCCAGCGTCAGCTTTGGCGAGGTGGTGCATGCCTGGGATGTCTTCCATGCCGCCGGCTACGCGGTGGACTTCGTATCGCCCGACGGCGGCGCCGTACCGATTCTCGATGACTACGTCAGCGACGACGTGGCGCACCGTCTGGACGATGCCCGGATCATGCGCGGGCTGCGCGGCACCGTCACCCCGGCACAGATCGATCCCACGCAGTACCGGGCGGTGTACTACGTGGGCGGCAGCAATGCCATGTACGGGGTCGCCGAGAACGTGGCGCTGCAGCGCATTGCCATGCAGGTCTACGAGGGCAACGGCGGGGTGATCTCCGCTGTCTGCCACGGGACGGCCGGCATCGTGAATCTCCAGCTTGCCGGTGGCCAGTACCTGGTCTCGGGCAAGCGCATCAGCGGCTACCCCGAAGAGCACGAGCGCCAGGATGCGCCGTACTTCAACCAGTTCCCGTTCCTGATCCGCCAGACCGTCGTGTCCCGCGGCGGTGCCTTCCGGACGGTGGAAAGCGATGACCCGCATGTCGAAGTCGATGGCCGGCTGGTGACCGGGCAGAACTACGCCTCTGCCACGCCGGTGGCGCAGGCCGTGGTCGAGGCGCTTCGCATCCACACCGTGCAGGCGTCCAACCAGGCAGCCACTCAACCCTGATCTCCCACACCCCTGAGGAAACACCATGAAAGTATCGATTCGATCCGTCGGCCTTGCCGCCAGCCTGTTCCTGCTGCTCCCCACCTCGGCCATGGCGCAGAGCACCGATCGTGAGGCGGTGGACAAGGTCATGCAGACCTTCATGCGCGCCTACATCACTGCCGACAACACGTTGGCCAAGGACGTCTTCCGGGCAGACGGCGTGATGATCGGCTACTCCGAAGCCCGTGGCAGCGCGCTGCAGATGCGGACCGGGGAACAGTTCGCCGAGGGCTTCAACGGCAAGCCGGCGGCCAACGAGGCCCAGCGCAAGCGCCGCTATGAAATCGTGGACATCGCCACCAATCTGGCGGCCGTCCGCGTGATGCTGGATTACCCCGGCTGGGACGGCGTGGACTACGTGGTTCTGCTCAAGACCGATGGCCAGTGGAAGATCATGAGCAAGTCCTGGACCGGCCAGATCAAACCCTGAGCCGGATCTGGCAGACGGGACGCCATCGCTTCCGGGAGCTACCCGGAAGCGATGCGCGCCTGCATCCTGCCTGGGCTCAGTCGGCGCTCAGGTTGGCTGCGAAGAACCGGGTGAGTCTGTCGAACGGAATCCGATCAACACGGTCATAAAGATCCACATGTCCTGCACCCGGGACGAGATACAGCTCTTTGGGCTGCCCGGCCAGCGCGTAGGCCTTCTGGCTGAACTCCAGCGAGTGGGCCTCGCTGCCGGCGATGAACAGCATCGGGCGTGGCGAGATCGTCTCGATGTCATTGAATGGGTAGAAGTTCACGAAGCGGACTTCGCTGGTCAGCATGCGGTTCTGCGTGGTCTCCAGCGTGCGCCCCTTGGGAATGGCGATACCACGCGGGGTACGGTAGAACGCCCAGAACTCGCGGGTCACGGGATCGGCATCGGCGGGCAGCTGGGTGGGAAGATAGTCGAGGAAGATTCCCTTGCCGGTGCTGAACTCGGTGTAGCGCTGCTCGGCCGCCTTGGCCAACATCGCCTTGCGCTGTTCCAGCGACACCGACTGGCCCAGACCGTTGCGCGTCACGTCGCCCATGTCATACATGCTGACCGTGGCAATGGCGCGCAGCCTGGGATCCATCTTGGCCGCACTGATGGCGAAACTGCCGCTGCCACAGATCCCGAGCACGCCGATCCGCGTGCGGTCGATGAAGTCGCGGGTCCCCAGGTAATCCACTGCGGCACTGAAGGCTTCGCTGTACATCTCCGGGGCGACCAGATTGCGCGGCTCGCCGTCGCTCTCTCCCCAGAAGGGCAGATCGATCGCCAGGGTCACAAAGCCCTGCTCGGCCAGCTTCTGCGCATACAGCATGGAGCTCTGCTCTTTGACCGCCCCCATCGGGTGGCCGACGATCACCGCCGCCGACGCGGTGGCGTTCGATGCCGCCTTGGGCCGGACGAGATTCCCCACCACCTCCATGTGGTACTGGTTCTTGAAGGTCACCCGTTCAACGGTGACCGTGTCACTTTTGTAGAAATTGTCTGCACCGGTTGGCATGGGGGCTCCCAGGGTCGTGAAGGAACTGGCGGCCAGCGCCAGCAGCAGGGCAAGTCGTTTCATGAGAGGTACTCAGCGAGAAATGCGGGGCGTTGGTAGGCCGGACCCACGGTAGCCCTCCGCAACCACCGTGATTAGCCGGGGGAATGCGGAAGGCGTACTGAGCTCTGCTCACAAATCGCGGTGTTACTGTGGGCATCGCGCCCGACTCCTGATGCGGAATCAGCAATGGCTGTCCTGAAAACCAACGATCTGCAGGCGTTTCTGGCCGTCGCCAGGGAGCAGAGCTTTACCAAGGCCGCGGCACGGCTCGGGGTCTCTGCATCGGCGCTGAGCCACACCCTGAAACAGCTCGAAGCGCGCCTGGGCGTCCGGCTGCTGGCCCGGACCACGCGCAATGTCGCGCCCACCGAAGCGGGCGAGCGGCTGATGCGCTCGATCGGCCCGCATTTCGACGCCATCGGCGAGAG
Source organism: Stenotrophomonas sp. Ker107b (assembly GCF_053847245.1). Classification (NCBI taxonomy): domain Bacteria; kingdom Pseudomonadati; phylum Pseudomonadota; class Gammaproteobacteria; order Lysobacterales; family Lysobacteraceae; genus Stenotrophomonas; species Stenotrophomonas sp. Ker107b. The sequence goes on along the minus strand of NZ_JBSPHX010000002.1, from coordinate 822,252 downwards.
TGTGGATGCGCTTGGCGAGCTCCGTGACCGCCCTGCCGGCACTCTTCGCATCACCTGCAGCGACGATGCCATCGAGATGGTGATCCGGCCAAGGCTGGCGACGTTCCTGGCCGCGTACCCGGACATCACGCTGGAGTTCTATGTGGACTACGGATTCACCAACGTGGTCGAGGAACGCTTCGACGCGGGCATCCGGCTGGGCGAGGCACTGAGCAACGACATGATCGCCGTCCGCATTGGTCCGGACTGGCGGCTGGTGGTGGTGGGCTCGCCTGCGTACTTCCAGCGCCATCCCAAACCCCGTACGCCGTACGAGATCACAGGGTTGCCCTGCGTCAACATCCGTCACCGGCCCGCAGGCAGCATCTATGCATGGGAGTTCGAAAAGGACGGCAAGGAATTCAGCGTCAAGGGAGAGGGGCAGCTGGTGTTCAACAGCATGTTCCATGTCATCAATGCCGCCGTGGATGGCATTGGACTGGCGTATGTGACCGAGGATCTTGCCGCGCCCTACCTCGCCAGCGGCCAGCTGGTGCAGGTGCTGGACGAGTGGTGCCCGCTGTTTTCCGGCTACCACCTCTACTACCCCAACCGCCGGCAGGGATCGCCTGCGTTTGCCGCCCTCATCAACGCGCTGCGCCATCCAGCACTATGACGTGCGGGTGCGCGCGGCAAGTGCAGCCAACAGCGAACCGACAAGCAGCACCGCCGCGCTGACGATGAAGGTCGCGCGGTAGCCACTGCCGTCGAAAAGCAGCCCGCCCACCGTGGAACCCAGCGCGATGGAGAGCTGCACGACCGCCACCATCAGCCCGCCACCGGCCTCGGCATCATCGGGCATGGACCGGGCCAGCCATGCCCACCAGGCGACCGGTGCCGCGGTGGCCACCAGGCCCCAGGCAGCGAGAAGCACGAAGGCCATGCGGCTGGAGTGACCGAAGACGGTGAGCCCCACCGCGATGGCCGCCATGACCAATGGGATGATCATCAGCGGCAGGTACACGCTCTTCCTGATGCAGCTCCCTATGAGCACGGTGCCGATGAAGCCGGCCACCCCCAGCGCGAGCAGCAGCATCGACAGCGTGCCCACGCTGACCTGGGTCACCGTTTCAAGGAACGGGCGCAGGTAGGTGAACAGCATGAACTGACCGCTGAAGAACACCCCGACGGCGGCCATCCCACGCAGCACGAGCGGGCGCCGGAGAACAGCGAAGATGCTGCCGGTCGCCTGGCGACGCGCCGGTTTCAGTGCAGGAAGACTGATCCATTGCCACACCAGTGCGATCACGGCGATCGGCAACAGGCACAGAAAGGCGCCGCGCCAGCCGATGATGCCGCCGAGGTAGCTGCCCAACGGGGCTGCCACGACCGTCGCCAGCGCATTGCCGCCATTGAAGACGGCGAGTGCCTTGGGCACGCTCGCGGCCGGCACCACCCGTATCGCGATCGCGGCCGACATCGACCAGAAGCCGCCGATGACCACACCGATCAGCGCGCGCCCGATCATGTAGACCGGATAGCTGGGGGCGAGGCTGACGATGACACCGGAGATGCCCATCAGCACGGTGAGCAGCAGAAGCAGTGTCTTGCGGTCGAGGTCACCTGCGATGCGGGCGATGCACAGGCTGGTGATGACGGCGAAGGCACCGGAGATGGCGATCCCATAGCCGGCCCATCCTTCGGTAACGCCGAGCGAGGTGGCGATGGGCGTCAACAGACTGACCGGCATGAATTCCGAGGCGACCAGGCAGAACACGCACAGGGTCATGGCGAAGATGCCGGCCCAGTGCGCCGGCGCGGCGGCAGCGCGAGGCGCGTCGCTCTGCGCGGGGAGGGAGGTGGCGACAGGGGGCATGGGGAGCACTCTCTGGAACAGGAATGGCGTTGCCGCCCTGCACAGTGCGCAGGGACGAGACAGGGACGTGGCGTTGGGCAGCGCGGACGACGCGCGACAGAACCCGGACGTGCTTTCAGTGGGCGCCATGGTGGCCCACGCAGCGGGGACTGATAAGCCGCCCCCGGGTTCATGGACTACTGAGGTTTTCTCAGCAGTGCGTCATCACCGCGCCATCGAAGCGCTTCGACCAGCAGCGCGAACGCCGGCGAGTTCTGGCGCCGGCTTGGGTAGTAGAGATGGAAACCGGGAAAGGGCGGGCACCAATCCTGCATCGCCCGCATCAGCCGCTTGTCCGCCAATGCATCGGCCACGATCAGGTCCGGCACGCAGGCCAGGCCGCGGCCCTCCAGTGCCGCCTGGACGATCAGGCGCACACTGCTCAACGTCAGCCGCCCCTCCACCTGCACGTTCACGCTGCGGCCGTCCTTTTCGAACTCCCACGCATACAGCCCACCCTGGGTCAGCAGTCGCATGTTGATGCAGTCATGTACGGTCAGGTCCTGGGGCGTACGCGGCACCCCGCACCGCTTGAAGTAGTCCGGCGCACCGACAACGGCCATCCTGAGCGGCGGCGTGACCGGTACCGCGATCATGCCCTTGGCCACCTGCTCGCCCAGGCGTATGCCCGCATCGAACCCCTCCGCGACGATGTCGGCCAGATTGGACTGGTCGGTGATCTCCACCCGGATGTCCGCGTAGGTATCCAGCAGAGGCTGCAGCTTGGGCCAGACCACCTGTTCGCTGGCAGGATCGCTGCTGTTGATGCGCAAGGTGCCGCTGGGCCGATCGCGCAGTTCACTCAGGTCGTCGATAGCGCTGTCGATGCTGGCGAAGTGCGGCCCGATCTGCGCCAGCAGCCGTTCACCGGCTTCGGTCGGTGTCACGCTGCGCGTAGTGCGGGTCAGCAAGCGGATCCCCAGCCGCTGCTCCAGCACCCGCACGGTATAGCTCAGCGCAGCCTGCGACACCCCCATCCGCGCGGCCGCGCGGGTGAAGCTGCGCTCCTGGGCCACCGCCATCAGGGCGCGCAGGTCGTTGTAGTGGTCGCGCCGCATCGTCGCCCATTGATAAGCCGTTTTTATAACTCTATTCGCGACCTGCAGGTTTATCCACCTAAAACGGTGCGGCACCATGGGTGCGCCCCACGTTGGGCCATCGCAGCAGGAGCGCACGATGACCACCCCGACTTTGCCCACCTTCGCTGTCGCTGCCCGATCGCATCATCGGATGCACGGCCGACTCATCCACCGCGCCACCCTGCGGGCTGCCGCTGCGGCACTTCTGTTTGGCATGGCCCTGCCCCTGCTGGCGCAGCACCCGGCCCCCGCCCACACCACGGATATCCACATGAACACCCAGTCGGCTCTCTCCGCACGCCAACAGGCCATCCTGCCAATCGCCGCTTTCACGGCGGCCGGTGATCTTCACCGCCTCGAACCGGCCCTGCGCGCCGCGCTGGACGCCGGGCTGACGATCAATGAGATCAAGGAAATCCTGGGTCAGCTCTACGCCTATGCAGGCTTTCCGCGCGCATTGAATGCGCTGGGCACCTTCATGACGGTGGTGGAAGACCGCAAGGCACAGGGCGTCCACGATGCGCAGGGGAAGGCACCGACCGCGCTGCCCGCGCCGGACCAGACGCTGGCCGTCGGCACCGCCAACCAGACCCGGTTGTCGGGTCAGCCGGTCGCAGGCCCGTTGTTCGCGTTCTCCCCGCAAATCGACCGCTACCTCAAGGAACATCTGTTCGGCGCGATCTTTGCGCGCGACAACCTCGACTGGGGTGATCGCGAGCTCGCCACCGTGGCCGCGCTGTCGGCCATGACAGGGACCGAGTCGCAGGTGCAGGCGCACATGCGCATCAGCCGGAACGTGGCGCTCAGCGAGGCGCAGCTGGAGCACGTCGTGGCGGTGCTGCGCGACGTGGTCAGTGCCGAGACCGCCGATCGCGCGGACCAGGCGCGGCGCCACACGCTCGCAAATTGAACCTTGCACAGGAGATGGCCATGACCGGCTGGAAGGCACTGATGCTGACGTCACTAATACTGGGGAGCACCGAGGTCGGCGCGCAGCCCATCGTGCGTTTGTTCGAGCTGCATGCCGACCCTGGCCGACAGGAGGCGTTCGATGCTGCCGGCCGGCGCAACTTGGACGCCTCCCTGCAGACGGAGCCGGGTGTTCTGGCGATGCACGCCGTCACTGATCGCCAGCGGCCGGGCGTGGCGTACGTCTTCGAAATCTACGCGGATGCGGACGCGATGAAGACGCATCTTGCGACCGCGCATTACGCCGATTTTCTGCGCGCCACGCAGCCGCTCGTTGCCGACAAGAAGCTGACCGAAACAACACCGGTGTTTCTTGCCGAAAAGCCGGACCGTCTCTCGGTCATGCAGCGCGGCAACACGCCGGAAGTCCGGATGGTCGATGTGACGGTCAAACCCGCGGATATACCGGCATTCACCCGGATCGTCACGGCGGAGATGCGCGAGTCCATGCGGATCGAACCCGGCGTCCTGGCGATGTATGCCGTTACACGACGGGATCACCCGGAGCAGTGGATCTTCTTTGAGATCTACGCCGATGCCGCTGCCTATGACACCCACCGGCAAACGCCCCACTTCAAGGACTATCTGCAGCGGACCGCGCAGATGCTGGTGGACAAGGGGCACAGCGAGGTGAGCACCATCGCACTGAAAAGCCGTGGTGGCATGTTGTTCGATGCGACCGACATGCCCTGAAGCGGGCACGCTGTCATACGTGCCCGGAAACTCAATGGCCCGCCGGAAGGATCAACGCTCTCCGCGCACCCCAGCCAGGGGATCGCCACAATGCGAGGTGGCGTCGCGATGACGCTGCTGCGCGCACTCACGCGCCCCCCTGCCATCGGCATCCACCTGCGACACTCCGCCGCCGCCTTGCCCGCCAAACCGCACCTGCACGCCGATGCTGTTGCTGCGCAGGCTGTTGCGACCCTGCTCGTGACCGAGCAGCAGCGAGAACATCCAGCCGCTGTCCAGCTGCAGATCCACGCCAGCACCGATCGACAAGGCATCGTCGTTGTAGCTGCGCATCGCCAGGACGTAATCGCTCGCGTTCGGGCGCTGCACATAGTTCATCGTGGCTTCGCTGCGGTTCTCCAGCGCCTTGCGATACTCCACGTTCCAATGCGGACGCCAGCTGACGCGCTTGCCCTGGAAGGCATGGTTGCCCTCGATGCCCAGCGCGACACTGCTGTTGTCGATGTCCTGACGACCGTAGCTCAGATCGAACGCATCCAGACCATGCTCGCGATAGCCATCCAGTCTCGCGCGGTGCCCATCGTAGCGGCCATAGCTGGTCAGCGTGGTGCCGCGGGCACTGCGATGTTCGTAACCAAACGTAAGTGAGCCGAACCACTGGTCGCCCTGGCGTGAGCCATGCGCCGACGCGCCGACCAACTCATTCCAGCGATTGACATCGAAATCCAGCCGACCGCTGGCCAGCATGCCGTCGAAGAACACGTGTTGGCCCGCGCGCCACAGGCCGTAGACGGCCAGCGAACGCTGGTCCGCATCGGTGCTGGACGGACTCTTGTTGAAGTCGGTGTCCTGTCGCCCCCAGCTGCCTGCAAGTCCCAGCAGCACGTTCTCGCCGATGGCCCGATCCGCACCAACCGTGATTCCGCCGGTGTTGAAGTCGAATCCACCGCTGCCGCGCCCGGCCTTGCCGAAGGTCGCCGTACCGGCTGCCCATGCACCCCAGCCCTCGGGCAGGCGCGGAAGACCGTTGACCATGCTGTCGGCTGCTCGGTTCAGCGGTACCGAGATACCCGGCACACCAAGGCCGCCTGCGTAGGCCAGGGCGATGTTGAAGCTGGAGGCATTGCTGCCGACCCGCACCTGGCGCAGGCGGTCGCGGATGTTGCCCTGCTGCACCTGGGCAAAGCGGATGCTGGCATCGGCCTGCGCCTGCAGGGTGCCGACAACCTGCGCATCGGCAGTCGGATCAGGACGCGCCGCCACGACCAGCCGGAGCTCGATCGACGCCGCTGCGTAACTGCCGCTTGCCGCCTGTGTCGCGGTCAGCACTGTACTGCCCTCACCCATCACGGTCACCCTGCGGCCGTTGACCGTGGCGACGGCGGTGTTGGAGCTGCTGAAGGTGAACACACCGGGGCTGGTGCTCTGCGGCGCGGCCAGCTCGAAGTCCGATTCGCCATACACCTTGTTCAGATCGTCCTGCCAGGTGATCACCGGGGTGGCCATGCTGATGTTCACCTCCAGCTGCAGCTGGGTTGCGGCGGCACGCAATGCGTCGCCGGCCTGATTGGCGGTCAGCACGCAGCGACCGGCCGATACCATCGTCACCGTGTCGCTCTGCACAGCGCACACCGAAGGGGTCGTGCTGGCAAACACGATGGGATTGCCGGAGTCACCGCCGGTGGCGGCGACACGGAAGCTGCCGCCCACGCTATAGACGGGATCTGCCGGTGTTGCGGTGAAGCCGGTGATGGTCTGTACGGCCGCCGCCACCACGAACCGGTAACTCCGCTGACCGCTGAAGCCATTGGCGTCGGTCACTTCCACGTCGAAATCGAAGGTACCGGCGGACGTAGCTTCACCGGAGATGTCCCCGGATTCGGCGAGCAGCAGCCCTGGCGGCAGGCTGCCAGACCGCAGCGCAAAGCGGTAGGGTGCTGTCCCGCCACTGGCGGTCAGGCGCTGCCGATAGTCCTGCCCGCCATCGGCGGGCGGCAGCTGCGGCTGGTCCAGCATCAGGGTCGGCGCATCCACCACTAGGGTATAGCTGCGGCTCGCGGTGAACGGACCCGTGCCGGTGCTGCTGTCCGTCACCAACACCGTAAAGCTGAAGGAGCCTGCTCCGTTGGGGGTACCGAACAGCTCGCCGCCGGGCGACAACTGCACGCCGGCCGGCAACGCGCCACCGGAAACCGCATAAACGTACGGACCGGTACCGCCGCTGGCCGACAGGACGTGACGGTAGGCATTGCTGGCCGTGATGGACGCCAGCGAAGCAGGGTCCAGCGACAGCGTCGGTGCGGACACCGTGATATCTACCGCAGCCGCTGCGGAGGTGGTGTAGGCATCGCTGGCGCGGTAGGTGAAGCTGTCCGGACCTGCATAGCCCATGGCCGGCACGTACTCGATATCCATGCCGTTGACCGTCGCCGTGCCATGGCTGGGGGCGGTGACCACCGCGACAGCGGTCGGTGTACCTGTGATCGGCAGCGTGATCGTGGTTGCCACCGCACCGTAGGCAACGGTGGCCGTGGCAGGACCTGCAACCAGGGCCGGGGCCGGTGTAACTGCATTGGAGGCCGCTGAAGCCGAACCCGTACCGGTGCTGTTGGTGGCGGTCACGGTGAAGGTGTAAGTGACACCCGGCGTCAGGCCGTTGAAACTCAGCGGCGAGCCGCTCCCCGCGACGGTGGCACCGCCAGGCATCGCGGTGGCGGTGTATCCACTGACCGGCGCGCCTCCAGTGTTGCCGGGTGCGGTGAATGTCACGCTTACCTGGCCGGCGCCGATGACCGTCGCGGTGCCGATGTCCGGCGCGGAGGGGACAACTGCATTGACCGTAAACGTTCGGGTGACCTGGGCCGCCGGCAGATAGCTGCCATTGCCGGCCTGGTCGGCATGCAGGGTGCAGGTACCTGCACCCACGAAGGTCAGCATGCCGCCGGTAGTAATCGTGCACACCCCGGTCGTGGACGAAGTGAACGTCGGGGTCAGTCCGGAATCCGCCGTGGCGGTCAAGGTCGGCGTTGTGCCGAAGTTCTGCGTTCCCGGGTTGTTGAACGTGATGAGCTGCGCGGCCTTGGGGGTTAGCGCGCTGGACGCCGTCGAGGACGGACCCGCGCCGGCGGCATTGTCTGCCGTGACCGTAAAGGTATACGCGACCCCGTTGGTCAACCCGGTAACCACCATTGGCGAGCTCGCTCCATTCACAGGGGCGACATCGGCCGGACTGACGGTGACCGTGTAGCCGGTGATGCTGGCGCCGCCGGTGAACACAGGCGGCACGAACGCGATGCTGACCTGGGTATCACCGGCAGTGGCCGACGGAGCGGGAGGGGCGCCCGGCACAACCGGAGCGACAGTGAATGACTGACCTGCCTGGGGCGCAGCCAGATAGCGGCCATCGCCGCCTTGGTCGGCGTTGATGGTGCAGGTGCCTGCGGAAAGGAACGTCAGCGCGCCGCCGGACGTGATCGTACAAACTCCGGTGGTGGCGGATACGAAGCTGACCGGATAGCCGGCGCCAGCGCTGGAGGTGGCGGTCAGCGTCGGCGTGGTGCCGAAGTTCTGCGTGCCGGGGTTGTTGAAGGTGATGGTCTGCGGCGATGCAGGCATCACACTGTTGGACGCCGCCGATGCGTCACCTGTTCCCGCTGCGTTGCTCGCGGTGACGGTGAAGGTGTACGCCACGCCGTTGGTCAAGCCGGTCAAGGTGACTGGTGAGCCGGCGCCGGTCGCAGTGACCCCGCCCGGGTTGGCTGTCACCGTGTACACGGTGATGGCGCTGCCACCCGTAAAGGACGGTGACGTGAACGTGACCGTGGCCTGGGTGTTGCCGGCGGTGGCCGTGCCGATGGTCGGCGCACCTGGCACCACCGCATTGACGGTGAAGGTCTGCGTCACCGTGGTAGCCGCATTCCATGCGGGACTACCCGCCTGATCGGCATCGATCGTGCACACGCCGGCACTGACGAAGGTCAGCGTGCCCCCCGAGCTGACCGTGCACACCCCGCCAGTGGACGAACTGAACACAGGAACGAGTCCCGAAGTTGCCGTCGCCGAGAGCGATGGCGAGGTGCCCATGGTCTGAGTGCCCGGATTGCCGAACGTGATGGACTGGTTGCCCTTCGGTGTCACCGCGTTGGTCGCGCCGGAGGCTGCGCCAGTGCCAGTTGCGTTGATCGCCTTCACGTCGAACGTGTAGGTGGTGCCGTTGGTGAGGCCTGTGACCACGATCGGTGACGTGGTGGATCCGTTGCCACCGGCGGTGGTACCGCCCGGGCTCGCGGTCACCAGATAGCCGGTGATCGCCGAGCCGCCATCATCGGCCGGCGCGGTGAATGCCACGGATACCTGGGCATCGCCAGGCGTTGCTGCGCCGATGACCGGAGCACCGGGTGCGGCAGGCATTGCCACGGTGTGGGTCACACCCGAAGAATAAGCAGCAACACCGGTGTTGCCCGCTGCATCGGCAATGTCCGTCGCGCCGTTGAGATTCACCTTGAGCGTGCCCGAGCCGGTGATGCTGCCAACATTGACGTTGACCGATGTTCCGGAACTTGCCGACACACTCACGATAGTGCCGCTGGCACTGCCCGTGCCGACGAGTGTGAAATCGTCCGTGGACACATTCGATACCGTTTCATCGAAGGTCACCGTGAATGCCATCGCCGCGTCGCTTGCGGCAGGGGAACCCATCGGTGCGCTGCTGTTGACCGAAGCAATGCGGTTGTCGACCGTCGCGTTGCTGGTATCGGCCGTGGTAGTGGTGTTGCCGGCATTGTCCGTCGCGGTTACGGTGACATTCCGGTTGATCACACCATTGATGGCGCCACCGACGATCGTATAGGTTGCCATCCAGACGCCGCTGCTGTTGACGGCGGTGACAGCGGCGCCGCCACCGAACTGGCTGAAGTTCACGCTGACCGTGCTGATCGTATCGCTGTTGTTATCCCCGCCCGCCATGTTGTTCCAGACGGCAGTGACGGTGTCGCCGAGTTTGTAGGCACCACCAGTTCCCGACGCACCGCTGATGTTGATGTTCGCATTGGTCAACGTCGGGGCGATGGTGTCCACCGTGGCATTGGTGGTGTCGGCACGGGTGGTGCTGCCACCGCCATTGGTCGCGGTCACGCTGACGTTGCGGTTGGCGGCATCGATGAAACCGGCCGTGAGGGTGTACGTCGCCGTCCAGATGCCGGCGCTGTTGATGGCTACGATGGCCGAACCACCGCCGAACTGGCTGAAGTCGACGGTCACCGCGCTCACGCCGGCATTGTTGTCGCCGCTCGCGCTGTTGTTCCACGTCGCGGTGAGGATATCGCCGATCTTGTATGCGCCGCCGGTACCGGTCCCGCCACTGATGCTGATGCGTGCGTCGCTGATGGTCGGGGGTGCCGGCGCCTGGCAGGTCACCGTTGCGGTGAAAGTGCCGCCGCCCGTGCCCGACCACAGGTACACCTGGTAGTCGCTGAAATCGGCTGGCACGGTGTGCGTGGCGTTGAGATTCAACTCATTGTTCTGCGCCGCGTAGTTTTCACCCACGTCGGTAACATTGTTTCCCTGCCATAGGGTGAAGCCACCGCCTCCCGCTCCAGCGGTCGCATTGGTACTGCCCGAGGACGTCACTGTGTAGTGGATTCGCTCGCCTTGGGCGACCTGATAGTCCGCTTGATAATCGTCAATACCGCCGCTGACCGTGATGCCGTTCCCCCAGTAGTTTTGAATCGCCTGGCAGCCACTGGACAGCGCCGCCATCGCAGGCGCGGTTGCAGCAAAGCCGCAGAACGCTGCGGCGAACAGGGTGAGGCGACGCAGAGTGCGACGCTGTTGGGATTTGGGACACACACCAGCGGCCCGGCAGGCAGACACGATCAACGACACACGACACCCCTTGTTGCCTTGTAGTGCCTTTCCGCGGAAAGGCCGAAAACAGCACAACCGCCCCGGGAGTCCCCCAAGAGCGATTGCCCGCCTGGATAGTTGTGATCCTTCCCCTACCGCTGCCCGGTTCCTTCCAGGCAGGTCACGCGCTGCAATCTTTGTTCCACCCGTGACCGCCACGAACTACACAGCGGTCGCCGAGCCGGCCATCCCACCGGCCGATCGGGCACGCGCTTTGCGCGCCATGCGGAGATATCGGCCACGTTGCCTGAACCTGTAGCGTCGTGCCGATGCTGTCTGGGGGAATGCGTGGCTAACCAGCCCCACGTGTCTGCGCAGCGGCGCCCGAGGCCGCGCAGGCTGCTGTGCGGCTCAGCATAGTTGGTGGCAGACCGGCCATCATAGATGGTGGCCGGTCTTTACCTAGGACCAACTCGAAGGGCCTCGAAGGTGCCGGGCGCCTAAGTCAGAGCGCCTGTGAGCATCCCAACCGAATCAATTAAACCGGATCGTGCATCAAAACCAACCAGCTGCAATCCTTCCAATTTGCCCGGACAATTGATTATTTTTTTTCTTTAATATCAGCTGCTTGCGAACAGAAAGCGCGCGCCTTACTGTAGGCCTACCTGACCCAAGCCCTACGCCTCCCATGGCCGCTATTTCGGCGCTACGACAAGACCTTCTCACACGCTACGGCGCTCTTCTTACCTCAGAAGAAGTCGCGCGCGTGCTCAGGTTTAAGAGCAAAGATGCGCTGATGAAGGCACGCAGAAGGGATGCGTTACCAATAGCACTCTTCAGCATTCCGGGTCGAAAGGGTCTCTTCGCCACCTCGGCTGACGTTGCGTCATGGGTGGAGAGTCTTGGCGCCAGTCATCCCGCAGCAGAGGAGACAGCGACCGAGGAGACCAAGCAATGACATAGCCACTGAAAAATCATTGGCTAAAAAAGGAAATGCCCCGGCAGCAACCGAGGCATTTCTGGGAACAGCACTTCTCGCGAAGCTGGTCCAACTTTAGCCCCCAACGCATCAGGCCGCAAGTCTCGTCTCCCACGGGCCTGCTTCACCGTGCCTGATCCCAAGAACCCTTACAGCTAGCTGCTGTGGGCGGGGGTGTTATGAAGTTCACTGAAGAAGACCGGAAGGCTTATGCAGCTAATCATCAGCTGACATCTGCCGCGGCCGAGTATGTCGAGAGATCGAGCATCGGAGTAGGCCGGAACATTGGTACCGCCCCGAATCGGCCATCCTTTCTCGTGGAGTTTCCGTCGTTCAAGATGGGCTGCACGATGAATCTGGAGAGTGGCCATGAATACGGTTACGCCGTAGAGCTAGAGCGCGACAAAGACGTCATAGCCTATTACGAGCAGCCTCCAAGGGTGGAGCTCCTGCGTGATACCCCGAAGGGGAAACGCCCGTATCCCTACACGCCTGACTTCATTGTGCTGGGCAAGACAGGGCTACTCATCGTACAGGTCAAGGAAAGCTCCAAGCTGGAAGAGTTGGTGAAGACCAGCCTTTCCTGGACGAAATGTGACAACAACTATGTTGACCTGGCCGCTCGAGACCTCTTCGCGTCGATCGGCATCCGCCATGTAGTCATCCCATCCAGCAGGATTTGCAAGCAATTTACCCAGAATCTTCTCACGCTCCGTATGGTCGAGTTGGCAGAGGCAGATCCCGCAACAGAGCGGGCTGCCCTCGCCCACGTTCTTCAGAGAAGAGTGGTGACGATGTCCGAGGTCTTGCAGAAGATGAACACTCAAGATTGCACATCACTATTGCGACTTGTTGCGGATGGAAGGATCTTTGCCGATCTCTCCAAACACTCGCTAAGCAGTCCCTCCACTTGTTTGCTCGCAGCGTCACCAGAGCTTTTGAGCACTGAGCTAGTCGAGGAGATCGAGCGCTCAAGGCACGTAGTTCCTTCTAGCGAAGATACGGTGAGCAGAGACCTTGTACCAAGCAGCTCGCACCTAGTGAGGGGACTCGCAAATCTGAACTTCCTTAAGGGCGAGATCCGCACACGAAGTGAGAAGGAGCACGCAAGACGGCTCCGACTTCGACGTGCAGATGGCGAATCACAGGGAAAATCTGCAATCGCGGCGTTGACACCCCGTTACGCATCAAGCGGAAACAGGACACTCAAGCGGCCAGCGTCAGTTCTGCAGTTTGCTCGCGAGGAACTCAAGCGTTGCCTAGAAGGAGATAGTAACCCTGGTCCGCTTTCGGTGTACCGCCGCTACCAGGTTCACGCGGAACTTCACCATCCGGCTTACCGTCCTGTCGGAAAGACAACGGCCCGGAAGATCATTGCCGAGCTTGAACAGGAAACGGCTGAATCCAGAGGTGGCAAACGCCTAGCGAATTCAACGTCATCGCCATCCTCGGTAGAAGTGAGAGCGCTGAAAGCCATGCGCCCCTTCGAGCTCGCTCAATGTGACCACTATCTAGCAGACATCGAAGTGGTAGTCGGGAGAGCCAACGGCAAGACTTACACCGCGCGTCCGTGGATCACGGTCCTCATCGACTGCCACACCCAATGTGTCCTCGCATTCGGGATGTCACTACGAGCACCCAATAAAGGCACTAGCTCACAAGTGCTGCGCGACTGTGCACGCAGGCACGGACGTCTTCCCGAAACCATCATCAGCGACAACGGATCAGACTTCACATCTGTTCACTACTCGATAATGGCGGCGCAGCTGAACATCACGATCATGTTTCGGCCACCTGGAAACGGAAGGTACGGGGGTGAGGTCGAGCGGTTCTTCGGCAAAGCGAAAACGTTCTGGCTAGACCTCCTTCCAGGAAGCATCAAGACGATACGCTTCTCTCGATCCATATCCTCACACCAACAACCGTCGGCCAAGGCAGAGCTTAGTTTGGTAGATCTTTGGCACGAGATGGAAGCATTCAGTGAGTGGGTCGGGAGGCGTCCAGCAGGCGACAGCAGCGAATGCCCTGAGGCAAAGATGCTAAGTGGGCTACGACAATTTCCGTTTAGCGGGATAAAAGCTCAGGTCGATCTCACTTTCTTGGTAAAGACTGCATTGAATCAGAAGCCCTTGAAGGTCTCGGGAAACACCGGAATCCATGCTGGCGACCTTCACATGTGGCACGACGCCCTCGCAGCTTTTGCGGGGAGAAGCGTGCCTACTCGGATCGACGGCCAGGACCCACGAATCCTCTATGCACTGCTCGACAATCAGTGGGTTGTTTGCAAAGCATACGCTGCGCTCCAAGCAGGGCAGCAATCACATGCCGAAGCGATGGCGTATGCGGTGTGGGCGAGAGATGGTTCATCACTGAGAGAGTTGATGAAGGCTGACTCCGATAGGCAGCTCATTACCGAGATTGAAAGACGCGAGATGTCTCGTAAAGCACCCCCTGCGAGAGAGCCCAAAGAACCTCAACTGGCGACAGATCGTCCGACTAGCTGTCCCCCACCTCTTGGAAGCTTCAAGGCGATTAGCACTGAGCCAATGTCCGTCGAGGATTGGTAGTGGCTGAGCAAGAGAAATCTCTGGCCGAGCAGATTGACCTCGTCATCGCGAAGCGTCTTGGACACAGAATCTACGATGAGACACGACGCTATCTGGAAGCAGCTCGGACCGCAGTGTTGACCGAGGAGGTAGTGATTCTTGTCGGACCGCCCAGGGTTGGCAAGTCTAGTGTTAGCCGACAAGTCTTTGGAGCCCACTCCAAGCAGACCCCTGATGAGCAGGATCATATGCACTCTGTTTACGTCCCGGCTGGAAACGATTCAACAGCAGGGGCCTTCTCAACGAAGGCTTTCCTAAGCGCTTGCCTGAACTCGATCCGCCATCCGCTGTTGAGCACCGACGTCGCTGCACGTGAGGGTCGACTCGGCGACTCTTTTCTTAGCCGAACCACAGAGGGTGCGATGCGTTCGGCGTTCGAGAGATGCCTCGTGGCGAGGCGTACGCAGTTCCTGGTCATAGACGAAGCCCACCATGTGATGAACGCGAAAGGTGGGGAGAGGTCCGCCGGTGCCATCTTGGATTCATTCAAGGTGCTGGCCGCCAGGACAGGAGTTCGCCTTGTTCTCGTGGGTTCCTACGATCTTCTGACCGCGGTCAACTTGGCTCCTCATCTGATCGGCCGATCTCAAACCATCGAATTCCCCCGCTACCGGGAGTCAGAGAGGGACATGGTCGAATGGTCAAGGATAGTGCGCCACTACTCGAGCCTCATCCATGAAGACGCGCATGCAATGGACGAGTACATCGAGGAACTTCATGACGGCTCATGGGGCTGCATAGGTGCGCTTTCACGATGGATCCGGAATGCCCTAGCTTCCTGCCGATCTGAAGGCCGCTCGATACCCGGACAGGGTGATTGGGCTCGGACCAGGCAGCTTAGCTCAGCGCTTGCCGCCGTTAACTCTGAGATTCGGCGTGGCGAACTCCACTTTTCAACAAATAGGGAGATCGCCATGCCCGAAGCAGCGCCGACATTAGCAGTGCGAGCGAGCAAGAAACCAGCTCCATTCAAGAGGAAAACACGCCGCAATGAGATCTGATGACGAGACCACTCCACGCCTACTTCCTTTGGAAATCATCGGAAAGAACACTGGCGATGTCGAGGCACTGCACTCATACGTGCTCCGGCTTGCACGTCTACACAGTGTCACTCCTTCCTACCTCTTCGAGGTGATTGCAAGAAGGGCAGGCCGACACTCGGAGCTTCGTCCTGGAGACAGGATAACGGCAGTGGTAGGCCCGCAGCTGGACAGACCGCGCCCAGTGGAACACTCGGTCGTTCCGCTTCTCACAACAATGGCATCGGAGTGCGAGATTTCTCTGAAGAACTCAACCTTCATGTTCCTATCCAAAGCGCTAAGTCGGACCGTGAATTGCTATTCCCGGTTCAGCAAATGGTGTCCTGGGTGCGTCGCCGATCAGTCTTTAGAGGGCGTCCCGGTTCACCACAAGCTTGTGTGGTCCTTCTCAGCCGTCAAAGCCTGCCACGTCCACCGAATGGGGCTCACCAGTCGGTGCTTAGAGTGCAGCGCGAGGCCGCTTGGGGGCCCAGCGTATGCTGATTCATGTCGCGCCTGCGGGACACGCTTTGATCAGGTTCATCCTTCTGCGCGCGTAGCAGTTGCCCATGAGGAGTACGCGCTGGATCTAGTCGAACTAGTCGATAGCTCAATGTTCCGGACTGGTGACTATCAAGTGGGAGCGATCAAGAGCTTCATCCATCGACTCGTCTGCTACGTCTGGCTTGAGAAAAGAGAGCGCTACCGGTTCGAAGGGCTGCCACGTCATGAGTTCATGACATACCTACGTCGAGAGCAGCCGCCAACCCTCTCCATGGTCAGACGAACGTCAGCTCGCCTCGGACTCCCGATCGATAGCCTCCTACATCCATGGAGTCCTCACACGAGAGACTTCTTTCTCCCCGAGCGTGCTCTGCCTTCGTTCTGATTCAACCTCATGCTCAACCTGGGTGAGTGACCCAAGGTTGTGTAGGCAATCATCTTCGCGTGCTCGCAGTAGTCTTCCCAGAACTCACGCGACAGATAGCACCCTGGCAATGCAGCCATGCGGCCCGCAACTTGCAGCCACACCAGCTGCAACGTTGCGTCTTTGAGACGTCCAACGGTAGACTTTCAACTAAGGAAAATACGTGATTTTCGCGCTAGTAACATCCCTTAGAGCAGTGTCAATCGCTGCCTCACTCCGACATCGCGTCATGTTTCCCACTACCCATTCAGGCGACCAGATGATGAACAACCTGACGCTCTTTCAACAGATGAGCATCGTTGCCGGCGTAATCGTGCTCTTAATTGTCTCGCTTACGGCGGCAGCGGTTTGGCTTGCTCATCGCCAGAACAACAGGGACTGATGCTCTCTCCAGACATCATGGGTGTAGCACCCTTCGCATAGCAGCCGCTCCCCCGCCACTCAGCCACTCACTGACTGCTTCGCGCCAAGGGCTGCTTTCGGCCAAGAGCTGATATCTGGCCGACCGATCATTAGAAGCCGTTACATGGAATGCTTCATTGGCCTGCGATTGCCCCCAGTAGCTGGTGCCTTCAACCCTACGGTGGTGGTCAGATAAGACTACCTTTTGACTGAGTGATACTCGTCCCCATCCGGCTGCCCCGATCAGGGCTCGCTTAGTGCGACAAGCTTGCGGAAGCGGTCCTACAGGAACTCGATGAACTGCGGGGTCTCCGCCAGTAGCAGGCGTGTTTCGGTCATCGCATAGATTGTGATGAGCCAGGTCAGTCCCTCAGTACTGGCACCAACGTTCCATCGTTGACCTCTGCCTCCACGATCAGAGGCGGGACCAGAAGCAGGCGCGCGCCCAGTGTTGCCATCCGACGAATCTTACTCACGCTGTTCATCGCGAACCTGCTGCATACGGTCTGGAGCCGCGCTCCTGCCGGTGCAGCTCAAAGGAGGCTTAGAACAACTCGCGCTTGCCGCCAAAGGTGTCATACAGGCTGCTCGTGCTCAGCCCGATAGCAAGCAGCGGATCCGCCATGGAGCTGGGCTCATACCCCTTGCTCCAGAAGGCCTGCATAGCCTGCGGAAGCGCTAGTTGGGCACGAAACTCCCGGGGGCGGGTCATTGGCAGCCAGGCAGTGGAGACAGACCGTCCGAGTGCCTATTCTGGTCCATTCGGTCCAGAGCAGTCCAAGCCTCCCTTCGGGCGGGCCCTTGGTCGCAATGCCTTGCTGGCCGGTAATTTTGCTATAATCGGCCCCAATGAGAGGCTTGGCAGCCATTTACCACCACTGGTGGAACAATGTGTTGATGATGAATTAACACATGCCACCTTCATGGGGATTAGGATATGCCTCACGGATGTCCCGAACCGGTTAGAGGGGCATTGGCCGCCACGAAAGTGGTCCCACCCAGAGTGGTTAAGAGATTCCGGCCCGCTTCATCGCTCTGACAAATGCCCGCCTCAAGCGGGCATTTTGTTTTCTAGGACTTGATCAGGATGTCGATGATGCTGGTCTTCTCTGCCTTGGCGATGGTCGCGTCCAGATCCTCGCGGTGATAAGCGCTCTCGACGAAGAGTCTCACATCGGCACCGCCAGTGAATCGCCGCTCTGCCCGGAAGTACATCACGTAGTGCCCAGACGGATAATCCCGTTTGACGGCAAAGTAGTTCTCCCTGCGCGTCGGGTAGCAGTTGCGCTCGTCCAAGTGTTGGATCAGCCGCGGCAGCTCCTTGCTGGCCTGCCAGCGTAACGGACAGAACACGCGAGGATCTTTGGGCCGAGCCGCCCAGTGATAAAGGTGCTGTGGATCGAAACCCTCCACCTTATCGGGGTCTTGGGAAAAGCAATGATGGGAGTACTCCACCCGGACCACGATGCTTAGCGCCGGCCGATCCTCACGGGCGTCGGCCTTGAAAGTGGTGTAAGCGGGGTGCAGGTGCTTCATCGAGTAGGTGATGCCGTCCTGGGCATGGTCAACCCACACCACGTTTTTGCTATGAGTTGCCATACGCGCGCTCTCTAATCCTTTGCCATATGCTGAGATGGACTGGGCTGGCTCATGCCTTGCCTTTGATTGCCTTGGTGGACTTCGTAGCTCTGTCAGACTTCGCGACTTTCTTGCTGCTTGTAGGTCTGGTGGACTTGGCGCCTGTAGAGGTCGTAGTGCCCTTGAGAGCGACGCTGGCCTTCTCCGCATTCGGCCCGCCCCTCCTCTGCAGAGCATCATTGCGCTCCCTGTTGTCCTTACGCGCCTTGGTGTACTCAGGCTCCAGCGCACGCACCTTGGTGATTAGCCCGTCCAAGTTGTAGATGTTGCTGGTGTGGTCACCGGCGCCCGTCTTGCGCATTACGCGCTGGATGTACCCAAACCTCTCCAATGCCGCAATATTCGTCTGAATAGTTTTTTCTGACAGATTCATCCTCTCGGCCAATTCCCTCTTGGCAGGAAACGGCCGGCGATCCTTAAAGTGCCAGTACCCCAACAGCTGGATGCAGATCATTGCCTGGGTACAGTTCAAGCCCAGTCGCTTCTGCGACTGCAGGAAGATCGACGGGATTGCGGCATAACCATAGCCAATCACCGCTTTCCCCCAAATCGCTTCATGCGACGGGATGTTCTTCTTTTCTTTGGCATCGGCCGATGGGGCCAGGCTAGCCGCCTTCTTCTTGTTCGTCGATTCAGGCGCAGCCAGCGCCTTCTTGGTCTTTTTCTTCGGAGTGGTCATATCAGTCACCGTTTGCGTGGAGCAACGTTAGGCCACAGCCACAGCCGGATCAATGGTATTCGCCATGAGGGGTGGGGAGATCCCTCTACCCACCAGAATATAGGTGATTGGTCTGCTTCCCGGATTGGGGTGATTCGATTTATCGGTACTTCTGTGGATGGTTTTGACATCCACGTGGGTCGACATTCCTACCCACAGGTGAGGCCGTTAAACTACCCACCTTCACGCACCTCAAGACACTCGTCCCCTGCGCCTGCCTAGGTCTTGGGTAGATTGACCCAGCCGCACTGATGCTGCTGCCCCAACGGCGGCGCCATGAGTCTTCCTATTGCCGCATTGCGCCAGTACTGGAACTGTGCCTCGCCACGAACGGCCAAATCCTGGCCAGATCAGGGCCCAAAACTCGACTGCAGCTCCGCCGGGTCAGTGCATTCAAGTCTATCCCGTGGCATCACTAATCCAGCTGCAGCCGTCTTTGGCTCATGGGGTTTGAGATGATGGATCGAGCCAAAGCCCCCCGGCGATCCACACGCGCGCTACTGCGTCCACCTGTTCTGCAAAGGCTGACTTGTCTTATGCTCCGTTCACTGCAAACAGCGTCGCAGATAGTGGCCCAGATGTCAGACCGTTCGAAAAGATCGTGCTCACCCCCTCTACTATCAGAGCTTCTGGCTGCGCGAACAGCCACAGAAAGCCCTGCGTTGGAATTGAATCAGGCAGATCGTGCGTTGCTCTGCGAGGACTACACGCTGGCGATCGCCTTGTACACAGAAGTAGCCAGCAGCAGCCCCTCTGAGCGTGCGAAACTTGGATTCTGCCTAGGGATGCAAGGCCAGGACGACGCAGCGGAAGCATTGCTGAACGAGTCAAATGTAGGTGACCATCCCGAGGCTAAGGCGCTACTTGCCTGGGTACTCGGTGGCAACTCTGGTCAACGCATGCGCGGACTCGGTGACGAGCCCCGCATGCGAAGCATGGCTGCTCGCCGGTCTCGCGTTGAGGCGTTGCTGAGATCGGCGCTTTTGGACGATCGGCCTCCCAGGCTTGCCTTCAACGCATTCTTCAGCGTTCTTGGCATTTACCACGACGATGCCTTGTCGCAAGCTTCCAGGGCCCGTCTGATCTACCCCAATTGGTCTTGGCCACACGCTATCGTCGCAGGCAAGCAGCGCGTCCTTGCACACGTCGACCCGCATGTCCTCCAGGACATGATGCGAACCTTGTCAGGGGCCCGTCACGAAGAAGTTTTCCACGAAGCATTCGTCCACGCGATGCGCCTAGAGCACTGGGATGATGCAGACCTTGTTATTGAAGAGCTATCGCGTCTTGTGGGGCGGGACGAACAACCCGGCGAAGCAAACTTAGGCAGCTTGGCAGAGATGCGCGCCATGGTCCTGCTGTACAGGGCGCGCGCAGGCCAAAACGATGCCTACCAGAAGGCCATCGACTGTCTCGCGTCATTTCAGCGCGCCGTACCCCGGGTCCCCGGCGGCCGTGATGCAACAATGACTTCCAGATTTGAGCTGCAGATTGCGCTTGAGACGGCGCAGATCGATCAACTGAAATGCGCTGCAACCACATTGATGGATAAAGCATGGGATGCGCACGGGCATGATGGGGAGGGTCTCGATGCTTGGAGCCCTTGGATATCCACACCGTCTTTGATCGGCATCTTACGATTTGGACACTTCGGCTTTGATTTCATGTCCCGCTGGAGAGATGTCCAAATTCGCCTCAGCAATGAGGAAAGCAAGCGCTGGGCTCTGATTGCCGCAGCCGACTCGGTGCTACATGGCTCCCCTGAGCCATGTCAGGTTGAACTGCTTTGTGTTACTTCAACTACAGAAATGCCGTGGTGGATATGCCGGGCAATCTTTGACGCTCATGCTCACCTTGCATCTGATTCTCACCAAGCCGGAGCCGTGCTTGCCCAGCTCGCTGAGCGTGCCGCAGACACCAAGGCTGCCCAAAGTCCTGATCCTCCCGGCTTTCTGGACTTTCTGAGTGTCGACGTTGAGAGCCTAGAGCAGCCACTGGCAGTCTTTGGCGGAGCTCTCGCTTGGCTGCGCGATAACCCCATCGCTAGTGGGCAGGCCTTGCTGGAACAATGGGGCTCAGGCCTCGCAGACGTGGAAGGTGCCGAGAGCCTGCTGGCGGACTTGGCAACGCTGTCGCTGGAACGCGCAGATTCGGAGATTGCGCGCCAGATGCTGGAGCTTGTTCAGGACGCGGATTCACTTGAGAGCCGGGTGGCCAGAGTGCTCGTGCGCTATCCACAGCCGGAGTCAACTCGGGTCTCGCCCGAGGAACTCAGTCTGCTTGAGGCCGCAACATTGATTGCGCTGCTGCGGGCCTGCCCCCTCGATCACGTGAATTGGACGCTGACACCGTTGTCCGCCTCTGCACAGAGCTTTGAGCCGACCAACAAGTTCATTGGGACATTGTTCGGACTTCTGAAGAAAGGAGTCGTCGCGATTGACCCGTCCACTCCTGCGGGCACGGTGAAGCTGACAGCCGATGGGCAGCTGACGGCGTACCTCACGCACGTTGTCTGGCGCATATCATCGAATACCCTGGCGCTGCAGCGATCAATACGCGACCTCCCCATCGAAAAGTGGCCGCATTCCTGGCGGGACCATGCGCCAGTGCTTGCTCGAGACCTAGGGGTGGAAGAGTTGGTGACATACCTCGAATATCTCGTCGTCAATCGAGATCTTCCCGCCCCGAATATGGACGAAGCACGGAGCCTGTTCCGGGTGCAACTCGAGCAGCTTGCAATTGCACAGTGCTACTACCTCGCGCATAAGACGATGCGAGAGACCTTGGATTATCAGGCGCTCTATAGACCAGGTCGAACCCAGGTCGCCACTAGGATAATTAATCTACTCCGTGGCAATGGTGAGCGGGCGATCGCTCAGGGGTGGGACACACGATTCGCACGAATCCGACAGCTGCCACCGAGCTTGCTGTGGGAGGCGCTCAACGATGTCCTCACCGGCTGGGGCAGCGCTGCGTTTGAGAAGCCTGTAACGAAGTTGACTCTGGAGTAGTCACATGGCGGTCTCAAGAAGCAAGCGCAACACGTGATCTGAATTCTGCGATCTCTTTGTCCATCACTTCGGCAGGTGTCTTCCAGCCCAGCGTCTGACGTGGTCGTGTGTTCATGAGCATCGCAACGTGGCTGAGATATTCCTGGCTTGCGCTCGAAAGATCGATGCCCTTGGGCAGGAACTGCCGAAGCAATCCGTTGGTGTTTTCGTTGCTGCCGCGCTGCCACGGCGCGTGTGGATCAGCAAACCACACGTCGATATCCAGGCGGTCCATCAGCTCTGGGTAGCACGTCAGCTCCGTGCCTCGGTCGTAGGTCAAACTAGTGCGCATGGATTCGGGCAGCTTCTTTAGTTGGCGACTGAAGCCCTCCAGTGCCGCTTCAGCCGTGCAGCCGTCCATCTTGCAGATGATCACAAAACGCGTCTTTCTTTCGACCAGCGTCCCTACGCAGGAGCGGTTGAAGGCGCCCTTGATCAAGTCGCCTTCCCAGTGGCCCGGAACCAGTCGCTGCTGCACTTCTTCCGGGCGATGCACGATACGCAGCTGCTCAGGAACCCACGTCCGCTTGGCTGCTGTCGTGCGGCGTAGACCTCGCTTCGGCTTACTCCGCCGAAGCGCTTCCACCAGCTCTTTCTTCAGCCCTCCGCGCGGGTAGGCATAGATGCTGGCGTAAATAGTCTCGTGGCTGACGCGATGGCTGGAATCGTCCGGGTGCATGTCGCGAAGCTTGGCAGCAATCTGCTGGGGCGACCAGCGATACAGCACCAAGTGATCACGAACGAACTGAGACAGCTCGCTGCCCTCGACAAGCCTTCGACGCCGAACAGAGCGTAGTCGGCGCGTGCGATAGGCTTTGCCGGCCTCGGCGGCGCTGTACGTCGCCGCACCTTGCCGGGCCACCTCGCGGCTCAGGGTCGAGGGACTGCGGCCCAAGCGCCTGGCGATGGATCGCATGCTCTTGCCATCCTGGATCTCGATCTGGACAACGGCGCGTTCTTCCGCGCTCAAATGGCTGTAATGCCTGGACATGCTGACACCCTACTGGTTAGCGGGTGTTGCACTTGGAAAATGAGTCTAAGCCCTCCCAATTCTCTCAAATCAATTAATCAATTAATTGCATTTTCCCGGCAAGTTGGCGAAAAAACATTGACAGGCCGAGGAAATCCCGCTCATCCTTTCTGTCGACATGGAGCAACGGGCACCCACTTGGTAGTCGTGGACGTTCGGCTCGTCGCCCCCCGGGCAGCGTTGGCGGGCAAGCACTTCTGCGCAGGCGTAAAAATAATTGACAAGCGAAAGAGGACTTCCAGTGAGCGAGGGCCAAGCGAACCGCTTCGACTACATCACCGCAGAACCATACCGTGTGCTCTTGGAAGCTGATTTCGCCGAGATGCAGGCTTGCTTGGAAGCCCGGGCATGGAAGGCGTCAATGGTGCTTGCCGGAAGCCTCATTGAAGCAGTCCTCGTTGAACACTTGGAATGGCTGTCACCTGAGACTGAAGCAGCGCGAATCAGGAAACTCATGCTTCAGCAGGTCATCTCTGAGTGCGAAGCCCAGCACGAAATTACCGAGACCACTGCCAAGCTCTGCAGCGCTGTCAAGGATTACAGGAACCTTATTCACCCGGGGAAAGTAGTGCGCGATAGCGTCGCAGCGCCGGACCAGAGCAACGCCTTGATTGTCACAGCACTGGTGGGGAGGATAGTCTTAGAGGTCGCGGCATCGCGCAAAGCAAAGGTGGGACTGACAGCCGAGCAGCTGCTGCGAAAGATCCAACGGGACGGCGGCTCAATCGCCATTCTTCCGCATCTTCTTCGCGACATTGCGGATAAGGAAAAGCAACGCTTGATGCTTGATGTGCTTCCGAAGGCATATGCGGAAAGCCTCATATATGATGACTTCGAGTGGGACGCCGCACTTCCTGGCAGAATTTCTGCTGCCTATCGGCTCGCTATCAAGGAAAGTCCGGAGCTCGCCGGCGTGACGACGCTCCAGTTCTATACCCTAATTCGTAACGGCGAAGCGACAGAGATCGCCCGTCATCGCACTGCATTCTTCCGCCCTACTGATCTAGAGCACCTCGACGACCACATGCGGCCAGTCGTAGTCGACTACCTGATCGGCTTCCTGGCTGAGCAAGGAGATAGCATTCCCTTCGGCGAGCTGGCGGGAATCGGTCCATTTCTCACTGTTGAAACGCTCCCTAAGTTCCTTAGCCCTATGCTTCGATACATACGAGCGGCGACAGCTCCCGCGCTGGCGGTGCGATATGTCGCAAATGAGCTTGCCAAGCTTCCAGAGGATGTGAAGCCCTCCGCTCGCGAGCAGATCTCCAAGTTGATCGGCGTGCACAAGAATCGAGGAAACAGCAAGCATGCTGCTGAACTTGAAGAGCTCGTAGAGTGGATCGATTTTCCCTTCTGACCTGTCTATACAGGTGTTTCGCTGGCCCGCGATAAAGGGCACTTGGACATCTTCCTCGTGCCTGTGATGTGTGAGCGGCCAACGAGCTATGGCCAACCCCGTTAGCAGGCAGCGACATGCAAGGCGTAGGGCGGAGGCAGTGAGAATAGACCCTTCCTTCGCACCCTTTAAGAATTTTTAAGTTCCCATCGGAAACAGGTGAATCGCCAAGATTTCCTAGACGACAACTAGCTCGCGTTAGTCCGCTATCGGCCAAGGGGGACATTCGCAGTGCCAAAGTTAAGGCGCGTCGCGAAGCGGGTTCGCCTTGAAAGAAGTCTTGGGCCGCAATGGGACTATCCGATCCGAAGTGCCTAAGGACCGTAGAGATCCGAGAACTCCATGTATGACGCAATTTTCGTCTTTTAAGTCTAGCCAGTACAAAGAGCGTGAGATTTCAAACTCCCCTTGCCCTCACTCAGTGATGGGGTGCCGGAGTTGAGGCAACTCTCCGCGTACAGCTACCCTAGGCAGGTTCAGTAGATATATTGCAAATCTATGGATGGCACCGACTCGCGCCTCCTAGCTCAATGCGCCCTCGCTGCAGCCTATCAGGAGGTCACATCTTCTGACGTGGTGGGGATGAGTTCCACATCGCTTGGTCCAATCAGAACCGACCAAGGATATGCTGGCGTAAGTTCACGCTCGTATTGATAGCAGGCGATCTCCGGCATGTTCCTGCGATCGTAGGCACGCCCCACTCGAAGCGCCAGAGTACTAGACGCGGCCAGAACCAACGAGATCCTTTTGACCCCTTTGTTGCCAAGAGTTGCAACTGTAGCCGTAAACTGCGCTGCCAGTGCATCCTGTTTTGCACCCGACCAGAGCGTACCAGGCAGTGGGTTTGCCAGCGACAGCGACACCACAGGCACTTCGCCAAAAGAATCTTTGATGGCGAAGGCGTCGCTCAGATAGGACGCGGAAATAGCGAGTACTACGTGGGGCGTTCCGCTTAGCAACTCGTCCATTCCAGAAATTGTAAAACGCTCACCATCATCAGGCTCATCGAGCGGCTTCCAGACTTCTGATACTCGGTCCCAGTCGAATGGTAGAACCCTGCCTTCGTCGTCGAGCATGGCACCGGCAAGGAATAGGAGCGGCACATGCAGCACTCCTCCGACCACCACTTGCACATCGGATTTCGCGCGGGATCCGCGAAGGAGCCTGATCAGGTCCGGCATCGCGACGACCTTTTGCATCGCATGCTTAATCGCACCTGCCACTGCCAGTTCCCGAACATCAATGAGCGCATCGAGCCTCTGGCCGATCAGGCCACGGGGTACAGATTTCAGGAGCGAACTGTCCGAGGTATCGATGAGGCCTCTAAGCTCCACGACGACGACCGCGCTACGTTCCGCGGCTTTTCTGAAGGATTTCCAGTCAAACAGTAGTACGCCGGCGCCAGTCAAGACTAGTAACAAGCCAAAGAACAGCACAACCACCAGCAGAGATTTTGGAAGACCATCGCTGGTCGAGGCGAAGCCCGCCAAGTGAAGGGCGCCGGAGGAGCCGCGCACACCAAAAGTCCAACCTCCGGCCAAGCTCGCCGCGACCATACCTACACCCGCTTGCAGCATGAACCTGCTTGGGTGGCGACGACGGGTGATCCAGTGAACCAAGAGGGATACCCAGTCCTGTAGCTTTGAATTCCAGCTCATTGAAGCCTCAAGATAGTCAGTTCGCCAGACCAATCAACAACGGATGTTGCGTACGGACCGATCGCACCTTTAGTGGGGACGGAGCTGCTCGCCTAGAGAGATTCTTCGGCGGACTGCCTGCTTGAAATACAACCCGCGCTTGACGTCGGTAGAAGGATCTTGGCGCAAGGCGTCGAAAGACCACCAATGAAGCATGGATCTTGCACTTTGCCAGCCGAAGCCCGCAGCCGCATGGGCAGAACATTTTGTTGGCTACTCGCTTCCGCTTTGCAAGCAGATGCAAAGTGTAGGCAACGCGTTCCAGGCCCTTGATCGAGAAGATTCGCTCATAGTCGTCGACAAGTCCCGCAGCGCCATGTGCAAGTTCATCGAACGGGAATCCTGGCAGGCCTTGCTCTCGCCATGACGCTGCGTACAGGAATGGCACGAGACACTTCTCGACAAATGCGATCAGAGTCGGCCTGGAGCCCAGAACGGCCAGCACTCTAAGGGGAGACCCTAAGCATAGATCACCATCAGGATTCACGTGGCTATCTGCGGCACGCGGAATCCGTCCACCCAGTTCGTAAGCTTTGGGCGGTTCCGACGACGAGAGCAGCGGAACTTCGATACGAACTCGATACTCGTCGATGATCGTAGGCTTTCCAGGTGGTGACGCCTCGAAAGAAATAAATCCTTCAAGAAGAGCAATCCCTGGCTGATGGACAGGGCGCCGACGCAGTCGCGGGAATGCATCGAGCAACCTGCAGATCTCCGTCTCGGCGAAATCCATCCCCTTTATCCGCGCCAAGGCGCCGGGGGCGCATCAATCGCGACCTGACGCGCAGTCGGAGCCAGCGTCACGCCCCCGGATAGGGCCCGTGCGGCATCTGCGCCGAGAGACACCTCGAAATCATCCTTGGCAACCTCAATGAGCCGCTGGGGAACATTGATTGTCCGCCAAGCGGCGAACGCGACCAGCGCCGAGTCAATCCATTGGTAGAAGTTGCGTCGAAGTGGGCAGTTAGGGCCCGTCCATCGATCTGCGAAATTCTCGTGCGGGTTGATCGGATTGAGAATCTGCGTAGCTTGGCGATCACGCACTTCTTTCAGCCCGTGAAGAGCCCGACCCAACGTGGCGTCAAGAGACTCTCCTGGCACGCAAGCCAATCCCGCGATCGTGGTTATTAGAATGGACGCCGGCTTCAAGTCCAGTTGCTCTGCAAACATCACGTCCCGGTGACGCTTTAGTAGCTGTACCGTCTGCTGCAAAGGCTGACGAGCGCGATACACCGGGACGGGATCGACCCGCGCCTCAGCCAATGCGCGGAAGCCTGTAGGCTCCATGCGGGAGGTGAACCATTTCTGATAGCCGCCAGGGTTACTTGATGGCCAGTCTTCCGTCAGCTCCTTGAAGTTGTCACGCTGGTCGTCAGTGATCCAGAGCGCTCTACGCGCGACTTCTTCAGCCAAAGACCGGTTCACGCCAGCGTGCACCATGCGTTCCGTGAGCACAGAGCGGCGCTTGTCATCTGCGCGGAGGCCTGGGACGACATCCATGTGGAAGGCGAGCTCATCTTGGTAGCTCAGGCGCCAGCACCGATGCTTCGATTCGAGCTGGCTTTGAATTCCCCTTGATTTACGATAGCCCTCCAACTCGAAGCGAATCATCTCCTTAAGGTCCGCCTGGGAGTGCGACTCTCGGGAGATGCCTTTACGCAACTTGCAACTAAAGTCCAGGTCGTATTCCTCTTCAGGATTGACTGGTCTAATTGCCGTCCCCAGAGCAAACGAGCCTTGGACGAAGATGTGCGCGTCATAGGATGCGAGAGTAGAGCCATCCCTAGAAATCCAGCTTGCGAGGTCGTGGTATCGACCCTCCGCTCGCTTATAGGCTCCTTCGGGCAAATCAATGTCCTTCAACAGCACTTCCAACCGCGACTTTGGTGCCGAGCTATCCATAGAACACTCCCTTGATTGAGTCATACGGCGTTGCACATAAATGAGCTACTTCCCGGTATCCGCATCGATTCAATTACGGCGGACCACCCGACGAGGGGTCAGCCCGCCGGTACGTCTAAATGCAGAAGTGCGGGCTACGTCTCACTTTCACAAGGGCATAATGTGGGTTTGTTGTCTCACCGGCTGAGAACCTAGAGGACAAGTCGTAAATCGCCCGAATCGACTAGGAAGTTGAGACCTAAAGGTGCCCTTACGGAGGGGCTCGGCATGGCCCGGGGTACGCATAGTCCGCTTGAGCCCCTTGGGGTCCTTGGGGTCTATTGGCCCGCCATTGAAGGCCGGTGGGGTCTCTCAGACCTTCGCACTTAGGGCTCTAGAACCTCAGGACCTCGGGCCACTGAAGTCTCTGTGCCTTGGGGCCTTGGGGTCTTGGGCACCCATGGGGCAGGCTCCTCCGGGCAACGTTCCAGTAATACAGCGGGGTGGCGCCGGCTGGTCTTATCCCGGTACTGAGTAGGTCAGGCTGTCCCAACCCCGTGTATGCACTTGCCGCATGCGCTGCTTCGCAAAGCCTACGGTAAGGATCTCTGCTCTTGGTCGAAAGCGTCCATCCCCTGCCACTGGCGAAACATCACTCATCCATTGCTCACCTCTATGTCCGCTTCCGGTCACTAGCGGCCCTATCTCCACTAACTATGGTGAGCGCGCGTCATAGTTGGTGGGAATTCCCACCAACTATGCTGGGCCGCACAGCTGCGGACACCGTGCAACCGCAACGGTCCCGCACAACTTTCAAACATCCGCTTGAAACGCGCGTAACTTCGTCGAACTGGACACGATCCACCAGTTCCGCCAGACTCCGCCCTTTCCTGTTGTTCGGCACCCATGGCGAAACTGCTGGTCCTGCATGGCCCCAACCTCAACCTGCTCGGCACGCGCGAGCCGGGGGTCTATGGGCACACCACGCTGGCGCAGATCGACCAGGCCCTGCTGGCCCAGGCGCAGGCCGCCGGCCATGCCCTGGAGAGCCTGCAGTCCAATGCCGAGCACGTGCTGGTCGATCGGGTGCAGGCCGCCCGCGTTGACGGCACGGCCTTCATCCTGATCAACCCGGCGGCCTTCACCCACACTTCGGTGGCCCTGCGCGATGCGCTGGCCGCGGTGGACGTGCCGTTCATCGAGATCCACCTGTCCAATCCGCATGCGCGCGAGCCCTTCCGCCAGCACAGCTATTTCAGCGACAAGGCGGTCGGGGTGATCTGTGGGTTCGGAGCGGACAGCTATCGCTATGCGATGGATGCGGCGCTGACCCGGCTGGCGGCGACCTCCGCGTGATGACGCTGCCGCGTGTCCTCGCCAGCGTCGCGCTGTGGGGCTGCCTGTGCGGCGCCGCCATCGCCGCGGATCGCAGCGCGGAAGGCATCGACTGCGCGCAGCCGAGCGGCACCATGGAATCGGACCTGTGCGCCTCGGATGTGGCCAGCGAGGCCGATACCGAATTGAACGCGGTGTACGCCCAGGCGCGCCAGCAGTTACGCAGCCAGGCGGCCGAAGGCGCCTGCACGCACTGCGCCGATGCGGAAAAGCAGCTGATCCTGGCCCAGCGCGCGTGGATGCAGCTGCGCGATCACGATTGCGATGCGGTCTACGCCTTCAACGCCGATGGCACCTCGCGCAATGGCGCGCAGATGCGCTGCCTCACCACCCTTGCGCGCGACCGTACGCGGCAGCTGCGCGATTTCTACGAATTGCTTTGACCCGAGCGCATCGCGCTTCCCACCACACTGACACCACGAGCTAAAGAGGCCCCTATGGATCTCCGCAAAATCAAGAAACTGATCGACCTGCTGGAAGAGTCGAACCTCGCCGAAATCGAAATCAAGGAAGGCGAAGAGTCCGTGCGCCTGTCGCGCGCGCCCGTCTCCGGCTACGGCATGGTCCAGGCCCAGCCGCAGATGATGATGGCCCCGGCACCGGCCCAGGCCGCTGCACCGGCAATGCCGATGCAGTCGCCGACCGAGGCGTCCACCGGTGGCACCGCCAAGGCCGGCAATGCCCTGCCCGATGGCCACGTGCTGCGCGCGCCGATGGTCGGCACCTTCTATTCGTCGTCCTCGCCGGACAAGCCGGCCTTCGTGTCGGTCGGCCAGGCGGTCAAGGTCGGTGAAACGCTGGCGATCATCGAAGCGATGAAGATGTTCAACCCGATCGAAGCCGATGTCTCCGGCACCATCGTCGCCATCCTGGGCGAAAACGGCCAGCCGGTCGAATTCGACCAGCCGCTGTTCGTGATCGGCTAAGGATTAGTCCATGCTCGACAAAGTCGTTATTGCCAACCGAGGGGAGATCGCGCTGCGCATCCTGCGCGCGTGCCATACCCTTGGCATCCGCACGGTGGCTGTGCATTCCACGGTCGACCGCAACCTCAAGCACGTGGCCATGGCCGACGAGTCGGTCTGCATCGGTCCGGCACCGTCCTCGGAGAGCTACCTCAACATCCCGGCCCTGATCGCCGCGGCGGAAGTCACCGACGCCCAGGCCATCCACCCGGGCTACGGCTTCCTGTCGGAAAACGCCGACTTCGCCGAGCGCGTGGAAGAATCCGGTTTCATCTTCATCGGCCCCAAAGCCGACACCATCCGCCTGATGGGCGACAAGGTGGAAGCGATCCGTGCGATGAAGGCCGCCGGCGTGCCGTGCGTGCCCGGCTCGGGCGGCCCGCTGACCGACGACATCGTGGCCAACACCAAGATCGCCCGTGAGATCGGCTACCCGGTCATCATCAAGGCCTCCGGTGGCGGTGGCGGCCGTGGCATGCGCGTGGTGCACGCCGAAGCCTCGTTGAAGGCGGCGATCGAGACCACCAAGTCCGAAGCCAAGGCCGCTTTCAGCAACGATCAGGTCTACATGGAGAAGTTCCTGGAGAATCCGCGCCACGTGGAAATCCAGGTGCTTGCCGATGGCCAGGGCAATGCCATCCACCTCGGTGAACGCGACTGCTCGATGCAGCGCCGCCACCAGAAAGTGGTGGAAGAAGCGCCGGCACCGGGCATCACCACCGAGCTGCGCGAAGAGATCGGCAAGGTCTGCGTGGAAGCCTGCATCCGCATCGGCTACCGCGGCGCGGGCACCTTCGAGTTCCTGTTCGAAGGCGGCCGCTTCTACTTCATCGAAATGAACACCCGCGTGCAGGTGGAGCATCCGGTGACGGAGATGGTGACCGGCATCGACCTGGTCTGCGAGCAGCTGCGCATCGCCGCCGGCCAGAAGCTGTCGATCAAGCAGAGCGACGTGGTGCTGACCGGTCATGCGATCGAGTGCCGCATCAACGCCGAAGACGCCGAGACCTTCGTGCCGAGCCCGGGCCAGATCACCGCGTTCCATCCGCCGGGTGGCCCCGGTGTGCGTGTGGATACCCACATCTACAGTGGTTACCGCGTGCCGCCGAACTATGACTCGATGATCGGCAAGCTGATCGTGCACGGCCCGGATCGCGAGACGGCGATCGCGCGCATGCGCGTGGCGCTGAGCGAGCTGGTCGTGGACGGCATCAAGACCAACGTCGCGCTGCAGCAGCGCATCATGCGCGACAAGGGCTTCCAGGCCGGTGGGCAGAACATCCACTACCTGGAAAAGCGCTTGGCCGAACGCAAGAACAAGTCGATCGCGTTGACCTGATCGCTTGCTCTGCGCGGTATGCCGGACAGCAGAAAGGCGGGGATCTCCCCGCCTTTTTGTTTGCGCGAACCGCGCTGCCAGAGGACACAAACGCGGTAGGGCCAACCCGTGGTTGGCGTACGCGTGACAGGCCGCCTGCATACCGCAGCCACGCATGGCGTGGCCCTACAGACGCGTGCTTACGGCTTGGCGGTATCCGCCGCAGTGACCTGCGAGTTCTTCACCGGCTCCACGCCCAGCGACGAGGTCGGATCCACGATCACCATCGTTTCGGTGGAGCCATCGGGCCACACCACCTGGAAGGTACTGCCGCTGGGCAGCGAAGCGAACGGCATGCCACTCTGCGCGCGGTACACCGCAGCGACCTGGCTGGCACCGGCACGACGCACTTCGGCATCGGCCTTGACCGAGGTCAGCTGCACTTTGGACAGGCTGCGGTAACGATCGTCGTAGGTGTCGATCATCACCAGACCCACCGCTCCGGCCGAGTACGCCACGAACAACGCAACCCAGAACCAGAATTTGGCACCGTGCAGAATTCGACGGTAATTCATCGCCCATTCCTCTGCTTGACCAGCTCTTCGACCAACACGTTCATTTTCCCCGCACCTTGCCGCGATACCGCGGCGTCATACACAAAAGTGGCAAAGTCCTGCCCACCGTCCTGCGAACAGATCCCTCCGTTCGCGCAGAAATTGTTCATCAGCACGCTGTCCGGCCCGCAGGCCATGCCCAGCTCGCACGCTGCCAGCCGCCACGCCAGTTCGCTGAACTGATCGCCGGCCACCAGGCCACTCATCGCGTTGTCACCGCTGGCGCGCTGGCCCATGCCCGGTGCCAGCGCCATGAAGGCTTCCGGATCCCGCGAGTCCATCACCCGCTCGACCAGCCCGCGACGATAGTCCGGTGCGTTTTCCAGCGGATGACCTTCGGCGAACAGCGAGGCCTCGGCGGCGAGGTTGCCGGCCTTGGCCGATTCCAGCCGCTGCGCCAGGATCAACGGCCGGCCCAGGTTGTCGCTGCTGACAAAGCCCGCGCAACGGCGCGAGACGCGTTCGCGCGCGGCGACCATCGGTGCCGACGCGCTCATGCCCAGCCCGGTCAACAGCGTGTTGTCGAGCTGGTAGCCACCCGGGTCCATCGCGTACATGGCGCAGTAGTCGTAGACGCGGCTGACCATCCACCCGGCCTCGGCGTTGCCGTTGGCGGCCTGCAGCTGCAGGCGCTGTGCATAGGCGAACAGATCGGTATCGCCTTCGATATCGGCGCGCAGGTCCAGTGGCAGGCCCGATGCCACAGCGGTGCCGCGCTCGCTGCCGAGCAGCCGGCGGGCCAGTTGCCGCGCTTCGGTCGGGACCGCCGTCGGCGCGTTGCCGGCCTGCGGCTCATCCATGTGCGCAGCGGCCTGATCGGCATGCAATACCCGATCGCCCGCGCGGTAGCCCACCACCCCCAGCAACGCCAGGGCCGGTACGACCAGCAACCAGGTTTTCAGGGTCGGCACGAGCGCCATGGGCAAACGTTCACAGGCTGTCGGTGATGGACAGCAGAAATTCAAGTTTAGCAAGCGGCCGCAGCGGTGTCTGAACCGGCTGTCCGGCCGATCTTACCGGCCAACGAGACGCCCGCACCTGAGCGGCGCCGGGACCATCGGCCCGCACTGGTCTAACATGCACGGTTTTCCGCCGGTCCCTGCCCCCATGCCCTTCCTGGAACTCACCCTGCACTGCACCGAAGCCACCCAGCCGCGCTATGAGAATGCGCTGGACGACGTGGGCGCGCTGGCGGTGACCCTGCTCGATGCCGATGCCGACACCAGCAACGAGCGCGCGATCCTGGAACCGGGCGTGGGCGAGACCCCGCTGTGGAACGATCTGGTACTGACCGCGCTGTTCCCGGGCGACACCAACGCGCTGGCCCTGCTGGCCGCGCTGGATGCCTTCGACCCGGGCCTGGACTGGGCCAATGCCAGCTTCCGCGCCGTGGCCGACGAAGACTGGGAACGCGCCTGGATCGACCAGTTCCAGCCGATGGCCTTCGGTGAGCGCACCTGGATCGTGCCGTGGAACCATGAACTTCCAGAGGCCGCGCAGGCCGAGGATGCCGCCGTGGTCCGTCTGGATCCGGGTCTGGCGTTCGGTTCGGGCACCCATCCGACCACGGCCCTGTGCCTGCGCTGGCTGGACGGCCTCGCCGCCGAGGGTGCGCTGGCCGGCAACACCGTGCTCGATTTCGGCTGCGGCTCGGGCATCCTCGCCCTTGCGGCGCTGAAGCTGGGTGCCGCGCGCGCGGTCGGCGTGGACAACGACCCGCAGGCGGTGCTCGCCACCGGTGACAACGCCGAGCGCAATGGGCTGCAGGACCGTGTGCAGGTCTATCTGCCGGACGACGAGCCGCAGGCGACGTATCCGGTGGTGGTGGCCAACATCCTCGCCTCGGCGCTGGATGCACTGGCCGACGTGCTGGCCGCGCGCGTGGCACCGGGCGGTCGCATCGCGCTGTCGGGCATCCTGCATGGGCAGGAAGGCGAACTGCTGGAGCGCTATGCCCCGGCCTTCGAGCAGCTGGCGGTGGCGCAGGACGGCGATTGGATGCGCATCACCGGCGTCCGCCGTGCTTGAATAGCCCGTCTCCTGCCCGGTCCCGTGCCCATGTCCGAGCCTCCGATGCCGCCGCGACGCCCGATCGCCACGTTCCTGCGTCCGTCGCCGGAGGCGCCGACCGATCCGGCTGAGTCGACTTCGCTGTCCCACGACGAGGCGTCGGCGTTGCCGACGTCGCCCGTGGACGATGGCATCGCACCGCTGGCGGTGGAACAGGTGATCGATGCACAGCCGGTGCACGCGCCGCAGCGCCCGGCACCGGCGTTCGAACTCGACCTGCCACCTCCATCCGAACGCGCGCCCGTGGCCGACGCCGGGTCAGCGGCCACGTCGCCTGCTGACACGGCAGCGCCATCGATAGCGCCGCCGGAGGATGCCGACGCCCTCACTGAGCAGGCGCGCAGCAGCGCCACCGCGGCCATGCCGCCAGCCGACGCCATCACCACGCCGAGTTTCCTGCGCCTGCCCGGTGCGCGCCTGCGCACGCCGCGCTGGCAGTGGGGCATGGTCGCCGGGCTGGCCGCCGTGCTGCTGGTGCAGATCGCCGTGGCCGACCGCGATCGGCTTGCTGCCGATGCCGGCACCCGCCCGTGGATTGCCGGGCTGTGCGGCGTGCTGCGCTGTTCATTGCCGGCCTGGCGTGAGCCGGCGGCCTTCAGCATGCTCAGCCGCGATGTGCGCCCGGTTCCGGGCCAGGCCGGCGCGCTGCAGGTGCAGGCGAGCATCCGCAACGACGCCCGCTGGGCACAGGCCTGGCCGTCGCTGCGGCTGTCGCTGTCCGATGCCGATGGCCGCGTGATCGGCACCAATGTGTTCGGCCCGGCCGACTATCTGGACCGCGCCACGGACCCGGCCGCTACGCTGGAACCGGGGCAAAGCGCGCAGATCGCCTTCCGCGTGCGCGAGCCTGCGGCCTCTACCGTCGCATTCACCTTTGAGTTCCTCTGAGGCGTCTTCGGCGCCGCCGGAGCGTGGCAGGCAGCCGACGCACGCGCTAGACTGGCCCCATCACCCTTCCGCCGTGGGCTGTTGTCCGCCCCGGCTCTTGCACCGGGAAACTCCTTGAACGCTGTCCTTTCTCGTCCTGACAACAGTCGTGGCGCGCCCAAGCCACCCCTGCGCGAACACGTGGCCCAGTCGGTCCGGCGCTATCTGCGGGACCTGGATGGCTGCGATGCGGACGATGTCTACGAAATCGTGCTGCGCGAGATGGAGATTCCGCTGTTCGTGGAAGTGCTCAACCACTGCGAAGGCAACCAGAGCCGCGCCGCGGCGATGCTGGGCATCCACCGCGCCACCCTGCGCAAGAAGCTCAAGGAATACGGCATCGCGACCTGATGCCAGCGGGGCACGCGCGTCGTGCCTGGCGGGAGAAGGCCGGATCGAGCAGCCCTCGGTACCGGCCTTCGTCGTTTCTGGGGCCATGCCAGCGCCACTGGCCTACACTATGCCCCCGCTCCGCTTCGATCTCCTGCCCCATGAGTTCCGATCTGCTGCCCGTGCGCCGGGCCCTGCTGTCCGTTTCCGACAAAACCGGTCTGATCGACCTGGCCCGCGCCCTGGCGGCGCGCAACGTGGAGCTGCTGTCCACCGGCGGTACCGCCAAGGCGATCCGCGAGGCCGGCCTGGCAGTGAAGGACGTGGCCGACGTCACCGGCTTCCCGGAAATGATGGACGGCCGGGTCAAGACCCTGCACCCGATGGTGCACGGCGGCCTGCTCGGCCGTGCCGGACTGGATGACGCGGTGATGGCCGACCACGGCATCGGCGCGATCGACCTGCTGGTGCTGAACCTGTATCCGTTCGAGTCGGTCACTGCCAAGGCGGACTGCGCGCTTGAAGATGCCGTGGAGAACATCGACATCGGTGGCCCGGCGATGCTGCGCTCGGCGGCGAAGAACTTCGCCCGCGTGGCCGTGGCGACCGACCCGTCGCAGTACGCCGAGCTGCTGGCCGAGCTGGATGCCAACGACGGCAAGCTCTCGGCCGCCAAGCGCTTCGCCTTCTCGGTGGCCGCGTTCAACCGCGTGGCCCAGTACGACGCGGCGATCAGCAATTACCTCTCCGCCGTGACCACCACTGACACCGCCGTGCCGGTGCGTGCGGAGTTCCCGGCGCAGATGAATTCGAACTTCGTGAAGGTGATGGATCTGCGCTACGGCGAGAACCCGCACCAGAGCGGTGCGTTCTATCGCGACCTGTACCCGGTGCCGGGCACGCTGGCCACGTTCCATCAGCTGCAGGGCAAGGAACTGAGCTACAACAATCTGGCCGATGCCGATGCCGCGTGGGAATGCGTGCGTCAATTCGACGTACCGGCCTGCGTGATCGTCAAGCACGCCAACCCGTGCGGCGTGGCCGTGGGCGCCGGCAACGGCGATGCCTACGAGCTGGCCTACGCGACCGACCCGACCAGCGCCTTCGGCGGCATCATCGCCTTCAACCAGCCGCTGGACCTGGCCACCACGCAGGTGATCCTGGACCGTCAGTTCGTTGAAGTGCTGATCGCCCCGGACTACGAGCCGGCCGCCTTGGAATACGCCACGAAGAAGGCCAATGTGCGCGTGCTGCGCATTCCGCACGGGCAGGGCCGCAACAACTACGACACCAAGCGGATCGGTTCGGGCCTGCTGATGCAGAGCGCCGACAACCGCGGCATGAGCCGCGACGAACTGACCGTGGTGAGCAAGCTGGCGCCGACCGACAAGCAGTTCGCCGATCTGCTGTTCGCCTGGAAGGTGGCCAAGTTCGTCAAATCCAACGCCATCGTCTACGCCAAGGACAACCGCACCATCGGTGTCGGCGCCGGCCAGATGAGCCGCGTCTACTCGGCGCGCATCGCGGGCATCAAGGCCGCCGATGCGAACCTGGTGGTGGAAGGCTCGGTGATGGCCTCCGATGCGTTCTTCCCGTTCCGCGACGGCATCGATGCCGCTGCTGCGGCCGGCATCAAGGCGGTGATCCAGCCGGGTGGCTCGATGCGCGACAACGAAGTGATCGCCGCGGCCGACGAGCATGGCCTGGCGATGGTGTTCACCGGCGTGCGTCACTTCCGCCACTGATGCCCGGATCGACACGGATGTCTCCACGGCAGCGCACCCGCCTCGCAGCAGTGGTGATCGCCACCGCTGCAGGGTTGACCGGCTGTACGCCGGCCAGTGAACCGGCACCGCCCCCGGCAGTGCCCGATGCGGCCGCGGCCAAGGCCGCCCCGCTCGCCCACGTCAGCCGCACGGAGCGCCTGCTGGCCTTCCTGACCGAGCGCTACGGCAAGGCCGCCAGGCTCTCAGGAAAATGGCGTGGCAGCTGGACCCAGGACGGCGACACCCGCCTCACCGATTGGCATGTGTGTGCCGAGCAACCGGTGGTGACCGGCGACAGTTGGCAGCAGCTGTTGGCTGTCTGCGGCTCACCCCTCGAGAATGCCCACCCGGACCCGGGCGCGATCGACTTCTTCGTGCTGCGCCCCGAGGCGGACCGCTTTACCGTGGCCGCCGAGCTGACCGGGCAGAACTTCGGCAGCCAGGGTGAACCCGGCACGGTGCAGATTCTCCGCGCCGGCAGCGACTTCTACGGTTTCCGCATCGAGCATGGCTGGTTCGGCCAGGGCTATTCGCTGATCACGCAGACGCTGGTGCTGCCTGGCCCGAATGGGCTGGTGGAGGCCGGCGGGATGCGCAGCCATATCGACAACAACGCGGCCTACGACTGCGACGATGCCGATGCGGAACCGGAGTGCCAGGCGCGGCTGTTCAATCTCGATTTCACCTTGTCCTTCGACAGCCGCGATCCGGCGGCGCGACAGTGGCCGCTGGTGATCGAAGAGACCGGCCTGGGGTGTGGCGGGCAGCCGGTGCAGCGCGAACATCGCTTCACCCTGGACCCGAAGTCGTGGACGTATGCCTTCCCCGAAGCGCTCCAGCGCGAAGGGTGCGAGTGATCCGTTCGTGGGCACTGGCAGGTGTGGCGCTCGCGCTGCTGGCCGGCTGCGAGCGCACACCTGCGTCTTCCGAACCCGCCAAACCACAGCGTGTGCTCATCACCACGCCGCAGCCGGAAGACATCGTCCGGGTCAGGGGCGATCACACCCAGCGCCTGCTGGCCTTCCTTCGCACGCGCTATGGCGACAAGGCCGTCCTGGATGCGCCGTGGAAGGATGCGTGGGAGGACACCGAGGTCGAGGCACTACGCCCGGTCACCCGCAGCGTGTGCGCGCGTGACACGGTCACGGCCGACGGTCATGAGCAGACCCTGCTGGCGGTGTGCCAGACCCTGGACGACGCAGCCACGGTCGAGCCGGGCCGGGTCGATCTGTATGTGCTGCGCGTGGGCAAGGACGACGAAGAGGCCAACCGCGGCGGCATGTTCGCCCCACTGCCGGCCAAAGATCCGCTGCTGGTGATGGCCCAGCGCCTGCAGGGCCCCTACGGGCGTCACGGCGCACCGGGCACGGTCCAGATCGCGCAGCTCGGCCCGCAGCGCCATGCCTTCCAGATCACCCACGAGGAACACCGGCGGGGCCATCGGCGCGTCTGGCGCAGTTACATCGCCGAGCACAACCATCGCCTGCGCGATGTCGCCCAGTACCGCGACCACCTCGACAATCTCGCCCTGCACGGCTGTGATGGCAATCCGGCCGACTGCGGCGCGGGCGTGTTCGCGGTCGACTTCAGCACGACGGTGGGCGACAGCAACGCCGTGGATGGCTACTGGCCGCTGACGGTGCGTGCCAGCGGCCACGACTGCACGGGCCCGGCGACCGAGTTCTACCACCTCATCTTCGATGCCCGGCAGCGCGCGTATCCGGTGCCGGATGACCTCCTGCGCGACGGCTGCGCCGACAGCTGAGGCCGTGGTTGCCACGGCAACCGACCGCCCGAATGCACCCGCCGCCCGCACCGCGTAAAATCACGTTCCTGCCCTCTTACGCGAGAACTGCATTGAAGATCCTGGTCATCGGCGCTGGCGGCCGCGAACACGCCCTGGCCTGGAAGCTGGCCCAGTCCGCGAAGGTCCGTGAGGTCATCGTCGCCCCCGGCAATGCAGGCACCGCCACCGAGCCCAAGTGCCGCAACGTGGACGTCAAGGTCACCGATCTGGACGGCCTGCTGGCACTGGTCGGCAGCGAAGGCATCGGCCTGACCGTGGTCGGCCCGGAAGTGCCGCTGGTGGCCGGTGTGGTTGATCGCTTCCGCGCCGCCGGGCACCGCATCTTCGGGCCCACCGCCGCCGCCGCGCAGCTGGAAGGCAGCAAGGCATACGCGAAGGACTTCCTGGCCCGCCACAAGATCCCGACCGCGTTCTATGCCGTGCATACCGACATCGAACCGGCGCTGGCCTACCTGCGTGAGAAAGGCGCACCGATCGTGGTCAAGGCCGATGGTCTGGCCGCCGGCAAGGGCGTGATCGTGGCGATGACCTTGGCCGAGGCCGAGGACGCGGTGCGCGACATGCTCTCCGGCAATGCGTTCGGCGATGCTGGCGCACGCGTGGTGATCGAAGAATTCCTGGACGGCGAAGAAGCCAGCTTCATCTCGATGGTAGACGGTAAGACGGCACTGCCGATGGCGACCTCGCAGGACCACAAGCGCGTCGGCGACGGCGACACCGGGCCGAACACCGGCGGCATGGGCGCGTACTCGCCGGCCCCGGTGGTGACCGATGAAGTGCATGCGCGCGTGATGCGCGAGGTGGTCAACCCGACCGTGCAGGGCATGATCGCCGACGGCATTCCGTTCACCGGCTTCCTCTATGCGGGCCTGATGATCGATGCCAGCGGCGCGCCGAAGGTGATCGAGTTCAACGTGCGCTTTGGCGACCCGGAAACCCAGCCGGTGATGCTGCGCCTGCAGTCGGACCTGGTGGATCTGGTCGAAGCGGCGATCGATGAGCGCCTGGACACCGTGGAGGCGCTGTGGGATCCGCGCCCGTCCCTCGGCGTGGTGATGGCCGCCTCGCCCTATCCGGAAACCCCGATCACCGGCGATGTGATCCACGGCCTGGACGCGGTCGCCGCGACGGCCAAGGTGTTCCATGCCGGCACCACGCTGGACGCGCAGGGCCAGGTGCTCAGCGCCGGCGGCCGCGTGCTGTGCGTGGCGGCATTGGGCAGCACGGTGGGCGAGGCACAGCGCAACGCCTACGCCGGCGTCGGTGCGATCCATTGGGCCCATGAGTTCCACCGCCGCGATATCGGCTGGCGGGCGATTGCGCGCGAACAGGGCTGAGGCGGGTCACGGGCAGCAACGGCTGCCGTGCAGCGCAAAGGCCCGGCATTGCCGGGCCTTTGTTCTAGAGAACGGCGTCGAGCCCTTTCCGGTCGATCAGGTTCAACAGTTTCAGCGATGGCCCACTGGGCTTCTTGTCGCCCTGCTCCCAACTGCGCACTGTTGAAACACTGGTGTTCAGCACGCCTGCGAATACCGGCTGGCTGAGCGCAAGCGATGTGCGAAGTGCACGGATCTGGGCGCTGCTGTACGTGGGCACCGGCTCCAGGCACAGGGCGTCGTAGCAGATCAATCGACGCTTATCGATGACGCCATGCGCATGCAGGTGGACCGCAGCATCGTGCACGGCCTCCAGAAGCCGGCTCTTCGGGCGCCGCGGCTCAAGTGTCTTTGTCATGACATATCTCCTGCAGGTCGCCGCACTTCACGGCGCGATCCAATTGTGTCGAGCTCATTCCCAGAAATTCCGAGGCATACAACTGGAGCGCATCCCGTTCCGTACCGCTGATTGTCGCGCGCTCGTTCTTCTCATAGCCGAAAAGGAAGAACCAACTGCTGCCCCGCGGGGCAGCGATGATGGTCCGGACACTCCCGCGCTTCCCGCGGCCGGGCAACCTAACCCGCTTCTTGAAGATGCCACCGCCGAGGTCAGCATCCACCAGGCCTCGCCGCATCTCTTCCACCGCGCGGCACAGGGCTTCGTCGCCGAGCGCGGACCTTCGCAGGCTGCGGTTGAAACCCCGGGTTCGGAAGACACGTTGCATGATCATACCGTGCCACTGAGTGGTACGGCGTGAACATCAGCAGGTGGCGTGCCCCGCTGTCGGAAAGATCAGCGGACAGACACCGGTGTAGCCCTGCCGGAAAAGAAAAGGCCCGGCAGTGCCGGGCCTCATCATCCTTCCAGCGCATCACTGCATCACGCAGTAAACAACGCCTTCATCTTCTTCAGGGCGTTCGCCTCGACCTGGCGGATGCGTTCGGCGGACACGCCGTACTCATCGGCCAGCTCCTGCAGCGTCACCTTGCTGTCCGCGTCCAACCAGCGACGGCGGATGATGTCGCGCGAACGCGCATCCAATTCGGCCATGCCTTCGCGCAGCAGCTGCAGCTGATTGTCTTCGCTGTCCATCCGCTCATACGCCATCGAAGGATCTTCTTCGTTGGCCCGCAGATAGGCCGCCGGCGACGGCGGCGCATGATCGTCATCGTCATCGCTGGAGAGATCGAAACCGATATCGCGACCGGACAGGCGCGACTCCATCTCGAGCACTTCGCGCTCGGACACGTTCAGGTCCTTGGCCACCGCGCTGACTTCGGCCGCGTTCATCCAGCCCAGACGGGTCTTGGACTTGCGCAGGTTGAAGAACAGCTTGCGCTGCGCCTTGGTCGTGGCGACCTTGACGATGCGCCAGTTCTTGAGGATGAACTCGTGCATTTCCGCACGGATCCAGTGCACCGCGAACGACACCAGGCGAACGCCCATGTCCGGGTCGAAGCGCTTCACCGCCTTCATCAGGCCGATGTTGCCTTCCTGGATCAGGTCGCCCAGCGCCAGGCCGTAGCCGTTGTAGCCGCGGGCGACATGCACCACGAAGCGCAGGTGGGAATGGACCAGTTCGCGCGCGGCGTCCAGATCCAGCTCGTCGCGGAAGCGGCGGGCCAGATCCTGCTCGTCATCGACCGACAGCACCGGGATCTGGTGCACGGCACCGATGTAGGCGTCCAGCGAACCGAGCGCACTGGGAATCGGGAGATTGTTTGCCACAAGGGCAGTAGAGGTGTTCTGGCTCATAGCACTCATCTTAGCAGTCCCGGAATTGGACTGCTAAAGGGGAAAGAAGTTCCAGCGTTCTGTTCATGGG
The DNA here is from genome assembly GCF_053847245.1 of Stenotrophomonas sp. Ker107b. Lineage (NCBI taxonomy): Bacteria > Pseudomonadati > Pseudomonadota > Gammaproteobacteria > Lysobacterales > Lysobacteraceae > Stenotrophomonas > Stenotrophomonas sp. Ker107b. The sequence continues at coordinate 780,035 of NZ_JBSPHX010000002.1, read as the reverse complement.
ACGCTGGCACCGAAGACACCCCTAACGTACCGCGAAATGATGACAGTGGCGAGAGGCTGAAAACAAACCATCAAACCCCATGAAATCAACAGGATAGACGGATGAATTGGGCGCTGGCGCGTGTTTTCTGGCTGAACAGGCTGCCGGAAGCGCCCATTCATCCCGGAAAGGTTGTCGGCAGTTCAGCCAGGCATGGCCTGGCTCTACCCTCATGCCCCACCGAAGACGACAGCCAACACCGCCATCCCCGGTAGTGCCACGCCATGCGTGGCAGCGCGAACTCACCGGAGCCCATTCCACGCCATGCGTGGCAGGCCGGAGCCCACCGAAACCTAGTAATACCCTGCCATGTTCAAGAAGAACCCCTTCTGGTCGTACTTCAGCTCGGTCATGTCATCGCTGAACTCAGTGAAGTTGTAGCCCACCCCGACCTTGAAGTTCTCCCCCACCCGGCGGTCCACGCCCACCAGCCAACCTTTGCGCACGCCGCCGTCGCGCACCTTCAACCACCGGTGCTCGGCCAGGCCTTCCCACTTCGCGAACAGGCGATAGCGCAGCTGCAAGGCAGCGAAGTCGGCACGGCTGTCCAACCAGGCCCCCTCACCGCGCCCGGTGCGGTAGTCACCCCAGCGCGAGGCCAGCTTGCCGGCCACTTCCCAGCGCGCGCCCAGCTGGCGGATGCCTTCAAGCGAAAGGATCTGCGAACGCTGGTCGTACAGGTTGCCGCCCTCCTGCCCAAGCGAGGCCACGTCGTAGAGGTAGGTGAACTTGCCGAAGCCGGCCCAGCGCGTGTTGTCGTGCGGGCGCCAGGCGAAGCCCATGTTGGTCTCCACCAGCTTGGCGTCGGCCAGGCGATCGATGCGGTCTTCGGTATCGGCGTAGTTGGCGCGCAACGCGAAACGCCAGTCATCGTTGAGCTTGTACAGCAGACGGTTGGTGGTCACCCACTGCTCGCGCTGCTCGGCGCCACTGTCGCGGCGGTACTCCAGCTTGCTGTTCCACTGCGCCACCGCATCGGTGCGCCCGCCGCTCACGCTGTAGGCACGGCGGTCGACGCGGCCCACGGTGGAATCCAGCTCGCCGTCCATGATCGTGAAGCCCAGGTTCCAGCCCTGCGCGGGATAGAAATCCATGCCGAAGGTATGCACGAGGCCGGCGCTGTCCTGGCGGCGATCCTTCAGATACTGGCTCTCGTTGTAGACGTTGACCTGGTTGCTCAGCTGCCAGCGCTGGCCCAGCGTCCAGCCACTCTGCAGGCCGGTATCGAACAGCGGATCGGTGCCGGTGCGGTCGGTGCTGTAGCTGTAACTGCCGTAGAGGCTGTGATCCGGTGCCATGCGGTACTCACCGTCGACCTTGGCACCATGACCGCGGCTGCCACCACTGACTTCCGCACCGACACTGCTGCGATCACCGAACAGGTACCGCGCGCCGAGGGTCAGCAGGTCATTCTTCTCATAGGCACCGCCATCATCGTCCAGCGTGACCTGGCCGGTGCCGTACACCTCCCACGACGCGCCGAAGCGCTGGCGGTAGCCGATCGCAGCGAGCAGCGCATCCACGCTCTGCAGTTCCTGCTCCTCGCGCACGCGGCGCAGTTCACCGGTCAGCTGGCCGTCGTTGCCCAGCCGCCATTCGGCGGTCAGCTGGCTCTGCTCCAGGGCAAGTTCGCCCTGTTCGGTGCGGGTGTGTCGGCCATACAGACTGAAATCGTCGTTGAGATAGCCAAGGAACTCCGCACCGTATTCCTGGATCGGCAGGCCGGTGTCCTGGCGCGCGACCGAGAAGCCGGCGTCCACGTCGCGCCACCATGCGCCCAGGCTCCAGTCCTGCGTGGTCCAGCCCAGCTCACGCAGGTTGGCCCGCGCTTCCACGGCGCTGGCAGTGCCCGAACGCCGGCCTTCGTATGGGTTGCGGCGGATGAAACTCAGGCCGCCGTTGTCCGAATAGAACACCGGGGCGGCGGTGGCTTCGGTGCGGGTCTGTTCCATCTTCAGATAGGTGCCACGCCCGGCCTGCAACGTGAGGTCAGCGCCTTTCAGGCTGTAGTTCTCGCCGCTGCGGTTCTCGTCGATCCAGGTGCCGCCGATCGCCACGTGGTCGCCAATCCACTGCCGGCCACGCGCGCCGTAGGTCACGTCATTGCTGCTGAAGCCCAGCGGCACGTATTCGTAATCCACCAGCAGCAGCTGGTCGTAGCCATCGAGCGGCATGTCACGGGTGATGCTGCGGACGTTCTCGCGGGTCAGCTGCGCCAGCGGACGGGTCAGGATCAGCCGGCCCTGAAGATTGTCGATCTCGTAGTCCACGCCTTCCTGCAGCGTGGCGCGCGTTTCGGTGCGGCCGGTGGTGCGATCGCGCACTTCCAGCACCACCTGCTCCGAGCCGGGCAACACGTCGGTATGGCGCAGGTAATACAGGCTGCCGCCGGTGCCGAGGAATTCACTGTGGCCCGGCGCGGACTGCGCCTCGGAGCCGAACACCTTCACCTGCGAACGCGCCTCGCCCAGCGGCGTGGCCTCCAGCGAGCGCCAGTTCAACGCACCGCCGTAGAGCGAGCGCACGTACTGGCCGTACTCGGTGCCGGTGATGCCGGTGGCGTAGTTGCCCCACACGGCCTGGCTCTGGTCCCAGTCCACGCGCAGGTACAACCGCCCCTGCGTATCCACGTCGCGATACGTGGTGGAGTCATCGCCATACACCGGGTAATACAGGTCCGGATCCAGGCGGCGGAACACGTCCTGCGCGTCGGCCTGGGTGAAATCGCGGAACAGATACTTCAGCTCGCGGTCCTGGGTGTCGGCCTGTGCAGTGACCAGGTACTTTCCGCGCAGCTTGCCCTTCAGGTAGAACGCCAGCCGGCCTTCGCTGAGGAAACTGTCATCGTCACGATCATCGGCGGCGAGCGGCTGCAGATTGCCGCTGGCGCTGTTCTTGGAGACGGTGACATCGGCGATGGCGACCAGGAACAGGTAGCGGCCGGTGACATCCACCTCCAGCTGACGCTGGGCGGAGGGCGCATCGCGTGATTCGACACTGACGTCGTAACGATGCTCGCCCACCGGCTCGAGGAACTCGGCGGCGAACTTCTGCTCCAGATCGACCGGGAAATCCTGGCCGTTGATGCGCACGCGGCTGTTGGGTTCCAGATTGCGGCCATACAGGCGCACGCGCGACCCGTGGATGGGGATGTTCTGCAGGCGGAGCATGCTCTGCCCATAGATGCTGTTGCTGAGCTGCAGGTCCTGCGCGCTGTCGCCATCCAACGCCTGGCCAAGTGTCTTCTGCACGCTCTCGCGGGTGATCTGCAGGCCACGGTCGAAATCGGCCGGGGTCACCAGTTGGATGCGCTGGAGGCGGGTTTCATCGAACGCACCGCCGGCGCCGTAGGCGCGCGCCACGTAGATCAGCTCATCGCCGGTACGCAGCTTGATCTGCGGCGGCAACTCACCACTCCACTCCGCGTCGCCGACATAGTCGGCCGGCAGCTCGATGCGGGCCAGCGGCGTGACCAGATCCGTGTCGGTGCCGCGATACAACGTCACCTCCAGTGTCTGGATGAACGAGGCGTAGTTGTTGTAGCTGTGGAAGCGCAGCGGGCGGATCACCCGGCCGTTCTCGAACGGCACCGTGGCGGCCGCCTGCACGCTCAGGCTGGGCGGCACCATGGTCGGGTCTTCGGTGGCCCACACCACGCCGCCGTTGGGCAGCTCGGCCATGAACTGGCCCCCACGCGCGGCGACATCCGGGGTGACTGCCGGCGATGCGGGCACCGCACCGGCCGTGGGAAGATCCGCGCGGCCGGGTAGCGGCAGCGCCGGCTCGCTGTCATCGAGGATGCGCAGCAGCAGCCCGTCATCGTTGCGGCAGCTGTCGGCCTCGCAGCGGATCGGCGTGGGGGACGGCGCCGGTGTGACCGGCTGGGCGGCGGCCGGCAGTGCCAGCAGCAGCGCGCTGGCCAGGCCGACGATGAGGCGGCGGGAGATCAGGCTGGGAATGAGGGTCATATCCATGTCAGCGCCCCTCCCCGATCGTGCGACCGGGACTGTCAGGCTCGGGGGGATCGTCGAGACGCAGGCGATGCAGTACGCGCCCGTCGGTGCCCAGCACTTCGATCGTGGTTGCCGCGGCAACCGGGTCCGGCAGCTGCGGTCGTAGTGCCTCACGCAGCACCCGCGCACGCTGCAGGGCGAGCGGTGCCTGCCCGGTGGCGGCGCTGAGCTGCAGGCGCCCGCCACCGCGCGACACCAGTGCTTGAGCCGCCGTTGTGATCACCGGCGCGCGGTCAGCATCCAACCGTGCCGTGCCGGGGGCGAACAATGCCTCGCCGAGTTCGATCCGCGCCGGGCGCGATGCCGCAGCGGCAGTCGGCGCGGTCGGATTCGATGCGGTCGTACTCAGTGCACCCTCGGGCATCCGCACGCCGAAGTCGAAGCGCGCCGGCAGCCCAGGCGTGATGCGGCGGACCAGCGGATTGGGCGTGGTGAAGCGCGCACCGGCCGGCAGCGTGGACGGATCCACCTTGAGGATGAAGTTGCGCCCGCGTGCCTCGCCACCAGGGATCCCGACCAGGTGGTAGCGGCCGAAGGCGTCGGTTTCCATCAGCAGGCCTTCCACCGCTGCGATGCGCACGCCGGGAATGCCGCGCTCACCGTCATCCTGGATGCCGTTGCCGTTGCGGTCGTCGAACACGCTGCCCACGATCAGGCTTTCATCGAGCAGCGGATCGGTGGTGATCTCCACCTCGGCCGAGGCGACGTTGCCGATCGTGCGGTTCTCGCCGTCGATGGCGGTGATGCGGTTGGTATGCACGCCCGTACCAGTACCCGCACCGACACGCAGGTAGTAAACCACCGTCGCCCGCTCACCCGCCGCCACATCGATGCCATCGATGCGCAGCGGCTGCACGCCACTGGTACGCGCGTCGTTGTCGGCATCGATCACCGCGAAGCCACCGCGCACGAAGGTGAAGCCCGGCGGCAGCGTATCCAGCAGCGTGGCGCCGTTGGCATCCACCTCGCCGACGTTGTCGATGGTGACGGTGTAGCGCACCAGGTCACCGATCTGCGCGCTGCGCTTGGCGGCCACCTTGGTCAGGCGCAGCACGGCCTGCTGGCCGGCCACCGTCACCGCGACATTGGCCTCGGCGCACATCGGGGTCGGGATGGATACATCGCAGACCCGGTAGCGGAAGCTGTCGGTGCCGGCGAAGTTCGCCGCCGGCGTGTAGGTGCACAGGCCGTTGCCGCATTCCACGGTGCCGTGTACCGGTGCCACCGCAACCTGCAGCGAGGCCGGATCCAGCGGCGCAGTGCGGGCGCTGTCATTGGCCAGCACATCGATCACCTGCAGCCCGGCGGTGTCGGCGGTCATGGCATCGTCGGCCAAGGTCAGCACGTTCGGGTCGACCATGACCGTGACCGTCGCACCGGCACACATCGCCGGATCGACCACGTCGCAGACCTGGTAATCGAAACTCTGTTCGCCGGAGAAATTGGCCAGCGCGGCAAACCGGATGCGGGCACGCGGCATCACCGTCGCGGTGCCGTAGGGCGGCGCTGCGGTGATGGTCACGCTGACCGTGTCCGGATCGACCGGCGTGCCGTTGACGCGGTCGTTGCCGAGCACGTCGATTTCGATCACGCCGTCCTGCGGGATCTCAACGCGATCATCCGTGGCATCCACGCCCGGCTCACCCGCGATGACGGTGACGGTCACGTTGCCGGTGTCGCAGACGGTGGGCTGGTTGAGCAGGCAGATCGTATAGGTCGTGCTGTAGCTGCCCGGGGCCAGCCCGGCGGCGACATCCACCCAGCCGTCGGCGCTGAAGCTCAGTGCGTTGGTGGCCACCGGCGCGAAACTCACCTGGGTGGGATCCAGCGATGCGGAATTGAACGTGTCATTGGTGAACACGTTGAGCAGCCGCACGCCGCCGGTCGGACCGACCGGGCCGCCGCTGTCGTCCACCGCCAGCAGGGCACCGACCGGGCCTTGTATCCGCACGGTGGCGATCGCGGTGGTGCAGTTGGCCGGCACGCCGTTCTCGCACAGCTGGTACGCCAGCTGCACCTGGCCGGGCTGCACACCGGCCGCGACCATGATCTGGCCCTGGTTGTTCATCGTGTAACCGGGCGTGCTGCCGGTCAGGCTTGCGACCACGCTGCCGACCGGCGGCGGGGAGACGTTGTTGAAGCTGTCGTTCTCCAGCACCGAGCGGGCGATGGTGCCGCCCACCGCCGGGTCCACCGGCGTGCCGGTGAAGTCATCGTTGACCGCCAGCACCACGTTGACCGATGCGGTCAGGGTGAGCGTCACGGTGGCATCGCCACACTGCGCGCTGTACGGCGCGGGCAGACAGACGCGGTAGGTGAAGCTCTGTGGACCGGTGACGCCTGCCGGCGCGGTGTAGGTGAACGTGCCATCGGCGTTGAACACCAGGCCCGGCAGAGCACCGCTGGTCAGGGTATGGACCGCACCAGGCGCGACGTTGTCATTGAGGCTGACATTGCCCGAGAGCGGCACACCGGCAGGCACGGTGAAGCTGTCGTTCTGCGGGACCGGTGTAACGGCCACGATGACGGTGGCGGTCGTGCAGTTCGTCGGCGCGGCGGCCTCGCAGATCTGGTAGGTGATCGTGCTGGCACCGGAGAGGGCGCCAACGGCCACCGCGATCGTGCCATCCGGATTGATGCTGAAGCCGGCCGGTGCACCGATCAGGCTGAGCTGCACCGCGCTGCCCGGCGGTGGGCTGACACCGTTGAGCTGATCGTTGTCGAGCACGCTGAGCGATGACGAGGTGCCCGGGACAACATTGGTGAGCACGTCATCACCGGCCACCAGGGTGCCGTTGTTGATGTTGATGGTGACCGAGGCGATGCCGCAGAGCGTGGCATACGGCGCCGGCAGGCAGGTCTGGTAGCTGAAGCTGACCGGGCTGACCGTGCCCGCCGGAGGCGTATAGGTGAAGCCACCATTGGCGACCAGGGTCAGGCCCGCCGGCGACGCGCCCTGCACCGTATGGACAGCACCCGGCGGCATGGCGTCGTTGCCGGCCACGGTGTTGCTGAGCGTCTGCCCGACCTGGACCGAGAACGCGTCGTTCTGCGGGGCGGGGCTGACCACGACGGTCACGCTGGCGGTATCGCAGTTGGCCGGGGCCGCTGCTTCGCAGATCTGATACGTGATCGTGGTGACGCCGGACGTGGTGCCACTGGCCACCGTGATGGTACCCGCCGCGGTGATGCCGAAGCCGGCCGGTGCACCGACCAGACTCAGCACCACGTCCGCCGGTGCGGGCGGTGAAACACCGTTGAGACTGTCGTTGCTCAGCACGCTGCCGCTGGACGTGCTGCCCGGCACCACGCCGGTGAGCGTGTCATCGCCGGCCACCAGCAGACCGTTGTTGACGTTGAAAGTGACGATCGCAGTGCCGCACAGGCTGCCGTTCGGTGCGGGCAGGCACACCTGGTAGGTGACGCTGACCGGACCGATCACACCGGTGGCCGGGGTATAGGTGAACGTGCCATCGGGCGCGAAGACCAGGCCCGCCGGCGGCGTGCCCTGCAGGCTGAACAACGCGCCAGGCGGTGTGCCGTCATTGACCGCGACCGTATTGCTCAGCGTCTGCCCGGCCTGCACGGCGAATGCATCGTTCTGCGGTGCGGGCGTGACCACCACCGTGACACTGGCGGTAGCGCAGTTGGCTGGCGCGGCCGCTTCGCAGATCTGATAGGTGATGCTGGTAGACCCGGACATCACGCCAGTACCGACACTGATCGTGCCATCGGGATTGAGGGTGAAGCCGCCAGGCGCGCCGACCAGGCTCAACACCACATCGGCCGGCAACGGTGGCGAGACGCCGTTGAGGCTGTCGTTGGCCAGCACGCTGCCGACCGTGGTCGCCCCCGGCACGACGCCGGTGAGCGTGTCATCGCCTGCGGTGAGTGTGCCGTTGTTGACGTTGAGGGTGACCGTGGCCGTGCTGCACAGGCTGTTGTTGGGCGCCGGCAGGCACGCACGGTAGATGAAGGTCACCGGGCTTGGCGTGCCCATCGGTGGCGTATAGGTGAAGCTGCCATCCTGGTTGAACGCGAGCCCTGCCGGCGGCATGCCCTGGACGGCCCAGTTGGACCCCGGCGGCAAGCTGTCGTTGGTCGCCACACTGTTGCTCAGCGACTGCCCGGCCTGCACGGAGAAAGCATCGTTCTGCGGTGCCGGGCTGACGATCACCGTCACCGTGGCGGTGGCGCAGTTGCCCGGCGCGGCGGCTTCGCAGATCTGATAGGTCAGCGTGGTCGGGCCGGCCATGGTGCCGGTCGCAACGCTGATCGTGCCGCTGGGTGTGATCGCGAAACCGGCAGGCGCGCCGACCAGGCTCAGCACCACGCTGGCTGCCGCCGGCGGGGAGACACCGTTGAGGCTGTCGTTGGCCAGCACGCTCGCCGCCGAGGTAGTGCCCGGCGCCACGCCACTCAGCGTGTCGTTGCCGGCGAGCAGCGTGCCGTTGGCGATGTTGAGGGTGACAGTGGCCGTGGCACACAGCGACGTCGGAGCCGGCAGGCAGGCCTGGTAGGTGAAGGTGACCGGACTCGGCGTGCCGGCCGCCGGTGTGTAGGTGAACGAACCGTCCGCAGTGAAGACCAGGCCGGCAGGCAGCGGGCCCTGCACCACGAACGTCGCGCCGGCCGGCATGCTGTCATTGCTGGCCACGCTGTTGCTCAGCGACTGCCCGGCCTGCACGGTGAACGCATCGTCCTGCGGCGTCGGGGTCACGATGACGGTGACGGTGGCGGTGTCGCAGTTGCTCGGCGCCGCTGCTTCGCAGATCTGGTAGGTCAGCGTGGTGCTGCCCGATAGCACGCCGGTCGCCACGCTGATGGTGCCTGCCGTGGTGATGGCAAAGCCGGCCGGTGCGCCCACCAGGCTCAGCTGTACGTCGCCCGGAGCGGGCGGGCTGACCGCATTGAGGGCGTCGTTGGCCAGCACGCTGGTACTGGACGTGCCGCCGGCGACGATCCCGCCGAGGGTGTCGTCGACGGCGACCAAGGTGCCGGTGTTGACGTTGAGCGTGACGGTGGCGGTGTTGCACAGCGCGGCATCCGGCGCGGGCAGGCAGGCCTGGTAGGTGAACGTCACCGGGCTGGCGGTGCCGAGCGGCGGCGTATAGGTGAACGTGCCGTCCGCATTGAAGGTCAGGCCGGCCGGTGCGGTGCCCTGCACCGCCCACGTGGACCCGGTGGGCAGGCTGTCATTGGCGCCGACATTGCCGTTGCTGATCGTGCCGCCGACCTGCACCGCGTAGGCATCGTCCTGCGGCGCAGGTGCGATCACCAGCGAGACCGTGGCGGTATCACAGTTGGACGGCGCAGCGTTTTCGCAGATCTGGTAGGTCAGCGTGGCCGGGCCGGAGGTGACGCCCACCGGTACGGTGATCGTGCCGTCGGTGGCGATGCCGTACCCGGCAGGTGCACCGACCAGGCTCAGCTGCACGCTGCCCGGTGCGGGCGGGCTCACCGTGTTGAGTGCATCGTTGGCCAGTACGCTGGGCGTGGCTGCCCCCGGCGCAATGCCGACGAAACTGTCGTCGCCAGCAACCAGCGTGCCGAGGTTGACGTTGACGGTCGCCGTGGCGAGACCGCATACCCCGCCATTGGGTGCGGGCAGGCAGGCCTGGTAGGTGAAGGTGACCGCACCGGCGGTCCCCACCGGTGGGGTGTAACTGAAGCTGCCGTCGGTGTTGAACACCAGCCCGTTCGGCGGCGTGCCCTGCACGGCCCAGCTCGAGCCGGCCGGCATGCTGTCATTGGTGGCAACGCTGCCGCTGGTGATCGTGTCGCCTGCCTGCACGGCGAAGGCGTCGTTCTGCGGCATCGGCGTGATCACGAAGCGGATCGCGGCGGTGTCGCAGTTGGTCGGCGAGGCGGCCTCGCACACCTGGTAGGTCAGCAGCGTGGCGCCGGCGGTGACGCCGGCCGGTACCTGCACGGTGCCGTCGTTGTTGATCACAAAGCCGGCCGGCGCACCGACCAGCAGCAGCTGCACGGTGGCAGACGCCGGCGGGGTGACGCCGTTGAGCGAATCGTTGGTCAACACGCTGGGCGTGGCGGAGCCGACACTGACCGGAGCGGCGAAGGTATCGTCGTTGGCCACCACCGCATTGACGCTGATGTTCAAGGTCGCCGTGGCGGTACCGCATACGGCTGCGTCAGGTGCCGGCAGGCAGGCCTGGTAGTCGAAGGTGACCGGGCCGATGGTGCCGGCCGGCGACGTGTAGGTGAAGCTGCCGTTGCTGTTGAATACCAGGCCCTGCGGCGGCGATGCCACGCTCCAGCTGGAACCGGCCGGCATGTTGTCGTTGCCCGACACGTTGCCGGTGCTGGGCTGGCCGGACTGCACCGCGATCAGGTCATCGAGCGGCACCGGACGCACCACCACGGCGATGTTGGCGGTGGCGCAGTTGTTGGCGGCCGCCACTTCGCAGATCTGGTAGAGCAGCGCGATGGCGCCGGTGGGCGCGTTCGCGGCCACCGCCAGTGTGCCGTCGGCATTGAGCGTGAACCCGGTGGGCGCGCCGACCAGCGACAGCGTCACGCTGGCGGCGGCCGGCGGGGTCACCCCGTTGAGCGCGTCATTGATCAGCACGCTCAGCGTGCTGGCGCCCGGCGCGATCGCACCGAAATTGTCGTCGGCGGGCACCAGCAGTCCGTTGTTGATGTTCAAGGTGGTTGTGGCCGTGCCGCATACGGCGCTGTTCGGCGCGGGCAGGCAGGCCTGGTAGACGAAGCTGGCCGGGCTGGTGGTGCCGGCCGGCGGCGCATAGGTGAAGCTGCCATCGGCGGCGAACGTCACGCCTGCCGGCGGCGTGCCCTGCAGCGTATAGAGCGTACCGATCGGCATGTTGTCGTTGCCCGCCACGTTGGCGCTGAGCGTCTGCCCGGCCTGCACGGTGAAGGCATCGTTGGCCGGCGCCGGGGCGACCACCAGCGCGATGTTGGCGGTGGCGCAGTTGGTCGACGCGGCCGCTTCGCAGATCTGGTAGGTCAGCGTAGTGACACCGGCCGGCGCACCCGCGGCCACGGTGACCGCGCCATCGGCGGCGATCGCAAAACCGGTCGGTGCGCCGATCAGCGACAGCACCACCTCGGCGGGCAGCGGCGTGGCGGCATTGAGGGTGTCGTTGGTCAACACGGACGGCGACGCGACACCCGGCGCGAGCGGAGTGGTGAAGCTGTCGTCGATCGCCACCAGGGTGCCGCTGTTGACGTTGATCGTCGCGGTCGCGGTGGCGCATGCCGCGGCATCCGGCGCGGGCAGGCAGACGCGATAGTCGAAGGTGATGGCCCCGGTGAAACCGGCCGACGGCGTGTAGCTGAACGTACCATCGGCCGCCAGCACCAGGTTGTCCGGCGGGATGTTGAGCACCGTGAACTGTGCCCCTGCCGGCGCATTGTCGTTGCTGGCCACCGAGCCATTCAGTACCTGCCCGGCGGGGGTGGACAGCGCATCGTCCACTGCCGATGGCGCAACCACCAGGCGTACCGAGGCGATGGCGCAGTTGGCCGGTGCCGCCGCTTCGCACAGCTGATACGTCAGGTTTTTCACGCCCGCAGGCGTTCCCGGCGCCACCGTCACCGCCCCCTCTGCGGTGATCGCCAGCCCGGCCGGCGTACCCACCAGCGCGACCTGCACATCGGCCACGGCCGGCGGTGTCGCACCGTTGAGCGCGTCGTTGGCCAGCACCGAGGGGGTGCTGCCACCGGTGACCGGATTGATCGGCGTGGCGCTGAAATCGTCGCCGTTGGCGGCCAGGGTGCCCACGGTGATGGCGATGCTGGCGCTGGCAGTGGCACACAGGGCCGCGTTCGGCGCCGGTAGACACACCTGGTAGTCGAAGTTCACCGGCGTGGCGACGCCGACCGGGGGCACGTAGCTGAAGCTGCCCGAGGGGGTGAACGACAGCCCGGTCGGCACCGTGCCGGTGACGCTGAACACCGCGCCCGCCGGCACGTTGTCGTTGTCACCCACGTTGCCGTTGAGCGCCTGCCCGGCCGCCGTGGAGAACGTGTCATTGGTGGCCGACGGGGTTACCACCAGGCGGATGGTCGCGCTCGCGCAGTTGCCGGGGAGCACCGCCTCGCACACCTGATAGGTCAGTACTGTGGCGCCGCCGGTGGCGCCGACGGGCACCTGCAGCAGGCCGTTGGCATCGAGGGTGTAACCGGCCGGCGCACCGACCAGGCTGAGCAGCACGCTGCCCGCCGTCGGCGGCGTGGTGCCATTGAGGCTGTCGTTGAGCAGCACGCTCGTCGCGCTGCCGCTGCCGGGGGCCAGCGGGGTGGCGCTGAAGTCGTCGTCCAACGCGACCAGGGTGCCGGCGTTGACGTTGATGGTGGCACTGGCGTTGCTGCACTGCGCGCTGTCCGGTGCCGGCAGGCAGACCGTGTAGGTGAACGCGACCGGCCCGGTGACGCCCACCGGCGGGGTGTAGAGGAAGGTGCCGTCCGTCCCGAACTGCAGTCCGTCCGGCACGGTGCCGGTGAGTCGGAATACTGCGCCGGGGGGCACGTTGTCGTTGCTGCCGACGGTGCCTGCCAGCAACTGTCCCACCGGGGTGGAGAAGACATCGGCGGCGGCGAGCGGGGACACCACCAGGCTGATCTGCGCCGAGTCGCAGTTGCTGGGCAGCGCTGCTTCGCACAGCTGATAGGTGAGCGTCACCGCACCGGCCGGCACGCCACTGCCGATCGTCAGTGTGCCGTCGGCCAACAGCGTGTACCCCGCCGGCGCACCGACCAGGCTGAGCAGCACATCGGCCGCGGCCGGCGGTACCGTACCGTTGAGGCCATCATTGCCCAGCACCGATCCGGTGCTGCTACCCGTGGCGGGATCGATCGGCGTTGCGCGGAAATCATCGTCGTTGGCGACCAGCGTACCGGCGTTGACATTGATCGTCGCAGTCCCACCCGAGCACACGGCAGTATGCGGTGCAGGCAGGCACGTCAGGTAGGCGAACGTCACCGCGCCCTGGGTTGCCACCGGCGGGGTGTAGGTGAAGCTGCCATCGGGGTTGAACACCAGCCCTGCCGGTGCCGTGCCGCTGAGGCTGAAGCCGGCGTTCGCCGGGACGTTGTCATTACCGGCCACGCTGGCACTCAGCGCCACGCCGACCTGTGTACTGAAGGTGTCGTTGACCGCCACCGGCGCCAGCAGCAGCTGCACCGCACCGGTATCGCAATTGCTGGGCAATGCCGCTTCGCACAGCTGGTAGCTGACGTTCACCGCGCCGGCAGCAGCGCCGCCGGGAATCGAAAGGGTGCCGTTGCTGTTGATCACGTAACCGGCCGGCGCACCGATCAGACTCAGGATCACCTGTGCCGGTGCCGGCGGAATCGCACCGTTGATGGTGTCGTTGCCCAGCACGCTGTTGGTGGTGCCGCCGGTGGCGGGATTGAGGATCGCGCTGCGGAAATCATCGTCGTTGGCGACCAGCGTGCCGGCGTTGACGTTGAGGGTGACCGTGGCGGTATCGCACACGCCCGCCAACGGTGCCGCCAGGCAGGCCTGGTAAGTGAAGGTGGTGGTGCCGGTGTACTGGGCCGGCGGGGTGTAGATGAAGCTTCCATCGCCGTTGAACACCAGCCCGGCCGGGCTCGCACCGGATACCGCATAGGTGGTGCCGATGGCGACGTTGTCGTTCACTGCCACGTTGCCGCTGAGCGGCGTGGCGACCTGCGTGGTGTAGGCGTCGGCTACGGCATCGGGCGCGATCACCACCGCGATGGAGGCGTCGTCGCAGTTGCTCGTCCCGGCCTGGCAGAGCTGATAGGTCAGGCTGACCGGGCCGGCGGGCGCGCCGGCAGGCACCTGCAACTGACCATTGGTCTCGAGCGTATACCCGGCCGGCGCGTTGATCAGCGACAGCGCGGCCTGGGCCGGCAGGATCGCCACGCCATTGAACGTGTCATTGCCCAGCACGCTGGCGGTCAGGCCGCCAGCACCGGTCAACGGCGTGCCACTGAAATCATCGTTATTCGCGGCGATCGCACCGGGACTGACGTTGATGGTCGCGGTGGCCGCATCGCAGACACCGGCATTCGGTGCGGGCAGGCACGCCTGGTAACGGAAGGTGTCCGGCCCGGTATAGGCCGACTGCGCGGTGTAGCTGAAGCTGCCATCTGCATCGAGCGTCACCGTGCCGTGCGCGGCCACGGCCAGCAGGCTGAACTGCGCACCCACGCCCACGTTGTCGTTGCCGGCCACATTGCCGGTCAGCGCGATGCCCGCCGTGGCCGAAAACGCGTCGTCGACCGCATCGGGTGCGATCAACAACTGCACATTGGCAGTGGCACAGTTGGTCGGCGCGGCCAGCTCGCAGACCTGGTAGCTGAAGCTCACCGCGCCGGCCGCCGCACCTACCGGAACCGATACCTGCCCTGCCGTGTTGACGGCGTAGTTGGCCGGCGCGCCGGTAAGAGTCAGGGTGACCGCGGCGGGCACCACTGGCGCACCGTTGAGGGAGTCGTTGCCGAGCAGGCTGATCGTGGTGGTGGTCCCCGGCTGCAACGGCGTGGCGAACACGTCATTGACCGCAGCGATCTGGTTGGCCTGCACGTTCACGCTGACCGTCGCGGTATCGCACACGCCGATGTTCGGCGCCGGCAAGCACACCTGGTAGGTGAAGGAATCCGGTCCGGTGTTGGCGTTGGTCGGCGTGTAACTGAAGGTGCCATCGGCATTGACCACCGCGGTGCCACGGGTGGGTGCGGTGCCCAGCGTGTAGGCCGACCCGCTGGCGATGTTGTCATTGCCGGCCAGGCTTCCGGTGGCCGGTTGTCCGCCACCGGGCGTGGTCACCGTGTCGTTGACCGCGTCGGGGCTGACCACCAGGTTGGCCGTGGCCGTTGCACAGTTGGCCGGCAGTGTGTTTTCGCAGAAACGGTAGGTCAGGGCCAGCGGGCCGGCTGCCGCAGTAGCGGGCACCTGGATGGCCCCGTTGCCGGTGATGGCAAACCCGGCCGGCGCACCCACCAGGCTCATCGTCACCTGGGCCTGCGGCACTGCGCCACCGTTGAAGGTGTCATTGGTCAGCACGCTCGGGGTGAGCCCGCCTGCACCGGACGGCAGGGGCGTGGTAAAGGTGTCGTCAGCGGCCACCAGAGCATTGGCATTGACCACGATCGAGGCGGTCGCGGTGGCGCACACGGCGCCATTCGGTGCCGGCAGGCAGACCTGGTACTGGAACGAGGTGGGCGCAGCGATGCCACCGGCCGGCGCGTAGGTGAAGTTGCCGTTGCTGTTGATGGTGAGGCCGGCCGGCGGCGTGCCGATGGCGCTGAAGGTTGCACCGGCCGGCGCATTGTCGTTGCTGGCCACGTTGCCGTTGATCGACGCCGCGCCACCGATGGCGTTGAAGCTGTCGTTCACCGCGGTCGGGCTGATGATCAGGCTGGCCGTGGCGGTGGCGCAGTTGGTCGGCGAGGCGTTTTCGCAGATCTGATAGGTCAACGTGGTCGCGCCTGCGGTCGCACCGGCAGGCACCGTGATCACGCCTGCGCTGTTGATGGTGAAGCCAGCCGGTGCGTTCTGCAGCGCGATGATCAGATTGGCGCCATTGACCGGCGTGCCGTTGAGGGTGTCGTTGGTCAGCACCGTCGGCGTGCTGCCACCGGTCGCCGAGGAGATCACGGTAGCGAACGTATCGTTGGTGGCGACCAGCGCGTTGGCCTGTACCGGCACGGCCGGCGTGGAGGCGCTGTTGTCGCCGGGAGTCGGGTCGGTGGTGCCGGAGGGCAGCACCAGCGACACGGTGTTGGCCGGTACCGTGGCCGGGGTGCTGGTGGGTGCAGTCCCGTTGACCAGCAGCACCACGCTGTCGCCCACGGCCACGTTGACCTGCACATTGATCGCATTGCCGGTGCCGCTGGCCTGCGCGCACGCGGACGCGCCGGTGCTGCCCTGGCAGCTCCAGGTCACGTTGGTCAGCGACGGCGAGACGTTGTCGACCACGGCCACGGCCGAGGCCACCGACGGGCCCGCGTTGCCGACCTGGATGCGGTACTGAACCGCACCGCCCGCGGCCACCGGCGTAGCGCTGAGCAGCGTCTTGGTCACACTGAGCTGTGCCTGCACTGCCAACGCATTGGTATCGGTAGCACTGTTGTTGCCGGGCATCGGATCGGCCACGTCGGTCGGCGCCGTGACCGTGGCGGTGTTGTTGAGCGGATTTGGGTAGCTCTGCGCCAGCAGCGGCGGCGGCAGCGGCAGCAGCAGCACCAGCACCAGCAGGGCCACCGCATGCGCGATGCTGGCCGACGCCTTGCCTGCCCTGCGATGCGTGCCGTTAGCTGCCATGCGTTCATCCTCGAAAGCGGCCAACGGCCCTGGTCGGTCCGTTCGGCTGTGGTGGTCCTGTCCATCCCGACGCAGGGCGACTGCCTGCGCTGCCCGCGGTGCTGCTCCGGACGCTAGTACGCGCCGGGACTACTGCTGAAGCTGACCGGCACGCTGATCGTGGCCTGCCCCCCGTTGATGAGATTCACCCCGACGTTCACTGCAGTGCCGCCAACGGCACCACCGCTGGCCGCCGCGCAGGCACTGCCACTGGTGGCACTGCAGGTCCAGGCGCCACGCAGCGTGGTGCCGTTGGGCAAGCTGTCAGTGACCACAGCATTGGTCACCGCGTCCGGGCCGTCATTGCGGACCAGCAGCGTGTAAGTCGCGGTGCCGCCCGGCGTGTAGCTGCCGCTGCCGTCGGTCTTGGTGATCGACAGATCGGCCTGTCGCGTTCGATTGGTGATCCGGCAGACCAGGGTCACCGCCGTGGCGGTCATCGCCGGCGCCTGCAGCGTGAAGCTGCCACCGCTGCCGGAGGACACCACGGTGTTGTCCTGGTCGGTGCACTGCCACGTGCTCGCGTAGCGCGTGAGCGTGGTGCCGGCCGCGGCGGCTTCAGCCAGCGCGTAGCTGCCACCGGGCACGGTGATCACCGCTGCAGTGGCACCGTTGTTGCCCACGTTGCTGGCCGATCCGACGGTGCTGCCGTTGTAGGTGATGGACAGATTGAAACGGCCGGTATCGCTGGTCGGCTGCAGGTCCTTGACCAACTGCAGGGTCGCCGCACAGGCCTGGGTGATGCCTTCCACGGTGAAGACCGCCTGGCCGATGCGGATGCCGAGCAGGCCCAGCACGTTGTCGACCAGCCCACCCAGCAGCGCCGTCAGTACGGGCGTGACCAGCCCATTCACCTGCGTCCGGATCGGCGTGAGCAGGGTATTGACGATGCCGTTGACCAGGTCCGCCACCGGCAACGGCAGCGCGATCCCCCCCAGCAGCGTGACCGTTGGATTGCCGCTGGTGACCTGGATGCTGAGCGAGTTGACCAGGGTGGACACCATGGTCGCCGCACTGACCGTACCGGCGCTCAGCGTGCGGGTCTGTGGATACGGGCCGGTGAAGCTGGCGCTCTGCAGCCCGGGGGTGGCCGTGGCGAAACTGCGGATGCTCACCGTCAGCGGAACGTTGATATCGGCAATCGGCGTCTGCAGGCCGAGAATGTTGGCCGACACCCGCACGCGAACGCTCAGCGAGGTGAGCGTGGCAGCACTCAGCGCGCTATCGGTCAGCACGGTGCTGCGATTGAAGAACGTAGCATCGCTGATCTGGCCGACATACAGGTTCACCAGGCCGGGGCGGGCCTGCAGGGTGACTGCGTTGCCGACCAGGTTGATCGCCGAGATCGTGCCTTCTGCCCGGGCGACGTCGGCATACACCTGCAGGTGCAGCACATCGGCGCTGACACTGGTGTTGGACAGGGTGACGCCGAGCAGATTCAGACCGCTCAGGGCCGCTGACAGCGTGCCGGTATTCAATCCCTGCACGAGATCCAGATCGAGCTTGATCCGGATCGCAGCGCTGTGGAACGCCACACCGGCTGCGCCACAGGTGTAGACGGGCGGCTCGATCACCTGCGCCCACAAGCGCACATTGGCCACGCCATTGAGACCGAGCGCAGCGGTGTTGACGGTGATCGGTGTGGGCGTGGTGAGCACGTTGCGGAAGTTGTAAAGCTGCACACCGCCGGTGAGCAGATCGAGCACATTGAGCCGCACGGTCGCCAGCGAACCAGTGGGCAGTGCGATCTGCAGGATGTCGGCCAGGCGGATGCTGCCCGTGGTACCGGCCACGCCCAACGGCAGTGCGTTGAGGACGTTGGCCGCTGCCGTCTGCCCATCGGCCTGCAGCACCTGCACCATCGCCGCGCGGAGTTGGCCCAAGGTGATGTTGGTGTTGAGCACCTGGCTGGGATCACTGACCACCACGCCGCCGTTGAGCTGGGTCAGCAACGCATTGAGATTCACGTTGGCGCCGGCCAGGTTGTTCCAGTCGACCACGCTCAGATTGAGGCTGGTGCCGGGCAGCAGGGCGCCGAACAGTAGATTGAGCACCGGGCTCTGGGTGGAATCGATCGAGGCCAGCCGCGGGCCCGCGCTGACGCACGCACCCGCAGTGCACGCCGACTGGGCATTGACTGAAGAAATACCGCCACTTAATGCGATCAGCGTCACAAATAACAGGGTTTTGGCAATCAAACTGAATCGCCCTAACGCCAGCTTCACACCAGAGACTTTATCCATCGGCCATCCCCTGCGTCCTGGCCGAAGCCGCCTGTCACCGGGCGGTGGGTACCGACCATGATCGACAGGGCATCGGCCTGCTTCCGATGTTTTGGATATCCCGGCGCGTCATGGCCGGCTTGAGGGATTAACTACGTGCACGGATGGAAACCGTCAAACCGGCCACATCCAATGCAGGGGGAAGTTTCACTGTCGGCTCGCGGTTTCTCGGTGGAGCGCCTAGCGCGACAGTGGCGGCAAGTGATTCTGTACAGAGCAGGAAAAGAATCACTGCCCGGTAAGTATCGATAACCATCCACCGATCAAGGAACGAGAAAGGGGAAGGCCATGTTGGCGATGTCGGATCGAATTCGCGCAGCACGCACCAGTGCAGGGATGTCACAAACGCAATTGGCCGGGGAAACCGGCGTCAAACGCAGTGCGGTCGCGCAATGGGAACGTCGCGGCGGTACGCACCCGAGCGTGTCGCACCTGGCACATATCGCCGTCAGCACGCGCGTTCGTTTTGAGTGGTTGGCCACGGGCCGTGGCGTGTGCAAGGCCAGCGGCGAAGAACTCACCGTGAGCACGCCCACCCAGGACTACGTACGTGATGATCTGGAGGGCAACGTGCTGTCGCTGCTGCGGCGCCTGCCACCCCGCAAGCGGCAGGTCGCGCAATCCATCATCGAGATGCTGGTCGTTTAGGCCACGACCTTGGTGCGTCAGGCCGACAGTTCCAGCGCGGCGCGCGGCGGCAGCGACCAGTCGATGCTGCCGTGGCCGCGGCGTTGAAGGTACTCGTTGGTCATCGAGAAATGCCGGCAGCCCAGGAAGCCGCGATGCGCCGACAGCGGCGACGGATGCGGTGCCTTGAGCACGCGGTGCCGGCCGGTATCGATGACCTTGCCCTTCTGCTGGGCGTAGCTGCCCCACAGCAGGAACACCAGGCCCTCGCGCTCGCGGTTGAGGGTATCCACCACGTGGTCGGTGAAGCCTTCCCAGCCGCGCCGCTGGTGGGCACCGGCGCTGCCCGCTTCCACGGTCAGCACCGCGTTGAGCAGCAGCACGCCGCGATGCGCCCACGGCAGCAGGCACCCGTGGTCGGGGCGCGGAATGCCCAGATCGGCCTCGATCTCTTTGTAGATGTTCAGCAGCGACGGCGGCACCGGCACGCCCGGCATCACCGAGAAACTCAGGCCATGCGCCTGGCCGTAGCCGTGATACGGATCCTGGCCCAGGATGACCACCTTGACCTGGTCGAAGGGTGTGGCATCGAACGCGGCGAAGATCTGCGGGCCCGGCGGAAACACCTGCGCACCGGCGGCTTTGCGCTGGCGCAGGAACGCGGAGAGCTCACGCATCTCCGGGCGCAGCAGGTAATCACCGATACGCGTCTTCCAGCTCGGTTCGAGCTGGATGCTGGGTACTACATCGTCATTCATCGCAATACTGGTTTGTCGTTGAGGCGGGACAGGCGCAGCTGGAACAGCACCTTGGTGATGAGCAGCCGCTCTTCGATCGGCTTCTGCACCAGATCATTGGCACCGGCCTGGAGCAGCCCGGACTGATTGTGCGGGTTACCGTCGCCGGTCATGACCAACACCGGCAGGCGGCGCTTGCCGTAGCCGAAGTCCACGCGCACGCGCTGCACCACATCGCGGCCACTGAGTTCGCCCTTGAGGGTGACATCGGTGAGCACCAGATCGATGCGGTGGCTGCTGCGGCCGAGCGACTCGGCGGTGAGCAGCGCGAAGGCGTCCTCGGCCGTCAGCACGTGCAGTACGTTCAAGCCCTGCCGTTCGAGCATGCGCTTGGTCGCCTCGGCCACCACGCGGCTGTCTTCGACATACAGGATCGTCGCGCCCGGAATCGTCTCCGGCTGGACATAGCCGCGGATGAAGGTGGCCAGCGCTTCGTGGCCGAGCGCCTTGTCGAAGTAGTCGGTGACGTACTCGGTGAAGCGGCGCTGCTCCAGATGCTGCTGCGCGTCGCCGGACACCACGATGACCGGCACGTAGGCCTGGCCCGCCGCGTCGCGCACGATGCGCGCCAGGTCCAGCCCGTCGCCATCGCTCAGGGTGAGCGAGGTGGTGACCAGACTGACCGGCCCGGCGTCGAGTGCCGCACGCGCCTCGGCGATGCTCGCGCAGCCCACCACCTCCACCGCCGGCAGTTCGCGTTGCAGCACATCGGCAATCAACTTGCGGACCAGCTTGGAACCATCGACGACCATCACGCGCGGCGCATCGTCGGCGAGGTGCTTCAGGACTTGCGGGCGCATGCGGGCCTCAGGTTTCGGTCGGACGGGTCTGGCGCAGGAAATGCCCTGTCACCAGCCAGGCGCCCAGCCAGCCCAGCACGACGGTGCCGAGCAGCACGAACGACGAATGCAGCAGATCCAGACCATGCAGCACGAACGGGCTGCCGTAACTCTGCGAGAGCGCCGCCAGCGGCGGGCGCAACGCCAGCCCGGCCGCGCCGATCAGCGCCAGCGCGACGGCACCGGCACCCAGGCCATACCACGCGCCCAGATACAGGAACGGGCGGCGGATGAACCCATCGCTGGCGCCGAGCAGCTGCAGCACACCGATCTCATCGCGGCGGGCCTGGATGTCCAGGCGCACGGTATTGCCGACCACCAGTGCGGCGCCGAGGCCGAGCAGGACCGACAGCACCTGCACCAGGCGCGTACCAAAGCCCAGCCAGCCATCCAGGCGCTTGCGCCACAGCGCATCGTGCTGGACCAGGTCGGCCTGCGGCAGGCCTTCCAGCGACTGCGCCAGGCGCGCGTCATCGGCGCCCTCGCCCGGGGTCACGATCAGCAGGGTCGGCAGTGGATTGTCATGCAGCGCATCGATCGCCTCACCCAGCCCGGCGCTTTCGCGCAGCTCGGCCAGGCCCTGCTCCGGGGTCTGCACGGTGACGTTGGCTACATCGGCGCGGCCGCGCAGGGTCTCGGCGACCTGGCGGGCCGCATCGGTACCGGCATCGGTCTTGAGGAACAGGTTGATGTCGCGCGACTGCTGCACGCTGCCGGCGAAGTGCTTGAGGTTGTCCAGCGCGATCGACAGGCCCAGCGGCAGGGCCAGCGCGAGCGCCATCACCATCACCGTGAGCAGGGTCGCCCACGGCTTGCGCCACGCACGGCCGAGGCTGAAGACCACGCTGTGGCCGTGGTGGTGCAGCCACACGCCCAAGCGCGAGGGCGCGGCGGTTTCTTTGGTCACCGGGGTATTCATTCGGCCAGGTCCTGCGGCGAGATGTCATCGACCAGGCGGCCGTGGTCCAGGATCAGCACGCGCTTGCGCATGCGCCGCAGCAGGGCAAGATCGTGGCTGACCACCAGCACGCTGGTGCCGCGGTCAGGCAGTTCGGCAAACAGCGCCATGATTTCCGCCGCCAGCGTGGGATCGAGATTGCCGGTCGGCTCATCGGCGACCAGCAGCTTGGGCTCGCCGACAATCGCACGGGCGATGCCCACGCGCTGCTGCTCACCGGCCGACAGCTGGGAAGGCAGGGCTTTTTCGCGGTGGCCCAGGCCCATGCGTTCGAGCACCGAGCGCACGCGCTTGCCGATCTCGTTGCGGCGGGTGCCGCGCAGGATCAGCGGAAGGGCGACGTTCTCGGCGATGCTGCGGTCCATCAGCAGGCGGTGGTCCTGGTAGACCGCACCGACCTCACGACGATGCCGCGGGATACTCCCGCCACGCACCTTGAGCAGGTTGCGCTCATCGAAGATCACCGCGCCGCGGCTGGGACGCTCGTCGAGATGGATCAACTTGAGCAGGGTGCTCTTGCCCGCACCGGAATGACCGGTGACGAACAGCATTTCCCCGGGGGCGACATCGAAGCTGACGTCCACCAGTGCCTGGTGGCCGCCGGCATATTGTTTGCTGACATTGTCAAAACGCAGGACGCTCATTCCCTGATTATGCAGGACGAGGGTGGCGGCGTGGAGGTGGGGATGAGCACCCGACCAACGGTCGGGTGCTACCCGTTGATCGGCAATGCCGATCAGCTGCCGGACAGCATCCGGCGGATCTTGCGGCCCAGGCGGGTCAGGAACGACGCGCTGGGATCGGCGGCGGGCGTGCCGCGCATCGGCTTGGCGGTCACCTGCACCGGGGTCACCGGGCCGGTGGCTGCCGCGCCCTCGGCACCTTCGACCGGACGGCCATGGCGACGACGACGACGCTTGCGCGGCGCGCGCTCACCTTCCACCGCCGGGCTGCCATCGGCAGACGGCGCGGCGGTCGGGGCCAGCTGCGGCTTGACCTCGGCCTCGACGGCAGCGACCGGCTGCTCGCCTTCCACGCGCGGCTTGCGCTCGCGACGCGGCTTGCCATCGGCACTGCGCTCGCCCGGTGCGCGGCGCTCGCCACGACCACCGGCCGGCTTGCCGCCACGGCTGCTGCCACCGCCACGACGCTGCTCTTCGGCGGCACGCGCTTCGCGTGCTTCGCGGAAGATCTGGCCGACGCTTTCGTTCTCGTCGCCCTCGGCATCACCCTCGCCTTCCGGCGACGGTGCACGCGGCGCGCGCGGGATCGGGGTCAGGATTTCGCTGGTGACCGGCTCGACCGGGATCTTCTGCTCGATGTAGGCCTCGATGTCCGGCAGGCCCATCGCATAGCGCTCGCAGGCGAAGCTGATCGCATCGCCTTCTTCGCCCAGACGCGCGGTGCGGCCGATACGGTGCACGTAGTCTTCCGCATCGAACGGCAGATCGTAGTTGTAGACGTACTTGATGCCGTCGATGTGCAGGCCGCGGGCGGCGACATCGGTGGCCACCAGGATTTCCAGCTGGCCCTTCTGGAAGCGGTTGAGCAGGCTCTCACGCTTCTTCTGCGGCACATCGCCGGACAGCACGCCGACGCGGTAGCCGGCCTTTTCCAGCGAACGCGCCACGCGCTCGACGAACACCTTGGTGTTGACGAACACCATGGTGCGGGCACCTTCGCTGCGCGAAAGCAGGCCCAGCAGCAGCGGGATCTTCTCTTCGTCGGCCGGGAAATAGATGCGCTGGCGCACGCGGGCGGCGGTGATCGATTCGCTCTCCACCACCAGCTTCTGCGGCTCGTTCATGTGCTCATAGGCCAGCTCCAGCACGCGATGGCTGAGCGTGGCGCTGAACAGCAGCGTCTGGCGCGTGCTGCGCTCGGGCATGCGGCGCAGCAGGAAGCGGATGTCCTTGATGAAGCCCAGGTCGAACATGCGGTCGGCTTCGTCGAGCACGCAGATTTCGCAGGCGTGCAGCGAGACCACCTTGTGCTGCTTGACGTAGTCGATCAGGCGGCCCGGGGTGGCGATGATCACGTCCACGCCCTGCTGCAGGATCTCGCGCTGCTTGTCGTAGTCCACGCCACCGTAGACCAGCGCGAAGCGCAGGCCGAGGTCGGAGCCGAACTTCACGGCATCCTTGTGGATCTGGATGGCCAGCTCGCGGGTCGGGGCCAGGATCAGCGCGCGCGGGTCTTCCGGCTTGCGATCGGCCAGTGCCGGGCGGGTCAGCAGGCGGTTCACCACCGCGACCAGGAAGGCCAGGGTCTTGCCGGTGCCGGTCTGGGCCTGGCCGGCGACGTCGCCGCCGGGCAGCGCGACCGGCAGGGTCAGCGCCTGGATGGGCGTGCAACGGGTGAATCCGGCTCCTTCAAGGCCGGCCTGCAGGGCCGGATGCAGCTCGAAGGAGGAGAAGGTCAAATCGGTCAGCGGTTTGTCGCTCATGAGTCCGTCTTGGTAAGGCCAGCCGGCAGAGGTGCGGGTGGCTTGCATCATCTTGGGGGGCACCGTCGCAAACGGCCCCTGCGCCGGGATTGGCGGGGCCGGACTCGGGTCCAGGGCGCCGCGCAATGCCCCAGTTTAACGCAATGTCGGCGGCAAACCGGGGTGGACGGTCGCACCCACCCGTGAGAATACCTGTCCTCAGGGCGTCTGCCGGCACGCCAAGCGGCCGGGAACCGCCGTAGACCCCGCGTTCACAGGCCCTGCCGCCGGTTGAACAGGCCACCGCCGAGGGCTGGAAGCGGGCCCCCGCCTGCCGCATATCTGACGTGACCGCCCTGCCCTGCACAGGGGGCGATCACGGGATGCTTCTTTCCAACCAGCGTCTGTCCGGTCACGACGATAGCGGTACACTTCGCCCCGTGAGCGTCCAGGCATCCGCCGTACGCACCGCTGGCCGCCCGCGGCCACGAGGCACCAGACGAGGGTCACGCCCGCTTGGCGTTGCCCAGGTTCAACTTCCTCCGGCCCTGCCGGGTGCATTACCAGACGAGAAACCAAGATGAGCGACAAGGTTGTACATGTCGGCGACGCCGACTTTGATAGCGCAGTGCTGAATTCCAAGGAACCGGTGCTGGTCGATTTCTGGGCCGAATGGTGTGGTCCCTGCAAGATGATCGCCCCGGCACTGGACGAACTGGCCGATGCCTACAACGGCCGCGCCAAGATCGCCAAGGTCAATGTGGACCAGAACCGCGCTCTGGCCGCCAAGTACCACGTGCGCTCGATCCCGATGCTGCTGGTCTTCAAGGACGGCGAAGTCCAGGCCCAGCAGATCGGTGCCGTCGGCAAGGCCCAGCTGGCCGGCATGCTCGACAAGGCCCTGGCCTGATCGCAGCAGGCAGCCGGCACCGTCCGGCTGCCACGCGGGCCCGTCGCCCGCATGAATGACCCTGCCCCACCCGGCTTGCGCGCCGCCGCGAGCCGGTGTTAGTGTCGGCATATCCGGCCGCATTCGCGCGCCGCATCTTCTGGACGCAGTTTCCTTCCAGATCCTTTCCCAACGTTCGCCGCCCTGCCGGGCGCTCGCACCTTCTAGCGAGGAATCCAGCACTTGTCCGATATCACTACTTCCGAACCCGGGAGCGCCGACGCGCCCGCCGAGAAGCGCGTGCGCAAGCCGCGCGTCGCCAAGGCCGCCGCCAACACCGCTGCCGAAGCCGGTTCCCCCCCTTCACAACCCGCTCTGCCTCTGGCTGCCGCGTCTGACGCGCCGGCGCCGGCTGCCGCTCCTTCGGCGGCCCCGCAGGCATCGGCGCCGGCAGCTTCTGCCGGTGGCGACGCATCGCCCTCGCAGGGCGGTGGTCAGCAGGACACCGGCGACGGTGGCCAGCGCAACCAGAATGGCCGCAACCAGAACCCGCAGGGCGGGCAGAACCCGTACCAGCAGGGCCAAGGTCAGGGTCAAGGTCAGAATCAAGGCCAAGGCCAGGGTCAGGGCCAAGGCAATCGCCGCGACCGTTTCCGCAATCGCCGCGACCGCAACCGCGGTGGCGATCGCTACAACGACGACGGCATGCCGCAGGACAACGGCGAACAGCAGCCGTTCGTGCGCAGCCAGCAGGCCAACGTGCCCGAAGGCTTCCCGGTCTATTCGCTGAGTGACCTCAAGCGCATGCCGGCACAGAAGCTGCTGGAAATCGCCGAGCAGCTGCAGATCTCCGAAGGTGTGGCCCGCGCCCGCAAGCAGGACGTGATCTTCGCCCTGCTCAAGGTGCTGACCCGTCATGGCGACGGCGTCGCCGCCGATGGCGTGCTGGAAATCCTGCCGGACGGCTTCGGCTTCCTGCGCGCAGCCGAAGCCAGCTACCTGGCCGGCCCGGACGATACCTACATTTCGCCCAGCCAGATCCGCCGCTTCAACCTGCGCACCGGCGATCACCTGTCCGGCCGCATCCGCTTCCCGAAGGACGGCGAGCGCTACTTCGCGCTGTCGATCGTGGACACCATCAACGGTGAGCCGCTGGAAGCGTCCAAGAACAAGGTGCTGTTCGAGAACCTGACCCCGCTGTTCCCGCGCAAGCGCTTCACCCTGGAACGTGGCAACGGTTCGTCCGAAGACATCACCGGCCGCATCCTCGATCTGATGGCACCGCAGGGCAAGGGTCAGCGTTCGCTGATCGTCTCCCAGCCCAAGGCCGGCAAGACGATGATGATGCAGCAGGTGGCCACGGCGATCACCACCAATCATCCGGACGTGCACCTGATCGTGCTGCTGATCGATGAGCGCCCGGAAGAAGTGACGGAAATGCAGCGCACCGTGCGCGGCGAAGTCATCAGCTCCACCTTCGACGAGCCGGCCGCCCGTCACGTGCAGGTTGCCGAAATGGTGATCGAGCGTGCCAAGCGCCTGGTCGAGCACAAGAAGGACGTGGTGATCCTGCTCGACTCGATCACCCGCCTGGCACGTGCGTACAACAACGTGGTGCCGAGCTCGGGCAAGGTGCTGACCGGTGGTGTGGATGCCAACGCCCTGCACCGCCCGAAGCGCTTCTTCGGCGCTGCGCGTAACGTGGAGGAAGGCGGCAGCCTGACCATCATCGCTACCGCGCTGGTCGATACCGGCAGCAAGATGGACGAAGTGATCTACGAAGAGTTCAAGGGCACCGGCAACAGCGAAGTGCACCTGAGCCGCCGTATCTCCGAAAAGCGCGTGTTCCCGGCGATCGACATCAACCGCTCGGGTACCCGCCGCGAAGATCTGCTGATCGAACCGGAACTGCTGCAGAAGATCTGGATCCTGCGCAAGCTGCTGCATCCGATGGATGAAATGGCCGCGATGGAATTCCTGCTCGACAAGATGAAGAACACCAAGTCCAACGACGAGTTCTTCGGTTCGATGAAGCGCTGATCCGCACTGCATCGAAACACAACGAGGCCCCGCACTGCGGGGCCTTTTTGTACCCCTTCGCTGATGCCGTTCCAACCGCATCCCGGCTGGCGCGGCACCCTTCCTGCCCGTGATCCCATGCGCCCGTTGTCCGCCCGCCTCAACCTCGGCACGCTGATCCTTGCCCTGGCCCTGCTCAGTGCCCTCATCGCGCTGGCCAATACCCTGCATGCCAGCTACCGCGTGCAGCGCGAACAGTTGATCGGCAACACGCTGGAAGCCAACCGTGTGTACGCCAGCAAGCTGGCCGAATCGACCCAGAACTTCGTGCTCTCGGCCCAGCAGCAGATCGCCTACAGCGCGACCGTACTGGGCCAGCGCCGGCATGACCGGGCGGATCTGGAAGCCGAAGCCGCACGCCTGCAGTTGCAGACCAACAGCTTCAATTCGGTGCTGATCGTCGATGCCGGCGGCACCGTGCTGGCCACCTCGCCGCAGAGCCTGGCGCTGCAGGGCGTGCTGCTCAAGAGCGTGGGCAATCGCGATGCACTGGCACGCCGCGTGCCGTTCATCAGTGATCCCTACGAGTCGGCGACGGGCCGGCTGCTGGTCGCGATCTCGCACCCGATCTTCACCGCGCAGGGCGAGTATCAAGGCTACATCAGCGGCACCATCTACCTGCGCCAGCGCAGCATCCTGCAGTCGCTGCTGGGCAAGCATTACTACCGCGACGGCTCGTACCTGTACGTGGTCGATCGCCATGGCCGCATCCTGTATCACATCGAACAGGACCGGATCGGCCAGTTCGCGCTGGAGAACCCGGCCGTGCAAGCGGTCACCCAAGGGCATTCCGGCGCGCAGCAGGTGCTCAACAGCCACGGCGTGCGCATGCTGGCCGGTTACGCGCCGGTGCCGAGCGTGGGCTGGGGCGTGGTGGCCCAGCGCCCCACCGCAGCCACACTGGCGTCGCTGTCCAAACTGATGTCGTCTGTGATCTGGAACGCGATTCCGCTGGGCATCCTGTCACTGCTGATCACCTGGTGGTGCGCGCGGCGCATCTCACTGCCGCTGTGGCAGCTTGCCCGCAACGTGCAGAACCGCGACACCGGCATCGCGATCCGCCACGTCACCGGCATCCGTGCGTGGTATTACGAAGTCGCCCAGCTCAAGACCGCCCTGCTCTACAGCTTCAACCTCTTGCAGGACCGCATCGGCAAGCTCAACCGCGCCAGCATGACCGACCCGCTCACCGGCCTGCAGAATCGGCGCGGCCTCCAGCAGGGGCTGGAAGACTGGCAGGCCCGTGGCCAGCCGTTCGGGATCATCGCGCTGGATATCGACCGCTTCAAGGCCATCAACGACCGCTTCGGCCACGCGATCGGCGATGCGGTGATCCTGCGCATCGCACAGTTGATGCGCGACGGTTCGCGCGACACCGACCTGCTGTGCCGCAACGGTGGGGAAGAATTCCTGATCCTGCTGCCGGGCAGCGATGCCGCTGCCGCCGCCCGGGTGGCCGAGCGCCTTCGCCTGCAGGTGGCCGCCGAAGTGTTCGAGCAGGTCGGCGCCGTGACCGTATCGTTGGGGGTGGCGCATTACCCCACCTACCACGACGATCCGCAGCAGGCCCTGCGACTGGCCGACAAGGCGCTGTACATGGCCAAGGAACAGGGCCGCAACCGCACGGTGACCTATCCGCAGCCCGAGCGTCCCGGGATCGGTCCGGATGGCGCGCGTTGAGCACGCCCTGAGTGAATCGATGCAGCGTTGGCAGCCTCACCAGAGGCTGCCTTCGTTACGCGAGCCTCAGCCCTGATCCAGCACGGTCTTCAACTGCGGACCGGTCTGTTCACCCGCCAGGTAGACGCCATCGTCGAGGGCATCTGGCGCAACGGACTGCGTCTCGGGCGCCAGCCAGGGTGCGGTGTTCCGAGGGCCCGGCAGATACGGCTCCCACCGTGGCGCATTGCGATCGGCTGGCGGTGCGAAGCGCACCGGGAAGCGCACCACCCACGTGTCGCGGGCGGCCCGTGGGCCCTGCGTCGGCACCCGGAACTGCCAGTCGCGCACGGCCTGCGTGGCACTGTCGGCGAAGGCGGCCCGGGTCGATGCGACCTCGCGCGGTGGCACCAGCACGCGCAGATTGACCTGCTCGGCCAGCGCGTTGCGCACCTTGCCATCGCGTCCCACCTGGATCAGCAGGAACACATCCGCAGCGGCTTCGCGGCCCACCCGGCGCACAGGGAAGGTCGGGACCGACCCCCGCTCGCGGGCCACGATGGTGGGATCGTTCTGGTCGTACTCGACAAAGCTGGCGTGGCGGATCTCCACACGCGAACCGCCATCGTCGAGCGTCTTGCCGATCAGGCGCAGCGTCATCGGTGTGGTGATGGCGACGGACTGGCCATCGCGTACGGTGGGTTCGAACTCCCATCGAGCGACTGCATCTTTCACAAAGGTGACGACGCCTGCCGGAATCGCGCTTTCCCGATCCAGGCGCACCGCAACGACGCGGCCGTCCGTACCGATATCAAGGCTGCCCTTGATCCGCATGCTCGACTCCACCTGGCCCTGCAACGCGCGCATGCTCGGCGACGCGCGAACGTCCTGTGGTGCCACCCCTACGCTGGCCGCTGCCACGCCAAGCGCCAGTACCCACTGCCATGCTGCTTTCATCAATCCGACTCCTTGTCCTGATGGGCGGTCAGCCTAGCAGACGCTGCAGGTCGGTTTGGAGACTTCCGCGCATGCCCTCCTACGCATCCTGCCGGTTGAAGGGCACGGGTGATGCACCACGGTTTGCAGGATCAGCCGCCAAGCGGCGTCAGCAGCTTCGGCGCCTTGCTGGCGGCGTCCGCCATGAACACGCCGCCGGCGGGCAGCAGGTCGGCATTGCCATCGGCGCTCAGTGCCTTGTCACTGCGCCACGGGGCCTGCTGGTGCGGGCCGGGAATGTAGGCGTCCCAGCGGCCGTAGCGCTCCACCTCATCGCTGAACGAGAATCGCACCGGCACCCGGATGGTCCAGCTCGCCTCGTCCTTCTGATCTCCGGTAGAGGGCGCCTTGAAGGTCCATTTACGTGCGGCGCCCATCGACACGCGGGCCAGCTTGTCGCGCATTTTCCGCATGTTCGCCTCGTTGGCGATCACACGAAGATTGACCTGCTCGGTGGCCACATCCAGCACCTTCCCGTCGCGCCCGACCTGTATCAGCAGCAGTACATCGCCACGCCCGCGCGCATTGAAGACATCCTCGGGATACACCGGCGGCGACATCTTCACCCTGGTGACGTTGTCGGTCGAGGTTTCGTCATATGTCTCGAAGTTCGCTGCCAGCAACGTGATCAGGCCAGTGCCATCGGGATTGTTCTTTGCACCCAGGCGGATGGTAGCCGGCGTGCGCGCCTTGACGGCCTGGCCATTCACCCGCACCGGGGCGAAACGCCACGTCTTCACGGCACTTTCGACGAACGTGACGATGGTCTCGTCGACCTGCTCGCGCTTGTCCAGGCGGAACGCCTCGACCTGGCCGGCGGTACCGATATCGATCTCACCGGTCAGCACCATGCTCGCTTCAGCCTGCTCGCGGACCTCGCGCTTCGTCTGCGCGGCCACATCGGACACCGTCCACGCCCCCACGCCACCCAGTACAAGCATCAACGCAACGCGTCGGAATGAACGCATCTCACCTTCTCCTTGTGAATGCATGCAAGCCTAGCCCAGGTTCCGGCCGAGGCCTATCAGGCAAGTCTGTTACTGGCTGAATAGGGAGGCGTATCCGGATACTCACCCGCGGCGAAGCCGACCTGCAGCCGCTGCCACCACACCGGATCGAAAAGAGGCGCGAAATGCTCGCGCACCGCCGCCAGCTCGGGTGCCGGCAGGCCCATGAACATCCAGAACCGTTCTGGAAACACATCCCGTGGACCGATCTGGAACCACGGCTCGTCAGCCAGCGCTTCCTCCTCATTGCGCGGCGCCGGCCACGCACGGAAGGTGCACTCGGTGACCAGACACAGCTCGTCGTAGTCGTAGAAGACCGCACGCCCATGCCGCGACACGCCGAAATTCTTCGGCAGCATGTCCCCGGGAAAGATATTGTTGCGCGCCATGTCGGTGATCGCCTGCGCATAGTCGAGCGCGGCCACACGTCGCGCCTCGGCCGTCTGCTCACGCAGGTACAGGTTGAGCGGACGGAAACGCCGCTGCACGTAGCACAGCGCGATCACCAGTTCGTCGCCGTCCTCGCGCACACTGCTGGCGCACTGGGTCAGCAGCTCCTCACGCAGCGCCGAGGAGAAGCGCGCCCGCGGGAAACGCAGGTGCCGATAGGGCTGCGCATCGAGCAGTCGGCCGACGCGATCCAGGTTGAACACCAGGGCGTACTTTTCTTCGACCTGGTGCCGGGTCATGGTTTTCGGCCATGCAAAACGGTCCCGGATCAGCTTGAACACCAGCGGATAACTGGGCAGGGTGAACACCGCCATGACCATGCCGGGCGTGCCGTCGGCATGCACCAGCTGCTCACCCGGCTGTTCGTGGAAGTGACGGAAGAACGTGCGATAGCGTTCGGTCTTGCCCTGCTTGGCACGCCCGAGCACGGTATAGAGCTCATCGACCGGCTTGCCTGGCAGCAGGCTGCGCAGGAACACCACCGCATCACCCACCGTGGCCAGATCAGCTTGGAAATAGCTGCGCGAGACGCCGAACAGATGCGCGACATCACGGCGCCGGGTCAACACCGCATCCACGCGCAGGCCGCGCTCGTCATGCACCAGCGCGATTACGCAGGGCGAGAAGCGATGCTCACCGAATACGCGCCCCACCAGATAGGCGCGGCGCTCGCGATAGAACACGGTGTCGAGCAGTTCAATGCTGCGCACGGGGTAGTCGCCCCAGTGCGCCAGATCGTCCTGCAGGCGCACGGCGATCGCGGCGGCGCAGCGCAGCTGGTGCGCATACGGCACGTCGAATCGGTAGTCACCGAGCACCCGCATGAACGCGTCCGCAGGGCGCGTAGGCGAGAGGGTATAGCTGTGCCGCGCGACCGGATGGGTAATGGCGTCGGAGGGTTCAACATCCATCGCCATGAACTCGATCGCCCCGTCCACACCGCGAGTGGCGAACAGCCGCCGCGCCAGCGTGTTGTAGAACGTCTTGTACAGCTCGGCGTCGATCAGCCCCGCCAGCAACGCCGCATAGGCCGTGCGCACCTGCAGCCACAGCGCGCGCGCGCCAATCCGCTCACCGGCTATACGGCGTAGCGCATCGACGGTCTCGGCAATGCACTGGTCGTACAGCCCGATGCGCTCCACCGCATCCTGCCGGGCACCGGCCCAGTCACGCTGTTCGAAACGCTGCCGCGCACGCCGGCTGATCGCCGCGAAGCGCGCATGGTACTCCTCGAACCCGTCGCGGATCAGCCGCGCGATCGCGTCCGCTGACGCAGTCATGCGGTGCCGCCGATGGGGCATGGAACGTTCTGGCAGGAACAGCGACCGTGCATGCATCCACTTCCACAGGACCTGCCGCCACCATACGGCAGCGACTGGGCGCTTGCCCAGTGGGCACTCGCGGCGCCGTTCCGGAGTAAAGTCGCAGCGTTGGGGTGCGGGCAGAGGAGCGACCCTGTCCATGCGGACCACGACTCATCCAGCAGGGAGAGCAATGAAGACGAGCCGCCGGTGGAAGGCGTTGGGGGGAGCGCTGTTGGTGGCAGCCGGGTTGCTGGCGGTGTATTCGGTCACCGCTGAACGACCACCGGTCTTGCAGGCAGCAGGAGGTCCGTCATCAACGGCCATGGCGCCCACGGCGGTGGCGGTGTCTCAGGCCTCTCAAACGATGAAACGTGAGCCACTTGCAGCCCGCTTCGAGGACGCCACGCGCCAGGAATTCGAACGCGTCAATGCGGGGGCCGAGCGCGGCGATGTCCGTGCGCAGCGTCGGTTGGCCGAGCTCTACGAGAAATGCTTTTCAGTCAACGTCCGGCGGGCCTCCTATCTTGAAGGCATCGAAAGCATGGCTGGGCAACATTCGGATCCGGATGCCGGTCAGCAGATGCGTTTGATCGGCCAGCGTGTCTTCGCGCAATGTGGCGGTGTGGATGGCGGCCAGTTCATTCCACTTGACGCCATGCTGCTATGGCGAGAGCAGGCCGCGCGCGGGGGAGATCTTGCTTCGCAGCTGTGGTTGCGTCGGCAGCGGAGCGTGACGTCGCCACTTACGGCGGAGGAGTATGCAGGCTTGGCAGCTCAGGTCAGTGCGTCCGGTGACGCGACGGCCATGGCCTACCTGGGAGACCTCGCTGGAACGGCAGGCGGACTGAAGGCACCTGACGTGGATCCGCACATCAGCGGACTGGCCTGGCAGATAGCTGCTTGCCAACAAGGTCGTGCATGCGCGGCCGGTAGCGAATTGATGGATGTGATGTGCTTCAGTCTGGGCGCTTGCACGGAGACAGATGCCACCGTCGTCCTGCGGTTGATGGCTGCAGACCGACAGGCGGCGCTGGATGCGGAGATCGCTCGCATCCTCTCCCGCGTTGACAAGATGCGCCAACACACCAGGTGACGCTGGCGTACCGGCCCAGCCACCGCCCACAAAAAAACCCGCGCCGAAGCGCGGGTTCTTCATCGATCACCGCAGGCGCGGGACCGCTTCGTTACAGCGCAGACAGCGCGCTGTTGAAGGTGGTGCTCGGACGCATCGCGGCGCTGGCCTTGGCCACGTCCGGACGGTAGTAGCCGCCGATGTCGACCGGCTTGCCCTGCACCGCCGCCAGCTCGCCAACGATGGTCTGCTCGTTCTCGGCCAGGGCCTTGGCCAGTGGAGCAAAGCGGGCCTTCAGCGCGGCATCGTCATCCTGCGCGGCCAGGGCCTGGGCCCAGTACAGCGCGATGTAGAAGTGGCTGCCGCGGTTGTCGATGCCACCGAGCTTGCGTGACGGCGACTTGTCGTTGTCCAGGAACTGGCCGTTGGCCTGGTCCAGGGTCTTGGCCAGCACGGTGGCACCGGCGTTGTCGTAACGGTTGCCCAAGTGCTCCAGCGAGGCCGCCAGCGCGAGGAACTCGCCCAGCGAATCCCAGCGCAGGTAGTCCTCTTCCACGAACTGCTGCACGTGCTTGGGCGCCGAACCACCGGCACCGGTCTCGAACAGGCCGCCACCGGCCATCAGCGGCACGATCGACAGCATCTTGGCGCTGGTGCCCAGCTCCATGATCGGGAACAGGTCGGTCAGGTAATCGCGCAGGACATTGCCGGTCACCGAGATGGTGTCCTCGCCCTTGCGGATGCGGTCCAGCGAGAAGGCGGTCGCTTCCACCGGGGCCAGGATGCGGATGTCCAGGCCGTTGGTGTCGTGATCCTTCAGGTAGGTCTCGACCTTGGCGATCACCTGCGCATCGTGCGCGCGGGCGGCATCCAGCCAGAACACCGCAGGGGTGCCGCTCAGGCGGGCGCGGTTGACGGCCAGCTTCACCCAATCCTGGATCGGGGCGTCCTTGGTCTGGCACATGCGCCAGATGTCACCGGTCTGCACGGTGTGCTCGAACACCACGGCGCCTGCCTCATCGGAGACGCGCACGGTGCCGTCGGCCGGGATCTGGAAGGTCTTGTCGTGCGAGCCGTATTCCTCGGCCTTCTGTGCCATCAGGCCGACGTTCGGCACCGAGCCCATGGTGGCCGGGTCGAACGCACCGTGGGTGCGGCAGTCGTCGATCACGGCCTGGTACACACCGGCATAGCAACGGTCGGGGATGACGGCCTTGGTGTCCTGCAGCTTGCCGTCGGCATTCCACATGCCACCGGAGTCGCGGATCATCGCCGGCATCGAGGCGTCGACGATCACGTCGCTCGGCACGTGCAGGTTGGTGATGCCCTTGTCCGAATTGACCATGGCCAGACCCGGGCGCTTGCCGTACTCGGCAGCCAGGTCGGCCTTGATCGCTTCCTGGGTCGCTTCGGGCAGCTGCGGCAGGCGCGCGAACAGATCGCCGATGCCGTTGTTCGGATCGAAACCGGCCTGCTTGAGCACGTCGGCGTGCTTGGCCAGCACGTCCTTGTAGAACTCTTCGACGACCACGCCGAACATGATCGGGTCGGACACCTTCATCATGGTGGCCTTGAGGTGCAGCGAGAACAGCACGCCCTTGGCCTTGGCATCGGCGATCTGCGCCTGCACGAACGAGGCCAGCGCATTGCGGCTCATCACCGCGGCGTCGACGATCTCACCGGCCTTGACCGCAGTCTTTTCCTTGAGCACGACGCTGCTGCCGTCGGCCTTGAACAGTTCGATCTTCAGGCTGCCGGCAGTGGCCAGCGTGGCCGACTTCTCGCTGCCGTAGAAGTCACCGCCGTCCATGTGCGCGACATGCGACTTGCAGTCCTTGGACCACTTGCCCATGCGATGCGGGTGCTTGCGGGCGTAGTTCTTCACCGACAGCGGCGCGCGGCGATCGGAGTTGCCTTCGCGCAGCACCGGGTTCACCGCGCTGCCCTTGACCTTGTCGTAGCGCGCCTTGATGTCGCGCGAGACGTCGTCGGTCGGCACGTCCGGGTAGTTCGGCAGTGCGAAGCCCTGGTCCTGCAGTTCCTTGATCGCGGCCTTCAGCTGCGGCACCGAGGCGCTGATGTTGGGCAGCTTGATGATGTTCGCGTCCGGGGTGGTTGCCAGCTGGCCCAGTTCGGCCAGGTGATCGGCCTCTTTCTGGTCGTCTTTCAGGTAATCCGGGAACAGGGCGAGGATGCGGCCGGACAGCGAAATATCACGGGTTTCCACGGCGATGCCGGCGGTGGCGGTGTAGGCCTCGACGATCGGCAGCAGCGACTGCGTGGCCAGGAACGGGGCTTCATCGGTGAGCGTGTAGAGAATCTTGGGCGTGTTCGACATGGGGGATCAGGGCTCTCTTGCAGATCTCGTGAATGATGGCCGACGGCAATGCCGGGCCGCGTGCAACCGTGTCGCGTGCAGGGCCTCGCACAGCCTGGCCCGCACTTTCCCCGGGGACCGCGCCAACCAACGGCGCGCACGGCGGGAAACCCCAGCATTGTCGCGTTTTCAGTCCCCCGGAGCAAAGCCATCCCATACGCAAACGTACTGGAACGGTGTGATGCATCAGCGCCAGGCGGCAGCTCAGGGGCCTTCCGGGTGCAGAACCGCTCATTCGGAAACTGCGGCGGCCTCCGGGAGACCGTCCACCCATTCCGCAAGGGGCTTTCCCCACACGCTTTGGCGAGGACACGTGAGTGTCTGGCTGCTGTGGTTGCGCTTGAAACTACATACCCGGAAGCTGCCAACTGCCGCTGCCAGATCCTTTCGCTGTGAGGCGCCGGTCGCCGTGCCGATCAGATGCAGCGGCATGACACCCGATCGGTCAGGCTTGACGAAGATGTCGTATCGGGTCGAATCGCCCTCGGCTGTTCTGTAGCCTGAAAGCTGATAGCCAGGAAGGGTTAGTTTCAGATCGATGGAGGATCCCGGACTGGGCGGTTGCGGTGCGTCGCCTTCATAGACCAACAGCACGCTCCGTTGGTCTTTCAGAACGTCATGAATCCCGAAATCCGCAGGTGATGCGTAGCTGATCGACATCCCGGTGGGGACACGAAAGCACGCGCCATGGAGGAAGTGATCGCAACTATAGCTCCACAGCGTTGCTTCCTGCCCATATGCGTATCCGGGTACAAGCGCAACAACAGGCGCAAGGAATCGCCAAACCCCCTTCTTGTTCATTGCCTCTCCCTTGAAATTCCGGCGCC
Source organism: Stenotrophomonas sp. Ker107b (assembly GCF_053847245.1). NCBI lineage: Bacteria > Pseudomonadati > Pseudomonadota > Gammaproteobacteria > Lysobacterales > Lysobacteraceae > Stenotrophomonas > Stenotrophomonas sp. Ker107b. The sequence continues at coordinate 743,058 of NZ_JBSPHX010000002.1, read as the reverse complement.
GAGCGATACCCCCATTCTGCGACGATACGACTGCTGCAATCCACGCTCAGTGTGAATCCGCTGATACCCCCGCTGAAGCCTGCTGCGAGCGTGAAACCGGGCCCTTCCGTGAGGCGGCAATCATCTGGCTACGCGGACCGCGCTGCGCTCGACCCACACCGGCTGCTGTGCGCGCAATAGCATGAAGCGCACTTCTGCTTGCCACGCCGATGGAAAAAGAACCATAAAAAAGACGCAGCCTCGCGGCTGCGTCCATCGTGAGCCTGTTGCCGGGAGAGAGTCGGCGTCTAGGCTTACTTGACCTCAAACTCCTGCGGCGATCCTGCCGCCTTACCATCTACCATGACTTCCGCGCGGTACTTGCCCGCCGGCCAGCCATTGGCATTCTTGAAGGAGATGTTGGTGGTCTCGGCACCGGTGGCGTTGACCATCTGGTTCTGCTCACCGGCGACCTGGCCGTTCTGGAAGGTCAGCTTGGCCGCCACGTTGGCGTTGTTCGCGCTGCCATCGGTGCGGATCGACACGATGATGTCGTCCTTCGGCGCGAACAGCGCGACCGAGGTGACGCTCTTGTCGGCGGCAGCGGTCTTGCCAACGGTAACGGCCGAAACGTTCACCCCCGCTGCAGCGGTCATCGGCTGCGGCGCGGCTTCGGTCATCGGGGCCGGGGCGGCCGGCGTCATCGCGGCGGGCTGCGCGTTGTTGTCAGCGGTGTCTTCTTTCTTCTTGCAGCCGGCCAGGGCCACGGTAGCGAGAAGCGCGGCGAGAACGGCAGTACTGATGGACGACTTCTTCATGTGAGGTTGCTCCCTTGTAGATTATGGGCAGTACAGCGGATCAGGCTTTGGGCGGCAGTTTCAGGGTCTGGCCCGGTTGGATCTTGTCCGGGTCGTCCAGTACATCGCGGTTGGCCTCGAAGATGCGCTTCCACGCATTGGCATCACCCAGTTCCTGCTTGGCGATCTTGGAGAGCGAATCGCCCTTCTGCACCGTGTAGGTGCCCCCGACCTTTTCCGCAGTGGTATCCACCGAGGAGGTCACGCCCGAAAAATCGACCTGATCGACTTTCTGCGCGGTGGTATCAACGCTGGCGCTGACACCGGAAAAGTCGACTTTCTTATCGGTACTCATCCATACACTCCCGTCTTGATTGACGACATGGGAGGCACGGTGTCACAGCCCTTGTTAATGGGGCATGGCGTGGATGTGAAGACGTGCGGAACGCCTACTGGCGCAGGTCGCGGACGGTGCGCGCCGGGGCGGCGATGCCCGGGCTGGCCCGCCACGGGTTGATGTCCAGCCCGCCGCGACGGGTGTAGCGCGCTTCCACTTCCAGCCACTGCGGGTGGCAGCGCTGGGTGATCTCGCTGAAGATCCGCTCCACGCACTGCTCGTGGAACTCGGCGTGCTCGCGGTAGCTGATCAGGTATTTCAGCAGGCCGTCGCGGTCGATCTTCGGGCCGCGGTAGCGCACGCTGACGCTGGCCCAGTCCGGCTGGCCGGTGACCGGGCAGTTGGATTTGAGCAGGGCCGAACTCAATGTTTCGGTGACCACCTCATCGGCATCGGCGAACAGGAACTCCGGGGCCGGCGGGCCGTAGCGCTCAATGGTCACCTCGCGCTCATCCAGCGACTCGCCCTCGGCCTCTTCCACCAGCGGCGGCACCCCGAGCACCACCGTCACCACCGCCCCGGCACACGCCGACAGATCGCGGGTGATGCACAGGCGCGCGGCCGCGTCATCCTCGAAACGCGTGCTGTTGAGCGAGTTGAGATACAGCTTGAACGACTTGGATTCGATCAGGTTCGGCGAGGTGCACGGCACGCTGACCGTGGCCACGGCCACGCGCGGCTTGCCGCGACCGTCCAGCCAGCTCAATTCATAGGCCTGCCAACGGTCATGGCCGACGAACGGCAGCGCCGCCTCGTCCAGGCCGATCTCCTCGCGGGCGCCACGGCGCGGGATGGGGAAGAGCAGGCCGGGATCGTACTGCGACGGGTAAGCAACCTCGCGACCGAGGCTGGAGTCCTGGGGGGTATTCATGCCGCCATTTTACGCCGGTAGGCGCGCGGCGTCCGGCGGCGAAAGCGAAAGGCCCCGGCCAACGGCCGGGGCCTACCGTCGCTTCACCCCGCCGCAGGCACAGCCGGCGTCCCGTTGAGGTAATCCAGGCTCACCTGCAGCAGCGCGCGCAGGCCCACATCCAGCGCCTTCTCATCGAGCAGGAACTTTGGCGAATGATTGGCCGGCGCCGTGGCCGGATCGATCCCCTCGCTGGTGGAGCCGACGAAGAAGAACATCCCCGGTACCTGCTGGGCGTACAGCGAGAAGTCCTCCGCGCCCATCTGCAGCGGCGGCTCGTACACATTGCCCTCGCCCACCACGGCCTGCAGGCTCGGCAGCATCCGCGCGGTCAGGGCCGGATCGTTCACCGTGGCCGGGTTGCCCTCGGACTCGTAGATCTCGGTTTCGGCCTTGGCCCCGTGCGCGGCCGCGGTGTGCTCGGCCACGTTGCGCAGGTCGGCGAAGATCTGCTGGCGCATGCCCTCATCGAAAGTACGGATGGTGCCGACCATCTCCACTTCATCGGGAATGATGTTGTAGCGGATGCCGCCCTTGATCGCGCCGAAGGTCACCACCGCCGGCTGCTTGGACAGGTTGGCACGACGGCTGACGATGGTCTGCGCGGTGCCGACCAGGTCGGCGGTGGCCACGATCGGGTCCACCCCGTTCCACGGCGCCGATCCGTGGGTCTGGCGACCGATCACCTTGATCCCGAACCGGTCCGAGGCGGCCATCAGCGGGCCGCCACGCACCGCGATCTGGCCGGCCGGCACGCTGGAGAACACATGCAGGCCGAACACGGCTTCGGGCTTGAAGTCCTTGAACAGCCCCTCCTTGAGCATCAGCGCCGCACCGCCCTCTTCCGGCGGCGGCGCACCCTCTTCGGCGGGCTGGAAGATCAGCATGACTTCGCCGGGCAGGTTCGCGCGCATCTTCACCAGCGCATCGGCCACGCCCAGCAGGGTGGCGGTGTGGGCGTCATGGCCGCAGGCGTGCATCACCCCGACCGTCTCGCCGCGGTAGGTGCTGGTGGCCTTGGAGGCGAACGGCAGGCCGGTCTGTTCGGTCACCGGCAGCGCATCCATGTCCGCACGCAGGGCGATCCGCGGGCCGGGCTTGCCGCCCTTGATGATGGCCACCACGCCGTGGTGGGCGATGCCGGTCTGCGGCTTCAGGCCCATCGCGCGCAGGCGCTCGGCCACCTTGGCCGAGGTGCGTTCTTCGCGGTTGGACAGCTCCGGGTGCTGGTGGAAGTCACGGCGCCAGTCGATCACCTGGGCCTTGAGGCGGGTCGCAGCGGCGGCCACTTCCGGGCGTTCGGCGGGGGCGGCGGCGGCCAGGCCGGGGGCGGCCAGCAGCAGGGCGGACATCAACAGCGACAGACGGGGCATTGAAGGTCTCCACGGGTCAGAACGGCGGTCGAACCTGAATGTAGGGCATCGGCGCCGGTCGCGCTGTAACTTTCTGCCCCGGCAAACGTTCATGGATGGAACCTCATCCGTCACATCCGGTCTGATCGCCCGTCCCATCCGTCATGCATGAAAGGCCACGGGCGACGAGTATGCTTTGCGCCTAGCCAACCGGGCCCCCGCCCTCCGCCAGCCCTCGGGAGTTATTGAATGTCGCGTTTCTGGAAGATCGTGCTGCTGGTGGTCGCAGTGCTGGTGATTGCCGTTGTGGGTATGCGCCTGATGGGCGGCAAGAAGGGGGATGCAGGCGGCCCGGCAGCCGAAGGGCGCCAGGGCGGTGATCCGGCCAATGCCGGCCCGGTGCCGGTCACGGTGATCGATGCGGTCCGCCAGGATGTGCCGGTGTACGCCAGCGCGTTGGGCACGGTCGCGGCGATGAACACCGTCACCGTGAGCCCGCAGGTCGGTGGCCAGCTGATCAGCCTGAACTTCAAGGAAGGCCAGGAAGTGAAGAAGGGCGACCTGCTCGCGCAGATCGATCCGCGCACCCTGCAGGCCAGCTACGACGAGGCCGCGGCGGCCAAGCGCCAGAACCAGGCCCAGCTCGCCACGGCCCGCTCCAACTACCAGCGCTCCAATTCGGCCGAATACCGCCAGTACGTGGCCAAGACCGACCTGGACACCCAACGCAATCAGGTGGCCCAGTTCGAAAGTGCCGTGGCCGCCAACGAGGCCAGCATGCGCGCCGCCCAGGTGCAGCTGCAGTACACCCGGGTGACCGCCCCGATCTCCGGCATCGCCGGTATCCGTGCGGTCGACGCCGGCAATATCGTCAGCGCCGGCACCGCGCTGGTGACGCTGACCCAGATCCACCCGATCCATGTCGTGTTCAATCTGCCCGAGCGCCAGCTGCCGGCCGTGCGCGAGGCCCAGGCCGCCGGTGCGGTGGATATCGCCGCGCTGGACCGCAACGACGCGCACGTCCTGACCGACGGCGGAAAGCTGGATGTGGTGGACAACCAGATCAGCAGCGACAGCGGCACCTTCCGCGCGCGTGCCCTGTTCGACAACGCCGACAATTCGCTGTGGCCGGGCCAGTTCGTCAACGTCCGCATGCAGCTGCGCACCATCGCCGGCGGCGTGGTGATCCCGACCCAGGCCGTGATGCGCGGGCCGGATGGCGAGTACGTCTACATCGTCAAGGCGGACAGCACCGTGGCCATGCAGACGGTGAAGAGCGGCGTGGAAGTCGGCGACAGCCAGGTGCAGATCACCGAGGGTCTGAAAGGCGGCGAGCGCGTGGTGAGCGAAGGCCAGTTCCGGCTCAAGCCGGGCGCCAAGGTGACCGCGCTCAAGCCAGGCGAAACCCCGGCCGCACCGACCGAAGCCGAGCTCAAGGCCGCCCAGCAGCAGGGTGGCGGTGGACGCCGCGGTGGCGGTCCGCGCTGATCGCGCCCGCCCTACGTTCCTGACGCCGGCCCACGTGCCGGCGTTCGCCTGATCCAACGCAGCACGACGCACCAGCAAGGACCCGCCCGTGGGCTTTTCGACGATTTTCATCCGCCGCCCGATCGCCACCTCGCTGCTGATGGCGGGCCTGCTGCTGCTCGGCATCCTCGGCTACCGCCAGCTGCCGGTGTCGGCGCTGCCCGAGATCGATGCGCCCAGCCTGGTGGTGACCACCCAGTACCCCGGTGCCAACGCGGTCACCATGGCGTCGCTGGTGACCACGCCGCTGGAGCGCCAGTTCGGGCAGATCTCCGGGCTGGAGATCATGACCTCCGATTCGTCGGCGGGGCTGTCCACGATCATCCTGCAGTTCTCGATGGACCGCGACATCGACATCGCCGCGCAGGATGTGCAGGCCGCGATCCGCCAGGCCACCCTGCCCTCCTCGCTGCCCTACCAGCCGGTCTACAACCGGGTGAACCCGGCCGACGCGGCGATCGTCACCCTCAAGCTCACCTCCGACACGCGCCCGCTGCGCGATGTCAACAATTACGCCGACTCCATCCTCGCCCAGCGCCTGTCGCAGGTGCAGGGCGTGGGTCTGGTCTCCATCGCCGGCAACGTGCGCCCGGCCGTGCGCATCCAGGTCAACCCGGCGCAGCTGTCCAACATGGGCTTGACCCTGGAAGAGTTGCGCAGCGCGCTGACCCAGGCCAACGTCAACGCGCCCAAGGGCTCGCTCAACGGCAAGACCCAGTCCTACTCGATCGGCACCAACGACCAGCTGACCAGTGCCGCCGAGTACCGCGACACCATCATCAGCTACAAGAACGGCCGCCCGGTGCGCCTGTCCGATGTGGCCAACGTGATCGACGGCGTGGAGAACGACCAGCTGGCTGCGTGGGCCGATGGCAAGCCGGCGGTGCTGCTGGAAGTGCGGCGCCAGCCGGGCGCCAACATCGTGCAGACCGTCGAGCGCATCCGCGCGTTGCTGCCGCAGCTGCAGAACGTGCTGCCGGCCGACGTGCATCTGGACATCTTCAACGACCGCACCGAGACCATCCGCGCCTCGGTGCATGAAGTGCAGTTCACTCTGATCCTGACCATCGGCCTGGTGGTCGCGGTGATCTTCGTGTTCCTGCGCCGCCTGTGGGCGACCATCATTCCCTCGGTGGCAGTGCCGCTGTCGCTGGCCGGCACCTTCGGTGTGATGGCGTTCGCCGGGATGTCGCTGGACAACCTCTCGCTGATGGCGCTGGTGGTGGCCACCGGCTTCGTGGTCGACGATGCGATCGTGATGATCGAGAACATCGTGCGTTACATCGAACAGGGCAAGAGCGGGCCGGAAGCGGCCGAGATCGGCGCGCAGCAGATCGGCTTCACCGTGCTCTCGCTGACCATCTCGCTGGTGGCGGTGTTCCTGCCGCTGCTGCTGATGCCCGGCGTCACCGGCCGCCTGTTCCACGAATTCGCCTGGGTGCTGAGCATCGCGGTGACGCTGTCGATGCTGATCTCGCTGACGCTCACCCCGATGATGTGCGCCTACCTGCTCAAGCCCGACGCGCTGCCCGAGGGCGAAGACGCGCACGAGCGGGCGGCCGCCGCAGGCAAGACCACCGTGTGGTCGCGCACCGTCGGCCTGTACGAGCGCAGCCTGGATTGGGTGCTCGACCACCAGCCGCTGACCCTGGCCGTCGCTGCAGGTGCGCTGGTGCTGACCGTGGTGCTGTACCTGGTCATTCCCAAAGGCCTGCTGCCCGAGCAGGACACCGGCCTGATCACCGGTGTGGTGCAGGCCGACCAGAACATCGCCTTCCCGCAGATGGAGCAGCGCACCAAGGCCGTGGCCGAAGCGCTGCGCAGCGACCCGGCAGTGACCGGTGTCTCGGCCTTCATCGGCGCCGGCACCATGAACCCCACGCTCAACCAGGGCCAGCTGTCGATCGTGCTCAAGGAGCGCGGCGACCGCGATGGGCTCGATGAGATCCTGCCGCGCCTGCAGAAGGCCGTGGCCGGCATTCCCGGGGTGGCGCTGTACCTCAAGCCGGTGCAGGACGTCACCCTGGATACCCGCGTGGCCGCGACCGAGTACCAATACTCGCTGTCGGACGTGGACAGCGCGCAGGTCGCGCTGCAGGCCACGCGCCTGACCGAGGCGCTGCGCCAGCGCCCGGAGCTGGCCGACGTGGACAACAACCTGTCCAACCAGGGCCGCGCGCTCGAGCTGACCATCGACCGTGACAAAGCCAGCGTGCTCGGCGTGCCGATGCAGACCATCGACGACACGCTGTACGACGCCTTCGGCCAGCGCCAGATCTCCACGATCTTCACCGAGCTCAACCAGTACCGCGTGGTGCTGGAAGTGGCGCCGGAGTTCCGCACCAGCACCGCGCTGATGAACCAGCTGGCGGTGGCCTCCAATGGCGCCGGCGCGCTGACCGGCAGCAACGCCACCAACTTCGGCCAGGTCACCTCGTCCAACTCGTCCACCGCCACCGGCATCGGCGCGCAGAACACCGGCATTCCGGTCGGCGCCGGCAACATCATCCCGCTGGCCGCCCTGGCCGAGAGCAAGGTCACCAGCACCCCGCTGGTGGTCAGCCACCAGCAGCAGCTGCCGGCAGTCACGGTGTCGTTCAACATCGCGCCGGGCTATTCCCTGTCCGATGCGGTCAAGGCGATCGAAGAGACCAAGGCCGGGCTGGAGATGCCGTCGCAGGTGCACGCACAGTTCATCGGCAAGGCCGCCGAGTTCACCGGCAGCCAGACCGATGTGGTGTGGCTGCTGCTGGCCTCGCTGGTGCTGATCTACATCGTGCTGGGCGTGCTGTATGAGAGCTACATCCACCCCTTCACCATCATCTCCACCCTGCCCCCGGCCGGCGTCGGCGCCCTGCTGGCGCTGATGGTGTGCGGGCTGCCGTTGTCGGTGGACGGCATCGTCGGCATCGTGCTGCTGATCGGCATCGTCAAGAAGAACGGCATCATGATGGTCGACTTCGCGATCGAGGCCCGGCGCACCGGTGCCAACGCGCATGAGGCGATCCGTCGTGCCTGCCTGCTGCGCTTCCGCCCGATCATGATGACCACCGCTGCCGCGATGCTCGGTGCATTGCCGCTGGCGCTGGGCACCGGCATCGGCTCGGAACTGCGCCGCCCGCTGGGCATCGCCATCGTCGGCGGCCTGCTGCTCTCGCAGCTGGTGACGCTGTACACCACACCGGTGATCTACCTGTACATGGAGCGCTTCTCCGAGCGCCTGCGCCAGCGCCGCGAACAGCGTGCGCTGCGTCATGGCCATGGCCCGGTGCAGGAGCCGCAGGCGTGATGATGAGCACCGCAGGCCGTTGCGGAGGCGTTCGATGAACATCTCCGGTCCGTTCATCCGCCGCCCGATCGGCACCGCCCTGCTGGCCATCGGCCTGTTCGTGGTCGGCGTGATCTGCTACTTGCAGCTGGGCGTGTCGGCGCTGCCGAACATCCAGATCCCGGTGATCTTCGTGCACGCCAACCAGGCCGGCGCGGATGCCACGACCATGGCGTCCACGGTGACCGCGCCGCTGGAACGCCACCTCGGCCAGCTGCCGGGCATCGACCGCATGCGCTCGTCCAGCTCGGAAGGCAGCTCGCTGGTCTTCATGATCTTCCAGAGCGACCGCGACATCGATTCGGCCGCGCTGGACGTGCAGACCGCGATCAACTCGGCGCAGTCCGACCTGCCCGCCGGGCTGGGCACGCCGATGTTCCAGAAGGCGAACCCGAACGATGACCCGGTCATCGCGATCGCGCTGACCTCGGAAACGCAGTCGGCCGACGATCTCTACAACGTAGCCGACTCGCTGCTGGCCCAGCGCATCCGCCAGATCACCGGCGTGTCCTCGGTGGATATCGCCGGTGCCTCCACGCCGGCGGTGCGCGTGGACGTCAACCTGCGCCTGATGAACGCCCTCGGCCTGACCGCCGACGATCTGCGCAACGCCGTGCGCGCGGCGAACGTGACCTCGCCGACCGGCTTCCTCACCGATGGCAACACCACCACCGCGATCATCGCCAACGACTCGGTGGCGCGCGCGGCCGACTTCGCGCAGCTGGTGATCAAGACCGCCGACAACGGCCGCGTGATCCGCCTGCAGGACATCGCCAACGTCTACGACGGGCAGCAGGACGCCTACCAGGCCGCGTGGTTCAACCACAAACCGGCGGTGGTGATGTACGTGTTCACCCGCGCCGGCGCCAACATCGTGGAGACCGTGGATCGGGTGAAAGCGCAGATCCCGACCCTGCGCGACTACCTGGAACCGGGCACCACGCTCACCCCCTATTTCGACCGCACCCCGACCATCCGCTCCTCGCTGCACGAAGTGCAGATCACCCTGCTGATCGCGCTGGCGATGGTGGTGCTGACCATGGCGCTGTTCCTGCGCCGGCTCGCCCCGACCCTGATCGCCGCGGTGACCGTACCGCTGTCGCTGGCCGGTGCGGCGCTGGTGATGTACGTGCTGGGCTTCACCTTGAACAACCTGAGCCTGCTGGCGCTGGTGATCGCGATCGGCTTCGTGGTCGACGATGCGATCGTGGTGATCGAGAACATCATGCGCCACCTCGACGAGGGCATGACGCGCATGCAGGCCGCCCTTACCGGCGCGCGCGAGATCGGCTTCACCATCGTTTCGATCACCGCCTCGCTGGTGGCGGTGTTCATTCCGCTGCTGTTCGCCGAAGGCATGATGGGTGCGTTCTTCCGCGAGTTCACCGTCACCCTGGTCGCGGCCATCGTGGTCTCGATGATCATCTCGCTGACGCTGACCCCAGCGCTGTGCAGCCGCTTCCTGAGCGCACATGCCGATGCCGGCGCACCCAGCCGCTTCGGCCGCCTGCTCGACGCCGGCCACGACCGCATGCTGCGGATCTACGTGAAGCTGCTCGACTTCTCGCTGCGTCATGCACTGCTGCTGTCGCTGACCCCCCTGCTGCTGATCGGCGCGACCATCTTCCTGTTCGGTGCGATCAAGAAGGGCGCGTTCCCGGCCCAGGACACCGGCCTGATCTGGGGCCGCGCGAATTCCAGCGCCACGGTCTCCTTCGACGACATGGTCAACCGCCAGCGGCGCATCACCGACATGCTGATGGCCGATCCGGCGGTGAAGACCGTGGGCGTGCGTCTGGGCAGTGGCCGCCAGGGCTCCAGCGCGCAGTTCAACGTTGAACTGAAATCACGCAAGGACGGCCGCCGCGAAACCACCGCGCAGGCCCTGGCGCGGCTGAGTGCCAAGGCCGACCGCTACCCCGATCTGCAGCTGCGCCTGCGCGCGATCCAGGATCTGCCCAGCAACGATGGCGGCGGTGCCAGCCAGGGTGCGCAGTACCGAGTGTCGCTGCAGGGCAACGATTTGGCCCAGCTGCAGGAGTGGCTGCCGAAACTGCAGGCCGCGCTGAAGAAGAACCCGAAGCTGGCCGACGTGGGCACCGACGTGGACGCCGCCGGCCTGCGCCAGAACATCGTGATCGACCGGGCCAAGGCCGCACGCCTGGGCGTCTCGGTCGGCGCCATCGACGGCGCGCTGTACGGCGCCTTCGGCCAGCGCCAGATCTCCACGATCTACTCGGACATCAACCAGTACAGCGTGGTGGTCAACGCCCTGCCCGAGCAGACCGCGACGCCGGGCGCGCTGGACCAGATCTACGTGCGGGCCGGCAATGGCGAGATGGTGCCGATCACCGCGGTGGCCGAGCAGGTGCCGGGGCTGGCGCCATCGCAGATCACCCATGAAAACCAGTACACCACGATGGAACTGAGCTACAACCTCGCCCCCGGCACCAGCATGGGCGAGGCCAAGGCCATCATCGACAGCACGGTCAACGGCATGCGCATGCCCGGTGACATCCGTCTGGCCGAGGACGCAGGCTTCGGCTTCGATTCGGACCCGATGGCGATGCTGATCCTGGTGATGGCGGCGATCATCACCGTCTACCTGGTGCTGGGCATGCTGTATGAAAGCCTGATCCACCCGGTCACCATCCTGTCCACGCTGCCGGCGGCGGGCGTGGGTGCACTGCTGGCGCTGTATGGCACCAATACCGAGCTGTCGGTGATCTCGATGATCGCGCTGGTGCTGCTGATCGGCATCGTCAAGAAAAACGCGATCATGATGATCGACTTCGCCGTGGTGGCGCAGCGCGAGCACGGCAAGACGCCGTTGGAAGCGGCACGTGAGGCCAGCATCGTGCGCTTCCGCCCGATCATGATGACCAGCATGGTGGCGATCCTGGCCGCAGTGCCGCTGGCGATCGGCCTGGGCGAAGGCTCCGAGCTGCGCCGCCCGCTGGGCATCGCGATGATCGGCGGCCTGCTGTTCTCGCAGAGCCTTACCCTGCTCAGCACCCCGGCGCTGTACGTGATCTTTTCGTGCCTGCGCGAGCGCTGGGTGGCTCGCCGGGCGCGTCGCCGCGAGAAACGCGCCTTGAAGCGGGCCGCCGCCGCGCGATGAAGGCAATGCGTCTGCCGTGAGTGGGTGGGGCGTGCGCGGCAGGTACCGACCGAGGGTCGGCGCCTGCCGGATTGACGCCTCCGGCCCAAAAGAGAACAATTCGCATCAGCCACGGTCCTGCACTGCCCCCCGCGATGCCCCGCTGCCGCTGACGCGGCACGCCTGACGACTCAGCCACCCCCTCTTTTCCGCCTTCTTCTGATCGCGGACGGTGTGCTGCTGTCCGCGGAGGACCCCCACAACATGCGCCAGTCTGTGTCTTCGCTCCCGGCCGTGCTGCCGGGCCGCCGTGCCCTGCGCCCGGCCCTGCTCGCCCTTTCCCTTGCCGCGGCCTGCACCGCCCACGCCCAGTCCGCCCCGGATGGCGGCGCCCGGGCGCACTCGGCCACCGATCTGGATGCGATCAAGGTCACCGCCGAACGCACCCATACCGACACCGGCGCCCTGGGCGACCGTGCCGTACGCGATACCCCCTTCGCGATCTCGGTAGTGGGCCGCGAGGACATCGAGAAGCGCCAGGTGGTCTCGCTTGGCGAGGCCTTCCTCACCGATCCGTCCGTGGTCACCCAGGTCAGCGCCTACGCCAGCGGCTGGAGCTCGCCGATCCGCAACCGCGGCATCGATCTGAGCTACGACAGCTACCGCGTCAACGGCCTGCAGGTCTCCTCGTGGGGCACCGAGTGGCCGCTGGAAGTGATGGAACAGGTGGAGCTGCTGAAGGGTCCCGGTGGCTTCATGTATGGCTTCGGCCAGCCCGGCGGCATCGTCAACTACGTGACCAAGAAGCCGACCGAGGTCACCACGCTGTCGGCGCAGCTCGGTTGGCGCGAGGCGGGCATCGTCAGCGGCCAGGTCGATGTGGGCGGGCGCTTCGGCAACGAAGACATGTTCGGCTACCGCTTCAATGCGTACCAGGAGAAAGGCGAGACCTTCAACGGTGGCGACGTGAACCGCAAGGTCGGCGCGCTGTCGCTGGATGCACGCCTGAGCGACCGCCTCACCTGGACCTTCGACGGCGTGTTCCAGTCGCGCGATCTCAGCAACGAATCCCCGCAGTACTACTTCATCGGCCTGACCGAGCTGCCGCGCCCGCTGGCCGGCGACATCGACAACAGCATCGACGGCAGCTACTACGACACCCGCTCCAGCCTGCTCTCCACCGCGTTGAACTGGCAGATCAACAGCGACTGGAAGGCCAGCCTGAGCTATGGCGTGACCACCTCCTGGAATGACGTCAACAAGATCTTCGCCTACATCGATGACGTCAACGGCGACTACGACATCAACACCTACGAACTCGGCGGCAAGAGCGAGTGGAAGCTGGCCCAGGCCATCGTGCAGGGCCGCTTCCAGACCGGCCCGCTGTCGCATCAGGTCGTTGCCGGCGTCTCCCACCAGACCGGCCTGGGCTGGGACCGCCCGTACGAATGGAACACCCTTGGCCGCGGCAACATCTATCAGCGTCCGACGCTGCGCCACGATGCGGTCGGCTCACGCGTGCTCAGCCGCGGCAGCGAAACCGTGCAGCAGGCAGTGTTCGTGAGCGACACCGTCAGCTTCGCCGATGGCTGGTCGCTGCTGGCCGGCGCGCGCTACAACGACTTCGAAAACAAGGGCGCGTACCACACCTATCCGGTCACCCCGACCTACGCCCTGATGTACAAGCCGGCCGATGCCGTGACGCTGTATGCCAGCTACGTCGAATCGCTGGAAGCCGGCAGCCGCGTGGGCAGCGATTACATCAACGCCGGCGACGTGCTCGACCCGACCATCAGCAAGCAGTACGAGATCGGTGCCAAGATCGAGTACCCGCGCTGGAGCGCCAATGCGGCCGCCTTCCGATTGGAGCGTGGCGCGAACATCGACCTGATTACGTCCGCCGGCAAGCTGCTGGTGCAGGACGGCATCACCCTGTATGAAGGCGTGGAAGTCAGTGGCGATGTGCGCCTGACCGATGCCTTCACCCTCGGTGGCGGCGTGACCTGGCTGGACCCGACCTACGACAAACTCTCCCCGGGCAGCGCCGGCCAGGAAGGCAACCGCACCGCCGGCGCCGCCCGCTGGCAGGGCGTGCTGCACGCCGACTACAGCATCCCGCAGATCGAGGGCCTGAGCGTGTACGCACTGGCCCGCTACTACGGTGACGTCTACTACGACGCCGACAACACGCTCAAGCTGCCCGACTACACCCTGGTCAACGCGGGCGTCGGCTACCGCATGCAGGCCGCCGGCCACCCGGTCACCTGGCGCGCCGGCGTGGAGAACCTGGCCAACAAGAAGTACTGGTCCAACGCAGGCGTGGGCCTGCCGCGCACCTTCGCGGTGAGCGTGCGGTTCGATATGTAAATTGCACCGGTCCCGCTTTTCGATGCGCACCGACCCACTGTCGGAGGGTCGGCGTGGGTGGGTGGACGGGACCGTTTCGCGCCATGGATGGCGCGAATCGAGCTTACCAGGACGTACTTGCTGCGTGTCCCGGCAACCCACCCACGCCGACCCAGCCCCGCAGACAGAGGTGTCCCCTTCACCCCGCTCCGGCAATAATGGCGGCCTGCCTTCCGCCGAGTCGCCATGCCTTCGTTCGAAACCCGCGTCAGCCGCCTGTGGGCGCATGAGAAGGCCAGCTATGGCCTGCGGGTGTTCATCGCGCTGTCCGCGGCGATGGGGCTGTGCTGGTATCTGGACCAGCTGCCTGCGCTGCCCGGCGTGTTCCTGGGCATCATCGCCAGCGCGATCGCCGAGACCGACGACAACTGGTGGGGCCGGATCAAATCGGTGGCGCTGTCACTGCTGTGCTTCGTGGCCGCCGCCGCCGCGGTCGTGGTGCTGTTCCCGCATCCGTGGTGGTTCATCACCGCACTGGCCGCCGCGACGTTCGGGCTGACCCTGCTCGGCGCGCTCGGCGAGCGCTATGCCTCGATCGCGCAGGCCACGGTGACGCTGGCCATCTACACCATGATCGGGCTGGAGCAGCACGGTGCGACCGACCTGCCCCAGGCGATCAACGCAGTCAGTCACCTGCTGGCCGGTGCGGTCTGGTACGCGCTGCTCTCGATCCTGTGGACCGCCCTGTTCGCCAACCGGCCCGTGCGCGAGCGGGTCGCGCGCCTGTACCTGGAACTGGGCCGCTATCTGCAGCTCAAGGCCGATCTGTTCGAACCGGTGCGCGATGCCGACGTGCAGAAGCGCCAGCTGGCCCTGGCCGAGCAGAACCGGCGCGTGGTTGAAGCGCTGAACATCGCCAAGACCGCGATCCTCGCCCGGTTTGGCCGCTCCGGTCGCCCCGGCGTGCAGTCCGGCCTGTACCTGCGCCTGTATTACATGGCCCAGGACTTCCACGAACGCGCCAGCTCCTCGCACTACCCCTACGGCGCCCTGACCGAAGCGTTCTTCCACAGCGACGTGCTGTACCGCTGCCAGCGCCTGCTCGCGCTGCAGGGTGAGGCCTGCGCCAACCTCGGCCACGCGATCCGCCTGCGCCAGCCGTTCCAGTACGGCGAGCGCACCAAGCAGGCCACCGCCGACCTGACCGATTCGCTCACTTGGCTGCGCGCCCAGCACAACCCGCAGTGGCAGCGTCTGCTGGCCTCGCTGGAACTGCTCGGCCACAACCTGCAGAGCATCGAACGTCGCCTGTCCGAGGCCGAGAAGTCCGAGTCCACCCTGGACAACGTCGATACCCGCCTGCGCGATACCAACCCGCATACCCTGCGCGAGATGGGCGTGCGCATCCGCCAGCAGCTCACGCCCGGCTCGGTGCTGTTCCGGCATGGCCTGCGCATGGCGCTGGCGCTGATTGTCGGTTTCGCCGCGATCCGGCTGTTCAACGCGCAGAACGGCTCGTGGGTACTGCTCACCATCGTGTTCGTGTGCCGCCCGCACTTCGGTGCGACCCGCCAGCGGTTGGCGCAACGGATCGCCGGCACGCTGATCGGTCTGGTGCTGACCTGGGCGTTGATGCAGCTGTTCCAGGACCTGCGCATCGAACTGCTGATCGCGCTGCTCTCGGCACTGCTGTTCTTCTTCACCCGCAGCGATCGCTACCTGGTGGCGTCTGCGGCGATCACGGTGATGGCACTGACCTGCTTCAACCTGATCGGCGATGGCTTCCTGCTGATCTGGCCGCGCCTGGTGGATACGCTGCTGGGCTGCGCGATCGCCGCGGCGGCCGCGTTCCTGATCCTGCCCGACTGGCAGGGCCGGCGCCTGAACCTGGTGATGGCGCGCGTGCTCGACAACTGCGCGAAGTACCTGCACGCGGTGCTCGGCCAGTACGGCAGCGGCATGCAGGACGATCTGGCCTACCGCATCGCACGCCGTGACATGCACAACGCCGATGCGGCGCTGTCCACCGCGTTGTCGAACATGCTGCGCGAGCCTGGTCACGTGCGCCGCAACCTGGATGCCGGCTTCCGCTTCCTGGCGCTGTCCAACACCCTGCTCGGCCATCTCTCCGCACTGGGCGCCCACCGCACCCAGCTGGACAGCTACGGCCAGGATCCGCTGGCGCTGTCTGGCGGTGAACGGGTGCAGCAGGCGATGCAGCAGATCGCCAGTGCGCTGCAGCAGCGCGAGCCGGTGGCCGAAGACGCCAACGAGGGCGATCGGGCCCTGGCCGAGCAGCTGGAGCAGATCCCGGACGACATGCCGCCCAAGCTGCAGCTGATCCGCACCCAGATGGGGCTGATGCTGCGCCTGCTGCCCAAGCTGCGGGGCGCTGCCAATGAGGCCGCGCGCACGTTGAGGTAGCTCACGACCGTTGGTCGATACGGATGTTGAACGTCTCACGACCAGCGGTCGTGAGCTACCGCCCCGGGGCGACGCGCGCCGCTGCCATGCTGCGCCAACAGGGAGAATGCTAGGCTGCGCCGGTTCGCAAGGAGTCTCCATGTCCGGCCATAGTCAGTTCGCTCTGCTCAGGCAACGCCGTTTCCTGCCGTTTTTCATCGTCCAGTCGCTGGGCGCGTTCAACGACAACGTCTACCGCCAGGCGATCATCGCGCTGCTGTTCTTCCTCGGCACGCCGATCGAAGAGCGCTCGCTGTATACCAACCTGGCGCCGGCGATCTTCATCCTGCCGTACTTCCTGTTCTCGGCGCTGGCCGGCCAGATCGCGGAGAAGCTGGAGAAATCCCGGCTGATCGTGATCACCACGACCATGGAAATCGCGATCATGTCGCTGGCCGCGCTCGGCTTCCTGACCGAGAGCATGCCGGTGCTGCTGGTGGCGCTGTTCTGCACCGGCGTGCAGTCCACCCTGTTCGGGCCCGTGAAGTACTCGGTGCTGCCGTCCATCCTCAAGCCTGAAGAGCTGACCGGCGGCAACGGCCTGGTCGAGATGGGCACCTCGCTGTCGATCCTGACCGGCATGATCGCCGGCGGCCTGATCTTCGCCCTGTCCGGGAGCCATGGGCCGATCGTGGCGGCCACCGCGGTGATCGTGCTCGCCGTCGCCGGCAACCTGACCGCACGGATGATTCCCAAGGTCGATGCGGGCGCGCCGGACCTGAAGATCCACTGGAACCCGCTGCCCGAGTCGCTCGCGGTGCTGCGCATGGCCAAGAAGCAGAAAGCCGTGCGCAACGCGATCCTGGGCGTGTCCTGGTTCTGGTTCGTCGGCACGATGCTGACCTCGCAGCTGCCGACCTATGCCGAGGTCAACCTCGGCGGCGGCTCCCTGCTCTACATCTTCGCGCTGGCGCTGTTCTCACTCGGCACCGGCACCGGGTCGCTGCTGTGCGAGAAGCTGTCCGGGCGCACCGTGGAGATCGGGCTGGTGCCGCTGGGCGCGTTCGGCATGACCGCCTTCATGCTCGACCTGTACTTCGCCCGCGTCGGCGAAGCGGCGACGGCCGGGCTGTCGATCTGGCAGTTCGTGCAGGCCCCGGGCAGCGCGCGCATCATCATCGATCTGATCGGCATCGGCCTGTTCACCGGCTTCTTCGTGGTACCGCTGTTCGCCCTGATCCAGAGCCGCACGGCCAAATCGGAAATGTCGCGCGTGTTCGCCGCGCTCAACATCCAGAACTCCGGCTTCATCGTGCTGGCGGCGGGGCTGGGCCTGCTCACCCAGCGCGTGCTGGACTGGACCATCCCGCAGCTGTTCCTGGCGCTGGCGATCGCCAATGCCGTGGTGTCGATCTACATCTTCACGATCGTGCCCGAGTTCCTGATGCGCTTCCTCAGCTGGGTGATGGTGCGCGCGCTGTACCGGCTGCGCCCGCACGGCATCGAAGCCAACGTACCGGACGAGGGGGCGGCGCTGATCGTATGCAACCACGTCAGCTACATGGACGCGCTGATCCTGTCGGCCACCCTGCCGCGCCCCGTGCGCTTCGTCATGTACTACAAGATCTTCAACATCCCGGTGATGCGCTGGATATTCCGCACCGCCAAGGCCATCCCGATCGCCGGCGCACGCGAGGATCCCGCGCTGATGCAGGCCGCGTTCGATGAGGTGGACAAGGCGCTGGCCGAGGGCGAGCTGGTCTGCATTTTCCCCGAGGGCGCGTTGACCCGCGATGGGCAGATGGGCGCGTTCAAATCGGGCGTGGAGAAGATTCTCGAACGTCGCCCGGTGCCGGTGGTGCCGATGGCACTGCGCGGGATGTGGTCGAGCATGTGGAGCCGGCGCGACACGCGCCTGGGCCGCATGCGTGTGCCACGCCGTTTCCGCGCGCATGTCGAGGTCGTCGCCTCTGCACCGATCGCAGGCGAGGTCGCCACCGCCCCGATGCTGGAAAGCCAGGTGCGACAGCTGCGGGGCGATCAGGCCTGAGCCCCGCCCTGCCTGCATGTAACCGTATACATAGAGGCAGGCACATCGGTTAGATTACCGCCCGGGACACCTCGTGCGTCCACACCCACCCAAGCAAATGGAGTTTCGCTGATGAATGCCACCGCCCCCCTGCCGCCCGCCCCGGGCAGCATCCCGAACCACCTGATCTGGTCGATCGTCGTCACCATCCTGGCGTTCTTCGTGTGCTGCCTGTCGTGCCTGAGCTTCCCGGGCATCGTCACCGGCGTGGTCGCGATCGTGTTCGCCAGCAAGGTCAACGGCCTGCTCAACCAGGGTGACCTGGAAGGCGCACGTCGTGCCTCCAAGAACGCCAAGATCTGGGCCTGGGTCACCACCGGCTTCCTGATCGCCGGCGTGGTGCTGTTCGTGATCTCGCTGGCCTTCATGGGCGTGGACGGTTACATGGAACAGATGCAGCAGTTCCAGCAGCAGATCGAAAGCAACAGCTGATGATCGCGCTGCACGGCAAGCGCTGGCTGCTGGCGTTGTTGCCACCGGCCGCACTGGCGGCCGGTGCGGGGGTCTGGGTGCTGCGGCACTACGACCCCAACAGCGCCAGCAGCCCGTTCCCGCCGTGCAGCTTTCTGGCGGTCACCGGGTATTACTGCATCGGCTGCGGGCTGACGCGTGCACTGCACGCGCTGGCCCACGGCGATGTGGTCACCGCCTTTTCGATGAATCCCCTGGCCATGCTGATGCTGGCCATCGCCCCGCTGGTACTCGGTTGGGCGCTGGGCTGGCGCCCACGCGCGCTGCAGCCGTTGATCACGCTGCTGATGAAGCCTGCTTTCTGGCTGATCCTGCTGCCCGCGTACTGGATCGCACGCAACCTGCCGTGGGTGCCGTTTACCTGGTTGGCGCCGGGCTGACCCGGACCATCAGGTGACCCAACCGGCGATCACCAGCAGCGCCAGCACCGCCATCCACAGCAGCAGCATGCGCCACACCAGGCTCATCGCATCGCGCAGTTCCGGCAGGCGACGCCACACCGGCACCATCCCCGCATCACTGTAATCATGCGCATCCTCGCGAAGCTCGGCGCTCACGCTTGCCCGCGCGACCGCACCGAGGAAATGTGTCGAGGCCGACCACTGATTGCCGTGCGCCTCGCGCCAGGCCTTGAACGCGGTGTCGAAGTTGCCGACCAGCGCCATCGACAGTGACATCAGCTGCGCGACCGGCCACTCCAGCCAGGCCAGCACTACGCGCGCCCCGGCGACCGCTTCCACGCTGGCCAGCGAGCGCATCGGGCCAACCCCCAGCAAAGCCAGAAGGCGATACAGCAGCGCGCCGACCGGGCCCAGCAGCAGGAACCAGAACAGCACTGCGAACCAGCGCCGCAGCGCGTTGAGCACGGTGGCTTCAACCAACGAGGGAACGTCTTCCTGCAGGCTGCCACCGGCGGACTGCAACTGCGCGATCGCCAGGTGGCGGGCGTGGGCGTCATCGGCGTCGATCACCGCCTCGACATCGCGGTCCAGATCACGCGGGCCCCAGCACATCACCAGTACCAGCACGCCCAGCAGCAGCGACGGCAGGCCGTAGACGCGGTCATCGAACAGCCACTGCAGCAGGCCCAGCACCGCCACGAACGGCAGCACGGCCAGCCAGCCGCCCTTGCGGCCGCGCCAGACGCTGTCTTCGGCGGCGTGCCGGTCCAGCCACTGCAGCCATCGCCGGTACAGGCCGAAACGCCGCAGCGCGACGGCCGCGCCCGGCGCGACATGGCCCAGGGCCAAGGCAACCAGCACGGCGACCAGGGTGGTGAACATGTAAGCCTCCGGCTCGGGACGTGGAACGCGCCGCTACTATGCCTTGCGGCCCGGCAATTCCCCGGGCCGTTGGTAATGTACCGCGCCGCGTGTTCAGCCGGCGGCAACGGCAGGCGACCGTCAGGCGACCTGCTGGCGGTACCAGTGTTCGATCAGGCTGCGCGAGATCGAGATGGGCGGGGACAGACGGATGCCTTCGCCGTCATCCTCCACGTCGCGGGCCAGCGCCGCGCCCACGTCCTCGGCAGTGAACCAGCGCGCATCTTCCAGCTCGCCGTTCACGGTCGGCACGTCGTCTTCGGCCGTGGCGGCGAAGCCGAGCATCAGCGCGCCCGGGAACGGCCACGGCTGGGTGCCCAGGTAGCGGCACTCACGCACACGCACGCGGCTCTCTTCGAAGACCTCGCGGACCACGGTCTGCTCCAGCGATTCGCCGGGCTCCACGAAGCCGGCCAGCACCGAGTAACGGCGCGGGGCCCAGTTGGCCTGGCGGCCCAGCAGCAGCCGGCCCTGGTTTTCCACGGCCACGATCACCGCCGGATCCACGCGCGGGTAGTGTTCGGTGGCGCACTGGCCACACCGGCCGACGAAGCCGCCGCGGCTGAAGGTGACCGCGCCACCGCACACCCCGCAGAAGCGGGTGCGCGACTGCCAGTAGGACATGCCACGGGCGTAACAGAAGGCGGTGGAATCGGCGATGGACCAGGTGGCGGCAGACTGGCGTAGATCCACGCGCTGCGGCGCGGCCACCGTTACGGCGGCAGCCTCCAGCGAGAACCATGCCTGCTCGCCGCGCAGGCCGAGGAAGATCGCGGTGCCGGGCCCGCCGCCGAGATCGGCGCCGGTCAATGGCAGTGGCTGACCGTCATCGCCGGCCAGGGCGGTGCCGTCCTGGTCGAGTACCAATACGCGCGCGTCCGGCCACAACCGCGACAACGCATCGGCGTCATCGCGCAGGGTATCGGCGCGCTCCAACGGCTCGCTGACGAAGGCGAAACCGGAAAGCTGCGAAGTAAATGTGGACATCGCAAGAGCCTGCCCACATTCGGCGGGGCTGGCAAGCGGCAACCGACCGTTTGGCCGGTTGCGCGCACATCACATGCTGAAACTGCTGCCGCAGCCGCAGGTGGTCTTCGCGTTCGGATTGCGGATCACGAACTGCGCGCCGGTCAGGCTTTCTGTGTAATCCACCTCGGCGCCCATCAGGTACTGCAGGCTCAGCGGATCGACCAGCAGCGTGACGCCGGCGGTATCCACGGCCAGATCGTCCTCAGCGCGGTTCTCGTCGAACTCGAACCCGTACTGGAAGCCGGAACAACCGCCGCCTTCGATGTAGACGCGCAGGGCGAGGGCAGCATTGCCCTCATCCTGGATCAGCTCCTTGACCTTGGCCGCAGCGGCCTCGGTGAAGTTCAGCGGACGGTCCAGGGACTGGTAGTTCGGCGCGGCGGCGGGAGCGCCGGGCAGGGAAACAAGCGTGCTCATGCCCCCAGCATGGGGGTGCATGAGCACGGTTTCAAGCTCAGGCCATCGCCTCGGCCAGCTTCTTGCGGGCCGCGGTGTCCTTGCCCTTGCCCTCGTCCGCATCCCCGGACGGCGGCGGCAGCGCCATCTGCGCCGAGGTATGGATCAGGCGGCCGGTCAGCTGGGCGCCGGCGTGCATTTCCACCACCTGGTAGTGGATGTTGCCCGTCACCCGGGCGCTGGGGGTCAGTTCGACCCGCTCGGTGGCGTGTACATCCCCGTCCAGGCGGCCGCTGATGACCACGACCTGGGCGCGGATCTCGCCCTCGATGGCGCCGTGCTCGGCCACCGTCAAGGTGGCGTTGCTGGCGCCGTCCTGGGCAATCACCTTGCCCAGGATGGTGCCTTCCACGTACAGGCCACCACTGAATTCCACGTCCCCGCGGATCACCACCTGCGCGCCGATCAGCGCGTCCACGACCAGATGTCCGTCGCGGTTGGATTTGTTGCTGCCAAACATGGGCTTATTCCCCTTCTTTTGCCGATGCCGCCGGTGCGCCGGCCTGCTTCCAATCGAATACCTGGGTGGCGCCCCCCGCGCCCGATCCCAGCGTGACCCGCACACGTTGCGGGGTGAAGCCTTGCGGCAGCATCACGCTGCCGGTGAGCTGCTGGAAGTACCGGAAGGAATAGTCCTGGCCCGGCACCTTGGTGCGCTGGTGCAGCTCGTCCCAGCTGACCGAGGTCAGCTTGCCGTCCTTGACGCCTTCCACCGTGAAGCGCATCTGCCCTTGGCTGATCGCCCCACGGTTCAGGTTCTGGGTCAGCACCACGGCGTACTGCCAGGTGCCGCCCGTTTCCGGCGCGAACTCCACCGAATGGGTATTGAGGCCCTTGCGCTGGCTGGTCGCACCGACCAGACGCTCATAGAAGGCCACGTCGGCACGCAGGCCGGCGATTTCTTCGTCGCGCTCGCCCAGCGAGGCCTGGACCTCGGTGTTGGCAGCGCGGCTGATGCGGTCGGACGCCTGCAGGGTCGCCTGGTGCTGCTGCAGCTCGATGAGCTGCTGCTGGAGGCGTTCATTGCGGGTCTCGGCCGCCTTGAGCTGGGTGCCGACGTCGCCGCCGGGCGACCCCAACCAGGCGCCGAGCAGCGCGGCCAGGACCAGCGACAGCAGCCAGGCACCGCCCAGCACCAGCAGGCGCTTGCGGTCCTGCACGGGCGGCGCGCCCGGCCGGCGGATCTGGATGCGGGAAGGTGTGGGTTTGCTCATGGCAGTCCTGGGCGACCGCGCCTGACGGCGATGTCGCAACGGCCCCTGTCTGGAACGACTTGCTAGTGTAAGTCAGGGGAAAGGCCTTGTCCGCGCAGGGCCCGGATCGGGGCAGTAGCGTTCATGGACGTCATCCCCGATAGTGTGCGCCTGTGCACATTCTGCCGCCGGAGCGCGTGCCATGACCGAAGCCCACCTGTTCGTGATCGGCATCCTGCTGGCCTGGCTGGCCGGTATCCGCGTGTACCTCACCGTGTTCGGCGTCGGCCTGGCCGGGCTGCTGGGCTGGGTCGATCTGCCGCCCGCACTGCAGGCCACGGAGTCCTGGTGGGTGCTGGGCACCTCGGCGGCGCTGGCCATCGCCGAATTCTTCGCCGACAAGATTCCCGGGGTCGATTCGGCCTGGGATCTGGTCCAGACGCTGGCCAGGGTGCCGGCCGGCGCCTTCCTCGCCGCCGCCACGCTCTCGCCCAGCGGCGAGCTCAGCGGTACCGCGCTGGTCGCCGGGGCCGGTGTTGCGCTGGCCAGCCACGGGCTCAAATCCGGCACCCGCGCCCTGCTCAATACCTCGCCAGAACCGGCCAGCAACTGGGTCGCCTCGGCCGCCGAAGACACCGTGGTGGTCGGGGGACTCGCGCTCGCCCTTGCCCACCCGTGGCTGGCACTGATCCTGGTGGTGGCGTGCAGCCTGATCGGCGCCTTGATCGTGTGGATGATCTGGCGGACGTTGTGGAAAGGCATGCGCTGGCTGATGCGCCAGGCCGACAGTGGCCAGACGCAGGTCAAACCGAGGACCCTGCCGCGGTAATGCGCGCCCTGCCCTCGGGCGTTCGTCGCATAATTGCGGCGCAGACTGGGAGTACTGATGGCCGTTCACGACAATGTTGTTGCACCCTCGCGCACCGTGCGCGCTGAAACGCCGCCGGCCGACCACTGGCAGCGCTGGCAGCGCCCAGACGCGCCGGCCCCCGTGGCCACCAGCAATGTCATCGCGCTCAATGCAGCATCGGCCAGCCCGCCGCCGCTGCTGCCGCCGCTGCCCACCGATGCCAGCCAGATGGTCCCGCCCGGGATCGACTCGCCGTACCGCGTCCTGATCGTCGAGGACGACCGCTCGCAGGCCCTGTTCGCGCAGAGCGTGCTGCACGGTGCCGGGATGGAGGCGCTGGTGCACAGCGATGCCGAGGGCGTGCAGCAGGCCATCGCCGAGCACCGCCCCGATCTGATCCTGATGGACCTGCATCTGCCCGGCCTGGATGGCATGCGCCTGACCGCGCTGATCCGCCAGCAACCCGGCCAGCAGCTGCTGCCGATCGTCTTCCTCAGCGGCGACCCGGATCCGGAGCGCCAGTTCGAGGTGCTCGACAGCGGCGCCGATGATTTCCTCAGCAAGCCGATCCGCCCGCGCCATCTGATCGCGGCCGTGTCCAACCGGATCCGCCGCGCACGTGCCCAGGCCGCCTCGCAGGCGGGCAACGCCGGCGCGCCGGCAATGAACAACCCCGAGACCGGCCTGCCCACGCGCCATCACGTGATGCAGCAGCTCGGCACCTCGCTCGCCCATCGCGATCGCGGCGGCCTGTTCTTCATCGAGATCGCCAGCGCGCTCGGCCTGCGCGAACGCTATGGGTACGCGGCGTTCGAGCGGCTGATGACCCAGGCGGGTCAGCGCTTGGCCGATGCCGCCCAGCCCCACCTGTTGGCACGCCTGAACGACAACAGCTTCCTGGTGCTCGCCCGCAATGCCGACGAGGACACCCTGGATGCGATGGCGCATGCGCTGCGCGAGCAGCTGTCCACGCGCGCCTTCGTGATCCGCGATGACGAATCGGTCCACCTGCGCGGCGTGGTCGGGCATGCCCAGCTTTCGCCGGGCTTCCCCGATGCGGGCAGTGCACTGGAAGCGGTCGAACGCACCACCCTGCAGGCCCGCCTGCTGACCGCGGGCGTGGCCGCCTACGTGCGCCGCGAAGATGTGGCCGCGCAGGAGCATCTGGCCCTGCTGGAAGGGCAGCTGGAACTGGCCTATCAGCCGATCGTCGCCGTGGCCGGTGGCAACACGGCGCAGTACCAGGTGCTGCTGCGGCTGCGCCAGGCCGATGGCAGCGTGCTGGCCGCCGGGCAAGTGATTCCGGCCGCCGAAGCGGCCGGGCGCATCGCCGATCTGGACCAGCAGGTGCTCGATCACGCGTTGGGTCTGCTGGATCTGTATCGCCACGCCGCGCAGCCGCTGCACCTGTTCGTCTCGCAGTCACTGCGCACCCTGGCCCGCGATGCCTTCGGCGACTGGCTGCTGGAATCGCTGGCGAGCCGGCAGATCGACGGCAGCGCGTTGGTCATCGACGTACGCCTGCCCGATGCGCTGATCCACACCGTCACCCTGCAGCAGTTCTGCACCCGCATGCATGCGGCCGGCGTGCGCTTCTGCCTGAGCCAGTTCGAGCCGGGCGATGAGGCCAATGCGTTGATGGCGCAGCTGCCGTTGGCCTATGTCCGCATGGCCGCGCGCTTCTCCAACAGCCACACCAACCAGCAGACGCGTGACGAACTACGCGCGGCGATCGATCTGGCGCACCGCGCCGGGCTGCGCATCATCGGCCAACAGATCGAAGACCCGCAGGCTGCTGCGGCGATGTGGATCGGCGGGGTCGATTTCATCCAGGGCAACATGGTCCAGTCCGCCGGCAGCGAACTGAACTTCGACTTCCAGAACTCGGTGCTCTGAGCATGGGGCGCCATGGACGGCCAGCCCACTCGTCCACCCCGGCCGCGCTGTGGATCGCTGCCGGAGCAGCCGCGGTCTGCGCCACCGCCGCGGTGATGGCGCGCACCGGTGCCAATGGGCCGTGGATCGACATTGCCGCCGGCACCGGCCTGCTGGCACTGATTGCCGGCATCCAGGCGGTACGCCGCTGGCGTGATGCGCAGGACCAGCTGGAGAACCTGCAGCGGCGCAATGAGGCGCTGGTGCTCGAGCGCGATCAGCTGCAGCAGCGCCGGCAGCAGCAGAACCAGCTTGAGCAGGAACTGCTCGGCGCCAAGCAGGCCGCCGAAGCCGCCGCATTGGCCAAGGGTGAATTCCTGGCGACGATGAGCCACGAGATCCGCACGCCGCTCAATGGCATCCTGCCGATGCTCGATCTGATCGCGCGCGGCCAGCTCGGCAGCGACCAGCGGCAGATGCTGCAGACCGCCGCCACCAGCTCGCAGCAGTTGCTGCGCATCGTCGATGACATCCTCGATTACTCGCGGCTCGAGGCCAAGGGCCTGAACCTGGAGATCACCACCTTCAACCTGCGCGAGCTGCTCGAAGGTCTGGTGCAATTGATGCAGCGCGCCGCCGATCCCAAGGGCCTGCAGCTGTCGCTCGAGCTGGATCCCGCGGTGCGCCTGTCCGTCCGGGGTGACCCGGTGCGGCTGCGCCAGGTGCTGAGCAACCTGCTGGTCAACGCGATCAAGTTCACCGAGCGTGGCCAGATCCGGCTGCGCGTGCAGCGCCAGGGCGAAACCAACGCGCAGCACCAGCTGCGGTTCGAGATCGTCGACAGCGGTATCGGCATCGACGAGGCACTGCAGGCGCGCCTGTTCCAGTCCTTCAGCCAGGCCGATGCCTCGACCACGCGCCTGTATGGCGGCACGGGCCTGGGTCTGGCGATCTGCAAGCGCATCATCGACCTGATGCACGGCCGCATCGGCGTGCACTCCACGCCCGGGCACGGGGCCACGTTCTGGTTCGAGATTCCGCTGCTCAAGGTGATCGGCGATCTGCCTGCCGCACTGACTGCGCGCCGCGCGCTGCTGGTCACCCGCGACCCGTTGCTGGTCCAGCGCATCGAGCGGGTGACCCAGCACCATGACCTGCGCCTGCACACGGTGGAGACCAGCGCCGAGGCGATCGATGTCCTGCGCGCACCGCAGCGCCGCGGCGTCGACCCCGTCCTGGCCTGGGTGATCGCAGACACCGACGGCCTGCGTCTTGGCACCCAGGCACTGCAGAACGCGGTGGCCGGCAATGATCGGCACCCGGAGGCGCAGCTGCTGTGGCTGTATGGCGATGAGGCACCCGTGCCCGAGGCGCTTGGCCCCGGGCCGGCGCTGTCGCGGCTGGCCGCCGATAGCGAGCTGCACGCGCTGCTGCGCCCGGTGGTGGCCAGTGCGCGCCCGGCCGCGCTGCTGGCCGAGGTGGAATACGCCGGCTCGCCCACGGCGCTGCCGCAGTTCCCGCTGCGCCTGCTGCTGGTGGAAGACAACAGCGTCAATCTGCTGGTCGCGCAACGGCTGCTGCAGGTGCTCGGCTGCGAGGTGGTCACTGCCACCCAGGGCGAACAGGCACTGGAGGCGCTGCGTACCCAGGCGTTCGATCTGGTGCTGATGGATTGCCAGATGCCCGTGCTGGATGGCTACGATGCCACCCGCCGTTGGCGCGCCCATGAGTCTGCACACGGTGTGGCGCGGCTGCCGATCGTGGCGATGACCGCCAATGCGATGGCCGGCGACCGTGAGCGTTGCCTGCAGGCGGGCATGGACGATTACCTGTCCAAACCGATCCACCGCGAAACGCTGCAGGTCGTGTTGGCACGGTGGAGCAGCGTGATGGCCGATGACACCGCCCCGACTACGCGACTGGCCACGCCATCGGCGTTGACCCCGGCACCGTCGCCCCCCGCACGCGACGAAACGCCCGCGGCGGTACTCGACCAGGACGTGCTCGATGAACTGCTGGACGTGATCGGCGCGGACACGGCGCGCATCATCGGAGTGTTCCTCGATGACACCCCGCCGTTGATCCGGCAGTTGCAGGATGCCTCGGTCGCGGCGGACCTGGACCAGCTGCGGGCGCTGGCGCACAGTCTCAAATCGGCCAGTGCGAACGTAGGTGCGATGGCCCTGTCGGCCGCGGCCTGGCGGATCGAGCACGATGCCCGTGCCGGCACGCTGGAGCGCCCCGCCGTGGCGGTGGCGCTGTTGATCGCTGAGTTCGCGCGTGCACGGATCGCGCTGGCCGGCTATCACGCCCGCCTGCGCGCCCCGCTGCAGGGTTGACTCAGTCTTCGATCTTGGTCAGCAGGTAATTCGGCTCACCGATGCGCTCGATCAGATCCAGCTGGGTTTCCAGCCAGTCGATATGCTCTTCCTCGGACTCGAGGATCTTCACGAACAGCTGGCGGCTGACGTAATCCCCGATCGAATCGGCATACGCCACAGCCTCGCGCAGCGTGACCACGCCATCGCGTTCCAGGCTGAGGTCGCACTGCAGGATCTCGGCCGGGTTCTCGCCGATGCGCAGCTTGCCCAGTGCCTGGAAGTTCGGCAGGCCTTCGAGGAAGAGGATGCGGTCGGACAGGATGTCCGCATGCTTCATCTCTTCGATCGATTCCTTGTACTCGTGATCGGCGAGTTCCTTCAGGCCCCAGTTCTTCAGCATCTTGGCGTGCAGGAAGTACTGGTTGATCGCGGTCAGCTCGTTGTAGAGGACCTTGTTGAGGAATTCGATGACTTTGGCGTCGCCCTTCATGAGCGTGCTCCTGCTGCGTGGAATCGCGGGCACTGTAGCGCGTCGCGCGCAGGCATGAAGGAACGCGAATCGTGCTCAGTTGCGGCCCGCAACCGGGCGGGCCGAGCTCAGGCGGCTTGCAGGCCGAGAACCGGCAGCGGCAGATCCTGGGTAGCGCTGAACTTGGCCAGCAGGTCCGCCGCCATGTCCAGGCAGGAGCCGCAGGTGGCGCCGCAGCCGGTGCGCATCGTCAACTCGGACACGCTCACGACACCGCTCTGGGCGGCTTCGCGGATCTGATGGTCGGTAACCCCGTTGCAGATGCAGACGTACACGTGCGGACTCGGCAGGCAGGCCCGGATCGGCCTGCTGCTATTCCAATCGAAATGCGAATGGTTGTCAATTTCGAACCTGAATCATTCTCGATACGGTTCAGAGCCGTCAGCAGCGCTCAGACGGCGCCCGGCTCGCCCTTGGCCTTGCTGCGCGGCCAGTAGCCGCCACCCCGCTTGGGAGTGGTGCGCTTGCGCGGACGGTCGTGACCGGCGGCGTTGCCCGGCATCCAGGCTTCCTGGGCGGACTTGGGCATCGTTTCCACCCCCGTCCCGGCCACTCCCCGCGCCAACGGCGCCAGATGGCGCAGGGCACGCGCATAGACGCCCCGCTTGAACATCACCACATGTTCGACCGGGTACCAGAAATCGACCCAACGCCACTGGTCGAACTCGGGGCTGTCCGTATGGTCCAAGGTGACGTGGGATTCGTCCCCCGCCAGCCGGAGCAGGAACCACACCTGCTTCTGGCCGATACAGACCTGCCGTTCATTGCGGCGGATGGCCCGTGCCGGCAACCGATAGCGAAGCCAACCCGGCGTCGCCCCGAGCACTTCAACGTGCTCCGGCAACAACCCGGTTTCTTCCTGCAACTCGCGATACATGGCTTCGACAGGCGTCTCGTCGGTGTTCATGCCGCCCTGCGGGAACTGCCAGCCATCCCGGCGCACACGTCGTGCCCAGAAAACCTGCCCATCCTGCCGCATCAGCACAATACCGACGTTCGGTCGATAGCCGTCCGGATCGATCACGATGCGGACTCCTAGAAAAATCTACTGATCGGGACTGTGCCACGCCCGCTGCCCACTCACAAGCGCGGTGAAAAAGTGTTGACAGATTCCGAATACATCTCCAGAATTGCCGGCTCCCTGAGGCTATGTAGCTCAGCCGGTTAGAGCACAGCACTCATAATGCTGGGGTCGGTGGTTCGAGTCCACCCATAGCCACCAAGTCCGCTTGGTTTTTCAGGGAGAAAGTGCAATAATTGCACGCAGATTTTGCCCCGTCGCCAAGCGGTAAGGCACCTGACTCTGACTCAGGCATTCGGTGGTTCGAATCCATCCGGGGCAGCCAAACAAAACAAAAGGCCTGATCGAAAGATCAGGCCTTTTGTTTTGTTTGGGCGGCTGACTGGGCGCACGGCGCCCAGTACCCCAACCTTGCGGAGCAAGGTTGGGGCCAGCCTTCCTTGCCTCCACATCCCCGCGCCTGCCGGCGCGCCCCCTTGGACTCCAAGGGGGCTGTTTCACCAGAAAGAGGGTGGACGGCCGACACCATGCCCATGTTGGGCCACGAAAGCAGCCGACCAGCGGTCGGCACTACCACCGCCGCCACCGGCCCCCATGAAACATTGGCGAGCGCACAGTGACGCCGCAGCGTCGCCAGCCCGCGCAGCACCCCTCCGACAGCCAGCTGATCTGCGCGGCGGACACCCACTCCCGGAAACGACAAAAGCCCGGCCGAAGCCGGGCTTTTGCGTACCTCCCAGCGGGATCCCGAAGGATCCCACGCCAGGCGCGATGGATCAGCGCTTGGAGAACTGGGTGGCGCGACGTGCCTTGTGCAGGCCGACCTTCTTACGCTCGACTTCACGGGCGTCACGGGTCATGAAGCCAGCCTTGCGCAGCTCGGACTTCAGGGTTTCGTCGTACTCGACCAGTGCACGGGCGATGCCCAGACGGATCGCACCGGCCTGACCGGTGGTACCACCGCCAGCGGCGGTGACCATGATGTCGAAGCTTTCGGTGTTCTTGGTCAGTTCCAGCGGCTGACGCACGATCATGCGTGCAGTCTCACGGCCAAAGAACTCGTCCAGCGGACGGCCATTGACGGTGATGTTGCCGGCACCCTTGCGCAGGAACACGCGGGCGGTGGAGGACTTGCGGCGGCCGGTGCCGTAGTTTTGCGTGATAGCCATGATTAGATATCCAGAACCTGAGGCTGCTGAGCGGCGTGCGGGTGCTCGGAACCCGAGTACACCTTGAGCTTGCGGTACATGGCGCGGCCCAGCGGGCCCTTCGGCAGCATGCCCTTGACGGCGGTCTCGATGACACGCTCCGGGTGGCGCTCAAGCGCCTGGGCCAGAGTTTCGGTCTTCAGGTTGCCGATGTAGCCAGTGAAACGGTGATACAGCTTGTCCTGCAGCTTGTTGCCGGTGACGGCAATCTTTTCTGCATTGATGACAACCAGGTAATCACCGGTATCAACGTGAGGGGTGTAAACCGGCTTGTGCTTGCCGCGCAGACGGCGGGCCAGCTCGGTGGACAGACGGCCCAGCGTCTTGCCGGATGCGTCGACGAGATACCAGTCGCGCTGGACGGTCTCGGACTTTGCAGTGAAAGTGCTCATGAAAGAACTCTAGTAGGTCGGGCTCATTACGGCGCAGTACGGCCGGAACTCTGCCACGCGTTGTGAAGAGGCGGGATT
Organism: Stenotrophomonas sp. Ker107b; assembly: GCF_053847245.1. Lineage (NCBI taxonomy): Bacteria > Pseudomonadati > Pseudomonadota > Gammaproteobacteria > Lysobacterales > Lysobacteraceae > Stenotrophomonas > Stenotrophomonas sp. Ker107b. The sequence goes on along the minus strand of NZ_JBSPHX010000002.1, from coordinate 712,085 downwards.
GTACTGGCCATCCCCGCCACATGCAAGTTGACCCTGATCCCGGCTTGGCACACCGGCCGCGGGGGGCGAGAATCGACAGTCCCCCGTCGCGACATCCCCCTGCCATGACCGCGCTCCGCCAGATCACGCCGCTCGACCACCTGCTGACCGAAGCCCAGCGGGCGCTGGATACCGTGTTCGGCAATCCGCCCGCCAGCCGCCCCTACCCCGCCGAGGCCACCCCGGACGTGCAGATGGCCGCTCCCGAGCGCCGCCACGCGGCCGGGCTGATGCGCATCAACCATGTCGGCGAGGTCTGCGCCCAAGGCCTGTACTTCGGCCAGGCCGCCGTGGCCCGCGAGCCGGAAACCCGCGCCCACCTGCTCGATGCCGCCCAGGAAGAGACCGACCATCTCGCCTGGTGCGCCCAGCGCCTGCGCGAGCTGGACAGCCGCCCCAGCCTGTTCAACCCGATCTGGTATGCAGGCAGCTACACCATCGGCACCCTGGCCGGCCTGCGCGGGGATGGCTGGAACCTCGGCTTCGTGGTCGAGACCGAACGCCAGGTCGAAGCGCATCTGGACGAACACCTGGATACCCTGCCCCCGGCCGACCTGCGCAGCCGTGAGGTGATCAAGGTAATGAAGATCGACGAGGCCCGCCACGCCGACCACGCCGAACATGCCGGCGCCCGGAAGCTGCCCGCACCGATCCCGTCGGTGATGGCGCTGGCCTCCAAGGTCATGAAGACCATCGCGTACCGCCTTTAAGCCTCCACCGTGCCGCGTGCATCTGGTGAAAAGGCCCCCCCCCCTGAGTCAGGGGGCGCCGCGAAGCGGCAGGGGTATGGGTGTTCAGCGAACCGTGGGAGCGCCAGCGCGAATGCGAGGGCGTTACCCCGAGACCAGCTTCAGCCCGATCACACCGGCCACGATCAACGCAATGCACGCCAGCCGCGACGGCGAGGCACTGTCGCCGAACAGGAAGATGCCCAGCATCGCCACGCCCAGCGCGCCGATACCGGTCCAGATCGCATACGCCGTGCCGACCGGAATGGATTTCATCGCCTGGCTCATCAGGTACAGGCTGACCAGGGCGGCGCCAACGGTGGCCAGGGTGGGAAGCGGCTTGCTGAAGCCGTCGGAGTACTTCATTCCGATGGCGAAGCCGATCTCGAACAGACCGGCAACGAGAAGATAGATCCAGGGCATGGGGGGAATTCCTAGGGTTAACAAAAGCAAAACGGCCCGGTGTTTTCACACCGGACCGTCGTCGGTAGCTGCCGTGGAACCGGGTTTTGCGCAAACGCCGGTTCCACAGGGCGGGCCGTCCCGCCTGAACGAGGCCGCCCGGGCCAGGCCCGGACGACATCGCGACGTGCCTTACTCGGCCAGATTGCGCCCATGGAACAGCTCTTCGATCTCGCGACGCAGCAGCGCCTCGATCTTCATGCGTTCCTTGAACGACAGGTTCTTGGCCTTCTCTTCGAACAGGTACTGGTCCAGATCGAAGTCCTTCAGGTGCATCTTCGTGTGGAAGATGTTTTCCTGATAGACATTGACGTCGAACATCTCGTAACGCGACTTGATGTTCTTGGCCAGGAAGTTCTGGATCGAGTTGATCTTGTGATCGATGTAGTGCTTCTTGCCCTTCACGTCACGGGTGAAGCCACGCACGCGGTAATCCATGATCACGATGTCCGATTCCAGACTCTCGATCAGGTAGTTCAGCGCCTTCAGCGGGGAAATCACACCACAGGTAGCCACATCGATGTCCGCGCGGAACGTGGCGATGCCCTCCTGCGGATGGGTTTCCGGGTACGTATGGACGGTGATGTGGCTCTTGTCCATGTGCGCGACCACGGCGTCGGAGATCAGCTCCTTGCCGGCCTGCTTCTTGTCGATCACCGGCTCTTCCGAGATCAGGATCGTCACCGAGGCACCCTGGGGGTCGTAGTCCTGGCGGGCCACGTTCAGGATGTTCGCGCCGATGATCTCGGCAACGTCGGTCAGGATCTGAGTCAGCCTATCGGCGTTGTACTCTTCATCAATATATTCGATGTAACGCTGACGCTCCTCTTCGGTGCGGGCGTAACAGACGTCATAGATGTTGAAGCTCAGCGCCTTGGTGAGGTTGTTGAAACCCTGCAACCTCAGGCGAGGCAACGGCTTGACCACGGCGGTCGATCCTGTGTGTGGTGGGAAAGAAGTAAGTATGGGGCAAAGTGATCGGACGCGAAACTTGCATTGAAACGAGCAGGTGTGTTCGGTTTGCCCTTCACAATTGGGATCGTTAAGCTCGCGGCACATAGCCGTGAATTCTTCATGAGCAATCGGAGCGCCTCAACGTGTCAACTGTGCGCCTTGCCGCAAGTCCATTAGCCCTGGATATCGCAACAATCGATCGCTTCCTGGCCCACAGCCACCGCCGACGCTACCCCGCCCGTACTGATGTTTTCCGCCCGGGCGATCCGGCCGGCACCCTGTACTACGTGATCAGTGGCTCAGTCTCAATAATGGCTGAGGAAGATGACGATCGTGAGCTGGTACTGGGCTACTTCGGCTCCGGTGAGTTCGTGGGTGAGATGGGCCTGTTCGTTGAATCGGACCGCCGCGAGGTGATCCTGCGCACCCGCACCCCGTGCGAACTGGCCGAGATCAGCTACGAGCGCCTGCATCAGCTGTTCCTGGGGCCGCTCTCGGCCGATGCGCCGCGCCTGCTCTACTCGATCGGCCAGCAGCTCTCCAAGCGCCTGCTCGATACCAGCAGGAAAGCCAGCCGCCTGGCCTTCCTGGACGTGACCGACCGCATCGTACGGACCCTGCACGACCTCTCCCGTGAGCCGGAGGCGATGAGCCACCCGCAGGGCACCCAGCTGCGCGTCTCGCGCCAGGAACTGGCCCGGCTGGTCGGCTGCTCGCGTGAAATGGCCGGCCGCGTGCTCAAGAAACTGCAGACCGATGGGCTGCTGCATGCCCGCGGCAAGACCGTTGTCCTGTACGGCACCCGCTGATCGGTCGCGGGTCGTGCCCATTTGCCGCTAGGCTGTTGGCATGGAGCTTGGCAGCGAATTCTATTGGTTCATCCTGATCGGCCTTGGCGCGCAGCTGGTCGACGGCGCGCTGGGCATGGCGTTCGGGTTGGTGTCCTCCTCGGTCCTGCTCAGCATGGGCCTGCCGCCGGCGGCGGTCAGCGCCAGCATCCACACCGCCGAAGTCTTTACTACCGGGGCCTCCGGGGTCTCGCACCTGGTCGCGGGCAATGTGGACCGGCGGCTGTTCCTGCGCCTGGCCCTGCCCGGTGCGGTCGGCGGCGTGGTCGGCGCGTACGTGCTGACCCAGCTACCCGGTGACGTGATCCGCCCGCTTATCTATATGTATCTGCTGGTGCTGGCGATTTTCATCCTGCTGCGCGCGGCCGGACGGCTGTTGCCAGCCCAGGAAGTGAAGCGGGTGCCCCTGCTGGGATTCGTGGCCGGCCTGCTGGATGCCAGCGGTGGCGGCGGCTGGGGACCGGTAGCAACATCCACCCTGCTCGCTCGCGGCGGCCAGGCCCGCACCACCATCGGCACGGTCAACGCCGCCGAGTTCGTGGTGACCCTCGCCGTGTCGATCACCTTCCTGCTGACCATGGGCCTGCAGTACCTCAACATCGTGGCCGGCCTGCTGATCGGCGGGATGATGGCCGCACCGGTGGCCGCGATCCTGGTCAAAAAGGTCAAGGAACGCTGGGTGCTGGTGGCCGTCGGCGTGCTGGTGCTGGGCATCAGCCTGTTCCAGATCGGTCACGCCATCGTGCAGTGGCGCGCAGGCTGAGCCGGACGCGACACTATTTCACGCAGTTTCCGGCTATTTCAGCGCGGCCTCAGACCGGATCGCCGGCGCGATCCACGCAGCCCCAGTTGAGCACGGGGGTGCCCGGCGGCAGCACCTGGCGGAAATAGTCCACCCGTGACGCCTTCGGGTTGACCACCACCGGCGCCGCCGCGGCCAGCAGCAGCGGCAGGTCGGCGCTGCTGTCGGAGTAGGCGACGTCGATCTCGCCGTAGCCGCGCTCGCGCAGCATCCGCATCTTTTCTTCGTTGTGGCAGTGGCGGGTGGCGATGACCGCACCCAGGAACGGGCCGACCTCACTGCCGATCACCGGCACGCCCTGATGCGCCACGAAGGCCAGGATCGCGCGGGCCAGCTCCGGCGGTGCGCCGGTCGCGACCACCACGCGGTCGCCGGCGGCGCGGTGACGCGCGAACACCTCCAGCGCCACGGGCAGCAGGCGGCGGCGGATATCGGCCTCGTGCTTGAGGACGTAGCGGTCGATCACCTTGTTGAACTCGCGCGCCCGATGCAGGCCAAACGTGGCGATCCAGACATAGCCGGAGATGCCGCGGCGGCGGGTGGGCAGGAAGGCCACCAGCGGGCCGAGCAGCGGCGTAGCAATCAGGGCGGCGAGCAGCCGCAGCGGGTTGCGCTTGATCAGCCAGGCGAACAGATGGCTGCCGGAATCGCCGTCATACAGGGTGTGATCGAAATCGAAGACCACCAGCGGGGCGTCGTCGCGCGGCGTTGGGTAGATCGCTGTCATGCGCTGAAGAATAGCTGACGCAGGCCCTCGCCGGGCTCTTCCACGCGCATGAAGGCCTCACCGACCAGGAACGCGTTGACCCCCGCCCCGCGCATCACGGTGACATCGGCCGGGCCGAGGATGCCGCTTTCGGTGACCAGCAGGCGGTCACGCGGCACGGCCTGGCGCATGTCCAGCGTGGTCTGCAGCGACACCTCGAAGGTGCGCAGGTTGCGGTTGTTGATGCCGATCAGCGGCACTGGCACCTGGATGGCGCGCTCGAGCTCGTCGATGTCGTGCACTTCCACCAGCACGTCCATGCCCAGCTGCATGGCCAGGTCGGACAACTCGGCCAGCTGGCGGTCGTCGAGGGCGGCCACGATCAGCAGGATGCAGTCCGCGCCGAGCACGCGCGCTTCATACACCTGATAGGCATCGATCACGAAGTCCTTGCGCAGCACTGGCAGCGTGCACGCTTCACGCGCCTGCTGCAGGTAGGCGTCACTGCCCTGGAAGAAATCCACGTCGGTCAGCACCGACAGGCAGCTGGCCCCACCGAATTCGTAGCTCACCGCGATGTCGGCCGGATGGAAGTCCGGGCGGATCACGCCCTTGGACGGGCTGGCCTTCTTGATTTCGGCGATCACGGCGGGGTTGCCGGCGGTGATCGAGGCGCGCAGCGCATCAGCGAAGCCGCGCACCGACGGAGCCTGCTCCACGCGCGCGATCAGTGCTTCAAGCGGCACCTGGGCCCTGCGTGCGGCGACTTCGTCGGCCTTGCGGGCCAGGATGGTATCGAGGATGTCGCTCATGTCATTGGGGTCCTGGAGGCCGGCCATTATCGACCAGCCCCGCTGAATTCGGAAAACGCGGGCTCAGACGGCCCCGCGGATGCGGCGGGTGGCGGCGACGTACTGCTCCATCCGCGAGCGCGCACTGCCATCGGCCAGCACCGCACGGGCACGGGCCAGACCGTCGGCGATGCTGTCGGCGACACCGGCCACGTACAGCGCGGCGCCGGCATTGAGCGCCACGATATCCAGCGCGGGGCCGGGCTGGTTGTCGAGCACACCCCGCAGCATCGCGATGGATTCCTCCGGGCCGTCCACCTTGAGGTTGCGGCTGGCCGACATCGCGATGCCGAAATCTTCCGGATGGATCTCGTACTCGCGCACCTTGCCGTCGCGCAGCTCGCCGACCAGCGTACCGGCGCCGAGCGAGATCTCGTCCATGTTGTCGCGGCCCCACACCACCAGCGCGCGCTCGGCGCCGAGTTCGCGCAGCACGCGCGCCTGGATGCCAACCAGATCCGAATGGAACACCCCCATCAACACGTTGGTCGCGCCCACCGGATTGGTCAGCGGGCCGAGGATGTTGAAGATCGTGCGCACACCCATCTCGCGGCGTACCGGCGCGACGACCTTCATCGCCGGGTGGTGCATCGGCGCGAACATGAAACCGATGCCGGTTTCGGTGATGGCACGCGCGACCTCGTCCGGCTGCAGATCGATGATCGCGCCCAGCGCCTCGACGGCATCGGCACTGCCGGACTTGGAGGAGACACTGCGGTTGCCGTGCTTGGCCACCTTGGCCCCGGCCGCGGACACCACGAACATCGCGCAGGTGGAGATGTTGAAGGTATGCGAGCCATCGCCACCGGTGCCGACGATATCCACCAGATGCGTCTTGTCCTCCACCGGCACCGCCAGCGCGAGCTCGCGCATCACGGTGGCGGCACCGGCGATTTCGCCGATGGTTTCCTTCTTGACCCGCAGGCCGGTCAGGATCGCGGCGGTCATCACCGGCGACACTTCACCGCGCATGATCTGCCGCATCAGGTCGACCATTTCGTCGAAGAAGATTTCGCGGTGTTCGATGGTGCGCTGCAGGGCTTCCTGGGGGGAGAAGGTCATGCGGGGTCCTTTGTGATGCAGGTGCAGCGCGCTCAGCGCTGCAGGAAATTCTTCAGCAGGGCGTGGCCATGCTCGGTGAGGATCGACTCGGGATGGAACTGCACACCCTCGACCGGATACTCGCGATGGCGCAGGCCCATGATCTCTTCGATCGAGCCGTCCGCGTTCTCGGTCCAGGCGGTCATTTCCAGGCACGCCGGCAGCGTGGTCTTGTCGACCACCAGCGAGTGGTAGCGCGTGGCCTGGTAGCGGTCCGGCAGGCCGGCGAACACGCCCTTGCCCTCATGCCGGATCGGCGAGGTCTTGCCGTGCATGATGTTCCCTGCGCGGATCACATCGCCGCCGTACACCTGGCCGATGCTCTGGTGGCCCAGGCACACGCCCAGGATCGGCGTGGTCGGGCCGAGCCGGCGGATCAGCTCCAGCGACACGCCCGCTTCGTTGGGCGTGCACGGGCCGGGCGAGATCACGATGCGCTCGGGGGCGAGCGCGGCGATCTCATCGACGCTCAACGCGTCGTTGCGCACCACCTTGACCTCAGCGCCCAGCGTCTGCAGGTACTGCACGAGGTTGTAGGTGAAGCTGTCGTAGTTGTCGAGCATCAACAACATGGTCAGGGTCCGTCTTGAATGAGGAAAATGGCGTACACGTTTTCGGTGTACGTGATGGGCGCGGCGGTGAGCAGTTCGCCGCCCGACGACGCGCGATAGCGCGATCCGGTCACAGCCACCTTGTCCAGCGTTGCGCTTTCTCCGCCGTAGCCGAAGTCATCCCGGCCGGGCGTGCCCCAGGTGCCGGCCTGCACGCCATAAGCGAAGTTCGGCGCGACGTCGGAAATGCTGTACAGACCGGTGACCTTCGTGCCGTAGGCGCCAGCCAGGCCCTTGGCCGATTCGCGCGTCTGCGCGGCGGCCTCGGCCTTCAGTTCGCCACGCAGGCGCCTTTCACCCGAATACGTGGGTTCAGCAGTACTGACCTGGACCTCGCGGCTGGCCTTCAGTTCGCCCAGGAGGGCTTTCAGCGACTGCGCGTCCGGGAACTCGGCCTTCAGGTCGCGCCGTGCGGCGGTGCCGTTGAACACCTCCTCATCGTTGCGATAGCGCGTAGAGGGCGCGATGCTCAGGTTGGCGGCGCGCACGCTGCCGTCGATGGCGCCATGCTGGGCAAACAGCTGCAGCACCCGCTGGGCGTTGGCCTGTACGCGGGCGCGGGCGGTGTCGGTCTGCATGTCGATCGATTCCAGCGCCACCTTCACCGTGAAGCGGTCCGGCATCACCGTACGGGTGGCACTGCCCTTGACCAGCAGATGGGGCTGCGAGGGAATGGTGTTGGCCTGCGCCCATGCGGGCCCGGCCACCACGGCCAACGTCGACGACAACAGCAATGCGCTCAGCAGCTTCATGCGGTATTCCTTGTCAGAAGGGTGCAAAGGGAGCCGCGGCCAGGGCCACGGCACGGGAAACTCACAGGCCCTTGGCAGCCTGCGCGACCGCACGGAACAGCGCGCGGCCCTTGTTCATCGTCTCGTCCCATTCCTTGCCCGGGTCCGAGTCGTAGACGATGCCGGCGCCGGCCTGCACGTGCAGGCGGCCGTCCTTGATCACCGCGGTGCGGATCGCGATGGCGGTATCGGCATCGCCGTGCCAGCCGATGTAGCCGATGCTGCCGGCGTAGACGTTGCGCTTGATCGGTTCCAGCTCGCGGATCACTTCCAGCGCGCGGATCTTCGGCGCGCCACTGACGGTGCCGGCCGGGAACGTCGCGCGCAGCACGTCGGCATAGCTCAGGCCCGGCTGCAGTTGTCCGGTGACTTCGCTGACGATGTGCATGACGTGGCTGTAGCGTTCGATCACGAACTGCTCGCCCACTTCCACGGTGCCGGCCTTGGACACGCGGCCTGCATCGTTGCGGCCGAGATCGATCAGCATCAGATGCTCGGCACGTTCCTTGGGATCGGCCAGCAGTTCGACTTCCAGTGCGTTGTCTTCTTCCACCGTCGCGCCACGCGGGCGGGTGCCGGCGATCGGGCGCACGGTGACTTCCCCGTCCTGCAGACGCACCAGGATTTCCGGCGAGGAGCCGACCACCTGCACGTCGCCGGTGTCGAGGAAATACATGTACGGCGAGGGATTGAGCGCACGCAGCGCGCGGTACACATCCACCGGGCGCGCCTTGAACGGCACGCTCAGGCGCTGGCTCAGCACCACCTGGAAGATGTCGCCGGCGCGGATGTATTCCTTGGATTTGTCGACCGCGGCGATGAAGCCCTCGCGGGTGAAGCCGGAGACGAAATCGTTCTCGTCCAGCACATCGCGGGTGATCGGCGCGGGGTAGCCGGCACCGGGCGCGCGCAGCTTGGTAACCAGCGCATCCAGCTTGGCCTGGGCATCCTCCCAGGCACCGGGCTGACCCGGGTCGGCATGCACGATCAGGTACAGGCGGCCCTTGAGGTTGTCGAACACCGCCAGCTCTTCGGAGTGCAGCAGCAGGATGTCCGGCGTGCCCAGCTCATCGCGGCCACGCGGCGGGGCCAGGCGCGGTTCGATATAACCGATGCACTCAAAGCCGAACCAGCCGACCAGGCCACCGGTGAAGCCGGGCAGACCCGCCAGCTTGGGCACCGAGTGGGCGCTGCGCAGCGCCTCGACCTCGGTGAACGGGTCGGCGACCTCGCGGGTTTCCACCACGGTGCCGGACTCGCTGATGGTCAGGGTATGGCCGTGGAAGGCATACACCCGGCGCGCCGGCAGGCCGATGATGGAATAGCGCCCGAAGCGTTCGCCGCCTTCGACCGATTCAAACAGATAGGTATGCGGGCCGTCGGCGAGCTTCAGATAGACCGACAGCGGCGTGTCCAGGTCGGACAGCACTTCACGGACGACGGGGATGCGGGTGTGGCCTTCAGCGGCCTGCTGCTGGAACTGCTCGAGCGTAATCAAGACGACTTTCCTTCCGGGAAACGGCGGTGGCGGGACGGACGACGGCAACAGGCCACCATCGCCACCAACGGCGAGCGGAAGAAAGGGTATGCGGGGTCGTCAGAATGGACACCCGGCGACTGTACCGCATTGACGGCACCGGATGGAACCCGGCGCCGCGCGTGGCATCAGCCCCGCGACAGCAGCGGGCTGTCCAGCGCCACATGCAGGTTGACCCGCCCCGGCACGCAGTCGATGCGGAAGTGCCGGGCCTGGACCGGTTCGCCATCCAGATTGAGCGTCAGCGGCGCCTCGGCGTCGATCTCCACCCACGGCGCCTGCACACGTTCGGCCACCTGCTCCAGCGCGCCACGCTTGCCGCCCTTGACCAGTGCGGCAAAGGTGGAGGCGACCTCCCCGCTCAGCTCAGGGATCACCGTGATATCCAGCACACCATCATCAATCAACGCTTCCGGGCACAGCACCTGCCCACCGCCGGCCTGGCGGCCGTTGCCCACGCCGAGTGCGATGAAACCACCGGCCCATTCGAACCCCGGCGCGCGGACCCGTGCCTGGATCGGATCGATCCGCCCCAGCCGCGATATCCCGGTGACCAGATAGGCCAATCCGCCGAGCACCTTCTTCAGGCCCTCATCGGTCTCCACCGTGACCTCGGTGCCGAAGCCGCCACTGGCCACGTTGGCGCACCACCACACCTTGCCATCGGCATCGATGCGGAGCAGATCGACCGGGCGCGCTGGCGCCTGGGCGATCAGCTCCAGCGCCGCCAGCGGCTCATCGGGAATCTCCGCTGCGGTGGCGAAATCATTGGCGGTGCCCAATGGCAACAATCCCAGCGACGGCAGCGCGTCGGCCGACTCCTCGCGATGCGCCAGCGTCTCGGCCACCTCACTGAGCGTGCCATCCCCGCCGGCCGCGATGATCGTATCGACCCCGTGCGCGATCGCCTCGGCTACATAGCGCTCGGCATCGCCCGATTCCCAGGTCACCCGCACCTCCAGCTGCACCCCGCGCTCACGCAGCGCGGCCACCGCCTCGCGCACATCCTCGTTGCCGGTGGCCTTGCCGTTGAGGATCAAACGCCAATGGGGACGGCTCATGCGGTACTTCCAGGGAGTGGGGAAGCGAAGGCTAGCAGCGGACGGCGTGGCCGCCGGTGAACGTCATCAAAGCGTCACCGATGGCCCGGAGAATGAAAGGCCATAGCAAGGAAGATGGATGGAGGCAGGATCAGCCTCCCGCTATTCCCAGGGCCGCATCAGCAATGGTGCGGTTTTTTTTGAAGACAGCTCAGCCTGCGGCAAACACCCGCAACGCCTCGCCTTCCATCCGGTACACCGTCCACTCGCTCTGCGGCTTCGCACCTGCGGCCGCGTAGAACTGTATCGCCGGTGCATTCCAGTCCAGCACCGACCACTCGAACCGCCCGCAGCCTTTGGCCACCGCGATCCGTGCGATGTGCTGCAGCAGCGCCTTGCCGGCACCGCTGCCGCGGCGCTCCGGGCTGACGTACAGATCCTCCAGATAGATCCCGTTTCGGCCCAGCCACGTCGAATAGTTATAGAAGTACACGGCATACCCGATGGCCACGCCGTCGGCTTCGCAGATCAGTGCATGCGCCTTGGCATCGGGGCCGAACAGACTCGCCCGGATGCCCGCTTCATCGGTCTGCACCGACGACTCGGCCTTTTCGTAGATCGCCAACTCGCGGATGAAGCGCAGGATCAGCCCCGCATCCTCGGCGGTGGCCACGCGGATGGTCACGGCAGCCACCGGTCCCATGGCTCAGCCCCGCGCCGCGGCGACGTTGCCGCGCATCTGCGCGATGATGTCCTGGTAGCTGGTCTTCGCGTTGAAGATCGCCGAGCCGGCCACGAACGCATCCGCCCCCGCCGCCGCGATGGCGCCGATGTTGTCGGCCTTCACGCCACCGTCGATCTCCAGGCGGATGTCCTTGCCGCTGGCATCGATCTTCTTGCGGATCGCGCGCACCTTGTCCAGCGCCGAGGGAATGAACGCCTGGCCGCCGAAACCCGGATTGACCGACATCACCAGCACCAGATCGAGGTCATCGAGCACCCAGTCCAGGATGTCCACCGGCGTGGCCGGATTGAGCACCACGCCCGGCTTGCAGCCCAGCGAACGGATCAGCTGGATCGTGCGGTGCACGTGGCGGCTCGCCTCCGGATGGAAGCTGATGTACGTCGCGCCGGCCTCGGCGAAATCCGGAATGATCCGGTCCACCGGCTCCACCATCAGATGCACGTCAATCGGTGCGGTTACGCCGTGCTTGCGAAGGGCCTGGCAGACCAGCGGGCCGATGGTCAGATTCGGCACGTAATGGTTGTCCATCACATCGAAATGCACCCAGTCGGCGCCGGCCGCGAGCACGTTGTCCACTTCCTCGCCCAGACGGGCGAAATCGGCGGACAGAATGGAGGGAGCAATGATGCAGTTGGACATGGCCGGGGCCTTCAGGAGGTTGAAAGGGGGCGCCGCGCGGAATCAGCGCTTGCGCAGGGTCTTGATGCGGTCGTAGGCGGCATTGAGCTGGCGCGACTTGCGCTCGGCCTGCTGGCGCAGCTCCGGCGCCGCGCCGACCACCTTGTCCGGGTGGTACTGGGACATCAGGCGGCGGTAGGCCAGGTCGATCTCGGCATCGGTCGCCTCGGAGGTCAGCCCCAGTTCGCGATAGGGGTTTTCCCTGTTCAGCCGGAACCAGTCGGCATCGAAGGCATGCCCCAGCAACAGCCCGACCACGGCCCCGAACAGCGGATTGGGCCTGAACAACAGGGCGCCAGCGATGAATCCGAGCAGTTTTCCGTACCAGCGCATGGTGGTCTGGGCAGCCAAGGCGACAAAGGATCCTCATTTTACGTCACAGCGGGCCCAACCCGCTTTACACTAGGCCGCCCGCTGTCTGTGCGGGCCCTCCGGGTCCCCTGGACAGCTGTCATGACGAAGCCTCAGGAGTGCCCGTGCCGACCACGTTGTTGCAATCCGATCTCCCCGGCCTGCCCTTGCGCCATCGCGGCAAGGTGCGTGATGTTTTCGACATTCCGCGCGACCGGCTCCCCGCCGGCACTCCGCCGGGGGACTACCTGCTGATGGTCGCAACCGACCGTCTGTCAGCCTTCGACGTGGTGCTGCCCGATCCGATCCCCGGCAAGGGCGAGATGCTCTGCCAGGTCTCGAACTTCTGGTTCGCCAAGACGGCGCACCTGATGCCCAACCACTTGACCGGCATCGATGTCGCCAGCGTGCTGCCCGAAGGTGTCGATCCGGCTCTGTACGCCAAGCGCGCCGTGGTCACCCGCAAGCTCAAGCCGGTTCCGGTCGAGGCGATCGCCCGTGGCTACCTGATCGGCAGCGGCTGGAAGGACTACCAGCGCACCGGCAAGATCAGCGGCATCGAGCTGCCCGACGGCCTGCAACAGGCCGAACAGCTGCCCGAACCGATCTTCACCCCCTCGACCAAGGCCGCCGTCGGCGACCATGACGAGAACATCGATTTCGATGCGATGGTGAAGGCGGTCGGCGCGGACCTGGCCGAGCGCGTGCGCGATGCCACCCTGCGCATCTATGCCTTCGCTGCCGAGTACGCCCGCGAGCGCGGCATCATTCTGGCCGACACCAAGTTCGAGTTCGGTACCGATGCCGATGGCCGTCTGTACATCATGGACGAGATGCTGACCCCGGATTCCTCGCGCTACTGGCCGGCCGACGAGTACGAGGTGGGCACCAGCCCGCCGAGCTACGACAAGCAGTTCGTGCGCGATTACCTGGAGACGCTGGACTGGGGCAAGACCGCCCCGGGCCCGAGCATCCCGGCCGAGATCATCGAGCGCACCCGCGCCAAGTACGCCGAGGCGCTGCAGCGTCTGGCCGGCATTTCGGTCGACTGACCGGCACGGCGTTCCCCGGCCCTGCGCCGGGGAGCGCGGTTTCCGATGCCGGGGCCATGTCGGGCAGCCGATGGAAAGCAACCGACCAACGGTCGGCTCTACCGGCGGTATGCTCTGCAGATCCTGGGAGGGAACATGGCCACCACCACCGTCGCACGCCCGATCGACCGCTATTTCGCCAGTTATTCCGACGACCACCGCAATGCGCTGAACCAGCGCATCCACGTCGTGGCCGTCCCGGCGATCGCATGGTCGGTGATTGCCCTGCTGTGGTGCCTGCCGCCGCTGATCACCTGGTTCCAGAACGGGATCTGGGCCGGCCTGGCGATGTTCGCCGCCTGGTGCTTCTACAATCGCCTCTCGCGCACGCTCGGCTACGGCATGCTGGCGTTCTTCTTCGTCAGCGGCTGCGTCTGCCGGCTGCTGGAAGCCGAGATCGGCCTGGTGAACCTGTTCTGGCTGGCCCTGGGCGTCTTCGCCGTGGCCTGGGTCGCGCAGTTCATCGGCCACAAGCATGAAGGCCGCAAGCCCAGCTTCCTGACCGATCTGGTCTACCTGCTGATCGGCCCGCTGTGGGTGCTGGCCAAGCTCTACCGCCGGATGGGTTGGCGCTGCTGACCGGTTTTTCCTGAACGAGCGAGGACGCTCACCAGCAGTCCACGCCACACCGTCCAGCATCGTCCGCAGTGGCCTTTCGAGCGACGGTCACCGTTCATCTTCGTGCACACCGCTACGCCCCCGTAGCCCCTGCGACGACTGGTTCCGGACCCGTTTCGACCGGTGCCGGGAGGCCACAGTCGGCAAAGTCGTTGGCCGGTCTCCATACGGCCGTCGACGGACCCGAATGGGGCCATGCGCTGCCCGGAAAAAATGAATCAGTGCACGTTACATGCAATTGAGGGCGTATTCGGGTGTATCGGCAGCAATTGCCTGCCTGTTAGACTGAACGACCTGCTCGTGAATCCCGCATTCCCTGCATGAATCCTAGTCTGCTCCTGCTGCTCGCCCTGCCCTTCCTGATGGCAGTGGCCGTCGCTTCATTCCGCCGCACCTCCCGCTCCACGGCCGCCTGGGTAGCCGCGGCCGCTCCGCTGGGAGGACTGGCGCTGTTGGCGACGATGACTCCGGCCATCATCGACGGCGGGATCGTCCGCAGTTACGGGGAGTGGATACCGCAGATCGGCCTGGCCTTCTCGCTGCGCCTGGATGGCCTGGCCTGGATGTTCGCCGGGATGGTGCTGGCGATCGGCGCACTGGTGGTGATGTACGCCCACTACTACCTCAGTGCCCGCGACAGCGCCCACCGCTTCTACTGCTACCTGCTGCTGTTCATGGGCGCCATGCTGGGCATGGTGCTCTCGGGCAACCTGTTGCTGTTGATGGTGTTCTGGGAAATGACCAGCATCAGCTCGTTCCTGCTGATCGGCTTCTGGTCGCACCGCCAGGATGCCCGCGAGGGCGCCCGGATGGCCCTGGTGGTCACCGGCGGCGGCGGGCTGGCGCTGCTCGGCGGCGTGCTGCTGATCGGCCGCATCGTGGGCAGCTTCGAACTGGATGCCGTGCTCGCCGCCGGCGATCTGATCCGCGCCAGTTCGCTGTACCCGTATGCCCTGTTCCTGGTCCTGGCCGGCATCTTCACCAAGAGCGCCCAGTTCCCGTTCCACTTCTGGCTGCCGCACGCGATGGCCGCGCCGACGCCCGTCTCGGCCTACCTGCATTCGGCGACGATGGTCAAAGCCGGCGTGTTCCTGCTGGCGCGGTTGCACCCGGCGCTGGCCGGCACCGATCTGTTCTTCTATACGGTCAGCGGCATCGGGGCGATCACCCTGCTGATCGGCGCCTGGAACGCGATCTTCCAGCATGACCTCAAAGGCCTGCTGGCCTATTCGACGATCTCCCATCTGGGCCTGATCACCATGCTGTTCGGCCTGTCCACGCCGATGGCGGTGGTGGCCGGCGTGTTCCACATCCTCAACCACGCCACCTTCAAGGCCTCGCTGTTCATGGCCGCCGGCATCATCGACCATGAGACCGGCACCCGTGACATGCGCAAGCTGGGCGGCCTGCGCCGGTTGATGCCGATCACCAGCGCGCTGGCGATCATCGCCTCGCTGGCGATGGCCGGCATTCCGCTGCTCAACGGCTTCCTGTCCAAGGAAATGCTGTTCGCCGAAGCGCTGACCGCCGGTGGCCCGGAAACCATGCGCGTGGTGATGTCGATCGCCGCGCTGCTGGCCGGCGTGTTCGGCGTGGCCTACAGCCTGCGCTTCGTGCACGACACCTTCTTCGGCAAAGGCCCACACGATCTGGACCGCGTCCCGCATGAGCCGCCGCGCTTCATGAAGGTGCCCGTCGAGATCCTGGTCGTGGTCTGCGTGGCCGTCGGCGTCGCCCCGGCGATCACCATCGCGCCGGTGCTGCATGCGGCCGCCTCCTCGATCCTGGGCGCGGCGATGCCGGCCTACAGCCTCTCGGTCTGGCACGGCTTCAACACCCCGTTGATGATGAGCATCGCCGGCGTGATCGGCGGTATCGCGCTGTACTTCGGCCTGCGTCGCCTGATCAACCTGCATGCGGTGGTCAGTCGCAGCATCGGCCGCAATATTTTCCACAAGCAGCTGGACCTGGTGTTCGGCTTCGCCCACCGCCTCACCCAGGGCCTGGCCAACGGCAGTCTGCAGCGCATGCTGATGGCGCTGGTGCTGGTGGCGATCATCGTCGCCGCCGCGCCGTTCGTGGCCAACCCGGCCTCGCCCAACTGGCCCTCGCCGCAACCGATCCCGCTGCTGGGCTGGGCGCTGTGGCTGGTGATGATGGCCTGCGCGCTGGGCGCGCTGTTTGTCTACCGGCAGCGCCTGCTGGCGGTGCTGGTGGTCGGCGGCGTCGGCCTGATGGTCTCGCTGACCTTCGTGTTCCTGTCCGCGCCCGATCTGGCGCTGACCCAGCTGCTGGTGGAGATGGTCACCCTGGTGCTGATGCTGCTGGGCATGAACTACCTGCCGATCCAGTCGCCACCGGAGAAGTCGGTCTGGCGCAAGCGGCGCGATGCGGTGATCGCGATCGTCGCCGGTGGCGGGCTGGCCGCGATGGCCTACACCGCCATGACGTTGCCGCCCAACACCATGGCCGGCGAACTGCTGGCGCGTGCGCTGCCGGAAGCCTATGGGCAGAACGTGGTCAACGTGATCCTGGTCGACTTCCGTGGCTTCGATACCTTCGGTGAGATCACCGTGTTCGGCATCGCCGCGCTGGTGGTGCACGCCATGCTGCGCCGCTCGCGGATGGCGCCGGAACAGATCATGCCCGGCCCGCCGATCAAGCTGCCGGTGCCGGCCGATCTGGCCCAGATCATGTTCCCGCTCACCCTGACCGTCTCGATCTTCCTGTTCCTGCGCGGCCACAACGCGCCCGGCGGCGGCTTCATCGCCGGCCTGGTGCTGGCCGTGCCGCTGCTGATCCAGTACGTCATCCAGGGCACCACCTCGGTGGAATCGCGCTTCGGCTTCGATTACATCCGCTGCATCGGTGCCGGTCTGCTGATCGCCATCCTCAGTGGCTGCGCGTCGATGCTGTTCGGCGTGCCGTTCCTGACCAGCGGCCATCTGGACCTGCACATTCCGCTGATCGGCGAGGTGCCGCTGGCCAGTGCGATCGGCTTCGATACCGGTGTGTACCTGGTGGTGTTCGGCGGTGTGATGCTGATGCTCTCGATGATGGGCACGATCAAGCCCTCGCGCACCCGCAATGCCCGCAAAGGCGAGATCGATCCCACCCGCCGTTCGGCAAAAACCGGGGAGATGCACTGATGGAACTGGCCCTGGCAAGCGCCATCGGCGTACTGAGCGCGATCGGCATCTACCTGCTGCTGCGCGCCCGCAGCTTCGATGTGATCCTCGGCATGACCTTCCTGTCGTATGCGACCAACCTGCTGATCTTTGCCGGCGGCCGGCTGGTGCAGGGCAAGGCGCCGGTGCTGCGTGAGGGCATCGACAGCGACCTGGGCAACTACACCGATCCGCTGCCGCAGGCGCTGGTGTTGACCGCCATCGTGATCGCGTTCGCGATGACCGCCGTCAGCATCGTGCTGGCGATGCGCAGCCGCAGCGACAACCACAGCGACCACGTGGATGCGCACGAAGAAGAAGAGCTTCCTGCCGATACCGCGCCGGGCCGGGAGGGCGGCGCATGAACCATGCGGTGATCCTGCCCATCCTGATTCCGCTGTTCGGCGCGGCCTGCTCGCTGTTCGTCGAGCATCGCCGCTACGGGCCGAAGGTGCAGCGCACGGTGGCGTGGACCACGCTGACCGCGCTCGCCGCGGCCGTCGCCCTGCTGTTCGCGCAGACCGCTGACGGCAGCATCGCGGTGTACCTGCTGGGTGACTGGCCCTCGCGCCTGGGCATCGCGCTGGTGGCCGACCGCCTCTCGGCATGGATGCTGGTGACCACACTGCTGCTGGCCATCCCCTGCCTGCTGCACGCCTGTTCGGGCTGGGACCGCCGCGCGCCGCACTTCCATGCGTTGTTCCAGTTCCAGCTGGTCGGCCTCAACGGCGCGTTCCTGACCGGCGATATCTTCAATCTGTTCGTGTTCTTCGAGGTGATGCTGATCGCCTCCTACGGCCTGCTGCTCAGCGGCGGGCGCGGCCTGCGCATGCGCATCGGCCTGCACTACGTGGTATTCAACGTCACCGCCTCGACCCTGTTCCTGATCGCACTCGGCCTGCTGTACGCCTCGCTGGGCTCGCTCAACATGGCCGAACTGTCGCAGCGCATCGCTGAAGTGCCGGCCTCGCACCTGACCCTGGTCAAGGCGACGATGGGGCTGTTGCTGCTGGTGTTCTGCAGCAAGGCTGCGCTGATGCCGCTGTATCTGTGGTTGCCCGAAGCGTATGCGCGTGCGCCGGCCGCGGTGGCCGCGCTGTTCGCGATCATGACCAAGGTCGGCCTGTACGCGGTGCTGCGGGTCAGCACCCTGTGGTTCGGCGAGGGTGCCGGCCCGATGGCCGGCTACGGCAGCGAATGGCTGCTCTGGGCCGGTGTGGCCACCCTCGTGCTGGGCGGTCTGGGCGTGCTCGCTGCGGCGCGCCTGCGCGTGCTGATCTCCTACCTGGTGGTGGTCTCGGCGGCGACGCTGTTCATGGCCTTCTCGGTGCGCACACCCGAAGTCCTCTCGGCCGGCCTGTACTACTTGCCGCACAGTACCTTCGTGGCCGCCGCGCTGTTCCTCATTGCCGATCTGATCCGCCGCCGTCGCGGCGGTGCCAGCGATCGCAAGGAAGTCATCGCGCCGATGCCGGGCAAGGAGACACCTGCGGTGCTGTTCCTGATCGGTGCGGTCTCGGTCGCGGGCCTGCCGCCGCTGTCCGGCTTCCTGGCCAAGGCCGCGCTGCTGGCCGGCATGCCGGCGCAGTACACCTGGGCGGTGTGGGCCGCGGTGCTGGGCAGCAGCCTGATGGTGATCGTCGGCCTGACCCGTGGCGGCATCCGCCTGTTCTGGCGCGTGCCGGTGGTCGAAGAAGGCGCACCGAAGCCGCGCAAGGCGCCGACCCGCACCGTGGAATTGTTCGCCGCCGCGCTGCTGCTCAGCTATGGCATCGCGATGAGCGTGTTCGCCGGCCCGCTGATGCAGCACACCGATGCCATGGCCACCCAGCTGCTGCAGCCCCAGGACTATGTGGGTGAACTGCGCGCCACCACGCCGGAGATCCGCCAGCCATGACGCGCAAGCCTTCCCTGTACAAGCGCATCCTGCCCTCGCCCTCGCTGAGCGTCATGGTGGTGGCGTTCTGGCTGTTGATGTCCGACAGCTTCACCCTGGGCCAGTTCGTGCTCGGCATGATCCTGGGCGTGGTGGTGCCGTTGTTCGCCGCCCGGCTGGACCGCGAGTTCGCGCGGATCGGCTCGCTCAAGCCCCTCCCCAAACTGCTGTTCGTGACCCTGTGGGACATCCTGATCTCCAACATCCGGGTGGCGATCCAGGTGCTGGGGCCGGAGCGCCGCATCCACCCCGGCTTCATCTGGCTGCCGCTGGATATCGCCAACATCCACGGCATCGCCGCGCTGACCAGCATGATCACGTTGACCCCGGGCACGGTCTCGGCCGCGTTGTCCGATGACCGCAGGTATCTGCTGGTGCACGTGCTGCATCTGGATGATCCGGATGAACTGATCCGGCAGATCAAATCCCGCTACGAAGCCCCGCTGATGGAGATTTTCCCATGACCGGATACATGTTCATCCAGACCACGATGGTGGTGTGCATGCACGTGGTCGGCCTGGCCATGCTGCTGGCCACCTGGCGCCTGCTGCGCGGCCCCACCGTGCCCGATCGCATCCTTGCGCTGGACACCTTGTCGGTGACGGCCATCGCTGAACTCATGTTGTTCGGCATGTACCTCAACTCGGCGGTGTACTTCGAAGCGGCGCTGATCATCGCCATGCTCGGCTTCGGCAGCACGGTGGTGCTGAGCAAGTTCGTGCTGCGCCGGGACATCGTCGAATGATCACCTTCATCCAGATCGTGCTGTCGATCCTGCTGCTGTTCGGCTGCTTCTTCATCCTGGTCGGCGCGCTCGGCCTGGTGAAGCTCTCCACCTTCTTCAAGCGCCTGCACGCACCGACCAAGGCCAGCACGCTGGGCGTGGGCTGCGTGCTGGTCGGCTCGGTCTGTTATCACATCTTCCTCGGCGAAGACCCGCAGCCGCGCGAGCTGCTGATCACCGTGTTCCTGTTCATCACCGCGCCGATCAGCGCGCACATGATGGCCAAGGCGGCGCTGTCGCTGCTGATGGAAACCCGACCGGACCTGCCGGGCCACAAGACCGCCAAGGAAGAGCAGCTGCCACCGCCGGAACCGCGTCATCCGGGCGACACCGAGGGTGCCGAGGCACCGGTTTCCCGCGACAGCCAGTAGCGCCCGCCGCTGGTCGGCTGCATGCATCGTGACGGAGGGCAGCCGATCAGCGGTCGGCTCGACGTTCAGCCGCCCCGTATCAACACCAGCTCCAGCGCGATCCAGCCGAGGAAGGCCACCACCAGCACCGCGCCTTCGCGCCGGCTGATCGTCAGATCGCCGCGCAGCATCGGGTAGAGCACCAGCACGAAGGCGATCGCCGCCGGCAGCTCCAGTTTCACGAACGATCCGGGCAGCGCCAGCGGCCGCAGTGCGGCCATGCCACCGACCACCACCAGCAGGTTGAACAGGCTCGAGCCGATCACGTGGCCGAGCACCATGTCGCCCTGACCACGCCGGGCGGCGGCAATGGCGGCCGCCACTTCAGGCAATGCGGTGCCGATCGCCACCGGCAGCAAGCCGACCAGCAGCGGCGACCAGCCCAGCCCGGCGCCGAACACCGGTGCGGCCTGCACGATCCAGCGCGCGCCGAAGTAGAGGCACACACCCGCGAACAGCAGCCGCAGGATGTTGAGGAACAGCCCGGTGCGGGTCATCGCATAGCCGGCGATGGCCTCGCGCACCGGCTCGGATTCCAGCTTCGCCCGGCGCAGCAGGACCACCAGCAGGGCGACGAAGGCGAGCAGCAGCACGGCCCCTTCCCAGCGTGCGATCACGCCATCCAGGCCGAACAGGATCAGCAGCGCACTGGCGGCGGCAAGACACACCAGCAAGGGCGAGAGCAGCCGCGCACGGACCAGCAGCGGCGCAGCCAGCGCCGCCAGGCCCAGGGTCAGGCCGACGTTGACGATATTGCTGCCCACCGCATTGCCCAGCGCGAGTTCTTCCGCGCCGACCACGAAGGCACGGGCGTTGACCACCAGCTCCGGCAGCGAGGTGCCGAAGGCCACCAGCAGCAACCCGGCCACGAACGGCGACGCGCCGAAGCGCTGGGCCAGACCCGAGGCGGCCCGGACGATGGAGTCACCGCCCAGTGCCAACAGCACCAGGCCCAGCACGAACCAAACAGTGGCAGCGATCATCTGGTGCTCCGCGGTGACAGATGTGAGCCGATTCTAGGGCCAGCCCACGCCAAACAGTGAAGGCCCGCCCCGGCAGTGCGGCCGGCGCGGTGCCGGTGGCTCAGGAACAGCCTTCCACGTAATCCACCTGCGGGGTCTTGCCGACCCGCCAGGCGGTGACGTTGCCATCGCCGTTGATCTCGAAGTTGACCAGCGCACCGCCCTCGGTGGCCGGGCGCACACGCAGGTTGTGGCCCTGCTCGTCGTACTTGTGCGGGGTCAGGTCGCCGCGATCCGGGTACAGCGTCTGCAGCTGGCCGAGCGACATGCCGACCTTGCCGCCCCCCGGTGCGACGATGCGGTCGTTGCGCACGTCATAGCGCACCAGTCGCTTGCCTTCGATCATGAAGATCACGTCCTCAGCCTGCGCGCCTTCCGGCCGCAGGGCATGGCAGTAATCGTCAGCGACGTCGCCCTGCAGGGGTGCCTTCCAGGCTGCCCGGACCTCGTCCAAGGTGCTGCCCAGCGCCACCGGGCCGTAGCCATCCAGCCGCGCCGGGCCGTGCGTCGCCGTGCCCGGGGCCGCCGTGGCGGGCGCTGCCGGCGCGGTGTCCGCCGCCGGTGTTGGCACGGCCGCCTCGGCATCAGCCGACGGCGTCTCCGGCGAGCGCTCGCACGCGGCCAAGGCCAGCACCATCCCCAGTGCCATCACGCTTCCCAGCTGTTTCATGCCTGCATCCTCCCGTTGAATGGGCGCAGCCTAGCGCGAGCGCTGTGTGGGCGACATGCACAGTGTCGCTGTCATCCGCGTTTCACCTGCCGCGCTCAGGCTCGGCCTGCACCGCATCGACCCCGCCCCCATGCAACCGCAGAAGACCGACCTCGCCCGCACCGCCCTGCAGGCCCACCGCGCGCCCTTGGACATGCGCCAGCGCCGGCTGTTGATCCTGTGCGACGGCCAGCGTGACCTGGTCCAACTGGGCCAGCTGGTGGGCCCGGAAACCCCGGCGATGGTGATCCAGCTGATCCAGAGCGGGTATCTGGTGTTGAGTGCGGTGACACCGACCGCGGAGCCGGCGCCGCTGACCGAACGCCGCCGATCGCTGGTGGCCGCCCGCATCTATCTGCTGGACATCCTGGAACTGCAGCGTCATCCGCAGGCGGCGGCGCTGTTCCACACCCTGCAGCAGTCGCGCAGCGACGAGACGGTCATGGGCGGGCTGCAGGCCGCATTGGACGCGCTGCCCGGCCTGACCTCCACCGGGTATGCCGAGCGGGTGCGGCAGCGGTTGCTGGAGGTACTGCCGAAGGAACATGCCGAGCGGTTCCAGATCGCGGTGGTTTGAGCCCGCGTCAGCCCGAGAAATTCGCCTTCAACCCCTGCCAGCACTGCTGGTACCCGCGCTGGCGATGCGCCGCGTCCATCGCCTGTGCGGTGGGACGGATCACGCCGCGGGTTTCGAACATGAAGGCCATGGTGTCCTTGATCACGTCCGGCCTGCTCAGATCGGCCGCGGAGGCCTTCTCGAAGGTCGCCGCATCCGGGCCGTGGCCGCTCATGCAGTTGTGCAGCGAGGCACCGCCGGGTACGAAACCTTCGGCCTTCGCATCGTAGGCGCCATGGATCAGCCCCATGAACTCGCTGGCGATGTTGCGGTGGAACCACGGCGGGCGGAACGTGTTCTGCGCGACCAGCCAGCGCGGCGGGAAGATCGCGAAATCCATGTTGCTGGTCCCCGGGGTGTCGCTGGGCGAATGCAGCACGAGGAAGATGGAGGGATCGGGATGATCGTGGCTGATCGAACCGATCGTGTTGAAGCGGCGCACATCGTAGCGGTACGGCGCGTAGTTGCCGTGCCAGGCGACCACGTCCAGCGGCGAATGATCGATATCCGCACGCCACAGCTGGCCCTCGAATTTGGCGATCAGTTCAAACGCGCCGTCGATGTTCTCGAACGCCGCATGCGGGGTTTCGAAGTCGCGCGGATTGGCCAGGCCGTTGGACCCGATCGGGCCCAGGTCGGGCAGCTTCAGCAGCGCCCCGAAGTTCTCGCAGACGTAGCCACGGGCATCGCCATCGGGCAGCTCGACACGGAAGCGCACGCCGCGCGGGATCACCGCGATCTGCTGCGGCTCGATCTCGATCACGCCCATTTCGGTGAGCAGGCGCAGGCGGCCCAGCTGCGGGACGATCAGCAGCTCGCCATCGGCGTTGTAGAAGTACCGGCCGTGCATGTCGCGGTTGGCGGCATACAGGTGGATGCCCACGCCACCGTGGGTATCGGGCGAACCGTTACCGCCCATGGTGTACAGCCCCTCGATGAAATCGGTGGGCGTGCTGGGCAGCGGCAACGGATCCCAGCGCAGCTGGTTGGGCGACACCGCGCCGTGCGCGAAATCGCCGTGCAGATGCGGCTGGGTAAAGGGGGTGAACTCACCGTGGGTCACCGCGGGGCGGATGCGGTACACCCAGCTGCGGCGGTTGCTGCCGCGTGGCGCGGTGAACGCGGTGCCGGACAGCTGTTCGGCGTACAGGCCATGGGCGACACGCTGCGGGGAGTTCTGCCCCACCGGCAGCGCACCGGGCACCGCCTCGGTGGCGAACTCGTTGCCGAAACCGGTCTGATAGCCGCGCGATGACATCGGGTTGTTCATGGTCCTGCTCCGCCGGAGGCGTGGATGGCAAGGGAGTACTGCCAGTGGCACCCACGCGAACGCGGATGCCACCGTTGAAGCGTAACGCCGACGGATGCCGGACGCTTTACCGCAGGCGTCTTACAGCACGCCGCGCTTGATCTGATCGCGCTCGATGCTTTCGAACAGCGCGGTGAAGTTGCCTTCGCCGAAGCCTTCATTGCCCTTGCGCTGGATGATCTCGAAGAAGATCGGGCCGATGCAGTTGGTGGTGAAGATCTGCAGCAGCTTGCGCTGGTGCGTCTCCGGGTCGGCATCGATCAGGATCTTGTTCTTGGCCAGGCGCGCGACGTCTTCACCGTGGTTGGGTACGCGCATGTCGATCACATCGAAGTACGTGTCCGGTGTATCCAGGAACTCCACGCCCTGGGCGCGCATCGCTTCCACGGTGTCGTAGATGTTCTCGGTGAAGCAGGCGATGTGCTGGATGCCCTCGCCCTTGTAGGCATCGAGGTATTCGTTGATCTGGCTCTTCGGATCGGAGGATTCGTTGAGCGGGATGCGCACGATGCCGTCCGGGGCGGTCATCGCCTTGGACACCAGGCCGGTCTTGAGGCCCTTGATGTCGAAGTAGCGGATCTCGCGGAAGTTGAACAGGCGCTCGTAGTAATCCGACCACTGCTGCATGTTGCCGAAGTACAGGTTGTGGGTCAGGTGATCGATGAAGGTCAGCCCGAAGCCCTTCGGGCGCGGGTCCACCCCTTCGATCGGCGCGTAGTCGGTATCGAACATGCTGCCGCTGGCGCCGTAACGGTCGACCAGGTACAGCATGCAGTCGCCGATGCCCTTGATGATCGGGGCGGCGACGGCGCGGGTGTCGGGCTTGAAGTCGATCGCTTCGGCACCGTTGCCCAGCGCCATCTGGTAGACCTCATCGCCCGGCTTCTTGAAGCGGATGGCGAAGCCGCAGGCGCACGGACCGTGCTTCTCGGCGAAGTCCGAGGCGAACGAATCCGGCTCCTCATTGACCAGGAAGTTCACGTCGCCCTGGCGATAGACCGTGATCGCACGCTGCTTGTGGCGCAGCACCGCGGTGAAGCCCATCTTGCGGAAATAGTCGTGCAGTTCCGCGCCACGGCCGGCCGGGGCGGCGAACTCGACGAACTCGAAACCATCGATGCCCATCGGGTTTTCGAAGGTGGTGACCTGCATGCCCGGATCGGGTGCGAAGGACGCGGTGCTCGTTTGGCTGGTCATGCTGTGGCTCCAAAGCAGTCCGCATCGGAAAAAACCAGGTGCGGTAGGAAGACAGACCCGCGAGAATGCGGAGTCCGGAACGTAGGTTATAGTTTCACATGAAACCACCATCAAGGTGCACCGCAACATGAGCCCGCCCGATCCCAGCAGTCACAGCATCCGCGCCTCGCACGCCCTGCTCGATCTGGAGCAGTTCCTGCCTTACCGGCTGAGCGTGCTGTCCAACCGCGTCAGCGGCAACATCGCCAAGCTGTACGGGGACCGTTATGGCCTGGCGATCCCCGAGTGGCGGGTGATCACGGTCCTGGCGCTGTATCCGGGCTCGTCGGCCAGCGAGGTGTCCGATCGCACCGCGATGGACAAGGTCGCGGTCAGCCGCGCCGTGGCCAGACTGCTCGAACGCGGCTTCATCAAGCGTGAAACCCACGGCGATGACCGCCGCCGCTCGGTGCTGGCGCTGTCGGCGGCCGGGTTCGAGGTGTACGAGACCATCGCCCCGCTGGTGATCGAGATCACCCGCAAGCTGATGTCCGTGCTCAGCGAGGAAGAGGAGCAGCTGCTGGAAACGCTGATCCTGCGCCTGGCCGGGGAAGGCCTGCAGCGGATGGACGAGTAGGCAGCGACCGTTGGCCACTGGCCGACGCAGCTCATCAGCTGAGGTGCTTGCGCCGTGCATGCACCCACGGCGCGGCCAGGGCGCCGATGGCGCCGGCGGCAAAGCCCAGCGAGGCGGCCACTGCGGCCGCCTCGATCGCGCCCGGCAGGGCCAGTGCAGCGACCACCAGCAGCAGTGACGGCAGGCCGATGAACACGGCCATGAAGTAGCGCCAGCGCGGTGACCAGGTCCCGACCTGGAGCAGACTGACCGGCATCCACGTCTCTGCCGATGCGTCCTGCGCGACCTTGGCCGCGACCTTGGTCAGGTCCGCCTCCACCGGCCCCTTGCCGGTGCGCGCGGTGGCCAGCATCGCGGCCACCTCATCCACGGCCGGGAAGCTGGTCGGCCAGGTCTGGGGGGCGCTCACGCCATAGGCGGTCAGCAGCGGCACGCTGATCCAGGGCGCCAGCAAGGGCCGCACCTTGCGGCGGTCCATCACGCACCAGATCTGGGTCACACCATGCGCGGTGACGCTGTACAGCGCCAGCTGCGCTGCAACCGGGTACGGCAGCATATGCACGCGCGCAGCCATGCTGTCGTAGCCCATCGCGCGCAGGAAGCCAGGACGGGTGCGTCCCTCGTGTGCCCACGCCAGGCCGAGCGCACCGACCAGGTAGGCCTCGGCAGGATCTTTCACACCGGCACTGGCGCGATCATCGCTGGCCAGGAAGAACGCCAGCGACTTGGGCTCGGCGACATCGTGCTGATCCCAGCGCCCGGCATCGCCGAGCACGTGTTTGAGCGGCAGACGCGCGGGCGCGGTTTCGTCCTTGCCGGCGTTCTGCAGGAACGGCACGACGCTCAGCACGAAGCCCTGCAGGTCCACGCCCCGGATGCCACTGCCCTGCCACTCGGCGGGAATCAGGCCCGGCAGCGTGCCTTGGCGCGCGAGCGCGTCCAGCTGCGCTTTCTGCTCGACCAGTTTCTGCACGGCCGCCTTGAGCAGCACGTTGTCCGGCACGGACACCATCGGCAGGCGGTAGCGGATAGCGCCCGGCGCCGGGGTCTCCGCCTCGGCATCCAGCGCATCCGGCGCGGTTTGATCGTCGAGCAGCACATCGACCGGCGGCAGGCTCACGCCGGCCGGCGCATCAAGGGAAACTTCGGTGGTGCTGTCGCTGGTGCCCGGCTGCATGCGTGGATTCCGTCGGTTGTCCGCCACGAACAGCGCGGCATGAGGTCCTTGGAGGTAGCGGCAGGGTTGCGCAGAAATTGAGCGCAAAAAAAAAGCCGCGGAATCCGCGGCTTTTTCGATCATGACGCCTTCGGTGGCGCCCATTGCTTCATGAAGGCGAAGAAGCGGCCACGGTCGTAGCCCTTCTTCTGCCCCTTGTCCGCCTCCAGCTCCCCGGTGAACTGCGAATGCAGCAGCGTGCCGTCGGCATCGAGCACGAACAGGTGGGGGTAGCCCTTCACTGCCGGGAACTGCGACAGGAACGCCGCGTTCTCGTTGTCTTCGCTGTAGTTGACCTTCATCCAGACATAGTTCGCATCGCGGAAGCTGCGGATCTCCGCATCGCCCTCGATGAAACCGTCCATCAGATGGCACCACGGGCACCACTCGCCGCCCACGTCCAGGATGATCCGCTTGCCGCCGCGCTGGGCCTCGACCTTGGCCGTGGCCAGATCGGCGACCGGATCGCGGGCGGGATCGAACTGGGCGTTGAGCGCCGCGATCGCGGCGATGTCCGCCGCGGCCGGGGTGTTGCCCGAGGCCACCGGTTCGCCGGGATCGGCGACCGGGGGCTTCTGCTCGGAGGTATCCAGCGGCTGCGCAGGCGCAGCGGTGGGCGCCGACGACGGCGAACAGGCGGCCAGCAGGCCGGCCACGATCATCGACATTGCCGCTGCTTTCATGCGCATCGCAGACCTCACTTGACGCCGTGCATCAGCTTGTTGATCAGCGGGGCGACCAGGAACAGCACCACGCCGGAAATGATCAACGCCCAGAAGCCGAAGGTGTAGCCCTTCAGGGCCGATTCCACGGTCATGCCGCCTTCGCCGCTGACCACACCGGCGAAGATGCCGGACATGTTGTTGCCGATGCCGGTGGACAGGAACCAGCCGCCCATGCCGAAGCCGACCAGACGCACCGGCGCCAGCTTGGTCACCATCGACAGGCCGATCGGCGACAGGCACAGCTCACCCACGGACTGGATGACGTAGACCATGAACAGCGTCCAGAACGGGATCTTGCCGTCCACGACCATGCTCGACAGCGCCACCATCAGCAGCGCGAAGGCCGCACCGTTGAACAGCAGGCCCAGGCCGAACTTGCGCGGAATCGACGGGTTGGCGCGACCCAGCTTGATCCAGATCCAGGCAATGATCGGGGCCAGGGTGATGATCGCCACCGAGTTGACCGACTGGAACCAGGCAGTCGGGAATTCCCAGCCACCCAGGTTGCGGTTGACGATGTTGTCGGCCAGGAAGGTGAACGAGCTGCCGGCCTGTTCGAAGAACATCCAGAACATCACGTTGAAGGTGAAGATGATCAGCATCGCGATGACGCGGTCACGCTGGACCTTGCCTTCACGGATGCCCTCCACCAGCAGCAGCACTGCCAGCGCGATGAACATCACGCCCAGGATCCAGGCCAGCGCGGTGGCGCCGGTGGAGAGCAGGAAGAAGGCGACCGGGATCGCCACGATGGCACCGATGAACACCATCACGATGCGGCCATAGCCCTCGGCACCGGCCGGTGGGGCGCCAATGCCCTTGAGGCCGGCACGGCCGACGTAGAACCAGGCCAGGCTGATCAGCATGCCGATGCCCGAGGCGATGAAGACCATCTTGTACGACGGCATCGCCTTGGTGCCGAACACGCTCTCGGCCAGATACTGGGTCAGCACCGGAGCGATCATCGCGCCGATGTTGATGCCCATGTAGAAGATGGTGAAGCCCGAGTCGCGGCGCTCATCCTTCAGGCCGTACAGCTTGCCGACCATGGTGGAGATGTTGGGCTTGAACAGGCCGTTGCCGATGATGATCGTGGCCAGGCCCAGCTCGAAGATTTCCTTGTTGGGCATCGCGACCATGAACAGGCCCGCGGCCATGATCACCGCGCCGGTCAGGATCGAGCGCTGGTAACCCAATACCCGGTCGGCAACGTAGCCGCCGAAGATCGCCGCCGCATAGACCAGCGCCAGATAGGCACCATAGGTCCGGCTGGCTGCGGCCTGGCCGGCCGAGTCGCCTTCGAAGAACTGCGCGACGATGTACAGCACCAGCGCCCAGCGGATCCCGTAGAACGCGAAGCGCTCCCAGAATTCGGTCATGAACAGCATCCACAACGGGCGCGGATGGCCCAGCGTGGTCTTGAACTCCGGCAACGCCGGTTCGGGAACGGATTTCGCGGCGGTGTCTACGCTCATGCGGGATTCCTGGGTTCGGTGGAAGACATGCACGTCCGATGTGCGAAAGCAGCGCGGGAGAATCCCAGACCAACCACGTTCACGTCAAATACACGCTGATGTGTACCGCTGGCAGCACGGTCGCTGAACTTGCATCTGCAACTGCCGGTCCACGACCGGCAGCGCAGCAACGGCGGGGCCTGCCGCACCGTACGGCGGATGGACCGGCTAAATATGAATAGGCTTATTGCAGGGAATGCCCGATCAGGCATCCGGCGGCATCGGATCGTCGTTGCGGATCGTGGTGCGCACCTGGAACAACTCCGGGAAGAAGGTCAGCTCCAGCGCCTGGCGCAGGAAGCCTACCCCGCTGGAGCCCCCGGTGCCGCGCTTGAAGCCGATCACCCGCATCACCGTGCGCATGTGGCGGAAGCGCCACAGCTGGAAGGCGGTTTCCAGATCGACCAGGTCTTCGCACAGCGCGTACTCACGCCAGAAACGGTCGGTGTTCTGGTAGATCCGCTCGAACACCGGGTGCAGCGCATCGTCGGCCACGTGCGGCTGCTGCCAGTCCCGCCCCTGATAGCCGGCCGGGACCGGATGGCCGAAGCGGGCCAGGTAGCGCAGGAACTCCTCGTACAGGCTGGGGGCATCAAGCACCTCCTGCAACTGGGCCTGGCCGGCCGGGTCATGCGAGAACACCTGCAGCATCTGCGCGTTCTTGTTGCCCAGCAGGAACTCGATGTAGCGGTACTGCAGCGACTGGAAGCCCGACGACGGGCCCAGCACATCGCGGAAACCCATGTACTCCGAAGGGGTCAGCGTCTCCAGCACCGACCACTGCTCGGTGAGCTGGCGCAGCACCTGCTTGCTGCGCGCCAGCACCTTCTGGCATTGCCAGACCTCGTCGCGCTTGAGGTGAGCGATCGCCGCGCGCAGCTCGTGCCCCAGCAGTTTCAGCCACAGCTCGGACGTCTGGTGCTGGATGATGAACAGCATTTCGTCATGGTGCGGCGGGTTGGACAGCGGCTGCTGGGCCGCCAGCAGCTGATCCAGGCGCAGGTAGCCGCCGTAGGTCAGCCGCCCCTCCAGATCGGTGTGGATACCGGCTTCGAGATCGCGTTGGTTCTTGTCGACGGACATGGCAGGGACCGCTTGAGGGGCAGAAAGGGTAGCGCAGTGGCCTGCTGGCCGTGCATCTGGCGGCCGGCGGCTTACCGTTCCACCAACTCGGCCGAGCGCACGACGTTGACGCCGGGCCTCGGCGCCAGGGCCGCCTCGACCAGCGCGGCCGCAATGCGCTCGGCCGGATTGATCCGCCACGCCCGCGGAAGGACCGGACCCAGTACGCCCAGCACCAGGCTGGCCAGATGCTCGCCGGTGCGCCGCTCGGCCCGCTCGCCCCCGATCAGCCCGGGGCGGACCAGGGTCAGGGAGGGGTAGCCCAGTTCCCGCAGGTCCTGCTCCAGCCGGCCTTTGACCTGGTTGTAGAAGATGCGCGAGCCCGGGTCGGCCCCCATCGCCGAGTTCAACGCGAAGGCATGCGCGCCTTGCGCCCGCGCCAGCCGCGCCACCGCCAGCGGCGCGTCATGGTCGACCCGCGCGAACGCCTCTTTGCTGCCGGCCTGTTTGATCGTGGTACCGAGCGCGCAGATCACCGCATCCACCGCCCACCAGTCGGCCTCGGCCCGCAACTGCGCGAAGTCCACCACCGGATTGACCAGCGCGGGATCGGTGATGCCCACCGGGCGTCGGGTCGGTGCAACCACCGCATCGCAGCGCGGGTCCTCCAGCAACTGCCGCAGCACGTGACTGCCCACCAATCCGGTCGCGCCCACCAGCATCACCTTCATCGCATTCTCCTGCCTCGCTCGTGCTTACCATCCTGCCATGCAGGATCGGTTCAAGCGTGACCGGACTGCGCCGATACTGTTCCAACCTCTCCACCGCTCCGGCCCCCGGCCGTGCCCTGCAAGGACCTGCCGCATGACGGACCCGCACGACCCTCCCCCCAGCCCCGGCACTGCTGTCGGGCGGCTGCTGTCGCGGCGGCAGAGCGTGGGGACCGCGGTGGACACGCGCAGCGAACCGGCCCCGGTCCTGAAGGGCGGCAGCAGCGCGATGCTGCAGCGCCTGTTTGCCGGGATCGACAGCCCCGAGCCCCTGCTGGCCGCGTTTGCCAATGGCATGTCCACCCTGCCCGGCGAGCTGGGCGACATGGGCCTGCGGCTGCAGTCGGCGCAGCGCAGCGGCGACTGGGTCAGCTACGGCCGCGCGATGCGCCAGCTGATCGACAAGTACATCCGCACCATCGAACAGGAAACGCCCGACGGCCAACCCGACAGCCTGCGCCTGCGCGAGCTGCTGCGGCACACCCTCGGGGTGACCGTGGCCAGCCTGCTGCAGAACATGCCTGAACTGCGCGAAGAGCCCGGGCACCTCGCCGGTGAGGTGCATCGCTGGCATCCCGGCCAACCGCTGCAGCCGATCGAAGTCCGGCTCCGCGAGCTGTCCCACCAGATCGGCGTACGCAGCGATGGCTGGCAGGAACAGCAGGAGCTGTTGCTGAGCCTGTTCGATCTGCTGCTGGACAACATCGGCGAGCTGCTCGACGACAGCAGCTGGCTGCACGGCCAGGTGCACGCGGTGCGGTCACTGATCGGCGGCCCGCTCGATCGCGACTCGGTGGAACAGGCACGCGCCAACCTGCGCGAAGTGATCTACAAGCAGGGCCTGCTCAAGCAGGGGATCGTGGAATCCAAAGCGGCGATGAAGAACGTCATGGGCGGCTTCATCGAGCGCCTGGATGGCATGGCGGTCAGCACCGGCGAATACCACGACCGCATCAGCAGCTATGCGCTGGCCCTGAAGGAAGCCCGCAGCATCGCCGATCTCAACCAGCTCCTGCAGGACGTGCTGGTGGATACCGGCCGGGTCCAGGAACAGGCGTTGCAGGCACGCGACCACCTGGGCAATGCACGCCGCGAGGTGGAGCAGGCCGAGCAGCGCATCGCCGAGCTGGAGCAGGAGCTGCGTGATGTCTCCGGGCTGGTCCGCACCGATCCCCTGACCGGCGCGCTCAACCGGCGCGGGCTGGATGAACTGCTCGAGCGCGAAATGGCGCGCGCCGCCCGCCATGGCCATCCGCTGGCGCTGGCCCTGCTCGATCTGGACGATTTCCATCAGACCAACACCCTGCACGGCCATGCCGGCGGCGATGCGGTACTGCGCCATCTGGTCGAGGTCTGCCAGCTGCACCTGCGCAGCAGCGATGCGATCGCGCGCCTGGGCGGGGACGAGTTCGTCCTGCTGCTGCCGGAAACGCCGGCGGCGGACAGCATGTCCACCCTGCTGCGGCTGCAGCGCTCACTCGCCCAGCGGCCGCTGCCGTTGGAGGAGCAGCGGGTGCCGGTGCATTTCAGCGCCGGCCTGGCGCAATGGCAGCCGGGCGAAGCGGCGGACGCGCTGTTGCGACGCGCCGATACGGCGCTGTATGCGGCCAAGCGGGTCGGCAAGAACCGCGTGCAGGCTGCCGAGCCGGCGCGCTGATCCGATGGCTGTGATATTCCGCGCCCCGGCGCGAATCACCCGGGTATGCACATGACCCTGCCCCGCGCCGCCCACGATCCACGCGCGCGCTTCGCCGCGTTGCTGGAGCAGCATCGCGGCATCGTGCTCAAGGTGGCGCGCGGTTACTGCCATCAGCACGAGGATCGGCTGGATCTGGTCCAGGAGATCAGCGTGCAGGCGTGGGCGGCATTCGAGGATTTCGACCCGGCGCGGGCGCGCTTCTCGACCTGGTTGTATCGGGTGGCGCTCAATGTGGCGATCTCGCAATGGCGTCGCCAGCAGCACCGGCAGGGCCACCACGCACCATTGGACGACGATCTGCCCGCGGTGGACGACGCCGCACCGCCCGAACACCGCCACGCGTTGCGCCAGCTGGAGCTCGCCATCCACGCGCTGCCACCGCTGGACCGCGCCCTGATGCTGCTGCACCTGGACGACCACGACCATCGGCAGATGGCCGAGGTGCTGGGCATCAGCATCGCCAATGTTTCCACCCGCCTGCACCGGGTGCGCCAGCAGCTGCGTACCCGCTTGAACCCCACCGACTGAGGGAACCACCATGCAACCGGATGAGCTCAAGCAGCTGTGGAGTCACGCCAACGCTCCCACCGACGCGCAGGAGGCCTTCGCGCTGGATGCGTGGCGCAGCCATCGGCAACGCGCCGTACAGCATCAGCTGGGGGCCTTCAGCCTGTGGCAGTGGCTGCAGCTGGCGATCTGGCTGGCCGTGGCGGTGTACTGCGGCAGCCAGTGGTGGCAGCAGCCGCCGCTGGCGGTGATGCTCAGTGCGCTGTCCCTGCACGCGTACTGCATCGCGGCCATCATCGTCAGCATCACCCGCCTGCAGCGCCGACGACAGCTGCACCCCACCCATACGGTGGTGGAGCAATCGCAGCAGTTGGCCGCGCTGCGCTGGCATACCGCACTGACCGAACTGCTGCTCGGCCTGCCGTGGTGCTGGCTGTGGCTGGCGGTGCCGGTGCTGGTGGCCTGGCAGGCGTGGGGGGTGGATCTGGGCGCGTTCGCCGCACCGTGGCTGCTGGTCTCGCTGGGTGCAGGGACGCTGGCCATGATCGCCGCGATGGTGGGTGCGCGACGCTGGGTGCAGCGTGCGCCGGCCTCACCACGGCTGCAGCGCGCGATCGACGCGCTCTCCGGGCGCCGCCTGGCCCGTGCCCGCGCCGAACTCGAGGCCCTGCGCGGGTGGGAATCGGCCTGAGCTGGCCGAGCCTCAATGCGCCGGCTTGGCCCCGCGCAGCTTCTGGAATGCGGTGACCGCGCCCAGCACCACCGCGCCGATCACCACGCCGACGATCACGTTGCCCAGCGCGTTGATCAACCAGCCCCAGCGGCCATCACCGCCCATCTCCAGAATGGCGTGATGCAGCGGCGCGATGCTGTGCACCAGGATCCCGCCACCGACCAGGAACATCGCTGCGGTACCGGCCACCGAGAGGAACTTCATCAGCCACGGCGCAGCCACCAGCAGGCCCCGGCCGATCGCGGCCAGCGCGGCGCCCTTGTTGGACAGGTACAGGCCCAGATCGTCGAGTTTGACGATGCCGGCGACCAGGCCGTAGACGAACACCGTCATCGCCAGCGCGATCACCACCAGCGCGGTGACCTGGTTGAGGAAGGGGGCGCTGGAGACCACGCCCAGCGACAGCACGATGATCTCCGCCGACAGAATGAAGTCGGTGCGGATCGCGCCCTTCACCTTGTCCTTCTCCCACGCCACCATGTCGACCTTCTCATCGGCGAGGGCCTTGACCCGCTCGGCCTTGCGCTGCTCGTCCTCATCGCGCGAATGCAGGAAGCGGTGCGCGAGCTTCTCCACACCCTCGTAGCAGAGGAAGGCGCCGCCGATCATCATCAGCGGGGTGATCGCCCACGGCAGCCAGGCACTGATCGCCAGCGCGGCCGGCACCAGGATCGCCTTGTTGACCAGCGAGCCCTTGGCCACCGCCCACACCACCGGCAGCTCCCGGTTGGCGCTGACCCCGGTCACCTGCTGGGCGTTCAGCGCCAGGTCGTCGCCGAGCACGCCGGCGGTTTTCTTGGCCGCCACCTTGGTCAGCACCGCCACGTCATCCAGCAGGGACGCAATATCATCGAGCAACGCGAACAGACTGGCACCGGCCATGGTGGATCCAAAGGAGGAAGCGGGAGCGCCGATTCTCACCGATCCGCCCCCTTCCGCGGTAGCGGGTGCGGATTCACCGGCCCACCACCGCCGCCCGGCCACACTGCCGGTGATCGTCGCCCCGGAGTCCTGCTTGAACACCACGCCCGTCGTCCCCGGTTCGCCGTCGCTGGTCAAGGGCATGAACCGTCGCAGCCAGATCCTGCGCCTGCTGTTGCGTTACCGTAATTCCGGCGTGTTTTCCGGCATGAACCTGGACGCCCGCGCGGTCCACGATGTGCCGCCGGACGGCAACCCGGAGCAGTTCGTCACCGATCTGGAATCGCTCGGGCCGACCTTCGTCAAACTGGGCCAGATGCTCTCCACCCGGCCGGACATGGTGCCTGTGGAGTTCGCCACGGCCCTGGAGCGCATGCAGGAGAACGTGGCGCCGATTCCGGTCGAGCGCGTTGCGGCGATCATCGAACAGGAGCTGGGGGCCTCGGTCTCCAAGCTGTTCGCCAGTTTCGATCCGGTCCCGCTGGGCTGCGCCTCGATCGCCCAGGTCCACCGCGCCGAACTGCATGACGGGCGCCAGGTGGCGGTCAAGGTGCAGAAGCCCGAGGTCGCCGCACAGCTGCGCTCGGACCTGGAGGTGCTGCGCAGCTTCGCGTTGGCCGCTGACCACCTCACCCAGGTCGGCCGTCGCGTACGCCTGCGCGACTGGCTCAATGAGTTCGCCAAAACCCTGATGCAGGAGCTGGACTACCAGGCGGAGGCCGAGAACCTGCAGCGCTTCGGGCAGCACCTCAAGCCGTTCAAACCGCTGTGGATGCCGCAGCCGATCTGGGACTACTGCAGTCATCGCGTGTTGACCATGGAGCTGGCGCAGGGCGTGCGCGTGGACATGATCCCCGACGTGCGCCGCACCGAACAGCCGATGGCGCCGCTTGCCGCGGCGTTGATCCGCGGCTATGTGGATCAGATATTCGTGCACGGCGAGATCCATGCCGATCCGCACCCGGGCAACCTGCGCGTCACCCCGGACGGTCGTCTGGCGATCTTCGACCTGGGCATGGTCGCGCACATGCCGCCGCGGCTGCGCGAGCGCCTGCTCAAGCTGCTGTTCGCGGCAGTGGATGGTCGCGGCGAAGAAGTCGCCGACGAGATCATCGGCATCAGTACGCGGCTGGAGTACTTCGACGAGGAACGCTACCTGCGTGAGACCGGCCAGGTCATCGCGCGCTACGCGGCCAACAGCAGCTTCTCCGAAGGCCGCGTGGTGCTGGACCTGGTGCGCATCGCCACCGCCAGTGGCCTGCGCACCCCGCCGGAGCTGAGCCTGCTCGGCAAAGCACTGCTGAATCTGGAAACTGTCTGCCGACTGCTGTCGCCCGACCTGGATACGCGCCGCATCGTGGAGAAACAGCTGCAGCACGTGATGCGCGCACGTCTCAAGAAATCGCTGTCCAAAGCCAATCTGGCCAGCGAGGCGATGGAGATCCAACAGCTGCTGCGCGATGGGCCGCGCAAAATGACCGACATCCTCGCGCTGCTCGCCGAGAACCGCCTGCAGATGAAAGTCACCGGGCTGGAAGAATCACGCCTGATGGAGAACCTGCAGAAGATCGCCAACCGCGTGTCCGCCGGTATCGTCACCGCCGCGCTGATACTCGCCGCGGCCATGATGATGAAAGTCGACACCGGCTGGCATCTGTTCGGCTATCCCGCCATCGCATTCACCTTGATGTTGATCGGTGTGTTCCTTGGCTTGGGCATCATCCTCAGTGCGCTGATCTTTGATCGTCGTGCGCGCTCGAAGGAAGAACGCGGGCACCGTTGACGCGCTCTCCACGCACCTCACGCATTCAGACACGACGATCAGACACCCTCCAAGCGCGTGATGCAGTCCGCATCGCGCGCACTCCTTCACGCGCGTTTTACGTCGCATATCGCAGTGCGATACGTGATCGAGCCTGTCGTTTTCAACAAACATTTCAGTCAGGTTCGTGCAGGCATGATCGAGTCATCGGCTTGTCATGCATGTGTGGTTGAGACAGCCGGTCGGATGGGAACTGCGTCGTCATGACGTCCATCACCACCTGTCTCCACTGCCAAAAGTGCTTATGCTCTGGATCCTGCTGCTGTCACTGTTGCTGCTCACCTGGCTGTTCCTCGCATCTGACAAATGGGTGTGGTGGAAGGCAAGCCTGATGTCATTGCTGCTGCTGACGCTCAGCGCATGGTGGTTGATCAACAAGTTGTCCGGTGACGGTCTCAATGCAGCCACGCTGTACCACCTCGGCGCGGACATGGAAGGCGCCGGTGTCGCCGACTTCAAGCACTACATCGCCGGCTTCATCGCGCTGGCCCTGGTCTCGCTCACCCCCTTGCTGCTGGCACGCCTGCGTCGCCGGCACCGCCCCGCGCATGGCAAGGCGGTGTTTGCCGGCTTCATGGCCATGTGGTTCGTCGCGATCGTGGTGAGCCCGTTGTACAGCGATGGCCAGCGTCTGTACCAGCAGATGCGCCCGGTCGACTACAGCATGGTCAAGGCCGAGTACCGCGTGCCCACGCAACCGCTGACCAAGCCACGCAACATCGTGTGGATCTATGGCGAAAGCCTGGAACGCACCTATCTCGATGACAGAACCTTCCCGGACCTGATGCCCAACATCAACCGGCTCGCCGCGCAATCGTTGGACGTGCGCGGGCTGGTCTCGGCCGAAGGCGGTGGCTGGACCATCGCCGGCCTGGTCTCCTCGATGTGTGGTGTGCCGCTGACCACCGCCAAGGAAGACGAAAACAGCATGGGCCGCATGGGCAGCTTCCTGCCCGAAGCGGTCTGCCTGGGCGATTACCTCAAGCAGCAGGGCTACACCAATCACTATCTGGGCGGGGCCAACGGCCAGTTCGCCGGCAAAGGCCAGTTCCTGGCCACGCATGGCTTCGATACCGTCGACGACCTGGCCTGGTTCAAGCAGCAGAAGATCACCCGCACGCATTTCTCCCCGTGGGGCGTGCATGACGATGTGCTGCTGGACAAAGCGTATGACCGCTTCGTGCAGCTCTCGCGCAAGGGCGAGCCGTTCATGCTCACCACGCTGACCATGGACACCCATCACCCGGCCGGACATCTGCCGGTGGCCTGCAAAGGCACCCGCTACAAGAGCGAGCACGGCAACATCGGCATGCTCAATGCGCTCAAGTGCACCGACGGGCTGATCGCCAAGCTGGTCGACCGCATCCAAGCCAGCCCGTACGGCGAAGACACCCTGATCGTGATCGCCTCCGATCACCTGGCCATGCCGAACGATCTCAGCCATATCCTGGCCAAACAGGAGCGCGAGAACCTGCTGCTGTTCCTGGGCAAGGACATCGCCCCGCGCCAGCTGGCCGCACCGGCCGGTTCGACGCTGGATTCGGGCGCCACCCTGCTGAGCCTGATCGATCCGGCCATCGATTCGATCGGCTTCGGCCGCTCGCTGCTGCATCCGGAGCGCTCGGACAGTGCCAGCGCCGCGGTGTTCCGCGACAACGGCGAGGACTATCCGCGTTACCTGGCGTTCTCGCGCTCGCTGTGGCTGGGCGACAAGACCCGCCAGCTGCGCATCGATGACGACAACCAGGTGGTGATCGGCCTGCAGCATGTGCAGCCGCCGGTGCTGCTGGAGTACGACAAGCACTGGGACCTGAAGTCGGTCTACCTGGAGAACACTTCCAAGCAGTTCGATCTGGCCGATCCGTCCAATACGCTGGCCTACGTGGATCGCTGCACCGCGTTCGAAGACGGCTCGGCCGATGGTGACTGGTGCGCGATGCTGGTCAACCAGGACAAGGGCATCAAGCTGTTCCGCGATGACCAGCTGCGCGGTGGCGTGGCGGTGGATGGCCCGCTGGATCCGTTCAACGGCCCGCGCCCGAGCATCCGTCAGGCGCACATGATCACCCAGAAGGGTCGCCGCACCCGGGCCGGCCAATACATGGTGCAGCTGGTGACCAAGCAGTCACCCGACCGCGGCTTCTGGATCGAAGCGGTCTCCTCGCAGCGCAAGGTGGTGGTCGCCCAGCAGTGGGTACAGCCGGATGCCGAGGGTCGCATCAACCTGAGCTTCGGCCTGGACCACGAGGTCGATGATCTGGAGGTGCGTGCCTGGTTGAACCACGCCGAGAAGCTGGCCGTGGATACCTTCGCGCTGGTGCCGTCGCGCCGCGGCAACCGCGGCTGACGGCGCCGGAAGGTACCGACCAACGGTCGGTACCTTCCGGCCTGCTTACGCGTCCGGGGCCGGCGTCGCCGCCGGATCCCGCACAAGATGGATATCCGTCGGCGAGGACAGCGCGATCCCGGCCTCGGCAAACGTCTGCAGCACCGTGAAATACAGCTCGCTGCGCGCGCCGTACACCGCACGCGGGCCTGACACGTAGGCGAAGCTGTTGATCGCGATCTGCCCATTGGCGATCGAGTCAATGAACACCGACGGTGCCGGGTCGCTCAGCACGCCCGGGTGATCGGTGTAGGCATCCAGCAGAATCTGCCGCAATGCGGCCACGTCCGTGTTCAACGGTACCGAGAACTGGATCTGGATCCGGCCCTGCGCGTTGCCCATCGTCATGTTGCGGATGGTCTTGGTGATCAGCTCGGAATTGGGCACGATCAAGGTGGACTTGTCGCCGACCTGGATCTCGGTCGAGCGCACGCTGATCCGCTTGATGTCGCCTTCCTGGTCCCCCAGCTTGACCCAGTCACCGATCTTGACCGGCCGCTCGGCCAGCAGGATCAGGCCCGAGACGAAGTTCTGGGTGATCGCCTGCAGACCGAAACCGATACCCACCGACAGCGCGCTGACCACCAGTGCCAGCTTCTCCAGGCCGATGCCCAGCGCGGTGACACCCCACAGCACCGCGGCGATGATGCCGAGATAACGGGTAACGGTGCTGATCGAGTTGCGCGCACCGGCATCCAGCTCGGTCTTGGGCAGATAGGTGTCGCTCAGCCAGCGCTGGAAGGTCTGCATCACCGCCCACACCACCAGGAACACCAGCACCGCATACAGCACGCTGCTCGGCCGGAGCGTGGTCTCACCGATCTTCAGACCGCCGGACAACGAGTCCAGCCCGCCCAGGAAAGCGTTGAGGTTGCCGAACGGCGCGGCCAGCATCAGCACGCCCAGCACGATCACCCCGACCCGCAGCACCGCCGAGAGCAGCACGCCGGCCTGCTCCACCCGCGACTCGCTGAGCCCGGTGGTCAACACGATGGTCTGCCCGGCACGGCTGCTGGGCGCGAGCACCCAGGTGGCAAGGTCATCGGCAAACTTGAGCAGCAGCGAGACCGCCATGAACACCACCGCGACCCAGACCAGCTGCTGGGCCACGAACAGCGCGAAGTTGAGATACCCCAGCAGTGTGGCGATCACCGCTGCAGCCACGGCGATGTGGCCGACCAGACGCGCCAGCACGATCCAGCCACTGCGGCGAGGCGCCCCCCTTACCTTGCCATCACCACCGGCGCGGGGATCGGCCCGTGCTTCGGCTTCGGCGGCTTCGGCTGCCTGACGGTTGTGCATGCGCGCCAGCGAGGTCAGGATCGCGATGATCAGCCCCAGGTAGGTCAGCGCCATCAACCCATCGGCGGCCACCGTGGTCACCTCGCTGGTGCGGGCTGCACGGTCGAGGGCAACCAGCATGATGCTCAGCCAGGTCAGGCCGGCCGCGCCCCACGCGTACTTGCGCAGCCGCAACGCCGCACTGTCATCCAGCGGCAGCAGCCGCCACGACGGGCGCTTGGGTACCAGCAGACAGGCGCTGAGCGCAGCGATGAAG
This sequence comes from Stenotrophomonas sp. Ker107b, assembly GCF_053847245.1. NCBI lineage: Bacteria > Pseudomonadati > Pseudomonadota > Gammaproteobacteria > Lysobacterales > Lysobacteraceae > Stenotrophomonas > Stenotrophomonas sp. Ker107b. Next base: position 671,453 of record NZ_JBSPHX010000002.1, on the reverse strand, counting down.
GCCGCCACGAAGGTGGCCACCTCGAACGTCTCGGCCACCTGTTGCAGGCGCGGCGGAATCGCGCCGATCGCATCCAGCGACTCCACCAAGGCCACCGCCGCCAGGCCCGGCAACAGCGTGCCGACCAGCAGCAGCCACACCGCCAGGCCAGAGCGGCGCAGGCGTCCATCGGGTGCACGCTCGGAGGCGGCAAAGCGGCGCCCCAGCGCGCGCAGCCACAGCCGCAACGGGAAGAACATCACCAGTGCGACCGCCAGCCCGATCAAGGGCGCGTTCCAGCCATGCTTGGCAATGGCCTTGCGGGCCGCGTCTTCGCCCAGCCGATAAAGAATGGCCAGGCGGTGCACATCGTCCGGCACATCCTTGGCGAAGCTGCGCCACAGCGCAGGCGACAGCGGTGAGGCGACCTTGCGGCTCAGCTGTTCGCTGAACTGGGTGACCCGCATCTTCTCGATGCGCTCGCCGAGCTGTTTGGCATCCACTGAGAGCAGCTTGGCGCGGGCGATCTGCGCGGTGATGTCGGCCTTCTGCTGGTTCAGCGCCTTGCGCTGCCGGCTCACTTCCGGCGGCTCGACGGTGCCCTCGGCGACCTGGCCAAGCTGCTCAAGCCGCGCATCCACCTGCTGAAGCTGCGGGTCGAGGGCGCTCTGCAGGCCGTCGGCATCGCGCTGGACGGCCAGGGCGCGGTCGGACAGCGCCTTCAGGGTTTCAGTGGTGCCCGCATCCTCCAGCGCATCACTGGTGGCGCGCAGCGCTTTTTCGGCCTGGACCAGTTGTTTGGCCGGATCCGGGGGCGGATCCGTGGCCTGCCCGAGAGCGACCGGCGCGGCGCCGAGACAGGTCAACAACAGCAGCCAGCCCAGCGACCGCACCACAAACGAAGAATGACGAAGCGACACGCCAGCACCAACGGTTCGCGCGGACCACCGCGCCTGCCCGCGACTATAAACCGGGCCCCGTTCAGAACAGGTATGCGGGCACTCAGTACTTCAGGCGGAGCTCTTCAACCTGCGGCTGCAGGCGGGCGTACCAGTCCTGGAACTCTTCCTCGGTGATCTCCTCGGGCGCGTAGACCGCGATCTCATCCCAGGCGTGATCGGTCGGCAACGGCTGCCGCGGCCCGGCGCGCAGGGTGTAGGTCACGCCCTCGTGGTCGAGCACATCGTCGGCGGTCTCGCGCTGCTGGCGGGCAACGCCGGTTTCGCTCTTGAGCAGAATCACCTGGTACATCCGCATCTCCATCGCTGTTGAAAGAAGCGCTCATGGCGCTCCGGCCCAGCATAGCGCTGCGACCGCAAGCGGGACATGACGCGACCACAACGGACTGTCTCGACGCCGCACTCGCCCCGGCTTCACCCGGCCGTGGCAGCGGCCCCGGCATCGTGGGATCGCACTCTCACCAGCGTTCACCCATGACCACACAGCCCGACCTGAAAACCGTTCCCGACCTCAAGCTGCCGCGTTACCTGGGCACCTGGTACGAGATCGCCCGCCTGCCGATGAAGCATGAGCCGGAAGGCTGCACGGATGTGTCCGCGCATTACAGCCTCAAGGACAACGGCCACGTTGCCGTGGTCAACCGCTGCCGCATGGGCAACGAGATCGAGGAAGCCGACGGCGAAGCCTGCCCCGTGGACAACGACACCGCGCGGCTGGAGGTCAGCTTCCTGCCCAAGGGCCTGCGCTGGCTGCCTTTCACCAAGGGCGACTACTGGGTGATCCAGATCGCACCGGATTACAGCGTCTCGCTGGTCGGCAGCCCGGACCGCAAGTTCCTCTGGCTGCTCTCGCGCACGCCCACGCTGGACCGCACCACGCAGGAGCACTATCTGGCCCAGGCGCGCCTGCAGGGCTTCGACCTGACCGACCTGATCCAGACCCCGCACACCGGCCACCCCACCGCCTGAGGCTGCCATGGATCTGAAGAGCGGGTATCCGTTCTGGGCCGTGCGCAACGGCCTGATGCATGCCTTCCCACCGCTGGAGAAGGATCTCAACTGCGAGGTGCTGGTGGTCGGCGGCGGCATCAGTGGCGCGCTGATTGCGGACGAGCTGTGCGCGCACGGCCATGATGTAGCGCTGATCGAACAGCGCGACATCGGCTGGGGCAGCACCGCGGCCAGCACCGCGCTGCTGCAGTACGAGATCGACACCCATCTCATTGATCTTGCCCAGCGCTACGGCGAAGACGCGGCGGTGCTGGCCTATCAGGCCTGTGCCGAGGCGATCCCGGCCATCTGCAAGGTGGCCGCGCCGTTCCGCGATGTGGACTGCCACCGCATGGCCAGCCTGTACTACGCCAGCAAGCGCGGGCACCAGGCGGTACTGGCCGAAGAGTGCGCACTGCGTGCCAAGCACGGCTTCGATGTGCGCTGGCTGGACAGCGAGGCGGTCCAGGCCGAGTACGGCATCCGCGCACCCGGCGCGATCCTCAGCGCGCTCGCCGCACGCATCGACCCCTACCGGCTCACCTACCGGCTGCTGATGCGGCTGCACACGCGTGGCTGCGGCGTCTACGACCGCACCGTGCTCGATACGCTCACCCCGACCCCGCGCGGCGTGACCGCCACCACCCTGGGCGGCGCCCGCATCCGTGCCCGCCATGTGGTGCTGGCCACCGGCTATGCCGGGCAGCGCTGGTTGAAGCCCTCGGTGGCCCGCAACCGCAGCAGCTACGCCTTCATCACCGATCCGATCCATCCGGACCTGCTCGGCCCCCTGCGCGAGACCATGGCATGGGAATCGGCGCGGCCGTATCTGTACCTGCGCAGCACCGGCGACCACCGGCTGCTGATCGGCGGCGAGGACGATGCCATCGATCTCCCGGCCCGGCGCGACCGGCGGGTGGAGAGCAAGACCGTCACGCTGCTCAAGAAGGCCACCCAACTGTTCCCGCACCTGCCGCTGCAGCCGGCCTTCTCCTGGGGCGGCACCTTTGCCGAGACCCACGATGGCCTGCCGTTCTTCGGCCCGCACCCGCAATGGGGGCCTCGGGTGCTGTTCGCGATGGCCTACGGCGGCAACGGGATCACCTACTCCATGATCGGGGCCGGGCTGCTGCGCGCGGGCATCGAGCGGCGCCGGCATCCGCTGGCAGAGCTGTTCGGATTCGGCCGGTTGCGCTGAGTTCCCCTTGCAACCCACGCCATGACAGGCATCATTCAAACTATGCCTGCTAGCGTCAGCGCTGTCGGCCGTCCCGCCTGTCTGCTCCGGAGCCTCTCATGATCCGCCTGCTTCCCCTGCTGCTGTGCCTGTCCCTGCCCGGTGTGGCGCTGGCCCAGTCTGCGGCAGGCGCCACCGGCCCGCAGTCCTCGACCGGGCTGGATCTGAGCATTCCCGATGCGCCCATGCAGTACTTGAGCGATCAGTCCCTGCGCGGCGATCCGCCGGGCACGTTCTACGGCGATCGTACCGGCCGGCGTTCAACCGATCGTGCGGCCAACGGCATCGCCCACGTGACCGACGACAAGCTGCGGGTCAACGGCAGCCTGACCACCGGCATCGGCTACTCGGAGAATTTCGGCAATACCCACTACAACGCCGCCGAACTCAACCTGAGCAAGAACTACACCAATGACGAAGGCAACACCCGCAACGTCAACATCAACATCCGGGTGAGCGAAGGCAAGGGCCCTGGCTTCTACGGCCCCTATGGTGCGTACGGCTATGACGGCTTCGACGGTTACGGTGGCTACGGCCGCGGCCCGGGCTACTGGGATTACCCCTCGCGCTGGTAAGCGCGGCATCCCTCACGCGGACATGCGGACGGCCGGGGAAACCCGGCCGTTCGTGCATCCAGCGCGCGGTGGCGCGCTGGAATCAATCCCACCAGCCATCACGCTTGCTGGCGAGCACGCGGCCGTCGTGGCCACTCATGCGCACTTCCACGCGCTGGTTGCGGGCGTTGCGCGCATCCAGGGTCCAGGTCGCGCCATCGCGCTCGATCGACTCGATCTGCGTCAACCCGGCCTTGCCCGCCAGCGCCAGGATCTGCCCGGCGTCCAGCACGGCGCGGCCATCGCGCGGATCGAAGATCTCGCCCTTGGTGTCATCGATGATCACTTCATCGACCGTGCCGTCCTTGCGGGTCACGTCCGCTTCCCACACGCCATCGTCGTGCTCGAGCTCATGCACCTGGGTGTAGCCGGCCGCGCTCAGCTTGGCCTGGACCTGGGCGGCCGACAGGTTGGCGGCAAAGGCCGGAGTGGCGAACAGCGCAGCGGCCAGGGCGGTAGCGGCAATCATCGTCTTCATGGGAATCCTTGAGGGGGCACCGGTCCATTCCGGCACCGCCAGTCTGGCCACCGCCCCTAACCGGACCATGAGGGCGACTGTTAGATACTGTTTAGACAGCCCCGGTATACCGGTGCCCTGCCCTTTGCCCTGCGTGCCCGCATGTCTGCCCTGTCCCTGATGCTGCCCCTGCTGCTGACCCTCGCCCCGCAGGACCCGATGCGGGTCCTCGACGGTGGCAGCCGTCAGCAGGACAGCGTTCGCCAGGCGGTGCGCCAGGGTCGCTTCGTGCCGCTGGAGCAGGTGGTCGCCGACGCGCTGCGTCGCTACCCCGGCAAGCTGATCGAGGTGGAACTGGATGACGGGAAATACGAGATCGAGATCCTTGGCCCGGATGGCGTGGTGATGGAGTTGGATTACGATGCCGCCACCGGCCGCCTGCTGAAGATGGAAAAAGACTGATGCGCGTGCTGCTCGCCGAAGATGACGCCCTGCTCGCCAGCCGATTGCAGACGCTGCTGGAAGAGGCCGGCTATGTGGTCATCCACAGTGCGGAGGGCCGGGATGCCGAGTACCAGGGGCAGATCGAGGACATCGCCGCGGCCGTGGTCGATCTGGGCCTGCCGGGCCTGGACGGGCTGAGCGTGATCGAACGCTGGCGCCAGGCCGGGCGCGACTTCCCGGTGCTGGTGCTGACCGCCCGCGCCCGCTGGCACGACAAGCTGGCCGGCTTCGATGCCGGCGCCGACGACTACCTGACCAAACCCTTCCAGCCCGAAGAACTGCTGCTGCGCCTGCGCGCCCTGATCCGCCGCAGCGCCGGCCACGCGCATCCGCGCCTGCAGTGCGGTCCACTGGTGCTGGACGTCAACGCCGGCCGCTTCGAGCTGGACGGCGCGCCGCTGTCACTCAGCGCGCAGGAGCACCGCATCCTCAGCTACTTCATGCATCACCCCGATACCGTGTTGAGCCGCTCGCGGCTGGGCGAGAACGTCTACGAGGACGGCTTCGATCCAGACTCCAACACGCTCGATGTACTGATCGGCCGCATCCGCCGCAAGCTCGGCAGCGAGCTGATCCACACGCACCGCGGCCAGGGCTTCCGCCTGTCGGCAACGCCATGACCACCGGCTCGCTGCGCACCCGCCTGCTGGTGGCCGGTGGCCTGGGCCTGGTGCTGGTGTCGGCCTTGGCGACCTGGTGGCTGGGCGCGATGTTCGAGCGTTCAGCGCGGACCGCGATGGATGAGCGCCTGGGCAACGATCTGATCGCGGTACTGGCACTGGCCGAAAGCGATGCCAACGGCCAGCTGCAGTGGCGCGACACGCTGGCTGACGAGCGCTACCGCCGCGTGTTCTCCGGCGACTACTGGCAGGTGCTGGACCAACAAGGCCGCGCGCTCGGACAATCGCGCTCGCTGTGGGATGACGCGCTGGCCGCACCCACCGCGCTGCAGCCGGGACCGGCCAAGGCCTTCGATGCTCCCGGTCCGCTGCAGCAATCCCTGCGCGTGCTGGCCCAGCAGGTCACCCTGCCCCGCGCTGCCGCGCCGGTGATCGTGATGGTCGCCACCGACCGCAGCCCGCTGGATGCCCAGGTCGCCAGTTTCCGGCAGCGCACCGCGCTCGCACTGGCCGTGCTCATCGCCGTGTGGTTCGGCGTACTGGTGACCCAGGTGCATTACGGCCTGCGGCCGCTGGCCGAACTGGGCCGCATTGCCGGGCAGGTCCGCAACGGCGAGAACGTGCGCTTCCCGCAGCAGGGCCTGGTGAAAGAAGTCGCGCCGCTGGCCGTCCAGCTCAACGCGCTGCTCGACCATCATCAGCGCATGGTGGTACGCGCACGCCGCAGCGCCGAAGACCTCGCGCACGCGCTGAAGACACCGCTCACCGTGCTCACCACCGAAGCCGAGGGCGACGGCAGCGACTGGCGCCAGACCCTGCGCAGCGAGACCGCGCGCATGCAGGCCAGCATCGATCGTTACCTCGCTGCAGGCCTGGGCGCCGACAGCCAGCAGCGCACGCCGGTGGCGCCGGTGGTGAGCGCGCTGTGCGGGCTGATGCAGCGCGTGCATGCCGCGCGCGGGCTGCGTTTTACGTGCGACAGCGACACCGCTGGGGTGTTCGCCGGCGCGCGCGAGGATCTGGAAGAGATGCTGGGCAACCTGCTCGACAATGCGGGCAAGTGGGCCAGTCACGCAGTGCGCGTGGAGGTGGCACCACGGGAGGGTCAGCTGCGCATCACGGTGAGTGATGACGGTCCTGGGCTTCCTGCGGAGCAGCTGCAGCGCGTGCTGGAACGCGGCGTGCGGCTGGATGAGCGCGCGGCCGGGAGTGGGCTGGGATTGTCGATCGTGGCGGACATCGCCGAGAGCTATGGTGGGACGCTGGTGCTGGCCAACGCCGCGCCAGGATTGGAGGCGACGGTAACGCTGCCGGCGGGGTAAACCGGCTGCCGCTGCACGTCATCCACGCATGGTGTGGGCCTACCTGCCAGCGTGCATCCACCAGCAATCAATGGCATCCAGCACGATGTGGATGATCAGACCGATGCCGAACAGGCGCGTCTTCTTCGGTACACACAGCCCCGCATACACCGCGATCGCCGGTGCGGTGTGCAGCGGATGGAAACCGATGCTGCAGCGGTTCGGGGCGTAGATCGGGTCGGCCAGCAGGTGGTCCAGATCGATGATCCAGCCCAGCAGCATCAGCACCCAGGCGGACATGAAACGCTTGCGCCAGAACATCCACGCCAGCACCGCCGGTACGGCCGCATGCAGGAACAGATGAAAGATCGCGCGGGCGCTCATGCCGGTGTCGGGTGCCTTGGAAAGACCGCCGGGCAATGCCCGGCGTTATGGACAGCCAGGTGAGGCCCGAAGGCCGTCACCCGTCGCCACTGGCTTACGCCAGCGGTTCGTCGGACAGGTACGTGTAGCCGGTCAGACCAGCTTCCAGTGCCTCGGACAGTTCCTGCGCGCGCTCGGGCGAGAGCTTCGCCGCCGCCACGCGCTCGGCGTAGCTGGCGCGCAGATCGGCCAAGCTGTAGCCCACGTAGTCCAGCATCACATCGGTGGTATCACCGCGGCGCTGCTGAGTGATCGCGTAGCCATCGGCATCGGCCAGCACTTCCACCGCGTCGGTGTCGCCGAACAGGTTGTGGATGTCGCCCAGGATTTCCTGGTACGCACCGACCATGAAGAACGCGATGCGGTAGCTCTCACCGGACTTCAGCGCATGCAGCGGCAGCGACGTGTCCAGGCTTTCGTTCTCGACATAGGTTTTCACCATGCCGTCCGAATCGCAGGTCATGTCGGCGATGATGCCGCGGCGCTCGGGCTGCTCGTTCAGGCGCTCGATCGGCACGATCGGGAACACCTGGTCGATCGCCCAAGCATCCGGAATCGATTCGAACACGCTGAAGTTGACGAAGTACTTGTCGACCAGGCGCTCGTTCAACTCGTCCAGCGCCGGGCGATGGCTCTTCTCGTCATAGCTCAGGCGGGCACGCACGGCATGGGCGATGGCGTAGAACAGGTCGTCGATGCGGGCGCGCTGCGGCAGGTCGATCTGGCCCAGCGCGTAGCTGGACAGGCCTTCGGCATGGAAGTGCTGCGCTTCCTGGAACAGCTCCACCGCCGGGCGCTCGTCGAGCTCGGCGTGGATCTCGCGCAGGTGGCGGATCGCCGCCGGCTCGTCGTCGTGCTGGTCCGGCACGCGGCCTTCCTGCGCCTCTTCCACCTCGGAGACATTGGCGATCAGCACCGCGTGGTGCGCGGTCATCGCGCGGCCACACTCGGTGACGATCCGCGGCGGGGTCAGACCATGCTCTTCGCAGGCATTGGCCAGCGGCTGCACGATGTTGCTGGCGTAGGAGTTCAGGCCGTAATTGATCGAGCAGAAGCTGCGCGAGCGGGTGCCTTCGTAATCCACACCCAGGCCACCGCCGACGTCCACGTGGGTGATCTTCGCGCCCAGGCGCGAGAGCTCCACAAAGTAGCGGGTGGCTTCGCGCATGCCATTGGCGATGTCGCGCACGTTGGAGATCTGCGAGCCCATGTGGAAATGCAGCAGGCTCAGGCAGTCGGCGTACTCGGTATCGCGCAGCGACTTCCACAGATCCAGCAGCTGGCGCGGCGAGAGACCGAACTTGGCCTTGTCGCCACCGCTGTTCTGCCACTTGCCCGCGCCCAGCGAGGCCAGGCGCATGCGCACGCCCAGACCCGGCTTCACGTCCAGCGCCTTGGATTCCTCCAGCACCAGCTTCAGCTCGGAGGGCTTCTCGATCACGATGAAGGTCTGCAGGCCCAGCTTGCGGCCGATCAGGGCCAGGCGGATGTATTCGCGGTCCTTGTAGCCGTTGCAGACGATCAGGCCACCCGGGCGCGACAGCGCCAGCACCGCCATCAGCTCGGGCTTGCTGCCCGCTTCCAGGCCGAAGCCCTCGCCGTGATGACTGGCGAGCGTGCCGGCCACGCCACGGTGCTGGTTGACCTTGATCGGGTACACGGCGGTGTAGCCGCCCGGGTAGTCCCAGTCGGCCTGCGCCTGCGCGAACGCGGCCTGCAGCTTGCCCAGGCGCTGGCCCAGGATGTCCGGGAAGCGCACCAGCAGCGGCAGCTTGGCGCCGGCCTCGCGGGCAGCGTCCACGATCTTGGGCAAGGACACCACCGGGCCGTCCTGGCCAGTCGGTCTCACCACCATGTGTCCTGCCTGATCCACGTCGAAGTAACCATCCGCCCAATGCGGAATCGAGTAGGTCTTGCGGGCTTGGTCGAGGGACCAATCGGTCATTTCAGTGGGCCTGGTTGGTAAAAAAGGGGGTGCATGATAACGCCTATGTGGCGACAGCTCCGTTATCATGCGCGCCCGCGCCCGTGCTCAGGCTTGAAACCTGAACGGGCCAACCCGTCCGGACGTGGCTTGCGCCACGCGGCACCGCCGCCAGCCCGGCTCCAACACCCTTCCGAACAGGACTGCTGCTCCATGACTGACAACAACAACTGGTACATCGAACACTTCGAGCGCACCGGCTCGGCCATCGGCTACCGCCTGACCGGCAAGCTGGATGAAGTGCAGTCGCCGTTCCAGAAGATCGAGATCTTCGCGACCACCGACTGGGGCAACCTGATGACCATCGACGGCGCCATCATGTTGACCAGCAAGGACAACTTCTTCTATCACGAGATGATCAGCCACCCGGTGCTGTTCACCCATGCCGCGCCCAAGCGCGTGGTGATCATCGGCGGCGGCGACTGCGGCACCCTGCGCGAAGTGCTCAAGCACGAAGGCGTGGAGAGCGTGACCCAGTGCGACATCGACGAGCAGGTCACCGTGATGGCCCGCAAGCATTTCCCGGAACTGTGCGATTCCAACGACGATCCGCGCGCCGAGCTGATGTTCGACGACGGCGTGGCCTACATGGCCAACTGCCCGGCCGGCAGCGTGGACGTGGTGATCGTGGACTCGACCGATCCGGTCGGCCCGGGCGAAGGCCTGTTCAACAAGGCGTTCTACGAAAGCTGCTTCAAGGCCCTGAAGGATGACGGCATCCTGGTGCAGCAGTCCGAATCGCCGCTGATGCAGCTGGACCTGATCAACGAAATGCGCGGCGAGATGGGCAAGGCCGGCTTCGGCTCGTTCAAGACCCTGCCGTTCCCGCAGCCGTGCTACCCGACCGGCTGGTGGAGCGTGACCCTGGCCCGCAAGGGCGAGAGCAGCTTCGATTTCCGCCAGGCCGATTCGGCTGGCAAGTCGTTCGATACGCTGTACTACACCGCCGCGCTGCACACCGGTGTGCTGGTGACCCCGCCGTTCGTGGCGGCAGCCCTTAAGGGCTGAAGCGCCGTATCAACGTGCTGCGTTGCTACCCCAGCGTTTGCCCTGCAACCCCTGGGGCCCCGGCTTACCAGCACCCACATCCCCCGCGCCTGTCGGCGCGCCCCCCTTGACTCAAGGGGGGGCTTTTGGCCGGATGGAATGCCAGTCAATGTCTCCAAAAAAAACCCGCGCTGGCAACAGCGCGGGTTTTCTTTGTTCCGGTAGTGCCGGCCGCTGGCCGGCACCCTGACGCCCGGGCTCAGATCGCCCAGATCCCGGCGATCACCGCCACCACCAGGCCCCATTTGATCACCTGGTAGGCGACCACGCTGCGCTCGCGCAGGGCCTTGGCCTTCAGGCGCACCTTGTAGACGCTGCCGAAGGCCTTGTTGACGCCACCGGTCGGGTCACCCGGCAGGTTCGGCGAAGCACCACCGGCCAGCAGCGTGGAGGCCACCGCGCGGTTGAACAGGCCCGGCAGGCCAAAGCGAAGCGGGCGGGCGATGTCGCAGAACAGGATCACGCGGTCGTCCGGCGTCTCGTTGTGCGCGTGGTGGATGTAGGTCTCATCGAACATCATCCACTCGCCATCGCGCCAGCTCTTCCGGATGCCGTCCACCTCGATGTAGCAGGCGTCATCGTTCGGCGTGGCCAGGCCCAGGTGCAGACGCAGCGAGCCGGCGAAGGGATCGCGGTGCGGGCGCAGTTCGCTGCCCGAGGGCAGCTGGGCGAACATCGCCGCACGCACGTCCGGCAGCGATTCCAGCAGCGCGGTGGTCTTCGGGCACAGCGCCTTGGCCGACGGGTGCGAGGGGCCGTACCACTTCAGGTAGAAGCGCTTCCAGCCGCGGCGGAAGAACGAGTTGAAGCCGGCATCGTTGAAGGTGCTGGAGGCGGCGATCTTGTCGGCATCGCGCAGGGCCAGCGCTTCGTCGCGGATCATCTGCCAGTTCTGGCGCAGCGGCTCGAGCTGCGGAAATTCCTTGCCCGGATCCAGAAACGGCGTGGTCGGCACCTTCGAAAACGCGTACATGATCACATTGATCGGGGCCATGAAGCTGGAGTGGTCCAGCAACTGGCGCGACCAGCGTGCACGCACTTTGCCGCGGTAATGGATGTACAGCACGCAGGCAATGAACAGCCCTGCCAGCACGATCTTGATCATCAGTCTTCCTCCGGCATGGCCGGACCCGAAATAGTGGGGGCGATGCACGGCAGGCACCGGCATCGATACGGCGGCAATGGGCGGGGACGTGCCGGGGTGGGGCGGCCGCCAATGTCGCGAGCAACAGCGTATGGTCGGCAGCGCCCGCGTCGCGGTCAAGCGCGGGCTGGGCGGCATTCAGCGCGGCTTGGCTGAACGGACCGCCTAGACTGTCCCGATGCACGGTCCTGCCGCCCCCGATCCCTATCCCGCACTCAGCCAAGCCTACCAACGGTTTTTCGACCCGGTGGCCGGTGCTGTGCCGCCACGTCCGGAGCGCAGTGAAGGTCCCCTCGGCGGGCTGCAATTGGACCGCCATGGCCCGGCCGATGCCGCGCTGAGCGTGGTGCTGGTGCATGGCGCCGGCGGTTACGGGCGCATGTTTGCGCCACTGGCACAACGCCTGGCGGTGGCCGGCCATGAGGTATTGGCCCCCGATCTGCCGGGCTACGGGCTCAGCCCCGCGCCCTGGTCACAGGTGGACTACGCGGCATGGAAGCGCACCCTGCTGGCGCTCATCGAGGCCGAATACGCACAGCGCGCGCGCCCCTTCGTCCTGCTCGGTGCCAGCATCGGCGGCTACCTGGCCTATCTGGTCGCCGCCGAATCGCCTTGGGTGCGCGGTCTGGTGGCCACCACCCTGGCCGACCCGCGCGATCCCGACGTGCAGGCTGCACTGGTGCGGCAGCCCTGGATGCGTCGGCTGCTGCCTGCCCTGCGCCCGGTGAGCCGGCTGACCCGCGGCCTGCGCGTGCCGGTGCGCTGGTTCACCCACATGGAGCGGATGTCACGCGATCCCGCGCTGTCGGCGCTGGTTTGCCGCGATCCGCTGGGCGGCGGCAACCGGGTACCGCTGGGCCTGCTCGCGTCCTTGTTCGACACCCCGCCAGCCGTGGAGCCCGAGCAGTTCACCCGCTGCCCGGTGTTGATGGTCCATCCCGCGTGCGACGCGTGGACGCCGGTGCAGATCAGCGATCCCTTCTTCGAGCGGCTGGCCGCGCCGCGCCAGCGGGTGCTGCTGGAAGCATGCGGTCACTTCCCGATCGAACCGCCTGGCCTGGACCAGTTGCGCGACGCACTCCTGCCGTTCCTTCAACGCATTGCTCAATCGCCCGCTCTCCAAGCAACTGATTGAAAAAGAAATTATTCCAAACGATACAAGATTGTCCGCTTCAGCGTGACGAACTGTTCCACGCTGGGCGACGACATTTCTCCGACATCATCTGGATTCGTGTACTGGCGAGTACTAAAATTAACGAAATCTTTAGTTCCCCACAGTAAGCAGCACCGGTACGCCTGACGCATTGCGCCGACCGCCGGGTCGCACAGACCCCTATGAACACAATTGTTGCCCCGTGTGTCGATGACACCGTCCCCGCCGAGCTGCTCAAGCGCGGTGAACGCCTCCTGGAACCCGACGTCTACCGCACCTGCCTCAATGGTCAGCCCGCGGTGGTCAAGGATTACACCCGGTATCGCGGCACCCCGCTGTCGCCGATCGCCCGCCATCTGGTCCGCCGCGAGGCGCGCATCCTGCAGCGCCTGAGCGGCTGGAAGCACGCCCCGGCCCTGCTCGGCACCATCGGTGGCCTCGCGCTGGGCATGGAGTTCATTCCCGGCCAGACCCTGAGCGCGGCCCAGTCGGTCGGCGTGGAGGTGTTCGAGCAGCTGCAGTACGCGCTCACCCGCCTGCATGCCGCCGGCATCACCCACAACGATCTGCATGGCACCAACGTGATGGTCAGCGGTGGCGTACCGGTGCTGGTGGACTTCACCTCGGCCTGGCGCAGCCCGCGCTGGCTGCCGGTGCACCCCGTCTCACGCCAGCTGCGCCGCAGCGACATGAAGAACCTGCTGAAGATGCGCCAGCGCCTGACCGGCGAGCGTCCCAGCCCCTCCGAGGCGGCCCAGGTGGCCGACCCGCGCTGGGTGGCCGGCGTGCGCGTGGCCTGGAAGCGCTTCTACCGCTGGTTCAAGGGCCACGCCTGATCGAGGGTGCCACCGGGAAAGCCGGCGCGCGTTACAGCGCGTCGGCGTCCAGCTCACCGGTGCGGATGCGCACCACGGTGCCCAGGTCGTACACGAAGACTTTGCCGTCGCCAATCTTGCCGGTGCCGGCGGCTTTGACGATGGCTTCCACCACCTCCTCGACCTGATTGTCGACGACGGCCACTTCGATCTTCACTTTGGGCAGGAAATCGACCACATACTCCGCCCCGCGGTAGAGCTCGGTGTGGCCTTTCTGCCGCCCGAAGCCCTTGACCTCGGTGACCGTGATCCCGGTGACGCCGCGCTCGGCCAGCGCTTCGCGCACGTCGTCGAGCTTGAACGGCTTGACCACCGCCATGACCATCTTCATCCGTCTGCACTCCTGTGTTCCAGGCTGCGAGGATAACGCCTGTCCGCCGGTGAACGCGATGCGCGCGGTCCGTGCCGCCGGCAGCGTGGCGGCTTATCCTTGGCGTATACCCCGCGGAGCCGCAGCATGATCGACCTCAACCACCTCGATGACCTCGCCCGCCGCCTGAGCGACATGGTCCCACCGGGCCTGCGCCAGTCGCGCGAAGAACTGCAGGCCACCTTCAAGACCGCGCTGCAGGCCGGGCTGGGCAAGCTGGACCTGGTGACCCGCGAGGAGTTCGACGTGCAGCGTGCCGTGCTGCTGCGGACCCGCGAGAAGCTGGAGGCGCTGGAGAAGGTGGTGGCCGAGCTGGAAGCGCGTGGGGCGGCTGCGCATCGCGAATAAGTCAGGCCCGGACGGCGCGTTTCTTACACGTCCTGCAGCACGAACCGCTCGATCGCCAGCGCCACGCCATCTTCGGCGTTGGTCGCCGTCTCGAAGCGCGCCGTCTGCTTCACCGCCGGAATCGCGTTGCCCATGGCGACACTGGTGCCGGCGAACTGCAGCATGGTCAGGTCGTTCTCCTGATCGCCGACCGCCATCACGTTGGCGCGGTCCACGCCCAGATGCGCGGCCAGCTTCTCCAGGCTCGGGCCCTTGCCGGCGCGGTGATCGAACACTTCCAGGAAAAACGGCGCGCTCTTGAGCACTGCGAAGCGGTCGGTCAGCTCCGACGGCAGGCGCTGGATGGCGGCATCCAGCACGTCCGGCTCATCGATCATCATCAGTTTGATGAACTGCATGGCCGGGTCCATGTCCGCCACCCGGCGATACGACAGCGGCACGTTCGACAGGTGCGAATCGGCCACGGTGTAGTGGCTGATGTCCTGGTTGGGCGTGTACATGCGCCGGCCATCGAGCGCCTGGAAGTGGATGCCCAGCTCGCGTGAGATACGCTCGCAGAAAACGAAATCCTCGAAGCTCAGTGGAAATTCGATGACGTGCTGGCCGCTGCCGATGTTCTGCACCACCGCGCCATTGCAGGCGATGCAGTAGTCCTGCTCGCCCTCGATCCCCAACTGCTGCAGGAACGGCGCCATCCCCGACACCGGGCGGCCGCTGGCCAGCACTACCTGCACGCCCTGCGCGCGGGCGCGGGCGATGGCCTGCATCACCCGGGGCGTGAGCGTGTGCGCGGGATCGAGCAGGGTCCCGTCCATATCGATGGCGACCAGTTCGATCGGGCCGGAGCGGTGGTGCATATCCATGGTGTTCGACGGCGTGGTGCGTGGGGGCATCCAGTCTAGCGGCAGTGCCGTATACGGGGAGGTGCTTGCCTACCCCATGGCGCGGCAAGCGCCTATGGGCTGGGTTCTCCATGTGCTGCCATTGTGCTCGGCATGCCGCAGACCCCGGAAACAACCGCATGAGCCTTGCGCTGGTGCACAGCCGTGCCCGTGCCGGTGTCAAAGCGCCCGCCGTGCGGATCGAGGTATTCCTGTCCGGCGGGTTGCCGCATACCCAGATCGTCGGGCTGCCGGCTGCCGCTGTACGGGAATCGCGTGACCGCGTGCGTGCCGCGTTGATCTGCGCGCGGTTCGAGTTTCCGCAGCGGCGCATCACCATCAACCTGGCCCCGGCCGATCTGCCCAAGGAGGGCGGGCGATTCGATCTGGCCATCGCACTTGGCATTCTCGCCGCCAGCGGTCAGATCGATGCGCGGTCCCTGGACCAGTACGAGTTCCTCGGCGAACTGGCCCTGACCGGCGAACTGCGCGGTGTCGACGGCGTCCTCCCTGCGGCGATCGCTGCCGCCCGGGACGGCCGCAGCCTCATCGTGGCCGCTGCGAACAGCGAGGAAGCCGCGCTGGCCCAGCACGCCGACGTACGCGTCGCCCGCACCCTGCTGGAGGTCTGCAGCGCCCTTGAAAGCGGCACGCTGCCTCCGGCCGTGGCGGCTGACCCACTGCCGGCCGGCATTCCCGACCTGCGCGACGTGCGCGGCCAGCTGCAGGCGCGCCGCGCGCTGGAGGTCGCGGCGGCCGGCGGGCATCACCTGTTGCTGCTCGGCACGCCCGGCTGCGGCAAGACCCTGCTGGCCTCGCGCCTGCCCGGCATCCTGCCCGCGGCCAGCGAGCTTGAAGCACTGGAAGCGGCCACCATTGCGTCGTGTAGTGGCCAGGGCATTGATGCGGGGCGCTGGCGGCAGCGGCCCTACAGAGCGCCGCACCACACAGCCAGCGCCGTCGCGCTTATCGGGGGCGGCTCACATCCTCGCCCTGGCGAGATCTCCCTGGCGCATAACGGCGTCTTGTTCCTGGATGAACTACCCGAGTGGAGTCGACACGCGCTGGAGGTCATGCGCGAGCCGATTGAATCCGGAGTTGCGGTCGTCAGCCGTGCTGCGCGAACCGAGCGTTTTCCAGCGCGCTTCCAGCTCGTTGCGGCAATGAATCCCTGCCCCTGCGGCTGGGCCGGGGATCGCAGTGGGCGCTGCCTCTGCACCGAGGAGGTCATCCGTCGTTACCGCGGGCGGGTCTCCGGACCGTTGATGGACCGCATCGACCTGCATGTCGAAGTGCCGCGGCTGGACCCGCGCGAGTTGCGTGATGACGCGCCGCTCGGCGAGGACAGCGCGAGTGTTCGTGCCCGTGTGGTGGCCGCGCGGGAGGTGCAGCTGCTGCGCAGTGGCAAAGCCAATGCACAGCTGCTCCCATTTGAGCTGAGCGCGCATTGCCGGTTGTCGCCGGAGGATCAGCAACTGCTGGAGGATGCCGTGGAACGGCTGCAGCTGTCGGCGCGCTCGATGCATCGCATCCTGCGGGTGGCACGGACGTTGGCGGATCTGGGGCATGCGGACGAGATCAAGACCGCACATGTGGCGGAGGCGATCGGGTATCGGCAGTTGGATCGGGGTGGTGGGAGTTAAGCCTTCGGTATTGCCGAAAGGACACGTAAACAAACTACACACCCCCAATACATGGATGCAGATCTGCGCGCGGTTCGAGTTTCCGCAGCGGCGCATCACCATCAACCTGGCCCCGGTCGATCTGCCCAAGGAGGGCGGGCGATTTGATCTGGCCATCGCACTTGGCATTCTCGCCGCCAGCGGTCAGATCGATGTGCAGTCCTTGGACAAGTACGAGTTCCTCGGCGAACTGGACCTGACCGGCGAACTGCGCGGTGTCGACGGGGTCCTGCCTGCGGCGATCGCTGCCGCCCGGACGGTCGCAGCCTCATCGCGGCCGCCGCGAACAGCGAAGAGGCCGCAGTGGCCCTGCACGCCGACGCACGCGTCGCCCGCACCCTGCTGGAGGTCTGCAGCGCCCTTGAGAGCGGCACGCTGCCACCTGCCGTGGCGACCCACTGCCGGCCAGCATTCCCGATCTGCGCGACGTGCGCGGCCAACTGCAGGCGCGGCGGGCACTTCATTCGGTGAAGTGTGCCTCGTGTGTCGAAATGCGCCTATGAATCGAGCCAGGAGGGGGCAGTACCATGGAAGCGGGCCGCGTAGTGGAGACGTCGGTTGCCTTCGCGCATCATACGAACTGAAGGTAGCCGCGGATAAGGGCTCCCTGTCGTTGGCGTGAGTAGATGGCCGCAGTTTTGGCTGGGGTGACGAACTTACGAAGCGCGATGGTGATCAATAGTGTGACGGGCAACGCGGCTCACCTAGAGCTGTCCATTGCCGTCGAGGCCGGGGGGCTCTCCCGAACTCGCCAACATACCTGCGAAGTTGATTGACTGCTATGCCAAGTACAATAATAACTGTGTAAAGAACGACGATGCGGTCATTGAGGAGGAAATCGAGTTCATCCTTGAGATCACGTCATCTTTCATGAAGCACCTTGTGGCACTCGTAGCCAGGGGCTAACAGTTCACCCAACCCGACGCTGCTTCGCGGTGTGGTTTAAATCAGGTGTTTAAATGCCATGAAGGCGAGCGATTTACCCGGTGGCTGGATATACGTTATGCTCACCTCGCAAGATTATACTCGAAGCAAAATAGGGAGGACTAGCGGGAATCCTCTCGTTAGGTACAGGACGTTACGCACGTCCGAACCATTTCTTGGATTGGTCGTTGCTTACTACATACCAAGCTCTTTCGGCCCAGTAAGTTCGTTCGAGGCATCGATTCACGCTGAGTTTGAAGATCAGAGAATATATGGCCATGATGAGGTGAAAACGGAGTGGTTCCGCATTGAGTACTCAGAGGCTGAAATGCTAATTGACGGCATGCTGGAGGATTGGTGCAATCAGAAGGTCCACTACTTTAGCGGCCTTCATCTCGACAAGCTTTGCAAGTTGTATGAATCAGACATACGCGCCTGCTTTGAGCCCGATCCACACGATGTTGAATTTGCCAGGTCGTTACTTGGCGGGCAGTCGCGCTGAGAATTCATTCAAACCGGCACCTTTTTGCAGCGCGGCTTAACTCAGAGTGTTGAACGTCAGCTACTGGCCGGTAGCGGACATCAAAGGATGTTCTCGCACCACCCCTCATCGATGTCCTGCTAGACCACGTGGCCAAGGAGACAAGGAAAAGGGGCTGGGTAGATCGGCTACGCATCGCAAGTGCGCTGACCGTCAGTTCCTCCGCTGCAGTTGCTGTTCAGCGCGTCGTCGCATCGCTCACCCTCTAAAATATCCGATCAAGTTTCGACCGACTGCTTGATCCACGCGTAAGCCCCCCGGCAGCCAGACACCCGGTAAGTAGAACTTTCTGGCATCGTTACCCAGTCAGGAGGTTGCATGCGCACATCAAAATTCACCGAGACGTAGATCATCACGATCCTCAAGCAGGGCGATGCTGGGCTTGCGGTGAAGGGATCTATGTCGCCAGGCGTGGACCATTGACTCTTGCACCCGATTGCTTAGCCTTCAGCCATTACACGAGCACGGTGACCTGATGGCCAGTAGCCACCCCCTCAAGACCCGGCGCGAAGGGGCAACCTTCGCAGGGATGGTAGGTCTCAGCTTTTCTCTTGATAGCCAAGACGGTCAGCCCATGCTGACCGTCAGTGCAGCGCCCAGTGCTTTGGCTTTGAGCGCCAACACGGCAATTGAACCGCGCAACGTTGTCATAGCCCGTATCGACGATTCGCGGTTGCGCACGTATCCGATCAACGTCAACCCGTACAAGCCCGATTTCATGGAGCCCAAGTACGGAACGCTGCGGGAGATCACCGTCACTGACATGTGGTTCAACTTCGACCATGTCTCAGACTTGGAGAGCTTTTCGTGGTTGTTATCCGATCTCCCACCAGGCTTCAACACCCAAGGGGACTTGGGCTTGGGCTTTGTCTATGCCTACCGGGCCATAGCCGAGCAGATCGCGGCGATCGAGGGCGTTGAACGACTGCTGCTGACGCCCGGACGTGCTGCTCGCATTTCAGATGGCAGTTACCATCTGGGTAGAACCCGATATGACGAGGTGCGAAGGGACCTCAACAGGATTGCCGCCCACTGGCGCGCCCATGCGCAGTCCCAGCGTATGCGGCATGCGCACAACGCCCTGCTCAATGCTGCCAGTCCCGAACGCTTTGCCGAGCAGCCGGACGTGCTGCCTTCAGGGACACTGCGACGGGTAGTGGCTACCGAAGAACAGGTGAGCAGGATGCCCAAGGCTGATCAGAAGGCGTTGGTGGTAGCTGCCACGTCGACGCTTAAGGTGATAGCTGAGGAGTCGTTGCCCACCGTCCTCAAGCTGGGCCAAACCCTCCAGCGCGTTGCACTTGAGCAACTGATTGAGAGGTTTGAGGGTGCTCTTGCCAAGAAGCATAGTGAGGCGACATGGCAATCGTTCTTCTCCGCCAACTCATTCGTCCTTGGCTTGGCTTTTGCCTATCCCGCACTGGTTGTGTCCCAACAGACTCATGTCGGCTACACCAATTCCAAAGGCGCCGGCCACAGCATTCTTGACTTTCTTATAGCTAATGCGTCGTCCGGCAACGTGGCCATCGTGGAGATCAAGACCCCGGAAGAGCCGTTGCTGGAAGCCAGAGCGTATCGGGGCAAACTTAAGGGACCCCACGGCAAGCTGACCAGCGCCGTTGGTCAGGTGCTTCATCAGCGAATTGAGTTGGTTAGCAGCTTCGTAACGAAGCAACACGAGCAAGCGTTAAGGGGCAAGGATGTGGCATCAGTTCATTGCATCCTGATCGCAGGTACGACCCCGCAGAGCAGGCAGGACCGACGCTCTTTAGAGATCTTCCGGGGCGCGCTGAGGGATGTGAGCATCGTCACGTTCGACGAGCTGCTGGGCAAGCTAAAGATCATAGCGAGCGTCTTGGAGCAGGCCGAAGACGCTCTCGGCTAGCGCAATCTCAGGCGCCACCCTCCACCAACTCTCCGTCTTCTTTTCGGAAAGACCCGGGCAGTGGCGGTAGTATCTCCAGCACTACCTCGGAAGGCCGGCACAGGGGCACGCCCATCGGGGTCGGTGGCAACCGCGCGCCGTCGCAGTGAAGTGCCCCCACTCCAGCGAACTGGCTTATCGGTCAAGCTGGATGATGGCTAGACGAACATCCGATACGGTGTCATCGTATCGCTCCACAAACGTCTCAAACTTGGTCGATCCGGGTCCGCAACTTGCAATCCACCGAGCTTGTGCGCGCGAGAACACGTCGATTAGACCCTTAAAGTCGAAGAAGAAGACACTCCCGGACTGAGGGACCGCGTGCTCCGAATTCCCGACCCTGAAGGATATCCTCCTCACCGCATTATTCTTGACGCGAGATGAGTTGATATTCGTCATGTGCAAGAGGCCATTGCGCAGCTCCCACAGCTCCTCGGCGGTTATTCCCAAGGCAGACAGATCCGCGTAGTCCCGCAGCCATCGAACGAAGGACGGTGGGTCACGAACGTCGCCGTAATCAAGGTAAGCCAGGCTGTCGATGCAACTGAGCAGCAGCTTCATTGATGACACGTACAAGCCGGCATTGAACGTGAGCTTGATGGAAGCGAAGTAGTCATCATGGATCAGCTGAGAGAAGTGAAACCCCTCATCGTCCGTGTAACGACTGAGCCAATCGACCATTTCTCCTTGCTCCCCGGCGGCAGCGGCGGCCTCGCCGATGTCGAACTCACCTACCTGCGAGCTATAGTTGAACATCACCTTCCCACCAAGGACAGGTGTTATCACGGCCAAAGCACCATGGTCGGCACCTGCATGGACGAATAGGTCGTCGAGCAGGGCACGATCGCTCCCCAGCCTTGCCCGCGCGTTGTACTGCTGCCGTGTGAACGATTGCTGCAGCTTTACCTTGGTTGCACGCTGCAGGTCTGCCTTCAAGTTCTTCTGTAACAGCTGCAACCCCTGGGCATCATCGCCCACGAGCTCATGTACCGCATAACCGACTCTCTCACACCGATCACTTGGGTCGAAGTACAGATAAATGTTGAAAATGCTCTCTTTCACCACGAAATCCCCTTGCATTTGGCAGCGCAGAGACGACCCGTCGTTACCAACATGCCTGTGAAGAACTGAATCGCCCAGGCTTTTGCAGACAGTCGTCAGCCCTTTAGTGCGTACTGCTTCTCGAACTCTACCGGGGACAGCCCGTCGTTGGAACTGTGCCGCCGTTTTGGGTTGTAAAACACCTCGATGTACTGGAAGACGTCACCCCGTGCCTCGTCGTGATTGCTGTAGCTTCTCCGCTTAATACGCTCCCGCTTCAGTAGCTGGAAGAAGCTCTCCATCGCTGCGTTGTCATGGCAATTGCCTCGTCGACTCATGCTGCACACCATGTCGTGCTCGCGCAGTAAGCTTTGCCAGTCTTCACCGGTGAACTGGGTTCCTTGGTCGGAGAAGCAGAAGCCCGGGGCCTGGCTTGCGCCGCCACACTGCAGCCAATAGCGCCTGCAAAACCAGGTCCATGTGTCGAGTTGGCTGGGTCGCACAGGGACGCGGCATCCTACGGTTATGATCTGCGCCAGCAGGCAATCCGGCGAGGGCCAACTTGGCGCATTCGCACGCAAGCACGGCGAACGCGCCCGCCCCCCCCCTTTCCCCGCCTCCACCAGCCGCGGCACCGCTCCTGCCACGGCAGGGTCGGTCTTAGTCGGTCGACTCTATGCGACCTCCCGGGCAGCAACTCCACCGTCTTCGGGCACTAACGACCAAATTCTCGCCTCTAGACCATCATTCATGAGCTTCCTCTTGAAGTAGCGCGCCTGAGCCGCATCGTGCGTAGCTAGGACAAGCTGGAAGCCGTGATCAACTATGTAGTCTCTAAGTACGTCAAACACAGATGATGCGTGTACAAGATCATGGTGCTGCGTTGGATCATCGAGCAGTAATGCCCGCCAGTTCGACCACTTGTGATGCAACGCCATAGAGAGAAGGAAGGTCAATTGAAGATCAGTCATCTGCGCTTCGCTCGCGATCAGGGGCGCAGCCATCTCTTCCCCATTCATTTGGACACTCACCGACGCAACCGGTCTCCGGTAGCGATTCTGCAGGCCTAAAGTTGTACCGGAGAATCTAGGTTCACGAACGATCCTCTTGAGAAGTGCTTGCCAGCTGGGGACCACGGCTCCTATGTAATCGTGGACGCTATCAATTTCAGTTGATAGCCTCCTGGAGAGAGCCTCAAGAGCGGCGGAAAGCTTCGCAAGCTCCTGCGCATCCACATCAAGACACTTCTTCTGATCCCGCAAGTTCCCAGCAAATGCAGCTTCTTGCATCGCCCCTCTTCTTTGATCGATGAGCTCCTGAATCGAGTTCCGCTGCTCGGCCGACAATCGCGCCTCAAGATCGCCCGCAATGGCTTCGAGCCATTTGAGGCTCCTCTCAATGAAATTGAGGTCTGCCTCAGCGACTTCAATACTCGCATCGACTACATCATTCGAGGGCGAGCCGGGCAGTGAAAGGTTGCGCCACCTGGAATCTAGAACCGCAACCCTTGATCCTGCTTCGCCCGCGTGAGACTCAGCGTCTAACAGTTCGTCGTTCAGTGAGTGCATTTTCCGCACCTTTTCACTGAGAACTTTCTCAAAAGCCTCAATCTCAGCACTTATTGCCTTAGACTTCTCGTCCAAGGCAACTCCCTCCCGCTCAAGCTCAAGAACGTCTCGATCAAGAGATCCTTGCTCATAGTTGGCCACGTGGACCGTTGCAATGTCGACAAGATCGCGGGACTTCCTGGACTCAGCGCGAAGTAGTTCGACGCGAGACTGAGTAGCTGAGAGTGTTGACCTGAGCTCATGCCCTTTGGACTCAACGACGCGGCGGTTGATCTGATCAATGAGATGCCTCTGAACTTCGACCTCTGCACGGACCTTAGTAAGGCGCTGGGCAATTGCATCAACCGCGAGCCCAGGCGTGGACCACCCCGCCAAGTGCTCGCTCCTCGCGTATTCATCCGCATTTAGGCTAATCTCAGCCAAGCGGCCTTGTATTTCACTCAGCCTAGACCGCGCAGATTGCAGCTCGTGCAGCTTTTCGTTCATGGCTGACAGAATACGCGCGGCACTCTCACTCGCTTCGCGAAGCTCCAGCTGAGAAACTTGCAGTTCTGCACTATCACTGCTGAGTGAGCTACGAAGCCTGCGCTGAAGCTCTACAGCTCCATGATGAACCCCACACGCGGGACAGTCCTCGCTCCCGACCGGCAAGTTTGCAACAATCAGCGACAAGGCACGGCGAAGCTCGCCCACAGATGCCGACGCTGAAGAATACTTGGCCTGAGCTTCTCTCTGCCGGCGACCAGCGTCAGCATGCGCCGCTACCGCATCAGCATGCGACTCAGACAGGCGTGCAATGTTGTCTCGCTCTTCAGCTGCTTCGGCATTCAGACTAGCCGCATCAACAAGATCGTCACGCCACCGCTCTGCGGCCTTTGACGCGCTCAGCAAGCTTGCTTCAAGACCGAGTAGCGAGGAAACCTGATGCGAGGCGCGTATCAGCTCCTCTTCCTCCGCTGCCAGCTTTACCACCTCCCCACGGATAGCCGCCAAGTCCTCCTCGGCCGCCTGCAATTCGGTGAGATCAATCGCGCTCTTCTCGCGAGCCGCATTCAGGACATGGCGAGCGTGAGTCCAGTTCCTAATACCATCTATCTCGGCATTCAGCTCCATACGCCGTGACTCACATCGAAGCACTCCCTGTGCGGCACTCTCTTTCGCAGAGTTGACGCCAGATAGCTCAGTCTCCAAATTTTCGATAGATGACCGTAGATCCGCCATCTTGCCCGAACTCTCTTGTAGCCGCTGCTTGTCCGATTGATACGATTGAAGCGCCCCTGCGAGGCTGGCTAGTTGCTCGGTCTTCTGAATCAGGCGAGCTTGCTTAGCGGAAACCTTTGCACCAAGCGTAGAGTGGAAACTGCTCAGAGCTTGTAATTTGCCTCCCGAGCTTCTCCAGTCTGGCGCCAGCGTGTCCTCCATGCTGCCCAAGAGCGCAAGCTCAGCTAACTCCTCGTAGATGTTCTCGATAGGTTTCAACGACGCAGTCGAAGCCGACGCGGCCTTGTCACGTTCCGCGACGAGGGCCTCCCACTGTTGGAGTTGAACTATCACTGATTGGGTGCCGGCAATGTTTGCCTTTACCCGCTCAGTAACTGCCTTGCGCACTGGAACCAAGGCCGCGCTTGCAATCGCCCCTTCGCGCCCCACTGGCAGCTTAGAAAGGCTTTGGCCAGCATCCTTTGGGGCCGCCTGGATGAACCAGCTTCGCTCGCGCTGATCAAGCAGGTGCGTTAAGCGCAATAGGTACGGGACATCCTCACCGGCAACGCCGGGAAACAGTCCACTAACGTCTCCGCTCATCGTAAGTGCCCCGTCCATCGCGACACTTGCGCTGGCCTCTGCGGCGTCAAATTCCAGCTTGACTGACGCACTACCGGCGCCATCACCAACCACGGCTCTCAAAGCATCATCCGCTTGGAGACGTGAGATCATTCCGGTTAACGCCAGCTCAATCGCCTCAAAGACTGTTGTCTTGCCAGTCCCGTTTGGCGCAAGGAGT
The DNA here is from genome assembly GCF_053847245.1 of Stenotrophomonas sp. Ker107b. Classification (NCBI taxonomy): domain Bacteria; kingdom Pseudomonadati; phylum Pseudomonadota; class Gammaproteobacteria; order Lysobacterales; family Lysobacteraceae; genus Stenotrophomonas; species Stenotrophomonas sp. Ker107b. The sequence continues at coordinate 646,885 of NZ_JBSPHX010000002.1, read as the reverse complement.
ATCGTCGCGTGCCGGCTGAATTCAATTGTTGTTTCACGGCCAAATCGCCGCATGCCCCCAAGGGTAATTCTCTTAAGAGTTGCCATTGGATACGCCTTCCTTTGCGCTGACTAGTAGCCGATTAACCAATTCAGAAGTTCCGTCACCGGATAGAAGCGCCCCTCGCCATCCATCCATATGACCTCTCATCCAGGGGTGAGCCTCTGCAACTGCAGCTAGGGCCACCCGAAACGGATCATTTAAGGCAGTTAGCTGCGATTCTTCTTGACCAGAAACTAAGAAGGATCTGTCCAAAAGTGAGTGAACACTCTCTCCACCCCTAAGCACGTACTTCCGACAGAACCGGTCGTCAGTCTCGATTCTGGATGCATCCTGATCGGAAACGCCATCTATCGCCATGATCATGTACAGATCAGATGCCTCAGGGTCCGAAAGGGAGTCTCTTAAGTCAGCAGCGCACATAAATGCCATGCGCAAACTCTCACGCTCGTTGGCGACTTCAGCTACCAGAATAGTTCTAGCACCGGCCTCTCTTCTTCTTCTCCGCAGACGGAGTATGCGATGAGCCCCTTCGTCTAACGACGAGTTCGGCATCACATGAGCATCTTGACAAACTTCGAATCGTTCCGCTGCGCGTGTCTCGATCGCGGCAGTAATCTCTTCAATCTTAGTCATTGATTTCCATCCGCTGCGTTGCTTGCTGCCTGCTCTGTCGCAATCACTTGCGCGTCCCATTGACTCTTGAAATACGTGCGGGCGTTCTCCAAGTCCCCCATACGCAAGAATCTATCGATGTATTGGCCGGTCACTAGGACTTTGGGTCGACGCTGCGCAATCAAGCTGGTTGAGTCGTATGGTACGCCGGACATAACCGGCTCCAAGAATGTGCTCGCTGGAGCTTCTACACCTGACAAGACTACGACTGCATTCGGATTGGGGCCGATGATTTCTTGGAGATCATCCGACTGCAAGGGACGCATTGCGATTTCCTTACCTCTGGGTCCTGACCACTGCTTAAGGGCAATGCTTAGCACCGTCCCACAATTGGTAAACGTGCTCCACGTAGATCCTTCTCCCCCTATAGAAACGGCAACGACCAGGAGGGTCATCACGGCCGTCTCTAGCAGGTCTAGAGCCCGAGGCCCAACCCTCAGCAAACTGGCCTTAACAAGTCCCTCGGTTGGGGGATGCAGCAAGGCCGAGAACAAAGCTCTGGTTGCGGTGGGGTCTTGATCCAACCCACTCCACCAATCCTTCCACAGAGTGTCGAGTTCAGTCTGCAGGCCCACGTCCTTGACTTTCTCAATAGCGCCATCAACTCGAGTCTTCAACTGCGAGAGCACAAGATCGTCCATTGCCTGCATCAAAGAGGTAGCTTCAGCTGCAGACTGGGAAATTCCGTCCAAGTGCCTCATTGGCGCACCGGGCCGCATTGGGGATTCCACCCAAGGCAGGTTCTTTAGATCGGACGCGGAGCTTCCCAACGTCTCACCAGTGAGATCCATCGCTTTGGCCTTCCACACACTCGCCTCCTCCAGTAGGCACTGGGAGCCTGCATTGAGATGCAGAGCCAGCCTCATAATTGCGTGTGGAAGAGTGACTTTGCTTACATCCATACTGGTATGCGGTACTTGGAACTGAAGAACCCGTCGCGCCGCATCGGGCGCCCACAGACCCGCAACTACTTCTGGCGCGCGTTCCGCATCTTGTTCATCGAGGTCGTGAATACCCGACAGCTCCCAGCAAGAAGTCCCCTGCACCTTGCGGTACTGCGTCCAGCTTGCGACGTCCGGCCGAAGCGATTTTTTGAGGTACCTCATGAGCGCCCTGCGATTGATCGCACCAACGTCCGACGCTTCACGGAATATGTAGGCGTTGAGGCTATCCGAAGCTTCGCTCGCATTACTGAAGGCGACTGACAGCGATTCGATGATTTCTATATCAATCTGATCTTCCGTGCCGCCGTAGCCAACTTGCATCCTAGACAAAGCCGATCCAATGTGATCCCAGTCCTTGAATCCGCACCAGGTCGTCAGCCACTTAAATATGTCGTCGGTCGCAGTGTCCTTTCGATCCGCCATCTTCGAGGAGCTAAAAGAGTCCGTCGAACAGAGGCTGACGATTTCGCGGAACTGATCGATACGAATCCCTTTTTTCACTTCCACTGCTGGACCGAGCACCATCAGTTCGAAGAAACGCCTTCCTGAGTCATCAAGGTCTTTCCGCTCGATCGCGACAGCCAAACTCTCAAGTGCCTTGTCAAGCACCGATAGCTCTGTGGTCGAAGAGGGCCTAACTGGCGTGGAACTGCAGAACGGTGTGCCCTGCCGTTTGACTTGGGTATGTTGAATTGTCCCGTCACAACGAACTTCCACGATGTCATCCCAGTGTGGAATTCCACCTTGTTCGCTGCCGATCTCCACTGAATGAGGGATAGAACTAACCACGCCTTCAAGCATCTTCGCGAGCTTCAAGGCGAACAATCGCACCTCGTACCTGTTTCGACCATCAAGCCTGAACTTGCTTAGCATCTAAACCTCATCCTTGACGCGGTTTTAACGTGCGATATGAAGCAGGGTAGCCGTTTCACGCCCGGGAGCCTAGTCCACTCTTTATTGGGCGTAAATGTGGCCGAGGTTTCGGACATTTGACAACTCCCCATTGACAAATGCTAAGTACCGGAGTGGAGTCGACACGCGCTGGAAGTCATGCGCGAGCCGATCGAATCCGGGGTTGCCGTCGTCAGCCGTGCGGCGCGTACCGAGCGTTTTCCTGCGCGGTTTCAGCTCGTTGCGGCGATGAACCCCTGCCCCTGTGGCTGGGCCGGGGATCGCAGCGGGCGCTGTCTCTGCACCGAGGAGGTCATCCGTCGTTACCGCGGGCGGGTCTCCGGGCCGTTGATGGACCGCATCGATCTGCATGTGGAAGTGCCTCGGCTGGACCCGCGCGAGCTGCGGGATGACGCGCCGCTCGGCGAGGACAGCGCGAGTGTTCGTGCCCGTGTGGTGGCCGCGCGGGAAGTGCAGCTGCTGCGAAGTGGCAAGGCCAATGCACAGCTGCTTCCGTTCGAGCTGAGTGAGCATTGCCGGTTGTCACCGGAGGATCAGCAATTGCTGGAGGATGCTGTGGAACGGTTGCAGCTGTCGGCGCGCTCGATGCATCGCATCCTGCGGGTGGCGCGGACGTTGGCGGATCTGGGGCACGCGGAGGAGATCAAGACCGCGCATGTGGCGGAGGCGATCGGGTATCGGCAGTTGGATCGGGGTGGGGGCGTGTAATGCGAATGCCTCCGTGACCGCAGAATCTCCAGCCAACCAGCAGAACCGTCGTCAGTGCCGAGTATCGCCTCAACGGCTGGCACGGTTGGAAAGTGTTATCGCCTGACTTACTATCCGCGCTCGCGCCTCCCCGCTGACGCATTCAACACCAGCCAACAGGCGACTCGGCGTCACACCGTGGGCGATGCGCACAGCGAGAGGCGCGCCGGGTCAGATGTTTCATAGGCATGACGACCCGCCCCGGTCACCCGGTTTATCAATCATGGACAGTTGGAGTTTCAAGGACGTATATGGGGCGATCACGAGCAATTGATGACCTGCGTGGCTGGATAACGCATGCCGAGCAGGAACTCAACCGCCAGGCCACGTGGCTGAGCGACATGGGCCATGGCAGTGCGCTCCGTCATTGGCACGCGGTACTGTCGAGCTCCAAAGCGGTCGATCTTCTTTCAAGCGCCGGCTTTCTTGCAGAGGCCGTGCTGGCAGCTCGACTTGCAGGTGAGCATCTGTTCGCCATGGCCGCCACGCTCAAGGATCGAACAGCATGCGCGAAGATGGCGGGCAGCTCATTGAAGGACGTCGACAGGGCGATCCGGATGGCGCGCGACGATCGCCACCCGATCAACCCGCACAGCGTTGCGCTGGCGGGAGAAATCGACGCCGCACCGCGCTTGGACACCGATCCTGAGCATGTCTTCAACGGCCAGCGTGAGATCGCAGAGAGAGCCGGCCTTCTGGCGATCTACGGTACCCGATACAGCGTGATAGCGGCCATGGCCGACAACGCCAGCTTCATCGCCGTAAACCTCCAGGACATGATGCAGGACGTACTGGATGTGACAATCGATGCCGTCACCGAGTTTCTTCAGCAGAGCTGTGCCGAGGCTTCGGCAGTTATCGCCAAAGGTATCGTAAGCGAGACCTGCCGCTGACCCACCGTTGAGATGATTTCCACGCACATGCAAGGAGCATGTATGCAGCACGCTGGCTCACGCATCGAGATCGACGTGTTGTACCAGCTCGCGGAGTACCGGCAGTTGCTGCATGACGTCATCGCGATGGACATGGCGACCGGTAACGCGCAGACCAATCCTGCCAGCCCCTGGAACTGGCCGATCGTGCAAAAGGTCGTCCTGGCCATTGTGGTCCCGCCGATCTTTGCCTGGAAGATGCTCCGCGTCGGTCGCTGTGCGTTCGTCTTCAGTGCGGCTGGCCTCTCGCGCACGAGCAAAGGCAGGCGTGCCTTTCGAACGTGGGACCAGGTAAAGCATGTGCAGCGGTTGCAGGCGGCCTATCTCATCGAATTGGTCGAGGGAGGCGCGATGCCCATTCCCTTCCGGGAAATGGACACGGAGCAACGCCAGCAGTTTGAGCGTCTGCTGGCATCTGTGCCGGTGGTGATCCTCGAACCAGCTCACTGGCGGATTGGCAGCTACGTCAGTAAGCCCGCTGCGGCCCCACCGGCACGATCCCCGACGGATTGAGATGCCGATGACTCTCGTAATAGTGATGCTTGATGTGCTGGAAGTTCACCGTATCCGCCACCTCGGGAATCGCCATCATCCGCCCCATGAACGCATGCAGGCCAAGGAAGTCCGCAATGCGCCGCACGTTGCACTTGAAGTGCACGTAGTACACCGAATCAAAGCGGATCAACGTCGTGAACAGACGGATATCGGCTTCGGTCATGGCGTCACCCACCAGCCACGCCTGTTGCTGCAGTCGCTCGTCCAACCAGGTGAGCGTCTCAAACAACGGCCCAACAGCCTCTTCGTACGCCTGCTGCGTTGATGCAAAGCCCGCTTGGTACACACCGTTGTTGACGGTGGCATAGATCCGTTTGTTGATCGCATCGATCCCGGCACGCAGCGCCACCGGATAGAAATCACCGGCCTTGGCACCCAGTCCGTCATACGCGGCGTTGAACATCCGGATGATGTCCGCCGATTCATTGCTGACGATCCTGCCGCGCTCGCGATCCCACAGCACCGGCACGGTCACCTTGCCGGTCATTCCCGGCTTGGCGGCGGCGTACAGTTCATGCAGATAGCGCGCACCGCGTTCTGGCTCCGGCGTCACCTGCGGGCCGGGCTCAAAGTTCCACCCCTGATCGCCCATGTGCCAGTTGACCACCGACACGGGCATCAGATCCTCCAGGCCTTTCAGCGCGCGCACGATCAGCGCGCGGTGTGCCCACGGGCAGGCGAGACTCACATACAGGCGAAACTCCCCAGGCGCGGCTTTGACACCAGGCTCGCCATTCGGGCCAGCGCTGCCGTCAGCGCTCAACCAATCGCGGAAGGTGGATTCCTCGCGCTTGAAATGACCGTCCTTGTCAGCGGCACCCGCGGTGCCTTCCTGCCATGTTCCATCGACCAGCATGCCCATCGCGGGAGTACTCCTCTGATAGCGGTGTGTGATGCGCCGGTGGTGCGTGCCGGCTTCTACAGCGGGTTGTAGCAAACGCATCGGCAATGCCCGGTGATGGGCCCTCGCAGCGGGTGCATGTTTCATCGCGTTCATCGCCGCAGCACACGCAGCTGCGGCAGAATGTCGATGTATTTACGCGAGACTCCCACCATCATGCGTATCCACCAGATCGATCTTCCCGTGTCCGATGTCGCCGCCACCGTGGCGTACTTCCGCGATGAACTTCAGCTGCCGGTTGAGGGCTCGGCCGTGCGCATCGGCTGGAGCACCCTGCGGCTGCAACCCGCAGGATCGAATCCGGTCGGCGGTGTGCACCTGGCCTTCAACGTCCCAGCCAATCGATTCGAAGCGGCCACCGACTGGCTGAAAGCACGCGCCACCCTGCAGCGCGATCTGAAGGGCCATGACCACTTCACCTTCGATGGCCGCTGGGATTCCGAATCGATTTATTTCACCGGGCCGGACGGCCTGATCCTGGAGCTGATCGCGCGCCGGCGGCTGCCTGCCGGCGAGCGTCAGGGCGCGTTCCATGGCAGCGAGATGACCTGCATCAGCGAGGTCGGCCTGCCCGCTGAAGACGTGGCTGAGGTGCAGGCAAAGGCCCAAGCGGCGTTCGGGCTGGAGCCGCTGTCACAGCCCACGCCGCACTTCGCACCCCTCGGCGATGACGAAGGTCTGTTGATCGTGGTCGATGCGACGCGCCGCTGGTTCCCCGAGCAGAAGGTGCCGCCGAATGCGCGCGGCCTCCGCGTGGTGCTGCATGACGTGGTGCCTGGCGCGGCTGTGGAAGACGCAGCACTGGGCTGGCACCTGCGCTCTGCCTGAGCAGGCCGCAGACGAACGAAGCCCCGCCGGAGCGGGGCTTCAGTTCACATAACAGCCGGCTGGGCTCACTCTTCCTCGTCCTGCTGGCCGCCCTGCTGCTGGTTCTGGTTGCGCTGCTGCTGTTCCTGCTGCTGTTGCTGCTGCTGGCCGCGACCACTTTCCTGCTGCTCACCGCGCTGATTCGGGTTCTGCTGGTTCTGCTGAGCCATTTCGATTCTCCGGTCGCCGCAAACGGAATGTCGCGGTCGGGGCCATCCTCTGCAGCGCGAGGTTAACGACGTGTGGGGGTTTGTATACGAATTCGTCAACGTCTCCACGCCAACGTTTTCTGCAGGTACAAACCCCATGTCGCAGTAAGCGTTGGCCCGCATATGAACGGTTCGAATTCCCTTATGCCACCATCCCCCAACCGCCCCGGAGCGTGACTGAACAGGGCATCCCCGATCCTGCGGGTGGAGATGACGCGCAGATGACGATCACGGCATCACCGGCGGCACGTAGGTCAGCGTCATGCCGAGCAGCCACAGCAGGCCAAGCACCAGCGGGATGTGCACGAGCAGCTGGATGAAGGTGAAGCCGACGATGTCGCGCGCCTTCAGCCCGAGCACGCCCAGCAGCGGCAGCATCCAGAACGGGTTGATCAGGTTCGGCAGCGCCTCGGCGGCGTTGTAGACCTGTACCGCCCAGCCCAGGTGGGCCTTGAGTTCGTTGGCCGCCTGCATCACGTAGGGCGCTTCGATGATCCACTTGCCACCACCGGACGGCACGAAGAAGCCGAGCACCGCCGAGTACACGCCCATCACCAGCGCGAAGGTGTCGGTGGTGGCGATGTGCACGAACAGGGTGGACAGGCGATGCGCGAGGGTCTCATCACCACTGCCGGTGGCGTGGGTGAGGATCATCGCGATGCCGCCGTACAGCGGGAACTGGATCAGCACGCCGGTGGTGCTGGGGACGGCCTTGGCCACCGCGTTGAGGAAGCTGCGCGGGCGCCAGTGCAGCAGCAGGCCGAGCGAGATGAACAGGAAGTTGTAGGTGTTGAGGTTGGCGATGGCGGTGACCACCGGCTTGCTGGCGAACTCGCCGAACAGCCAGCCGAACGCGAGCAGCGAGAGCAGCACGGTCAGCAGCGGGCTGTACTCCAGCCACTCGCCGGGGCGGGTACGCGGCTGCAGCGGCTCGGCCTCGGCGCGGGCAGCGCCTTCGAAGTCCTTGGCGGTGCGCGCAGTGGCGGCGCCGGGTGCGGTGAGCCAGGCAATCAGCAGCGACACCAGGATCAGCGCGGATGTCAGCGCGATCGACTGCCACAGGAAGATGGTCTCAGTGAAGGGCAGCACGCCGGTGATTTCCACCAGGCCGGGCGGCATGCTGGCCGGGTTGGCCTGCAGCTGGGCGGCCGAGGAGCTCAGGCCCATCGCCCAGACCGCGCCGAGGCCAAGGTAGGCCGAGGCGCCGGCGGCGCGGTAGTCCATGTTGAGTGCTTCGCGACGGGCCAGTGCGCGCACCAGCAGGCCGCCGAACACCAGCGAGAAACCCCAGCTGAGCAGCGAGGCCAGCATGCTGATCAGGCCGACATAGACCACCGCGCCACGGCCGGTCTTGGGCACACGGGCCAGCAGCTCGATGAAGCGCGCCACGATCGGTGCGGTGGCGACCGCATAGCCACCGATGACCACGAAGGCCATCTGCATGGTGAAGGGGATCAGGCTCCAGAAGCCCTCGCCGAAGGCGGTGGCGGTGGCCTGCGGGGTGGCGCCGAAGCCCATCGCCGCGGCCGCGACGATGACGACGCCGAGCACCGCGAACACATAGGCATCCGGGAACCATTTTTCCGCCCAGGCGGCCGAGCGCAGTGCCGCGCGCGCCATCCAGCCGTCCTGCACCACCGTCGATGTGCTCATTGCCCCGCCCTCCCCGATCATTCATTGGGAGCGATTCTGGGCGTTGGGAACGGCGCTGTCAGTCGCCTAATGGTCGTAGTGCCGGGCGCTGCCCGGCTCTGCGAGGTGATCGGGAGCCGGCCAACGGCCGGCACTACCACTGCGCGCGTTACGGGTAGCACCCGACCGTTGGTCGGGTGGCCACCTCAGCGCAGCGCCAGCGATACCGCGATGCCGGCGAACAGCGCGGCGCCGACCCAGTTGTTGTGCAGGAAGGCCTTGAAGCACGGGTCGCGCTCGCGCTTGCGGGCGATCCAGAACTCGTAGGCGATCAGGCCGGCGGCAACGCCGACGCCGAGGCCGTAATAGACCCCCAGCTCCGCGCGCAGGCCGACCAGCGCCATCGTGCCCAGGAACAGCGCGTAGAGAATCCCCTGGATGATCAGGTCCAGATCCCCGAACAGGATCGCGGTGGAATGCGAGCCCATCTTCAGGTCGTCATCGCGGTCGACCATGGCGTACCAGGTGTCATACGCGGTGGACCACAGGATGTTGGCGCCGTACAGCAGCCAGCCGATCACCGGCACCTCGCCCTGCACCGCGGCGAAGGCCATCGGGATGCCCCAGCCGAAGGCCATGCCGAGATAGACCTGCGGCAGGTGGGTGTAGCGCTTGAGGTAGGGATAGCTGGCGGCCAGGAACACGCCGATGAAGCTCATGCCGATGGTGAGCCAGTTCAGGGTCAGCACCAGAGCGAAGGCGACGATCATCAGCCCGGCGAACAGGGCCAGCGCCTCACGGCCGGACACGGCCCCACTGGCCAACGGGCGGTCCTTGGTGCGCTTGACGTGCGGGTCCAGCCAGCGGTCGGCGTAATCGTTGATCACGCAGCCGGCCGAGCGGGTCAGCCACACGCCAGCGGTGAACACGAACAGCGTCCACAGCGGCGGCAGCCCGCCGGAGGCCAGCCACAGCGCCCACCAGGTGGGCCAGAGCAGCAGCAGGGTGCCGATCGGGCGGTCGGCGCGCATCAACTTCCAGTAGTGCCGCCAGCGCGACGGGGGCGCCGCCTCGGGCGCTTCAAAACGTTCGTAAGCCATCGGTAAAGGATACCGCCTGGGCTGGCCGGGCGCGCCGCCGCCGGGCGCATCGGTGCAGGGGGCAGACCTGCGCGGCGTTTACGGATAGAATGCTCCTCCCGCGCCGCTTTGGCGGTCCGTGGCCCCATCAGGCGGCCCGGCGGGACGCAGGACACAACGCGCTCGTAGCTCAGCCGGATAGAGTAGTGGCTTCCGAAGCCATTGGTCGGGGGTTCGAATCCCTCCGGGCGCACCATCTGAACGTCTTACACCGACTTATGAAGGCCGAATTTTCCTTTCAAATCGAGGATGTCGGCCTTTTTTGTGCCTGTTAGCGTCCCCGCTGAAATGCTGGCGCGCCCCACGTGAGTTCGTGCGCCAGCTGGCCGCAGGCGGTGTGGAGATGTCTGCCCATCGCAACACGATGCAGCCGCTGCTGGCCTACATCATTCAGGAGCGCATCGACGCCCGCGCCCGCAATGTGGCCGTGCCGGGCTGGCATGACAGCAGCTACGTGCTGCCCAGCGGCGAGAGCTACGGCAGCAGTGAGGAACTGCTGGTCTACCAGCACAGCGGCGGTCTGCAGCACCACTACGCCGCCGTGGGCTCGCTGGCCGACTGGCGGCGCGAGGGGGCCAGCCGGTGCCACGGCAATTCTCGGCTGGTGCTGGCGTATCAGTGACTAATTGAGGGCGCCCCTCAACTTCAAACCGGAATCTGACATAGGGCAAGAAAGCGCCAATGCCTTCTTGCTGCTTGCGCGGGCGCGCAAATGCGCAACGGCAGAGGAGACGCGCCGCAGAAGAACAGTCTTCTTACGCTTAATGTTCGGCTTCGGCGGCGCCGCACTACAGGAGCCGGACATTCTAACCCGCATCACGGCTAGCCGAGACTCGATCATTCTTGCGTGAACTCTCATTCCGGTGTGCAACCGCTCCGCCTCACGGTATTGCCCCATGAGCGTGGTACCTAGCAGGCACGCATCGCTATAGTCCTTCGGATTCTTGAAAGCAGCCCTGTAACGGCGCATTTTTCTATAACGACTCATTGGAAGGCCAATTCGGTCGCTCCAGACCGCAACGCCAGTCACGACCTTCACTGTTCCCGCAGGAAAATAGGAAATTTTGTGACCAATGAAGTTGTAGTGAGCCAACTCCTTAACCACCGCCGACGCAAACAATCGAGTGGCTTGTTCACCAGAGAACATCATGTCGTCAACGTACAAAGTGAACACCAGATCCTTCTGTGCTGCCATCTTATGTATACGGGCGAAAAGATCCGAACACGCGAAGTAGGAAAGCAAAGGGCTAACTGCACTACCAGTGGGGAGAAACTCCCCGGCGCAGCAGATCTGGGTCAGAAGCTTGGCGACGTCTGGCACACAACTCAGACGCTCCTCAAAAAATTGGCGAACAAGACGTGCCCGTACCGAGGCGTAGAAGTTCTTGATATCTACCTTTACCCCGCGATGCGGATTCATGTGGGCACGGGCATTATCTACGTAGTCGAGCCCCTTAGTTGCAGAAAAAACGAAAGAAGGCTTACTAATCCTTGAAAGGAGCTGGGCCAAGCGCCTGTGGACTGCATCGAGCAACGGCTTGGGTTGCTGAATAACCCGCGGCTTTTTCTCGGGGAGGCCAGCCAATATCTCTTGTCGCTTCTGAGGAAGCTCCCAGTGCCGGTAGTTGTCAGTAAGCGAAGCGAGAAATCGAAGGTCCTTAACCGATATCTTCAGAATATCTGCCAATTTTCGCTTTGACGTCACCTTGTATAGCGGTGATTGGCAAACCAGATAGCATCCCTGCTTCTTCTTCGTCATGAAACCACCTTAAGCGGCGTTCTTAAAAATTGATTTCTTTTCAATCCAATGAAGAATTGCTATAGCCTTCTCGCCTAGCATGCGCTTAACCTTTAGGTCGCGCGGAGATTCACCGGCATTCTCGGAAAACAAAATTAGAGAAGAAAGAGGGATTCCGAAATGCGTTGAATACCTCTGCAAAAGCTCCAAACTAGGGGTCTTTTTGTTTGACTCAATTTCAGAAAGATAAGACCTTGATATGCTCAGAGCATCGGCTAGCTCAGCTTGATTCACGTCATGAAACGAACGAACTAACCGGAGAGCTTCACCAAACATGATTGATTCTCCAATTGAATGTGAATGGAAGTTAGAGGTTAGCCCCCTCCGCTTCTTTAACAAGGCGGAAGACCCACTTAACTACCTTGTAGGCTAGGTAAGCATAATCGGCTGCCTTTAGCACAGACTTCAGAGTCAAGCTCTTCAGAAAAGCTTTCAGGCGGGACGGCTTGCGGGTTGTACGGTTATTGTCTGGTGTTGCCATAAGTGATGTTTCCTTTTCAGTTAATGACGGCAAATTCCAATCAACACGATGTTGATGTCGACCTACCGTCTCACGGCACTAACTGAAACCTTATGGAACTTTGAAGAACCCGCTTGCTTTTCCCTCTACTACCAACCCCGTCTTCCTCACGAAGACGGTCTATGTCACTGCTGCCATGACTTCATCGTCCGTCGGACGACGACGACGTCGTCATGCGCTTGCGTGATGAAAGAGGCTTTCGCCTCCACGGCGCCAAACTGGCCGCCACTTTTACTTCAGCCGCAATCTTCAACCACCGTACAGTTGCAAATCATACACGGAATTCGCTGACAGTCAACACCGGGTCGACTCAGAGAGAACTTGATTCGTTCAGGATCTGCGCGCTACTGACCTCTGCGACGGGCAAGTGCTTTACAGGTGTCAGGTGGACAAGTGCATTGGCGCCGTCCGCGCGATTTGCCAGAGCCAAAATCGCGTAGTGGTGGCCTTGCCTCAAGCGGTGCAGGCCAGGCTCAGCCCCTGCTTCATGCCCGAAGCGCCGCCGTACAGCCACTCACGTTACCGCTGTAACCAGTTGTTACCAGCCATCACCCCACTGACTGATGGCGTAGATGATTGTTTTTACGAGGAATGGAATGCCCGTTACCAGCGTTACCGCTGTTACCCGGATTTTCGGCATGTCAGGAGAGCATCCAGCCTCTCAAGTGCCTAGGCAACGGGCGTGGCTGCTTCGAAGCTATGTGTTGTGGGTAATCCGGCCATGTTGATACGGGCGCACTTCCGGTGAGAACGTGTTACCGCAAAGTAGTTGCCAAGCACGTTTTCGTAGCGTTCCCGAACCACTCTTTATTTGGGCAGCTGCTTTTTAGGATTCACTTGGACAGCTGCACTTCCTCTCTGCCGCGCGCAGTCCTGGCTTCGCCCCTGAACACCGTCTTCCCGCCGCGATTTAGTCTTTGTTGGTGCAGGCTTCCGCAGGGGGCCATGCACTATCGTGATAGCACTTGGAGCCTCACCATGCCTGCGCGTGGCGAAGTGCAGGTGGTGCAGAGAAAGCACCCTATAAAGCCCGCAGGCGTGGCGGGGAGACGAGTGCGCGCGCCGGGGGCAGAGCCTCGGCGGGCAGCTGGTTGGCGCTCATCGGCCTATGTGCCATGCAACCCCTCTCTTTCGCCTCAGGACTGCGTCCAGGCCCGTAGCCTCCCGCGCATGCAGGCTGGAGTCCCGTGCTCCCTGACGCCCTGGTAGATTGCCGACATGGATTACTTGGTCTTCGCGCTCATCGCGTTTCTGCTGCTGGCGGCCGTAGGCGTCACCCTTGTCTGGGGGCTCAGCGTGCTGTGCCGCTTCCTCTCGGTCCTGGTCGACGAGTTCTCCACGTCACCGAGGGCGCGGTGATGCTGACGCAACGCACCTAGCGTCCGAGCTGTGGCGGTAACTTTGGCGGTAAGCCAAATAGCCAACGACCCATTGACCCTTGTATAGCAAGGCATTTGAAGGATTATGCGACTCCCTCCGGGGCACCATCCTTGCCACTTCCCCGTGTTCATTGCTTTGCCTGCGCTGACCGCGCCTAGGCTGGGCCGCGCCATCGCCTGGCCGACCGGGTGAACGCGCGCACGGAATGGCCGGTACGCATCGGTACCGGCCCTGGGACGTCAGCCTTCCTCAGTACGTCCCATCAAACGCAAAGATCGGCTTGCGCTGTTTCCACAGCCCGGCGGTGAAATCCGGGAATTCCAGCGTCTGGAAACTGTTGGCGATGGACTGCTCGGACAGCGGCGTGATCGCGCTCCAGGTGATCGCGTCGTAGATGTCGATCGGCATCGGTGCCTTGGCCTTGAGGGCTTCCACGAAGGCATGGATGACGAACCAGTCCATGCCACCGTGGCCGGCGCTGGCGGCGGTATCGGCATGCTGCTTCCACAGCGGGTGCTCGTACTGGTCCTGGTAGGCCTGGAACGGTTCCCACTTGTGCGGCGGGCTGCGGCCTTCGATGTGGATGGACTGGTTCACATCCATCCACAGGCCCTTGGTGCCCTGCACGCGGAAGCCCATCGAGTACGGCCGCGGCAGCGAGGTGTCGTGCTGCAGCAGGATGGTCTCGCCGTTCTCGCAGGCCAGCGTGGTGGTGACGATGTCGCCAAGCTTGAAGGCCACCTTGGTGCTCGGGTGGGTGGTGCCCCCGCTCTTGGCCACGGTGTACTCGTGCAGGCCACGCGCCTTGCTGGCAAACGCGTTGATGTGGGTGAAACGGTTGCCACGGTTGATGCCGGTGTACATCGCACACGGGCCGATGCCGTGGCTGGGGTACAGCTCACCGTTGCGCTGCACCGAATGCTCGGTGCGCCAGCGTGCTTCGGACCAGCCCTTGGCACCGAACTCCACGCCGCTGTCATACGGCTGACTGGGGTCGCCGGAATTGAACTTCACCCCGCGCAGGTCGTGCTGGTAGCCGCCCTGCAGGTGCACGAGTTCGCCGAAGAGGCCTTGCCGCACCATCTGCAGCGCCGCCATCACATCGCGGCGATAGCAGACGTTCTCCAGCAGCATGTACGGCGTGCCGGTGGACAGCTGGGTCTTGAGCACGTCCCAGTGGTCCTGCAGGGTGATGCCGGCGACCACTTCGCAGCCCACCGCGACCTTGGCCTGCATCGCCGCGATCGCCATCGGTGCATGGTATTCCCAGGGCGTGGCGATGATCACGCCGTCCAGGCCGCGCTGCTCGATCAGCCGCTTCCAGGCGTTGACGTCGCCGTCCTGGCCGTACGCCTTGGGCGCCGGCTTGCCGGCCTTGGCCACCATGGCCATGCCGCGCTTGAGCATGATCGGCTCGATGTCGCACAGCGCGACCACCTCCACGTCATCGCGGCGGACCAGTTCCTTCAGCAATACCTGGCCGCGCATGCCGGTGCCGATCAGGCCCAGCCGCACCTTGCGCGCGCGTGCCCGGGCGGGCGTGTTGGGCAGCAGGCTGGTGGCGGCGACGGCCGCGCTGGCGGCGATGAATTCTCTGCGTTTCATGGACAGTACCTCGTGTGAAGATCGCGCCGGCCGGGACCGGCGCGGGGGAAGCATCAGAACTTATAGCCGACGGTGAGACTGTAGCCGCGACCGAAGATGGTGGCGTAATCGCTGGAATCGCCGAGGAAGCTGTTCGGGTCATAGAACGGCAGGCGGTCGAACAGGTTCTTGATGGTGAAGCCGACGTTCCAATGCGCATCCGGGCGCCAGGCCACGCTCAGGTTGGCGGTCCACCACGACGGGGCGCCATCGCACTTGCTCTGCTCCACCGGCAGGTAGCCGGCGGTGCAGGTCTGCGGGTTGTTGTCCTCCTCGTCGATCTGCTGCAGCGCCCACTTGGTGCCACCCACGTAGTTGACGAAGACACTGGTGGTGACCTGCTTGTAGCTCCAGTCCGCGTTCAACGTGGCGCGCAGCCGCGGGTTGTTGTAATAGCCGACCAGGTCGCCGTAGTACCAGCCGCTTTCATCATCCAGGTAGGAGCGGTTGCGGTTGGCGATGGTGGCGGCCACACCGATATTGAGGTTGCCCCACTCGCCCAGCGAGAAGCGGCTGCGCGCATCGATGTCGAAGCCGTCGATCAAGGTCTTGCCACGGTTCTTGTACTGGCCCACCACGCTGGCCACGTTGCCCACGCTGTAGCCGGGCAGCGTGCCGGGACAGGCCACGCCGCTGGCCGGGTCGGCGCACATCGCCGCCAGGGCGGCCAGGTTGGCGCGGTCGCTTTCGGTGATCGGCGAACGCGTGGAGGAAATGATGTCTTCGTCGCGGGTGAAATCCGGGGCGACGATTTCATTGCTGCGGTAAATGAACCAGTAATCGGCCGACACCGACAACCATTGGGTCGGCTCGTAGACGAAACCGAGCGTGGTGATCTTGGCCTTCTCCGGCTTCAGGTCCGGGTTGGGCTGGGTCATGCGCGCCACGGTGCGGCTGCAGTCGGTGTTGAGCAGGGTCTTGCCGAGGTCGACGTCACCGCCACGCTGCGACTGCAACAGGAGGTTGGCGATGGCGTTGGTCTCGTTGCATCGCACCTCGTCGCGGTAACCGCCCAGCTGGGCGAACACGCCACCATTGCCGGACTCGGCCAAGCTCGGGGCGCGGAAGCCGGTGGAATAGGTGCCGCGCAGCATCAGCTGATCGAACATCTGGTACTTCAGGCCGATCTTCGGGGCCAGGTTGGCGCTGAAGTCCGGGTACTTGTCCACGCGCAGTGCGGCGTCCAGTTCCAGCTTCTCGGTGAGCGGCGCCACCGTCTCGGCGAACAGCGCATAGGTGTTGCGCTTGCCATCGAACCACGAGCCACCCTGCTGGGTGATCAGGCCGTTGGCCGCGTCCGGGTTGCCGGGGGTGTAGAAGGTCTCGCGGCTGGCGTTGAAGCCGAAAGCCGCACGCACTTCGTCGGCCGGCATCTGGAACAGCGGACCTTCGATCTTGCCGTCCAGGGTATGCAGGCGCGTCCAGGACTGGATGTCGAAGGTCGGGAACGCTTCGCGGATCAGCGCGGCGTTGGCCTCGCTGATCTCACCGAACTTGTACGCCGGGTGATCGGAAATGATCACGCGGCCAGTGCCCGGATCGACGGAATACGGGCCGAAGGCCTTCTCGAAGCCGGCCAGGTTGACGTTGGTGGTCTGGTAGGTGACCGAGTGGCTGCCGGCGGTGGCAAACGCGGTTTCCCAGTTCCAGTCGCCGATGTCACCGCGCATTCCGGCCACCACGCGGTAGCTCTGATCGGTGTTGCGCTGGCCGAAGTGGTTAGCGCCCACGTCCTGCAGCAGGTACTGCAGGCCGACCACGCCGCCCATCAGTGCCTTCAGTTCGGGCGAGGCGTTGTTGTATTCGTTGTTCGGGCCCAGGTAGGGATACAGGAACTGGTTGACCGTGGTGCCGGTGTTGCGCGAGAACCAGCTGGTCGGGTTGCCGGTGGTGGTGCCGTAGGCACGCGGCGTACCGCCGTTGGCGGTCAGGTCGATGTCGGTGTAGGTCGCTTCGGCGAAGGCTTCGGTGCTGTCGCCGATCAGGAAGTGGGCGTTTACATACGCAGTGTTCCGCTCGGACTTGGCGCCGGCGTCGATCTCGTTGTTCATCCACGTCTCCCAGATACAGCGCGGGCCGGCCGCTTCGCTGGTGAGTACGTTGTTGCAGCCTGGCGCCGCTTCCTGCACGCGGCGGCCGGTGACCGGATCGAACGCGAAATAGCTGCCCGGATTGAACTCGCCCGGCTTGCTGCCGGTCCCCAGGCGCAGGTTGGGCAGGTAGTTGGGGTTGTTGACGTAGTACTGGTCAGGCCGCTTGTCGTAGAAGTCGCTCAGCGGGATCGCATCGCGCCGGTACAGATTGACCGAGGCGTAGACGTTGTAGCGGTCTTCATCCAGGTCACCGAAGCCGGCGGTGATGCTGCCCTGGTGTTCGCCGTAGGAGCTGATCCGCGAGGATTTATCCGTGGTGAGGTTGATCTCCGCGCCCTGGTAGGAGCGTTTGGTGATCACGTTGATCACGCCGGCCACCGCGTCGGTGCCATAGACCGCCGAGGCGCCGTCGGTCAGCACTTCCATGCGTTCGATCGCCGCGGCGGGGATCGCATCGATGTTGACGAACTGGGTCTGGAAGCCGGCCGGTGCGCCGTAGTAGGACAGGCGGCGGCCATTGAGCAGCACCAGCGTGCCCTGTGCGCCGAGGCCACGCAGGTTGGCCTGCGAGGCGCCATCCGAACCGGTGAACAGCGAGCGCGAGTCCTGCTGGCCCGGCCGCGCGGCGGGCAGGTTGTCGAGCACCTGCAGCAGCGTGCGCGCGCCCATGTTCTCGATGTCCTGCTTGCTGATCACCTGCACCGGCGAGGCGGTTTCCACATCACTGCGGCGGATGTTGGAGCCGGTCACCTCGATGCGCGACAGCTCGGTGGCTTTCGTATCGGGTGATGCGTCCTGGGCGCTGGCACCGCCGACCACCGCGACGGCCAGGCCGAGTGCGATGGACAAGGGGGTGGCGGTGATGCGGCGATGGCGATGGCGTTCGGTCAACATCTTTGGCTCCTTGTTCGATCCGCAGCGTGGGGCTGGCGGTGGATGGGTGTTTTCGGGCAAACGTCCCCCGTGCCGCGGCCAGACGGCCGCAGACGGGAAACGGGAGAGAGCGGTGTTTCGAAAGGCGGTTCGGTTAGGGCGACACGATGCTGGCGGTATCGCCCTCCTGTCCGATCAGGGCGGCATTGGCCCAGTTGCCACAGACCTGCGCGGGGTGATCGCCCTGCGCCCCGAGCGTGCGCAGGCTCAGCCGCTGCAGGCCGCGCACGTCCAGCTCCGGTTTGACCACGCCGGGTGCGGTGACCAGCCCGCTGTCGTACAGCAGCCGACCGTCACCCCACACCTGGAACTGCATGCCGCCGGCGGTGCGGCACTGATCATCGATCCCCAGGTCGGCACGCAGCAGGCGCCAGCTGCCCGTCAGTTTCAGATCGATCCGGCTGCTGGCGTTGACGCCCAGGCCGCGGCGGAAATGCAGCCCGTTCATGCGCATCTCCGCCTGCCCACCGAGGGCGCGGTCGGCAGCCACGCTGGCCTTCAACGGGGCGGGCATGGGCAGCGCGGAGAGATACAGCTGCTGCGCGGGACCCTCCGGCTGCGGATGCTCCAGCACGTGGAAGGTGGACAGCACGATCGGGCCGACATCGCGCGGCTGCAGCGCATCCACTGCACGCGCCACGCTGCCCTGCGCTGCGGTGACCATCGGGTCGGCACCGCTGGCACCGTCGCCTTCCGGGTTCTGCGTGCTGAGCACGCGGAAGCGCAGCAGGCGGCCGGCATGGGCGGGGAAATCGATCTGCTGCGCGCCTTGCTGCAGGGTCAGGCGGCCGCGCTTGATCGGCTCACCCCATTCGCCGTTGCTGTCGGCCATGTAGATTTCGTAATCGCGGATCTGCCCGCTCTTCCAGTGCTGGTCGTTGCGCGGCGCCAGTTCGATGCCGTCGATCAGCTTGCGTTCGCCGAAGCCGAGCACCCACTCGTGCGCACCGGTCTTGACCGCCTGGTTGCGCACGGTGCGGAACCACGTGGCCGGATCATCGTCGAAGGCCTTTTCCATCTCGTAGCCCTGCTCCTCGGCCGGGCGGTTGACCACCAGCAGGCTGTCGGAGGGCAGCGCGCGGCCCAGCTCGGGCGCGGCCGGGAATGCATCGTCGGCCGGTGCAGCGGCAACCGGCAGTTCAAGTTTCAGCGCGAGCGGCTGGCGGATGTCGGTCGGCGAAGTGCGTACGTGCAGGGTGCCGCGGCGCTCGGCCGCATCGAAGTACCAGCCCTCGCCTGCGGCCTGCCACGCCGCCGCATCGGCCAGCATCGGCAGCGCGCGGCCGTCCAGCGTCACCGCCTCCGGGCGCTGGCGGCTGAGCACGCGCAGCGCATAACGGCGCTGCGGCAGCTGGCCGGCGTACTGGCCCTGCACCGGATCGATGCGCACCTGCACCTGGCCAGTGCCCTGCGCCGGGGCCTGCACCGTGATCGCCTGCGTGCTCGATTCACCTTTCTCATAGCGGCGGGTGGCGCCATCATCTTCGTACAGCGTGTACTGCGAGGTACCCTGCGGGTACAGATCGAAGGTCACTTCATCCAGCGGCTTCTCACCGTCGTAGAGCATCGCCGGATACATCGGGATGATCGCCCCGGCGCGCACGAACACCGGGATTGTGGCCAGGTCGACCGGGCGGTCCAGCGAGCGACCTTCGGCACCGGCGAGCAGCTGGCGGCCATCCCAGTAGTCGATCCAGCGGCCCTGCGGCAGGTGGATGTCGCGGCGCCAGCCACGGCTGGCGGCCTGGCTGCGGTACACCGGCGCGATCAGCAGCTCGCGGCCGAGCAGGAACTGGTACTTGTGCGCCTCGGTATAGGCCTGCGGGTCCTGCGGGTGATCCCACATCAGCGCGCGCAGCAGCGGGGCACCGGTGGTCGCCGCGTCATGCGCCAGCCCGTACATGTACGGGGTCATGCGCATTTTCAGCTTGAGGTAATCGCGGTTGACGCTGCGGTACGGCTCATCGAACCACCACGGGTGCTTGCGCGCGTTGCCGGACCAGCCGGACATGCCCATCAGCACAGGGGTGAAGCTCTTCCACTGCAGGTCACGGGTGAAGGTCTCGGCGCTGCCGCCGAAGATCGCGTCCACATCGCCACTGGCGTAGGCCATGCCGGACAGGCCCGAGCCGATCAGGGTCGGGATGTGCCAGCGGATGTAATCCCAGCTGCTGCTCTGGTCGCCGGTCCAGGCCACCGCGTAGCGCTGGATGCCGCCCCAGCCCATCACCGTCCACAGGAACGGGCGCGAGTCGGAATTGTTCAGGATGCCGTTGAACGCGGACTGGTTGGCATCCATCGCGAACTGATAGCCCTTGCCGGTCCAGGCCACGTCCAGCTTCTGCACGCGGCTGCCGGCAGTACCGACTTCCCAGGCGATCTTGTCGACGCCGTTCTCGGTCCACAGGCCGGTCTTGAAGCCGTACTTCGCCAGCCCCTGCACGGTCTCGGGCAGCTTCTTGTAGCCGCAGCCGTAGCCATCGTTGGGCAGGATCCAGCCGCCGGGCATGTCGTGGTCGCGGTACTGCCGGGCCACGCTGTCGACGACATCCGGCGTGGTGCCGGTCGGGCCGTCGCTCCAGCCTTCGGGCACGCTGCCGGGCTTCTTGATGTTGTCGCCATCGTTGTAGCAGTCGGCGTCGCCATAGGAGAACGCCCAGCGCGGCAGCAGACCGGCGCGACCAGTCAGGGTGGTGTAGCGGTCCAGCAGCGTATGCAGGCTGGGCCCGACGAAGTAGTACGCATCGAAGCGGTCTTCGCGGTGCAGCAGCGTGGCCTGGTCGGCCTGGCGCAGATCATAGGTGCCGTCGCTCCACGTGTTGCGCAGCATGCCCCAGCCGCGCGAGCTCAGCAGCATCGGCGCCGGGTTGGGGCGATCGCCTTCTTCCCAGCCACCGGAATACGAGACCTCCAGTTCGCGGCCCTTGAACTCGAAGCGACCGTTCTGCTGGCCGCCGCCGTAGAAGTGCTCATCGCCTTCGCTGGAGAGCACCTGCACGCTCTGGTCCTTGTCCAGGTCCAGCGGCTGCAGTTCACGCCACAGCGCGACATCGCGGTCGCCCTCGCGGCGCACCAGCGACAGGCGCAGTGGCTGGCGCTGGATGTGCAGCACCAGCGCATCGGTGCGGATGCGCACCTCGTTGGCACCTTCTTCCACCTCGAAGGCGACCTTCGCGGCCGGCTGCGGCAGCACGATCGGGGCAGCCTTGTCGCCGGCATCGGTCAGCGTGCCGTTGCGGCCGGCGCGCACACGCAGCACGTCATCGCGCAGCAACTCCACGCGCAGCGTGGCGCCGGTATCCGTGCTGAGTGTCCAGCCGGCGGTGCCGTCGTTGGCGGGGGTGGCGCTGATCGCACGCAGGTTGCCCACCGGCGCGGCGTTGGCAGTGGCAGCCAGAGCCACTGCGGTGAGCAGTGCGATCGTCAGACCAGTGCGTCGAAACCGGAAGTCCACCTTGCCCCCAAGCCCGCGGTCAGCGGGAAACTGAAACCAGTGCGGCCGACTCTAGGGCAGGGTCTCGAAAGATGTCAACAAATTGCAAAGAAAAAGGAAGGATATTTTGGCACAAACGAAAGATGTGGCGGTGCGTCACTTTCCAAACGCCAACTGAATACGCATTTTGTGCCCGTTGAAACCTTGGTGCAGCGCGGCATTCCGCGCCATCCTCGACGGCCACCCCACGAGCGGAAGTCAGAAACTGTGACCGATCGACCTTTTCTTTATCTTTCGATATTTGACATTTCGAAAGAAAACGAAGAAGGTGCGGTCGCCCAACAGGAATTGCGAATGGACGCTTCTCTGCTCCCTGATTTGCCCGCGTGGCAGCGCCTCGGTGGCGCCTATACCGCCGAAGAAATCGCCCAGCAGCCCCGCTTGTGGGCTGCGCTGGCCAGCCTGCTGGAGGCCGCGCAGGCGCGCGTCGATGGCTTCCTCGGGCAGACCCTGCGCGATCCCAACCAGTTGGTGATCTTCACCGGCGCCGGCAGCTCGGGCTTCATTGCCGAGATGGTGGCCGACCAGATCAATGCGCAGTGGCCTGCCGAGGTCCGCGCCGTGCATACCACCAGCCTGCTGACCCATCCGGCGCTGTACCTGCGCCGCGACCGCCCGACCCTGCTGGTGTCGTTCGGACGCAGCGGCTCCAGCCCTGAGAGCGTGGCCGCGGTGGATCTGGTCCGCGACCAGGTGGAGCACGCGCGCTTCGTCGATATCACCTGCAATGCCGAGGGCGAACTCGCCACGCGTGGCCACGGCCGCAGCGATACGTTGTCGCTGCTGATGCCGCCGGCCAGCTGTGATCGCGCCTTCGCCATGACCAGCAGCCTGAGCTGCATGCTGTTGGCCGCGCTGAGTGCGTTCGACAGCGCCCCGTGGGCAACGCGCCTGGAGCGTCTTCGCACGTTGGCCGGCCATGGCGAGCGTGCGCTGGATGCCTGGGATGGCGCGGTGGCCACCCTCGCCCAGGCGCCGTATTCGCGTGTCATCTATCTCGGCAGCGGTCCACTCGAAGCGGTCGCCCGCGAGGCCGCGCTGAAGGTGCTCGAACTCACCGCCGGCCGCGTGCTGGCGCTGGCCAATACCCCGCTGGGGTTCCGCCATGGGCCCAAGTCCACCCTCAACGGCGAAACCCTGGTGGTGATGCTGCGCAGCGCGCAGCCGCTGGCACGACGCTACGAGCAGGACCTGTTGAACGAACTGCGCCGCGACGGCATCGCCGGGCGGGTGCTGTCAATCGGGCCGGACGACGTGGACCGCGCCGAGGGCGACTTCGTCCTCGCCGCACCCGCACTGCCCGATCCGTGGCTGGCCCCGCTGTGGCTGCTGGTGCCGCAGTGCTATGCGCTGCAGCGTTCGGCCGCGCTCGGCATGACCCCGGACAATCCCTTCCCCGACGGCACGGTCAACCGTGTGGTGCAGGGCGTGACCATCCACCCCCACGGCTGAGCACGCATGCAGACCTGGTACGGCATCGACATCGGCGGCACCAAGATCGAACTGGTCGCGTGCGACGCCGCGCTGGGGGTGCACCACCGCCAACGCGTGGCGACGCCGACCCGCGACTACGCCGCGTTCCTGCAGGCGATCGTCGATCTGGTCGACGCGGCCGATGCCGCACTCGGCCAGCGCGGCCTGGGGGTCGGCATCGGCCTGCCCGGCGTGCGTGATCGCGTCAGCGGCCGCCAGCTCAGTGCCAACGTGCCCAGCCTGACCGGTCAGACCGTCGGTGCGGACCTGCAGGCACGCCTGCAGCGCCCGTTGGAGCTGGGCAATGACCTGCAGTGTTTCGCCTTGTCCGAAGCCCATGACGGCGCCGCCGCCGGCTACCCCAGCATGTTCGGGGCGATCCTCGGCACCGGTGCGGGCGGTGGCTTCTGCGTCGGCGGCCGGCTGATCGCCGGTCACAACGGCATCGCCGGCGAGTGGGGCCACTGGAGCCTGCCCGCCACGCTGCAGCAGCGCCACGACCTGCCGGTGCTGGACTGTGGCTGCGGCCTGCGCGGCTGCCTGGAGCGTTACGTGTCCGGCAGCGGCTTGGCGATGATCCATGAACGCCGTGGCGGCGACGCGCTGGATGCCGCCGAGGTGGTCGCACGCGCCCAGGCCGGCGATGCGATCGCGCAGCAGGCGCTGGCCATCCACCGCGACCTGCTCGGCTACAGCTTCGCCAGCCTGATCCTCGCGCTGGACCCACACGTGATCGTGCTCGGCGGTGGGCTCTCCAAGCTGGAACAGCTGTACCGCGATCTGCCGGCCGCGATCGCGCCCTACCTGTTCGACGGCGTACGCGTGCCGCCGATCCTGCCGCCCACCTTCGGCGATGCCGGCGGTGCGCGGGGCGCGGCACTGCTCGCGCGCCAGCACCACCCTTCCCCCTGAACACCGCTGTTACTGGAGTTGCCATGTCCGCCGTCCAATCGTTGATCGCCGCCCATCGCCAGGGCCACCCCGTCGGGCTGTACAGCGTCTGCTGCAGCAACGCGCAGGTGTTGCTGGCGGCGATGCAGGTCGCGCAGCGCTACGACACCCTGCTGCTGATCGAGGCGACCTCCAACCAGGTCGATCAGTTCGGCGGCTATACCGGCATGACCCCGCCGCAGTACCGCGACTACGTGCTGCAGCTGGCACGCGATGCCGGCTTCCCGGCCGAGCGGCTGGTGCTCGGTGGCGACCACCTCGGTCCCAACGCCTGGCAGAAGGGCCCGGCAGACGCTGCAATGGCAAACGCGCGCGAACTGATCGCCGCCTACGTCGCCGCCGGTTTCCACAAGATCCACCTGGACTGCAGCATGTCCTGCGCCGATGACCCGACCCCGTTGCCGGACGCCATCGTCGCCGCACGCTCGGCCGAGCTGGCGCGGATTGCCGAACGCACCGCCGCCGAGCACGGGCTGCCGCCGCCGGTCTATGTGATCGGCACCGAGGTACCGATTCCCGGCGGTGAGGCCTCGCTGGCCGGCGGCCTGCAGGTGACCACGCCGGCGGCCGCAGCGACCACCCTGGCAATTCACCGTGAGGCGTTCTCCGCCCCGGACCTGCTGCCGGCCTGGGAGCGCGTGATCGCGATGGTGGTACAGCCCGGCGTGGATTTCGACCACAGCAGCGTGCACTACTACGACCCGGCCGCCGCCGCGGAGCTGTCGGCCTTCGTCGAGCAGCAGCCGGGCATCGTGTTCGAAGCACACTCCACCGATTACCAGACCGAAGCTGGCCTGCACGCGCTGGTCCGCGATCACTTCGCGATCCTGAAAGTCGGCCCGGCGGCGACCTATGCCTTCCGCGAGGCGGTGTTCGCGCTGGCGATGATCGAGCGCGAACTGCTGCCCGCCGCGCAATGCTCGCATCTGATCGAGGTGCTGGACCGCTGCATGGTCGACGCACCGGACAGCTGGCGCAGCTACTACCAGGGTGACGAGCACGAACTGCGCCTGCTGCGCGCGTACTCGCTCAGCGATCGCAGCCGCTATTACTGGGGTGAGCCGGCGGTGCAGGCAGCGCTGGACACGCTGGTCGCCAATCTCACCGCGCACGCGCCGCCGCAGATGCTGCTCAGCCAGTTCATGCCCGAGCAGCTCAAGGCCATCGAGGCCGGTGAGCTTCAGCCGGCGCCGCTGGCGCTGATCCAACACAAGGTGGCGCTGCGCCTGGCCGAGTACGCCCGGGCCTGCAATCGCACTGTGTCGGGCACGCATAACGAAACCCGGCAGGCCAAGGAGCTTTCGGAACGGTAAGCTTCGGCTTTCCCTTTCGAACGGAATCGCCCCCATGCGAAACACCCGGCAGCGCCGCCAACAGATCCTCCAGACCCTGGTCGAGCACGGCAACGTGCAGGTCAGCGAGCTGGTGGCGCGCTTTGCGGTCTCGGCGGTCACCATCCGCGCCGACCTGACCCACATCGAGTCGCAGGGGCTGGCCACGCGCACCCACGGGGGCGCGACGCTGGTACGCACGCCGCCGCAGGAACAGGACATCCATGAAAAGGACGCGCTGAACCTGCCCATGAAGGACCGCATCGGTATCGAGGCGGCCAAGCTGGTCAAAGCCGGCGACAACATCATCATCGACTCCGGCTCGACCACGATGACCCTGGCGCGCCACCTGCGCGGGCATCGCGACGTCACGGTCATGACCAACGGGCTCAACATCGCCTGGGAGCTGGCCAATGCGCCGGGCGTGGAGCTGCTGCTCACCGGCGGGCTGCTGCGCAAGCAGTCGCTTTCACTGCATGGCAGCCAGGCCGAGGCGAGCCTCAACACCTACAGCTTCGACACCCTGTTCCTGGGCGTGGATGGCCTGGACCTGCAGTTCGGCCTGACCACCCACCATGAGGCCGAAGCGAGCCTCAATCACCGCATGGTCGAGCGCGCGCGCCGCATCGTGGTGCTGACCGACGCCTCCAAGTTCGGCCGGGTCAGCCTGCACCGCATCGCACGGCTGGACCAGGTCCATACCATCATCACCGACGGCAGCATCGAGCCCGAGTACCTGGAAGGGCTGCAGCGGCTGGGCGTCGAAGTGATCATCGCCGAGTCCCCACCTTGACCGAGTCCCGCTCCCTGCACGGCCGCCTGCTCACCGACACCGGTTGGGTCCGCGGCGATCTCCATTTCGACCAGCGCATCACCGCCATCGACACCGCGCATGCCGATACGCGCGGCGACGATGAGGTGCCGCTGATCCTGCCCGGCTTCATCGACCTGCATGTGCATGGCGGCGCCGGGGTGGACATCATGCAGGGCGGCACGACCGCGCAGACGGTGGCCCGCGCGCATGCCCGGCACGGCACCACCGCGCTGCTGGGCACCACCATGACCGCGCAGGAGGACGACATCACCCGCGCGCTTGAAGGCCTGTCCACCGCGATCGCCACGCGCGCACCCGGCATGGCCCGCGTACTCGGCGTACACCTGGAGGGCCCCTTCATCAGTGCGCAGCGCCTGGGCGCGCAGCCACCGCTGGTGGTCGAGGCCACGCTGGCCGACGTGCAGCGCCTGCATGCGATCGCACCGATCAAGGTGCTTACCCTTGCGCCGGAGATCGGCCAGCACCTGGCGCTGATTCCCGCGCTGAGCGCGCTCGGCATCCGCGTGCAGCTTGGCCACAGTGCCGGCAGCTATGAGGATGGCGTGGCTGCATTGAACGCCGGAGCGGTCGGCTTCACCCATCTGTTCAACGGCATGACCGGGGTGGATCACTATCACCCGGGCATCGCGACCGCTGCGCTGGCGCATGCGCAGTACGCCGAACTCATTCCCGATCTGCAGCACGTGCATCCCGGCGCGATCCGCACAGCGCTGCGCGCGATCCCGCGTTTGTACTGCGTCACCGATGCGACCGCGGCCACTGGCATGCCCGATGGCGAATATGCGCTTGGCGTACAGCGCGTGCACAAGTGCCTGGGCTGCGTGCGGCTGTCGACCGGCTCGCTGGCCGGCAGTGCGCTGACCATGGACCAGGCGCTGCGCAACCTGGTTTCGCTCGGCCTGGACATCGCCGATGCCTCCCACCGGCTGTCGCGCTACCCGGCCGACTACCTCGGCATCGACGACCGCGGGCGCATCGCGACCGGTGCCTGGGCGGACCTGGTGGTGCTCGACCACGACCTGCGCGTGCGCGGCGTGGTGGTGGAAGGCGATGACATCGCGCTCGACTGAGCGTGGACTCCCGCGCCGCCATGGCGCACGCACTTGCAGACAGGACCGGCACGATGAACGACGTTTCCGCAGCCTTGCCCGTGCACGCCGGCGCCTCCGCGCCGCGCTGGCCGGTACGCTATCTGTTGTTCATCGGCGGCATGGGGGGGCTGCTCTACGGCATCGACATCGGCATCATCGCCGGTGCCCTGCCCTATCTGGAGGCCACCGCCACCGCGAGCTGGCACCTGACCAGCCAGCAGCTGGGCTTCGTGGTGGCCGCGGTGCTGCTCGGCAGTGTGCTGTCTTCGCTGTTCGCCGGGATGGTCGCTGACCTGATCGGCCGCCGTGGCGCGATGCTGCTGGCCGGCGTGCTGTTCACCGCCAGCATTCCGGTGATGGCCCTGTCCGATGGCTATGCCGCGCTGTTGATGGGGCGCCTGCTGCAGGGCATCAGTGGCGGGCTGATCGGTGTGGTGGTACCGCTGTATCTGGCCGAAGTGCTCAGCCCGGAACGACGCGGGCGTGGCGCGGCGATGTTCCAGCTGCTGCTGACCATCGGCCTGGTGCTGGCCGCGGTGATCGGGCTGTACCACGCGCATGCCGTGGATGCCGCGACCGCCGCGGTGCGCCATCTGCCCGGCGCGGACCAGCAGCGCCTGCTGTTCGACGTCAAGGATCATGCCTGGCGCACCATTTTCTGGAGCTGCCTGCTGCCCGGCCTGGTGTTCACCGGGGGCGTGCTGCTGATCAGTGAATCCCCGCGCTGGCTGGTGCACCGTGGCCGCATCGACAAGGCGCGCCGTGCCCTGCAGCGTACGGTTGCCGCGGGCGAGGTCGAGCCGACGCTGCAGCGCATGCAGGCCCCCGAAGAAATGCAGATCGGCCGCAACGGCAAGCGCGACCCGCTGCTCAGCCGCCGCTATGTGTGGCCCTTCGTGCTGGCCTGCCTGGTGCTGGCCTTCACCCAGGCCACCGGCATCAACTCGGTGCTGGCCTACGCGGTCAACATCCTCAACCAGGCCGGCCTGCCCGGCTCGGTGGCCAATGGCGCCGACGTGGCGATCAAGCTGCTCAACGCGGTGATGACCGTCGTCGCGCTGGTGCTGGTGGACCGCAAGGGGCGCAAGTTCCTGCTCATGTTGGGCAGTGGTGGCATCACGCTGTCGCTGCTGGCCGCTGCACTGTTGTTCGTGCAGAGCGAACGCGGGCGGCTGGATGTGCAGGCCGCGCTGCAGCAGCAGGTGAGCGGCACCACCCTGTCGCTGCCGCTGGATGCCGCGCAATGGCAGCGGCTGGATGGCAACGCCGGCACCGCGCCGCAGCAGCTGACCGTGTCCTACGCCTACGGCGGCTTCAGCAACGTGCGCTCACTGCGCAGCGACAACCCGATTGACGCCACGCTGCAGATCCGTCGCGAAGACGCGGTGTCGGCCGACAGCGTGATCGGCCGCTTCTTCCGCACGCTGCATCTCAACCCGTTCCCGGACCAGGCGCAGGCCGCGAACGCGCCGCTGGTTTTCGAACGTGCGGTGATCGGCCCGGTGCCCTCGCCCACCCACGGCTGGCTGGTCGCCGGCTGCATCCTGCTGTTCGTCGCGTTCTTCGCGGTGGGCCCGGGCGTGTGCGTGTGGCTGGCGCTGTCCGAGCTGATGCCGACCCGCATCCGCTCCAACGGCATGAGCATCGCGCTGCTGATCAACCAGTTCGTCTCCACCGTGATCGCGGCGATCTTCCTGCCCACGGTCGGCCATCACGGCTATGCCAGCATGTTCTTCTTCTGGGCCGGCTGTACGTTGCTGTACTTCCTGATCGCCGCGTTCTGGCTGCCGGAGACCAAGGGCAAATCGCTGGAGCAGATCGAAGCGAATTTCCGCTGAACGGTCCGCAGCAAGGCGCAGGGCTCAGGGTGCCTTGCCCGTGATCTCCGTATACAGCCGGTGCGCTTCTTCCGTGCTGTCCAGCCCGCTCACCTGCATGGACTGCGCGAAGGGGCCGGCGATGACGGCGACATTGAGGACCTGATCGCCGACGGTAAATGCCACACGCTTGGCGACGCGCGCTTCCGTGGCCGCGAGGATGCGCGGTGCGGCTGCATCCGTGAAGCGCAGGATCAGGGTCCCGTGGCCGGTGTGGCCGTCGGTCCCCACGGCCACCGAGGCGATGTCGGCCGTCGTGATGAAAGCGGGCTCGATCAGGGACAGCGCGTGGCCATCGCGGTCCTTGAGCGTCGTGGCGCCGGGGCGCTTGGCATCCTCGGCCACCTCACGCATCTGGATGCGTGCCTGCGCCAGCGGTGCGACGCCCGCCGGCGTCTCGATCGCCGCCGGTGCAGGAGGTGGCAGGGTGCAGCCGCTGAGGCCGGCCCCCAGTGCCATCGTCATGATCAACAGACTGCTGCGCATGCGTGTTTCTCCATGAGTAGATGACGTCAGTATCGCTGCTGCGCGCACTCAGCGTGGCGGCAACTACGCCAATCGGCTGCGCTTACGGCACCCGCGCACAAACCCAGACCTGCATCGGGCCGGCACCGGCGTACTGCAGCGCGCGCAGCGCGGCATCGGTGGTGGCCCCGGTGGTCATCACATCGTCGACGATGGTCAGCCCGGCCGGTGGATGGCCGCGTACCGCGAACGCATCGCGCAGGTTGCAGCGCCGGGCATCCGCGTCCAGGTTCGATTGCGCCGCGGTCTCGCGGGTCCGTTGCAGCCCGTTCCAGAGCGGGCAGCACAGCCCGCGCGCCAGCGGCTTGCTCAGCTCCAGCGCCTGGTTGTAGCCGCGCAGACGCAACCGGCGGCGGTGCAGTGGCATCGGCTGCAGCGGCCCGGCCAGAAACGGCGGCACGCGCTGCAGCATCAGTTGTGAAAGCAGCCGGCCGGCGGCCAGGTCCTGGTGGAATTTGAACCGGATCAGCAGCCGGTCGATCGGCGGCGCGTAGAGGAACGCAGCACTGGCCGCCGCCTGGCGGGGGTACTCGTCCACGCAGCGCTCGCAGTGATCGCCCTCGTCATCGCCGGGATCGGTCGCCGCCAGTGGCAGCGCGCATCGCCCGCAGGCGTGGTCATTCCAGGGCAGGTCGCGATGGCACGCGCGGCACAGGTCCATCCCGTCTTCGCCCGGGCATTCGCAGACCAGGCAGCGCAGCGGCAGGATCTGCCAGCCAAGCCCACCGAGTATTCCGTAAACTTTTGAAAAGATCATATGGTTGACAGAAGGGGGCCGCCTCACCAGACTGCCGCCCTTTCGTTCCACTATCCGTCAGGACACTCCCATGGCTTCTGTCATCCGACACGACTGGCACCGCGAGGAACTGCTGGCCCTGTTCGCGCTGCCGTTCCCGGACCTGCTGCACCGCGCGGCCAGCGTGCACCGCGAGCAGTTCGACCCGGCGGACGTCCAGGTCTCGACCCTGCTGTCGGTCAAGACCGGCGGCTGCCCGGAAGACTGCGCGTACTGCCCGCAGGCGCAGCGCTACAGCACCGGGGTGGACGCACAGAAGCTGATGGCCACCGACGACGTGGTCGCCAAGGCCCGCCAGGCGAAGGCCGCGGGCGCCTCCCGGTTCTGCATGGGCGCGGCCTGGCGCTCGCCCAAAGACCGCGACATCCCCAAGGTGGCGGCGATGATCCGCGAGGTGAAGGCACTCGGCCTGGAGACCTGCGCCACGCTGGGCATGCTCAGCGGCGCGCAGGCCACCGCCCTGCGCGAGGCCGGGCTGGACTACTACAACCACAACCTGGATACCGCGCCGGACTACTACGATTCGATCATCCACACGCGCCAGTACCAGGACCGCCTGGACACGCTGGCGCACGTGCGCGATGCCGGGCTGAAGACCTGCTGCGGTGGCATCGTCGGCATGGGTGAGACGCGCGAACACCGGGCTGGGCTGCTGCTTGCGCTGGCCACCCTGCCTGCCCACCCCGACTCGGTGCCGATCAACCGGCTGGTGCAGGTCGCCGGCACACCATTGCACGGCACCGCCGAGCTGGATCCCTTCGAGTTCGTGCGGATGATCGCGGTGGCCCGCATCGTGATGCCACGCTCGATGGTGCGGCTCTCGGCCGGGCGCGAGGCGATGAGCGATGAGCTGCAGGCGCTGTGCTTCCTGGCCGGGGCCAATTCCATCTTCTACGGCGAAAAGCTGCTGACCACCGGCAACCCGGACACCGAACGCGATCTGGCCCTGTTCGAACGGCTGGGCCTGCGCCCGATGCCGGTTACGGTGGACGCCGCCGGGCACGACCACCCGGGCACGGTCCACGCCGACATCACCACCGGCGGCGGCTGCGGGCGGGCGGCCTGAGCCCCGAGCAGCGGGCCCGGCAACCGGGTACGCTAACGGCCCACCCGGACCCCCTGATGACCATGGCCCGTCCTGACCTGCACGACCGCATCCAGGCCCAGCGCAAGCTCCGCGACGCGCAGGGGCGCCTTCGCGTGCGCCGCATGGTGAACCGGCGCGATGGTGTGCAGCTGGAAGTGGACGGCCAATGGCTGACCAACTTCTGCAGCAATGACTATCTGGGTCTGTCGCAGCAGTTCGGGGTAGTCAGCGCACTGCAGGATGCCGCTGCACGCGAAGGTGCCGGCGCGACCGCCTCGCACCTGATCTGCGGCCACCACGCGCTGCACGAAGCGCTCGAACAGGAAATGGCCGACTGGCTCGGCTATCCGCGGGCGCTGCTGTTCGGCAGTGGCTTCGCCGCCAACCTTGCCGTGCAGCAGGCGCTGCTCAGCGAAGAAGACGATGTCTGCGTGCAGGATCGGCTCAACCACGCCAGCCTGCTCGATGCCACGCGCCTGGCCGGTTGCCGCCTGCGTCGTTATCCGCACCTGGATACCGAAGGCGCGCTGCGCCAGCTCAAACACGCGCCCAACGGCGCGGCGATGCTGGCCACCGACGGCGTCTTCAGCATGGACGGCGACATCGCCCCGCTGCGGTCGTTGTCGCTGGTGGCACGCATGCAGGAAGCGCTGCTGTACGTCGATGACGCGCACGGTATCGGCGTGGTCGGTGAACACGGCCGCGGCTGCGTGGCCGATGCGGGCCTGGGCGTCAATGATGTGCCGCTGCAGCTGGCCACGCTCGGCAAGGCGCTCGGCGGCAGCGGCGCGGTCGTGCTCGGTGACGAGGCGATGATCCAGCACCTGGCCGAAACCGCGCGCCCCTACATCTACACCACCGCCGTGCCGCCGGCGCAGGCGGCCGCCGCCCTGGCCGCGGTGAAGCTGGCCCGCCGCGACGACTGGCGCCGCGAAAAGCTCACCGAACTGATCGGCATTTTCCGCACCGGTGCGCGCCAGCACGGCCTGGAATTGATGCCGTCCGATACCCCGATCCAGCCGCTGCTGTGCGGCGCCGAATCGACGGTGATGGGCATGTCGGCCGCGCTGGAAGCCGCCGGTTTCCTGGTCAGCGCGATCCGGCCGCCGACCGTCCCCGAGGGCAAGGCACGCCTGCGGGTGACCCTGTCCGCCCTGCATGCACCCGCACAGGTCCGCGCCCTGGTCGATGCGATCGCGCATGCCCGCGATACCGTGGTGCAGCAGCAGGCACTGAGCGCGCTGACCGCGTGACACCGCAGCGTTGAGCATGCATATCGAGGTCATCGGCCAGGGCCCGGCGCTGGTTCTCATCCACGGCTGGGCCCTGCACGGCGGCGTGTTCGCACCGTTGGTGGACCGCCTGTCGGCGCACTTGCAGCTGCACCTGGTGGACCTGCCCGGCCACGGCGCCAGCCGCGATGACACCACGCCGCTGCGCCTGCCGTACGTGGTCAACGCCATTGCCGCGGCCACGCCGCCGGCGGTCTGGTGCGGCTGGTCGCTCGGGGGTCTGTTCGCGCTGCATGCTGCCGCAACCCTGCCCCAGGTGCGTGCACTGGCGATGATCGCTGCCACGCCGCGTTTCGTGCGCGGCGAGGACTGGCCGCATGCGGTGGAACCGGCCGTGTTCGAGCAGTTTGGCCACGACCTCGCACAGGACTACCGCGGCACGCTGGAACGCTTCCTCGCGCTGGATGCGATGGGCTCCGAACACGCCCGCCAGGAACTGCGCACGCTGCGCGAGATGCTGGTCGCGCGCGGCGAGCCCGCCCCTCGTGCGTTGCAGGAAGGCCTGCGCCTGCTGGAGAACACCGATCTGCGCGGCGCCCTGGCCCAGCTGGGCAAGCCCAGCCTGTGGCTGGCCGGCCAGCGCGACCGGCTGGTGTCGGCGCGGGCCATGCAGGCTGCCGCCGCGCTGGCGCCGGGCGCGCAGGCGCATGTGATCGCCCAGGGCGGGCATGCCCCCTTCCTCGGCCATACCGACGAGGTGGCCGCGCAGCTGCAACACTTTGTTGCCGCGCTGCCTTGACCTGTTCCGGCCGCGCATCGCCGATCATGTACGCCTGCCTTTCCCCACAGGACTGACCCCATGGATCTTGGAATCGCCGGCCGCTGGGCCCTGGTCTGCGCCGCCAGCAAAGGCCTCGGGCTGGGCTGTGCACGCGCACTCGCCCGCGAGGGCGTCAACGTGGTGATCGCCGCGCGCGGTCAAGCGGCCCTGGAACGCGCCGTGCTCGAACTGCAGGGCCTGCCGGGCGCACGCCGGGTGATCGGCGTGGTCGCCGACATCACCACGCCGGAAGGCCGTACCGCCGCGCTGGCTGCCTGCCCGCAGGTCGACATCCTGGTCAACAACGCGGGCGGCCCGCCGGCGGGCGATTTCCGCCAGTTCACCCGCGAGGACTGGATCGCCGCGCTGGACGCCAACATGCTGGCCCCGATCGAGCTGATCCGCACCACGGTGGATGGCATGATCGAGCGTGGCTTCGGCCGCGTGGTCAACATCACCTCCTCCTCGGTGAAGGCCCCCATCGACATCCTCGGGCTGTCCAACGGCGCACGCTCCGGGCTGACCGGGTTCGTGGCCGGGCTGGCACGCAAGACCGTCGCCCACAATGTCACCCTCAACAATCTGCTGCCGGGCCAGTTCGATACCGATCGCCTGCGCGGCAACTTCGCGTATCTGGCGCAGCAGCAGGGCATCGATGCCGGCCAGCTCGCCGAGCGCAAACGCACGCATATTCCCGCCGGCCGCTTTGGCACCGCCGATGAGTTCGGTGCCGCCTGCGCCTTCCTGTGCAGCGCGCAGGCCGGCTACATCACCGGGCAGAACCTGCTGATCGATGGCGGCGCCTACCCGGGCACCTTCTGAGTCCACCCGCACCACCGTTTTGAGCCGTGAGTACCCCATGACGTCCAGTTTCGATCCCCATCACGTCCGCCGCGCCTTCTCGCGTGCCGCCAGCAGTTACGACGCCGCCGCGGCACTGCAGCGCGAGGTGGAAAAGCGCCTGCTCGAATCGCTGGACTACCTGGAAAACCGCCAGCCGCAAGTGGTGCTCGATGTCGGCAGCGGCACCGGCCACGCCAGCGCGCTCATGAAGAAGCGCTGGCCGAAGGCACAGGTGATCGCGCTGGATCTGGCCCAGCCGATGCTGCGTGAGGCGAAGAAGCAGGCCGGCTGGTGGAAGCCGTTCTCGCGCGTGTGCGGCGATGCGCAGGCGTTGCCGGTGCTGGACCAGAGCGTGGATGTGATCTTCAGCAACCTGTGCCTGCAGTGGGTGGAGGATCTGCCGGCGGTGTTCGCCGGGTTCCGCCGCGCGCTCAAGCCCGGCGGCCTGCTGCTGGTCTCCACGTTCGGGCCGGAGACGCTGATCGAACTGCGCGATGCATTCGCCGCGGCCGACGACGTGCCGCATGTGAGCCGCTTCGCCCCGATTGCACAGTTCGGCGATGCGCTGATGATGTCCGGCTTCCGCGATCCGGTCCTGGACCGCGACCTGTTCACCCTGACCTACGAC
Source organism: Stenotrophomonas sp. Ker107b (assembly GCF_053847245.1). Taxonomy (NCBI): domain Bacteria; kingdom Pseudomonadati; phylum Pseudomonadota; class Gammaproteobacteria; order Lysobacterales; family Lysobacteraceae; genus Stenotrophomonas; species Stenotrophomonas sp. Ker107b. The sequence continues at coordinate 611,983 of NZ_JBSPHX010000002.1, read as the reverse complement.
GACCTGACCGCACTGATGCGCGAGCTGCAGGCGATCGGCGCCACCAACGCGCGTCAGGACCGCCGCCACACGCTGACCGGGCGCGGGCGCTTCGATGCCGCGCGTGCGGCCTACGAGCCGCTGCGGCGCGAAGACGGTAAGCTGCCCAGCAGCTGGGAAGTGATCTACGCACACGCGTGGGCGCCGGAAGGCGGCGCGCCGATCCGCGAGCGCGGGCACGATGTCGCCACGGTGCCGGTGTCGGCGATTCCGATCCGCCGCAAAACGACGTAATACCGCGCGCTACCTGACCGCCGACGCGTCAGCTCGACGATGGGAACAGATCGCGATGGAAGAAGTAGATTTCCTGCGCCAGGAACCGCCAGCTGGTGTGGAAGCTGCGGAAGCGCGTGCTCGGCGTGGACGAGGCCAGCGCATCGATGCCCAGCTCGCGGCACAGCCGCAGCGCGCGGGCCATGTGCAGCGGGTCGCTGACGATGATCACGCGGTGCAGCTTGCGCTGCTCCATCAGGCGCCGCGCCTCGATCAGGTTCTGGCGGGTGGTGCGTGAGGCGGTCTCGATCAGGATCGCGTCATCGGGCACGCCCTGCTTGAGCGCGTAGCGACGTGCCACCTGCGATTCGGAGAAGCGCGCGCCGGTGCCACCGTAGCCACCGGTGAAGATCAGCAGCGGCGCATAGCCGTGCTGGTACAGATCCAGCCCGTGCCGGATGCGCTCTTCGAACACCGGCGACGGCTTGGCGTCATACGCCGCCGCGCCGAGCACGATGATCGCGTCGGCCTTCTGCGCCTGGTCGCGCTCGCCGATCCAGACGATCCACGCGGTGACCCCGAGCAGCCAGACCGCCAGCAGCACGCACAACCGCCACAGCCAGCCGAACAACCCCACCCCTGCGCGTCGGCTCATGCCACCCCCCACGGGAGGGCATCAAGATCGACGTTGCCACCAGACAGCACCACGCCCACTCGTTTGCCGGCAAAGGGTGCCGGTTCGGCGAAGATCGCTGCCAACGCGATCGCCGACGAGGGTTCCACCACCTGCTTGAGCACCTGCCAGATCACCCGCATCGCCGCGACGGTATCGGCGTCGGCCACGGTGATCACCTGCGATGCACCGTGCAATAGCGCGAAGTTGGGCACGCCCAGCGTTCCGCGCAGGCCGTCGCAGAGGGTGTCGGGGGTGAAATCGATGCGCCGCTCGCCGGCGGCCAGCGAGCGCGCGGTATCGGCAGCACCCAGCGGCTCGGCCAGGATCAGGTCCACGCTGGGGGTCGCAGTCTGCAGCGCCAGCCGCGTGCCGGCGGCCAGGCCACCACCGCCGACCGGTACCACCATCACGTCCAGCCCATCGGCGGCGTGCAGCAGTTCCAGCGCAGCCGTGGCTTGGCCGGCAATGACCCGGGGGTCGGTATAGGGGTGCACCAGGGTGGCCCCGGTTTCGGCCTGGACCTGGGCGCACATGGCTTCACGCGCGGCGATCGAGGCATCGCAGCGCCACAGCGTGGCCCCATGCCGCCCGATGTTGGCCAACTTGGCGGCCACGGCTCCCTCGGGCACCACCACATGGCAGGCAATGCCGCGGGTACGCGCGGCCAGCGCCAACGCGGCGCCATGGTTGCCCGACGAGTGGGTGACCACCCCGCGCCGGGCCTGTTCCTCGTCCAGTGCCCAGACCGCATTGCAGGCGCCGCGGAACTTGAAGGCCCCGCTGCGCTGCAGGTGTTCGGCTTTGAAGAAGACGGTCGCGCCGGTCATGGCATCGATCGTGCGCGAGCGCAGGACCGGGGTCACGCAGGCGTGCGCGGCAATGCGTGCCGCCGCCGCCAGCACGTCGTCAACACAGGGCAAGGGTGAATCGCTCATGACGCAAGATTAACGTATGCCCCGCATCCACACCCGCCTTGCTGAACATGTCAGCATGGCAACCATTCATTCGGACCGGGCCAAGTTAAGGGCCGATTCAATGCCACGGGCCGAAGCTGGCCCTACAGCCCTTTGGGGGGACCCCATCATGAAAATGCGCCTTGTTCTTGCCGGTGGCCTGTTGTTGGCCCTGTCCGGCTGCGCGACGTACGACTATGTCGGCGGTGGCGGCGGTGGCAACGGCTACTACCACGGCGCACCCTCGGTCGAGTACCGCTACCCGGCCGGGTATCCCTATGGTTACGGCAGCGGCTATTACGGCGGCGGTGGCTATTACGGCTATGGCGGGTATGGCGGTGGCTACGGCTACCCGGTCTACCGTCCGTACCCGAACTATCGCCCGCCGCACAATCACCGCCCGCCGCCGCGCCCCGGCAACGGCCATGGCGGTCAGCCGACCCGTCCGCCGGATCGTCCGCGCCCCAACAACGGTGGCTCGCCGTGGCGGAACATGGATTCGGTGAGTGGTCCGCGCCGGCCGCAGCCGCAGCAACAGCAGCGCCCGTCGCCGCGGCCCCAGGCCCGGCCGGCCCAGGCACCGCGCCCGGCGTCCCCGAGGATGAACGGTTCCCCGTGGCGGAATCTCAACAATGCGAACCAACGCACAGTTGAGCCCTGATATGGCTTGATTTTCACGCGCCCGGCGGTTCAATCTAGCCGGGCGGTGACGACCACGGTCACAAAGTGCCAAAAGCGACAAGTGGCGTCACATTCGGTTCTATGTCGATATCCGCCAGGAACATCTGGATCCCCCCTGTTCCGGCCCTGTCGGATGTCGGCACCTACAACGCAGAAGGCCCCGCCAATGGCGGGGCCTTTTGTATCTGGCGCCCATGAAATCAGCGCGGGACGGCAAAAAAACAGGGCCGGCAGTCCCCCGACTACCGGCCCTTCTGCTTCCCCACGATGCGCTTGGACCGGCCCCTGTTCCAATTCCGGTCCGTTACGCACAAGGCGCATGCCATCCTGGGTGCTATTGGGTTATCTGCAGAAAACGTGCCAACTTGAGGGTGGATGTCATGCCCCCCGACGAATGGCGCTAAAATCGCCACCCGCGCCCTGCCTGCAGGCCTGATCCGGGCCGCCTGCGCCCGCTCCCGAGCTTCCCGCCATGACTGACACCTTCTATCGCTACGACGTCATCGTCATCGGCGGCGGCCACGCCGGCACCGAGGCCGCGCTGGCGGCCGCACGCAGCGGTGCGCGCACCCTGCTGCTGACCCACAACGTGGAAACGATCGGCGCGATGAGCTGCAACCCGGCCATCGGCGGGATCGGCAAGGGCCATCTGGTCAAGGAGATCGATGCCCTGGGCGGCGCGATGGCGCATGCCGCCGACCGCGCCGGCATCCAGTGGCGCACGCTCAATGCCTCCAAGGGCCCGGCCGTGCGCGCCACGCGCTGCCAGGCCGACCGCAATCTCTACCGGATGGCGATCCGCCAGATCGTCGAAGCCCAGCCCAACCTGACCGTCTTCCAGGCGGCGGTGGATGACCTGATCATCGACGGCGATGCCGTGCGCGGTGCGATCACCCAGACCGGCCTGCGCTTCAGCGCGGCCGCCGTGGTGCTGACCGCCGGCACCTTCCTGGCCGGCAAGATCCACGTGGGTGAGACCCAGTACGCCGCCGGCCGCATGGGCGACCCGCCGGCGACCACGCTGGCCGCGCGCCTGCGCGAGCGTCCGTTCGTGATCGACCGCCTCAAGACCGGCACCCCGCCGCGTATCGATGGCCGCTCGCTGGACTACAGCCTCATGGAAGAACAGCCCGGCGACGATCCGCGCCCGGTGATGTCCTTCCTCGGCAGCGTGGCCGAGCACCCGGCGCAGGTCAGCTGCTGGATCACCCACACCAGCGAGCGCACCCACGAGATCATCCGCAACGCGCTGCACCGCTCGCCGTTGTACAGCGGCCAGATCGAAGGCATCGGCCCGCGTTACTGCCCCTCCATCGAGGACAAGGTGGTGCGCTTCGCCGAAAAGGCCAGCCACCAGATCTTCGTCGAGCCTGAAGGGCTGGACGTGGTCGAGATCTATCCCAACGGCATCTCCACCTCGCTGCCCTTCGATGTGCAGTTGGAGCTGGTGCGCAGCATGCGCGGCTTCGAGAACGCGCACATCACCCGCCCCGGCTACGCCATCGAATACGACTTCTTCGATCCGCGCGGGCTGAAGAACACGCTGGAGACCAAGACCGTCAGCGGCCTGTTCTTTGCGGGCCAGATCAACGGCACCACCGGCTATGAAGAAGCCGCCGCGCAGGGCCTGCTGGCCGGGCTCAATGCCGCGCGCTACACCCGTGACGATGCCGGCTGGTGCCCGCGCCGCGACGAGGCGTACCTGGGCGTGCTGGTCGACGATCTGATCACCCACGGCACCAACGAGCCGTATCGCATGTTCACCAGCCGCGCCGAGTACCGGCTGCAGCTGCGCGAGGACAACGCCGATGTGCGCCTGACCGGCCTGGGCCGCGAGCTGGGCCTGGTCGACGACCGCCGCTGGGCGGCCTTCCAGACCAAGCAGGACGCCGTGACGCAGGAAACCGCACGGCTGCGTGCACTGTGGGCCACGCCGGGCAACGCGCTGGGCCGCGAGGTGGAAGCTGCGCTGGGGGTGGCGGTCAGCCGCGAAACCAACGTGCTGGATCTGATCAAGCGCCCGGAACTGGACTACGCCACGCTCATGCAGGTGCCGTCGCTCGGCCCGGCCGTGGCCGATGCGAAGGTCGCCGAGCAGGTTGAAATCGGGGTGAAGTACGCCGGCTACCTGGACCGCCAGCGCGACGAGATCGAGCGCCAGCAGCGTCACGAGCACACCGCCATCGCCGCCGATTTCGATTATGCCGGCGTGCGCGGTCTCTCGGCGGAAGTGCAGCAGAAGCTCGAGCGCGTGCGGCCGCAGACCCTCGGCCAGGCCCAGCGCATCCCGGGCATGACCCCGGCGGCGATCTCGCTGCTGCTGGTGCATCTGGAACGCGCGCGCCGCAGTCGCGTCGCGTAACGGAAAGAAAAAACGGCGCCCGGTATCATGACCACGCGCCCAGCAGGGCGCGTCATTGTCTGGAGTCCGCATGTCCCCGATCCGCCCCTTCCTCAACACGCTGCCGGTGCTCGGCGAACGCGTCTACATCGATCCGGCCTGCACGATCATCGGTGACGTGGTGCTGGGCGATGACGTCTCGGTGTGGCCGGGCACGGTGATCCGCGGCGATGTGAACCACGTGCGGATCGGCGCGCGCAGCAACATCCAGGACGGCACCATCATCCACGTCAGCCACCACAGCCCGTTCAACAAGGGCGGCTACCCGACGATCATCGGTGAGGGTGTCACGGTCGGCCACGGCACCATCATCCATGCCTGCACGATCGGCGATTACTGCCTGATCGGCATGGGCGCGTGCATCCTGGATGGCGCGACGGTGAGCACGCACGGCTTCCTCGGCGCCGGCGCGGTGCTCGGCCCGGGCAAGGTGGTCGGCGAAGGCGAACTGTGGCTGGGCAACCCGGCACGGCTGGCACGCACGCTCAGCGACAAGGAGATCGAGTCGCTGCACTACTCGGCTGATCACTATGTGCGCCTGAAGGATCAGTACCGGGGTTGATTGCGGTAAAGTCCTCAGCCGACCAGGAAGCAGTCGAGAACCGCATGCCCCCGCTGGCAGACCGGAGAGGACTCCGGCCCCCCTCGTGCCCGCCCGCAGGATCCCGCGCGATGCGCTGCCGATGAGCGCGCCCATGCTGGATACCTACCGGGAGGTCATCACCCCCGAAGGCGTGCCTCTGCACCTGCCCGTGGCCGGGCCGTTGCCGCGTGCGCTGGCGTGGGCGATCGACTTCGTGATCCGGGTCGGTTCGCTGATGATGCTGAGCATTCCACTGGCCTTCCTCGGTGGATTCGGCCAAGGCCTGTACCTGGGCCTGATGTTCCTGTTGATGTGGGCCTACACCATCGTCCAGGAAGCGTGCTGGGGCCGCACCCTGGGCAAGCGCGCGATGGGCCTGCGCGTGGTGGCGAGCGATGGTGGGCCGATCGGCTGGATGAGCGCGATCACCCGCAACCTGCTGCGCACCGTGGACATGCTGCCGTTCGGCTATGCGCTGGGACTGCTGTCGAGCCTGTTCGATGCGCATGGCCGCCGCCTCGGTGACCTGGTCGCGGGAACCGTGGTGATCCACCAGAGCGCACCGCCGGTGGGCGGCACGGTGCCGGTCGGCAGCGTACTGGCCCCGCCGCAGCCGCTGCAGCCGGCCGAGCAGGCCGCCGTGGTCGATTTCGCCGAGCGTGCGCCGCGGCTGTCGGTGCCGCGCCAGCAGGAACTGGCCGACATCGCCTCGCCGCTGACCGGGAGCCACGGCCAGGTCGGCGTGCTGCGCCTGTATGCGATGGCCAACTGGCTGCTGGGACGGCGATGAGACAGGAGCAGTTCGTCGCCCGCTACCAGGCCGAGTGGCAGGCACTGGAACACTGGCTGGCCCAGCGCGGTGAGCGTCCGCGCCAGGCGCGCCGGCAAGCCGCCCCTGACGGCGTGGACGATGCCGACTTCCCGCAGCGCTACCGCCGGCTGTGCCAACAGCTCGCGCTGGCGCGCCGACGCGGTTACAGCCCGCAGTTGGTCGCACGCCTGCAGCAGTTGATGCAGCAGGGCCACACGTCGCTCTATCGCACGCCACGTCCGCAGTGGCAGCGCGCACTCGCCTTCCTGTTCGCCGATTTCCCGCAGCTGGTGCGCAGCCAGGCGCGCAGCATGTGGGTGGCCGCCGCATTGTTCGTGGTGCCGCTGGTGGGCAGTTTCGCGCTGATGCTTTGGCGCCCCGAGCTTATCCATCTGCTGATGGACAACGCGCGCATCGCCGAATTCGAACGCATGTACGACCCGGCCTCACCCAACCTGGGCCGCGACAGCGGCACCAACTGGACGATGTTCGGCTACTACATCATGAACAACATCAGCATCGGCCTGCGCACGTTCGCCTTCGGCTTGATCGCGGGCGTCGGCACGGTACTGGTGATGTTGTTCAACGGCGTCGGCATCGGCTCGGTCGCCGGCCATCTGCAGCACATCGGGCATGGCGATCCGTTCTGGCGCTTCGTGGCCGGCCACGGCGCGTTCGAGCTGACCGCGATCGTGATCGCCGGCGGGGCGGGTCTGCAGCTGGGCATGAAACTGCTCGCGCCCGGTCGCCAGCGGCGCATCGATGCGCTGGTCGAGGGCGGTGTGATCGGCGCCAAGCTGTGCGTGGGCGTTGCGGCGATGCTGCTGATCGCCGCCTTCATCGAAGCGTTCTGGTCCTCGATCGCGGCGATTCCGGCATGGGGCAAGTACAGCGCTGCCGCTGTGCTGTGGACCACCGTGTTCGTGTGGTTGTGGCGTGGTGGACGTGGGGCGGCCGATGCAGATTGATCGGCTCAACGTCGTGCTGCGCGCACGCTCGGGCTGGGAAGCCATGGAGCTGGGCATGGCCCTGGTGCGCCGGCATGCCGCGGCGATCTGGGCGCCGTGGATCATCGTGTCGCTGCCGGTATTCGTGCTGCTCAACGCGCTGGCCTGGTGGACCGACAGCTTCGGCTGGGCCTGGCTGGCGATGTGGTGGCTCAAGCCATTGTTCGAGCGCATCGCGCTGTACGTGATCTCACGCGGGGTGTTCGGCGATGCCTCCACGGCCCTGCAGACATTGCGCGCGCAGCGCACGTGGGGCTGGCAGGGCTTCTGGGGCTATCTCGGCTGGCGACGCCTGAGCCCGCTGCGTTCGGTGCTGCTGCCGGTCAATCTGCTGGAAGGCGCTGATCCGGCACATCGTCGCCAACGTCGTCGCGCCATCGCCGGGGGCGCGACGGGCTATGCCGTACTGCTGACGATGGTGTGCATGGTCTTCGAGATCGTGCTGGTGGTCGGCGGCATCGCGGCGGTGTTCCTGTTCATTCCGGTGGACCTGTTGTCCGAGTCCTGGCGCGCCGCGTGGGAGCTGGCCAAGCAGGACATGCCCGCCTGGATGCAGCTGGGTGTGAACCTGCTGTTCTGGGCGGCCGCCACGCTGCTCGGGCCGTTCTATGTCGGTGCCGGCTTCGGGCTGTATCTGGACCGGCGTACCCAGATGGAAGCGTGGGATCTGGAGATCGCCTTCCGGCGCCTGCATGCACGGTTGCAGCGTGCTGCGCCGCTGCTGGTCCTGGCCCTCGTGCTGGTCTGGCCGGGCGCGGCACTGCACGCCCAACAGGCGCCGGCGCAGTCCAATACCAAGGGTGCGTTGCCGGCGCCGGCCGATGACGCTGCGTCGCCTGCGCAAGACGCCGATGCGGCTCCGGACGCGGCCGCCGACGCTGACGGCGGCGAAGACGATGATGCCGATGACCCGCCGCGGACGTACGACAACGATCCGGACAACACGCCCCCGGTCATCTTTGGCGATGACGCGGTGGATACGGCGGGCTTCCGCCAGGCCGTGCAGCGCGCGTATGAAGACCCGCTGCAGAGCCCGACCCGTGAGGTCACCGAGTGGACGCGCATCGAAAGCGATGCAACCGAAGCGGAGAAGGCAAAACGTGAGGCCGCGGCCAAGGCCGCTGGCAAACGCGGCAGCAAGGGACCGCTGTTGCCGGCCCGGATCGCCGAATGGACGCTGTGGGCGGTGGTCGGGGTCCTGGTGTTGCTGCTGCTGGCCACCGCACCGCGCTGGCTGCCGTGGCTGCGCGGCTCCGGCCAGCGCCGTCGTGCGAAAGCCACGGCGGTCGTCGAAGAAGCGATCCGGATACCGGACGTGGTGCCGCCCGATCCCGCGTCGCGTGCGCGTGCCCTGTGGCAGGAAGGGCGCCCCCGCCAGGCGCTGGCACTGCTGTACCGCGCCAGTGTGGAATCGATGAGCGAGCGCGCCGGGATCAGCCTGCCCCCCGGTGCCACCGAAGCGCAGTGCCTGCGTGCTTCGCGTCGGATGCCGGTCGAGGCCGACCGCAGCCTGTTCGCGCGCATCGTGCGGGTCTGGCAGTACGCGGCCTATGCCGGCCGACTGCCCAGCGATGATGACTTCGATGCGCTGGCGACGACTCTGCAGGCCCAGTTCGGGTGGCGCGCGTGAGCGTCCGTCTGCGCTGGCTGGTGATCGTCCTGGGTCTGCTGGTGATCTGCGTGCCGCTGGCGATCCTGTTTCTGCGTACGCACGAGCGGGTGACGCACACAGAGCACCTGCCGCCCCAGGGCGAAGCCAGTTACAACGCGCTGTACGTGCTCGGCCAGGCGCTGCGTGCGGATGGGATCACGGTGCAGTCGCGCCCACGTCTGGACCTGACCCGGATGCCGCTGGAGCCGGGCGATACCGTGGTGCTGCTGCAGGACAGTGGAGAGGTCCCGGCGCCGGCCGTGACCGAGCTGATGACATGGGTGGCCAAGGGCGGGCATCTGATCGTGCGCACCCCACCGATCGGAAAGGACAGCGCCGGTAATGGTCCGCTGCTGGACGCGCTTGGCGTGGACAGCGACGGCTACGAAAGCTACTGCCAGCGCTTCCACGTACGCGACGATCCGCAGCATGTCGAGTTCTGCAATGGTCGCCGCTTCTCGGCCGAACCGCCTGCCGGCGTCACCCTCGAGCGTGGGTGGGGTGACGACTATGACCTGGTCTTCGCCCGCCTGCGCCACGGCCAGGGGCGCATCGACGTGTTGGCCGACATGGCCTTCATGCAGGGCAAGGGCCGGCCCAACCCGACCGTTCCGCCGAATGCTGCCAACGCCTTCGTTGATGGCCTGCACGACAAAGCCCACCGCGATCTCACCCGCTACGTGCTGGCGCCCAACTATGGCAAGGGCACGATGTGGCTGGTCTACGCCTCGCGCCCGCCGTCGTTGTGGAACCGCGTGTTCTACCTCGGCTGGCCGGTGTGGGCGCCGTTGCTGCTGGCCCTGCTCGGCTGGCTGTGGCAGCGTGCGCAGCGCCTGGGCAGTGAACTGCCCTCGCCCGCCGCGGAACGCCGCTCGCTGCTGGAACACATCCGCGCCAGTGGCGAACACCTGCTGCGCTTTGGCAAGGCACCGCTGCTTCATGACGCAGTGCGCCGCGCCTTCCTGGCCCGCCTGCGGCGGCGCTCGCCGACGGCAGCCGCCCTCACCGGCGAGGCCCAGGTGCAGGCCATCGCCGCGGTACTGCAGTGGTCGCACGAGCGCGTGCGGACCGCCCTGACCCCACCCGCTTCCCACGACGTCGCCGGCCTGCGCGACCGCATCCGCCTGCTGATCCAGATGAGAAACCTGCTATGACCGAGCCGACGCTTCCGCCGCCGTTGTCCCCGCCTGCCGTGACGCCATCCCCGTCGCCGTCACCGCTGTCCGAGCGTGTCGATGCCGTCCGCGAGGCCGTGGGCCGCGCCTTCATCGGCCAGCCCGAGGTCCTCGACCAGATCCTGATCGCGCTGCTGGCCGGCGGCCACGTGCTGATTGAAGGCGTGCCCGGGCTGGGCAAGACCCTGCTGGTGCGCGCGCTCGCCCAGGCGCTGGAGCTGGATTACGGCCGCGTGCAGTTCACCCCGGACCTGATGCCCAGCGATGTCAGCGGCCATGCCGTGTATGACCCGAAGACCGAGAGCTTCAAGATCCGTCGCGGCCCGGTGTTCACCAACCTGCTGCTCGCCGATGAAATCAACCGCGCCCCGGCCAAGACCCAGTCGGCCCTGCTGGAAGTGATGCAGGAAGGCCAGGTCACCATCGAAGGCAAAGCGTTCGCGCTGACCCCGCCGTTCCTGACCCTGGCCACGCAGAACCCGGTCGAGCAGGAAGGCACCTACCCGCTGCCCGAAGCGCAGCTGGACCGTTTCCTGCTGAAGGTGCTGATCGACTACCCGACGCTGGACGACGAGAAGCGCATGGTCGATGCGATCACCACCGGCCGCAGCGCCGCCGATTTCGATCTGTCGCAGGTGCCACGCGTGCTGAATGCGGCCGAGGTCGTCGCGTTGCAGCAGGCCACCGCGGCGATCACGGTCGACCCGGAAGTGATCGACTACGCGGTGCGGATCGTCGCCGCCACGCGGCAATGGCCGGGCATCGCGCTGGGTGCCGGCCCGCGCGGCAGCATCGCGCTGGTGCGTGCGGCGCGTGCGCAGGCGGTGCTGTCCGGCCGTGATTTCGTCACCCCCGATGACGTGCGCGACATCGCCAGGCCGGCGCTGCGCCATCGCATTGCGCTCGCGCCGGAACTGCAGATCGAAGGACAGAGCGCCGACGACGCGCTGACCGCGCTGCTGGCCAAGGTGGACGCACCGCGCAAATGAGCCGACGCGCCGTCCATCGTGAGCGATCGGCATGAGGCCGGGCGCACTGCTGCTGGCATTGCTGGCCGGCTGGGGCCTGCTCGGCGTGCCGGTGGTGATCGGCGCCTGGCCGCACGCGGTCTGGTGGGCGATCGGCGGCGGCGTGGCGCTGATTGCGCTGGTGGACCTGCTGCGCCTGCGCCGCCAGCCCTCGCCGAGTGTGCACCGCGAGCTGCCGGAGTCGCTGGCACTGAATGCCGAACGTGAGGCGACGCTGCGGCTGGAATCGAGCCGGCACCAGCGCGTGGAGGTATTCGATCTGGTGCCCGGTGGCTGGAGCCTGCAGGGCCTGCCGCGGTCACTGGCGCTCAAGCCGATGGTCACCAGCAGCGTTGCGTACCGACTGACCCCGACCGCGCGTGGCCGTTTCGTCTTCGAGGGCGTGCACCTGCGCATGCACAGCGCGTGGCGGCTGTGGCATCAACGGCGCCAGCTGCCGCCGGCGCTGGCGGTGCGCGTGTACCCGAACTTCGCCCCGCTGACGCGCTTTGCGTTGTTCAGTGCCGAACAGGCCTCGCGCCTGGTTGGCGCGCACCTCAAGCGCCGCCGCGGCGAAGGCACGGATTTCCATCAGATGCGCGAGTACCGCGTCGGCGACAGCCTGCGCCAGGTCGACTGGAAGGCGACCGCCCGCGCGCGCAAGCTGATCTCCCGCGAATACCAGGACGAGAAAAACCAGCAGCTGGTGCTGATGATCGACACCGGCCGGCGCATGATGGCCAGCGAAGGCGGGCTGTCGCACTTCGATCATGTGCTCAATGCGGCGCTGGTGGTGTCCTACCTCGCGCTGCGCCAAGGCGACGGCGTGGGCCTGTTCGCGGCCGGGGGCGACAGCCGCTGGGTCGCGCCGAAACGCGGCATGGGCACCATCGATACCCTGCTGCGCGCCAGCTACGATCTGCAGGCGCAACCGGTCGCCACCGATTACCTCGCCGCAGCCACCGAGCTTTCACTGCGTCAGCGCCGCCGCTCGCTGGTGATGCTGGTCACCAACGTGCGCGATGAGGATATCGAAGACCTGCTCGCGGCCGTTCGCCTGCTGCAGCGCCAGCACCTGGTGTGCGTGGCCAGCCTGCGCGAGCGCGCGCTGGACGATGCGCTGGCCCAGCCGGTGGAGACCCTGCAGGACGCTGCCCAGGCCGGTGCGATCGCACGTTACCTGCAGCAGCGCAGCGACGCACATGACGCGCTGCGCAGCCACCGGGTGATGGTGCTGGATGTCACCGCCGAGGCCTTGCCCGGCGCGCTGGTGGAACGCTACCTGGCGGTCAAGCGGGATGGGTTGTTGTAACGATCAGAGATAGATGCGCGTCGGCGCTTCGTCGATGATCGCGTGCGGTACGAAGCGGGCGCTGTCGCGGGTGATCCGGCTGTTGTCTTCGCGGATACCCATGCCACAGGCCTGATCGCCCACGATCCAGCTGCCGATCAGCGGATAACCGCCATCGAACGCGGTGAGCGGATGCGCGGCCTGGCGGATCGCCGGGCCGGTGTACGGGCCTTCGCTTTCCTGCCAGCTGCCATCGGCCAGGTGCATGGCCACATTGGCGCCCTCGCGTGAGAACAACGGCTTGCGCACCCAGCCACGCGGCAGCTCGCTGCCATCGTCGAACTCGGCGGCGAGCAGGTTCGGGTGGCCACGGTGACGCTGCCACAGCAACGGCAGCACGCCCTTGTTGCTGAGGATCGCCTTCCACGCCGGTTCCAGCAGCTGCACGCCCGAGGCGGGCAGCGCCTGGCCGAACGACTCGGTCATCAGGTCTTCCAGCGGGTACAGCTTGAACAGGCTGCCGATCACGGTGTCGTCGAGCGCGGTGAAGCGCCCGTCCTCGGACAGGCCGATATCCTCGATCGCGATCGCGTCGCCGCGCAGGCCGGCCTGGGCCGCACAGTCGCGCAGGTAGGCGACCGTGCCCTGGTCTTCTTCCGACGCACCGACCGCGCTGAAATACAGCGGCGGCGGCAACTGGGCGGCCAGCTCACCGAAGCGTTCGACCAGCGCCTCATGGATCGCGTTGAACTGATCGGCATGCGGTGGCAGCCGGTTCTGGTTGCGCTGGTCTTCCAGCCACTGCCACTGGAAGAACGACGCTTCGAACAGCGAGGTGGGCGTGTCGTAATTCAGCTCGTACAGCTTGGCCGGGCCGCTGCCGTCGTAGGCGAAATCCAGCCGCCCATACAGGTGCGGCTCGCGGCGGCGCCAGCTGTCAGCGATCCAGTCGCGGAACAGCGGCGGGATCGCCAGCTGGTCCATCAACTGCTGGCTGCCCACCACCTCGTCCACCAGGTCCATCGCCATCGCATGCAGCTCGGCACTGGGGTCTTCGATGTCCTGTTCGATCTGGCGCAGGGTGAAGGCGTAGTACGCGGTTTCATCCCAGTACGGCAGGCCATCGATGGTGTGGAAACGGAAACCCGACTCTTCGGCCCGAGCGCGCCATTGGCTGCGCTCGGCGATACGCACGCGCTGCATCGATCAGCCGCCGACGCTGCTGCGGTTGCTGCTGGTGTTGCCGAAGCCACCGCGGCTGGCGGTGACCGCCCGGTTCGGGGTGGCGTTGACCGGCGCCAGGCCGGCCTTGCCAGCGCCGATGCCGCTGGCGGTGTTCATGCCACCGGTCGACGGACCCGGGCGTGCCCAGCCCTTGGCCTTGTCCTGGTAGGCCGGGCTCGCGGCCGGCTGCTGGGCCAGCCCTGCGCCGCCGCGGTTGCTGAGCATCTGCGACATGAAGAAGCCCATCATCATCGGGCCGATGAACGAATGGCCGGTGGAGGTCTTCTGTTCCACGCACTGCTCGGCGTTGTATTCGGCCTCGCAGGCTTCGCGCGTGGCGTACTTGGGGGCGGCATCGGCCGACTGCTTCTGCGCTTCGGCGAAGGCGGTGCGGCAGCTGGACGGATCGCCGGTGGCTTCGGTACAGGCCTGCACCGAGGTGTAGAGCCCTTCCTGCACCTGCACGGCCTCGTTCTTCTGGCAGGCGGTGAACAGCAGCGGCGCGGCGCTCATCAGCAGCAGCGCAGTGGTCCTGGAACGTTTCATGGCGTCATGCCCCCTAGTACGGTTATCTGCCCAATCATGCCTGATCGGGGCGAACAACCAAAACCGGCAAAGTCCAAAACATGAACAGCGTTTCAGCATTCGCTCTGGGCGGGGCCGCGGCAGCGGCGAAGGTGGTTGCAAACGCAACCGGAATTTTTCGGCAGAATCGAGCTGAAACGCGCCCCCACGGCCCGCCAGATCCTGCCAGCCACCATGCCTGAATACCGCTCCCGCACCTCCACCGCCGGCCGCAACATGGCCGGCGCCCGCGCCCTGTGGCGCGCCACCGGCATGACCGATGGCGACTTCCACAAGCCGATCATCGCCGTCGCCAACTCGTTCACCCAGTTCGTGCCCGGCCACGTGCACCTCAAGGACCTGGGCCAGCTCGTGGCGCGCGAGATCGAGCAGGTCGGCGGCGTGGCCAAGGAGTTCAATACGATCGCGGTGGATGACGGCATCGCCATGGGCCACGATGGCATGCTGTATTCGCTGCCCAGCCGCGAGATCATCGCCGACTCGGTGGAGTACATGGTCAACGCGCATTGCGCCGATGCGCTGGTGTGCATTTCCAACTGCGACAAGATCACCCCCGGCATGCTGATGGCCGCGCTGCGCCTGAACATTCCGGTGGTGTTCGTCTCCGGTGGCCCGATGGAAGCGGGCAAGACGCGCCTGTCCGAGCACAAGCTGGACCTGGTCGATGCGATGGTGATCGCCGCCGATGAAAGCGCCAGCGATGAGAAGGTCGCCGAGTACGAGCGCAGCGCCTGCCCCACCTGCGGGTCGTGCTCGGGCATGTTCACCGCCAACTCGATGAACTGCCTGACTGAAGCGCTGGGCCTGTCGCTGCCCGGCAATGGGTCGACACTGGCCACGCATGCCGACCGCGAGCAGCTGTTCCGCCGTGCCGGGCGACTGATCGTGGAGCTGTGCCACCGCTGGTACGGCGGCGAAGAGGTGGGTGCATTGCCACGCGGCATCGCCACCCGCGAAGCGTTCGAGAACGCGATGACGCTGGATATCGCCATGGGCGGTTCCACCAACACCATCCTGCACCTGCTGGCCGCCGCGCAGGAGGCGGAGGTGGACTTCGATCTGCATGCCATCGACGAACTCTCGCGGCGTGTGCCGCAGCTGTGCAAGGTCGCCCCGAACACGCCGAAGTACCACATGGAGGACGTGCATCGCGCTGGCGGTGTGTTCGGCATCCTCGGCGAACTCGCGCGCGGTGGCCTGCTGCATACCCACGTGCCGACCGTGCACAGCCGCACCCTGGCCGAGGCGATCGCGCGCTGGGATGTCGCGGTGAGCACCGATGAAAAGGTCCACGATTTCTTCCGCGCAGGGCCCGCTGGCATCCCCACCCAGGTCGCTTTCAGCCAGGCCACGCGCTGGCCGACGCTGGATGTGGACCGTGCCGAGGGCTGTATCCGCGCCGTCGCGCACGCCTATTCGGCCGAAGGCGGGCTGGCGGTGCTGCGTGGCAATCTCGCCGTCGATGGCTGCGTGGTGAAGACCGCTGGCGTGGACGAATCCATCCACGTGTTCGAAGGCAACGCGCGCGTGTTCGAAAGCCAGGACGCCGCCGTGCAGGGCATCCTCGCCGATGAAGTAGTGGCCGGCGATGTGGTGGTGATCCGCTACGAAGGCCCGCGCGGTGGCCCGGGCATGCAGGAGATGCTGTACCCGACCAGTTATCTGAAATCCAAGGGGCTGGGCAAGCACTGCGCCCTGCTCACCGACGGCCGTTTCTCCGGCGGCACCTCGGGCCTGTCGATCGGGCATGCCTCGCCGGAAGCGGCGGCGGGCGGCACCATCGGCCTGGTGCGCGACGGCGACCGGATCCGCATCGACATTCCCGCACGGCGCATCGATGTGCTGCTCGATGACGCCACGCTGGCCGCACGCCGCGCCGAACAGGACGCGCTCGGCTGGAAGCCGCGCGAGGTGCGCCCACGCAAGGTCACCGGTGCGCTGAAAGCGTATGCGTTGCTGGCCACCAGTGCTGACAAGGGCGCGGTGCGCGACCTGGCCAAGCTGGACGACTAAGGCGCGCCGCGCGGGCGGATCGGCTACGCTGCGGCGCATGATCGCGCCATCGCCTCGCCAGCCCCTGATCGACGCCCTGCGCGGCATCGCGCTGCTCGGCGTTTTCCTGGTCAACCTGCGCTTCTTCTCGCTGGATGCGTTGCTGGATGAATCCACCCAGCAGTCCCTGCCCAGCGCCGCGCTCGACCACGTGATCCGCACCGGCATGGGCTGGGTGGTGGACCTCAAAGCGATCACGGTGTTCTCCCTGCTGTTCGGGATGGGCTTTGCCATGCAGATGGACGCCCGTGGCACAGCGGGCGTGGCACCGCACCTGCGCCGCATGGCCGCACTGGCGGTGATCGGCCTGCTGCATGCCACGGTGCTGTGGTGGGGCGACATACTGCTGACCTACGCGCTGGTCGGGCTGCTCCTGCCGCTGTTCCGTCACCTCGGCGATCGCGCGCTGGTGGTGACCGGCGTGGTGATCGCCTTGTTCCTGCCACCGCTGCTGTCGCCATGGATGCGCGAGTGGGTGATGACGATGGCGCCGCGCGCGCAGGTTTACGCCGCCGCCGTGACGGCACTGTCTTCCGGCACGCTGCTCGAGGCCTGGTGGCAGAACCTGCTGCTCGGCAGCTGGGTACGGCTGACCAACTGGGCCCTGCTGTTCTTCGTGCTGGGCCGCTTCCTGCTCGGCTACTGGGCGGGCCGCCGTGGGCTGCTGCAGTCTCCGGTGCAGCATCGGCGCAGCCTGCGGATGCTGTGCCTGGGCGGCGCGGTTATCGCCGCCGTCTTCCTCACCTTGGAAACGTGCGTGCCTGCGCTGAAAGAGGCCTGGCCTGCGCTTCGCAGCGGTGTGCCGGGCTACCTGCTGCGGGTGAGCTATCGCGTCGGCCCGTTGGCGCTGGGCATCGCGCTGGCCTGCGGCTTCGCGCTGCTCTATCTGCATGCCTGGGCGGAGCGCTGGCTGCGCGTGTTCGTGCCTGCCGGACGGATGGCGTTGAGCAACTACCTGCTGCAGAGCGCGATCTGCGTGCCGCTGTTCGCCGGCTTCGGGCTGGGATTAGGAAAAGGGCATGGGCTGTGGCCGATCCTCGCAGTAGCGCTGATCGTGTTCCCGCTGCAGTTGTGGCTGAGCGCCTGGTGGTTGCAGCGGTACCGTTTCGGCCCGGTGGAGTGGCTGTGGCGCAGCCTCAGCGAGGGGCAGCGCCTGCGGTTGCGGCGGGCGTGAGCGCTTGACCCCGTACGCATCACTGGAAAACACTCGGTGCAGACCTCTGAACAAGGGTGTGACGATGCACGGCACGCGTTCTCTGCTGTTACTGGTCTTGTCGGCCGCCGCACGGTGAGGTGGTACAGGTCGCCTGGCCGCCCAATCTCGATATCGTCGATGCGTTTGTGCGGTGCTTCGGCCAGAGCTACCGGCAGGCCTTCTCCCACCAGGCCTGCCGTCATCCCGACACCTCGGCCGCGCCTCAAGGAAGCACCCCCTGACCGAGCTGCCAGAGAGCATTCGGCGCTACCCGATCACCCGCTTGAACGGCGGCAGTGAATCGATGATGCGTTTGCCGTAGCGACGGGTCAGCAGCCGCGAGTCGAGGATGATCACGCGGCCGGTATCGGTGGAGGTGCGGATCAACCGGCCGGAGAACTGGGTCAGCGTGCGCAGCGCATGCGGGATCGCGATCAGGTTGAAGGCGTTCAGGCCGCGGCTTTCGAACCACTCGCTCAGCGTGGAGGTCTGCGGGTCGGTCGGCACCGCGAACGGCACCTGGGTGATCACCACCGTGGTGCAGGCTTCGCCGGGCAGATCCAGGCCCTCGCCGAAGGAATTGAGACCGAACAATACCGAGCCCTCCCCGGCCGAGGTGCGCCGCAGGTGCTCGTCGATCATCTTCTGCTTGGCCGTTTCGCCCTGCACCAGCACCTGCTTGCGCTGCGCGGCCGGCATCAGCTCGGCCACCTTTTCCATCTTCCAGCGCGAGGTGAACAGCACGATGCTGCCCTTGCCCCAGTCCAGCTCCTTGACCAGGTACTTGGCGATTTCCTTGGGGTGACCTTCCTTGTCATCCGGGGTCACCGGGAATGCCGGCACGATCAGCTGGGCCTGGTTGGGCAGATCGAACGGCGAGGCCAGCGAGACCATCTCGGCTTCGGCCGGAATGCCGTTGTCGATCGCCAGCGCCTGGAAGTCCCCGCCGCCGGTGAGCGTGGCCGAGGTCATCACCACCGAATCCACTTCATCCCAGAGCAGCTTGCGCAGCACGTTCGCGGCCGAGACCGGCGAGCCATGCAGGACCAGGTCGCCATCGCGCGAGAGGGTGATCCAGCGCGCGGTCGGCGGCTGGCCCTCCTTGTCTTCGCGGCGCCAGCCGGTCCACAGGTTGTGCTGCTGCTCGATCATCTCCAGCGCCATGCCGAGGTTGCGCTGCAGGCGCTCGCGCGCGGCATCCTCGGGCTTGCCCTTGGCGACCTGCGTCAGCGCGGCATGCGCCCAGTTGAACAGCGCGCGGGTGTCGTCGGCGATGGCCTCGATATCGGGCATCCAGATCTCCGGCAGGCGGCCGTTCGGGGCGCGCCACATCGGCTCCTGCGCGGCCGGGTCCGGCCGCCAGCTGCGGTCGATCACATCGCGGAAGGCTTTGAGCTGCTTGCTGACCTTGGCCGCGGCTTCGATGGCCTCGTTGGGCAGCAGGTTGCCCAGCTTGTCCTTGTCCACCGCGCGGTAGGACGCAGCGATCAGCACCTGCAGGCGGCCGGTGCGCTTGGCCATTTCGTCCAGCGCGAGGCTGGCCGCGCCCTGGTCGATGGCGACGTTGCCGATGTGATGCCCTTCATCAAGCACCAGCAGCATGTCCGAGGGCGGCGCGATCAGCGGCTGGCCGTTGTCGCTCTCGCCGATCGACAGCGCCGACAACAGCAGCGCGTGATTGGTCACCACGATCTGCGCCTCGCGCACGGTGTTGCGCGAGCGCAGTACCGCGCACTGCGCCGAGTACGCGCACTTGCGCCCCGCGCAGCCCGAGGCCGGCGTGGTGATGCGCGAGCGCAGGGTATTGCTGATCGTTTCCGGCGCGTTGTCCAGGTCACCGTTCCAGCGGCCTTCGAGGAAGGCCTTGCTCAGCGACTGCGCCAGGTCCATCTCGATCGGCGCCAGCGGGCGGTCGAACAACGGCTGTTCGTCGTCGAACATGCCTTCCTGCGCGCCGTCGCCATGTGCTTCTGCCGCGTTGCGGGTGCACAGGTAGCGGGTGCGGCCCTTGGCCAGCGCCACGGTGGCTTCGATGCCGGTGGCCTTGAGGAAATTGGGGATGTCGCGCTCGACCAGCTGCGACTGCAGCGCCACGGTGCCGGTGCTGATCACCAGTTTCTTCTTGGTCGCCAGCGCGATCGGTACGCCGGCGGTCAGGTAGCCCAGCGACTTGCCGACGCCGGTCGGCGCCTCGACCACGCCGACGCCGCCGCTGTGCGACAGCGCACGGGACACCACGCCGATCATCTGGCTCTGCGAGCGCCGGGTGCTGAAACCGGGCGTATTGGCCTGCAGCTTGGCGTAGGCATCGCGGATGCCGGCCTTGAGCTCGTCGTTCAGGGCGCGGGGGGCTTCAACTTTTTCGGTCACGCCGGTGGACTGCCTGACTGGATCACGGCCCCCATTTTCTCACGACCCGGGGGCCATGACCGGCGCCATTTTCCGCGCCGGTTCATATCCGTGACGCGGCCCACGTCAACACTGTGGACCGCGACAGGCGGCTGCACCCGCTCAGCGTGGCGGCAGCGGCGCAGCGGGTGGAACGGCGCGGCCGCGCAGCGCGCGGGTCATCGCCCAGACCAGCAGCACCAGCGCGAGGGCCTCGAACAGATTGAGTGCGAAGTGGCCGGCACCGAGCAGCTTGGACATCAGCTGCAGGTTCTCGTAGTTGCCCTGCTGCACCATCCACATCGGCACCAGGTTCAGCACCAGGCCGGCCAAGGTGGTCAGCGCCATCACGCCCAGCGCGGCCAAGGCCACGCTGCGGATCGCGCCGCGCGGGGTATCCACCACCCAGACCACGGCGATCGCCAGCGCGATCAGTACCGGCAGGCGCACACCCAGCATGGTCAGCATCGAGATCAGCAGATCCATGTCCACCGGCTCAGTCCTCGCCAGCCAGCGGGGCCAGCTGCGTACGCAGCTCGGTATAGACCGCCTCGGTCTGCGGGCGCACGGCGTGCCACTGCAGGAAGCTCTCGGCGGCCTGTTCGACCAGCATGCCCAGGCCATCGACGATGTTGCGGCAACCGGCCGAGCGCGCCCACGCGGTGAAGGCAATCGCGGCCTCGCCGTAATTGAGGTCCACCGCGGTGGTCATGCTGTTGACCAGCGACAGCGGCAGCTTGAACTCCGCGGCGCGGTCGCGGCCGGCCGAGGTGGCGTTGATGATCAGCTCGAAATCGCCCAGCTCGCGGATGTCTTCCCAGTAGCGGGTGATCGCTCGGCCCGGCTCACCCATCGCATCGATCAGCGCGTCGGCGCGCTCCGGGGTGCGGTTGACCACCACCAGCTCCAGGATGCCGGCATCCAGCAAGGCCGGGGCCACGCTGCGGGCCGAACCACCGGCGCCGATCAGCAGGGTACGGCGGCCACGCAGGTCCAGACCGTGGCGGTCGGTGAGGTCACGGACCAGGCCGATGCCATCGGTGGTATCGCCGTGCCAGCGGTCGCCCTTGCGCAGCAGGGTGTTGACCGCGCCGGCGCGGCGGGCGCGCGAGGTCAGCGTGGTGCACAGCGCGAAGGCGGCTTCCTTGTGCGGCGCGGTGATGTTGGCGCCCACGCCCCCTTCGGCGGCAAAAGCTTCCAGGGCTGCCAGGAACTCGCCCGGCGATGCCTCGATCGCACGGTAGTCCAGCGCCAGGCCTTCCTGCCGGCCGAACGTGGCATGGATGTGCGGCGACTGCGAATGCGCGATGGGCTGGCCGAATACGGCGTAACGGTCGGTCATGGGTTGTCCTGCTCCGGGCCTAGAATGGAACGCAAACCCCAACGGACGCGATGATGCGCATTCCATTGTCTCTGCTCGCGCTGAGCGCCAGTTTACTCTGCACACCCGCCGCGATGGCGCTTTCCGAATTCGGCATCGAGGGCATGGGCGTGGTCTCGACCAAGGCCAACGAAGCCCAGGCCACGATCGCGCCGGACGGCCAGCGCATCGTGTGGGCCAGCGACCGCGCCGGCGGACACGGGGGTTGGGACCTGTGGCAGGCGGTGCTGCGCGAGGGGCGCTGGCAGGACCCTGCCCCGCTCGCGCTCAACAGCGCCAACGACGAGCGCGACCCGTACTTCAGCCACGATGGCCGCTGGCTGTACTTCGCCTCCAACCGCAGCGGCGGCCAGGGCGGCTTCGATCTGTACCGTGCCCCGGTGACCGCCGACGGCACCCTCGGGACCGTGCAGGCCCTGCCGGCGCTCAACACCCGCGCCGACGAACGTGCACCTGCGCTGCGCCCGGATGGGCGCACGCTGCTGTTCTCACGCAACGGCAAGCAGACCCAGGGCGGCTTCGATCTGTATCTCGCTCCCGTGCAGGGCGAGGGATTCGGTACCGCGCAGGCCCTGCCGGCCCCGCTCAATACGGCCGCCGACGAACGTGGGGCGGCGTGGCTGGGCAATGACGGCGCACTGGCCTTCACCCGCGCAAGCGAGGGGCATTCGCAGGTCCTGCTGGCGAGCTGCGATCACGGCCAGGCGGCGGTGCCGCTGACGCTGTCGTTCAATACCGCCGACGGCCAGACCGGCGCGCCGGTGGTGGACGCGTCCAAGCCTTCGGAGATGGTCCTGGCTGGCATGGCACGCGCACCGCGTGCCGGCGGGCTGGATCTGTACCGGATCAAGGCGCCGTCAGCGCCGCGAGGTACCCGCTGCGGTTGACACTGCGGTCGCCGAAAGGCCGCCACGCGTGGCGTGGCGCTACCCGTGATCGTGCTGGCCGAGCGCTAGTGCGCCTGCAGCAGCTGCGCACGCAGCTGCTCGTACTGCGCTTCGCTGATATCGCCGTGATCCTTGCGCTGGTTCAATGCCGCCAGCTGCGCCTGCAAGGCGGGCGAAAGCTGCGCCTCACGGGCAATGCGCGCGGCGGCGGAGGGTTGCTCCGGTGCCTGCCGCGCGGCGCGGCGCACGCCACGGATCACCAGCCCGATCACCACGGCGAAGGCCAGCACACCGGCCGTCCAGGTCACCCACTGTAGCCATCCCATCGTCTGCATCATCGTCGTCCTGTATCGGGGTGGGCGCGTATTGTCAGCGCTCGCGCAGCCAACGCGCCACCTGCGGGGCGAAATAGGTCAGCACGCCATCGGCGCCGGCGCGCTTGAAGCCGATCAGCGATTCCATCACGCAGGCCCGCTCGTCCAGCCAGCCATTGGCGAAGGCGGCCTTCATCATCGCGTACTCGCCACTGACCTGATAGGCGAAGGTCGGCACGCCGAACTGCTGCTTCACCCGGCGCACCAGGTCCAGGTAGGGCATGCCCGGCTTGACCATCACCATGTCCGCGCCCTCTTCCAGGTCCAGCGCGATCTCACGCATGGCCTCGTCGCCGTTGGCCGGGTCCATCTGGTAGGTCTTCTTGTCCGCCTTGCCGAGGCCGGTGGAGCTGCCGACCGCGTCGCGGAACGGACCGTAGAACGCCGAGGCGTACTTGGCCGAGTAGGCCATGATCCGCACGTTGACGTGGCCGGCGGCATCCAGCGCACGGCGGATCGCACCGATGCGGCCATCCATCATGTCCGACGGCGAAATGATGTCCACGCCGGCTTCGGCGTGCGACAGCGACTGCTTGACCAGCGCCTCCACCGTGATGTCGTTGAGCACATAACCCTTGTCATCGATGATGCCGTCCTGGCCATGCGTGGTGTACGGATCCAGTGCGACATCGGTCATCACGCCCAGCTCGGGGAAACGCGACTTCAACGCGCGGATGGCGCGCTGTGCCAGACCGTTCTCGTCCCATGCCGCTGCCGCATCAAGCGACTTGCCGGCCGGATCGATCACCGGGAACAGGTCGATCACCGGAATGCCCAGTTCCAGCGCCTCTTCCGCCACCTTGAGCAGCTCGTCGATGGACAGCCGCTCCACGCCCGGCATCGAGGCCACCGGCGTGCGGCCGGCCAGCTCGTGCACGAACACCGGATAGATCAGGTCGTCGGTGGTCAGCGTGTTCTCGCGCATCAAACGACGCGAGAACTCGTCGTGACGCATGCGGCGGGGGCGATAGTCGGGGTGTGCCATGAGGAACTCCGGAACGGAATGCAGGAAGGAGTGCAGGAATTACTGCAGCAGGTACTGCCGCGGTTGCAGCGGCTCGGGCAGCGGCTGGACGCCCAGGCTGTCGAGCAGATCGATTTCGACGGTGCGCACCATCGCATCCAGCGGCAGGTCGTTGGATTCCAGCCCGAACGGCTCTTCCATCTCCTCGCCGAGCTGGTCCAGGCCGAAGAACGCATACGCCAGCACGGCCGAGACCACCGGCGTTGCCCAACCCAGCGAACTGGCCAGGCCGAAGGGCAGCAGCACGCAGAACAGCCACGCGCACCGGTGCAGCAGCAGCGTGTAGGCGAACGGCAGTGGCGTGGTCAGGATGCGCTCGCAACCGGCCTGGATGCTGGACAGCGCATGCAGGCGTGTTTCGAACTGCGTGTAGAGGTACGAATCAAGCTGACCGGCGCGCAGCGCCTGGGCGAGATCGGCAGCGATCATCGCCAACAGTTGATCCGGTGCATTGAGGCGCTGGCCGAACCGCGCGCGATCGGCCTCGGGTACCCACGGCAGCGCCGCCAGCGCCATGTCGCGGCCACGCAGGCGGGCGGCCAGCGCATGCGCGAAGCCGATGCACAGCCGGCACACGCGGTCGCGCAGCGCGGGATCGTCAACCAGCAGCGCCTGGCACAGGCGGGCCAGGCTGCGTGATTCATAGATCAGCTGGCCCCACAGCTTGCGGCCTTCCCACCAGCGCTCGAAGCAGGCGTTGTTGCGGAAGCTGAGGAAGATCGACAGCACCAGGCCCAGCAGCGTGAACGGTGCTACCGACACGCGCTCGATGCCCGGCGGATGCCACAGTTCGGCCAGGGCCGCGACCGCGATCGACAGCAGCAGGATCGCCACCACCTTCGGGGCCACCGCCGGAACGATGGAGCCGCGCAGGATGTAGAGCAGTTGCCAGCCGTGGGGACGAGGACGAATGATCATCGGTGCAGGGAGAGCGCCCGGACGGGCGTGGACCGCCGGCGGAGCCGGATGCGGCAGCCGGTCATTCTACGCCGATGGCACCGGGCGGCCGTGAGCTGCGACGGTCGGTCGCACCCGGGCCACGCACGGGCCGCTCAGATGGTGCCGCCACCCAGCCCGAGCCGGACGATACCCACCACCACCACGATGCCGTTGAGCACCAGCCCGGTCCAGGCCCGGCCGCGCTTGCTGGCGTGGGTGAACAGGATGCCGATGGCGGCAATCACCGCGCCCACCGCCGCGAACGGGATCAGGAACCAGTTGCCCCAGCCCAGCAGCGGGATCAGGGCCACAATCATCCAGAGCAGCGCGACGATGCCCCACAACAGACTGATCAATCCCATGCCCGGCTCCTTGAGGTGAATGCGTGGCCCACCATAGCGGTTCCCGGCGCAGGCGCAAGCGGCAGCGAGACGCCGTTGGCGGGGGCCTCACCGGGGCGGTGCTAGGGTGGGCTGGCAGGGGTTGGGACCGATTCAGTCGCCAGCGCCGATCATCCCAGCCATCACACACAGGGGTAACGCCATGAACATCCGATGCGCTGCATTGTTGGGCCTGGCGCTGCTCAGCGCCGGCTGCGCCAGCACCTCCAAGGTCATGCTCGGCCAGGCGCGTGCCCCGGTCGATCTGGCCACGGTGCAGATCTATTCCACGCCGCCGGCAGGGTCACAGGAAATCGCCCAGCTCGAATCGGCCAGTGCGGTCGGTTTCGGCACACAGGGCCAGACCGATGCCGCGGTCATGCGGCTCAAGCGTGAGGCCGCCGCCCTCGGTGCCAACGGCGTGATCCTGATGGGCGTGGGCTCCAGCGGCTCGCCAGTCGGCATGTCCGTCGGTGCGGGCAGCTACGGCTCGCACGTGGGCGGTGGCGTTGGCATCGGCATCCCGACCACGCAGAAGCGCGCGGCCGGTGTGGCCATCTGGGTCCCGAATCCGCCGCCGGCGCCGCGCCTGCCGACGCAGACGATCACGCCGCAGCGGTAACGAAGGCCGCGGTAGACCACGACCGTTGGTCGTGGCTGCTGGGATAGCGCACCGACCAACGGTCGGTGCCTACCGCAAACGCGTCAGCGCTTGGCCGCGCTTTTGTACTTCGGCACGAACACGTCGTTCACCGCCTTGGCCAGCTGGTCCGGCGGCAGCAGGCCCTGGTCGAGCAGGAAGTTGTTGAACGCCAGCCGGTCGAAACGATCACCCAGCGCCAGCTCGGTCTGCATGCGCAGTTCCAGAATGCGGGTGTAGCCGTAGAAGTAGCTGCCGGCCTGGCCGGGCATGCGCACCATGTAGCGGTCCAGTTCCTGGGTCGCCATCGCCTTGGACAGGCCGACCTCATCGATCAGCACGCGCTCGGCATTGGCACGGTCGATCTGGCCGAGGTTGAGCATCGGGTCCAGCATCGCGCGCGCGGCCCGCAGCAGGCGGAACTGCAGCGCGATCAGCTGACCGTCCAGCGGCTCGTACGGCACCATCTCCGCTTCGGCATACAGCGCCCAGCCTTCCACGTTGACCGAATTGAAGGCGAACATCGTGCGGGCCAGCGAGATGCCGCGCTCGACCATCGCGGTGAACTGCAGTTCGTGGCCCGGGCGGCCTTCATGCGCGCTCAGCGTCCAGGCGGCCGAGCCGAAGTTGAAATCGTCGTACTGCGCGGCCTTGTCGCCGGCGGCCGGGTTGCCCAGCGGCAACACGAAGGTGCCCTGCTGCCCGGTATTGCCGACCAGCGGCGCCGGCAGGAAATGCGGTGCCGGCGAGGCGGCGCTTTCCGCCGCCGAGCCGAGGCGCATCTGCATCGGGCGCTGCGGCACATCGACGATCTTTTCCTTGCGGATGATCGGGTCGATCGCATCGATCACGCCGCGGTAGTGGTGCTCGAGCTGATCGTCGGGAATCTTGTCGCCCTTGAGCGCACGCACCACCGCCACCGGGTCGGTGCTGTCGGTGACCTTCAGGCCCTTGGCCTGCACCACCAGCGGCGCCAGCTGGCGCATCGCCGAGCGGGTTTCCATGAATTCCAGCTGGGCCCGCTGCATCAGCAGCGCCGGGGCGATGTCGATGCCCACGCGCTTGAGCTGGTAGGCATACAGCGGCTCGGGCAGGCGCGCATCGGTGCGGGCCTTGGGCAGCACCTCGCGGCGGGTCCAGTCGCGGTACTCGCGCAGCTGGCTGGCAATGGTCTGCAGCGCCTGCTCGGCGCCGGCCACCTTGTACTTGCCGAACAGCTGCTCGATGCCGGTGATGTAGGTGTCCACGTTGGCCAGCGACTGCTCGACTTCGATCTTCGTCGGCTGCAGCAGGGTCTTGTCGCCCAGGCGCTCTTCATAGCGCTGACGCGACAGCGTGGTGACCGGCTGCGTGCCCGGGGCAAGCCCGGCGTAGGCCTTCAGGCGATCCAGCGCCTTGGCGCGGCGCTCGGCGGGCACCTGGTCGGACAGCAGCAGGTTGAGGCCGCTGAACACCGTCTGCGGGGTGTCGCTCCACGGCAGCAGGTACTTCTCGTTGAGTTCGCTGCCTTCGATGTTCTGGTTGGCGGCGGCGATCATGATCGCCAGGTCCTGGCGGACGTTGGGATCGCGTTCGGTGGCGAGCTTGGCCTGCAGTTCACCGCGGGCCTTGGTCATCGCCGCGCGGTAGCGGGCACCGTTGTCGGGGCCGAAATCGGCCACCTTGTCGTCATAGCCCGGCACGCCGAAGAAGCCGGTCTCTTCCGGCTGGAACGGGCCCTGCGCATCCAGCAGGATCTGCGCCAGCTGGTTGCTGCGGGTGACCCAGGCGGGCGAAGCGGCGGGCTTGGCGGCAGCCGGGGCGGCCAACGCCGGCGGGGCCGACAGCGCGGCGGGAACGGACAGGGCCAACGCAACAGCAAGGACAAGCGGCTTCATGCAGGAACTCCAGGGCAGGATGCCTGCGACCCTACGCACTTGGCGGGTCCGGGGCAATTGGCCGGAGGTCATGGCGCAGCTGGGGGCTACTCCGCCTTATCCAGAATGAGTGGGTCCGTTGGATAGGGATCACGCACCGTGGGTGCTTCATTGGGGACCCGGCGCAGATCGATGCGCACCAGTAGATCCCCAAACAGCTGATACAGCACGTGGCCCCGTGAGAAACTGGAGATGAGGTCGCCGTTGCCCAGTTCGGCAATTTCGACAGTGCTGGACATTCCCCCAGGCCCCCGCGCGCCGATGATCGTTCCTGCCCACAGTTGCCGCGACGTGGGCGAGCGCTGTACATCATGCGTGCTGACATCCGCAACATATAGAGGAACATCTTCCGGCTCTCTGACGACCAAGGACGTGCGCTCGATAATGAACACGTCGTCGAACAGATCGACCTGGATCCGATCAGACGCCAGTGCTTTGCGATCCACCTTGATCCGCCGCACCCAGTCATACATTCCGCCCGCATAGCGCTTACGCGCCTCCAGCCCGGGATCCCACCCATCAGTGGGAACGTCGATGAACGGTAGCGCCGCCCAAGTTGTTGGCGCCAGAAACACACCACATAACACAGCCATCAAGCCACTCAGGATTCGTTCCACCGGCCCACCTCGCCTTCAGCATTGCCCCAAATGGGCAGCTGCATCGAGACTAAAGACCGCGGGTGCGTGGAACCCAGCGTGGCATCACGGTATCAACGAAAACAGCAGTGATTGCGAATCCAGAAGGCAGCAACGTCAGCCTCGCCTCTCAAAGACTGAGCGACGGCGGACACTCGCCCTTGGCCCGGCACTCGGCCAGCGCGCAGCGCTCGGCGGCCTCGGCATCATCCAGCGCGGTCAGATCGATGGCGTCGTTGGCATCGGTGACCACATACAGCATCGGGTAGTCCCAGTGCTCGCCACTACGCTTGGCATTGAGGAACAGGCGGCCCTTCCCTTGTGGACCGCTCACCCCGATCACGAACTGGCTCTGCCCGTTGGAATGCATCGACCCCGCGGGCAGGTAGCCATCGCGCAGGGGCTCACCCAGCGCTTCAACCAGCTCGACGTTGCAGCGCGCGCGGCGCATGGCCTCCTGGTAGGGCGTGCTGGATTTGCTCCAGTACGCCCACTGGGACAGCGCGAACCACACCGCGCCCGCTGCCGCCGCCATGCCGACCACCACCGCCACTGGCATGGCCCAGCGCCAGTGACGGCGCCACCAACCGGTGCGCACGGTGGTACCAGGAAGTGCGGGCGGCAATGTCATCGGCAAACTCCTTGTCAGGCCGGTGGCAGCAACGGCGGATCAGGGCGCCAGGCAGCGCCCCAGGAAGTCCTCGGCCAAGCGGTAGCGGTGCAGCGCGTTGCTGCCCGACAGGCCGTGCTTGGCACCGGGATAGGTCATCAGTTCAAACGGCTGGCCGCGCTTCTGCAACGCGCTCATCAACACGGTGGAGTTGGTGAACAGCACGTTGTCATCGGCCATGCCGTGGATCAGCAGCAGCCGCGAGCGCAGGCCGTCGATATGCGCCAGCACACGCGCTTCCTCGTAGCCCTTCGGGTTGTTGCCCGGCAGGTTCATGTAGCGCTCGGTGTAGTGGGTGTCATACAGGCCCCAATCGGTCACCGGTGCACCGGCCACGCCGCAGGCATAGCTGTCAGAGGCCTTGGCCAGCAGCATCAGGGTCATGTAGCCGCCGTTGGACCAGCCCTGCACACCGATGCGCGCCGGATCAACCCAGGCCTGCTGCTTCAGCCAGGCCACGCCGCGCAGCTGGTCAGCCACTTCCACCGTGCCCTGCACGCCGTACAGCGCACCGCCGAAATCACGGCCGCGACGCGGCGTGCCGCGGTTGTCCAGCGAAAACACCACGTAGCCCTGCTGGGCCAGGTACTGGTTGAACAGGTGATCGCCACGGCCGGGCCAGCTGTTGGTGACCGTCTGCGAGGCCGGGCCGCCGTAGACGTACACCGCCACCGGGTAGCGCTTGGCCGGATCGAAACCGGTCGGCTTGATCAGGCTGTAATGCAGCTCGGTCTTGCCGTCGGCGGCGGTCAGGGTGCCGAACTCGACCGGGCGCTGCGCATCGAGATAGCGCGCGTACGGATGCGCCGGGTCGTCCAGATTGTTCTCGACCAAGGTCGCGATCTTCTCGCCGTTGGCACGGTGCAGCGCGATCTGCGGCGGCGTGGTGGTGTTGGACCAGCTGTCCACGTAGACGCTGGCGTTGCGCGCGAAGCTGGCGGTGTGCATGCCCGGGGCCTGCGACAGGCGCTGCGGCACCCCACCCTGCAGCGACACGGCGTACAGCTGGCTTTCGCGCGGGCTGTCCATGCCGGCGCGGAAGTAGACCTTGCCAGCGTCTTCGTCCACGGCCAGCAGTTCGTCCACCGGCCAATGGCCGGCGGTCAGCGCGGTGACGGTCTTGCCGTCATCGGAGATGCGGTACAGGTGCTCGAAACCACTGCGCTCGGACGACCACACAAAACCACCCTGCTTGAGGAAGCGCAGGCTGTTGTGCAGTGGCACCCAGGTCGGCGAGGTCTCGGTCACCAGCGTGCGCTGCTGGCCGCTGGCCAGTTCGGTCTGGATCAGTTCGAGCGTCTTCTGGTCGCGCGACTGGCGCTGGAAGGTCAGGTGCTTCGGGTCGCGCCAATCGACGCGGGCCAGGTAGATATCGGGGTTGCGGCCCAGGTCGATCCAGCGCGGCGTGGCGTTCCGGCGCGGCGCGATCACGGCCAGCTTCACGGTGACGTTGTGATCGCCGGCGGCCGGGTAGCGCTGCTCGATCATCTCGGTGCGGTCGGCATACATCTCGTAGCGCTTCTGCACCGGCACCGGCGATTCGTCGATGCGGGCGAAGGCGATCGCCGAGTCATCCGGCGCCCACCAGTAGCCGGTGTGGCGATCCATTTCCTCATCGGCGACGAACTCGGCCACGCCGTTGCCGATGGTGTCGCTGCCATCGCCGGTGAGCTGGATCTGCTGGCCACTGGCCAGATCGATCACCCACAGGTTGCGGGCGCGCACGAAGCTGACGAAGCCGCCCTTCGGGGAGAGCTTGGCATCGGTGGCGAAGCCTTCACCGCGGGTGAGCTGGCGCACCGCGGCCTTGCCCTGCTTGCTCAGGTCGTACAGGTACAGCTCGCCGCCGAGCGGGAACAGCAGGGTGCGCGCATCCGGCGACCACTGGTAATCAACGATGCCGGTCATCGCGGCGATGCGCTGGCGCTCGCGGCGGGCCTTCTCGGCGTCGCTCAGGGTTTCCGTGCCGGGCAGCACCACCTTGGAATCCACCAGCAGATGGGTCTGGCCGCTGGCGATGTCGTACGCCCACAGGTCCAGCTGGTTGCGGTCCGCATCCTTGCCGCGCAGGAAGCTGACCTGCGAACCGTCCGGGGCCACCTTGGGTTTCATCAGGGTCGGGCCGGACAACGGCAGCGGGCCGGTGATGGCATCCAGGGTCAATTTTTCAGCGTGGGCGATCGAGGTCGAGGCGAGCATCAGGGCGAGCGAAGCAAACAGGTGGCGCATGGAGGGTTCCGGCAGCGTCTGGGCAGTCCCCGGCCAGGAAAACGGCACGGGGAACGCTTCATCCTAACCAAAACCGCTCCGATCGTGCCGGGGATGGCGGGTATCCTGCCGCGCCAAGCCTGCCGGAAAGCCGGCCAGCGGCCGGCACGACCGGGCAAACGACCACCGCGTCAGCGCTGGCCGAACAGGTGCTTGCGCTCTTCCTCGCTGAGCGGCTTGCCGGCCTCCGGATTCACCTTCTCGCGCAGGGCATACGCGCGCTGGGTGGCCGGACGGGCGGCGATCGCGTCATGCCAGCGCTTGAGGTTCGGGAAGGCGTCAAAGTCCACCGGGAGCGTGTCGTAGGCCCCGATCCACGGGTAGCTGGCCATGTCGGCGATGCTGTAGTCATCGCCGCCGAGGTAGGCACTTTGCGCCAGGCGCTTGTCCATCACCCCGTGCAGCCGGCGCACTTCGTTGTTGTAGCGCTCGATCGCATAGGGAATCTTTTCGGGCGCGTAGACGTTGAAATGGCCCATCTGCCCGCTCATCGGGCCGAGCCCGGCCATCTGCCAGAACAGCCATTCCAGTACCGCCACGCGGCCGCGGGTGTCGGCCGGCAGGAAGCGGCCGGTCTTCTCGGCCAGGTACAGCAGGATCGCGCCGGACTCGAACACGCTTTGCGGGGCGCCGCCGTCGGTGGGCGGGTGGTCGACCAGCGCCGGCATCTTGTTGTTGGGTGAGATCGCCAGGAAGGCGGGCGTGAACTGGTCCCCGGCGCCGATGTTCACCGGCTGGATCCGGTACGGCAGCCCGGTTTCCTCCAGCATCAGCGTGACTTTGTGGCCATTGGGGGTAGGCCAGTAGTACAGATCGATCATGGCGAGGGCTCGCGAAGAGAGAATCCCGAGTCTAGTCCGTCACTCGGCTTGGCAGGGTCAAGCCGGACCGTTACGCTGCGCCGTCCCCGCAACGCAGCATTCCAGCATGAGCTCGACCTCGAAATCCCCGAACGCCCTGTCCACCCTCATCTTCGCCTCGCGCTGGCTGCAGGTGCCCCTGTACCTCGGCCTGATCCTGGCCCAGGGCGTCTATGTGTTCCTGTTCGGCAAGGAACTGTGGCACCTGCTGCACCAGGCAAACCAGATGGGCGAGCAGGAAATCATGCTGCTGGTGCTGGGCCTGATCGACGTGGTGATGATCTCCAACCTGCTGGTGATGGTGATCGTCGGGGGTTATGAAACCTTCGTCTCGCGTCTGCGCCTGGAAGGTCATCCGGACCAGCCGGAGTGGCTGAGCCACGTCAACGCCAGCGTGTTGAAGGTGAAGCTGGCGCTGTCGATCATCGGCATCTCCTCGATCCACCTGCTCAAGACCTTCATTGGTGCCGGCAACCTGGGCGCCCTGCCCGCCTGCAACAGCGAGGCGTACCTGAAGGCCGTCGCCGCCGTGGGCGATGTCATCAAGTGCTCCACGATGACCTCCGACGGTGTGATGTGGCAGACCATCATCCATGGCGCCTTCATCCTCTCGGCGATCGGCATCGCCTACACCGACAAGCTGATGAGCGGCACGCCAAGCAAGGCACTGTCTCACTGAGGCTTGCACGGCAGCGGCGGCATCGGTGAGGATGCCCCCTGCCCTGGCCGCCTGGCCCCCGGGCCGGGCGGGGTGATGCTAGATTGCACACCTGCGGGTCCGCCGTGGACGTCGGGAAACGTCCATGGCCTTCGGTCGGCCTGACCGCATCAGGCCCTACGTATCGTCGTCTTCAAAGGGGAGTTGGATGTCGCACGTCAAGACTCATGGCCCGGCGCGGCTGTTCGCGCCGATGATCCTGCTGGTGGCCCTGTCCGCCTGCTCGGGCAAGGACGAGACCGCACCGGCGACGCCGGCGGCCCCTGTGGCCCCCACTGCTGCCCCGGCCGCACCGGCGGTGTCGGCCAAGGTCCAGTCGATGGGCACCGAGGAACTGCGCGAGCTGGCCAGCAAGGCCCTGCGCGAGAACCGCATGTACGCCCCGGCCGGCGACAATGCCATCGAGTATTACCTGGCGCTGCGTGACAAGACCCCGGATGACGCCTCGGTCAAGAGCGCGCTGACCGATCTGCTGCCCTACACCCTGATCGCCGCCGAACAGAACCTGGGCCGCGAGGACTTCGGAGAGACCCAGCGGCTGGTCGCGCTGATCGAAAAGGTCGACCCGACCGCCCCGGCGCTGCCGCGTCTGAAGCAGGGCATCAGCGGCAGCATGCAGACCGCCCTCAAGCGCACCCAGGAAGAGACCGACAAGGTCAAGAAGGACGCCGAGACCCGCGCCAAGCAGCTGGTCGAACAGCAGCGCCTGGCTCAGCAACAGACCACCGAAGCCGAGGCCGCACGCCAGATCGCCGCGCAGCAGGAAGCCGCGCGCCGTGATACGCAGGATGCCGAGCGCCAGGCCACCGCCCGTCGCGAGGCCGAACAGCGCCAGCAGCAGGCGGCTGCCCAGCAGGCTGCGGCCACCCGCCAGGCCGCCGTCGCACCCAGCCTGCGCCCGGTCAGCACGCCCGCTCCACGCTACCCGGCCGACGCCCTGCGGTCGGGCACCTCGGGCGAAGTACTGGTCGAACTCACGGTCGGCACCGACGGCTCGGTAACCGCCGCCCGTGTGCTGCGCGCCACCCCGGCCCGCGTGTTCGATCGCGAAGCACTCAACGCGGTCAAGCGCTGGAAGTTCGAGCCGGTCGGTGCACCGGTCACGACGCGCCGTACGCTTGCCTTCGCGCCTGAAGGCGGCTGATCGCGGCGTAACGTTGGATGACGAAAGGCCCGGAGCGATCCGGGCCTTTTCTTTAACGGGGACGGGGGTGGTTAATAACGGGGACGGAGGTAGTTAAGCGCGCTTCTCTTACGGCTGCGTGCACCACAGGCCTAGCTCTTTTCCCTGCGTGGGTCTGCAAGGTAACGGTTCGCCATCAACGTTGCCGACCATGCCCCGTTCCGCTCGCTTGGTTCTCCCCGGCATTCCGCTTCACGTCATACAACGTGGGGTCAATCGCGCTGCACTGTTCATCGACGATGAAGACCGGCGTCACTACCTGCGCCTGTTGCGCAATGCCTGCCGCAAGCAGGCGGTTGCCATTCACGCGTTCGTGCTGATGGGCAACCACGTCCATCTTCTGATCACACCGTCTACAGCGGAGGGGCTGGCCCCAGCCATGCGGCAGTGTGGGCAGAACTACGTGCAGTACTTCAACAAGCGACATGTGCGGAGCGGTACGTTGCTGGAGGGCCGGTTCAAATCGTGCCTGGTGGATTCCGATGGTTACCTGATGATGGTGCATCGATACATCGAGCTGAATCCGGTACGGGCCGCGATGGTGGCGTTTCCAGAAGAATATCGATGGTCCAGCGTTCGGGTGTACCTCGGCCTTGAGCACAACCCGATGCTGACACCACATCCCTGTTACACCCTCCTGGGCCCTACGCCGGAAGCGCGTGCGAATGCGTACAGCGAATGGCTGCGGGCCAGCATTCAACCAGACGAACGAGAGCGGATCGTGATCTACGTCGCGCAGGAGCGCGCGTTGGGCAGCCCGCGCTTCCAAGACATGGTTGGGCGGGCATTGCAGAGGTCCGTGGTCTGCAGGCCTGCGGGAAGACCGGTCAAGGAGACGGGCGACCAGCAGACCATCGGTCAGCGCCCCGGAACCGCCTGACACCACCGAATTAACTACCTCCGTCCCTGTTATTAACTACCTCCGTCCCCGTTAAGAAGAAGGGCCCCTTGCGGAGCCCTTCGTGCATCAACCCGAAATCGCCAACCGCTCCTGGTGGTAGCGACGCACCGCCGCATACCAGAACAGCGCCGCCAGCCCGAAGCCCGCGCCGAGGTAGACCGCCCACATCTGCGGGCTGATCGCTTCGTGGCGGATGATCTTGAGCAGCATCTGGTTCTGCGCCAGGAACGGCACCGCGAACTGCCACAGCTCACTCTTGATCGGGTACACCATCAGCGCATACCCCGGCAGCATCGGCAGCAGCATCAGCCAGGTCATGTGGCTCTGGGCTTCTTTCATGCTCTTGGCGGCCGCCGAGAGGAAGGTCAGCAGCGAGGTGCCGATGAACAGCATCGGCAACATGATCAGCAGCATCTGCAGCATCGGCAGGAAGCCCATGTTGAGCTGCCGGCCTACCCCGCCGGAAGAGAGCTGCGCGCTGATCTTGAAGGCCGCCAAGGTCAGCAACAGCGACGCCACACCGACAGCGCAGGCCGCAGCGATCTTGCCGCTGACGATCGCACTGCGCGGTGCCGGAGTGGCGAGCAGCGGCTCCAGCGATTGCCGCTCACGTTCGCCGGCCGTGGTATCCATCACCAGGTAGGCGCCGCCCAGGAACGAGGTGATGGTCAGCAGGATCGGCAACAGCACCGACAGCATCATCCCGCGCTTGGCTTCGGCGGTCGCCAGGTCCTGCGCGGCAACGTCCAGCGGTCGCGCCACCTGCGCATCGATGCCACGGGCAAGAAGGCGCAGCGCACCGACCTGCTGGCTGTAGCCGCCCAGTGCCGCTTCCAGGCGGCTGCTGGGAATATCGGCAGCGCGGCGGGTGCTGTCCTTGATGATCTCGACCAGCGCCGGGCGGCCGTCGGCCCAGTCCTTGCCGAAGTCCGGGCTGATGCGCAGCGCCACATCGATCCGCTGGCTGCGGATCGCCTCGGTGAGGTCTTTCGGTGCCTCGGTCGCATTCAGACCCTGCGATGCCAGAAAACGCACCAGATTGGGGGCATGCTCGCCGCCGATCATCGGAATTTCCAGCGGCTGCTCGATCTGCGTTTTCACCCGGCTTTCGGCCAGTTTGCTCATGCCCAGGATCAATACCGGGTACAGCAACGGCCCCAGCAGCAGCGTCAGCGCGAGCGTGCGACGGTCACGGGAGAGATCGCGCAGTTCCTTGCGCATCACGGTCAACAGCGTGGCGAACGAACTCATGCGTGCAATCCTTCTTCAGTCCCGATCGCCTTGACGAAGGCATCTTCCAGGTTGCTCTCCCCGGTCTGTGCGCGCAGCTCATCGGCGCTGCCGGCGGCCATCACCGTGCCCTGCGCGATGATCACCACGTGGTCACACAGCGCCGCCACCTCCTGCATGATGTGGCTGGAGAAGATCACGCAGCGGCCTTCGTCGCGGAGCCCGCGCAGGAACCCGCGCAGCGCGCGCGTGGTCATCACGTCCAGCCCGTTGGTGGGCTCATCCAGGATCACATTGCGCGGGTCGTGCACCAGCGCGCGGGCGATCGCGGTCTTGGTGCGCTGG
This sequence comes from Stenotrophomonas sp. Ker107b, assembly GCF_053847245.1. Classification (NCBI taxonomy): domain Bacteria; kingdom Pseudomonadati; phylum Pseudomonadota; class Gammaproteobacteria; order Lysobacterales; family Lysobacteraceae; genus Stenotrophomonas; species Stenotrophomonas sp. Ker107b. The sequence continues at coordinate 575,700 of NZ_JBSPHX010000002.1, read as the reverse complement.
CCCTGCGAGAAACCTTCGGTCTGACGGTCGAGGATGTCATCCATCTCCAGCGCCGTGGCCAACACCTTGGTGCGCTCACGGATCCGCGCCGCGCTCAGGCCGTGCAGCTGGCCGAAGTAGGCGATGTTCTCGCGCGCGGTCAGGCGCTTGTAAACCCCGCGCGCGTCCGGCAGGACCGCCAACTGGCGACGCACTGCGACCGGGTCCACCGCCGCGTCGATGCCATCGACCAGCACGCGGCCCTGATCAGGTTTCATCAGCGTGTACAGCATGCGCATGGTGGTGGTCTTGCCGGCACCATTGGGACCGAGCAGGCCGGTGATGCGGCCGTCTTCGGCCTGAAAGCCCACGTTCTGGACGGCCTGGATCAGGCCGGTCTTGGTCTTGAAAGCTTTATGCAGGTTCTCGGCGACGATCATGCGCGCCTCTCCCCGGTGCGGTACGAAGTACGGTTCATGGGGCCCATCCGTTGAACGAGGTGAATGCCGGCACCGGGCTGAGGGTATCCAGGCAGGTGGCGTCGAGCGACTTGGCGTCGGCCGTGTCGATGAACTGCCCGAGGATGCGCGGCATGCAGCCGGCGTTGATCGTGCCGTGGCCCTGCCCCTTGGCGAGCAGGTGACGGCCGTTGGGCAGCTGCTTGACCACCTGCTCGGCGTAGCGCGGCGGTGTGACCGGATCGAACTGGCCCGACAGCAGCAGCACCGGCAGCGTCGAGGCGAACGGCGCGGTGAAATCCTTTGGTCGCGAACCGGCGTTCCAGGCCGGGCACGCGGCGAAGAACATGCGCGCCACTTCCGGGCCGAGCACGCGGTCGCCCTGCGCACCTTCCTGGTAGCGATCAGCATCTTCGGCGCACAGCACCGACCACTGCATGCCCCGGTTCATCTGCACGCCGAGGGTGCGGCTGGCCATCTTGCTCAGCGACATCAGCGGCGCATAACGGCCCTGTGCAGCTTCATCCAGCATGACCGGCAGCAGCGAGGACAGCTCGGGCATGTACGAGAACATGAACGCCAGGGCGGTGACCGAATCGGCGGTCAGTACGCCATGCTCTGCCTGACCGGTGCCCGGGTTGCGGTAGTCGACCTCGACCGGCGCCTTGGCCAGGGTCGCCATGACGTTGCGCAGCTGCGTGCGGGTATCCACCGGGAAGCGCTTGGCGCAGATCGGATCCTGGCGGCACTGCGCCGACTGCAGGCTGATCGCATCTTCGAAGGTGTTGGCGAAGTCACCGCCAACCACCAGATCGTTCGGCACCACCCCATCGATCACCACCGTGCGGGTGTGCTGCGGGTAGCGCGCGGCGTACTGCTGTGCCACGCGGGTGCCGTAGGAGCCCCCGACCAGGTTGACCTTGTCCACGCCCAGCGCCTTGCGCACCGCATCCAGATCACCGATGGCCTCGGTGGTGGTGTAGAAGCGGGTATCGGCGCGGCCGGTCAGCGACTGCGCGCACTGGCGGGCGTAGTCCTCGATCAGCGTGCTGCTCGGCGCCGCATTCTCGTCCAGCGGCAGTTCCTTGCCCTGTGCATCCAGGCAGCTCAGCGGATTGGACTTGCCGGTACCGCGCTGATCGATCAGGAAGATGTCGCGCTGCTTGCGCACGTCGCGCAGCGCCATGTTGATCGGCGCGGCGACCTCGGTTGCGGCCTGGCCCGGGCCACCGGCGAGGAAGAAGACGGGATCGCCTTTACCCGCGCCATCATTGCCGGCGCCCAGCCAGGCGATGTTCAAGCCGATCTTGCGACCGTCCGGTGCCGCCGGGTTCTCCGGCACCTGCAGCGTGGTGCATTGGGCTTCGACATTCGCGCTGGCCTGCGCGCTGGTCAGGGTGCAGGGCTGGAATGCCAGCGTCCCGTAGAGGCGCTCTGCCGCTTTGGGCGTCGCCTCCGGGGCAGCCTGGCAGGCAGCCAGCAGCAGGACTGCTGCGCTGGCCAAGGGACGGCAGGGAAGTCGCATGGTCGATCTCGTCCTGGAGTGAAGGGTCTCAGCATGCCATGACGACCGGGCGGCGCGGATGTGACTACACGCGTTGAGGCCGCCCTTGCGCCCGGTGCACGAAGATCTTCCTGTGGACCCGCCGAGCGGCGTCAGTCCACCAGGATCGCCGCTGCGCTGATGGTGCGGTCGCGGCCCTCGGCTTTGGCACGGTACAACGCGGTATCGGCGTCGGCGAGCAGGCGTGCGATGTCGTCACGGCCCGCATCGATGGCGAGGCCGATGCTGGCCGTGACCGGCACCAGCAGGCTCTCCACGCGGGCCGGTGATTCGCGCAGCGAACGCCGGATCCGGTCCGCACACTGCAGTGCCTGCGCGGCATCGGCTCCGGGCAACACCACAACAAACTCCTCGCCGCCATAGCGCCCGAGCAGGTGCTCGCGGTCGGCCACGCAGCCGGCCAGCACGTCGGCCACATGCCGTAGCACCGCATCGCCGGCCAGATGCCCCCAGCGATCGTTGATCTGCTTGAAGTGGTCCACGTCCAGCAGCAGCAGGGCCAGCGGCCGCGGCGTGCGGCGCACCGCCTGCAACAGGTTCGCGCCATCAGCGAGCACGGCACCGCGGTTGAGCAGGCCGGTCAATACGTCGGTGCGCGCCAGCCGCTGCAGATCGACCAGCATCCGTTCCACCAGCAGCAGCACCAAGGCGAAACAACGGGCCAGCTCCAGGATCAGGCCGGCCAGATACGTGGCGAATACCGGCGAACCGGCGCGCATGATGTCCTCGCCCGCATCCGGCGCCACCGGCAGGAACAGGCGTACCAGGTACAACAGGGCCTGCGCGGCGAACACCGCCGCTGCCAGCCGGCAGCTGGTGCGCTGGGCAGGCGGCGCGTGGCGCAGCAGCAACCACGCCATCCAGGCGTTGAGCAGCACCGCGAATACACTGAACGCATTCAGCCGGATGACCAGGCTGGGATGGACCACCAGGAAAAAGGCGATGGCGCCGAGATAGGTGGCGGCCAATGCCAGCGGCTCCCACCCGGGCAGCCGGCGGCCCAGATGGCGCGCCACGCCATACAGCATGAGGAGACCGGAAAGCGCGACGGCGAGGTTGCCGACGAGGATGCCCGCAACCTGCGGCAGATGGGGCCGCAGCGCCACCAGCGTCAGGCTGACCGAGAGCATCCACAGGCTGGCCGTCCACAGCCGCAGTGCCGGTTGCCGCCGCAGTACCAGCAGCAGCAGTGAAAAGCCCATGGCGATGCCCAGGCACAGCAGGAAGCCGAGCACGGCGATGGTGGGGAAATCCAGGGGCATCGGGTCAGCCAGGCGGAAGCGGCGCGCGGCGCATCTTACCTCCCGCCGCGCGCCGATGCCGCTGGCGGCCCTGCCCTGAGGCACGGCTGCCGGGGGACTACTTACTGCTGACGTACTTCTCGCGCCGCACCTGCGGCGTGGGCAGGCCGGCGTCTTTCAGCGCCTCGAACGTCGCATCGACCATGTCCGGGTTGCCGCACAGATAGGCGATATCGGTGGCCGGGTTCGGGGCGAATTCGGCCAGATGCTGCTGCACGTAGCCGTGGCGCACGTCCGGATGGGGGTTCTCCGGCAGCTCGCGGGACAGGCACGGCACGTAGCGGAAGCCCGGATGGGCGGCCGCGAAGGCATAGAAGTCCTCGCTGTAGAGCAGTTCGGCAGGCGTCCTGGCGCCCTGCAGCAGGACCACCTCCACCCCGCGCTCGGCCATGGCGGTCGCCAGCAGCGGCAGCATCGACCGGTACGGGGTGACCCCGGTTCCGGTGGCGATCAGCAGGTAGCGGGCGTTGTGGTCGCCCGGCTGCAGGCAGAACCGGCCGAACGGGCCGCTGGCGCTGACGTGACCCCCGATGTCCAGGCCCTCGAACAGGGCCGTGGCGGCGCCGCCGGGGACGAAACTGACCGCGATATCGACCGCGTCGCCCGCGCCGAGCGCATGATCATGAATGGTCGCCAGCGAGTAACTGCGCTTGGTGGCAGTGCCGTCGGCGTACTCGAAATGGACCTGGATGAACTGGCCGGGCTGGAAATCCAGCGGCTGGCCGTCATCACGCAGGAACTGGTAATGGCCGATGGTGGGCGCCAGCATGCGCCGGTCGACCAGTTTGAGGGGGAATTGGGCAGGCACGACGTTTCGGGACAGTGTGTAGCCGGGGCGAGCCCTCGGGGTCTTCTATAATAGCCGCTCCCCGCCCCTATCCAGCGCCAGCCCTTAGGCGCGAAGGCAAGAGCTTGGCTTCCCAGAACACTCCCGCGCCCACCGCCGCGCCCGCCCTGCGGGTGCGTGACCTCCGCAAAACCTATGACAACGGCACCCAGGCGCTGAAGGGCGTCTCCCTGGACGTGGCCCCGGGCGACTTCTTCGCCCTGCTGGGCCCCAACGGCGCCGGCAAGTCGACCCTGATCGGCATCATCAGCTCGCTGGTGAACCTCAGCGAAGGCCAGGTCGAGGTATTCGGCAGCGACCTGGTGCGCAACCGCAGCGCCACCATGCGCCTGATCGGCCTGGTCCCCCAGGAGATCAACTTCAACCTGTTTGAAAAGCCCTTCGACATCCTGGTCAACTACGCCGGCTTCTATGGCGTGGCGCGTGCCGAGGCCGAGAAGATGGCCGAAGAAGAGCTCAAGCGCGCCCACCTGTGGGAGAAGGCGCAGGTGATGAGCCGCACCCTGTCCGGCGGCATGAAGCGCCGGCTGATGATTGCCCGCGCGATGATGACCCGCCCACGCCTGCTGATCCTCGATGAGCCGACCGCCGGCGTGGACATCGAGATCCGCCGCGACATGTGGCGCGTGCTCAAGGAGATCAATGCCGCCGGCACCACGATCATTCTCACCACCCATTACCTGGAAGAAGCCGAGCACCTGTGCCGGAACCTGGCCATCATCAACCACGGCCAGATCGTCACCCAGGGCCCGATGCGCGAACTGTTGGCCAAGCTGGACGTGGAAGGCTTCCTGTTCGATATCGACGGCAGCCTGCCGGCCCAGCTGCCGGAGATCAACGGCGCGATCCTGATCGCCACCGACAGCCACACGCTGGATGTGGACATGCCGCGCGCGATGGACCTCAACCGGGTGTTTGACGCCTTGAACGCCGCCGGCATCCGGGTGCGTTCGATGCGCACCAAGAGCAACCGCCTGGAGGAGCTGTTCGTGCGCCTCACCGGCAACCAGGAGAACGTGGCATGAGCAGTACCCCGACCCCGGTCCTGACCGACGGCCAGCGCAACCGCATCGCCCTGATGACCATCGTGCGCCGTGAAGTGGCGCGCATCCTGCGTATCTGGGGCCAGACCCTGGTGCCGCCGGCGATCACCATGACGCTGTACTTCCTGATCTTCGGCGGGCTGATCGGCTCGCGCGTGGGCGAGATGGGCGGCTACAGCTACATGCAGTTCATCGTGCCGGGCCTGGTGATGATGAGCGTGATCCAGAACAGCTACGGCAACATCAGCTCCTCGTTCTTCGGCGCCAAGTTCGGCCGCCACGTGGAAGAGCTGCTGGTCAGCCCGATGCCGAACTGGGTGATCCTGTGGGGCTATGTGTCCGGTGCGGTGCTGCGCGGCCTGATGGTCGGCGTGATCGTGCTGATCATCGCCATGTTCTTCACCCCGGTGCGCATCCCGCACCCGCTGGTGACGCTGACCACGGTGCTGCTGGGCGCGACGATCTTCTCGCTGGCCGGCTTCATCAATGCGGTGTACGCCAAGAAGTTCGATGACGTGGCGATCGTGCCGACCTTCATCCTGACCCCGCTGACCTACCTGGGCGGCGTGTTCTATTCGGTGAAGCTGCTGCCGACCTGGGCCGAGGCGGCCACGCATGCCAACCCGATCTTCTACATGGTCAACGCATTCCGCTACGGCCTGCTGGGCACCAGCGACGTGCCGCTGTGGGTGGCCTACGCGCTGATGATCGGCTTCGTGGTCGCATTGACCGCGCTGGCGCTGTGGCTGCTGAAGCGTGGTGTGGGGATGCGCAGCTGATGCGCATCCTGATTCTCGGCGCGGGTGGGACCGGTGGTTACTTCGGTGGTCGCCTGGCCCAGGCCGGCGTGGACGTGACCTTCCTGGTGCGCCCGGCCCGCGCGGCGCAGCTGGCGCGCGAGGGCCTGGTGCTGCGCAGCCCGCTGGGCGATGCGACGTTCCCGGTCAAGCACGTCACCGCCGAGGCGCTGCCCGCACTGGCGAGCGCCGAGCCGTTCGATCTGGTGATACTGAGCTGCAAGGCTTACGACCTGGCCAGTTCGATAGAAGCGATCGCCCCGGCGGTCGGCCCGCGCACCACGGTGCTGCCGATCCTCAACGGGCTGCGCCATTACGCCGATCTCGATGCGCGCTTCGGCCGCGATGCGGTGCTGGGCGGGTTGTGCTTCATCAGCGCGACCAAGGCCGCCGACGGCGCGGTGGTGCACTTGGCGCCGGCGGCCAAGCTGACGTTCGGCGAGCGCGACGGCACCGGCAGCAGCGCGCGCGTGCTGGCGTTGGCGGCGGCCTGCGTACAGGCGGGCGTGGACCACGTCGCCACCGATACCATCGGCCAGGAGCAGTGGATCAAGTACACCTTCCTGACCACGCTGGCGGCGGCGACGTGCCTGATGCGCGCCGATGTCGGCACGATCGTGGCCACCGATGACGGTGCGGCGATCGTGCGCGGCCTTTACGACGAATGCGTGGCGGTTGCCGAGGCGGCTGGCGAGCCGATTCCGGCCAAGGCACGCGAGATCGCGCTGACCGCGACCACCCAGGCCGGCTCCGCCTTGAAGGCCTCGATGTTGCGCGATCTGGAGGCCGGCCAGCAGGTGGAGGCCGGGCACATCGTCGGCGACATGCTGGTGCGTGCACGCGCAGCCGGACAGGCGGCGCCGCTGCTGGCGGTGGCCTATGCGCACCTGCAGGCCTACCAGCAGCTGCGCAGCGCCTGAGCACGATGCCTACCGCGCGGCCCGCCCGCGTGCTGGTGCTGGGCCTGGGCTACAGCGGCCGGCATCTGGCCGCGCTGCTGCACGCGCACGGCGTGGCCTGCAGTGGCACGGTGCGTGATCCGGCGAGTGCGCCGGAGGATGGGCTGCTCCGCCACCGTCTGGTGGCAGGCGAACCGATCAGCGCGGACCTGTGCGAGGCAATCCGCACGGCCGAGGCCATCGTCTGCTCCGTGCCACCCGATGCGGAGGGCGACCCGGCGTTGCGCCTGCTCACCGGTGCGCTGAGTGACAGCCCTGCCCTGCGCTGGGTCGGCTATCTCTCTTCGACCGCGGTGTATGCCGACCGCGCTGGCGGCTGGGTCAACGAGACATCCACTGCCGATGCGACCGATGAGACCGCCTTGAAACGTCTGCACGCGGAACAGCAGTGGCAGGCCCTCGCGCAGGCCCGCGGCATCGCCTCGGCGGTGTTCCGGCTGCCGGGCCTGTATGGGCGCGGGCGCAATGCGCTGGTGCAGCTGGCGCAGGGCAAGGCGAGGCAGGTGGTGCGGCCGGGGCTGGTGTTCAACCGGCTGCATGTGGAGGACCTGGCCAGCGGGGTGCTCGCGGCAATGCAGCGCGCCGAAGGCCATGCGCTGTATCTGCTCAGCGATGACGAACCGGCGCCGCCACAGGACGTGGTGGCCTACGCAGCGGTGCTGAGTGGGCTGCCGCTGCCTGCCGCGCAGGCGTGGGACGCACCGGAGGTGGCCGCCTCCCTGCGCCGCTTCTACAGCAGCAACAAGCGCATCGATGGCCGCGCCACGCGCGCGGCACTGCAGTGGCAGCCGCGTTTCACCACGTACCGCGAAGGACTGGACGATGCGTGGGCCCACGGCGACGGACGCCCTGCGCTGCGGTAGCCCACGACCGGTACCTACTACCTTCTCAGGCCGCGTCAGGCAACCGGAAGAACGCGCGCGTAGCCGCCGTCGCATTGGCGGCCGTGGTCGCCACGTCTTCCCCACGATGGCGGGCCAGCTCTTCAACAATGTGCGACAGGAACATCGGCTCGTTGCGACGGTCCTTCGGCAGCGGCTTGAGCGTGCGCGGCAGCAGGTACGGTGCGTCGGTCTCGATCATCAGGCGGTTGGCCGGGATGTGCTTGACCAGCTCACGCAGATGGGCGCCGCGGCGCTCATCGCACAACCAGCCGGTGATGCCGATGTACCAGTCCTGGTCCAGGTAGTCGAACAGTTCCTGGCGCTCGCCGGTGAAGCAATGCACCACCGCCGGGCCGAGCTTGCCGTCGAAATTCTTCATCTGCGCCATGAAATCGGCATGCGCGTCGCGCTGGTGCAGGAACAGCGGCTTGCTGTTCTCGGCGGCGAGCTGCAGCTGGCGCTCGAAGGCACGGTGCTGCGCCGGGCGCGGCGAGAAATCACGGAAGTAGTCCAGCCCGCACTCGCCCACGGCGACCACCTCGGCATGGGCGTGCAGCGCGCGCATTTCCGCGTCGCATTCGTCGGTGTATTCCACCGCATGGTGCGGGTGCACGCCCGCGGTCGCGTACAGAAACCCCGGATGCTGGCGGGCCAGATCCAGCGCCATCGGCGAATGCTCGCGGCTGGCGCCGGTGATCACCATCTGCACCACCCCCGCCTCGCGCGCACGCGCCAGCACGGCGTCGCGGTCGCGATCAAAGGAATCGTGGGTGAGGTTGGCGCCGATATCGATCAGTTGCATGGGGCTGCTGCAGGACGGGAAACCCGGCCATTGTACCTGCGCCCCGGCAGGCTCAATCGGACGCCCCGCGCGCGGGTCGATCATGGCGCTCCCACCGCGTAGGCAGGCCGAACGCTGCGCAGTCGCGGCACGTCAGCGCGCCGTCGGCGGTGGCGTCGAAACGCAGGCGGCGCGCGGCATCGTCGTCGCAATCAGGGGTGTCATCGAGCAGCAGCGCGAAGCCATCCGTCCGCCGGCACAACCCCAGAATGTCCTTGCGACGGTCCAGCGTGCTGCCCGCCAATGCCTTCAGCGTGATGTAAGCCACATCGTCGGCCAGCTGCAGGCTCGGATACACCGCTTCGCGCAACGTGCCATCGGCCAGTGCGCGCTGGATCGCAGCGTCATCGCTCAACCCCACCGGCAGGTAGCGCGCCTGGATCTGCGCCCGCACGAGCACGGCCCAGTGGTTGCCATCGTAGGGTGCGTGCAGCGCCGTGTCCGCCTCGGCGGTAGCCAGCTCGGCAGCGATGGCAGCGAACGGCGCCATGGTGCCTGCGATCAACAACGACAGCACGCGTAGAGCGCAGCGCATCGGGGTATCCATGGGGTCAGGGCGGCACAGGGGAACACGCCCGCCGCGCGCTGGCAATGCGCTGCGCAGCGGACGCCGTATCCTTGTGCCATGAGCCCCCCGATTCTCCCCATCTCCACACTGCTGCCGCAGATCCTGACCACGCTGGAGCGCGGCACGCGCCTGGTGCTGGAAGCGTCACCGGGCGCCGGCAAGACCACCCAGGTGCCGCTGGCTTTGCTGGATGCGCCATGGCTGGAAGGCCGGAAGATCATCATGCTGGAGCCGCGCCGCGTGGCCGCCCGCAGCGCCGCGCAGTTCATGGCGCGTCAGCTGGGCGAGAACGTCGGTGAGACCGTCGGTTACCGCATCCGCTTCGAGAACAAGATCTCCGCTCGTACCCGTGTCGAGGTGGTGACTGAAGGCATCCTCACCCGGATGCTGCAGGACGACCCGCTGCTGGAGGGCGTGGGCGCGCTGCTGTTCGACGAATTCCACGAACGGCATCTGGCCGCTGATCTGGGCCTGGCCCTGGCGCTGGACGTGCAGTCACAGCTGCGCGAGGACCTGCGCATCGTGGTGATGTCGGCCACGCTGGATGGCGAGCGACTGGCGCAGTTTCTCGATGCGCCGCGCCTGAGCAGTGAGGGCCGCAGCTTCCCGGTCACGATCGCGCACTTCCCCGCCCGCCGCGACGAGGCACTGGAACCGCAGGCGCGGCGTGCGGTGGAGCAGGCCCTGGCCGAGCATCCCGGCGACGTGCTGGTGTTCCTGCCCGGCCAGCGCGAGATCGCGCGCGTGCAGACGGCGTTGCAGACCGTGCTCGACCCGGCCGTACAGGTGCTGCCGCTGCACGGCGAGCTGCCAGTGGACCAGCAATCGCAGGTGCTGCAGCCCGATCCCGGCGGTCGGCGCCGCGTGGTACTGGCCACCAACGTGGCCGAGTCATCGGTGACCCTGCCCGGCGTGCGGGTGGTGATCGACGCGGGTCTGGCACGCGAGCCGCGTTACGACCCCAACAGCGGTTTCGCGCGCCTGGACGTGGTGAACATCGCGCAGGCCTCGGCCGATCAGCGTGCCGGCCGTGCCGGCCGTGTCGCCGAGGGCTGGGCGTGGCGCTTGTGGCCGCAGTCGCAGCGGTTGGAGGCACAGCGTCGGCCCGAGATCGCGCAGGTGGAACTGGCCTCGCTGGCACTGGAACTGGCTGCCTGGGGCAGTGACGACCTGCGCTTCGTCGATACACCGCCGGCCGGTGCACTGGCCGCCGCGCGTGAACTGCTGCAGCGCCTGGGCGCGCTCAGCGACAGCGGCACACTGACCCCGCTGGGCCGGCGCATGCTGACCCTCGGCACACATCCGCGCCTGGCGGCGATGCTGATGGCGGCAGGCAGTGGTGTCGAGCAGGCTCTGGCCTGCGATCTGGCCGCGCTGGTGGAAGCGCGCGATCCGCTGCGCCAGGGCGGTGATGCGCTCGCCGCGCGGTGGCGGGCGCTGGCGGCGTTCCGCCAAGGGCGGGCACCCCACGACGCCAACCGCGGCGGCCTGGCCACGATCGATGCCGCCAGCAAACAGTGGCGGCGACGCCTGCGCTGTGATGCCGCGCCCCCTTCCTCAGTCGAAGCGCATCAGCTCGGCGACCTGCTCGCACATGCGTTCCCGGACCGGGTCGCCGCCCGCCACCCGACCGATCCGCTGCGCTACCTGCTGGCCAACGGCCGCAGCGCGCGCTTGTTTGATCCCAGCGACCTGCGCGGTGAGCCGTGGCTGGTTGCCGTTGAACTGCGCTATGAGGCGCGCGACGCATTGCTGCTGCGCGCCGCGCCGGTGGACGAGAACCGCCTGCGCCGTGACTTCCCGGCTCGCTTCACGCAGGAGGACGTGGTGCGCTGGGACGGGGAGAAACGTGCGCTGGTGGCACGCCGCGAAACCCGTTTCGATCGCATCGTGCTGGACAGCCGCTCGGCCGGTCGCGTGGATCCCGCGCATGCCGCGAGGGCCCTGACCGAGGCCGTGGCGGAACTCGGGCTGGAGGCACTGCCGTGGACGGACGGCCTGCGCCAGTGGCAGGCACGGGCGCTGGCCGTGCGTGCGTGGATGCCGGAGCTGGCGTTGCCGGACGTCTCCGATGCAGCGTTGATGGCGACGCTGCCGACCTGGCTGACGCCCGCGTTCAACGGCAAGACACGCCTGGATGCCCTCGACGAATCCAGCCTCGGCGAAGCGCTGAAGTCTCCGCTGCCGTGGGCGCAACGCCAGCTGATCGATCGCCACGCCCCGGTCCGCATCACCGTGCCCTCCGGCATGGAGCGCCCGATCCATTACGCAGTGGATGCCGACGGCATCAGCCCGCAGGCGCCGGTGCTGGCGGTCAAACTGCAGGAGCTGTTCGGCCTGAGCGACACCCCGCGCATCGCCGATGGCCGCATTCCGTTGACGCTGCACCTGCTGTCCCCCGGCGGCCGCCCGCTGCAGGTCACCCAGGACCTGCGCAACTTCTGGGCGAACACCTACGCCGAGGTGAAGAAGGAAATGAAGGGGCGGTATCCCCGGCATCCGTGGCCGGACGATCCGTGGACGGCGAACGCGACACACCGCGCCAAGCCGCGCGGCACGTGAGCACGCCGCCCCATTCCTCACCCGATGCGCGCATTCATGGCTGTCACCTGACCATCGCCGGGCACGTGGCTCGCGCAGCGCAAGGAACCGGCTACAGTCGTGATCCGGCCGTAGCAAATGGATAACACGCCCTACACGGCCACCGCGCGACACTGGATCAGAACCTTTAGGCAAGGACCCCCCATGAGCAGATTGACTGTGATTACCGACCGCGCCCTCGAGCGTGCCCTGGACCTCGCCAGCACCGCCGGTGACGGCCTCAAGCATGCCGGCAGCAACCTGCGTCACTTCGGGCCGCAGGCCACCGACTGGATCAAGACCGGTGCCGCCCTCGGCGCCGTCAAGACCGGCAGCAAGGTCGCCGCCAAGGTGGTGCGCCGCAATCCGGCCGTGACCATCGCCGCTGCCGCTGTCGGCGTGGGCCTGTTGGGCTACGCGCTGTACCGCAAGCAGCAGAAGAAGAAGCTCGCCAACGGTGGCGTGGTGAACGGCCAGGCGCAGCGCATCAGCGCACGCAACCGCCGCAACGAGACCGTGGTGGATGAAACCAGCGATATCGGCAGCGACGCCTGATCCGCTGACGCGTTACCGCACGTGCATCGAAACCGCCGGTCGCTACCGGCGGTTTTTTATTATCCGATCTCGCGCCATTGGCCGGGTTGAAGATCGCCGATCGCATGGGCGCCCATCGAGACACGCACCAGGCGCAACGTGGGCAGTCCGACCGCCGCGGTCATGCGTCGCACCTGCCGGTTGCGGCCTTCGCGCAGCGTGATCGCCAGCCACGCATCGGGCACCGTCTTGCGGAAACGCACCGGCGGCGTGCGCGGCCACAGCTCAGGCGACGGTTCCAGCCGTTCGACACCGGCCGGCAGCGTTGGCCCATCGTTGAGCAGCACGCCACGGCGCAGCGCCTGGACCTGCTCATCGGTCACCGTGCCTTCCACCTGCACCCAATAGGTTTTGTCAGCCTTGTGCCGCGGATCGGTCAACTGGTGTGCGAGGCCGCCATCATCAGTGAGCAACAGCAGGCCTTCGCTGTCGTAATCCAGCCGGCCAGCCGCGTACACCGCCGGTGGCAGCCCGAAACCGGCCAGCGTCGCGCGCGGCGGCTGGCTGCGGTCGGTGAACTGGCACAGCACGTTGAACGGTTTGTTGAAGGCGATCAGCATCGAGGCAACAGCGGCGGTGGGATGGCCCATTGTCCCATCCCCGTGCCGCCGCCGCGATCCGGACGGCGTCAGCCGATGACGTTCATCTTGAGCAGAAAGTAGACGAGCACCAGCACCACGCCGCAGACATTGGCGATGCGGGCTTCCCGTGCCCAGCGCCCCGTGGCGGGCGCGTTGAACGCGCTGCGTCCATCCAGCGCAGCGCCAGTGAGCAGCAGCCCAAAGCCCGCCGCCCCCATCAGGTCGTAGCCGTGCTGACCGTAAAACACGAAATCAACGATCTTGATCAGCGTCATCGCCGCAAGACCGATCAACAGCAGCTTCTTCAAGGGTGCATTCCTTTACCGTCCCTGGAACGCGCGGGCCGCAGCCCGCGCGCCGTGTCTTATGCGCGGGTCGCTTACTTGCCTGGCTTCACGAAGCGCAGGGTCATGCGGTCGCTTTCGCCGATCGCCTGGTACTTGGCCTCGTCGGCCGCGTCATGCTGGTTGGTCGGCGGCAGCGTCCACACACCGTTCGGGTAATCCTTGGTGTCGCGCGGATTGGTGTTGATCTCGCTGCTGCCGGCCAGTTCGAAACCGGCGGCCTTGGCCATCGCGATCACCTGCTGCTGGCCCACGTAACCGGTCTTGTCGTCTGCCGGTACATCGGCCTTGGCCCGGTGTTCCACCACGCCGAGCACGCCGCCCGGCTTGAGCACCGAGAAGAAGCCCTTGAACATGCCTTCGGCCTGGCCGCTGCTGCGCCAGTTGTGCACGTTGCGGAAGGTCAGCACCACGTCCGCCGAGTTGGCCGGGCCGAACACCGGGGCCTTCGGGTCATAGGCCACAACGCGGCTCTTGCCGAACACCGCGGCGTTGCCGGCGAACTTCTTGTCCAGCCCATCGCGGCTGCGCTGCTGGTAGTCGCGGCCCCGTCCCTCCGCCACGGCCATCGGATCGACCACGGCGGCGACGTACTGGCCCTTGTCGTGCAGCAGCGGCGCCAGGATTTCCGAATACCAGCCGCTGCCCGGGGTGACTTCGATGACGGTCTGCCCCGGTGCGACGCCGAAGAACGACAGCGTCTGCGCCGGATGGCGATACGCATCGCGCTTGACGTTGGCCGGATCGCGGCGGCTGTCCTGCACGGCCTTCTGCACGGCCGGGGTGATCGCGACCTGCGCGTTCGGGCCGGCGGGCTTGATCGCCATCGCGGGCGTGGCAAGCATCAGGGTGGAAACAGTGAACAGGCAGGCACAGGTCAACGAACGGGCTTTCATCGGCGAGCTTCCGGTAGCGGGATGCCGCGAGACTAGCAGCGAAGCGTGTACAGGTGTTCACAAAACGTTAGTGCGACGCAGCAATCCGGAACACTGTTTTGTGCCTGCTGCCCCAACGCTGTCACCACGCCGGCCGTATCCTGTGGAAACGATTCCCAGGGAGAACATCACCCATGACTGCTACGCGCGAACTCGGTCGTTCCGGCCTCCATGTCGCCCCCGTCGCCTTCGGCGGCAATGTCTTCGGCTGGAGTGCGGACGAGAAGACGTCCTTCGCCCTGCTCGATGCCTTCGTTGATGCCGGCTTCAACCTGGTCGACACCGCCGATGCATATTCGGCATGGGTGCCCGGCAACCAGGGCGGCGAATCGGAAACCATTCTGGGCCGCTGGTTCAAGCACAGCGGCAAGCGCGACAAGGTGGTGCTCGCGACCAAGGTCGCCAAGTGGGCCGAGCGCCCTGGCTTGTCCGCTGACAACATCACCGCCGCGGTGGAGGATTCGCTGCGCCGCCTGCAGACCGATGTGATCGATCTGTACCAGGCGCACGAAGATGATGAAGCCACCCCGCTGGAGACCACGCTGGCCGCGTTCGGCCGCCTGATCGAACAAGGCAAGGTGCGCGCGATCGGTGCCTCCAATTACAGCGCCGAGCGTCTGCGCGATGCCTTGAGGGTATCGGCCGACTACAAACTGCCGCGCTATGAAACGCTGCAGCCGGAGTACAACCTGTACGACCGCGCCGGTTATGAGGCCGGGTTGGAAGCGGTGGTGCGCGAGGCGCAGCTGGGGGTGATCAGCTACTACTCGCTGGCCAGCGGCTTCCTCAGCGGCAAGTACCGCAGCACTGCCGACGCGGGCAAGAGCAGCGCGCGCGGCCAGAGCGTGGTCGACAAGTATGTCAATCCGCGCGGCCTGCGCATCCTGGGCGCGCTGGACGATGTGGCCAGCACGCATGGTGTGAGTCCATCGCAGGTGGCGATCGCGTGGTTGATCGCGCGCCCCGGCATCACCGCACCGATCGTGAGTGCGACCAGTGTCGAGCAGTTGAAGGAGGTGCTGGCGGCCGCGAACGTCGCGTTGTCGGCGCAGGATGTTCAGCAGCTGGATGACGCCAGCGCCGAACAGGCCTGAGCCCAGAGGTCTTTGCCACGGACAGCCGCCGCAGGGCGGCTGTTTCCGTTTGGGGCGGGCGTTCCGCTCCCGGACCGGCCGAGCCCCTGATGTTATCGGCTGGCCCGGCTGTCCTCGGCGACGAGCGCATGGTGCATGCTCACCCCGGCGCGCACGCCTTCGGCGCTGGCCAGGCTGATATTGCCCACCAGCGTGGCATCGCCCGCCGCGTAGATGCCGGGCACGCTGGTCTGCTTGCCCGCGTCGACCTGGATGAGCACGCCGATCGGGCTGTCCTCCAGCGCACAGCCGAGCTGCTCGACCAGCGGTGCCGCCATGTGCTGCCGCGCGGTGACGAACAGCGCGCGCAGTTCAACCCGGCGACCATCGGCGAGCACGGCGGCACTCAGGGCCGGCGCCTCGCCTTCCAGGCCAACCACCGCCGCATGCTCGATGCTGACGCCGCGGCGCTGCAGCGCGGCCAGGTCGTCGGCCTCCAGCGTCATGCCGTGCGCGAACAGGGTGACGTCGCCCCAGTCCGCCAGCAACGCGGCCATGGTGGCGGACTTCTCATGCCCGCCCAGCAGCCCGATCGCGCCGCCGCCGATTTCGTAGCCGTGGCAGTACGGGCAGTGCACCACGCTGTGGCCCCAGCGCTCGGCCAGGCCGGGCAGTTCGGGCAGTTCGTCGCGGATGCCGGTCGCCAGCAGCAGCTTGCGCGTGGCCCAGCTGTCACCGCTTTCGGTACCGACCACGAAGCCATCCACGGTCGGTTGGGCGGTGGTGACCGTGTCACTGATCCACCGCACCGTGGGGTAGTCCAGCAGCTGGGTCTTGGCGTTGCGCAGCAGCTCGGCGCCGGCGATGCCGTCCTGGCCGAGCACGCCGTGCGAATGCGCGGCGAAGCGGTTGCGCGGCAGGCCGCTGTCGATCACCAGCACCTCGCGGCGGGCGCGCGCCAGGATCAGGGCGGCGGACAGGCCGGCGAAACTGCCGCCGACGACAATCGCATCAAAGGTCATGGGGAACTCCTGCAGCGTGGTGGGCCAGATGGCGGGCGAAGGCCTCGCCCAGGGTGGCCAGGGTGGTGTCGTGCAGGCGGGCCTCGAGCAGGGCCTGGGCCTGGCGGTAACTGTCGTCGAGCGCCTCGTTGACCACGCGCTGCACCGGGCAGCCGCGGCCGGTCTCGCGGGCGCCGGTGTGCAGCAGCGCAGGCGCGCCGATGGCCACGTACACGTCATACAGCGTGATCTGCGCCGGTTCCCGGGCCAGCTGGCTGCCGCCGCCATGGCCACGCACACTGGTGACCAGCCCGCCCTTGTGCAGAGCGGACAGCAGGCGCCGGATCACCACCGGATGGGTGGGCAGGCAGGTGGCGAGCTGCTCGGAGGTGCGCGGGCCGTCCTGGCCGACCAGATGGGCCATCACGTGCAGCGCGTCGGAGAACTGGTTGCTGGATTTCATGTAACTACGGTAGTTACATAATAGTTGCCTGTCCAGTCCTGTTTCGTTCCATGTGTGACCACTTTTCATCTACACGCCGTCATCACAACGTTTAATGGAACGGTAACCGTGATTGGCATCGCACTTCAGCCTGCTTTAGGCAGACCGATACCGCATTGCCCTTCCCCACTTTTCATTTCCCATGACGTCCTCCGCACCGGCGCATCCACGCGCCCTGAGTCTTCAGTTCAAACTGCTGGGCGCGCTGTCGCTTGGCCTGATCATCATCGTCCTCGCCGCCCTGGCCGGGCTCGGTTCGGCATGGCGCAACCTCTCCACCGAGGTCCCTCCCGAGCTTGCCCGCAAGGCACAGGCCGAGCTGCTGCAGCGCGAGTTCCGCCTGCAGGTGCAGGAGTGGAAGAACGTATTGATCCGCGGGGCGGACGACGCACAGCGCGAACGCCACCTGGCGGCATTCGATGCGGAAGGACGCCGCATCGCCGAATTGGCGGGCACACTCGCCACCAGCCGCGACGAGCAGACGCGCACGCTGGCCAGCCAGTTCGTGACCGAACATCGTGCCCTTGAGGCCCGCTACCGCGGTGCGCTGGAGGCGTTTGCCGCCAGTGGCTATGACACCCAGGCGGCCGATGCGCTGGTGCGCGGCGCTGATCGCAGCGTTGGGACGACACTGGACGCGCTGGCGACACGCGCCAACGAACGTGCCGAATTTGAAACCAATGCCACCTCCGAGCGCGCACGTGCCGCGCTGGTGGCATCGGCGATCACGACGGCGCTGGCCGCCGCGGTACTGCTGGTGGTGCTGGCGCTGTGGCTGCGACGCGCGGTGATCGCACCGGTGATCGCGGTGGAAGCGGCCGCCCGTGCCGTCGCACGCGGCGATCTGGAGCACACGGTGGTGGTCCGCAGCCGCGACGAGATCGGCCGTCTCGGCACGGCGATGAGCGAGGTGACCCAGACCCTGAAGGCCGTACTGACCGCCCAGGCAACGATGGCCCAGCGCCATGACGCCGGCCAGATCAGCTACCGCATGGATGCCGACGCGCTGCCCGGCGCCTATGGTCAGATGATCCGCGAGAACAACACCCTGGTCGCCAACCACATCCAGGTGAAGCTGCGCGCCATCGAGATCATGGGCCGCTATGCGGTCGGTGACCTGTCGCTGGACATGGAACGCCTGCCCGGCGAGAAGGCGGTGATCACCCAGGCGCTGGACACGGCCAAGGCCAACCTCGGCGCGATCAATGCCGAGATCAAGCGACTGGCCGAAGCGGCGGCGTTGGGTGATTTCAGCCTGCGTGGTGATCAAGCGCGCTACCAGCACGATTTCGGCGAGATGGTCGGCGGCCTCAACCGCCTGATGCAGACCACCGAGCAGGATCTGGGCGAGGTCTCACGCGTGCTGCAGGCGATTGCCGGCGGGAATCTCAGCGCGCGCATGCACGGCGATTTCCACGGTGTGTTCGCGCGCATGCGCGACGACATGGCCCGCACCACCGGCCAGCTGACCACCATCGTTGGCGACATCAAGCATGCGGCCCAGTCCATCCAGACGGCCGCGGGCGAGATCGCCGCGGGCAACAGCGATCTGTCGCGCCGCACCGAGCAGCAGGCAGCGAATCTGGAAGAGACCGCCGCCTCGATGGAAGAGCTGACCTCCACCGTGCGTCAGAACGCCGAGCACGCGCGACAGGCCAACCAGCTCTCGATCAGCGCCGCGTCCGTCGCTTCGCAGGGCGGTGAGGTGGTCGGCCGGGTAGTCACCACCATGAGCGCCATCCAGGGCTCGTCGCGGCAGATCGCCGAGATCATCAGCGTCATCGACGGCATCGCCTTCCAGACCAACATCCTGGCACTCAACGCCGCCGTGGAAGCGGCGCGCGCCGGGGAGCAAGGCCGTGGTTTTGCGGTGGTCGCCAGCGAAGTGCGGACGCTGGCGCAGCGTTCGGCCGGTGCGGCCAAGGAGATCAAGGCGTTGATCGATCAGTCCGTGGCCGATGTCGACAGCGGCGCAGCGCTGGTGCGGCAGGCCGGGCAGACCATGGGCGAGATCGTCGGCAGCGTGCAGCGCGTCACCGACATCATGGCCGACATTGCCGCCGCGTCGCAGGAGCAGTCGGCCGGCATCGAGCAGGTCAACCAGACGGTGGTGCAGATGGACGAGACCACGCAGCAGAACGCGGCCTTGGTGGAGGAAGCCTCCGCGGCGGCGCGCAGCATGGAAGAGCAGGCCGTCGCCTTGAATGCGGCGGTGGATGTGTTCGTGCTGGATGCCGGGCGCGGCGTGGTGAGCGGATTGGCCCGCGCGGCGTGATGCAGCCGTAGTGCCGGCCGCTGGCCGGCAATCGGATGCAGCAGATATCGCGAGGGAGCCGGCCAGCGGCCGGCACTACCGGACGTAGGGGGTGCCCACCATGGTCTCGGCCAGGTGATCCAGGAACGAGCTGATCCGCGCCGAGACCGCCGTGTTGCGGTAGTACACGGCGTGGATCGGCTGGCGGACCTCCACGGTGAGGTCGGGCAACAGCTGGACCAGAGTGCCGGCCTCGCGGTCGCGGTGGGTCATGAAGTCGGACAGGCAGACGATGCCCACCCCTTCCAGCGCGAGCCGGCGCAGCGTTTCGCCGCTGGAGACCGCCACCGCCGGGCGCACGTGCAGCAGCGCATCGGTCGCGCCGGGCAGTGGCCAGTGGTTGAGCGAATCGGGCTCGTTGAAGCCCAGCAGGGTGTGCGCGCCCAGTGCCGCCACATCGCGCGGGGTGCCGTGCTGCTGCAGGTAGGCCGGGCTGGCCATCACGCGCAGGCGGCTGTGGGCGAGCGGCCGCGCATGCAGGGTGGAATCGGCCAAGGGGCCGATCCGGATGGCCACATCGGTGCGCCGCTCCAGCAGGTCGATGTAACGCTCGCTGCTGTTGAGCTCCAGTGCCACGTCGGGATAGCGCGTGCGGTAGCTGCCCACCAGCGGGGCGATCACGTGCAGCACGAACGGCATCGCCGCATCCACGCGCAGGCGCCCGGCCGGGCGTTGGCGCCGCGCGGCGATCTGCTCTTCGGCCGCCTCCACCGAGGCCACGATCGCGCGGGCCTGGGCCAGGAAGGCATCGCCCTCCTCGGTCAGTTGCAGACGCCGCGTGGTGCGGGTCAGCAGCGTGGTGCCGAGCTTTTCTTCCAGCCGACCCAGGGCGCGGCTGACCCCGGAGGGGGTCTGGCCCAGGTGCTCGGCGGCAGCGGTGATCGACCCGCTGTCGATCACGGCGATGAAGGCCTGCATCTCATCGAGGGTGGTTTTCATGGGGGCGGCCAGGCGGAGACGCGCCATTATTGACCATGGGGCAACAGTGATTGGCGTGAAGACCGCTTTTTCCGCAAGAGTGCGGCGCGCAGACTGCGCAGCCTTACTCCCACCGGTATCCGTCCATGTCCCGTGGTATCCCCTTGGCCTTGTTGGCGTTGACGCTGGGTGCGTACGCCATCGGCACGACTGAATTCGTCATCGTCGGCCTGATCCCGACCATCGCCGCCGACCTCGGCGTCACCCTGCCCTCGGCCGGCCTGCTGGTGTCGCTGTATGCGCTTGGCGTGGCGGTCGGTGCGCCGGTGCTTACCGCGCTGACCGGCCGCGTGCCGCGCAAGACCCTGCTGGTCGCGCTGATGCTGTTGTTCACCCTTGGCAACGTGATTGCCTGGATGGCCCCGGGCTACGGCTCGCTGATCGTGGCGCGCGTGCTGACCGGCCTGGCGCACGGCGTGTTCTTCTCGATCGGCTCGATCATCGCCACCTCGGTGGTGCCCAAGGAAAAGGCCGCCAGCGCGATTGCGATCATGTTCACCGGCCTCACCGTGGCGCTGGTGACCGGCGTGCCACTGGGCACCTTCATCGGCCAGCACCTGGGGTGGCGCGCCACCTTCCTGGCCGTGGCCGCGCTGGGTGTGATCGCGCTGATCGGCAGCCTGCTGTTCGTGCCGCGTCATCTGCAGCGCAGCGCGCCGGCCACCTTTGGCCAGCAACTCGCCGTGCTCGCACAGCCACGCCTGCTGCTGGTGTATGCGATCACCGCGTTCGGCTACGGCGGCACCTTCCTGTCCTTCACCTACCTGGCCTCGATCCTGCAGGACGTCACCGGTTTCTCGGCCAACGCGGTCAGCGGCGTGCTGCTGGTGTATGGCGTGTCGGTGGCGATCGGCAACCTGTGGGGCGGCCGCCTGGCCGACCGCCGCGGCCCGATCCCGGCACTGAAGCTGATCTTCGCGTTGCTGGCTGCCGTGCTGTTCGTGCTCACCTTCACCGCCTACAACACCTGGCTGGTGCTGCTGACCGTGCTGGCGCTGGGCGCGGTGGCCTTCGGCAACGTGCCCGGGCTGCAGGTGTACGTGGTCAAGCAGGCACAGCGGTTCGCCCCGCAGGCCGTCGATGTGGCCTCGGGCCTGAACATCGCCGCGTTCAACGTCGGCATCGCGCTCGGTGCTTCGCTGGGTGGGCTGGTGGTCGAACACTTCGGCCTGATGCACACCCCGTGGCTGGGTGCGCTGGTGGTGATGGGTGCGTTTGGACTGACCGTGCTGAGTGGCAGCCTGGACCGCCGCGATGGGGTTGCCGACCGCGCCGAAGGCATCGCCGTGAGTGCGCATTGATCGATCCCGACGTCGGACCGACGGTCGGCATCACGCGACAACAGCCGACCCACGATTCGTTTCACGCAACCGCAGCCGACAAACGGTCGGCTCTACGTCGCCTTACGGTGCACGGCGTAGCCTGCACCTCACCCCCATGAAGGAGTTTCCATGAGCATTCCCGCCTTCGGCCTCGGCACCTTCCGCCTGAAGGGCCAGACCGTGATCGACTCGGTGCGCAACGCACTGGATGTCGGCTACCGCGCCATCGATACCGCGCAGATCTACGAGAACGAAGGCGAGGTCGGCCAGGCCATCGCCGAGTCCGGCGTGGCCCGCGACGATCTGTTCCTGACCACCAAGATCTGGATCGCCAACTTCCACCACGACGCGCTGCTGGAGAGTCTGCGCGAGAGCCTGCGCAAGCTGCGCACCGACCACGTCGAGCTGACCTTGATCCACTGGCCGTCGCCGAAGGATGCGGTGCCGATGGCCGAGTATCTCGGTGCATTGGCCGAGGCCAAGTCGCAGGGCCTGACCCGGCAGATCGCCATCTCCAACTTCACCATCGCCCAGACCCGCCAGGCCATCGAGATCCTCGGGGCCGATGCGATCGCCACCAACCAGATCGAAGTCCACCCCTACCTGCAGAACCGCGCATTGATCGCGTTCCTGAAGGACCAGGGCATCCACGTCACCGCGTACATGAGCCTGGCCTACGGCGAAGTGCTCAAGGAGCCGGTGATCCAGGCCATCGCCGCGCGTCATCAGGCCACCCCGGCCCAGGTCGCGCTGGCGTGGGCGTTGCAGCAGGGCTTTGCGGTCATTCCGTCCTCGACCAAGCGCGACAATCTCGCCGGCAATCTGCTGGCTGCGGAACTGCGCTTGAGCGATGAGGACATGGCGCAGATCGCCACGCTGGACCGCGGACATCGCCTGGCCAATCCGGAGGGGATCGCGCCGGCCTGGGATTGATGGACAGCGCCCGACCGCTGGTCGGGCGCGGGATGGTGCGTGCCGGCCGCCGGCCGGCACCTACCGGAGCAACCAGTCCCGCATTGCCGCGCTGACTTCGTCGGGCTTCTCCATCGGGGCCAGATGGCCACAATCGGGCAGCACCACCAGGGTTGAATCCGGCACCAGCGCATGCAGCTCCTCGCTGATCGCCAGCGGGGTGATGCGGTCGTTCGAACCGCACACGATCAACAGCGGATCGCGGTACCCGGCCAGCACGTCATGGCCATCCTCCCGGTCCAGTGCGCTCTGGCGCAGGAACACCTCCGCGCCCAGCCGCGCGGTCATGTCGCGTACGCGCTGTACCAGCACGTCATCATCCAGCCGCGAGGCATCGATGTAGCTGCGCATCAACGTGTCGCCGAAGCCGTGGAACTTTCCGGGCAGACGCACGCTTGCCTGCTGTGTCTTCCGTTGCGCGGCGCGCTCGGGCGAGTCGGCATGGACCGAGGTATCGATCAGGGCCAGCCGCAGCACCCGCTCCGGCGCGGTGCGCAGGATCTGCTGGGCGACGAAGCCGCCGAGGGAAAAACCGGCCAGGGCGAAACGTTCGGGCGCCTGCGCCAGCACGTCGTCGACCACGGCCTGCATCGTCTCGCCGCGGGTCTGGTCGCCCACGATGCACTCGGCGATATCGGACAGGTCGGCGATCTGCGCACGCCAGAGTTCAGCGTCGTTGAGCAGGCCGGGGAGCAGCAGCAGGGGGAGGCGATCGGTCATTCCGTATTGTCGCCCCGCCCACGTGCACGCGCCGTACCGCGATCGGCTCAGTGCGTTGCAGGATCGGGCGCCTGCGGCACCTGCACGTCCTGCACCGGCAGGGTCACCACCATCACCGTCGAATCGTCCGGGTCGAGCCGGGTCTTGAAGCCCAGGCTCTGGCACATCGCCAGCATGGTGCTGTTCTCGCGCAGCACCTGGCCTTCGATGATGTTCAGGCCGAGCCACTGGGCGTACTCGATCATGATCGCCATCAGCCGCCAGCCGATGCCATGGCCCTTGAGGTCGGAGCGGATCAGGATGCCGTACTCGCCACGGTCGTAGTCCGCATCAGCGTGCAGGCGCACGGCACCGAGCATGTCGCCACTGCGCGGATCGATCGCCACCAGCGCGATGGAGCGGGCATAGTCGAGCTGGGTCAGGCGCGCGATGAACTCGTGGCTGAAGTGCTTCACCGACTGGAAGAAGCGCAGGCGCAGGTCGTCATCGGTGACGCGCGCGAAGAAGGCGCGGAACAGCGCGTCGTCCTCGGGGCGGACCGGACGCACAAAGGCGGGGGCGCCGTCGGACAGGGTGATGGTGCGCTCCCACTCCTTCGGGTACGGGAATACCGCGAAGCGTGGGTGGCCGCGGCCCTTGTGCAGTTTGCGGGACGGTTCGATCGCCACGCGCGCATCGAGTGCGATCACGCCGTCGCGGTCAGCCAGCAGCGGATTGATGTCGAGCGTGCGGATCTCGGGAATGTCGGCGGCCAACTGGGCGAGCTTGACCAGGATCAGCGCGACCGCGCGTTCGTCGGCGGCCGGGACATCGCGGTAGGCCTTGAGGATGCGCGACACGCGCGTGCGCCCGATCAGTTCATGCGACAGGCGCAGGTCCAGCGGTGGCAGGGCGATCGCTTTGTCGTCGATCACTTCGACCGCGGTGCCGCCACGGCCGAACACGATCACCGGGCCGAAGGTCGGGTCGTCGGCGATACCCGCGATCAGCTCGCGCGCCTTGGGCCGCACGATGGTCGGCTGCACCAGCACGCCATCAATGCGCGCATCGGGTCGCTTTTCGTGCGCGCGCGCGATGATCGAGGTGGCCGCCGCATGCACCGATTGCAGGGTACTGAGGTTCAAGCGCACGCCGTCGACATCGGACTTGTGCGGGATGTCGGCCGAGAACACCTTGATCGCCACCGTGGCACCCTGCTCCAGCAATGGCTGGGCCAGGTCCATCGCCTCGTGGGCATCACGGGCCTGCATCACCGGCGCCGACGGAATGCCGTAGGCGCTGAGCAGCTGGTGGGTGGCGATCGGGTCCAGCCACTGCTGGCCGGCGGCAAGTGCGGCCTCCACCAGCGCGCGGGCGCCGGCGGTATCGACCACGAAATCCTCGGGCAGGCTGGGCGGGGTTTCCATCAACGCGGCCTGCGCGTCGCGGTAGCGCACCAGATGCTGGAAGCCGCGGACCGCCTCGGCTTCGGTCGGATAGGTCGGCACGCGCGCGGCATTGAGGGTGGCGGTGGCACGATCGTCGTTGCCCAGCCACACCGCGAACACCGGCTTGTCGCGATGGTGGCGCGGGCGCAGGCCGAGCGTGCGGGTCAGCGCCTGCGCGGCATCGGCCGAGGAGGTGAACGCGGTCGGCACGTTGACCACCAGCACGGCGTCGTTCTCGGTATCGGACATCAGCGCTTCGATCGCCGCGGCGTAGCGGTCGCCGTCGGCATCGACCACGATGTCGACCGGATTGCTGCGCGACCAGCCCTGCGGCAGTACCGCATCGAGCTGGGCGACGGTGGCCGGCGACAGCTCGGCCAGGCTGCCGCGCAGGGCCAGCAGCTGATCCACCGCCAGCCGCCCCACCCCGCCGCCGTTGCTCAGGATCGCCAAGCGACGCCCCGGGAAGGTGCCGAGCCGGCCCAGTGTTTCGGCCGCGGTGAACAGCTCGTCCAGCGCGCTGACGCGCAGCAGCCCCGCGCGGTTGAATGCCGCGCCATAGACCGCATCGGTGCTGGCCAGCGCCTGCACGTGGGTATCGGCATCGGGATTGATGCGGATGTGGCGGCCGGATTTGACCACCACCACCGGCTTGGCGCGCGCCGCGGCACGCGCGGCCGACATGAACTTGCGCGCATCGCGGATGTGCTCGACGTACAGCAGGATCGCGCGGGTGCGGTAATCGGTGGCGAAGTAGTCCAGCAGATCGCCGAAGTCGACATCAAGGGTGTCGCCGAGCGAAACCACGGCGGAGAAACCGACCGAGCGCGCCACACCCCACTCCACCAGGGCCGCGGCAATCGCGCTGGATTCGGAGATCAGGGCCAGATCGCCGGCTTGCGGGAAGTGCGCGGCGATGCTGGCATTCAAGCGCGCATGCGGGGCGATCACGCCCAGGCAGTGCGGGCCGAGAATGCGCAGGCCCTTGGGGCGTGCCGCCGCCTCCACCTGCGCGGCCAGCGAGCCCGGGCCTTCGCCCAGGTTGGCAGTGAGGATGATCGCCGCGCTGACACCGCGCTCGGCGGCCGTGGCCACCACCTGCGGCACGATGCTGGCCGGGGCGGTGATGACCACCAGCTCCGGCACCCAGTCCAGATCCTTGAGCCGCTTCACCGTGCGGATGCCGTCGATCTCGCTGTAACGCGGATTGATCCAGGCCACTTTGCCGGGGAAGCCGGTGCCGCGCAGATTGCGCATCACCGCGCGGCCGGCGGAGCGTTCACGTGGGCTGCCGCCGATCACGGCGACCGACTGCGGGCGGAAGACAGCTTGCAGGTGGTAGGTGCTCATGCGACCAGACAGTAACAGGGACGGAGGTGATTAATAATCACCCCCGTCCCTGTTATTAACGACCTCCGTCCCTGTTAAAGGAGGGTGCCGCGCAGGATCATCGCGGCGATGCTGAAGTAGATGACCAGGCCGGTGACGTCCACCAGCGTGGCCACGAACGGGGCCGAGGCGCTGGCCGGGTCGAAGCCCAGGCGCTTGAGGATGAAGGGCAGCATCGAGCCGGACAGCGAGCCGAACGTGACGATGCCGACCAGTGCCGCGCCGATGGTCAGTGCCAGCAGCTGCCAGTGCTCGCCGTAGTCGTGCAGGCCCAGCAGCTGCCAGGACACGATGCGGATGATCGCCAGCACGCCCAGGATCGCCCCCAGGGTGATGCCGGTCGGCACCTCGCGCAGCGCCACCTTCCACCAGTCGCGCAGGCGCAGCTCACGCAGGGCCAGGCTGCGGATCAGCAGCGAGGTCGCCTGCGAGCCGGAGTTGCCGCCCGAGCTCATGATCAGCGGGATGAACAGCGTCAGCACCACCGCGCGTGCCAGTTCGTCTTCGTAGTGCTGCATCGCGCTGGCGGTCAGCATTTCGCCGAGGAACAGCACGCTCAGCCAGCCGGCCCGCTTGCGCAGCATCTCGAAGAACCCGATCTGCATGTACGGCTTTTCCAGCGCCTCCATGCCGCCGAACTTGTGCACGTCCTCGGTGGATTCCTCGATCAGGGCATCGAGGATGTCATCCACCGTGACAATGCCCAGCACATGGTGCTGCGCGTCGACCACCGGGATCGCGAGCAGGTCATGGCGGCGGATCAGCTGCGCCACCTCTTCCTGATCGAGCTGCACATCCACCGTCACCGGCGGGTTGACCTGGGCGACGTCGAGGATGGGCTCCTCAGGCAGCCCGGTGATCAGCCGGCGCATGGTGACCACCTGCACCAGCGCCCGGGTGTGCGGGTCCAGCACGTAGATCGCGTACACGGTCTCGCGGGTGCGCTCGACCTCGCGGATGTGCTGCAGGGTGCGCCCGACCGTCCAGTCCGAGGGCACACTGACGAACTCGGTGGTCATCAGCGCGCCGGCGGTGTGCGCCGGGTAGCTCAGCAGCTGCTGGATCGCCTTGCGCGCCTCCGGGCTGAGCAGCGGGATCAGGCGCGCGCGCTCGTCCTCGTCCAGTTCGTGGACGATATCGGTGGCGCGGTCATCGGCCATCAGCCCGAGCAGGGCGGCCGCGCGGGCCACCGGCATGGCCGCTACCAGATCGCCGCCGCGGTTGAGTTCGGGCTGCTCGAGCATCTTCACCGCACGCGGCAACGGCAACGCGGCCAGCGTGTCGGCGGCGCGCGACAGGCTCAGCGTGTTGAGGAATTCCACCGCATCGGCGGTGTTGAAATTATCGAGGGGTGCGCTCAACGAGGCGGCATCGGCCACCGGGCGCAGCAGGTCTTTCTGGTTCATCGTATTCGCCTGTGGGTATCGCATTGCGCGACGCCAACGCTGGCGAACCGACCCGTGTCAGGCGGTGGCCATCGCTGGCGTCGAGCAAGGTCGACTTCTACTGTCGCTGGACATGGGTTGGGGACTCCGGAAGGGTTTACTGCCGACGGCGGACGCCAGCAGCGGCGGGCAGTCTGGACCCGGGTGTGACGCAGGTCAACCCTTGTCCGGGACGCCGTTCCGGTGGCAGTCGCCTTGTGCGCCCATGGCGGCCGCATAATGGCGCGTGGCCCCGGCCACAGGCCCCGGGCCGCCCGGGGAGGTCTTCCACCCGCACGGCACACACCCCTCATGAGCAGGTTCCTCCATGCATAGCGGCGCGCTCGAGCTGGCCCTGGTGCTGCTGCTGGCTGCGGTGATCGCGGTGCCGGTGTTCAAGAAACTCGGCCTGGGCGCGGTGCTCGGCTATCTGGCGGCCGGCGTGGTGCTCGGTCCGGATGGCCTGGGCTTCGTGCAGGACGCCGACCGCATCCTCAGCGCCGCCGAGATCGGCGTGGTGATGCTGCTGTTCGTGATCGGCCTGGAGCTGTCGCCCGCCCGCCTGAAGGTGATGCGCCGCTCGGTGTTCGGTGCCGGCGCACTGCAGGTCGCGCTGAGTGCCCTCGTGCTGGGCAGCCTGCTGATGCTGGATCACTTCCAGTGGAAGAGCGCGCTCATCGTCGGCATCGCGCTGGCGCTGTCCTCCACCGCGGTCGGGCTGCAGCTGCTTTCCGAGCACAAAGCGATCAACAGCGATTACGGCCGGCTGGGCTTTGCCATCCTGCTGTTCCAGGACCTGATCGCGATCCCGTTGCTGGCGGCGATTCCGCTGCTCGGCGGTGCGCGCAACGACACCCTGCAGTGGAACGACGTGGCCATCGCGATCGGCGCGCTGGCGGTGGTGATCCTGTGCGGCCGGCCGGTGCTGCGTCGGCTGTTCAACATCATTGCGCGCACCCGCAGCCCGGAAGTGTTCACCGCCACCGCGCTGCTGGTGGTGCTGGGCACCGCATGGTTCATGCAGGAAGCCGGCTTGAGCCCGAGCCTGGGCGCGTTCCTGGCCGGTGTGCTGTTGTCCGATTCGGAGTTCCGCCACGAGCTGGAATCGCAGATCGAGCCGTTCAAAGGCCTGCTGCTCGGGCTGTTCTTCATCGCCGTGGGCATGGGCATCGACCTGGACCGCATCGTCGCCGAGCCGATGATGATCGCCGCTGGCGTGGCGATCCTGCTGGTGGTGAAGTTCGGCCTGCTGTTCGGCATCGGCAAGCTGGCCAAGCTGCGCACGCGCCATGCGGTGCTGCTGGGCAGCGTGTTGTGGCTTGGCGGCGAATTCGCGTTCGTGGTGTTCAACGAGGCGCAGCGCGCGCATCTGCTTGGCAGTGCGAACCATGATCGGCTGGTGGCGATTGTGGGCTTGTCGATGGCGATCACGCCGCTGTTGATGATCGGCCTGATCCGCCTGCTTGGTCGTGACGAGGGCCCCAAGGCCAGTGCCCCGCCAGCGGACAAGGTCGATATCACCGATGTGCAGCCACAGGTGATGATCGCCGGCATGGGCCGCTTCGGCCAGGTGGTCGCGCGCCTGCTGACCGCGCAGAAGATCCCGTTCGTGGCGCTGGAGTCCAATCCGGATACGGTCTCGGACCTGCGCCGCTTCGGCAACAAACTCTATTACGGCGACCCGACCCGGCCGGAAATGCTGCGTGCCGCCGGCGGCGAACATATCCGCGTGTATGTGGTCACGCTGGATGATCCAGACGCCAACATGCGGGCCACGCGTTTGATCCGGCGCATGTATCCGGATGCGGTGGTGCTGGTGCGCGCGCGTAACCGCCAGCATGCGTGGCGGCTGATGGACATGTCGGCCGAACCATTCCGCGAGGTGTTCGGGACCAGCCTGGAACTGAGCGAACGGATGCTGATCGCGCTGGGCATGTCGGTGGAGAGTGCGCGCAGCCATGTGCAACGCTTCCGCGAGCACGACGAGAAGCTGCTGCGCGATCAGTACCTGGTCTACGACGACGAAGCGGCGGTGATCCAGACCTCGCGCGATGCGCGTGCGGACCTGATGCATCTGTTCGAGGCGGATGCGGAGAGTGATGGGAAGGGTGTGGATCGCGAGCGTGACGCCCCGTAGCGGCCGGCAGGCCCCTCGGCAAATGTCCGCAGGCCGGCGCCGGGGGACATTCGCCGGCAAGGGCAGCGCGGCCCAGCGCCCGACTCACCCTTCGCCGCGCCAAAAAAGGTAATCACCCTCGTCATTCTCGCGACGCGGATGAAAGAAGGCCCGAACAACTCAGCCCGGCCGCATGAGGAGACCAGAGACGGCAGCGGAATTTGTCTGAACTGCTCAGCCGTTGTCGCGCAGGAACCGGGCCATCGAAGACACGCCCGGCACCAGCGGTTCGAACTCGCCGGCAACGTCGATGAAACCGCGCATCACCGCGATCTCGCGCGGGCTGCGGTTGAGCGCGTCGCGCACATCCGGGTCGGCACCGGCACGCAGCAGGCGCTGCACCAGCAGCGGCAGCCCGTGCAGGGCTGC
Organism: Stenotrophomonas sp. Ker107b; assembly: GCF_053847245.1. Classification (NCBI taxonomy): domain Bacteria; kingdom Pseudomonadati; phylum Pseudomonadota; class Gammaproteobacteria; order Lysobacterales; family Lysobacteraceae; genus Stenotrophomonas; species Stenotrophomonas sp. Ker107b. The sequence goes on along the minus strand of NZ_JBSPHX010000002.1, from coordinate 545,758 downwards.
CAGATGCAGCGGGCCGAAACCGCGCGGATCGCGCACCTCCAGCGACACGTCTTCGTCGAGCAGGCGCTCCACCGCGGCGAGCACGATCTGCTCATCGCAGGCGGTGCCTGGTTCGGCGCGGGCACCGAGCAGCAGCAACAGCGGCGTGACCGAGCCGGCGGCGGCCTGGTCCGGTTCGGCCCCGGCCAGCAGCAGCGTGTCGAGCAGGGCGAGCAGACGCGAGCGGTCGCGCGCACTGAAGCCGTACAGTGCAGCGCAGTGCAGCGGGCCGAGCTGCTGGGCATCGCCCGCGTGTACGTTGGCACCGGCGGTGAGCAGGCGCGAAACGATGTCCGGCAGGCCCAGCGCCGAGGCCAGCATCAGCACCGTGACGCCGCCCGGCAGGCGGTACTCCAGTTCGGCACCGGCATCGAGCAGGGCCGAGACGATATCGATCTGGCGCATGCTGACCGCCGCCGACAGCGGCGTCGCACCACTGGCCGCGGCGTGCTGCGGATTGGCGCCACGGGTAAGCAGCAGGTCGACCACGGCAAGGTGCCCGCCACCGGCGGCCCGCAGCAACGCGGTGCAGCCCTGGGCGTCGACCACATCAACGCCGAAGCCGAGATCGATCAGGCGACGCACGGCATCGGCGTCACCGGTCATCGCGGCCGCCGGCAGGTCGCCGTCGCGCAGCGCGCGGCGGGGCAACGGCCACACCCGCCAGTCCAGCCAGTCGGCCAGATCGCGGCGGCCGATCGACAGGGCTACGCCCAGCGGGGTCTGGCCGTCGGCGGCGCGGGCTTCCGGTGAGGCGCCCTGCTGCACCAGCAGCTTGATCGAGCCTTCGCGCGCGAGCGCGGTGGCCAGATGCAGAGCGGTCATGCCATGGCTGTCGCGTGCTTCGCGGTCCACGCCCTGGGTAAGCAGGGCCTGCTGCAGGCGCAGCCAGCCCAGCCGCACGGCCAGCGATAGCGGCGGATCACCGGCCGGCGACGGCGCGAATGGATCCGCGCCGCGTTCCAGCAGTTCAAGCGCAAGCTGTTCCAGCCCGCGTGAGGCATGGTCGTGCTGGGCGCAGGCGCTCAGCAGACGCGCCAGACCACCGCGACCGGCCGGGGACAGGCCACGGCGCAGCAGTATCTGCAGCGCAGGCACCGCGTCGATGCCCCGCGCCAGCAGCGCGAACATCGGGGTGTCACCGCAGGCATCCAGTACCTCCGGCGCCGCGCCGTGGGCGAGCAGCCAGTCCAGCGCCTGCGGATCCAGTGCCAGTTCGGCGTCGTGCAGCAGCGCACCCAGTTCCTCCGGCGCACACAGGCGGGCCAGCGCGGCCATGCCCTCCACGTTGCCGAAGCTCAGCGCTTCGCGCAGCAGTTCCAGCGGTGGACGATCCGGCAGCGAGGGCGAGGCCGCATCGCTGTCGCCGGACATCACCAGCCCGTCGCTGACCGCGGACGGCAGCGGATAGGCGGGGTCCAGCAGCGAAACGATCGCCCAGCGCCCGGCGCCAGCAGCGATGTCCACCGCACGACGGCCCTGCGGATCGGCCACATCGACGGCGATACCCAGGTCACGCAGGCGGCGGATCAACAGCGGCGAGACGTTCTCGGCCATGCAGGCCAGCAGCACCGCGTTGCGGCCTTCGCCATCGACGGCATTGAGATCGGGGTGGTGCGGCAGCAGGTGTTCGACCACGCCGGCACGGCCACCCCGCGCGGCTTCCAGCCACGGGGTACGCGCCAGTGCGTCACGGGCTTCCAGATTGGCGCCCGCAGCGAGCAGCACGTCGATGATGTCGACATGGCCGGCCAGCGCGGCTTCGTGCAGGGCACTGCGGCGCTGGCGGTCGCGCGCATCGGCGCGGGCCTTGTGCTTGAGCAGCAGCTGCACACCGGCCGGATCATCTTCTTCGGTGCCGGCGGCAGCCAGCAGCACGGGCGTGCCCTCGGCCGGCTCGGTCCTGGCCCCACGTTCCAGCAGGAACTTGGCCAGGCGCCAGTTGCCGACCTGGCAGGCCACAGCCAACGGTGACCAGCCATCGTCGTTCAGCGCATCCACTTCGGCAGCGGCATCGCGCAGCAACGCGGCGACGCCGGGGTCGGAACTGCGCGCGGCGTGATGCAGGGGGGTATTGCCTTCGCTGTCCACTGCACGCGGGTCGGCGCCGTTGGCGAGCAGGGTCATCACCGCCTCGGGGCGGCCGTGCCAGCTGTCGCGGGTGGCGGCCAGCAGCGGGGTCATCCCGCGATGCGGCGCGTTGACGCCGACGCCGCGGGCGATCAGTTCACGCAGCAGGCGCAGGTCGGGCAGCACGGCTGCGAGCACGGCCAGGCTGCGCTGGTCGCGCCAGGCCGGATCGGGCAGCCCGTGCGGATCGGCACCGGCCTGCAGCAACTGCAGGGCGCGGTCGACCCGGCCGCTGCGCGCGGCGTCGTACAGCGCCGGCTGCTGTTCGTGCAGGCCGATGGATTCCAGCGGCGTGGGCTCGGCATACGGCTCGGCGAACGGATCCTCGCGCGCATCACGGGTCTGCGCCGGCAGCGTCGCGGTCAACGCGTCGGCCGACGCGATCGCCTGCAGCAGCAGATGCGCCAACGGCGACAGCACGACGACGGCACCGGCGATCGGCCAGCGCAGCGCCTCCGACACCAGCCCGGGCCATGCCGGCAACACCACCAGCGCACACACGAGTACCACCAGCGCGGCAACGGCCAGGCCGCGCCAGGCGGTCAGGTCACGTCCGGCCAGGGTCTGCCAATGGCGGGCCAGGCTGCCTTCGCTGCGTTCCACGTCATTCCACAACGGCCAGGTCCGCCAGACCCCGAGCAGCGCGGCGCTGACCGCCACGCTCAGGCCCAGCACGGCCGCCAGGCTGCCACTGTCATGCAGCGCTCCCAGCGGCCAGGCCACCAGCAGGGTCAACAGCAACGGGCCGAGGGACCACAACGCCAGCAGGGCCGGCACATCCTGCCGGGCCACCTGCGGCAGCGGCAGCACGGGGCGGGTCCGGCGCCACCACGACATCGCCAGCGCGAACGCCGGCTGGGCCAGCGCGGCGCATACGGCACCGGGCACGCCACCGATGGCCGCAGCCAGGGCCAGCAGCACACCGAGCGCGGCAGCGGAGGCAACGGCGCGAGGGCGTTGGGGGTCAGTCATTGCGTCGCGGCATCCGGACCGGCGTCAGCGGTGGCGGCGGCAACTGCAGATGGAAGCCGCGCTCGGTCAGGTTCTGGCGCACTTGTGCGGCATCGGCCTGGGCGAGGCGACGGTCGGGAGTCAGGGCCACTTCGAGAACGAACTGGAACGGCGCCAGCGAGGCCTTCACCGCGTCAGGGATGACCGAGAAGTCATCACGAACGGCGAGATAGACGAAGCTGTCCTGCTTGCGTTGGCTTTTATAGACGTAGGCTTGCATGCCGCAGGGCTTTGCCCAGGGTAGTGAATGACATTGATTGTGGAGGAAAGCTGGCACAGGTGAAAGCTGCGTGCACTGTCCCCTGTCGGTTTTCCGTCGCGCGACAGCATCAGGTTCATCAATGTCGCGATGTCGTTCAGCTGGGCGCCGCTGCAGTCTGCCCATGCCGCCGTGATGAATACGTCGCTTTGCACCGACCACCGCCCGAGGGGCGGTGGTCGCGCGTGCTTACTTCACCTTGGCGTAGGTGCCCTTCAGCGCCACGCCGGCCAGGATCGTGCCCGCATAGCATTCGTAGTTGGTGGTGCTCTTGAACTCGTTCTTCTTGTAGTAGCTGACGATGTCGACCACGGCGTTGGCGCCGCGCGACTTGGCGCCATCCTGCAGCGCGCGCAGCGCCGACAGGGCCACCCAGCGGCAGGCTTCGGCGTCGCTCTTGTTGGCCGCGTTGGTCTTCTTGTTGGTGACATCCTCGCCCAGGCGCTGCAGCACGCTGACTTTCTCACCGGCCAGATAGAACTTCACGCTGCCGTCGATGCCCACATTGCGGGCTTCGGCGGAATTGACCAGCTCATGCAGCGACTGCTCCACGCGGGTATCGCGGGCCTGGGCGGTGCTGGCGACAGCCAGCAGGGCGGTGGCGGCAATCAGGGCAAAACGACGCATTCAACTTTCTCCTTGTTGGGGGGACGCGAGGGGTCTACGGAAACGGCCGGCCCGCACGGCGGGCCGGAAACAGCGGTCAGTCCTGCCAGCGGCGGAAGATCAACGAGGTGTTGATGCCACCGAAGGCGAAGTTGTTGCTCATGACGTAGTCGGTCTGCAATGCGCGCCCTTCGCCGTCGATGTAATCCAGCGCGCCACAGCGCGGATCGACCTCGTGCAGGTTCAGGGTCGGGGCGAACCAGCCGTCGCGCATCATCTCGATGCTGAGCCAGGCCTCGAAGGCGCCGCAGGCCCCGAGCATGTGCCCGACGTAGCTCTTGAGCGAGCTGATCGGCATGCCCGGGCCGAACACCTGGTGGGTGGCCTGGGTTTCAGCGATGTCGCCGTGCTCGGTGGCGGTGCCGTGCGCGTTGACGTAGCCAATCCGATCGGCAGCCAGGTCAGCATCTTCCAGCGCCAGCCGCATCGCCTGGGCCATGGTGCCGGCGCTGGGCTGGGTGACGTGCTGGCCGTCGCTGTTGGTGCCGTAGCCGACCACTTCGGCCAGGATCGTGGCGCCGCGTGCCTGCGCATGCTCCAGCTCTTCCAGGATCAGCGTGCAGGCGCCCTCGCCCAGCACCAGGCCATCGCGGTGCGCATCGAACGGGCTGGGCGTGGTCTGCGGCGTATCGTTGCGCACGCTGGTGGCGAACAGGGTGTCGAACACCGCCGCGGCGGTGGCGTCGAGCTGCTCGGCACCGCCGGTGACCATCACCGTCTGCTTGCCGCTGCGGATCGCTTCATAGCCCGAACCCACGCCCTGGCTGCCCGAAGTACAGGCGCTGGAAGTCGTGTAGACGCGGCCGGACAAGCCGAAGAACACGCCGATGTTCACCGGCGAGGTATGGCTCATCATCTTCAGGTAGGTGGTGGCGCTGATGCCTTCGGTGGTGTGCTCATGGAGCATGCGGCCGAACTCGGCGGTGGCCTCGTGGCTGCCCGAGGACGAGCCATAGGCCACGCCGGCCATGCCACTGCGCAGCACCGGATGGCCGAGCAGACCGGCCGCCTCCAGCGCCAGCTCGGTGGCACGCACCGACATCACCGCCACCTTGCCCATGCTGCGGGTGGTCTTGCGGTTGTAGTTGGCGGGCAGTTCGAAATCCTCCGCCGGTGCAGCCAGGCGGGTGTTGAGGCCATCGAAGACCTCCCACTCGGGGATGTAGCGCACCGCATTGGTCCGCGCCTGCAGGCGCGCGCGGATGCTCGCCCAATCCTGCCCGAGCGGGCTGATGGCAGCGGCGCCGGTGACCACGACACGACGGTCGGGGCGGGCCATCAGACCATGCCTCCGTTGACCGAAATCACCTGGCGGGTGATGTAGCCGGCCGACTCGGAAAGCAGGAAGGACACGGCCGCAGCGACCTCCTCCGGCTGGCCCAGGCGGTTGGCGGGAATCAGCTTGAGCGCGTGCTCGACCACTTCTTCATTGACCATCTCGGTCTCGATCAGCCCGGGGGCCACGCAGTTGACGGTGATCGCGCGGCTGGCCAGCTCCAGCGCCAGCGCCTTGGTGGCGCCGATGATGCCGGCTTTGGCCGCGCTGTAGTTGGTCTGGCCGCGGTTGCCGACCAGGCCGGACACCGAGGACAAGGTCACGATGCGGCCCGGTTTGCGCCGGCGCACCAGCGGCATCACCAGGGGGTGCAGCACGTTGTAGAAGCTGTCCAGGTTGGTGTGGATGACCGCATCCCAGTCCTCCGCGGGCATCGCCGGGAAGGCACCGTCGCGGGCGATGCCGGCGTTGCAGACCACCCCGTAATACGTGCCGTGCTCGGCGATGTCCGCTTCCAGCGCAGTGCGCGCGGCATCGCGGTCGCTCACGTCGAACATCAGCACCCGGGCCTGCCGGCCCAGCGCCTGGATCTCGGTCACCACGGCCTGCGCGTCCTCGATGCGGCTGCGGCAATGCACCACCACGTCGAAGCCGTCGCGCGCGCAACGCAGCGCCACGGCACGGCCGATGCCACGGCTGGCGCCGGTCACCAGCACGGTCAAATTCCCTGTCATGCCTCTCCACTCTCCAGATAGGCCGCTGCATCCGTGGGTTGGAACACGGAAACGTTGGCAACTGCCACTTCGATATCGCCCGCCAGGATCCGGCAGGCGAACATGCCCAGGCCATTCTCGCCCAACAGCTCGCAGTTCGCCTCCACCCGCAGGCAGCTGCCGGCGGCAAAGTATGGCTGGTGGGCGGTGTAACGACGGCTGCCGAGCAGGAAGCCGATCGAGGGTTCCGCACCGGCCTGCCAGGCGCGGCACCCGGCCCAGGCGGCGATCGCCTGGGCCATGTATTCGACCCCGACCCAGGCGGGCACGCCGTCGGGGGTGCAGAACAGACCCTGCGTCGGGACGTCCACCTCGACCGCGATGGACTCGTCCTGGCAGGCCACCACGCGGTGGATCAGGCGCATGCTGTCGCGGTGCGGAAGCACGGCGTCGATGTCGGGGGGCAGCGGCATGCTCATCCCTTGGCCAGTGCCAGCACGGCATTGCTGCCGCCGAAGGCGAACGAGTGGCTGAGCACGTGCCGCAGCGGCTGCACGGCGCGCGTCCCCGGTGCCACCAGCGCCAGTGCCGGCAAGGCGTCATCGGCCTGCCCGTCCCACCAGTGGGTGGGCAACTGCTGGTCGGGGTTGTCGGCCAGTGTCATCCAGCACAGCGCCGCTTCGATCGCGCCCGACGCACCCAGCGTGTGCCCGGTCAGCGGCTTGGTCGAGCTGGCCGGCACCTGCGTACCGAGCACGGCGGCGACCGCCTGGCTTTCCATCGCATCGTTGTGGCCGGTGGCGGTGCCGTGCAGGTTCACGTAGTCGATCTGCGCGGCCGTCAGGCCGGCCCGGTCCAGCGCCTGCTGCATCGCATCGATCGCCCCGCGTGCCTGCGGATCCGGCGCGGACATGTGGTGCGCATCGGAGGATTCCCCCCAGCCGGAGAGCCGCACCGGGCCCGGCTCACGGGTCATCAGGAACAGCGCCGCGCCCTCGCCGATGTTGATGCCATTGCGGTTGACGGAGAACGGATTGCAGCGCGCCGCCGAGACCGACTCCAATGCGCTGAAACCCGCCACGGTGAACCGGCACATCGAATCGGCGCCACCGGCCACCACGGCATCGACCGCGCCGGCCTGCAGCAGGCGCGCGGCCGACATCAGCGCCTTGGCACTGGACGAACAGGCGGTGGAGATCGTCCACGCCGGGCCCGTGCTGCCGATCCGCTCGCGCACGAAGCGCGCGGCGGTGCCCATTTCCTGCTGGGCGTAATGGAAATCGACCGGCCACACACCATCGCGGTGATGCGTACGCAGTGCGTTCTCCGATTCGCCGATGCCCGAAGTGCTGGTGCCGATGATCACCGCCACACGCGCGGCACCAAAGCGCGCCACGGCAGCAGCCACGCCCTCTCTGATCTGCTCCAGCGCCGCGTCCAGCAGGCCGTTGTTGCGGCCACGCAGGGCCACCGGCAGGGCGGACAGGTCCGACAGCGGCGCATGCACTTCGCCCAGCGCCAGCGTGCGCCCGGGGAGGATCGCAGCGTTGTCGCGCAGGCCGCCGGGCTGCGCCGCGAACAGGCCGTCGCGCACCTGGGCGCGGTCGGCACCCAGCGCGCAGATCACGCCCAGCTCGTTCAGATAGACCGCGCTGCTGCTCACTCTTGGCCCTGCCCCATGTCCATCGATTCGATCACCAGTTCATAGCCCTCGGCCAGGTTGCGCAGCCGCACACGGCCATCGGGCAGCGTGTCGCGCACCAGCCAAGGCGTGCCGTCCTGTGCCAGGCTGCGCACGCCATCGGTCTCCTGCAGGGTCCAGCCGGCGGGCAGCGCGGCGCGGATCGCCGCCGCCGGCCACAACGCGAACTGCAGGTCGTCCAGCACGCGTTCGCCGCGCACCTGCGGTGGCAGCCATGGCGCACGGGTCTGCTCCAGGTGCTGCCCGTCCCAGACCATGCGCACGCCGGTCTGGCCCATCGCCTGTACAGCCAGCCGCACCTGCTCGGCGTCCACTTCCAGCAGCGCATCCAGCTCGCGCTGGTGGCTGCCGAAGCGGAACTGCAGGCGCTGCTGCAGCTGCACCGGTTGCGGCAATGCCGACGGTGCCAGCTGCAGCGTGGGCAGCTGCACCAGCGGTGTGGGCATGCGGGTACTGGCACACGCGGCCAGCAGCAGGCTCAGCAACAGGGTCAGGATCAGGCGCTGCACAGTTCCTCCAGCACGCGCAGGCGCCGGCCCGTGGCATCGGCGACATACGGGTTCTGCGTATCCCAGGCGTAGCCGGCCAGGATCGAGGAGATCATGCGGCGCACCTCCGGCTGCGGATCGGGATGGTAGATGATCTTCTGGAAGCCACCGGCGTACCAGGCTTCGACAAAACGACGGAAGGTCTTCACCCCGGCACGCAGCGGCACCGAGAACGCCTGCTCCCAATCCACCGTCTCACCGGCATGCTCGCGCGCCAGGCACTCGCTGGCCAGCTGCGCCGACTTGAAGGCAATCGTCACGCCCGACGAAAATACCGGGTCCAGGAACTCGCCGGCATTGCCCAGCAGCGCATAGCCCTCGCCCCACAATGAGGAGACGTTGGCCGAATACCCGGTGATGGTGCGCACCGGCAGCACCGCCCATTCGGCGTTCCTGAGCAGGCGGGTCAGGTTCGGGTCTTCGCCGACGATGGCCTGCAGCTTCTCCAGATCGGTACCGGCGTAGCGCTCGAAGAAGCTCGGCTCGGCGACCACGCCCAGCGAGCAGCAGCCATTGGAGAACGGAATCGTCCAGTACCACACGTCCACGTGCTCGGGATGGGTGGTGATCAGGATCTTGTTGCGGTCAAACCCCGCGCCGGCCGGAATGTGGTCGCGCACGTGGCAGAAGATCGCGCCGCGCACCGGGAAGTTCGACGGCGACTCCAGCTTCAGCAGACGCGGCAGCAGCCGGGCGAAACCGCTGGCGTCGAGGATGAAACCGGCCTCGATGGTGTACTCGCTGCCATCCGGGCGGCGCACCTGCACCTGTGCCGGGCGGCCGGGCTGCACCGAGAGCACTTCATCGCCGAAGCGCAGCGTGGCGCCCATGCGCTCGGCACCGCGCGCCAGCACATCATCGAAGTCGGCGCGCTGCACCTGGTAGGTGGTGCCCCAGCCCGGCGAGAACTTGTCGCGGAAATCGAACTCGGTGGTCGCTTCGCCGCGCACGAACGCGGCACCGTTCTTGTACTGGAACCCGGCCTGCACCACGTCCTGCAGCAGCCCGGCGGCCTCGATGTACTCCATGCTCTGCGGCAGCAGGCTCTCGCCGATCGAGAAGCGCGGGAACTGCTGGCGCTCCAGGATCAGCACCTGGCGGCCCTGCTGGCGCAGCATCGCAGCGGCCACGGAACCGGCCGGACCGGCGCCGATGACCAGGATTTCAGTACGTTCCACGTGCGGGTTCATCGGTACATCCTTGATCAGATCAGGTGAGGAAAACGCGGTCGCTCAGTGCGGGGCGTCGTGCGGCGGGGGGCGGAACAGCGGCGAAATCAGCCAGACCAGGCCGATGCCGAACAGCAGGGTCAAGCCGAACGCGCGCAACGCCGGCGTGGCCGACAGCCCGAGCAGCCCGAATGACAACCAGGTACTGGCCGCGCCAACGCACACGGCCAACCAGGCACTGGCATCGCCGCGGTGCTCGATCAGGAAGATGCCGTAGTCGATGCCCATGCCAAGCAGCAGCATGAGCGCGAGCACGTTGAACAGCTGCAGCGGTTGCCCGAACAGCCCCAGCAGAGCCAGCGTCAGCGCACCGGCAACCAGGGTCGGGGCGAGCACGCGCCAGGCCTGCCCGCGGTAGCGCCAGTACAGCACCGCGAACACCAGCGCGATACCGATCAGCAGCAGCCCGCTCATCAGCTTGCGGTAGTGCTTGAGCAGCTGCGAGAAATCGGCGGTACGGTCGACCCAGCGCACGCCATCGATGCCCTTGGCCTGTGCTTCCAGCAGGGCCAGTGCATCGGCGCGGGAAAGGTCATCGACCATCACCACCGACGCCACGCCCTGCCCGACCGTGCCCAGCCACAGGTGGCGGAACGGCATCGCCGCCGGCGATGCGAGGAAGGCTTCGGCCTGCAGATCCTGCGCGGCATAGGCGGGGCGCAGCAGCGGCTCACCCACGGCCTCACCGACCTGGGCCAGCACCTGCGGCTCGACCTTGGCCGTCAGCGCGGCATCGGCCTGCTGGCGCTTCTGCGAAGGCAACCAGTCGCTGATCGCGCGGTAGCCGCCGATCTGCTTGTCTGCTTCCAGCACGCGCAGGCGGTCGATCAGCGCTTCTTCGCGCTCGAGCACCTGCTCGGCGGTGTCACCCTGGACCAGATAGAACTGCGCCGGGCTGGGCATGCCCAGCATCTGGCTGATGCGGATCTGCTGGGCGATCAGCTCCGGTGGCGACGACTGCAGGCTGCGCAGGTCATCGTTGGTCTGCAGGCGCGCGATGCCGATCGCCGACAGCAGCGTCACCACGCCCAGGAACATCGCCGCCTTGCGCCCATGCAGGCGCGGCCAGCGCTCCAGCGTGGCGCCGAGCCAGCGCGCAAAGCCGGTGCGACGGATTTCGCCGCCATCCAGCCACGGGAACCAGAAGATCACGGTCAGGAATGCGGCGGCCAGGCCCACCACCGAGAACAGCGCCATCTGGCGCAGCCCCGGGAACGGGGCCAGGCCCAGCGCGAGATACGCCAGCGCGCTGGTCAGCAACGCCAGCCACAGGCCCGGCAGCAGATGCCGCAGCAGCTTCCAGCGACGGTCGGCCGGCTCGGCCTGGCGCGAGGCGAACCAGTGGATGCCGTAGTCCTCGGCAACACCGACCAGTGACGCACCAAACACCAGCGTGAGCACGTGCACCTTGCCGAACACCAGCACCGTCACCGCCAGCGCGACACCGCAGCCGATCAGCAGCGAAGCGGCCACCAGCAGTATCGGGCGCAGTGAGCGGAATGCCAGCCACACCAGCAGCAGCACCGCGGCCAGCGAGCCCCAACCAATCGTGTTGATTTCCCAGTTGGCCTGCACCGCAGCGGCTTCGGCATGCAGCGGCACACCGGCACGCAGCACCTCCAGTCCCGGCGCCTGCCTGGCGGCCGCCTCGGCGGCGGTGTCCAGCAGCAGATCGATATGGCGCTCGCCATCGAGCTGGAACGCCGAGCCGACCGTGTCGTACTGCACGATCGACCAGTGTTTGCCATCGGCCTCCAGCAGGCCGTCGTCGCCCATCTGCAGGCCCGAGCCCAGCGCGCGTTCCTGCCACCACTGCGGCCACAGCGACAGCGGATCCTGCCGCCACTCGGTCAGGCGCGGTGCGCCCATCGGGCCGTACAGCGCCGCCAGCGCGGACTCGGCCAGGCCCTGAGTGGGTTCGTTCTGCAGCCGCTCGCGCTGTGCGCTGGTCAGCAGGCGGTCGCGATACGGTGCGTAGAACGCGCGGGCCTGATCGAACCAGCCCTCGATCGAGCCGCTCTCCTGGAGCAGGGCCTTGCCGTCGGCGCTGTCGCGCAGGGTGGCGCGGAAGGCCGCCTCGGCTGCCTTGGTCTGCGCCGCATCGGTGCTGCCCAGCAGCACCACGATCTGGCGCGCATTGGCATCGGCGATGCGCCGCGTCACATCGGACAACAGGCGGTCATGCGCGTCCTGCGGCAGCAGCGCGAGAATGTCGGTATCGATCCGCGATTCGCTCTTCCACAGCTGCCACTGCTGCACGCCCAGGCCGACCAGCACCAGCAGCCAGGCGATGGCCAGCCAGCGCCAGATGCGCTGCAGGCGGCCGTTCGAGGTCAGCACGTCATTCAAACCTGCGACCCTCGTCGGTGCTCAGCGTGGTCGGCGTATCGCTCATGCCGGCAAACTGGATGCGGGTGACATCCTGGTTGGCCTCGTTGATCTGGACCTCGCGCACGTAACGGTCGCCGCTCAGGGTGAGCTGCGCGAACACCTTGCCGAGCATCGCCGAGCGCGGGGTCAGCTGCATTTTCCAGCCGTTGCCGGGCAGCACCTCGACCTTGACCGTGAACTGCGCCGACAGCGCCTGCGCATCGCCACTCATCAGCGCGAACATGATCGCGTTGACCGAGCGCATCGCCGGTTGCTGACGGCCATCCAGTTCGACCCGGCTGCTGCCATCGCTTTGCCGGCTGAGGATGCGGTCCCGGGTGACCACCACCTCGGACGGGAACGGCTTGAGCGTGGTCCAGATCACGCCGTGATCCTGGGCCAGCACAAAGCGGCCCTGCGAGCGCAGCGGGTTCTTGAAGCCGGCGACCTGCTTCTCCTGGGTGAACTCGCCACGCAGCACGTCGACCTTGGCCACGCGCTGTTTGACGGCCTCCACATCGGTGGCGGCCAGCGCCGGGGCGACCACGGCCAGCATCACCAGCACGCACAGCGTGCGCAGGAAACGGTTCATTGCGGTTGCACTCCCAGACGCTCCCACAGCACCGGCGGGCACAGGTAGAGCATTTCATTGGTGGCCGCGTCGACCGCGACCTGGATGGTGTGGGCGCGGGTCAGCGTGGTACCGCTGTCCGCATCCAGGATGTCGTAGGCGATCTTCAGGCGGTTTTCCCACTCGGTGATCGTGGCGCGCACGCGCAGCGCCTGGCCGTACAGCAGCGGCCGGATGTACTTGACCCGCGCATCGACCACCGGCCACAGGTAGCCGGAATCGCGCATCTGCGGGTAGTCGTAATCGTAGCGCTGCAGCAGTGCGCAGCGCGCGATCTCGAAATACTTGAAGTAATTGCCGTGCCAGACCACTTCCATGGCGTCGCAGTCATGGAAAGCCGGCGACAGCGTCACCTCGAAGCTCAGATCAGGCGTCGACATACAACTCCCAGCGCTGTGCGCGGATGTCATTCAGCAGGGCGCGCAGCTCGCCATCCAGCGCACGGTCTTCCTCGATCAGGGCGATGCGCTCGGACAGGTCCTGGTACATCGCAGCCAGATCGCCGTGCAACGTCGCCTTCATGCCGACGCGCTCGCGCAGGGCGACACCCTGGCGGGCAGTGATCAGCAGCGCGGCGACGACCTGTTCGGTCAGTTCGATCACGCGCAGGCAATCGCGCGCGGCGATGGTGCCCATGCTGACCTTGTCCTGGTTGTGGCATTCGGTAGAGCGCGAGAACACCGAGGCCGGCATGGTCTGCTTGAGGGCTTCGGCGGTCCAGGCCGACACGCTGATCTGCAGCGCCTTCAGGCCATGGTTGATCGCTGCACGCTCACCGGTGGCCGCCGACAGATTGGCCGGCAGACCGTGGTTGAAGCGCGCGTCCACCACCAGCGCCATCTGCCGGTCGAGCAGATCGGCCAGGTTGGCGATGGTGTTCTTCAGCGCATCCATCGCAAAAGCGATGTGGCCGCCATAGAAGTGCCCGCCATGCAGGATGCGCTCGCCCTCGACGTCGATCAGCGGGTTGTCGTTGGCGCTGTTGAGTTCGGTTTCGATCAGCTGGCGGAAGAACGGCAACGCGTCCTGCACCACGCCGATCACGTGCGGCGCGCAGCGCAGCGAGTAACGGTCCTGCAGGCGCTGTTCATTGCGCGGCGGGCGGTCGCTGTGCAGGTCCTGGCGCAGGCGCGCGGCGATCTGCGTCTGCCCCGGGTGCGGCTTGGCGGCAAACAGCATCTCATCGAAATGGTGCGCATTGCCGTCGCTGGCCAGCACGTTGAACGCGGTCAGGCGCGTGGCCAGCTTGGTCAGGTAATCGGCGCGGTCATAGGCCAGGCAGGCCAGCGCCGTCATCACGGCGGTGCCGTTCATGATCGCCAGGCCTTCCTTGGGCCGCAGCCGCAGCGGGGTCATGCCGATCTCGGCCAGCACTTCGGCGGCCGGGCGGCGCGCCCCCTGGTACATCACCTCGCGCTCGCCACACAGCACCGCGGCCACGTAGGACAGCGGGGTCAGATCGCCACTGGCACCGACCGAACCCTCGGCCGGAATCAGCGGCAGCACGTCGTGACGCAGCAGCGTGGCCAGGCCCTGCAGCAGCGGATGACTGACGCCGGACATGCCACGCACCAGCGAGGCCAGGCGTGCAGCGATCACCGCGCGGGTCTCCTGCGGATCCAGGAAACGGCCCAGGCCACAGCCGTGGTAGGTGAACAGGTGATGCGGCAGCTCGGCCACCAGCGCCGTCGGGATGTTCACCGTGCACGAATCACCGTAGCCGGTGGTCACCCCGTAGATGACGCCATCTTCGCGCAGCAGGCGATCAAGGAAATCCGCGCCGCGCTGGATGTGCGCGGTGAATGCCGCATCGTCGGTGACGACGGCCTGTGCCTGCCGCTGCGAGAGCGCGACCACGTCTTCGATGGTCAGCGGCGCATCGCCGAAGCGGACGGAGGGTGCCTGATCGGCCTTACTTGCCATGAGATGCCTGATCCCAGAAGGGGAAGAAATTGAACCAGTCCAAGGGTGCCTGGGTGACCTGAACTTCCAGCCACCGGGCGAAATCTTCAGCCTGCGCAGTCAGCGCGGCGTCACGCGAACCGCGCGGCAGTACGATGCGGTCGGTGAAATGCTCAAAGCGCACGCGGTAGCCCGCGCCGTGGTGCAGGCAGGCCATGGTGTAGACCGGGCACGCCAGCGCCGCAGCCAGCACATAGGCGCCGATCGGGAACTGCGCGGTGTGGCCGAGGAACGAGGCCGGTACCGTGCGACCGCCGCGCAGCGGCACGCGATCGCCGACGATGGCCACGAAGCCACCCGCCTCGACCCGGCGCTGCAGCTCGACCGCGGTGGCCGGCCCCATGTCCGTCACCTGCAGCAGCTCCACCGAGGCCAGCGGATCGAGCCGCTGCATCAGCCGGTTGAAACGCTGCGCGTGCGCGGTGTGCACCAGCACGGTGATGTGGAAGCCGGGCACCTGCTCGGCCAGCACCTGGCACAACTCCAGGCACCCGATGTGCGCGGTGAGGATCAGGCCGCCTTCACGGCGCGCGATCTTGTCCAGCACCAGGTCGCGCTGCAGATAGATGCGCTCGGGCGGATAGCGGCCGCCCAGGCCCAGCAGCTTGTCGAGCATGGTGTCGGCAAACAGCGCGAAGTGCTTCAGGCTCTGCCAGCGGCCCGGCGGTGCGGAAAACACGCCGGTGTGCGCCTGCAGACGCTGCAGATACTGCAGCGAGGATTCGCGCGCGACCCGGTTGGTCAGCCAATGGCACAGCACCACCGGGTAGACGCACAGGCGGAACGGCCAGCGCCCGAACCAGCGGTGCACCCAGCACAGGAACAGCACGCCGGCGGCCGAGGTCGACTCGCCGATGTCGGCCCAGTGCGGCGCGCTCTCAGGTGCAGGCGTGGTCATGCGCGAGGACCTGCGATGCGCTGCCACAGCAGCCGCGGTGCGCGCCACAGCATCCCGAAGAACAGGCGCGCGTGCATGCGGCTGATGCGCACGTTGTCGCGCCACACGTCGAAGTGCGAGACGCCATCACTGGGATAGGTGACGGCGGTCGGCACATTGATCACGTTGACGCCGCGCCAGAACAACCGCACCAGGATTTCACTGTCGAAATCCATGCGCCGGCCGATGGTTTCCTCGCCGACCAGGCGCGTCACCGGTGCCAGCGGATACAGGCGGAAGCCGCACATCGAGTCGCGGATCTGCAGCGACAGCGTGTTGATCCAGACCCAGATATGCGTGACATAGCGGCCGTACAGGCGCGCCTTGGGCACACTGGCATCGTAGGCGGGCGTGCCGCAGATCACCGCGTCCGGCTGCGCCTGCGACAGCGCGACAAAGCGCGGGATATCGCCGGTGTCGTGCTGGCCATCGGCATCGATCTGCAGCACGTGGCTGTAGTCCAGACGCGCGGCCTCGGCGAACCCGGCCAGCATCGCACCGCCCTTGCCCTGGTTGACCGCCAGCCGCAGCAGCGTCACCTGCGGTGCGTGCGCGCGCGCCAGGGCATCGAGCACCTGCGCGCAGTCCAGATGCGAACCATCGTCCACCAGCAGGCACGGCAGGCCACTGGCGAGCACGCCCTGCACCACCGCGCCGATCGCATGCGCGTGGTCGTAGACCGGGATCACCACCAACGGGGTGAAGGCCGGCCTGCTCATGCCACTGCCCGTGTCATCACGCATCGCCGAACACCACCCGGCCGCTGGCATGCACGCCATGGTCGGAAACATAGCGGAAGCTCATTGCCGATTTGGCCGCATCCCAGCCCAGGCTCAGCTGCAGGCAGTCGCCGGGGCGCGCCACATGCTGGAACTTCACCGCATCCATCCGTACGAACCGCGGCGGCATCGTGAAGGCGCTGCGGCCGTAGTGGATCGCCCAGTCCAGCTGAACCACACCGGGCAGGATCTTCGCCTGCGGGAAATGCCCGTCGAACGCCACCAGGTCAGCGTCCAGAACAAACTGCAGCGACGCGGTGGTGTCATCGCGCTGTTGCCACTCGGCCGTCGGCATCAACGGGCGGAACAGCGCCGCCAGTGCCGCGGCAGTGACCTTGCCCTGTGCGTTGACGGGCAGTTCGTCGATGAAGCGCCAGCGGCGCGGCCGGGTCACGGCGTCATGGCTGCGGGCCAGGTGCGCGCTGAGCTGCTGCGCCTGGCGGCGGCGCTCGGCGTCATCCCACTGTGCGGCGCCCGTCGCCTGCGGCACCACCACGGCGGCCAGCTGTTCGCGCGCGCCCGGCAACACCAGTACGCGCACCTCCTGTACGGCCGGGTGCGCGCGCAGCTGCTGCTCCAGGGCATCCAGCGAGACGCGGCGCTCTTCGATCTTGACGATGCGGTCGGCCCTGCCGAGCAGGCGGAAGCTATGGCCGTCGTCGGCCACGGCACGGTCCTGGGTCAGCCACCAGTCCTCGCTCGCCAGGTGCGGCGAGCGGACCGCCAGGCAGCCCTCGTCGATCCGCCAGGCGACGCCGGGCAACGGATGCCACTGCGGCCGCGCTGCACTCCAGCGCCGCCACGCCACGCCACCGGTCTCGCTGCTGCCGAAGACTTCGGTCGGGGCCACGCCCATCACGGCGCGCACCTGCAGCGCCGCGTCGGTCGGCAACGGACCGCCAGAGGAGAACACCGCGCGCAGCTGGCCGTCCAGCGAGGACCAGTCCAGCTGCTCGGGCAGACGTTTGAGATGGGCCGGGGTGGCCACCAGCACTGACGGCTGGCCGCC
Organism: Stenotrophomonas sp. Ker107b; assembly: GCF_053847245.1. NCBI lineage: Bacteria > Pseudomonadati > Pseudomonadota > Gammaproteobacteria > Lysobacterales > Lysobacteraceae > Stenotrophomonas > Stenotrophomonas sp. Ker107b. The sequence continues at coordinate 528,497 of NZ_JBSPHX010000002.1, read as the reverse complement.
CAGCGCGCTGAGCAGGTCTTCGTGGAAGAACCGGCGCGGCTGGATCGCGCGCCCGGCCACCAGCGGCCACAGCACCCGGAACAGCAGCCCGTAGATGTGCTGGTGGGAGACCGTGCCCTGCACCTGCGCACCGTCGAGCTGCTCGCCGAAGGCGGCCTGCAGCGCATCCACCTCACGGGTCAGCTGGCGCATGCGTTTGACGATGGCGCTCGGCGCGCCGGTGCTGCCGGAGGTGAACACCACCAGCTCCAGCACCGCTTCGTCCAACGGCTGCAGCACCTGCTCCGGATCGGCTGCCGCATCGGGCTGCAGCGGCGCATACCGGGCCGGCACGTCGCCGGCGAACCCGGCCACGCGCGGGCTCAGCGCTTCCAGCGTGGCCGGCAGGTTGTCGCCGCCCAGGAACACCCGCTTGCCCGCATGCCAGGCACCCAGCAGGGCGGCGGCGAAGGTGAGCGTGTCATCGAAATACAGGGCCCAGTCGGTGCCGGGGGCACGCGCGAACGCCTGCTGCCAGCCCAGCACCTGCGCGCGGAACTGCGGGTGCTCCACCACGGTGTCGCCGGCGATGCCCACGATGCGGCCCGGGTGCGGGGCCAGCGCCAGCCGGTCCAGTGCGATCCACTCAGCCATGGGCATGCGCCGCCTTGACCCGTCGCCGGACCAGCCATTCCCCGCCAAACAGAGCACCCATCATCACGTACGCCAACAATCCGTTGTAGAACGCCCAGACCTGGTTGGACGCCCACAGCGCCGTGGCCAGGGCCAGACTTCCGTTGAGAACAAAGAATCCGCACCAGATCCACGTGACGCGGCGGGTATAGATCACGGCAAACGGCGGCAGGTCCGGCTCGCTCAGCCGCGCCAGGCGCTCCACGGCACTCGGCCCGAAGCGCAGGCTGGTGGCGAAGATGACCAGCATCACCGCGTTCACCAGCGCGGGGTACAGCTTCAGCGGCAGCGCCTCGTTGAAGGCCGTGGCCACCAGGGCGAGTACACCGGTGCCGAGTGCGGCCACCCACCACACCGCCTGGCGGGTGGTCAGCGCGCGCAGCGCGGCCAGGGTGAACAGCAGCAGCGACAACCAGCGCGGCTCGAACCGGCCCAGCGACAGGTAGACCACCAGCGGGTATGCCAGCGACAGCAACGCAAACGCCGCGACGCGTACCCGGACCATGGTCAGTCTTCAGCGATGGCCGTCAGGCGGCCGCTTGACCGGGCAACAGCCCGTGCACCACATCCACGATGTCCTGCACGGTGCGCACCTGTTTGAACGCTTCCGGCTGCAGATTGCGGCCGAGCAGCGGCTTGAGCTGCACGATCAGGTCGACCGCGTCGATGCTGTCGATGTCCAGGTCGTCATACAGCCGCGCGGCGGGCGTGATACGGCTCGGCTCGATCTCAAAGCTGTCCTTGAGGATCTTGACGATGCGCTCGAAAAGTTCGTTCTTGGTCATGGGTAAATCCTGACGCGCCGTTAGGACGGCTGGCGTGCGGCGACAAACTCGCTCAGGGCACGCACGCTGGAGAAATGGCGACGGGTCTCTTCCGAATCGGCTGACAGGCTGACACCGTACTTTTTCTGCAGGGCCAATCCAAGTTCCAGCGCGTCGATCGAATCCAGGCCCAGTCCTTCAACGAACAGGGGCGCGGCGGAATCGATGTCTTCGGGAGTGATGTCTTCCAGTGAAAGCGATGAAATGATCAATTCCTTGATCTCGTGCTCAAGTGCTTGCACGGGTCGGGTCTCCAGCGAAGTCGAAGTAATGGGCAAGATGATCGGTCACACGCCGGGCGGCCAAGGCATCCCCCCTGGGCGCATCGCCGGTCTCGTTCAGAAACGGGGCAATCGGGAGATCCTCCCCGACTTCCAGCTGAACGTGAAATCGCCGTGATGGCACACGATACCATTTCTGGCCCTTGGTCAGGGTCAGCGGGGTGCAGGTGATCCGGACCGGCGTGATGTCCAGCCGGCCCCGCACCGCGATGTTGGCGGCCCCGCGCTGCAGGCGCAGCGCCTGGCCCGGCACGGTGCGGGTGCCCTCCGGGAAGATCACCAGGTTGCCGCCGGCCTGGACCGCGGCGATGCAGTCATCCACCAGCCCCGCCCCGTCATCATTGGAGACGTAGCCGGCCGCGCGGACCGGGCCGCGCATGAACGGGTTGCGCGCCACGGCCTGCTTGACCACGCAATCGGCATTGGGCAACTGGGCGATCAGCAGCACCACGTCGATCAGGGTCGGGTGGTTGGCCAGGATGAGCAGGCCGTTGCGCTGCAGGCGCTCGCCCCCGCGGATCTCATAGGTCATCAGCCCGAGCCGGCGCATCAGGCCGACGTGGGTGGCGAAGCTGCCTTGGACCAGGCGCCGCGCCAACACGCGCCGGCGCACCGGATCGCGGATCAGCAGCAACGACAGGAACAACAGGCCGCCCAGCACCAGCCCCCCGATCCCGAAGGCGGCAAAGCTCAGCCCCGTGCCCAGCACCCGCCAGGCATGGTTGATCCGGGCCGGCCAGCGCTCAGCCATGGCGTTGCCAGGTCCAGCGTTGGCCATCGGCGTCCAGCGCCAGCGAGGGCGCGCCGGCCAGCAGGAAGCGCAGGGCTTCCAGGCCATGCGGCAGCCCTTCGGACGGGCGGTCTTCGCCACCGGCGCCCCAGCCCAGCGACAGCCGGGTGCCCGGACCGTCGGCCGGCCCCAGCCGCCAGCACCACGCGAAGAAGGGGTCGGGCTCGTCAGCGAAACCCGCGTAGACCGGCGGCAAGGCCGATTCATAGACCACCAGACGCACCTCGGGCGCGCCATCGGCCAGCAGCCCGAAGGCCTCGATGCAGGCGGTCTCGACCGTGGCCCGGCCGGCGGCAAGCGCCAGATAATTGCCGCGATGCCCGCGGGCGATCGAATACAGCGCGGCAATCGCGTTGTGCACCGACAGGCCGAAGGCCGTGGGCGACATCGGCTGGTCCGCGCTCAGGGTGTTGAGCAGCTCCATCGAGCGGGCCACGTCGCCATGTCGCGAGGCGAACACCAGTGGCACCTGGCCACCGTCGTCGGGCTGCTCACACCAGCAGGCGGTCTGGATCGCCATGCGCCCCAGCCGCTCGATCCGGCGGCGCTGCATGGCCGGCACTTCGGACAGTGCCGGGGTGTCCTCACCGGTCGGCAGCCAAGGGGCGATCGCCCACGCCTGCCACTGCTCCCGGGTGGTGATGCCCGGCGCCCAGGCCGACCAATCCAATACTGAAAACTCGATCATTCACGCCAACATGATGGATGGGTACCAGGACGGGCACGCGCCATGAGGCAACGCGGAGCGGCTCCCCCATGCCAGCCGGCCCGCGCCTGTCGTCGACAGCGTCCGGCACCGGACGCGGTGCCGAGAAAGGTGCGCACGCTATCATGACACTCTCGGCACTGGCAGCATTCACATTCTGAAATGAGCAACACGATCAACACCGCAACGGCCCCGGCAGTCGCTTCCCCGTCCTCCGGACCCGCGTCGTTCCGTGTTGCGTATGCCCCGGCCGCAGACCGCGAGACCGCCCTGGCCGACCCGTGCACGCTGGCCGTCTTCGGCTTTGGTCTGCGCCACGCGGCGCTGGAGGACCCGCGCTGGCTGCACGTACCGCTGGCCGAACACGGCCCGGCGCAGATCGAGGTCTGGCGCGGTGGCACCCCGGTCGAGCACGGGATTACCGAGGGCGTGCGCTGGTCGCACACCGACAGCGTGCTGTTCGGGGTGCTGGAGATCGACGAGATCGACAGCGACATCGAGTCGGCCGCGACCGAGGCCTACGCGCGGATGAGCGGGTTCCTCTCGCGCTGCGGTTATCCGCACCTGCTGCGGACCTGGAACTATCTCGACGCGGTGACCGAAGGCGATGGCGATGATGAACGCTATCGACGTTTCTGCGTGGGCCGCGTGCGGGGCCTGCGGGAGCTGGATGAGGCCGCGTTGCCGGCGGCAACCTGCATTGGTCGTTTTGACGGTGTGCGCCGGCTGCAGGTGTATTGGCTGGCCGCGCGCGAGCCGGGCCAGCCGCTGGAGAATCCGCGCCAGGTGAGTGCGTTCCGTTATCCACGCCAGTACGGGCCGCAGTCGCCGAGTTTTTCGCGGGCGCTGCTGCCGCCGTTGGCGACGGGTCTGCCGTTGCTGCAGTCGGGGACGGCGGCGATCGTGGGGCATGTGTCGCAGCACACGGGGGCGGTGGATGAGCAGTTGCGGGAGACGCTGAGGAATCTGCAGAGTCTGGTGGATGCGGCGCGCGGTCAGCGGCCGTCGCTGTCACCGGTGCTGGGGGCGACGTCGGTGCTGAAGGTGTATGTGCGGCGCGCGGAGGATATGGCGGCGGTAGCGGCGCAGATGGCGGCACTGCCGACGGCACCGCCGTTCTTGGTGTTGCATGCCGAGGTGTGTCGTGCGGAGTTGCTGGTGGAGATCGAGGGGCTGCACGGCTGAGTTTTCGCCGGAAGCCAACAGCGTTGGTTTGCTGGGCGCGCCTGGCCTGGGTCGGCGTGGGTGGGATGTCGGGACCCGCTGCAAGTCCCGCTCCGCGGCCCGGCCCAGCCGCTGGCGGCTGTGCGTTCAGTCGCATGCGAGGCAGTGCCTCGCGAGCAATGCGCCTTCACCCATGTAAGCCCATTGCCATCCATGGCAACACATGGTCCCGCCACCCCACCCACACCGCCCCTTCGACAGTTGGCTGGTGCGCATGGGAAACATCAAAAACAGACGGCACCCGATCGGCGCCTTGCTGCTTCTTCTCGACGATTCAGGCGAGGTGACGCTCTGTTAGAGCGGAGCCATGTCGGCTGCTCTTGACCCGTTTTTATGCGGTTGACTCTTCCCACCGACGACGCAGACCTTTCAGGGCGAGGGCGGTCGGACCCTGCCGGGACCGTCGGGCGCCATGGATGGCGCCCGTCGAGCCCCCAGGGATGGGTTCACGGCGCGTCCCGGCAGGGTCTGACCGCCCTCGCACACACGGAACCGGGAATAGCCACCGTGCTTTCCTCAGTGATACCCCACATCCGCCCGCACCTTGCCGCGGAACACCCGGTACGACCACGCCGTATAGCCCAGGATCACCGGCAGCAGGATCACCAGCCCGACCAGGCTGAAACTCAGCGACGAGGCCGGCGCGGCGGCCTGCCACAACGTCATGCTCGGCGGCAGCAGGTACGGCCACATGCCCAGCACCAGGCCGATGAAGCCAAGGACGAACAGCGCCAGCGTCAACAGGAACGGCGGCAGATCGCGCTTGGGGTGCATCGCGCTGCGCCACAGCGCGGTGGCGACCGCCAACGTCAGCAACGGCACCGGCGAGAGCCACCAGAAGTTGCCATCGCTGAACCAGCGCGCCATCAAGCGCGAATCCAGGAACGGCAACCACGCGCTCACCAGGCCCATGAACACGATCACCGCCACCACCAGCGGGCGGGTCAAGGTGCGCGCGAAGGTCTGCTCGCGGCCTTCGGTCTTGAGGATCAGCCACGTGCTACCCAGCAGTGCGTAGCCGAACACCACCGCTGCACCGGTCAGCATCGAGAACGGGCTGAACCAGCTGAACGCGCCGCCCACATAGCGGCCATCCACCACCTGCAGGCCCTGCACCAGTGCGCCAAGGATCACGCCCTGCGCGAAGGCGGCCAGCAGCGAGCCCAGGCCGAAGGCCACGCTCCACAGCCTGCGCGAGCGTTGCGCCTTGAAGCGGAATTCGAAGGCCACGCCGCGGAACACCAGTGCCACCACCAGCAGCAGCACCGGCAGGTACAGCGCCGACAGCAGCGCGGCGTAGGCCTTCGGGAAGGCGGCCATCAGCCCGGCCCCGCCCAGCACCAGCCAGGTTTCGTTGCCGTCCCAGATGGGCGCGGCGGTATTCATCATGATGTCGAGCTGCTCCTCATCCTCGGCCATCGGCGCGAGGATCCCGATGCCGAGCACGAAACCATCGAGCACCACATACATCAGCACACCAAAGCCGATCACCGCGAACCATGCCACGGGCAGCCAGGTTGTCATCTCCATCTCAGCGCTCCTCCAGCGGTTCATCGGCACCGGACAGCGGCCGCGCCGGGGTGTGGCTGCCGGCATCCAGCGCCGGTGCCGGCTCATGCGGCTTGGGACCAGTGCGGATGATCTTCACCAGGTACCAGACGCCCCAACCGAACACGAAGGCATAGCCGACGATGTACACCCCCAGCGACAACGCCGTCATCCACGCACTCTGTGGGCCGACGGCATCGGCCGTGCGCAGCACGCCATAGACCACCCACGGTTGCCGGCCCATCTCGGTCACGAACCACCCGGAGATCAGCGCGATGAAGCCGCTGGGCAGCATCCAGTTCCAGCCGCGGATCAACCAGCGTGACTGCAACAACTTGCCGCGCCACCACTGGAACGCCGAGACCCAGGCCAACAGCAGCATCAGCGTGCCCAGCCCGACCATCACCCGGAACGCGAAGAACACCGGCACCACCGGCGGCCGCTCGCTGGCGGGCACCGAGGTGAGCGGATCGAAGGTGCCGTCCAGTGAATGGGTAAGGATCAGGCTGCCCAGGCGCGGGATCGCGATTTCGTAGTCGTTGCGCTCGGCCTTTTCATTGGGCACCGCGAACACCACCAGCGGCACGCCCTTGCCCTCGCCTTCGGAATGCCAGTGCGCTTCCATCGCCGCGATCTTCATCGGCTGATGCTTGAGGGTATTCAGGCCATGCATGTCGCCGACGAAGATCTGCACCGGCACCGTCAGCGCGGCAAATCCCACCGCCGCCAGCAGCATCTTGCGGCCAGCTTCGCGGTGTACGTCCTTGCGCAGGTACCACGCGCCCACGCCACCGATCACGAAGCAGGTGGTGATGAACGAGCCCAGCGCCATGTGCGCCAGGCGGTACGGGAAGGACGGGTTGAAGACGATCTGCCACCAGCTGTCCGGGTGCACGATGCCATCGACCATCGTGTAACCGGCCGGCGTCTGCAGCCAGCTGTTGGAGGACAGGATCCAGAACGTGGAGACCAGCGTGCCCAGCGCCACCATGCAGGTGGAGAAGAAATGCAGGCGCGGCGAGACCTTGCCCCAGCCGAACATCATCACGCCCAGGAAGCTGGCTTCCAGGAAGAACGCGGTGAGCACTTCATAGGTCAGCAGCGGGCCGATCACCGTGCCGGCCACCTCACTCAGCCGTGGCCAGTTGGTCCCGAACTGGAAGGCCATGACGATCCCGCTGACCACGCCCATGCCGAAGGAGACCGCGAAGATCTTCTGCCAGAAGAAATACAGCTCGCGCCAGACCGGATTGCCGGTGCGCAGCCAGCGCGATTCGACAAAGGCCAGCCAGCTGGCGGTACCGATCGTGAAGGCCGGGAACAGCACGTGGAAACTGATGACGAACCCGAACTGGATCCGGGACAACAACAACGCGTCCAAGAGACGCCTCCGACTGGCTTCTGAAATCCGCACCAGTCTGGGCCTGTATCCGTGAAAGGCACATGCGACCCGGTGACGCGCTGCTTCACTTTGTCGCAGGCGGCGGCCCCCGGACCGCCGCGCACCGGCGGATCAGCGTGTGACCAGACTCTCGTGCACCCAGCCGTCGTGGGTCAGGATCAGGGTGGCCTTGGAGGTCACGCTGTCCTGCGCGTGCTTGTCCAGCTCGGGGTAGGCGCTGCGCAGCGCGTCAGAACGCGCCCAATCGGCGCTGCCCTTGACCGTATAGGTGTACTCGACGTGGGAGAGCTTGACCCCCATCAGCTCGCCCGGCTCGGTGAAGTTGGTCACGTCCTGCACCTTGTAAGCCCCGCTGCAGAAGGCGGAGCGCTGGACCAGGGTATTCGGCGCCTGGGCGACCAGGGCACTCTGGCCGGCCGCCGTCGCGCGGTATTCGGTGGCGCGGCGGGTACTGCTGCCGAAGGGCTGCTTCACCTCGGTCGGGTGTGACGACAGCAGGCCCGCCTGGACCAGAGCATCGGCGCGGGTCTTGTTCTGCGGGAACAGGTCCTGGTCGGGCAGGGTGAAGGGCACCTCGTTGGCCGCAGCGGGACACAGAGCCCGCTCTGCCCATCCAGGTAGGCCTGGATGGCACGGGTGAAGTTGGCTTTGCTTGCCTCGCGGGGATTGCTGCACGCCCCCAGCGCCAACACGGCGCCGGCCAGCACGGTCACGCGGGTGATCGTCTTGAACATCGAATCGCTCCTTGAAATGGATGTCCCCCTTGAATCCCCGGGGGTCACGCCCACCGTAGAGAGCCGGTTCCGGGCTGTCGACGCGACCAGCGGTTGCGACGTGCCAGGCAAGACAGGACAAGGCCTGCGCTCGGTCGGCGCGTGTCGGGATCACCCTCACCCCGCGCATGGCAGCGCCTCAAGGTCACCACGTTGCCGATACTGTCGATGGGGCCGCGACATGACCTGTGGCCCCCTCCCCCGGCCCTTGCGGCTGCTACGCTTGCCGGGTTTTCCTCATTGGTGCCGCCCGCAATGCCCAGAACGCTGCCTTTGTCCCTGTTGCTGCTCGCCGCCCTCGGCGGTGCTGCCCATGCGGCGCCGACGCCGATCACCATCGAGCAGGCCATGGCCGACCCGGACTGGATCGGTCCGCCGGTCGAGAGCGCGTGGTGGTCCTGGAACAGTCAGCAGGTGGAGTACCAGCTCAAGCGCAACGGCAGCCCGGTGCGCGATACCTTCCGCCAGCCGATTGCCGGTGGCGTGGCCGCACAGGTTGGCGATGACCAGCGCGGCACCCTGGATGTGGACAGCCCGGTCTACGACAGCGCGCGCCAGCGCTCGGCCTTTGTGCGCAACGGCGATGTGTTCGTGCGCGACCTGCGCAGCGGCGCGCTGACCCAGCTGACCCGCAGCACCGAGAAGTCCAGCGCGGTCAATTTCGCCCGCGACGGCGGTGTGATCTGGCGCACCGGCCAGAACTGGTTCCATTGGACCGCCGCGGCCGGCGTGCAGCAGGTCGCCAGCCTGAAGGCCGAGAAGAATCCGGACGACGCGCCCAAGGCCGATACCCTGCGCGAGCAGCAGCTGCGCACCCTGGCCACGCTGCGCAACGACCGCGCCCAGCGCGACGCGCTCAAGGCCCAGGAAGCCAGCTGGCGCCGCGCCGATGGCACGCGCGCACCGGGCCCGGTGTATCTGGGCGCGGATGTGGAGATCGTCGACAGCGTGCTCTCGCCGGATGCGCGCACCCTGATCGTGGTCACCAAGCCGAAGAGCTTCGATGAGGGCCGTGGCGGCAAGATGCCCAAGTACGTGACCGAGTCGGGCTACGAAGAGTTCGAAGACACCCGCACCCGCGTGGGCCGCAACGATCCGGAGCCGAACGCGCTGTGGCTGGTCGATGCCGTTGCCGGCACGGTCAAGCCGCTGTCGCTGGACGGCCTGCCGGGCATCGGCACCGACCCGCTGGCCGCGCTGCGCAAGGCCGCTGGCAAGGACGCCCTCAAGGGCAACCGCCCGGTGGAAGTGCTTGGTGGCCCCGGCGCGCCCGGCATCCGCTGGAGCCCCGATGGTCAGCAGGCCGCGATCATGCTGCGCGCCAACGACAACAAGGATCGCTGGATCGCCAGCGTGACCCCGACCAGCGCCAAGCTGGAGACGCGTCATCGCTTGACCGACAGCGCCTGGATCAACTGGAGCTTCAACGATTTCGGCTGGTCCAACGATAACCGCACGCTGTGGCTGCTGTCCGAAGAATCCGGCTATTCGCACCTGTACACCCAGCAGGGCACGGCCAGGCCGCAGGCGCTGACCGGTGGCAAGTGGGAAACCTCGATGCCGGTGCCCAGCGCGGACGGGCGCGGCTTCTACTTCCTGTGCAATCAGCAGTCGCCGGGCGACTACGAAGTGTGCGCGGTCGACACCGCCAGCAAGCAGGTGCGTGAGCTGACCGCGCTCAACGGCGTGGGAGACTTCTCGCTGTCCCCGGACGGCCAGCAGCTGCTGGTGCGTTACTCCGGCGCCTACCTGCCGACCCAGCTGGCCGTGGTGCCCGCTGCCGGTGGCCAGGCCAAGGTGCTGACCGACACCCGCACCGCCGAGTTCAAGGCGCGCGAGTGGATCCAGCCCAAGCTGGTGCAGGTACCGTCCAAGCACGGCGCCGGCGTGGTCTGGGCCAAGTACTACGGCCCGGAGACCTTCGAGCCGGGCAAGCAGTACCCGATCGCCATGTTCGTGCACGGCGCCGGTTACCTGCAGAACGTGCACCAGCAGTACCCGGCCTACTTCCGCGAGCAGATGTTCCACAACCTGCTGGTGCAGAAGGGCTACGTGGTGCTGGACATGGATTACCGCGGCAGCGCCGGCTACGGCCGCGACTGGCGCACGGCGATCTACCGCAACATGGGTCACCCGGAACTGGAAGACTACAAGGACGGCCTGGACTGGCTGGTCGCCACCAAGCAGGGCGACCGTGACCACGCCGGCATCTACGGCGGTTCCTACGGCGGCTTCATGACCTTCATGGCGCTGTTCCGCTCGCCGGGCACGTTCAAGGCCGGCGCCGCGCTGCGCCCGGTGGTTGATTGGCACCAGTACAACCACGGCTACACCGCCAACATCCTCAACACCCCGGACATCGATCCGGAGGCCTACCGCAAGTCCTCGCCGATCGAGTACGCCGAAGGCCTGCAGGATCACCTGCTGATCGCGCACGGGATGATGGACGACAACGTGTTCTTCCAGGACTCGGTCAACCTCACCCAGAAGCTGATCGAGCTGCACAAGGACAACTGGACGATCGCGCCGTACCCGCTGGAACGCCATGGCTATGTGCGTGCCGATTCCTGGCTGGACCAGTACAAGCGCATCCTCAAGCTGTTCGAAGAGAACCTGAAGTAATCCAGCGATGACGTCGGTTTCTACTGACGGGCAGCACGCGGCGACGATCGATATCGTCGCCGCGGTCGTTTTCGATCCCGGCGGCCGCGTACTGGTCGTGCGCAAACACGGCTCGGACACCTTCATCCAGCCCGGCGGCAAGCCCGAGCCCGGTGAAGCACCGTTGGTTGCCCTGGCGCGTGAGCTGCAGGAAGAACTCGGGGTCACGGTGGAGCCTGCCAGTGCCGTGCCGCTGGGCCGGTTCGAGGCATGGGCGGTGCACGAAGCCGGGCACCGCGTACGGGCACATGCCTACCTGGTGACGGTCATCGGCATGCCCCGCGCACAGGCGGAAATCGCCGAACTTGCGTGGGTGCCGCTGCGCCCGCCGCATGGCCTGCGCTTGGCACCGTTGAGCGCAGACCATATCCTGCCCGCGGCCGCGAACGCGGTGGCTGCGACCTAGACGTCACGGCCTGCCCAATCAGGACACCGGATGTCAGCCTCGCTTCCCCCGCAATTGCCCTCCTGCACGCCACGCCCCAGCGGGGATGGCGCGCCTGCCTTCCTCGCTCCGCTGCTCAAGTCCGTGCTGCTGGTCTGTGTGGCCTCGGCCGCGCTGTGGGCGGTGCTGGCACTGATTGCCATTCCTTTGTCAGCCTCGGAGACGCTGCAGGCGCTGCTGGCCGATGAGGATTTCCACTGGCTGCCCGGCTCGCTGCGCTGGCTGCTCACCCACCCGGTGCTGGCGAACGTACTGCTGTGCGTGTCCAGCCTGCTGGGCGTTGCCGCGTGCTGGGGCATGCTGCGGCGCTGGCGCTGGGCGTGGGGATCGTTCGTGGCGCTGCTCGCGATCACCGCCGTGCTCAATGGGGTGGTGGTCTGGGGCGTCGACGATGCCTTCCGCCACCTGCTGGCGCAGCTTCCGGCGGAGACCTATTCGCTGGAGATACTGCAGTTGCGCAGAGACCTGCGGGTGCTGCGCGTGATCTGGACGGGCTTGACCGGGCTGACCGCTGCCGCGTTCGCCGTGCTGCATGGCTGGCTGATCGTGCGCCTGTGCGCGGCCGATGTACGTGCGCTGTTCCGCCGCTGACATGTTTCCCGCAGCGCCACGGTGCGCTGCACGACCTGCAAGGATGATCGTGTGACTGTTTCCCTCCCCCTTCTGCGCCGCCACGGCTGGCGCGCGACCCTGTTCACCCTGCTCACGGCGGTCAGCCTGCCGGCGGCGGCCCAGGCCATGGTCTGTGGCACGTTCGTGGCCAAGGACAGCGGCACCACGTTGACCCTGCACAGCGCCAACGAGGGCGTTCGGCAGATTCCCGGCCAGGCGCCCGAGCCTTACATCCTCAGCCGCATCGGTGACGAACTGAAGTTGGCCGACCTCGACAACGGCGGCGTCGGATCGCTGAACGTGCAGGAGGGCGGTCGCCTGCTCAGTGACCGCTTCAACGAATACCGCTTGCAGAAGGCGGCCACCTGCCGTCGTGCGACGGTGTTTCCGGCGGCGTCGTGCCGGGCCGAGATCGGCACCTGCCTGAACGACACGCTCTTTGCCAGCAACGACCGCCTGCGGCAGTGGTGCCGCGAGGATGTCCCGGCCGCCTGCAAGCGCCTGCTGGCCAACTTCCAGACCGAAGCGCGCGAGGCCGACAGGGTGGTCGCGAGACAGAACATTGCCGCAGAGCCGCCCGAACCGGACGTCTGCAAGCCCGAATCCGCTCAGTATGACGAGGACGCCTGCCTGGAGGCCGCGCGCGAGGCCGTGAGCCAGGCCTTTGCCAAGGCCCTGCTCGGCGGCCTCACCGCCGCCAATCCCTCGCCACTGCCCGCCGCGCAACTGGATGAGATCACCACGCTCTGCCAGGCGCAGACCGGCGGCACCTTCTGCGCCAAGGCCGCCGAAGCGCTGTGGGACGCCGGCCGCCTGGTTCCCGCCCGCGATGCGCTGCAACGGGCCTGCACCCACGGCAAGGACCCGCGCGCCTGCCAGCGGGCCGCCCCGCTGGCCACGCTGGATGCCAAGGCACTGACCTCGGTGGCGGTCACTGCCCTGCCCTGCGGCAGCTACGTGGCCAGCCAGGGCCTGATGGACCATCTGCCGTTCGGCGATGGCGGCATGATCGACAGCGGCTTCGGCGGCAAGCTGCGCGCGCGGCTGGTCGATGGCAACATCCATGTGCGCCATGAACAGGGCGATGACTTCGTGTTCAAGCGCCTGGCCAACGGCAATCTGATCGGCATGGACAGCTGGAACCGCTTCAGCTACTACGAGCACACCGGCGAGGCGCAGCAGTGCAGCACGCCGGTGGTCTTCGTCGAGACCCCCCTGCCGCAGGATTGCCCGACGCTCGGCCGCGAGGGCGGTGCGCAGGCGTGCTGCGCGGCAGGCAAGCTGCAGGGCTGCAATGCCGCCGGCCACCAGCTGGCGCTGCGCAACCGCTGGGCCGAGGCGGCGCCCTTCTATATGAAGCTGTGCACCGCTGGCGTACGCGAAGGCTGCGAGAACCTGGCCAGCGTCTACGAGCACACCGGTGACGAGGCGCTGCCCGAACAGATGGCCGCCCTGTGCGCGAAGGATGGCAAAGGCACCCATGTGGCCTGCGATGTGCACGCGACCCGCAACTGGGGCCTGATGCGGGTCAGCGCCGGGCTGGAACAGATTGCCGAGCGTATGGCGACCGAGCCCGATGCCGAAGCGGACGACGACGATGCACCGGCCGAGGCGCCCGCCACGACGAAGAACAGCAAGAGCAGCAACCGCAAAGGCGGCCACTGAGCGCAGCTGAGCACACGCAGGCCGTGCACCGGCCTGCGGTAAAGTAGCGCCCATGAACGACTTCGACCGCGTCCGCGCGTATCTGACCGACCTGCAGGACCGCATCTGTGCGGCGATCGAAACCGCCGACGGCCAGGCCCGCTTTGCCGAAGATCTCTGGCAGCGTGCAGAGGGCGGCGGTGGCCGGACCCGCATCCTGCGCGATGGCGCGGTGTTCGAGCAGGCCGGGATCGGGTTCTCCGATGTGGCCGGCACGCGCCTGCCGCCGTCGGCCTCGGCGAACCGTCCGGAGCTGGCCGGGGCTTCCTGGCGCGCCACCGGCGTCTCGCTGGTGTTCCATCCCGCCAATCCCTACCTGCCGACCACGCACGCCAACGTGCGCTACTTCCGCGCCGAGCGCGATGGCGTGGCGGTGGCCTCGTGGTTCGGGGGTGGCTTCGACCTCACCCCGTTCTATCCGATCGACGAAGACGTGCGGCACTGGCATCAGGTCGCGCACGATCTGTGCGCGCCCTTCGGCGAAGAGCGCTATGCGGCGCACAAGCGCTGGTGCGATGAGTATTTCTTCCTGCGCCACCGCAACGAGACGCGCGGCGTGGGCGGATTGTTCTTTGACGATCTGCACGGCGATTTCGAGCGCGATTTCGCGTATCTGCGTACGGTCGGCGATGGTTTCCTGGACGCCTATCTGCCGCTGGTCGAGCGCCGCAAGGACACGCCGTATGGCGAGCGCGAACGCGAATTCCAGCTGTACCGGCGCGGGCGCTATGTCGAATTCAACCTGGTCTACGACCGCGGCACCCTGTTCGGGCTGCAGAGTGGCGGGCGCAGCGAGAGCATTCTGATGAGCCTGCCGCCGCGCGTGCGCTGGGAGTATGGCTTCCAGCCGGAGGCCGGCAGTGATGAGGCGCGTTTGGCCGATTACCTCGTCCCGCGCGACTGGCTCTAACGGGGACGGGGACGGCTCTAACGGGGACGGGGACGGCTCTAACGGGGACGGAGGTAGTTAAGCGCATGCGCTTAACTACCTCCGTCCCCGTTATTTCTTCCGTCCCCGTTATTTCTTCGGCACGATCGTGATGTGCCCGTTGATCTCCAGCACCGCCAAGGCGACGTCGTCGATGGTCAGGCAGCCCTGCTGACGCAGCGCGGCGTCCAGGTCGGACGGGGTGACCAGCTCACGCTTGAGTACCGAGTCGAGCACTTTGCCATCGCGTGCGATCAGCACCGGCTCGCCTTCGACCAGCGATTCGATCCGTCGGCTGCGCGTGGTCAGCCAGCCGACGCCGTAGTTGATCGAGATCAGCGTCGCCGCGAGCAGCAGGCCGCCGCCCAAGGACGTGTCCTGGCCCAGCAGTGCGTTCTGCACCGCGTTGCCCAGCAGCACGATCAGCAATACGTCGAAGGGGGTGATCTGGCCCAGCGCGCGTTTGCCCGAGAGCCGCACCATGCCCAGCACCACCACGTACACCACCACCGCGCGGAGGATGAATTCCCACCACGGCATGGCCAATGCAAACAGGTCGCTCATCGCCTCTCCCCGACTGGTCCGGCCAGCATGGGCCGGCACCCGGTCAGAGGCAATGGTTGGGCGTCGCGGGCAGGCGCTTTCGGCCGCCACAAATAAAAAGCCCCGCCAACCAGGGGGAGGTTAGCGGGGCCGGGGAACGGGCGCTTGGGGAGGAGCCCCCGTTCCGAGATCTGCTCCAGGGGATGGGAGAGATCCACAACAGGCATTGCGCCTGTCGAGGTCTATAAAAGCACTCCGAACATTGATAGTTCGTGAAGGGGCCCAATTAATACTGGGCTCCTCCCGGGAACATTCATCCAGCAGTCAGATTATCGGGAAGCAATGAACCAATTCAGCCTTTTGACTGTGATTCAGGCCTCAATGTGCCTCATCCCAGTTGTCGCCGACGCCAGCGTCCACCACCAACGGCACGCGCAGTTCGGCGGCTGACGACATCAGTTCAACCACTTTCAAACGCAAGGTGTCGAGGAAACTGCTTTCGGTTTCAAACACCAGTTCATCGTGTACCTGCAGAATCATCTTGGCCTGGTCGCTGTGCTCCTGCAGCCAGTCGTCCACCTTCACCATGGCGCGCTTGATGATGTCCGCCGCGGTGCCCTGCATCGGGGCATTGATCGCCGCCCGTTCAGCACCGGCGCGCAGGCCCTGGTTGCGGGCGTTGATATCGTTCAGGTACAGACGGCGGCCGAACAGGGTTTCCACATAGCCCTGGTCACGGGCCTGCTGACGCATCCGCTCCATGAAGTCGCGCACGCCCGGGTAGCGGCTGAAATACAGCGCCACGTAGTCCTGGGCCTGGCCGCGGTCGATCCCGAGGTTGCGGGCCAACCCGAACGCGCTCATGCCGTACATCAGGCCGAAGTTGATCGCCTTGGCGGCCCGGCGCTCGTTGGAGGTCACGTCCTCCAGGGATCGGCTGAAGACTTCCGCCGCGGTCGCCCGGTGCACGTCCACGCCCTGCTCGAAGGCCCTCACCAGGCCGGGGTCCTCGGAGAGGTGGGCCATGATCCGCAGCTCGATCTGCGAGTAATCGCAGGCCAGGATCTTGCGGCCCGGCGGGGCCACGAAGGCGCGGCGGATGCGGCGGCCGTCCTCGGTGCGGATCGGGATGTTCTGCAGGTTCGGGTCCGAGGAGGACAGCCGGCCGGTGGCGGCGCCGGACTGGTGGTAACTGGTGTGCACCCGGCCGGTGTCCTGGTTGATCATCTCCGGCAGCTTGTCCGTATAGGTGCTGCGCAGCTTGGCCAGCCCGCGGTACTCCAGGATCACCCGCGGCAGCTCGTGCTGCTCGGCGATCGCCTCCAGCGCCTCTTCATTGGTGCTGGGCTGGCCCTTGGGGGTCTTCACCAGCGCCGGCAGCTGGAGTTCGTCGAACAGCACGGCCTGCAGCTGCTTGGGCGAATCCAGGTTGAAGGTGCGCCCCGCCAGCTCGGTGGCCTTCTGCTGGGCGGCCAGCATGCGCGAGCCCAGGTCCTGGCTCTGCCGGCGCAGTTCGGCCATGTCGATGTGCACGCCATTGGCTTCGATACGGGTCAGCACTGGCACCAGCGGCATCTCGATGTCGCGGTAGACGCTGTCCAGCGAGGGCGTGGCCCGCAGCTGTGGCTGCAGCGCGTGGTGCAGGCGCAGGGTCACGTCGGCATCTTCGGCGGCGTAGCGGCAGGCTTCGTCCAGTCCCACCTGCGAGAACGAGATCTGCTTGGCACCCTTGCCGGCCACCTCCTCGAACTTGATGGTGGTGTAGCCCAGATAGCGCATCGCCAGCGAGTCCATGTCATGGCGCGTGGCGGTGGAATTGAGCACGAAGCTCTCCAGCATGGTGTCGTCGTGGTACCCCTGCACGTTCACGCCGTGGCGGCGCAGCACGTGCAGGTCGTACTTGCCGTGCTGGCCAAGCTTCTTCTTGGCGGGGTCTTCCAGCGCCGGGCGCAACGCCGCCAGTACCTGCTCACGCGGCAGCTGGGCCGGCGCGCCGGGGTAATCGTGACCGACCGGGATATAGGCCGCCCGGCCCGGCTCGACCGCCAGGCTGATGCCGACCAGGTTGGCGCGCATGGCGTCCAGCGCGTCGGTCTCGGTATCGAAGGAGATCAGCTCGGCATCGGCCAGGCGCTGCACCCAGGCGTCGAGCTGCTCGCTGGTCAGCACCATCTCGTACTCGCCGGGGGCGGACAGCGCCGGGTCGACCGGCACCACCGCCTCATCCGGCGTAGCACGCGCGTAGCCGGCCGCGGTGCCACGCAGGCTGACCGGGACATCGCTGGCAGCGGCCGGGGCCGGCACGGGGCCGCCCAGCTCCTTGAGCGCCTGGGTGAAGCCGTAACGCAGGTACAGCTCGCTCAGCGACGGCACGTCCGGCTCGCGCAGCGGCAGCGTCTGCGCCGACACCTCCAGCGGCACATCGGTACGGATCGTGACCAGCTCGCGGTTGAGCGGCAGGCGCTCCAGCGCCGCGCGCAGGTTCTCGCCGATCTTGCCCTTCATGGTCGGCGCCGCCGCCATCACCCCCTCCAGGTGCTGGTATTCGGCCAGCCACTTGGCGGCGGTCTTGGGGCCGCACTTTTCCACGCCGGGCACGTTGTCCACAGCGTCGCCCATCAGTGCCAGCAGGTCGACGATCTGGTCGGCGCGCACGCCGAACTTCTCCATCACCGCCGCGTCCGAATCCATGCGGCTGCCGGTCATGGTGTTGACCAGCTCGATACCCGGGCGGACCAGCTGGGCGAAGTCCTTGTCGCCGGTGGAAATGGTCACCTGCAGGCCATCGCGGTGACCCTGCAGGGCCAGCGTGCCGATCACATCATCGGCTTCCACGCCGGGGATGCGCAGGATGCTCAGGCCCAGCGCCTCAACGATGCGGCACATCGGCTCGATCTGCGGGCGCAGGTCGTCGGGCATCGGCGGGCGGTTGGCCTTGTAGTCGGCATACAGGTCGTCACGGAAGGTCTTGCCGGGCGCATCGACCACGAAGGCGACGTACTCGGGGCGCTCCTTCAGCGTGGCGCGCAGCATGTTGACCACACCGAACAGCGCGCCGGTGGGTTCACCGTGTGCGTTGGTCAGCGGCGGAAGCGCGTGGAACGCGCGATACAGGTAACTGGACCCGTCAATCAGGACTAATCGGCTCATGTGACGATTCTACGCGCCCGGCCCTGACCGTCGTCGGCACCGGCCTCACGATCCATCGGGCATAATCAGGCCCTCTTCGCCCAAGGACTCCCGGCCCATGAAGATTCTGTTGCTCGCAGGCGTTCTCGCGCTGGCTGGCTGTGCCACCGGTGGTGGCGGCAGGCCCCCGGTCGATGTCACCGGTGCCGATGTGGTCAAGACGGTGCAGGACAACGGCGACACCATCGAGGAATACCGGGTCGGCGGCCAGTTGCGGATGGTCAAGGTGACCCCGTCGCGCGGTGCCCCGTTCTACATGTACGACCAGAACGGCGATGGCCGCATGGACGGGGACAAGGACGGCGTCTCGCCGGTGTACTGGAAGCTCTACAGCTGGTGATTCCGGGCGTCGACCGCGCTGCCGCCCCGTGACCGCACGGGGTCGGCCAGGCGCTGACCCCCATCCCTGCTTTCCCACGCTCGATGACGACACCCGAACGCCGCCACGATCCGAATCCGGCCCAACTGCGCGCCGGCCTCACTGCAGAGCAGCGCCAGGCGGTGGAGACGCTGGAGCATTTCGGCTGGCAGCTGCGCTTCGTGCGCCGCCCGCTGTTCCGTGATCCGATCCCGGTACTGTTCGACCGCAGCGGCGAGCGTTATGTCGTGCTGCAGCCGGATGGCACGCTGGATGAATCGCAGACGCTGAAACTGCGCGACTGAGGGGCACTGCCGGCCAGCGGCCGGCACTACCGCTTTCCCGTTATCGGATGACCAGCACCGGCACCGTGCTGCGGGCCAGCACTTCGGCCGTCTGGCTGCCGAGCAGCACGCGGGTGACGCCACGGCGGCCATGCGAGGTCATCACGATCAGGTCGCTGCCGCGTTCGGTGGCGGTATCGATGATGCCGTCAGCGGCATAGCGGTCCAACACGTGCACGGTCGCCGTACGCAGGCCTTGCGCTTCCGCGGCGGCCTTGGCCGGCTGCAGCACCTTCTGCGCGGTCTCTTCGCGGTCGGCTTTGTATTCGGGCGTGTTCATGTAGCCCACGCTCCAGCCCATCGCGTCGTACATACCGACGGCCCATGGCTCGGAGACGGTCACGATATCGACCTCGGCATCGAGGTCTTTGGCCAGCTCCAGGCCCTTGGCCAGGCCTTTCTCGGCCAGCTCCGAACCATCGGTGGCAATCAGGATGCGCTTGTACATGGCAGAGCTCCTTGGGGTGGGCAATGGGAACATCACCATTGCACACCCGATGTGGACGCGGTGCCTTGAGTTGGATCAATCGCCGTGGGCGCGCGCAGGCACCCTCCGCGCCGGATTGCCCACCACGGTCGCGCCCGCCGGCACATCGCGGGTGACCACACTGCCCGCACCCACCACCGCGTCATCGCCGATGGTGACGCCGGGCAGCACGATCGCGCCGCCACCGATCCACACATTGCGCCCGATCCGGACCGGCTTGGCCGACTCCAGGCCTTCAGCCCGTGCCTGCGGATCACGCGGATGATCGGCGGCATACAGCTGCACTGCCGGACCGATCTGGGTGCCATCGCCGATGCTGACCTCGGCCACGTCCAGGATCACGCAGTTGTAGTTGAGGAACACGCCCTGCCCCAGGCGGATGTTGTAGCCGTAATCGCAGTGGAATGGCGGCCGGATCACCGCACCCTCGCCGACCGCACCGAGCTGCTCGCGCAACAGCGCGCGGCGCACGGCCGGGGTTTCGGCCAGGGCAGCGTTGTAGCGGACCATCCACACCTTGGCCGCAGCCATGTCGGCCTGCAACTCGGGATCCCCGGGGCGGTATGGCAGCCCGGACAGCATCTTTTCCTTTTCACTCGGACTCATATGGCCTCCATCAGAGAGAGGCCGATGATGCCGGTTGCGTGTTCGACTGTCAGCGCGTGCGGCGACGCGTGCCCAGCAGCGCGACCACCGCGAAGACGATGCCGCTCAGCCAGAACCACAGTGTTGCCTGGCCGATGCACACCCCACTGGGCTGCGGCTGGCAGCGCAGGCGCAGCAGATCGAAGTCGCCACCGTCGGCCAGGCAGGTCTGCGCGTGCTGGAACAGGGCCAGCACCGGCTCGGCCCAGCCTGCCGACCATGTCAGCAGGACCAGTGCAGCAAGCAGATACGGAATTCCCTTGTTCACGAGTGCGCTCCCAGCGGACAGGGGCAGACTCTGGGCGCAGGCCCGGGGTGCGACAAGCGCCACGCGACGAACTGTGTGAAATCCGGGATGAGCCGGGGGCGATCGGGGATGAAGCGAGGCGCTCTGGCCCACCACAACGCGGATAGCGCAGGCATGCGCTGCTTGGGATGCCTGTGCTGCAGCGCAGGACGGAGACCGGCAGCGCCCATGACAGACTTCACGCATGCGCCCTCTGCTCATCGCCCTGCTGTGCTCGCTGGCCCTGCTGCCGCTACCCGGCCTTGCCGCCGCGCCGGGTCCGGACCGCGTCCTGATCTTCAGCCGCACCGCCAAGTTCCACCACGACTCGATTCCTGTGGCCGTGGCGGCGCTGCGCGAGCTGAGTGCCGAGGCCGGCATGACGGCGGACCCGAGCGACGATCCCCGGGATTTCCGCCCCGACAACCTCGCCCGCTATCGCGCCGTGGTCTTCGCCAATACCACCGGCGATGTACTCGACGACACGCAACAGGCGGCGATGGAGCAGTTCATCCGCAACGGCGGCGGCTTCATGGGCGTGCACGCCGCGGCCGACACCGAGTATGACTGGCCGTGGTACGGCGAACTGGTCGGCGCGTGGTTCCACAAGCACCCGGAGGGTCTGCAGGACACGCGGGTGCAGCCTGAGCGTGACGGCAAGCCGTCAGGCCCGTCGTGGCCGATCCGCGATGAGCTCTACAACTACCGGCGCAATCCGCGTGGGATGGTGCAGGTCATCGCGACGGTGGACGAAGCACGCTACGACGGCGGCACCATGGGCGCCGATCATCCCATCGCCTGGTGCCGGCCCTTCGATGGCGGCCGCAGCTGGTACACCGGGCTGGGCCATGATGCTGCGGTGTACGCCAATCCGGATGTGCGGGCGCAGCTGCGCCGTGGCCTGCGCTATGCAGCAGGCCACGCGCCGGACTGCTGATCAGGCGGTACGCACCACGCGTGCGCCCTGGCACAGCGGGTAGCTCGCCAGCAGATCGGCGATGCACGCATACAGGGTGTCGAACGAGGCGCCATACAGATACAGCCCCGTCTCGGTCGGGCCCTGCCACCAGCTGCAGATCTCGCCGTGGCCTTCGATGCGCTCGACGATCTGTTCGAACACATAGTTCGAATCACACTGTTCGTAGACCTCATCGGGCAGATCGGTGCCGTTGAGATACAACGCCAGGCCTTCGGTGACGCCGAACGGCTGATCGGGGGCGCCTTCGCGCTGGATCAGCGAGCCCTTCGGCGCTCCCAGCTGCTCCAGCAGCTCGATCACACCAGGCAACGAGGCCGGATCGTTCAACGCGACCTCGATATCGCCGTAGTCCACTTCACCGTCTTCGGTCAGCGCGGTGCCGCCGCCCGTGATCTCGCCCAGCTCGGCACTGCCCAGCAGCGCATCGAGCGGATCTTCGAACAGCTCATGGCGATGCTCGGGCTGGAGCTTGGCATTCAATTTGACGGTGAGGTGCAGCGGCGAATCGGTCATGGCGGGGGCCTGTTCGAAAAGGATGGCGCCATTGTAGTGCCGGCCGCTGGCCGGCTCGCGACAACGCCGCGGCAAAGAGCAGCCGGCCAGCGGCCGGCACTACTGGATGACGGCCGTCGCTCAGAGCACCGTCAGATTGGCATACGCCATCACCAGCCACTTGCTGCCGGCCTCGATGAATTCCACCTGCACGCGGGCGTGCTGACCGCTGCCTTCGTAGTCGGTGACCATGCCTTCGCCGAACTTGGGATGGTTGACCATCGCGCCCAGCTTGAGCGGCGGTGCTTCCAGCGCCGCGTGGCCCATCACCCGGTTGGCACCGAGCGAGGTGCCGCGCGAGACCTGCACCTTGGGGCGCACTTCGTTGACCAGCTCCCGCGGGATCTCGCGCAGGAAGCGCGAAGGCACGTTGTAGTTGTCCTGGCCATGGATGCGACGTGATTCGGCGTAGCAGAGCACCAGCTTCTGGCGCGCGCGGGTGATGCCCACATACGCCAGGCGACGTTCTTCTTCCAGCCGGCCGCTTTCTTCCAGCGAGCGCGCGCTCGGGAACAGCCCGTCTTCCATGCCGGCCAGGAACACCAGCGGGAACTCCAGGCCTTTGGCGGCGTGCAGCGTCATCAACTGCACGCCCTCTTCGCCGGCCTGGGCCTGGCCTTCGCCGGCCTCCAGCGAGGCATAGGCGAGGAAGGCGACCAGCTCGCTCATGTCCTGGGTTTCTTCGACATCGTCTTCGCGACGCACGAAGCGCGAGGCCACCGAAACCAGTTCGTCCAGGTTGTCCGCGCGCGATTCCGAATCCAGCGCGTTGCGGCTTTCCTTGGACCAGTGCTCGCGCAGGCCCGAGCGCATCAGCACGTGGTCGATGCGTTCAGCCAGGGTCATCGTGTCGGCTTCGGCTTGGAGCTGGTTGACCAGCACCAGGAAACCGGCCAGCGCGTTGCGTGCACGTGCAGCGAGCTCATTTCCCTGCGTGGTCAGCATCGTGGCCTCCCACAGCGAGATGGCGTGGGTACGGGCCAAACGGCGCACTTCATCCAGGGTGCGGTCGCCGATGCCACGCGTCGGCGTGTTGACCGCGCGCTCGAAGGCAGCGTCATCGTTGCGGTTGGTCATCAACCGCAGGTACGCCAGCGCGTCCTTGATTTCGGCGCGCTCGAAGAAGCGCATGCCGCCGTACACGCGGTACGGCACCTGCTCGGAGAGCAGCGCTTCTTCGAAGGCACGCGACTGTGCATTGCTGCGGTAGAGCACGGCGACGTCGCCGTAGCTGCCACCATCGCGCACCCACTGGCGCGCGCGCTCGACCACGTAACGCGCCTCGTCCATTTCGTTGTAGGCCGCGTACAGATCGATGGGATCGCCATCGCCGCTGTCGGTCCACAACTCCTTTCCGATACGGTCCGGGTTGTGCGCGATCACCGCATTCGCCGCGCCGAGGATGTTGGCGGTGGAGCGGTAGTTCTGTTCCAGGCGCACGGTCTGCGCGCCCGGGAAATCCTTCAGGAAGCGCTGGACGTTCTCGACCTTGGCGCCGCGCCAGCCGTAGATGGCCTGGTCGTCGTCGCCGACCACGAACACGTGACCGGTATCGCCGGCCAGCACGCGCACGAAGGCGTACTGGATGGCGTTGGTGTCCTGGAACTCGTCCACCAGGATTTCGCGGAAGCGCGAGCGGTAGTGCGCCAGCAGCGCCGGGTTGTCGCGCAGCAGTTCATGCGCGCGCAGCAGCAGCTCGGCGAAATCGACCAGACCGGCGCGGTCGCAGCGCTCCTGATAGGCGATATACGCTTGGCGCATGGTTTCCAGCCACGCGTCATGCGGCTCGGGCTGGATATGCTGCGGGCGACGGCCCTCGTCCTTCTGCTCGTTGATCCACCAGGCGATCTGCTTCGGCGGGAACTTGCCGTCATCGATCTCCAGCTGCTGGACCACGCGCTTGACCAGCCGCAGCTGGTCGTCCGAATCCATCACCTGGAAGCTGTCGGGCAGCTTGGCGTCCTGGAAATGCAGGCGCAGCAGGCGATGGGCCAGGCCGTGGAAGGTGCCGATCCAGGCACCGCGGCTGCCCTGCGACAGCTGCAGGTCGATGCGGTGACGCATCTCGCCGGCAGCCTTGTTGGTGAAGGTCACCGCAAAAATGCCATGGGTCGGCACGCCGCAGACTTCATTGAGCCAGGCGATGCGGTGGATAAGCACGCGGGTCTTGCCGGAACCGGCACCGGCAAGCACCAGATGGTGGCCGGGCGGGGCGGACACAGCTTCGCGCTGGGCGGGGTTCAACCCGTCGAGCAAGTGGGAAACATCCATGTCCCCATTTTACCCTCGGGCGGGGCGCTCCGGGCCGTTACCCGGCACCCGGATCGAACGGGTTCAGCCGCGCGCGGCCTGTTCGGCCTGCACGCGCAGTTCCGGGATCGCCAGACTCTCCCACAGGGTGCCGATGCGCAGGCTGCCGACCACCCGGATCGCGGGCTGCGGCTGGCCATGGCCATCGATCAGGGCACCCTCGTCCACGGTGGTCTCCAGCCCAAGGCCATGCGGGCCCGGGCAGGCATGTCCGTCCGCCAGCAGCTGCTGGATCAGCGGATTGCGCATGGACAGCGCGCGGGTCTCCACCCCGGTGGCATTGATCACCGCGCCCACGGTCAGGGGCCGCAGGCCACCGTCCGGGCTGCGGCCGTGCAGCTGCAGCCCGCTTTCCTGCACCAGCAGCGTATCCAGCCGGGCCCGATGGCGCTGCAGCTGGCCGCTGCGCTCCAGCTCGCTGACCTGGGCATGCACCGATTCGGCGATGCGGTGGCGGTGCACGTCCCAGTACCGCACCACGTGGCGCAGGAAGCGGCGCTGATCGGCCTCGCCCAGGCTCAGCCACAACGCCTGGCCCATCGGCCGGATACGGTCCATCACGCTCTGCCATGGAATGCCTTGGGCCACGGCGGCATCGGCCTGCGCGCGCAGCTCGCGCACGCGCTGGCGCAACGACATCGTCAGCAGCGGCTGCGGATCGAAGGTGACCGCATCGCCGTGCGCCTGTGGCAACGGCAGCAGCGCATGGCGCGACAGCACGTAGATGCGCCCGCGGTGACCGGCAGCGGCCAGGGCAACGACACTGTCGGCCATGCTCAGGCCCGAGCCGATGATGGCCAGATCGTCATCGCCGGCCAGCACGCGCACGCCGTCGTAGTCCCACGCTTCCACCGCCTGCGCGGGCGGCAGTGCGTCGGCACCGGGTACCGGCAGCGGGCGCATGCTGTTGCCACAGGCCAGCACCACGCGCTGCGCGCGCCACGTCGCGTCATCGTCGAGCCGCAGCTCCACACCGTGTCCGGTCGGCTCCAGTGCGAACACCGGCTGCTCGACCACCTCCAGCGACGCTTCGCTGCGCTCGCACGCCTGTTCCAGGCGCTCACGCAGGTAGGCGGCGAAATGGCGGCGCGGCACGAACTGGTCCGCCAGCACCTCGCGCGGCACATCGGCAAGCGCCTGGCTGTCGATCAGGTAATCCAGGAAATCCGCAGGCTGATCGGGCAGCCCGCTCATCTTGCCCGCCGGCACGTT
Organism: Stenotrophomonas sp. Ker107b; assembly: GCF_053847245.1. NCBI lineage: Bacteria > Pseudomonadati > Pseudomonadota > Gammaproteobacteria > Lysobacterales > Lysobacteraceae > Stenotrophomonas > Stenotrophomonas sp. Ker107b. The sequence goes on along the minus strand of NZ_JBSPHX010000002.1, from coordinate 503,022 downwards.
GAGCAGGTGCTCAGGCCAAGGGGTGGCGTAGGCGATGCCCTCGGCCAGCGCCGACGCCGGCTCGAACAGCACGATGCGTGACGGTCGCGCAGCATGGCGCAGGGCCTGCAGCGCGACGAGGACGCCGGCAGCGCCGCCGCCGACGATGGCCAGATCACACTGGCGGTGGGTATCGGACGCAGTCATGCCTCGATTGTAGGCGATGCGCGTGGACCGGCCGTCCACGTGCGTCACAGCGGGCTACATCAACGCATCGGCCAGCCGCGCGATGCCTTCACGGCTGCGCTTCCACGCCGGCCGTTGGCGCCACGTCGCCAGATCGAGCTGACGGGACTGTTCGAGATAGTCGGCTTCGATCTGCGCCAGCTGCCGCACCATGCCCGGGTCATAACAAAGCATGCCGATCTCGGCATTGAGCGCGAACGAGCGGATATCCAGATTGATCGAGCCGACCAGGGCGATGTCTTCATCGACGGTCAGGTGCTTGGCATGCAGGAAATGCGGTTCGTACAACGCGATGCGCACACCGCTGCGCAGCAGCTCATCGTAGTAGGCCTCCTGCGCCCACGAGGTCAGCCGCTGGTTGGTGCTGGCCGAGAGGATCAGCTGCACCTGCACGCCGGACAAGGCGGCGATGCGCAGCGCACTCAAGGTCGCCTCATCCGGCACGAAATACGGCGTGACCAGCACGATGCGCCGGCGCGCCAGATGGATCAGCGCGTTCACCGCATCGCGCGCGTTGCTGAAGGGATAGGCCGGGCCACTGGGCAGCAGCTGGGTCGGCACATCGGCCGAGCACACCGGCACGGCGGTGAGCACATCCAGGCGCTGCCCGGTTTCCATGTACCAGTCGCTGGCGAACACCGCTTCCAGGTGCGCCACCACCGGCCCGCGCACGCGCGCCACCAGCTCCTTGTTCGGGAACCCGGCAACAAACTGCGCGCGCGCCAGATTCTGTGAGCCGATGTAGCCGACACGGTTGTCGATCACCGCGATCTTGCGATGGTTGCGCAGGTCCATGCGGCCACTGCGGCGCCAGCGCAGCCCACCGGGCAGCATCGCGCGCACATCCACGCCAAGAGCTTGGAGACGGTGGCGGTAGTGGCGCAGCCCGCGCTTGGCCCCGACTGCATCGAGCAGCACGCGGCAGTGCACGCCGCGGGCCGCAGCCCGCTGCAGCGCTTCGACGATGGCCTCGCCGACGGCATCGTCGAACATCAGGTAGTACAGCAGGTGCACGCGCTCACGGGCCTGGTCGATATCTTCGATCAGGGCCTGCAGCGAGGCGTCGTAGTCATTGAGCAGATCCACCGCGTTGCCGTGGATGGGCATGAAATCGCCCTGGCGCTCGATCAGCGGCACGATCTCGGCGGTGGCCGTCTCCGGCGGCGGCGTCCAGCGCAGGGGCGGCTGCAGGGCCTGCTCCTCGCGGATCACCTGGGAGGCCTCGGCCTGGCGCTGCACGCGCTGGCGCGACAGCCAGGGGTGGCCAAACAGCAGATACAGCGGCAGCCCGAGCAACGGCACGAAGCCGACCAGCAGCAACCAGCTGCGCGCGGCACCGGGCGTGGTGCGGCTGGGAATCCACAACAGCGCGGCCAGCCGGATCAGCCAATCCAGCATCAACAACCACGAACCCAGCAGCCACTCGAACAGCATCGCGTCGCCCGTCGGGAGGGGAACCGCATTCTGCCATGGGCCGCTGCATGCAACCGGTAGTGCCGGCCGCTGGCCGGTGCCCCGTATCGCCGCCCAACAAAAAACCCGCCACGAGGGCGGGTTTTTCGTCGGGAAGCTCAAGGATCCTTGCGGATTACTTGATCTTGCCTTCCTTGTACAGGACGTGCTTGCGCACGACCGGATCGTACTTCAGGAATTCCATCTTCCCGGGGGTGTTCTTCTTGTTCTTGTCCGTCGTGTAGAAGTGGCCAGTGTTGGCCGTCGAAATCAGACGGATCTTATCGCGCTTGCCTGCCATGATCGTTTACTCCTCAGACCTTTTCGCCGCGCGAACGCAGCTCAGCCAGAACGGAGTCGATACCGTTCTTGTCGATGGTGCGCAGGGCATGCGCGGAAACACGAAGCTTGACCCAGCGGTTTTCGCTGGCAACCCAGAAGCGGCGCTCGTGCAGGTTGGGCAGGAAACGACGACGGGTCTTGTTGTTGGCGTGCGAGACGTTGTTACCCGTCTGCACTCGCTTGCCGGAAACTTGGCATACGCGGGACATTGCGCACCTCGATAAAAGTAGTTGTCAGCCCATAGCCCGGGCGACGGCGGCCTCGGCGGTTTCCCGCCACACGTCATGAGAATCAAAGGGTTACGCTGTCGAGGGCGGACCGGATGACGTGTTCCCGGCCACCGATCCAAAGGTTTTTGGACACAGCGAGCCGCGCATTATGCCCGCTTGGCCCTGATGGCGCAACCGAGGCCGGCAGGGCCTGCCGGCCGGGTCGTTCATGCCAGGACGGCGCGGCGCGGCCGCCCGGCGGCCGGGGTGCTGGCCGCAATCGGCTCACCCGAGGCCGGTACGGCCCGTTCACGGCCCCACGCGCGGATGTTCTCGATCTGCTCCGGTGCGGTCCGCGACAACGGCACCACGTTCTGGAAACTCCGCCGGAACAGCGCATCGGTGACCACGGCATCGCCCTTCAGGTACGCCTCTTTCACCACCTCACGCACCGCCGATTCCAGGTCCGAACCGGCAAAGCCCTCAGACAGCTCGACCAGCTCGTCGAGCAGCGCCGGCGCCAGTTCGCGCTGCTGCAGGCCCCGCCGGGCGTAGATGCCGATGATGTCGCGGCGTTCCGGCGCGGTCGGCAGGTCGACGAAGAAGAGTTCGTCGAACCGGCCCCGGCGCAGCAGCTCCGGCGGCAGCTTGGACACATCATTTGCAGTTGCCACCACGAACACGCGGGTACGTGCTTCCTGCAGCCAGTACAGGAACTGGCCGACCAGACGGGTCGAGGTGCCGCCGTCGCCGCCCCCGGTGGCGCCGGCCAGGCCCTTTTCGATCTCGTCGATCCACAGCACGCAGGGCGCCACGTGATCCGCCGTGGCAAGCGCTTCCTTGAGGCGGCCTTCGCTCTGGCCCAGGTACTGGCCGTGGATGGTGGAGAGGTCCAGGCGGTACAGCGGCAACTGCCAGTCCTGGGCAATGGCCTTGGCCGACAGCGATTTGCCACAGCCCGGTACGCCGACCAGCAGCACGCCTCGCGGCGGGCGGATGCCGCGCTCGCGCAGATCGGCGGTCAGCAGCGGCCGTTCGCGTGCCAGCCAGCTCTTGAGGCCACCAAGGCCACCCACACTCAGATCGCCCCCGCGCACCGGCACACGCTCGATGCCGGAAATGTCGGCGAAGATCCGGTCCTTGGCATGCATCAGTTCGACCAGATCATTCTTGTCGATGCGCCCGTTGACCAGCAGCGTGGCGATGATGTTCTCCGCCTCCAGCCGCGAGATGCCGGCCAGGATGGCCGCCGCCTGGCGGATGTCGGCGTCGTCCCACTCGATCTGGAACTGGCTGCGGTACGGATCGATCTGTTCGTGGATGATCGCCGCCATCTCGTCTTCGGTGGGCGGCGACAACACCAGCGACATGCCCAGCCGCTGCAGCTGGCCGAATACCGGCTTGCTGGTGACCACCACCAGCGAACCACCGTGGTCGGCCGCCAGCATCGCCACATCGATCAACTGCCGCGCCGAGGGCGTGTCGTCCTCCAGGTCGGACACTTCAGTCAACACGAAACTGAGGTTCTGCCGTTGCGCCATCTGCTGGCTGGCGAAGTCGACCGCGCCGATGACCGAGCGGTCTTCGTTGACGATCCGCCCGGTGGCCAGCTCGCGCGTTCCCTGCGAGAGGGTGTGCACGTAGAACGGCGCACTCAGCGCACCGGCCACGTCACGCAGGATATCCAGCACCCGCGCGCGCTCGGTGCTGCGGATGGAGATGAAGGGCACGCGCGCTTTCAGGTAGCGGGTCAGCGTGGCATGGAACTCGCGGGTATCGCTCATGGATTCAGATCATCAAGGTTCGCCGGCGACCCGCTACGGCGGGGACGTCGGCAGGTGAAGCAGACGGGAGTGGCGGCGGCGCGGCGGCATCCAGCGCGGCCGGCCGGTAGTGGCACAGGCTGTTGTAGCGCACCGCACGCAGGGTGCGGTCGCAGCGCAGCGTGCGTGCGTTGGCTTCCAGGTCGGCCTGCATCCTAGCCGTGATGCGGACCAGTTCGTCGCGCAGGAACGCACGCAGCGATTCAGGCAGCGTTGCCAGCGAGGCCAGCTGATGCAGCACACTGAAGTGCCGACGCGCATCCAGCAGCGCACGCACCAGGGTCACTTCATCGGCGCGATCACCCAGATCGCGCTGCAGGCGAGCGCTGCAGTGCTTCAGCCGCAGGTCAAGCAGCGTGGTCACCCGGTCGGTGAACAACTGCGCCACGCCGGGGGTCCAGTCCAGGCGCCCAGCCGCCATGGCCGCGAGCGCCTCGGCTTCGCGACCTCCTTCGCTGAAGGCATCCAGGACCTGGCTCCATTCGGCATAGGTCCGCGGAACCGGCAGTGTCATCCGTGCGAGGCGCGTTTGCGGCGTACGAAACCGGTCTTCGGCAGCAGGTCCCAGCCAGGCAGGGCGCCGGCGAGCGCATCCGGGGCCGCAATATTGACCAGCGGCGCGCCGGAAACAACCGGGGTAGCCGCCGCGACATCGTTCAGCGGCGGCGGGAGGGCGTCCTGGGCCGGCAACGGAGGCGGCACGGCGGAAGCATCAAGCAGGGAACGGGTCATGGTCGGGCCTCAGGCGGTGGCAGCAAGGATGCGGCGGGTAGTGTCATGACCGCCAAGGGTGAACTGCTCGGGCGTGATCGACTCCAGCAGCGCGGTCAACTCGGCAGACTGGGCATCGCGTGCGGCGAGGTCACGCCGCACCTCCACGACTTCAGCCATGCAGGCCTTGAGCGCGTTCTGCAGTTGCTCGCGCTGCCGCGTGAAGTCGGCGCGGACCGTTTCGCGGGTCTTTTCCAGATTCTTGTAGGCCATGCCCACCCACAGCAGCATCAGCGCGGCGATCACCATGCCGATGACGTTGCCAATGGTCATCACCAGCAGCAGGACACCCAGCACCAGGACAGCCCAATGCTGGAAGCGCAGCTTCACGCCCGCCAGCGCCTGGGCCAGCCCGGTGTCAACGTGCGCATTGAGCGAGGTCTCCAATTCAACCTGGTTGCTGCCATCGCGGGTGCTGCCCTGCCATGCATCCAGGGTGACCTCCACGTCGGTCGGAATCGCCTGGCGGATGCTGGCAGTGAGATCGTGGTGAGCCTCCAGAATCCAGCTGCGCGACTGGGCGGTCGCAAAGCGCTGGGTGGCGCGCGAGGCCTGCGAGGTTTCAGGATGCATCGCGGCGTTGGTGAGCAACTGGGTGAAGCTGATGCGGTGCTCCAGTGCCGGGTCCTGCAGCTGGAAGCGACGGTCGGCCGCGGGGCGGTCACCGTTTTCATCGATGATCAGCTTGCACAGGGCTTCATCGCGCCGCAGCGGCAGCTCTTCGGCATCGAAGTGCGAGACCAGCTTGGTCAGCAGGGCGTCGACATCGGCGGCCAGACCGGCCGTCGCACGTACATCGCCGCTGAACACACTCTGGAAATGCCGGGTGACAGCCGCGTGGGTCGCCGTGGCATTGAGCGAGTCCTGCAGGGACGGCCAGGTTGGACTGAACCGCTGCAGGTGCGGGTAGCGGGCGCTGTCGTCGCCATTGGGGGTCTTGGAGCGCAGTGCATCGATCCACTGGCTGCGCTGGGCCTCCACGAAGCCGGCCCGCTGGGCCAGCTCTTCGATCCATTCATTGGTGCGGGCCACACAGATGCGGGCGGTATCCACGCCGAACACCCCCCCCGCGATCGCGTCGATCAGCACCACCGTCTGGCGGTCCAGTTCCACCGGGTTCTGCATGCCCAGATAACGGTCCATCCATTGCTGGGCGGCCGACAGACGACCCGCGCGGCGGCTGACAAGAGAGAACAGCAGGCTGGTTTTCTCGTCATCACGACGGATGGCCTCGGCCAGCGCACGCTGCGCCAGATCCTGCTGGTCGTTGAGCCACGCGGCCAGCGCCACCAGTGCCGGGGCCAGCCAGTAACCGGGCGCCGCCAGCATGAGATTCTCGCTGGCGGCACGGATGGTGTCCTGCCGGACCAGACTGATGTCGGCCGCCTGCAGGATGCCGGTGGTCTGGCGGCGGACCTCGGCGTAGTGGCCGAACCGGTTCTCCAGCTCCTGGCGGATCTTGACCTGACGGGTTTCGGCCAGCGACAGTTCCTTGGCTTTCAGGTCCGCTGCCACGAAATCCATGAATGCCTTTTCCAGGCGCGCCAGTTCGCTGCGGGTGGCACCTACATCGCTCTGGATCGCGTGGGCCTGGGTGTGCAGTGCGTCCAGGTCCCGCCCCAGCGAGCGCAGGCTGCTGTTGATGGCGGACAGATCCGCCATATGGATGATGCGTTGTGTGCTCATGTCGTTCCTTCGATGACGGCGGTCTGGCCGGAGTCGCTGACGGTGACCATCCGGTTCGCGTACACCTCGATGAAGGCGTAGGACGGATGCAGGGCCAGCGTGCGTGCCCGTTCGAGCGTTAGCGGCAGGGTGTGGCCGATCTTGAAGTGCTCGATGATCTGCCCGGTCATGTCCAGCGTATGGACCTCATAGGGGTGACCGAGCATGCAACGGCTGACGATGCCGAGCAGGCGATCCTCGAGGGCTATCTCGCCGAGCTCCGCGGCGACCAGCTGCTTCAGCGCCGCCAATGCGTCGCGATCGTGCACGTGGCCGCCAACATCGACCCGGGTCATGGCCTGCACGTACGCGGGCGATCGTTTCTGCCGGAGCCGGCTGTCGAGCGAGGCCGCGCCCAGCGTGGTGGTGCGTGCCTGAGAGCGCGTGGCGACAGACAGGCCCGCGATAGCGGCCTCCTTGCCGAACAACAGATTGCGAGCCATTCCCTGCTTCCTGCGACACCGCGAGCGCGGTCGTTCCGAGGCGGAAAGTAGCAGAGATGCCGTGCCGTTCCAATGCGATGCGTGCGTGGACGATGCGGCCGTCACTGGCGCCTGCGCTAGGCTGGCCACCTGAGAAGGACCGCCCCGCATGAAGATTCTCGCAATGACCTGTCGTGCCATGTTCCCGAAGCGCCTGCCATGAAGCTGCTCGCCCTGACCTACGGCACCGAAGGCGATACCCGCCCGCTGGTGATGCTCTGCCATGGATTGATCGCCGCAGGCCATGAGGTGCGGCTGCTGGCCGAGCGCGGCACGCTGGAGACCGCGCGCGAACTGGGCGTCCCGCATGCCGCGCTGGAAGGCGACATCCATGACGAGGTGGTGGCATTGGTCTCGCGCGGCAACGCCCGGCTCGCCGCCTCACGGGGTCTGGCGCGGATGGCGCAACGGCACGTGCCCGGATGGATGCGCCAGGCCGATGCCGCTGCCGCCGGGTGCGATGCCGTGCTGACCGGCGGGCTGGCCGCTTTCGTGGGACTGACCGTGGCCGAGCACCACGGGCTGCCGGTGATCGGCACCGGGATGATCCCGCTGACGCCGACCACCAGCTTCCCCTCCCCGTTCCTGCCGCGCCTGCGCCTGCCGGGGGGGCTCAACCGGCTCAGCTACACCCTGGTCAACCAGGCGGTATGGCGCACCTTCCGCCGCCCGATCAACGCGGCGCGCCAGGCACTGGGAATGCCGAGGCGCGCCTCCCCCTGGCGGGATCTGCCGATGCTGTACGGCATCTCGCCCCGTCTGCTGCCACCGCCGCCGGACTGGCCGGACAACCACCAGATCTGCGGCCAGTGGCGCGCGCCCGAGCGCGGCTGGCAGCCGCCGCCGGATCTGCAGGCCTTCCTGGACGCCGGCCCCGCCCCGGTCTACCTCGGCTTCGGCAGCATGACCGGCTTTGATCGCGAGCAGGTGCTACCCGCGCTGCTGGCGGCCTTGGCGCCGCGGCGGGTGCTGCTGTTCCCCGGCTGGGCCGGGCTGCCCAGTGCTCCCCTGCCGCCCAACGTGTTCGTGATCGGGCCGACCCCGCATGAGGCCTTGTTCCTGCGCTGCGCGCTGATCATCCATCACGGTGGCAGCGGCACCACGCATTCGGCCTGCCGGGCCGGGGTGCCCTCGCTGGTGATGCCGTTCGCCGCCGACCAGTTCTTCTGGGCGGATCGGCTGCACCGGCTGGGCGTGGCACCGGCGGCGCTGTCGCCGAAGCGGTTGGATGCCGTCCGGCTGGCCAGTGCCATTGCCGTTGCCGAGCGGGCCGACACGCGCTCGCGTGCCGTCGCGCTTGGCCGGGCGATGACGGTCGAAGATGGCGTGGCCGTTGGCGTCGCGGCGATCGAGGCGTATCTGTCACCTCGATGACCGCGGCCATGGTGGGCACGGCAGTTGCCGTGCCGCCTGCGGGTTTACCCGACCAACGGTCGGGTGTTACCCCACAACCCGGTGCTACCCCGTAACCGGTACGGCGGCGTCCTTGCGATGCAGCCACCGATACAGCACCGGCAACACCAACAACGTCAGCAGCGTGGACGAGACGATCCCGCCGATCACCACGGTCGCCAGCGGACGCTGCACCTCCGAGCCCGCACCAACATTGAACGCCATCGGCACGAAGCCGAGCGAGGCCACCAGCGCGGTCATCAGCACCGGGCGCAGACGGCCCAGCGCACCGTCGCGGACCGCCTGCGGCAGCACCATGCCCTGCTCGCGCAGGCTGCGCACGAAGCTGATCATCACCAGGCCGTTGAGCACCGCCACGCCGGACAGCGCGATGAAGCCGACGCCGGCCGAGATCGACAACGGAATGCCGCGCAGGGCCAACGCAAGCACGCCGCCAGTGAGCGCCAGCGGCACGCCACTGAACACGATGGCCGCATCCTTGACCGAGCCGAATGCCCAGAACAGCAGCGCGAAGATGATCGCCAGCGTCACCGGCACCACGATCGACAGGCGCTGGCTGGCCGAGATCAGCTGCTCGAAGCTGCCGCCGTACTCGATCCAGTAGCCGTTGGGCACCTGCACATCGCGCCCGATCGCCTGCTGCAGCTCGCCGACGAACCCGCCGAGGTCGCGGTCACGCACGTTGGCGGTGACCACGATCCGGCGCTTGCCGTTTTCGCGGTTGATCTGGTTCGGCCCTTCGCTGTTGCTCAGCGTCGCCAGCTCACGCAGCGGCACGGTGCGTGCACTGCCGCTGGTCCAGCTGCCGGTGCGGCTGGACTCGTCGGCGTCATCGGCCAGCGCCGTCTCCAGCGACACCGGCAGATCCGCCAGTGCGGCCGGGTCCTGGCGCAGTGCTTCAGGCAGGCGCACCACGATGTCGAAGCGGCGGTCACCCTCGAACAGCTGCCCTGCCACCTGCCCGCCGACCGCAGTGGCTACGGTCGACTGCACCTGGCCGGGATTCAAGCCATACCCGGCCAACGCGGTGCGGTTGGGGGTAACGGTCAGCAACGGCAGGCCACTGGTCTCCTCCACCCGCACATCCGCCGCGCCCGGCACCGTGCCGACCACCGCCGCGATGCGCTTGCCGACCGACAGCAGCGTGTCCAGGTCATCGCCGAACAGCATCACCGCCACGTCGGCACGGACGCCGGAGATCAGCTCGTTGGTGCGCATCTGGATCGGCTGGGTGAACTCGTAGTTGTTGCCGGGCAGCTGCTCGACCGCCTCCTCCAGCTCGGCCAGCAGTGCCGCGCGCGACTTGCGTGGATCCGGCCAGGCCTTGCGCGGTTTCATCATGATGAAGGTATCGGCGACCGACGGCGGCATCGGATCGGACGCGACTTCGGGCGTGCCGATCTTGGAGAACACCTTGTCCACCTCGGCGAACTGCACCAGCCGGTTCTCGATCTGCTTCTGCATCTCGATGGACTGGGTCAGGCTGGTCCCGGGGATGCGCATGGCGTGCATGGCGACATCGCCTTCGTCCAGGTTCGGCACGAACTCGCTGCCCAACCGCGTGGCCAGCAGGCCGCAGCCGATCACCAGCACCAGCGCACCACCGACCATCCAGCGGCCGCGACGCAGCGCGAAGCCCAGCATCGGCTCGTAGCGCCGACGCACCCAGGCCATCAGGCGGTTCTCCTTCTCCTGCACACGGCCACCGAGGAACAGCGCGATCGCGGCGGGCACGAAGGTCAGGGCCAGCACCATCGCACCGGTCAGGGCCAGCACCACGGTGATCGCCATCGGGTGGAACATTTTTCCTTCCACGCCAGTGAGCGCGAAGATCGGCAGGTACACCGCGGTGATGATGCCCAGCCCGAACAGGCTCGGGCGGATCACCTCGGCGGTGGCGCTGGCGGTTTCGGCGAAGCGTTCCTCGCGGGTCATGTCGCGGCCGAGCGCGTGCTGGCGCTCGCCGAAGCGGCGCAGGCAGTTCTCGATGATGATTACCGCCCCATCGACGATCAGGCCGAAGTCCAGCGCCCCCAGGCTCATCAGGTTGGCCGAGACGCCGCCACGGGCCATGCCGGTCAGCGTGAACAGCATCGCCAGCGGAATCACCGCCGCGGTGATCAACGCCGCGCGGAAGTTGCCGAGCAGCAGGAACAGCACCACGATCACCAGCAAGGCGCCTTCGATCAGGTTCTTGGCGACCGTTGCGATGGTGCGGTCGACCAGCGCGGTGCGGTCGTAGCTGGCGGTGACGGTGACGCCCTCGGGCAGACTGGCCTGCGCCTGCTGCAGACGCGCCGCCGCGGCCTGGGCCACATCGCGGCTGTTGGCCCCGATCAGCATCACCACCGTGCCCATCACCACTTCATGGCCGTTCTGGGTGGCCGCACCACTGCGCAGTTCCGGTCCGTCCTGCACCTGGGCGACGTCGTGCACGTGGATCGGCACGCCTTCGCGGCGGGCCAGCACGATGTTGCCGATCTCCTCCAGGTTGGCGACCTGGCCGGGGATGCGGACCAGGAACTGCTGGCCGTTGCGTTCGATGTAGCCGGCGCCGACGTTCTGGTTGTTGGCCTCCACCGCCTGCGCCACGTCCTCCAAGGTAAAGCCCAGCGCGCGCAGCCGTGCCGGATCCGGCGTGATGTGCACCTGGCGCTGGAAGCCACCGATGGTGTTGACCTCGGTCACGCCGGGCACGTTGCGCAGCTGCGGCCGGATCACCCAGTCCTGCAGGGTGCGCAGGTCGGTGGCGGTGTACGGCGTGCCATCGGCCTTGCGCGCCTTGGGATCGGCATCGATGGTGTACATGAAGATCTCGCCGAGGCCGGTCGAGATCGGTCCCAGCTGCGGATCCAGCCCGTCGGGAATCTGCGATTTGACCTGCTGCAGGCGTTCGGCGACCTGCTGGCGGGCGAAGTAGATGTCGGTGCCGTCCTTGAAGACCACGGTCACCTGCGAGAGCCCGTAGCGCGACAGCGAGCGTGCCTGCTCCATCGCCGGCAGGCCGGCCATCACTGTTTCCACCGGATAGGTGATGCGCTGTTCGGTCTCCAGCGGCGAGTAGCCGGGGGCCGCGGTATTGATCTGCACCTGGACATTGGTGATGTCCGGCGTGGCGTCGATCGGCAGCCGGGTGAAGCTCCAGCTGCCGATGACGATCAGCACCAACGTCAGGGCCATCATCAACCAGCGATGGGCGATGGCGGCGCGGAGGATGCGCTCAAGCATGGTGGCGCCCTCCATGTGCGGGGCGCGGCAACGCATCAATGTTCATGCGATGCCCCTGCCTTGCCGATGTCGGCCTTGACCACGTAGCTCTGCTCGACCACGACGTCTTCGCCGACGGTCAGGCCACTGAGTACTTCCACCTTGCCCGCATCGCGCGCACCCAGGGTCACCGCACGCGCGGTGTAGGTGTCGCCTTCGCGCACGAACACCACGTCCTTGCCGTCCATCGTCTGCAACGCACTCAGGGGCACCACCTGCGCGGCCGGCGTGGTGGCCACCACAATGCGCGCCTTGACCGCGGCACCGGGCCGCCATTGGCCGTCGTCGTTGCGCAGCGTGGCGCGCGCGACCGTGCTCTGGCTGGCGGTGGCGGTGCCGGGCAGCACGCGCTCCAGCGTGGTGGTCTGGCTGACGCCGTCGGTCATGCGTGACACCGTGACCGGCACGCCGGCAGTGATGTGCTGGGTATCGTTGCCGAAGATATGCAGATCCACCCACAGCGTGGACAGATCACCGATCTCGAACAACGGCGTGCCCTCGCCCGCCACCCCGCCCACCTGCGCCTGGCGCGCGAGCACCACGCCGCTGATCGGTGCGGTCACGGTGTACGTGGTGAGACTGAGGTTGCTCTCGATGCTGGCCAGCACCTGGCCGGCACGCACGCGGTCGCCCACATCGGCGCGCAGCGAGCGGATCGGGCCGGGAAAGCGCGCCATCACCTGGGCAACGCGGCCATCGACCGGGGTCAACAGACCCTGCACATCGTGTTCGTCAGCGATGGTGCCGGCCACGACCGGTGCCACGCGGATGCCGGCCTGTTCGGCCATGGCCGCGGCGATGGTGGTGCTTTCCGGGGCGTCGTGGTCGTCATGATCATCGTCATGCCCGGCCTCGCCATGGCCGGCATCCGTGCCGGCGGCCTTGTCCGGCGCTGCAGCGGGCGCACTGCTGCCACAGCCGGTGAGCGCCATCAGCGCGATCAACAGGCTGCCGGCCAGCGCGGTACGGGTCTGGAAAAGGGTCATCGGCGGTCCTCCGTGGACACGGTGTCGGTAGCGGCGACCATGCTCTGGCCGGTCAAGCGCTGGAGTTCGATCAGGGCGGTCTGTGCGGCGATGGCCGCGTCCAGCTGGCGCTGGCGTGCGTCGATCCGCATCGCCTGCAGCTGCGCCCATTCCATGTAACTGATCGCGCCGGCGCGCCATGCCTTCTCGGCAGCGTTCTCGGCACGCTGCAGCTGCGGCAGTACGTCGCGCGCCATGCGGGTGACTTCCAGCCGCGAGGTCAGGTAGCGGCCATGTGCTTCGGCCAACGTGGCGTACAGCTGCAGCGCGCGCGACTCGCGCTCCACACTGTTGAGCGCCAGTTCGGCCTCGGCGGCGCGGATCTCCGGGTCGGCACGGCGCACACTGCCCAGCGGCAGGCTGAAACCGGCGACCAGGGAGGTGTCGCGGGTATCGCGCGCATTGCGCACGCCCACCTGCCAGCTGACATCGGGCCGTGCCTGGGTGCGGGCCAGCTGCACCTGCGCTTCGCGGATGCGGCGCTCGCCGGCCAGCACTGCCAGTTCCGGGGTGCGCTGCAGTTCCTCGGCGAGCACGGCGAAGTCCTGCAGCGCGGGCAGCTGCATCGGGTCGCCGGTGACCACGTCGAAACCGGGCTCGCGCTGGCGCCACAACGCCGACAGCGCCGCACGTGCGGACTGATCCATCTGCCGGGCGCGATCGCGGTCCAGCTCGGCCTGGGCCTGCATCGCCTGTGCGGTCAGCAGCACCGATTCCGGTGAGGCACCGGCCTGCAGACGCAGCCGCGCGGCGGCGACGGCGCGCCTGCGCTGCTCGATATCGGTCTCGGCGATGCGCAGCTGCTGGCGCGCGTCGGTCACGGCCAGATAGCGGCGGGCGACCTCGGCCATCAGATCCAGCCGTGCGGTTTCGCGCTGCGGGGCCAAGCTGTCCAGGTTCGCTTGGGCCACGGCACGGCGGGCATCCAGCTTGCCGCCGCGTTCCAGCACGCCGGCCAGGGTAACGGTGACTTCGGCGGCATCGAAGCCACGAGCGTCCCCGCTGCCGAGTGCGTTCTCCAGCTCCACGCCCACCGTCAAAGGGGGCGACAGGCCGGCCGCGTCACGGCGGGCTTCCCACACCGGGCGCTGAGCCTGCGCCAGGCGCAGGTCGGGGTGGTACTGGGCGACGCGCGCGATGGCGTCGTCGAGGGTCAACGGTGCAGCAGGTGTCGTGCCCTGTGCGTACACGCACGGCACGAACGCAATGGCAGCCAAAGCTGCCAGACGCATCCACATGGGAGTCTCCAGAAAGCGATCAGATGGCAAACGGCGGCGCGCGGCCGCAGGGCATCAGATCGCTATCGGAGGACGCAGCAGGTTCTCGGGCGGCTGCGTGCGCAGCTGCGCGATCAACCCGGCAGGCACGCCGTGGCTGGGGGCCGCCGGCAGGCTCCAGGCCATCGCGGCCATCGGCAGCACGCCGCCGTGGCCATGACAGTGACCGCAATGCACCAGGGCATGCAGCCAGTCTTCCTTGCCGTCGTCGTCAACTGGTACATCGGCGGCGGCGTCATCCAGGCTGCCATGCACGTCGCTGCTGTCCGCGTGCACGGTCAGGTGGATGTCGGCCAGGGCCGAGGCCAGCGAACTGCCGAACACGCCCACACCGACCACCACCAGCATCAGCAGGCGGAGCAGCAGGGACGGACGCGGGCGGGCACGACGGAACATGGCCCGCAGGGTAGCCGGGCGTGAAGCCGTTACACAATCGCAGCCCGGCCGCTTGGTTCACGTTGGCCGGGGCCGGCGCGATGGCCGGCCCGGCGCACCTCAGCTGGCGGCGGCCTTGCGCTGGGCGATGAAGGCCTGGATCTGTTCCTCCAGCACCGGCAGCGGCACCGAGCCTTGGCTGAGCACGGCGTCGTGGAAGGCCTTGACGTCGAAACGGTCGCCCAGCTCCTGCTCGGCCTGCGCGCGCAGGCGCACGATCGCGATCTCGCCAAGCTTGTAGCTCAGCGCCTGGCCCGGCCAGGAGATGTAGCGGTCCACTTCGGTGGTCACTTCATGCTCGCTCAGCGCGGTGTGGTCGCGCAGGTAGGACAGCGCCTGCTCGCGGGTCCAGCCCTTGTGGTGCACGCCGGTATCGATCACCAGGCGCGCGGCACGCCACATCTCGTAGGTGAGGCGGCCGAAATCCTCGTACGGGGTTTCGTAGATGCCCATCTCCACGCCGAGCTTCTCGCAGTACAGACCCCAGCCTTCGCCATAGGCGGAGATGTAGTTGTTGCGACGGAATGCGGGCTGCTCGCCCTGCTCTGCCGCCAGCGCGCCCTGCAGGGCATGGCCCGGATCGGACTCGTGCAGGGTCAGCGCGGGCAGGTTGTACAGCGGCCGCGCCGGCAGGTTGTAGGTGTTGAGCCAGTAGGTGCCCATGCCACCGCGGCCGGCGGTCCAGAACGGGGCGATGTCCGGCGGCACCGGCACGATGGTGAAGCGCGCACGCGGCAGCGTCATGTACTTGCCGATCACGCCATCCACGCGCTTGGAGATCCATGCCGCCCGGTGCAACAGCTCGTCCGGGGTCTTGGCGTAGAACTGCGGATCGGTACGCAGGAAGGTCAGGAACTCGGCGAAGCTGCCCTTGAACTCGACCTGCTGGATGATGCCGTTCATCTCGGCCTGGATGCGCGCGACTTCCTTCAGGCCGATCTCGTGGATCTGCTGCGGGGTCAGGTCCAGCGTGGTGTACTCGTGGATCTGCTGCTTGTAGTACGCCTTGCCGCCCGGCATCGCCTCAGCGGCCAGGGTGGTGCGCGCCTGCGGGACGTACTCGCTGACGAAGAAGGTGCGCAGCTTGGCGAACGCCGGCACCACGCTGCCGCCGATGGCCTGGCGGGCCTGTTCCTGCAGCTGTGCCTGCTCGGCGGCCGGGATGCTGGCCGGCAGCTTCTTGAACGGTGCGTACAGCGGCGACTGGGTCGGGTCCTTCAGCTCGGACACGGTGGCAATCGAGACCTCGCGCCCATCGAGCACCGCACGCGGCACGCTGAAGCCGCGCTTGAGGCCGGCACGCATGTTCTCGGTCTGCTGGTCGAAGTAGCGCGGCACATCGTTCAGGCGCGCGATGTAGTTGCGGTAGTCCTGCGCGGTCTTCATCTCGCGCCGGGCCATGAAGGACAGGTTCGACCAGAACGAGGAGTCCGCGTTGAACGGCATTTCGTAGGCGCGCAGGCGTACCTCGGCGGCCAGGTTGAACACCTGGTCGCGGTAGATCGCGTAGTTGATGCGGTTCTCGGCCGAGAGTGCCTTGGGGTCGACCTTGTCCAGCTGGGCCAGGACGTCGTCCCAGACCTTCAACCGGCCCTGCTGCGCGGCCGCGCCGACATCGGGCATACGGGTGGCGTTGGCCGGGCCGTCGCCGTCTTCGCTGGCTTCACCACCCCCGGCTTCGCGCCAGGCCCATTCTTTCTCGTAGATCGCGCGGAACTGCGCATCGGCGGGGCTTTCGGCAGCCAGGCTGGCCGGGGCGGCGGCCGGGGCAGCCGGGGGCGCAGCCAGGGCGGCGCCGGCGGGAAGGGCCAGGGCGAGCAGCAACGCAGCAACGAGCGGTGATTTCACGGTCAGGGGTTCCCGAGGGACGGCAAACCCCGATCATGGCACCAAGCTGGCGCGCGGTGCATGGATCAAAAGTCCTGCGCGACCCTAGTGCGTCGCCTTGTCCCGCTTCCACCCACGGTGCGCGATATCCAGCTTCAGGCTGTACAACGCGGTGAAGGCCGGAAACAGGTTCTGCAGCACGCCCACCGAGTCCTGCTTGGCCGAGAACAGGAAGTAGCTCAGCGTCATCAGGCTGCCGACCACGCTCATGTACCAGAACAGGCGCGGGATCACCGGCTTGCCGGCGCGGCGCGAAGCCACGAACTGGACCAGCCAGCGGCCGCCGAACATCAGCGCGCCGGTGTAGCCGATGAGCTTCCAGCCGGTCACATGCAGGCCGGTCCAGTACAACCAGGTGAGCGGCTGATCGAGCCAATGCAGTTCCATCAGCGTTCTTCCACGGCGGTGCGCTTGCTGCGCGTGATCAACCAGGCCACCCCGCGCAGGTCGCGGATGCCGACCAGGGCGCGGCCGAGGTTGTTGTACTTGGAGACCCCGGCGGTGCGGTGACGGTGATTGACCGGCACGCTGGTGGTCTGCCAGCCGGCCCGCTGCATCAGCGCCGGCAGGTAGCGGTGCATGTGGTCGAAGTACGGCAGATCCAGGAACGCGGCGCGCTCGAACAGCTTGATGCCGCAACCGGTATCGGGCGTGTCATCGCGCAGCATGCGGGCGCGGATCGCATTGGCCCACTTGCTGGCCCAGCGCTTGCTGCCCGAATCCTGGCGATTGACGCGCCACCCGGCGAACAGCTTGACCTCGGTGGCGGCTGCGGCCCGTGCAGCGAGCAGCTTGGGGATGTCGGCCGGGTCGTTCTGGCCGTCGCCGTCCAGGGTGGCGATCCACGGCGCACGCGCGTGCTTGACGCCGTTGCGCACCGCGGTGCTCTGCCCGCTCTGGGTCACGTGGTGCAGCACCCGCAGCTCCGGCGTGACGGCCTTCAGGGCCTGCAGCACCGCCAGGGTGTCGTCGCGCGAGTGGTCGTCGATATAGACGATTTCGAAATCGATCTGCCCACGCAGTGCGGTGGTGATCTCGTTGATCAGGGGCGTGACGTTGTCGCGTTCATTGAAGACCGGGACGACGACCGACAACTGGGGTTGGCTCATGGTCGGGCTCTGCGAATGGCCAGGATCGAAAAAGAGCGCGCATTCTCCGCGCCCGAGGTTATCCGAAGATGAATCGGCGTGTGTGTGTCAGGCGTGATCGCCGAAATACTCGCGGCACCAGGCCACCACGGGCGGCAGACCGCGCTCGATCGGCATCGCCGGCGCATAGCCGAAAGCGTCATGCGCGCGGGTGGTATCGGCCATGGTGCGGACCATGTCGCCGGGCTGCATCGGCTTGTAGACCTTCTGCGCCGGGCGTCCGGCCGCCGCCTCGATGACCCCGATGAAATGTTCCAGCTCGATCGGCGTGTGGTTGCCGAGGTTGAACACCCGGTGCGGGACCGTCTCGCGGGACGGATGCGCCAGCGCCCCGAGGATGCCATCGACGATGTCGGAGACATGTGTGAAGTCGCGCTGCATCTTGCCGTCGTTGAACACGTCGATGGGGCGGCCGGCCAGCACCGCGCGCGAGAACAGCAGCGGTGCCATGTCCGGGCGGCCCCACGGGCCGTACACGGTGAAGAAACGCAGGCCGGTGGCGTGCAGGCCGAACAGCTGTGCGTAGGTGTAGGCCATCAGCTCGTTGGCGGCCTTGGTCGCGGCATACAGCGAGCGCGGCTTGTCGATACGCTGGTCTTCGGAGAACGGCGGGGTCGCCGAATCGCCGTATACCGAACTGCTGGAGGCATACACCAGATGGGCCACGCCGCGATGGCGGCACAGCTCCAGCATGTTGACGAAGCCGGTCAGGTTGCTGTCGACGTAGGCATGCGGGTTCTCCAGCGAGTAACGCACGCCGGCCTGTGCGGCCAGGTGGATGACCCGGGTCGGTTGGACCTCATCGAACAGTGCGGCCAGGCCGTCGCGGTCGGTCAGATCGAGCACGCGGATGTCGGCGTCCGGGCACAGCGCGGCCACGCGATCGCGCTTGATCTGCGGGTCGTAGTAGTCGTTGTAGTTGTCCAGGCCGACGACGCGCTCACCGCGCTCAAGCAGGGCCTTGCAGGTGTTGGCGCCGATGAAACCGGCCGCGCCGGTCACGAGAATCGTCATGGGGTCTGTCCGTCATGCAGCCACGTATCAATACAGTGCGTGCCCGGGACGCCCGCGTGGCGATCCGCGCGTCCCGGTGGCCCACCTCACCAGAGGCTGAGCGGCGCTTCCTTGGCCAGGGTGGCCTTGCGTTCCTTGCTGAAATCCCACCACGGCCGCGGCGCCTCGCCCTGCATGAAACGCAGCACCGACAGAAATACATCGATCACACAGGGGTCGTGCATCACCCCGGTGCGCAGACACAGCTGCGCGTACATGTCGTAGGCATCGCGACCGCGCAGATGCGCTGGCACGCGGATGCCGATCAGACGGAGATCTTTCTCACAGGCCGGCCCGACATTCGGCAGGTCGGTCAGACGCAACAGATGGTTGCGGTCGACCTTGGTGGGGTTCATTGGTTGGGGGAAATCCTCTGACGCCTGCGGGGGACTCAGCCCTTCTGTGCGCGAAGTCGGTCGAGCACGCCATCCAGCGTGTCCAGGTCGGTGTAATGGATGATCAGCTTGCCCTTGCCGCCACGGCCGTGGGCGATCGCCACGCGGGTACCCAGCGACTCGGACAGTTCAGTCTCCAGCGAGGCGATATCCGCCTGCGGCGCCGCGGCAGCGGGCTTCTTGCGCAGCGCGCCGGGCACCTTGCCGGCCGCGAACTGCTGCGCACGGTGTTCCACTTCGCGCACCGACCAGCCCTGATCGGCCGCTTCCTGGGCCAGCTTGCTGGCCAGTTCCGGCGCCAAGGTGAGCAGCGCGCGGGCATGACCCATTTCCAGCCGCCGGGTTTCCAGCAGCAGGCGGATGGCGATCGGCAGCTCCAGCAGACGCAGCAGATTGGACACCGCCGCACGCGAGCGGCCGACGGCCTGCGCGGCTTCGGCGTGGGTCAGGGCGAACTCGCTGATCAGCCGCTGCAGCGCTTCGGCTTCTTCGAGCGGGTTGAGGTCTTCGCGCTGGATGTTCTCGATCAGCGCCATCGCGATGACGGTGCGGTCTTCCAGCTCGCGCACCACCACCGGCACTTCATCCAGTCCAGCCAGCTGCGACGCGCGCCAGCGGCGTTCGCCGGCCACGATCTCGAAGCTGTCCGGGCCCAGCTGGCGGACCAGGATCGGCTGGATCACGCCCTGCGACTTGATCGACTCGGCCAGCTCGGCGAGCTTGGTCTCGTCCATGTCGCGGCGCGGCTGGTACTTGCCCGGCTGCAGGTGACCGACCGGCAGCTTGCGCAGGCGTTCGCCCGGCTGCGGTTCGACCACGGCGGCTGCCTGCACCTGTGTCACTGCCCCCTTGGGCCCCAACAGCGCGTCGAGGCCACGGCCGAGGCCGCGTTTCTTGCCGAGGGCAGGCTTGGTGCTCATCAGGCGGTCTCCATGGCCTTGTCGGCCTTCTTGCGTTGGTTGTTGCGACGGATGATCTCGCCAGCCAGGCCGAGATAGGCAACGCCACCGCGCGAGGCACGGTCGTAACCGACGATGCTCTGGCCATGGCTGGGCGCCTCGGCCAGGCGCACGTTGCGCGGCACGATGGTGCGGAACACCTGCTCGCCGAAGTGCTCGGTCAGCTCGGCCGACACGGCATTGGCCAGGTTGTTGCGCACATCGAACATGGTCCGCAGCACGCCCTCGATCTCCAGCGCGGGATTGAGGTTGGCACGCAGCGCCTCGATGGTTTCCACCAGCGCGCTCAGCCCTTCCAGCGCGTAGTACTCGCACTGCATCGGCACGATCACCGAATCGGCGGCGGCCAGCGCGTTGAGCGTCAGCAGCGACAGCGCCGGCGGGCAGTCGATCAGGATGTAGTCGTATTCGTCGCGGATCGGCGCCAGTGCGCGCTTGAGGCGCTGCTCGCGCTCGCTCTGGTCCATCAGCTGGATCTCGGCGGCGGTCAGGTCGATGTTGCCCGGGAGCAGGTCGAAACCTTCCGGCGTCGTGACCCGGACCTCGGCCGCGGTGCTTTCGCCCAGCAGCAAGTCACAGGTGGAGGCGGCGACTTCGCGCTTGTCCACGCCGCTGCCCATGGTCGCATTGCCTTGGGAATCGAGGTCGACGAGAAGCACGCGCTTGGGTGCAGCAGCCAGGGAGGCGGCCAGATTGACGGCGGTCGTGGTCTTGCCGACGCCACCTTTCTGGTTGGCGATGGCGATGATGCGGGCCATGCGGGTGAGCCTCATCGGCAGGGAGTGGGACTGGTCATTATGCGTATATGGGGCGTGTCATGCACTGTGAGATGCGCGGCAGGCACGCGCCGCAATGCCGCAGCGACGCCCACGGGCACGCCGGCGGCGCCACGTGAGGCCACCACGGGGGCGGATCGGAACGCTGCTGGGGCGGGCGCTGCGCTCGCCGAGGTCACCGGCTCACGGGCCGGTAACCACCACCAGATGGCGCTCGCCGGTCAACCCGGGGACGCTCAGCGGCACCACCTTCTCCACCACCCAGCCGGCCGGCAGCTGCGCGATCTCGTCGTGCGGGTACACGCCTTTCATGGCCAGCAGGCGGCCGCCCGGGCGCAGCAGATGCCCCCCGACCCGGATGATCCCGGCCAGGGTATCCATCGCGCGGGCGGTCAGATGGTCATAGGCGGCCGGTTCGGCCAGCGCCTCGGCACGCGACTCGGCTACGCGGGCGTTGCCCAGGCCCAGCTGGCGCACGGCCTCGCGCATGAAGCGGGCTTTCTTGCCGTTGCTCTCGACCAGGGTCACCTGCAGCTGCGGGCGCGCGATCGCCAGCGGAATGCCCGGCAGCCCGGGGCCGGTGCCCAGATCGGCCAGGGTGCCGGTCTCCAGGAACGGCTGCATCGCCAGCGAATCGAGCAGGTGGCGGGTCACCATCTCCAGCGGATCGCGGATGGCCGTCAGGTTGTACGTGCGGTTCCAGCGATCGAGCAGGGTCAGGTAGGTCAGCAGCGGCGGTGCCAGCGCGGCATCCAGCTGCATGGCGGCCAAGCCGCGCTCAAGCGCATCGGCGACGCCAGCGGGGAGGGTGTGTTCTGTCATGGGAGCATTATCGCAGGTCGGTAGCGCCGACCGCGGGTCGGCGCCCCATCTCACATGGCATGCCAGGCCAGCGCGGCCCGGAAATCATCGGCTGCCTGCCACTCATGCAGATGCCAGCGCTCGGCCGGTCCCAGCTCCGGGTCGCACCAGGCCAGGTGCAGGCCACCGTCGATGCCGGGCGCGAGCTGCAGCCGGTGCAGACCGAAGGAGATGCCCTGCCCCTGCGCCTTCAACAGCGCTTCCTTGGCACACCACACACGGAAGAACCAATGGTTGCGGGCGTTCTCGTCCAGCGATTCCAGCCAGGCGATCTCGGCCGGGTGGAAGAAGCGCTGCACGATGTCCAGCATTCGTGGGCGCGGGCGCAGCGGCTCCAGGTCCACGCCGAGGCGGACGCCTTCACCGAGGGCGACCAGCAGCTGCCCGTGGCTGTGGCTCCAACCAGTGCCGATATGCGCCAACGGGCCATGCAACTCTGGCCGGCCGCGCGGATCGCGCTGCAGCGGCAGCTCCTCCGGCACCCCGCCCAGCTGCTCGGCCAGCAGCACCCGGGCCTGGGGCTCGCCCCGGGTGCCCGGCACATGCGGCAGGCGCCAGACCGTGACCGGGCCGAAGCGCCAAGGGCCGTCCAGCGTCGCTGGCAGGGTCATGCCACGGCTCCGCCATCGCGGCTGCACGACGATTTCACAGGGTGTGCCGTCCACTGCAGGGGTTGCAACCGCACAGAGGGAGTCAACGTTATGGGCATCATCATCTGGTTGATCGTCGGCGGCATCGTGGGCTGGCTTGCCAGCATCATCATGAAGCGGGACGCGCAGCAAGGCATCATCCTCAACATCGTGGTCGGCATCGTCGGCGCATTGCTGGCCGGTTGGCTGTTCGGCGGTGGCATCAATGAAGCGATCACCATCCGCACGTTCCTGTTCTCGTTGATCGGCGCAGTGATCCTGCTCGCGATCGTGAATCTGTTTACGCGCAGAAACGTGCGGTAACGACCGCACGTACCCGTTTGATCAACAAGGCCCGGCGGTGCCGGGCCTTGTTGTTTCCACGATCAGCCCAGCTGCACCCAGGCCGGGGCATGGTCGCTGGGGCGCTCCCAGGTACGCGGCTCACGGTCGATGCCCGAGGCCAGCGCGCGCGCCTTGAGCGCGTCGGAGACCAGGGTCAGGTCGATGCGCAGGCCCAGGTTGCGACGGAAGCCGGCCGCCCGGTAGTCCCACCAGCTGAACACGCCCTCTTCCTCGCTGTGCAGACGGAAGGCATCGTGCAGGCCCAGCTGCAGCAGCTTGTTCAGGGCGCCGCGCTCGGCAGTGGAGGTCAGGATGTGGTTCTCGTTCCAGACCAGCGGGTCGTGCACGTCGCGGGCATCGGGCGCGATGTTGAAGTCACCCATCACCACCAGCTCCGGGTACTTCGCCAGCTCGGCCTCGACCCAGGCATGCACGGCCTCCAGCCAGCGCAGCTTGTAGGCGTACTTGTCGGTGCCCACGTCCTGGCCGTTGACCACGTACAGGTTGATGATGCGCACGCCGTTGACGGTACCGGCGATGACACGCTTCTGCTCATCCTCGAAGCCGGGGATGCCGATCTGCACGTCCTGCGCCGGCTCGCGCGAAAGCAGCGCGACGCCGTTGTAGGTCTTCTGCCCGGCAAACACGCTGCGGTAGCCCAGCCCGGCCAGCACCGCGTCGGGGAATTTGTGGTCCTCCATCTTGGTTTCCTGGATGCCGACCACGTCCGGCGCGAACGCCGTGAGCCATTGTTCCAGGTGCGGCAGGCGCACGTTGAGCGAGTTGACGTTCCAGGAGGCGATTTTCATGCGCACCATTCTACCGGTAGCCACCGACCGTTGGTCGGTGGGCGCAGGTGGTGCCGGCCGCTGGCCGGCAGCCTCACACGTCCGGGACACGCAGATTTTTGCCACACGTCTCTCTCTCCCCGCTAGGCTCTGGCCCACCCCTCCGGAGCGCAGTTATCCCATGAACGCAGATGCCTTCGTCTCAAAATGGTATGCGGAGAAAGCGCACCTGCTGGCCGCTGCATGGACCCCAGGCACGGCGTGCGCAGCAAGGATCGCCGCGATGGACCTGTCGCCCGAGCAGACCCAGCAGTT
Source organism: Stenotrophomonas sp. Ker107b (assembly GCF_053847245.1). Taxonomy (NCBI): domain Bacteria; kingdom Pseudomonadati; phylum Pseudomonadota; class Gammaproteobacteria; order Lysobacterales; family Lysobacteraceae; genus Stenotrophomonas; species Stenotrophomonas sp. Ker107b. Next base: position 479,420 of record NZ_JBSPHX010000002.1, on the reverse strand, counting down.
GCGGGAGATGCTCGATGTCTTCACCACCGACGCCCTGTACACCCTGCTGCTCGGGCTGGATGGCAGTGCCGCGCTGGGCGGTGACCAGCGCCACTACACCCTGCTGGACGAGGACGGTTCGGTGATCGCCGAGGAAGGCGAGCTGGAAGCTGCGGCCTATGCGTGGTTCCACGACGGCCGATCGTCGCAGCCGGGGCGTTGAGGGAGCGTTGCGCCACATGACGTGATTGACCCGCAGCGCCACTCGCGGGCAGAGGCGCCGGGGCCAGTAGCGCAACACATTGTCCAGTGGGCAAGGCGATATCACGCTGTAAATGTCGCCGATGACTCGGAGTTCTGTAGGTGCTTTCGCACATCAAGGCGAGGAGCTTCCCCACTTGTATCGTTGTCGACCGGAGGAAGATTCTCGACATGCCGCCCGTGACTGCGACATATGCCCGAAGGAGTTCCGACACCCCATGCCCACTGAATTCGCCATCCACGCGTTGAACTACAAGACGCTCGCTGCGGTGCTGCTGATCGGCGTCGTCCCGCTGCTGTTGGTCGGCATAGCGGTCTATTTCCTAGGGCAGGACAGGATTTCCCAGTTGGCCGCGCTCGGCGCCACCTGTCTGGCCGCCATCATCGGCCTGCTTGGTGTCTGGCAGCTCAGCGCGATCCGACTGACAGCGGACGCCACGACCCTGACCGTCGGCGGCGGGGCATACACCGTCTCGGTCGCGATGGCGCAGATTGATCTCTCCGCTGCACGCCGACGGCTGCCCGGCAGCAACGACACCCCACTGACCTTGCGAACCAATGGCATCGGCATGCCGGGCCTCTCACTGGGGTGGTTCCGAACCAGCAAGGGGAAAGCATTTGCAGCGGTGACGGATCCAGCGAAGGTGGTGATTCTGCCGACGACGGCCGGTTACACGCTGCTGGTATCCCCGGAGGATCCCGACGCGTTCCTGGCTGCCCTCAGGAATCTGTAGCGGGCGTCCCTGCCGGCGGTCATCACCGCACCATCGCCTTCAACATTACGGCGATCTTCGAATACGGCGGCTTGAGCAGATCGCTGGCGGCCCAGCGCGACTGCCACAGGATGGGCAGCTGCTTGCTCATCGCATCGAAGCCGGCACGCGCGTGATAGGCGCCCATGCCACTCGGGCCAACGCCGCCGAACGGCAGCCCATTGACCGCGAAATGCAGCAGCGTGTCGTTGACGGTGACGCCGCCGGCCACCACCTGCGCCAGCACCCGTTCCACCTGCATACGCTCGTGACTGAAGACGTACAGCGCCAACGGGCGGTCACGTGACTGCACCGCCGCGATGGCGGCGTCCAGATCGGGATATGCGCAGACCGGCAGGATCGGACCGAAGATCTCCTCGCGCATCAGGGCCAGATCGGCCGGCGGATCGAGCACGATGGTCGGTACGATCAGCCGCTCGCGCTGCGCACGCTCGGGATCGACCATGGCCAGTTCGATCACCGGCACGCCCCGCGCGCGGGCCTCCTCGAGATAGCCGCGCAGGCGCTGGTACTGGCCGTCGTGGATGATCCGGGTGTAATCGGCGGCGTCGCTGAAATCGCCATAGCGCGCCTGCACCTGGGTCTGCAGCTGCTGCACCAGCTCGCGCTGGCGATGGCCGTCGATCAGCACGTAGTCCGGCGCGATGCAGGTCTGGCCGGCATTGAAGAACTTGCCGGTGGCCAGGCGCGCGGCGGCTTTCTCCAACGGGTAGTCGCTGCAGACAATCGCCGGGGATTTGCCGCCCAGCTCCAGCGTGAGCGGGGTCAGGTGCTCGGCGGCGGCCGCCATGACCTTGCGGCCGATGGTGGTGGAGCCAGTGAACACCAGGTGGTCCAGCGGCGAGCCGGCCAGGGCGCCAGCGAGGTCTCCATCGCCCTGCACGACCGCCACGCGATCCGAGGGGAAGACGTCGGTCAGCAGCGACTGCAGGAAGGCGCTGGTGCGGGGGGTGTGCTCGGACGGCTTGAGGATCACGTGGTTGCCGGCGGCGATCGCGGTGGCCAGCGGAATCAGCGCCAAGTTGACCGGGTAGTTCCAGGGGGAGATCACCCCGACCACGCCCAGTGGCACCGGCCGGGTCTGCGCGCGCGCCGGCCAGAACCGCCAGCCGACCCCGACCCTGCGCGGCCGCATCCAGCCGCGCAGATGGCCGCACAGGTGGTCGATATCGCCGAGCACGGTCATGCCATCGGCGATCAGTGATTCGTGGGTGGAGCGGTGGCCGAAATCGGCCGAGATCGCCGCGGCCATGTCCGGCAGGCGCGCCTTGAGGGCAGCGCGCAGGCGCTGCAGGTCATCGCGGCGCTGTTCCAGCGTCGGGCGGTTGGCCTGCCAGGCGGTGCGCAGGGTCTGCAGGATCGCGGGCAGTGCAGCGGGATCGGTGTGGGCATCGCTCATGGCCCGACTATAGCGGCAGGCTGCGTGATGGCGGGATCGGTAGTGCCGGCCGCTGGCCGGCAGCCTCACACGCTTCTCCGTAGGTTCTTCGGGAGCCGGCCAGCGGCCGGCACTACCCCGGACACAGAAAGGGCCGCGATCTGCATCGCGGCCCCTTCGTCTTGCCATGTGGATCACCGTTACTTGGTGATATCCACATCCTTGGTTTCATGCAGGAACAGGCCACCGACCACGACCGTCATCAACGCGATGATGATCGGGTACCACAGGCCGTAGTAGAGGTTGCCGGTACCGGCCACCAGCGCGAAGGAAATCGCCGGCAGGAAGCCACCGAACCAGCCGTTGCCGATGTGGTACGGCAGCGACATCGAGGTGTAGCGGATACGCGTCGGGAACAACTCGACCAGGTAGGCGGCGATCGGGCCGTAGACCATGGTCACGTACAGCACCAGCAGCCACAGCATGAAGATCGTGCCGGGGATGTTGATGCGCGCGTTGTCCGCCTTGGCCGGGTAGCCGGCGGTGCTGAGTGCGCCCTTCAGCTCGCCACCGAAGGCATCGCCCTTGGCCTTGAGCTCTTCCTTGGTCAGGCCGGCAGCCTCGTACGAGGTCACCTCGGCGCTGCCCACCGATACCGTCGCCAGCGTACCGGCCGGTGCCGGCTTCACTTCATAGGGCACACCGGCCTTGGTCAGGGCCGCGGTGGCCACGTCGCAGGAGCTGGTGAACTTGCGCAGGCCGACCGGATCGAACTGGAACGAGCAGGTGTTCGGATCGGCATTGACCAGCGCCGGCGAGTTGGTGCGGGCTTCTTCGATGGCCGGGTTGGCGAAGTGGGTCAGGCCCTTGAAGATCGGGATGTAGGTGATGGCAGCCAGCAGACAGCCGGCCAGGATGATCTTCTTGCGGCCGATACGGTCCGACAGCCAGCCGAAGAAGATGAAGAACGGCACGCCCAGCGCCAGCGCGGCGGCGATCAGCAGGTAGGAGGTGGTCGCGTCGACCTTGAGCATGCTGCTCAGGAAGAACAGCGCGTAGAACTGGCCGCCGTACCACACCACGGCCTGACCGGCTGCGGCACCGAGCAGGACCAGCAGCATCAGCTTGAGGTTGCCGTCCTTGAGGCTGTCACGGAACGGGGTCTTGGAGCCCTTGCCTTCGGCCTTCATCTGCTGGAACAGCGGGGATTCGCTCAGCTGCAGGCGGATCCACACCGAGATGCCCAGCAGCACGATCGAGACCAGGAACGGAATACGCCAGCCCCAGGCTTCGAACGCTTCATTGCCCAGGAAGTAGCGGCAGGCCAGGATGATCAGCAGCGACATGAACAGGCCGAGCGTTGCGGTGCACTGGATGAAGCTGGTGTACAGGCCACGCTTGTCGGCCGGTGCATGCTCGGCGACATAGGTCGCGGCACCCCCGTATTCGCCACCCATCGCCAGGCCCTGGGCCAGACGCAGGATGATCAGGATCACCGGGGCGGCGAAACCGATCGAGGCGTAGTTGGGCAGCACGCCGACCAGGAAGGTCGAGATGCCCATGATCAGGATCGTGACCAGGAAGGTGTACTTGCGGCCGATACGGTCGCCGAGGCTGCCGAAGAAGGCCGCACCGAACGGGCGCACGAAGAAGCCGGCCGCGAACGCCAGCAGGGCGAAGATCATGCCCGTGGTTTCATTGACGCCGCTGAAGAACTGCTTGGCGATGATCGCGGCGAGCGAGCCGTACAGGAAGAAGTCGTACCACTCGAAGACAGTACCCAGGCTGGACGCGAAGATGACCTTCTTGTGTCCCTGGGTAAGTTGGGCTTTTGTTGGTGCGGGTGTGGTGGACATAGGACGCTTCCCCTCCGAAGCAATCGTTGTGTTGTGCCGGCTGTACACCGGCAATCGTTTTTTCTTTTAGAAGCTGTATTTCGTCGTGAACTGCAGGCGGCTGATATCGCCCTTGCGGCCATCCTCGATCTCGCGCACGCCATACATCAGCTCGGCGCCGACATCGACCTTGGGCATCGGTGTGTAGAACACGTTGCCGCGGATGCTCTGCACGCTCTTGGTGACCAGCGGGCCGAGGCTGCCGTCGTTGTCGTAATCGCTGCGCGCGTAGATCAGGTTGGTGCGCAACTTCTGGGTGAAGGCATGGCGCCAGCCGACGTAACCGGCCAGGACGCCGGTCGGGTTGAGTTCGTCGCGGGCGATGTCATACGCGGTATCAGCGGTGACACCCAGGCCGATGTAACGTGCGATGCCTTCGCCACCGGTGACCTGGTAATGCAGCGTATCGGTCGCGCCCATCACCCACTTGCCGCCCAGGGTGAGGCCGCCGCCGATCTTGTCCGCATCGGCACCGGTGGTCTGGTTGTCGACCTTGAGCTGACGGACCACGCCGCCGACACCGAAGGTGCCCCAATCGCCCTTCCAGCCATAACGCAGGGTCAGATCCGGCAGCGCGCCGCGATCGGAGTTGCTGGCCACGTTGGTCCACGCGCCGGTGACCGGGTTGCGGGTGCCGGTGAGCAGCGTGGTTTCCGGGTTTTCCAGCGCGACGCTGAAGCCGCCCTGGGTGTAGCGGATCTGTGCCTGGCGCACGAAGATCACACCGTCGGTCGGGCCGACGAAGTCGGCGGCTTCCGGCAGCGAGGCCGCGTCCATGAAGTTCGACCAGGTCTGGCCGGCCATCCAGTTGTTCCAGTACATGTAGGCGTGACGCAGGGTCGCACCGTAGGTATTGGTCGCGGTCTGGTTGCCCAGCGAGTTGCCGAAGAAGTCCATCTCGAAGAACGCACCGGACTTGTTGCCAGCCTCGCTGACATTGTCGATGCCAAGATTGAAGCGCGAGAACTTGGCGTGGGCGTTGTAGTCCACGTCCGAACGCTTGCCGCTGCCGCCGGCACCGGCCACCGGGGTCTGGCCCGGCAGATACAGCGCGCGGCCGGTGGCATCGTCGGCGAGCTGACCGTCGCCGGTCTGGGTGGCGAGGAAATCGGCCTTGATGAAGCCGCCGATCTTGACCGTGGTGCCCGGCGCGGCGCCCGGGGTGATGGTGGTGACCTGGATCGGCTGCTTGCCGGCCGGCACCGTGGCCGCCACCGGTTGCTGTGCCTGGACCGTGCGCACCGCGGTGACATCGGTCTGGGCCTGGCTGATCTGGACCTGCTGTTGCTGCTGGTTGTTCAGCAGCAGCTGGACCTGGCGTTCCAGCTCGACGACGCGGGCTTCCAGGGCTTTCTCTTTTGCGGTTTCGGCGAACGCCATGCCTGGCGCGATCAATGCGACGAACATGGCAGCGGCCAACGGCCGGCGTGTCGTCCTCAGCAAACGGTGGCTCATGTTGCCCTCTCTCCCGGGTGGCAAGGTGATGCCGCGCATGGGGCACGGTCGACCCGAGGGTGCGGCGCGTTGACGCACCGAAGCTATTGGCCATTAGTCGTACTCGCCCCAACGGGCGAGTACGACCCGGGCGCCGGCAGGCGACCGGCAGGTGCCGCAGGCACCGCGCAGGTACCGACCGTTGGTCGGTCCGCCTTGCCTCACGACCAACGGTCGTGAGCTACCGGGGTTGGCTGCCCTGTCATATAGGGGTGGTCGGCGTTCGACCATGGTCTAACCACCTCGACACCGCGCAGGCGGGTGGATGCGGCAAACTGAGGGGGATAGGTCGCCGCTTATGCTGCGACCGCACAACCCAAGTCAACGTGCAAGTGAGGGTGCCATGGCTGATCTTTACCCCGTCGACGCCGCGTTCGCCGCGGCATCGCGGATCGACAAGAACACGTACCAGCAGCTCTACCGTGAATCGGTGGAGCATCCGGATGCCTTCTGGGGCAAGGCTGCCGAGCGCCTGGACTGGTTCAAGAAACCGACCCGTATCAAGAACGTCAGCTACCAGCTCGACGATTTCCGCATCAAGTGGTTCGAAGACGGCGAACTCAACGCCAGCGTCAACTGCCTGGATCGCCAGCTCGACAAGCGCGGCGACAAGATCGCCCTGCTGTTCGAACCGGACAGCCCGGATGCCCCGGCGCAGGGCGTCACCTATCGCGAGCTGTATGAGCGCACCTGCCGCCTCGGCAACGCGCTGCGCAACCTCGGCGTCAAGAAGGGCGACCGGGTCACCATCTACCTGCCGATGATCGTCGACGCCGCCGTGGCCATGCTGGCCTGCGCGCGTATCGGTGCGATCCACTCGGTGGTGTTCGGCGGCTTCGCCCCGAACTCGATCGCCGACCGCGTCATCGACTGCGGCAGCAAGCTGATCATCACCGCCGACGAAGGTCTGCGCGGTGGCAAGAAGATTCCGCTCAAAGCCAATGTCGATGCGGCGTTGAAGCTGCCCGGCACCACCACCGTGGAAACGGTGCTGGTGGTCCGCCACACCGGCGGCGCGGTGGACATGCAGGCCCCGCGCGACCGCTGGTTCCACGATGTGGTGGACCCGCAGCCGGCGCAGTGCGAGCCCGAGCGCATGAATGCCGAGGATCCGTTGTTCATCCTCTACACCTCCGGCTCCACCGGCAAGCCCAAGGGCGTGCTGCACACCACTGGCGGCTACCTGCTGTACGCGGCCTACACCCATGAAGCGGTGTTCGACCTGCGCGAGGACGACATCTACTGGTGCACGGCCGATGTCGGCTGGGTCACCGGCCACAGCTACATCGTGTACGGCCCGCTGGCCAACGGCGCCACCTCGGTGATGTTCGAAGGCGTGCCGAACTTCCCGAACACCTCGCGGTTCTGGGACGTGATCGACAAGCACCAGGTCACCATCTTCTATACCGCCCCCACCGCGATCCGCGCGTTGATGCGCGAAGGCGATGCACCGGTCAAGCGCACCTCGCGCAGTTCGCTGCGCCTGCTCGGCAGCGTTGGCGAGCCGATCAATCCGGAAGCCTGGCGCTGGTACTACGAGGTGGTCGGCGACAGCCGCTGCCCGATCGTGGATACCTGGTGGCAGACCGAAACCGGCGGCATCCTGATCTCGCCGCTGGCCGGCGCGGTCGATCTCAAGCCGGGCTCGGCCACCCTGCCCTTCTTCGGCGTGCAGCCGGCGCTGGTCAATGCCGATGGCGAAATCCAGGAGGGGGCCACCGAAGGCAACCTGATCATCCGCGATTCGTGGCCGGGCCAGATGCGCACCGTCTACGGCGACCATCAGCGCTTCATCGACACCTACTTCCGCACCTACCCGGGCAGCTACTTCACCGGCGACGGCTGCCGTCGTGACGAAGATGGCTACTACTGGATCACCGGCCGCGTCGACGATGTGATCAACGTTTCCGGCCACCGCATCGGCACCGCCGAAGTGGAAAGCGCGCTGGTCTCGCACCCCAAGGTTGCCGAAGCGGCCGTGGTCGGCTTCCCGCACGACATCAAGGGCCAGGGCATCTATGCCTACGTGACGCTGATCGCCGACGAGACGCCGAGCGATGAACTGCACAAGGAGCTGGTGGCCTGGGTGCGCAAGGAGATCGGTCCGATCGCCGCGCCCGACCATCTGCAGTGGGCGCCGGGCCTGCCGAAAACGCGCTCGGGCAAGATCATGCGCCGCATCCTGCGCAAGATCGCCGAGAACGCCCCGGACCAGCTTGGCGACACCTCGACCCTGGCCGATCCGTCGGTCGTGGCCTCGCTGGTGGAAGAACGCAAAGTGAAGTGAAGTAACCTTTCGCCCCCTGACTCAGGGGGCTGTCATCTCGATAGACTTTTTCGTTGCGTCGCTGCACGCCTCCGCAACATGGCCCCCACCATGACGACCCTCCTGATTGCCGATGACCACCCGCTGTTCCGCGAAGCCCTTCGCGGGGCCGTGCAACGCGTCATCCCCGGCGTGCAGCTGTACGAAGCGGACAGCGTGGAAGCGCTGTACCAGCTGGCCGACCAGCACACCGACGCCGACCTGGTCCTGATGGACCTCAACATGCCCGGCGCGCAGGGCTTCAACGCGCTCGTGCATATGCGTGCCCTGCACCCGCAGCTGCCGGTGGTGGTGGTGTCGGCACGTGAGGAACCGACGGTGATGCGACGCGCGCTCGACCACGGCGCCTTTGGCTTCATCCCAAAATCCGCCGATTCGGACACCATCGGTCATGCACTGGGCACCATTCTCGATGGCGAGACCTGGGCCCCACCGGAAGCGCACAACGTGCCCCAGACCGGGCGCGAGGAACGCGAGATCGGCCAGCGCCTGCGCGAGCTGACGCCGCAGCAGTTCCGGGTATTGCAGATGCTCGGCGCCGGCCGCCTCAACAAGCAGATCGCCTACGACCTCAACGTCTCCGAGGCGACGATCAAGGCCCATGTCACCGCGATCCTGCGCAAGCTCGGCGTCACCAACCGCACCCAGGCGGTGCTGATGGCCGGCAAGCTGGCCATCGACGACGAACAGATCGTGTTGCCGCCCGAAGAAGAGTAGGCGTTATAGCCGGAGCTATGAATTCCAGCGTTACCTGCGCAATTGCCGGTAAACGCTCCATGCCGCAACCCCGGTGCTAAGCTTCGCGTCCCCTTGGGGAGTAGCCGGATTCCTGCTGAAGGAATCGCCCGTATCAACATACTCGGCCAGTGCGCCGTGGTGCGGGCAACCATCTTGGTTGGCGAGACCAGCGGTCCGCGTGCGCAACGACAGGTTGGGCGCGTTCGCGGTCCGTTGCTCGCTATCGCCCGACCTGCCGCGTACCCCAATGTCCCCTGTTTCGATCCTGCTGATCGGCTTTGCCATGTCCACCGATGCCTTCGCTGCGGCGATCGGCAAGGGCGCGGCCATGCGCAAGCCACGTTTCTCCGATGCATTGCGCGCCGGCCTGATCTTCGGTGTCATCGAAGGCATCACCCCGGTGATCGGCTGGCTGCTCGGTCGCGCTGCGCTGGAGTACGTAGAGGCCTTCGATCACTGGATCGCGTTCGGCCTGCTCGGGGCGCTGGGCGTGCACATGATCATCAACGGCCTGCGCCCCGATGAGGGCGCAGAGGAAGACGACACCAGCAGACACCACGGCTTCTGGCGCCTGGCGATGACCGGTTTCGCGACCAGCATCGATGCGATGGCGGTCGGCATCGGCCTGGCCTTCCTCGACGTGCATATCGGCGTCATGGCGCTGGTCATCGGCCTGTGCACGCTCACCATGGTGACCTGCGGAATCATGCTCGGCCGCGTCTTGGGCGGCATGGTGGGCAAGCGCGCCGAGATCATCGGTGGCGTGATCCTGATCATCATCGGCTCCACCATCCTGTACGAACACCTCAGCGGTGCGGTGGCCTGATCGGGCACGGCGACCGCCGCCAGCCCGCGGCTAGAGATCGCCGCGGGTGTCGTGGAAGGCGGCCAGGAAAGCACGCAGCGAGGCCGGCTTGATCGGCTTGGTCAGCAACCGGTAACCGCGGTCACGCGCCATCCGCTTCAGCTCATCGCGGCCATCGGCAGTGAGCAGCGCGCCCGGAATCGCACGCCCGGCCTTCTGGCCCAGGGCCACCAAGGTATCCAGCCCATCCAGGCGGTCATGCAGGTGGTAATCCACCAGCATCACATCCGGCCGTTCCACCACTTTCTCCAGTGCCTGGTCGACCGTGCTGGCGGTGATCACCTGCACCTGCCAACGGCCGAGCAGTGCGCGCATGCCATCCAGGATCTCCTGGTCGTTGTCCACGCACAGGACGCGCATGCCCGCCAGCGAATCGGTGCGGGTGACCGGGCTGGGTGCCGGCAGCGCTGTCACGCTGGGCAGCGCCGGTGCGGCCACCAGCGGCAGCAGGATCGAGAACATGCTGCCGCTGCCCACGCGGCTGCGCGCATTGAGGCGGTGATCGAGCAGGCGCGAGATGCGCTGGCAGATCGACAAGCCCAGCCCCAGCCCCTGCTCGCCCCAGTCGAAGGGCTGCTGGTAGCGATGGAACTCATCGAAAATCTGCTGCATGTGGTGTTCGGGAATGCCCGGGCCGGTATCCCATACCTGCAGCTCCACCTCCGGCCCGCGATGCCGCACCGCCAGCACGATGCGGCCCTGGCGCGTGTAGCGCAGTGCATTGGCCAGGAAGTTCTGCAGCACGCGGCGCAACAGGCGGCGATCGCTGCGCACCCACGCCGGCCGTGCGAACAGGTCCAGGCGCAGGCCACGCCCGGCGGCGACGGGTGAGTACTGCGCCGCCAGTTCGCGCATCAACAGGCTGACGTCGAAATCGCCGATCACCGGGTGCAGCCCGCCGGCATCCAGCCGGGAAACGTCCAGCAGGCCATCCAGCAGCTCTTCGGCTGCGCGCAGTGACGCATCCACGCGCTCGGCCAGATGCCGCTGCTCTTCGTTGTTGTGGTGGCTCTCACGCAGCGCAGAAGCGAACAGGCGCGCGGCGTTGAGCGGCTGCAGCACGTCATGGCTGATCGCCGCCAGGAAACGCGTCTTGGACTGCTGCGCCATCTCCGCCTCGTGCGAACGTTCGGCCACGCGCTGCTCCAGCGTTTCGTTGGCTTCCAGCAACGCGCGCTCGGCGTGCTTGTAGTCGGTGATGTCGTTGTAGCTGGTGACGTAACCGCCGCCGGGCAGCGCCTGCCCGCGCATTTCGATCACCTTGCCGTCGCTGCGGGTGCGCTCGAAGATATGCGGCGAACCGGCGCGCATGTAACCGATGCGACGGTTGATCTGCACCTCGATCTCGCCCTCGCCCAGCTCGCCACGCTCGGCGTTGTAGCGGATCAGATCTGCGACCGGGCGGCCCACGTAGAGCATCCCGTCGGGATAGCCGAACATCTGCTGGTAGCGGCGGTTCCAGGCGGTCAGACGCATGTCCGGATCGACCACACTGACGCCCGCGCTGATGTTCTCCAGCGTGGTCGACAGGATCTCGCGGTTGAAGCGCAGTTCCTGGCCGGCTTCATCGAGCACCGCCACCACTTCGCCCAGATCCATGCCCGAGCCGCGCAAAAGGCTGGTCAGCAGCAGACGTGCGGACGCCGCACCGATCGAGGCGGCCAGCAGGCGTTCGGTGAACTGCACCCAGGCACGGTCGGCCGGGGCCGACGCCTGCAGCTCGCGCCCCAGTGACTGCGCCTGTTCGAAGAACGAGCGCCGTGCATGGCGGTCACCCACCACGCGCGCGGCCAGCGCCAGCAGGTCACCCACGTGCACATGGCCCGGCCACGCACCGGCGACCGACGGCCGCTGTGCATACGGATCCAGGAAGGGCGCCGCGCCCAGCCGCTCGTCCACGCCGGGACGCCAGCGCACCGAGACCAGTACCATCGCGGCCACGTTGACCAGCAGCGACCAGAACGTGCCGTGGGTCAGCGGGTCCCAGCCACTCATTCCGAACAGGTGCTGCGGCTGCAGCCAGTCGATACCGAACGGGCCCTGCACCAGCCAGCTCGCATCCATCCAGCCGGCATGCGTCAGCGCCGGCAGCAGCAGGGTATAGACCCAGGTGCCAAAACCGAGCAGCATGCCGGCCTCGACACCACGGCGGCTGGCACCGCGCCAGTACAGGCCGCCGATCAGCCCGGGCGCGAACTGGGCCACGGCCGCGAAGGCCATCAGTCCATACGACGCCAGCGTGCTGTCATTGCTGCTGCCGCGGTAATAGCTGTAGGCCACGAGGGCCAGCAGCAGGATCGCCGTACGCCGGATCCACAACACGCGTGAGGCGACGTTTGCTGCGTCCTCGTGGTGATCATTGCGGCGCAGCAGCACCGGCATCACCAGGTCGTTGCTGACCATGGTGGCCAGCGCGATCGACGCCACGATGACCATGCCGGTTGCCGCCGAGAAGCCGCCGACGTAGGCGACCAGTGCCAGGAACTTGCGCCCCTCGGCCAGCGGCAGGGCCAGCACCATGCTGTCGTCGGCCACGCTGCCACCGGTGCCGAACAGGGTCACGCCCGCCGTGGCGATGGGAATCACCATCGCCGAGATGATCACCAGGTAGGCCCCGAACATCCAGCGCGCGCGCCGGATATCACGCACATCGCCACATTCGACCACGGCCACATGGAACTGGCGCGGCAGGCAGATGATGGCCAGGAAGCTCAGCAGGGTCTGCGAAATGAAGCCGACCGGCGGTAGGCCGCTGAACAGTGTGTGCGCCGATTCGATCACCGCATCGGTGCGGTCGTTGAGCCACAGGTAGGCGAACAGACCGAGCGCGACCATCGCGATCAGCTTGATCATCGACTCCAGCGCGATCGCCAGCATCATGCCGTGGTGGTGCTCGGTGGCATCCACCTGGCGGGTACCGAACAACGTGGCGAACAAGGCCATCAACAGCGCCACGTACAGCGCCGGATCGGTGAAGAAGCCGGTGGGCCCGACGTTGCCGGTCAGCACCTGCAGGCTCATCGCTACGGCTTTGTACTGCAGGGCCAGGTACGGCACGATGCCGATCAGCGCGATCACCGCCACCAGCGCGGCCAGCCGCCGCGAGCGGCCGAAGCGCGAGGAGATGAAATCGGCGATGGACACCACGTTCTGGCTGCGTGCGATCAGCGCCAGGCGCTCGATGATGCGCCAGCCGAACACCCACAGCAGCAACGGCCCCAGGTAGATCGGCAGGTAGCCCACGCCGTTGCGCACCGCAGTGCCGACGGCGCCGTAGAACGTCCACGACGAGCAGTACACCGCCAGCGCCAGGCTGTAGACCACCGGGCGCAGCCACGGGCGGTCGGGGTACATCGGCCGACGGTCGCCCCACCACGCCACCCCGAACAGGAGCGCGGCATAGGCCACCGAGACCAGCAGCAGGATCCAGCTAGAAACCACAGGGTTGTTTCCGCGAGAGCAGCCCGCAGTGTAGCGGCTGGGCGGCCCCGCCCACGGCCCGGTTCAGGCCGGCACCGCCGCCAGCGGCCGGGTCGGCAGACGGATGCTGACCCGGGTACCCCGGTCCTTGCCGCTCTCCACCTGGATGTGTCCTCCGGCCGCCTCGACCAGGCTGGCCGTGACGGCCAACCCGAGTCCCGTCCCCTGCCCGACCGGCTTGGTCGTGAAGAACGGCTCCAGGCAGCGTGCACGCACCTCCTCGCTCATCCCATGGCCGCTGTCACTGACCTGGATGACCACCTCATCAATACGCGAGGGCTGCACGACCGCCAGGCAGAAATGGCCGCCCTCCGGCATGGCCTGGTGGGCATTCACCGCCAGGCTGAGCAGGATCGACTCCAGCTGGGCCGGATCGAAATGGATCAGGCACTGCACCTGACCGCTGTCGACCTCGCACTGCACCCGCGCGTCGAACACCTGCTGCAGGGTGGGTACCATGGCCGTGATCGTCGCCGCGACATCCAGCAGCTGCGGCCGACTGTGCTCCAGCCGGCTGAAATCCAGCAAGCGCCGGCTGACGGCCGTCGCGCGCCGCACCGCGGCGTCGGCCCCCTGCAGTGCCACCTGGAGCTCACCTGCCTGGCTGCGCCGGGCTTTGGCGATATAGCTCTGGATCAAGGCCAACAGATGGTTGAAGTCATGCGCGATGCCGCTGGCGAGGCGACCGACGTTCTCCATCTTCATCGCGTGCACCAACTGGTCGCGCGAGCGCTCCTTCTCCTGGATCTCCACCTGCAGCTCATCGCGCTTGCGGGCCAGGTCGCGGCCGTGCTCCCGCTCGACCTGCAGGCTCTCACGCAGGCCAGTGACGCTGTGATGCAGCAACCAGGCAGCCAGCAGGGTGGCGAACATGCATATCGCCAGGTCATTCACCGCGAGCAGGAGCCGATCAGGGCGGAACATCAAGGTGGAGGCATCCACCCACGCCCCCACCACGATCAGCAGGCACAGCCAAGCGGTGACCCACCACAGCGGACGCCTGCCCAGCACCGCCGCCACGAACAGGACCGGTAACAGCAGCACCAGTTGCAACCGCAACTGTGCCGCCAGCCCCCAGTACGCATAGGCTGCAGTGAGCAGCAGCAGCTGGCCGCCGACAAAGAGGCTTGCAGCGCGGAGGGCGTTCCCCGCCCGCTGTTGAAGCAGGCACAGCAGGCACAGTAGCGCGTGCAGCACGGCAATGAGCGGCACCATCAGGTCCAGGCCCATGCCCATGCGCAGCGCGATCCAGACCGCCATCAACAGATGGAACAGGCCGACCATGTTCAGCAGGCCACGCAGCATGGCATCGGTACGGCGACCCAGCGACTGCGTCGCAGTCCCGGGGAGGGAGCTGGTCCGGGGGGACGGTGGAATAATGGGCATGCGCGGCAGGCTCCAGGCCGGAGCGACAGCGTCCGGCGGCAACGAGGGTATATTAGCGGCGCGTGATCCGGCAGCGTCGCTGCTGCGGTGTCACCAGGAACGTGCCTCATTGCCGTCCGTCCGCACTCGACCGGGAAGTCGCTGTCCTCATGCCTACGTTGTCGCTTGTCCGTCGCGGGCTGTCCGCGCTCGTCTGTCTATCCTGGCTGGCTGCCCCGTGCGCGCTGGCGCAGCGCCCCATGGACAGCGTTCCACTGACTGCGCAGGTGCAGCAGTGCCACGGCCTGCTGACCAGCGCGCCGCGGACCTCGCTGCAGATCGCGCGCTCGTTGCTTGCGGCACCCGCTCTGCCCACGTCGATCGAAATCGGTGCGGTCGGCTGCCTGGGTGCGGCACTGCGCTCGCAGGGCCACCTCGACCAGACGATGGACCTGCCCGACCGCCTGCTGGCTGCGGCCGCGCGCGCCGATGCGACGGCCGAGGACCAGCTGCGCGCTCACTCCATCGCCGCACACCTGCTGTTATGGCGCGGCGACCATGGCCAGGCACTTGAGCTGACCAATCGCTTCCTGGAGGAGTCGGTCCGCCAACGCGACGTGCAGGGCCAGATCGGGGCGCTGATGCAGATCGCCATGATCCGCGGCGACGCGATGGGCGACGCACAGGGCGCTCTGACCTATCTGCAGAAAGCCACCGCATTGAGCGAGCATCTGCGTCGGCCGCCCAATCCCGGCGATCTCATCCTGTACTACAACTTCGGGTATGCGCTGCTGCAGATGCAGCGGCTTGAAGAGGCCAACACGGCCTTCAGTCGGGCCGAGGCGATTGGCACGCGGGTGGGCGGCCAGGACCTGTTCCTGCACCGCATCGTCAGTCACCGCGCCGAGATCCAACGCCTGCGCGGACAGCTGCCGGCCGCCGAAGCGGGGCTGCGCCGGGCCTTGGCCTGGCAGGCGGCGCAGGACCCGCAGGGACAGGTGGTCACCCTGCAGCGGCTCGCCCGGCTCACCCTTGATCAGGCCGGTGCGGAAGCGGCGCGCCCCTTGGCGGAACAGGCTCAGGAGCAGGCTGAGCGCGGCCATTTCAGCGATGAAGTCCGTGGCGGGCTGGACCTGCTGGGCGATATCCATACCTTGCTGGGCAACCGCGAGCAGGCCCTGCAGTACGCGCGCCAGGCCCGTGATATCGATCGGGCTCGCAGCAAAGGGGAGACGCTCAATCAGCTCGCCAAGCTGCAGGCCACCGCCGAGCGCAGCATCCACCCGGCCGACATCCATGCGATGCAGGACCTGGATCGTGTGCGGGTGCTGCGCAATGGCGCGCTGATTGCATTGTTGGTGGTGGCGGGCATCGCCACGTTCGTCGTGCTGCGCATGCGCCGGCAACGACATCACCTCGCCCTGCTGAGCAGCACCGACCGGGTGACCGGCCTGATCAACCGGCGGGAGGCCGAACAGCTGCTTGCCGCGGAACGGGCCAAGGGCGGGGCCGATCAGCGCAGCGTGGTGATGCTGCTGGAAGTGGATGCGTTCAAAGCCCTCAACGAGCGACACGGCGAGGCCGCCGGCGATGCCGTGTTGCGCGCCGTGGCTCAGTGCCTGCGCCGACACTGCGACAGCCATGACCGCATCGCCCGATGGGGTGGCGCCAGCTTCCTGGTCGTCCGGCACGATACCGCTGCGCCAGCCGCGCAGGCGCTGGCGAGCCATCTGCGTGCCGCGATCGAGCGCCTGGTGGTGGACATCGGCCCGGCTCAGCATCTGACCCTGACGGCGACTATCGGCATGGCACCGTTGCCGCTGTTCGCGCATGCGCCGGATGCGCTCGACGACAGCCTGCGTGCCGCCGATCGGGCGCTGCAGAGCGCCCGCCGAAGTGGACACAATGCCTGGGCCATGTTGTGGGGCGAGGACGCCGGCCGCGATGTCGATCTGTACAGCCTGCTCCACGACCCCGCCAAGGCGATGGCCAGCGGCTGGTTGTCATTGGCGGGGAGCAGGCCGATGGCCTGGCTTCCGCCACGCCCGGAGCCCGCGCGCACCCCGGTGGATCAGGATGTGCAGACCGGGACCGGTCACCCGCGCTGATCGCGCGCTGCGATCAGCGCGTCACATCGAAGCGTACTTCCACCCGGCGGTTGGGGAGCAGGCATTCCAGCAGTGCCGCACGCGGGCGCACGCCATCGCATTGCTGTACCTGCTGGGTGTCGCCCTTGTACTCATAGCGGATGCGGTGCGGATCGATACCCCGCCCGATCAGCAGCTCACGCACGGTCCGGGCACGCCGCTCGGACAACGCCTGGTTGGCATCGAAGCCGCGGCCCTGCATGCGGTCGGCATGACCCACCAGGGTCACACCGTCAAGCTGCAGGGACTCATCGGCAATGCTGGCCAGCGCGCGGTCCACGCTTTCCAGTGAATAGGTGCGGATGTCGCGGTACGCATCGCGGTCGAACTCGAACAGCACATTGGCCACCAGCGGCCCCGGCGCAGCGACGATGGCCGGGCCGACATCGCACTGGCGGGCCAGCGCCTCGGCGTCATTGACCAGTTCCTCGGCGATCTGGATATACGGCTTGGAATGGCGCCACTGCTGCTGGTTGAATTCGTTGCCGGCGTGCACCAGCTCGACTTCGCCACAGGCGACCTGCTGCTGCGCGCACACGAAGCCCGGCGCACCGTGCAGTACCCGCAGGCGCTGCCACAGGTCATCGCGCAGGTACTTGGCGTTGTTCACCAGCGGCGTATCGGTGGGCAGCGGCGAGACGCCCTGCTCCATGCCCACGATCAGCGTCTCCGATTCGGTGAGCGCCTGCTGCGGGAACGCGCTGCGATCGTTGCGACTGTATTCGTGGAAGGACACGTCCAGCCAGCACTGCGCCTTGGACAGGTGGTAGTCGCGGATCGGGCGCCCACCGTCATTGAGCGCCTGGATGCGACCCTGGGTGGCCTCATAGGTGCCATGGTCGGCATGGATCGCCTCATCGGTGATGCGCTGCTGCTGCGGCAACAACTGCGCCTGCTGCGCGTCGGCGTGCCCGGCCACGGCAGCCAGAAGAGCCGCGGCAAGCAGCGACGGAGCAATACGGTCAATCGGGAAAAGAGTCGTCATCAGGGCATCCTCAGCGTGCCGGGTCGCGGTAGCGGACGGGGTCCGGCCGGAAAAGGTCTTCATCGAACTTGAAGCGCAGGCGCAGGAACACGCCCTGCTGGGTGTACTCGTAACCGTTCAGATCGCGGTCGCCGGCGAAGCCGCTCCAGTTGTAGCCGGCCGACAACCACAGGTTCTGCCGCAGCAGGCGGCCGACCTCCATGCCGTAGGCATACTGGTTGGCACCGCTCTGCCCACGGAAGGTGGAGCCAAGCACGCCGATGTCCCAGTTCTCGGTGATGTCGTACACCACACGGCCGGAGAACAGCATCGCGCGGAAGCGGCTGTTGACCCGTGCACTGTCGGTATAGGCGAACTGGTCCTGCTGCCACTTGCCGGCCACGCGGCCGGTGAACCACCACGGTCGCGACGGGTGCCAGTCGGCATGCGCCGAGACGATATGCGCGCGGGTGCGCACATCCTGGCTGCTGCCATCGACAGTGTTGCCGTCGGACAGGGTCAGGCCGCTTTCATCGCGCTCCAGCTTGTACTCGTAGCGGGCCAGCGCGTTGATCCGGTTGCGGTCGGTATCGCGGTACGCCACGCCGAGCTGGAAACGATCCTGCAGCACATCGCCGCGGGCATCGTAGCGGGTGCTGAGCAGATAGTTGCGGGCCAGCAAGGTCCAATCGCGGCTGAGCTTGCGGGCGAGCATGAACTGCAGCAGCGTGGTGTTGAACGCCTCATTGACCTCGGTGTCGGGCACATCCTCGGAGATGCGGTGCTCGGCACGGATCGCCCCTCGCCACAGCGGATTGGCGCTGTAATCCAAGGCGAGCGCCAGGCCGGTGCTGTCGCCGGTGCTGCCATCGATCACCTTGACGTGCTCGGCCGAGCTGGCCAGGCGCAGGCCTTCGCGGATGTCCCAGTTGTTGCGGATACCCGAGGCGGCCTGCACATCGCGGCCGCTGATCGAATCGCGCAGACGGTACTCGCTGAAGGTCTGGGTATCGCGCAGGTAGCTGCTGTCGATACCGAATACCAGCGCATCGGCTTCGCGGTCGGTGGTGGTGATGCCGTAGGCGCTGGTCAGGCCGGTCTGCTTCTCATAGCGGCCATACACACGGCTGCGTTCGAACACCTGGTAGTCCAGGCCGGCCGCCAGGCGCTTGCGGTCTTCGCCGCTGACGCTGTGCTCCACTTCCGCACCGGCACTGAGGCGATCGCTCAGGCGGTAGCCCAGCCCGAACCGGGCACTGTCCGATTCCAGCTCGGTGCCGACCGGCAATTCGCTGGTGATCGGACTGCCGCTGCTGCTGCCGTTGATGACCATCAGGCCGGTCAGCGGATCCAGCGCCTGCTGGCCGTAGCCCAGCGCGCCGCCACCGGAACCGGTCGCAAACCCACCGGTGAGACCGCCGGGATTACCGAACGGCACCCCCGACGACCACGGCGAGGTCACGCCGATGGTCTCGCGGATGCTGCGTACGCCCAGGTCCACGGTCAGCCGTTCGGTAGCGCCGATGCGTACACCGGCACCGCCGGCATCGCGCTTGCCACCATCGGGGTTGCGGTCCTCGCTGCGCAGGCCTTCCACGTACAGTTCCAGCCGCGGGCCGACACGGTAAGCCAACCGCGCGTTGTACTCGCCGCGGCCACCGTACAGCGGTGCGGCCGGGTTGTTGAAGGCCGGATCGGTACGTGCGGCGAACACGCGCGCGTCGAGCTTGTCGGCGCTGTGGGCGAACTCCACCCGCCACGCATCGCCCTCCACTTCCCCGGTGATGTCCTTCAGGCCCTGCGAGGTGATCTGATTGATCGAGTTGGTATTGACCTCGCTGCGGGTGCGCGCGAACTCGGCGACCAGCAGGGTGTTGGCACCGAACCGGTAGCTCGCGTTCGCGCTGCCCATCTTGAACTCGGCATAGGGATTGCGGTCATCGACCGCCGCCGCACCGACCTCGAGCTGCTCGGTGAGTTTGACCTGCGCATCGGCGCCGACCACCCAGAACTTCTCGGTGCCCTGGTCCAGCTCATAGGTGATGCGCAGCGACACCGGATTGAGATCGCTGTCGAACGCCGGCAGGAACTGATTGAGCAGGATCCGGCCGGAGAACGGCTCGAAGCTGTAATCGACCAACCGCGCCAGCGAGCGCACCGAGGTGATGCGGGTGGGCTGGTTGCGATCGCGCACGATCACCTCCACCCGCTCGCTGCCTTCCAGCACGGCGTTGTTGCGCAGCGCATACGGGCCACTGCCCTGGCTGCGGAACTCCTCGATCACCTGGCGCAGCGAATCCTGCATCGCAAACACGTTGCTGCGCACGCGCTCGCTTTCGAAGTGCCAGCCCAGGCCAGTAGCGGTGCGGTTGTAAGTGCCCAGGCTGCGCTGCGGGATCGCGCCACTGCCGCCAATACCGCTTGCGGTGGCCAGCGTGTCGCCGGTCTGGAAGTCGCCGTACAACAGATAGCTGCGCTGATTGTCGATGCGCACATACAGGCGCTCGGCCGAACGCGCATCGAAGCCGCGCAGCGAAGAGTCCCCGTAGACCGGGTAGAACTCTTCCGGCTGGATGTCGCGCAGCAGGCGGCCACGGGTGTCCTTGTCCGAGTCGTAGGCGGCGGTGAGCAGATATTCGCCCTTGATCCGGCCCTTGACGAAGAACGCGGTGCGCGCGGCCGCATTGGCCTTGCCGTTGTTGAACTGGCGCTCCCAGCGGCGGATGTCACGGTCGAAGGCATCGTGATGCTCCACCGGCGAGATCAGGCCGGCGTTGCTGCGCCGGCGGAAGTTGACCACACCTTCGATCAGACCGGTGGCCAGCAGCTCACGCATCTCCGGCAGGAAGCCGATCGTGCCCTGGGCCGTCTCGGCGCCGGCAGTGATGCGCAGCACCACGTCCTGCGGCTCATGCGGGGCAAGCAGGTCGAATTCGGCCATGCCGTCGACCACCTGCAGTTGGATGCCCGGGGTGACCTTGTCGGCATCCAGCGCGCCAGGACCGAGTTCGTCGGTCCGCGAGCCGGGCAGGCGGATGCGGCCGCCGCTGGTCTCGATGGTGGCGTAGGTGGTACCCGGCAGCGCGCGGCCGGCGGCGTCCAGCAGCTGCACACGCACATGCACGGCGCTCTGGCCATCGGCCGGCACGCCATCACGGTCCAGCTCGACCAGGATGCGGTCGAGCGTGCCCGGCACCGCGTTGTCCAGCGCGCGCGGGGCGGCATCGGTACTGGCCGGGCTGCGCGGGTACAGGGTGCTGGCATCGCCGAGCACCGGCGTGAAGCGGCCGGGGCTGCCCACGCTCTGTGCCATGGCGGGGACGGCCGCCAGGGCGCAGGCAAGCAGGCTCAGGCGCGGCAGACGGGACAGCGTCGGAACGCGGCTCATGGCTGGTCCTCCGTCGAAGCGCCGGCAGCAGGCAGGTGGACTCTGGGATGCACGATCGGTCTCTGGTTGGCCGAGTCGGTCGCCTGTTGCGGCGCCCGCGCGGGTTTGCTGTCGAAGCGCAGCGGCGGCTGCCCGGTCTCGGTCTCCGGCGCACGCACCTCGCCCTGGGTGCGGCGGGCCTTGACCTGCTCCAGCACCGGGTTGGCACAGCTGCCTTCAATGAAATCGGCGCGGTGCAGCTCGCCGTTCTTGAGGTCCAGGAACAGGCTGTCGGCGTCGCCCAGGTTGCGGTTGCTGCTGGTGGTCAGGCGCGCGCCGAGCGGCA
This sequence comes from Stenotrophomonas sp. Ker107b, assembly GCF_053847245.1. Classification (NCBI taxonomy): domain Bacteria; kingdom Pseudomonadati; phylum Pseudomonadota; class Gammaproteobacteria; order Lysobacterales; family Lysobacteraceae; genus Stenotrophomonas; species Stenotrophomonas sp. Ker107b. The sequence goes on along the minus strand of NZ_JBSPHX010000002.1, from coordinate 458,042 downwards.
ACGTGCTGGCATCCACCTTCAGCGTGTGGCTCTGCGGCGGCAGGCCGCAGTAGCTGTACTTGCCTTCCGAGTCGCTGATCACCCAGGTGCCGTCGGAGAAGTACAGGCGCACGCCGGGGATGCCCAGCTCTTCGCGGTCCTGCACATGGTTGTTGTTGCAGTCCACGAACACCTTGCCGAGCACGCAGGCCTGGTCGGTGAACACACCGCCGGTGACGCGCACGCGGTACTCGGCGCGGTTGGACGGCAATGCGCCCGGCAGCGGCGTGAGGCTGCCGGTGTCGATGCAGCCGCCGCTGAAGGCACAGCCGAAGGCCTGCGCACGGTTGATGCCATCCCCTTGCTGCGCACCCACACCGACCCGCACACGGTAGGTCAGCACGATCTGGCCGCCGACGCTGATCGGGCCGACATCGAAGCCCAGCAACGGGCCCGGCTTGCCGGACGGATCGGTCACGGCGCGGCCGTCGGCACGGGCGGTGCCGTCGATGTAGGTGAAACCACGCGGCAGGCGATCGATCACGTTGACCGTGCGCAGCGTGCTGCCCGCGGTCTGGCGGATGGTGATCGTGTACTGCACGGTGTCGCCGATCTCCGCGGTCTGGCGGTCACCGTTCTTGCTGATCGCCAGGCCGGTCGCTACCGCAGTGTCCAGCGGCAGGTGGTTGTTGATGATGGCCGCGGTGTCCGACCCGGCAAACAGGGTCAGGTAGTACTGCGTGGCCGTGCCGACCGCACCGGTCGGTGCGAGCCGGTTCGGCTGCACCTCATGGTTGGCGCCCGCGCTGCCGGCCGGCGACAGCGCGCCAGCCTGCGGCGGGATCAACGTCGATACGAACTGGTAGCTGCCCGGGGGCGTCACGGTGAGCTGGAATTCGCAGCGCGCCGGCGCGGCCGGGCTGAAGGCGAACTGGTAGAAGCCCTCGCTGCCCACCGTCATCGAGATCGCACTGCCCTCCAGACGGTAGCCGCCGCTGCCGGCGTTGAGCACGGCGGTACGCGGGTCGTAGCCGGCACACATGCCGACCGGGCTCAGCGTCACGATCGAGCCCGGCACCGGGTCGCGGGTGGTGGCGTCGTAGACCACGCCCGACGGATCCACCGGCAGGCTCTGCTGCGGCAGATGCTGGCCGGGGCTGAGCACGACTTCCAGCTGACTGATGCCGTTGTCGCTCACACGGCAGGCACTTACGCCAGCCCGAGCGATGGCCGCCTGGGCGTCGCAGGTCTGCTGGATGCCGCTCACGGACTCGCGGGTGACCGGGTTGGGCCACAGGATGTTGGAGGCCGGGTCGCGGAAGCGGATGTTCCAGATGACGCCCGGCACCACATCGCCAAAGCGGTAGCTGCCGTCGGCGCCGGTCGTGGTGGTCTTGACGATCTGGCCAGTGGCCGGATCGACCAGTTCCACGATCCACGACGACAGACGCTGATCGCCGCTGTCCAGCAGCTGATCGTCGCCACCGATGTCGTACCACACGGTTCCGCCGACCGACGCGGCCAGCTGCACCGCATTGGGCACACGGCAGGCGTTGAACTGGATCGCGTCCACGCACTCGGGCAGCTGGGTCACATCGCCCTCGAACGCGCCGCGCTCGGCCGGCGTCGGCGTGCGGAACTCATTCTCGCCACCGCCTTCGACCAGTACCGCATTGTTGACACTGCCAGCCTCTGCGGCAGCGGCGCCCACCAGAGCCTGCACGCTGATCGTGTCCACCGAGGTGGCACCGGCAGCCACGACCTGCTGGCTGCGGCAGTCGAAGCGGGTGTCACCCACGGCGCCGGTGCAGACCCAGCCGGTCCCGCTCGGCGCGGCGGCCAGGGTCAGCCCCTGCGGCAGGCGGTCCTGCACCACGTACTCGCCGCGCGACGGCTGTTGCCCGCCATTGCGCACCTGGATGGTGTAGGTGGCGATGTTGTTGACGGTGAAGCGCGTGCTGCCGGCGGACTTGCTGACCAGCATGTCCGGCGAATCACCGATCTCACCGAAGTTGTTGTCCAGCGAATGGCCGCCCAGCGGCAGCACGATCTGGCTGATCGCCGAGGGCACGGTCTCGCGGCCGGTGGCCACGCCGGTGGCGATGCCGTCCACCGCACCGGAACTGGTGATGCCGTTGAGGGTCTGCGGCGGCTGGGTCGGCTCGGTCACCGTGTAGGTGCCCGGGCGCAGCCCATCGAACCGGTAGCGGCCGTCGGCATCGGTGGTAAGCGTGATCGAGACAGCCTGGCCCAGGTCGTCGGTGCCGGTCAGCACCACGGTGACGTTGGCGATGCCGCCCTCACCCGTGTCGACCACCCCGTTGTCATTGCTGTCGTTGTACACGCGGCCGGCGATGCTGCCGGTCGGGATCTCACCGAAGTTGTTGTTCACCGACTGCTGGTTCACGCCCAGCACCAGGCCGGCGATCGTCGACGGCGCGGTGCCCGGTGCCGTCACCGTGCCACCGGTGCTGCCGGCCACGGTGCGGCCGTCACGGGTGCCCGTCGGCTGGTCCGGCTCGGTCACGGTATAGGTGCCCGGCGGCAGATCGCTGAAGCTGTAGTTGCCGTCGGCGTCGGTCACGGTGTCGCGGGTAACCGGATTGCCGACCAGGTCCGTGCCGGTCAGGGTGATGGTGACGTTGGCCAGACCGGTCTCACCCGGGTCGACCACGCCATCGTTGTTGCGGTCGGTCCACACCTTGCCGCTGATCCCGCTGTTGAGCGGAATCTCGCCGAACAGGTTGTCCACCGAGGCGCTGCCCGGGGTGGTCAGATCGATCGTGCCGATGCGGCTGGGCACGGTGGTCACCGGCGTGGCGGTGCCGCTGCTGACGCCGTCGATGGTGCCGGCGGTAGTGATGCCATTGCTGGTGCCGGTGGGCTGCTGCGGTTCGGTCAGGGTGTACGTGCCCGGGCGCAGATCGGCGAAGGCGAAACGGCCATCGGCATCGGTCTGCACGCTGCGGGTGACGCTGGCGCCGGTGTCGTCGGTCCCGGTCAACTCGATGGTCACGCCTTCGATGCCGGTTTCGGCCGCGCCGTTCTGCGCACCGTTGTTGTCGGCGTCGAAGAACACGGTGCCGGACACGGCCACCGCGAGCACTTCACCGAAGTTGTTGCTGATCGAGGCCTTGCCCGCCGGCAGCACCACCGCGCTGATCGCACTGGGTACGCTTGCCACCGGGGTGGCGGTGCCGACTGCAGTGCCGTCGATGGTGCCGGCGGCCGTAATGCCATTGATCGTGGCGACGCCATTGAACACCGGCTGCGCGGCCTGCTGGGTCACCGTATAGGTGCCCGCCAGCAGGTCGTCGAAGCGATACCGCCCGTCGGCGTCGGTCGCGATCGTCGCGACCGGCTGGCCCAGCGCATCCACGGTGCCGCCCGGCAGCTGCACCTGCACGTTGGGCAGGCCCGGTTCGCCGGCGTCCTGCACGCCGTTGTTGTTGCGGTCCAGGTAGACCGTGCCGGAGAGTGCAGCAGCGCGCTCGCCGAAGTCATTGCCGGTGGAACCGGCCGCGGGCAGGTTGGTGATCGTGATCAGGTTGGCCGGGGTTTCGCGTCCCTCGGCCAAGCCGGTCGGCTGGGTCTCGGTGATGCGGTAATCCTGGCCGGCCACGGCGCCGGGATAGCTGTAATGGCCATCGGCATTGGTCACCAGCGTTTCGGTGGTGTCGTCGGTGGTGCCGAACACTCCGTCCGGGCCTGCACCCACGATGATCACCTGCACGCCGGGGATGCCGACATCGCCGGCGTTGTTGTCGCCGTCATCGTTGCGGTCCAGGTAGACCGTGCCGCTGATCGGGGCGTTGGCCAGCTCACCGAACAGGTAGCCGGTAGCGTCCTGTCCGGCGTTGATGGCGATGCCGGAGATCACGTTGGGCACGGCGGTGCTGCCCGGCGTGGCGGCGTTGCCGGCGGTGTGCTTGCCGTCCAGGTACGTGGCCGGCTGGGTTTCCGTCAGTGTGTAGCCGGTGCCCGCCTGGGCCGGCAGCAGGTCGCTGAAGCGGTATGCGCCATCGGCGTCGGTGGTCGCGGTCAGGTTGACCGGATTGCCGAGCACATCGGTACCGGTGAGCGTCACGATCACGTTGGCGATCGGGTTCTCGCCGCTGTCGCGCAGGCCATTGTTGTTGCCGGCGGCCACGTTGGAGAAATCTTCGTAGACCGAGCCGGCAATCGAGCCGAGCGTCTCACCGAAGTCATTACCGTTGGAACCGGTCAACGGCAGCGCGGTGATGTCGATCTGGTTGCTCGGGTTCTCGGCCGCATCCGCGTAGCCCTGCGGCTGCGTTTCAGTGATGCGGTAGTTCTGCCCCACGACCAGATTTTCGAAGGTGTAACGGCCCTGTGCATCGGTCTGAACGCTCACCGGCGGCAGATCGTCGGCGGTGCCATGGATGCCGTCCGGGCCTGCGCCGGTCAGAGTGATGGTGACGTCCAGCAGGCCACCATTGGGCTGCGAGCCGCGGTCGCCGGCGTCACCGGCGTCGAAGTCGCCATTGCCGTTGCGGTCCAGATAGACATGGCCGGAAATGGACGTGATCGCGTCTTCGCCGAAATTGAACGCGGTGCCATCTTCGCCATTGGACAGATCGATGCCGGCAATGCGGTCGGTCGTGGGCGCATCGCCGCTCGCGCCGGTGGCCACCGTACAGCTCGTGCAGGCGATCCCACCGATCAGACCCGGATTGATCGCGCCGGGGCGGTTGCGATAGCTGCCATCGGGCAGCACTTCGCGCAGCGTATAGGCCTGCAGTGGATCCAGATCGATGAAGCTGTAGCTGCCATCGTTACCGGTGGAGCGGGTCGCAACCACCGTCCCCGCGGCATCGAGCAGTTCAAGGGTGGCATTGGCGATCGGCGCATCGCCGGCGTCGCGTACGTTGCTGTAGTTGCTGTCCACATAGACGAAGCCGGACAGCGACGGGCGACGCACTTCCGGGAAGTTGTAGCGCACCGCATCCACGCCGGCGCCCAGCAGGATCGAGGTGTAGACCGAATCGGCGGTGCTGGCCGGGGTCACGGCAGCGAACACGCCACCGGCCGACGGCGCTTCGGCGCCGCTGGTGGGCGGTGCGACCGGGCCGTTGACGTAGGCCACAGGCTGGGCCTGGGTAAGGGTGTAACCGGCAGCACCGGCCGGGGCAAGGTTCTCGAAGCGATACACGCCCTGCGCATCGGTGGTGGCCTCCCGTGCGACCACGGCGCCATAGGCATCTTCACCGCTGAGGTACACGGTCACGCCGGAGATCACCGGCTCGCCACTCTGCAGCGTGCCGCCGTTGGTGCCGCTGCGGTCGCGGTCCTGGAACACCACGCCGGTCAGCGAGGAACGGACCACGGTGTGGGTCGTCGTATCGTCGTTGTTGCCCGGCTCGGGATCGAGCTGGTCACTGGTGGCCTTGGCGGTATTGATGCCGCTGCCATTGGCCGGCAGTGTGGTCCAGCGTGCCGGGATCAGCACGCGTACGCGCCCGTCCAGCGCCAGATCGCCCATGCGGCAGGTGACGGTGCGGCCAGCCAGCAGGCAGTTGCCCATGCCGGTGGTCTGCACGCCCGGATCGGCGGTGGTGCCGATCTTCTGCCAGGTGATCGCAGCGGCGCCGCCGATCACCTCAAGCCCTGCGGGCAACGTGTCGGTGACGGCCACGCCTTCGCCGTTGAGCGGGTTGGTCCCGGTGCGGTCGCGCGAGAGGCTGTGCCCGGGGCCGTGGTTGACCACGTCCAGCACGAACCAGAACGGCTGATGCAGGCTGACCGTGCCGGCGTCGGCAGGCAGCGCGACGCCAGGGTCGGCGCTGGGCGCGATCACCACGCTGGACTTCTTCATCTCCAGATCCGAGCGGGTGCGGATGCTGGTTTCCTGGGTGGCGGTGTTGTTGCTGGTATCGCTCTCGGCCTCGGCCGAGCGCGCGGTGACCGAGTTGCGCAGCGTTTCGCCGGTGGCCGGCGGCGCGGTCATGTACTGGTAGACCAGGTACAGGTAGCTGGTCTGTTCGCTGGCGATCACCCCGTCGTCGGTCGTGATCACGCCTACGCTGGGCATGGTGCAGGAAATGGTCTGCGGGCCGGTGCTCGGATTGGTGCTGCCGGCAGCCATCGAACAGCGGGTACCGACCGGCTCCAAGGCGCCCTGCGGCGTGGTGGCGGTACCGGTGCGGCTGCCCACCAGGCTGATGCTCGCGCCCGCAGCCGGACGGATCGTGTCATCGATCATCGTCTGCGTGGCCAGGGAAGGGCCGTCGTTGCGCACGCTGATCTGGTAGTAGATGTAGTTGTTGATCTCCATACCGGCGCGCGAGTCGAAGCCCAGCGGGTCGACCGCACCGTCGAAGTTCTGATCGATCTTGTTGACGATCAGGTCCACACGCCCGGCGTCGAAGTTCAACGTGGCGTCTTTGCTGTCGTCATCGGTGCGGCTGTTGTAATCGTAGGTAAGACCATTGGCATCGGTGCCGCTGGACGGATCTGCGGTGCCATCGCCATCAAGGTCGAAATGGAAGCTGCCGGTGTTGGTGAACTGGCGTCCGGTGTTGCCACTGTTGACGTTCGGGCGGATCACCACCGTCATGGTTTCGGTGGAGTTGTTGGCCATCTCCTTGGGCGCACAGGTCAAGGTCAGCGTGGCGGGTGCGCTGCCGGTGTTGAACCAGGACGTGCCGCCGGGCGCTGCTGCGGAGCTGATCGAGGGGTCGCGTGCGGTTACGGTGCAGAGCTTGCTCGCCGCATCCGCACCGGTGCGCAGGGCGGAGATCAACACGAAACCGGCATCGTTGGCAGGCAGCGTGAACACATCGCTGAAGACCACGCCACGTGCGGTCGACGGCCCCTTGTTCTGGTAGGTGATCTGGTAGGTCGTGTTGACGCCAGCGCGCCCGGGCGTGCCGGAAGTGATGCTCTTCAGGGTAGTGGCGACATTGGCCACCGGATCGATCTGGACCCAGTCAGAGGCAGTGTTGTTGCTCTGGTCGATCTCGCCGAGTGCACCGGAAATGGCCGGGTCGATGCGCACACCGGCCGTGTTGCAGAAGCGACCGGCCGGCATGGCCTGACCACCGCAACTGCCGGAAGGCTGGAGCTGGCTGTCGAACAGGCCACGGTTCACGGTGAAACGGACGGTGGCGGTCTCGTTGCGGCCCAGCACGGTGGTGCCCGCATTACAGACCCACGCACTGCCACTGAGACGGCAGTTCCAGCCTGCCGGACTGGCGTTGCCGGTGACCGTGGTCATGCCGGTGACGAAGCCCGGGATCGGGTCGTTCACCACCACGCCAGTGGTGGCTTCGCCCGCATTGTGGATCTGCAGGGTGTAGGTCACCGAGTCATCGCTGTTGCGGATGATGTTGTCGGTGTCGCCTGGTCCATTGGTCTGCTTGGTGATCGACAGGTCGGCACGGTCGTCGGTAGCACGGCTCTCACCACCGGCACAGTCGTTGGTATCGTTGGGGTCGCGATCGATGCCGCCAGCGGTCGTCGGCTCGAGCGAGCCGCCGCTGCCACCGGTGCAGGCGTCATTGCGCAGCACCCCGGCAGTGCGCGCAAGCGTCTGCAGTGCCAGTGCGGGCGCGCTGGCATTGACGGCGACTGGATAGCCACTGGTCAGGGTGCACGTCACCGTCTGCGCCTGGCCGACGGCCCAGGCGCGATCGACGCTGCAGCTCCACGGGCCGGTGGCCACCGAGGTGCCCGGCAGAATGGGTTGCCCGCTGGCATCGACCCACTGTTCGCCGGCGGCCAGCGTATCGACCACCTGCAGGTTGCCGGTCACCGCGCGCGGCCCCTCGTTCCGCACGCCCAGCGTGGAGGTCATCATGCTGTCGCTGCGTACGCCCGTGCCGTTCCACACCGGCACCAGCAACGGCGCCTTGGATTTGCTCATGCGCAGATCGGCGCCATCGGGAATGATGGTCAGCCCGACGGTGCCACTATTGTTGCCCGGCACGGGGTCCGGTGTGGTCGCGCTGATCTGGGCGGTGTTGCTGACCACGCCGCTGCTGTTGGTGCCGGTCGAAGGCACCTGTGCGGTGATGGTGATGATCGCCTGCGCGCCCGGCGCGAAGCTGCCGGCCAGGCTGCAGGTGCGTGTGGTCGCGCCCGCGTTGTCGGTGCAGGTCCAGCCCGCGGGGGCATTGCCGCCGGTGATCACGAAGCCCTCGGGCATCGCATCGGTGACCACCACGCCAGTGGCGGCGCTGGGTCCGTCGTTGCGCGCGGTCAAGGTGTAGGTGACGACCGAGCCAGCCGCCGCCGGGGCCGGCGAGACCGACTTGGACATCGCCAGGTCCGCACCGGCGGTGACCGCGGTGGTCACCTGCGCGGTATTGTTGTCCGGCACCGCATCAGGCACCGAACCGGCGTTGACCACAGCGGCGTTGACGATGTTGCCGGTGCCCACGTTGACCTTGCCGCGGAACTGATAGCTCGCGCTTGCGCCCACAGCCAGGGTGCCGCTGTAGGTGCCGTTCTGCGCGCTGAAGCTCCAGTCGGCGCCGCTCGGCACGCCCACCAGCGTCACGTTGGGGGGCAGCGTGTCCACCACCCGGAAACCGGTGGTGACACTGGGACCGTTGTTTTTGACGGTAAGGGTATAGGTGACCTCGCCGCCACCGATGACCGGATCGGGCGTGGCGGACTTGCTCAACTCCAGATCGGCCGCTGCCTGGATCGTGGTCGTCTGGTTGGACGTATTGTTGGCCGTGTTGGTGTCACCGGCGAAGAACGGATCACTGCTCTGCAGCGCCACGATCGGGGTCGATGCCGGGGGCAACGCCGCCGCGAATCCAATTGCGGCATGCAGGTTGATCGTGGCCGGCTGGGTCTGCAGCGTGGTGACCGGCAGCTTGAACTGGTACGGCGCGCCGGAGGCGATCAACGTGGGGTTGGTGCACACCACGCGGGTCGTGCCGGCACTGCCGGGCGAAGCGCTGCAACCGGACGGTGCCGGGCTGCCCAAGGCCGTACCGACCGGCAAGTCGATGATCGTGACGCTGCCGGCCGCGGTGTCGTTGGCACCGTTTTCGACCTTGACGTTGTAGATCACGGTCGTGCCCGCCGGTACCGGGTCGTAGCCGGTATCGGAGAAGTCGGTGATCTGCAGATCCACTGCCAGTGCGGACAACGGCATGGCCAGCATCAGCATCGCGAAGGCGGCGCGCCAGCGGCCCTTGCGGGCGGCTGCGTACACGCGCTCGAACGGCGTCACCGCCGCGCAGATGGCTGCGCGATCGCTATGGCTGGACATGCGTTGTTCCCCTGTTCCGGTCTCTGCTGCTTTCAGAGGGAACGCGGCCAGGTGCGGTGATGACCGCGGGCAGGCACTGCGCTCCCGTGACGTGATGCGACTGGAGCGGTCGTGACTGTCGTCATCGGCACGCTCAAGCGGGGCGCATTGTGGTGTCGCCGCATCGGCAAGTCAGTGCCGCCCGCTCACGCTGGCTCACACTTCCTCACACGTCGGGCCCACCGGCCGGATCAGGGGGTCAGCAGGTAGCCTTGCCCACGCAGGGCACGGATCGGCAGTTCAAGGCCGGTGGCGGTGCGTACGCGTGCGCGCAGGCGGTGCACCAGCACATCGAGCCGGTGCGGGTCGAAATCCCACGGGGCGTCGGTAACACGCTCGATCAGGCGCTCGCGCGTGACGGGTTCACCCACCGCCTCGAACAACAGCTGGAGCGCGCCACGCTCCATCGCGGTCAATGCCAACGTCTGCTGGGCGGGCGAGTGCAGCGTCCAGCCATCAGCAGAGAGCTTCCAGGCCCGCTGCACCTCCGTGACAGTCTGCACGGCGGGGCGCCCGGCGGACAGGCGACGACGCAGGCTGAGCAGCCCGGCGGCCAGCACGTCCAGATCCAGCGGTTTCACCAGGTACACATCGGCGCCCTGGGTCAGGCCATGGGCCATGTCATGCGGACTGCCACGCCCGGTCAGCATCACGATGCCCATATCCGCGGCCTGGCGCAGATGGCCGGCCACGGCATAGCCATCCTCGCCGGGCAGGCCGACATCCAGCACGACGATGTCGCACCGGTCCTGCAACAGCGCGCGATAAAGCGCCTCGGCACTGCCCAGGCCGCGCACCGCGGCACCGCGCCAGGACAGGTCATCGAGCATCAGCGCGAGCAACTCGGGGTCGTCCTCGACCACCCAGACGGTCAAGCCGTCCAGTTCCCTGTCCACCACCGGCAGCAGTGCGCCGCTGTGGTTGTCCTGATCTGCCGTCACGTGACCGCTCGCCTCCCTACGCTGGCCTGCAGTCTAGCGGCCCCCTCGAAGCGAGCCAAATGCGACATAGGTGGCAGACGCAGCGGCCGGCCACGACGTGGATCGTGGCCGGCCCGGTGCCTCATTCCGCCGGAACGCCCATTTCCTTCAGCAGCTCCGGCGCCGGGTAAACCTTGGCCAGCAGCCAGCGCAGGTAGCGCATGTCCACGTGCACGGCACGCTTGAAGCGCGGGTCGAACCACCAGCTGGCGCTGACCGACTCCCAGTTGCTGTCGAAGTTCAGGCCGATCAGTTCGCCCTTGGCGTTGAGCACCGGGGAGCCGGAGTTGCCCCCGGTGGTGTCCAGGTTGGTCAGGAAGTTGACCGTCTGGGTCTTCAGCACCGGATCGGCGGTGGAACCGAAATCGCCCTTGGCGATCGCGTCCAGCAGCGGCTTGGGCGCATCGAACGGGTAGGCATTGGTGTTCTTCTCGACGATCCCGGCCACGGTGGTCACCGGGTCGAAATGCACCGCATCGCGCGGCGCCAGCGCCTCGACCTTGCCGTAGCTGATGCGCAGGGTACGGTTCGCATCCGGGTAGACCGCGCGGCCCTGCTTGGCGCGCCAGGCGAACAGCGCCTGCATGTACGCCGGGCGCAGGCGCAGCTGCTCGCCTTCGCGGGTCTTGCGCTCGTCATCCAGGCGCAGCTGCGCGGCCACCAGCGGGCCGGCCAGATCGATCAGCGGATCGCGCGCCAGCGCCTTGCCCTCTCTCGCCGCGGCAAAGCGCGACAGGCGCTCGGCTTCATCGCCCAGGTGCGTGTTGGCGTACAGCGTGTCCAGAGTCTTGGCCAGCGCGGCCGGCGTGCGGCCGAAGGCCGCGTCGAACTCGGGCACGCGCTGCGCATCGGGCAGCTGCTGGTAGCGGGTCAGCAGCGTGGTCAACAGAGCTTTTTCGATGGCCGGATCGTAGCGGCGCTGGACCTGCTTGAGCACGCCTTCGATCAGCGCCAGATCGCGCTGCTGGTAGCCCGTGTCGCGCTCGGCATCGGGCTTGGCCGATTCGATGCGCAGGCGCTCCAGGGTAAGCGCCGAACGCAGCAGCTGGCTCTGCGCCGCGAGCAGATCCAGCAGCAGATCGCGCTCGCCCACCGAGGCGCCGCTGGACAGCGAGGTCAGCAACGACTGGATGTCGCCCCGGTACTTCGCATCGGTGGCCTGCAGCATCGCCGCCTCATCGGCGGCGCGCTGCGCCTTGGCATCGCTGCGCAGCAGGCCTTCCAGCTCCCCGGCGGCACGCTTGCGGTTGTTCTTCAGCGACTGCAGCTGCGAGGCGTAGCGGGTGCGTGCCTGGGCATCCTTCGCACTGGCCGCTTCGATGGTGTCGATCATCTGCTGGAACACCGCCACGCGGCGCGGCAGCACGGCATCGATCTGGCCGGCGAATTCCGCGGCGGTGCGATGGCGGTAGGTGATGCCGGGGTAACCGGCCAGCATCGCGTAGTCGCCGGTCTTCGGACCGTCGATCGCCATCTTCAGGTGCGCGGGCGGGTGGTACGGCACGTTGTCCACGCTGTACGGCGCGGGCTTGCCGTCCTTGCCCACGTAGGCACGCAGCAGGGTGAAATCACCGGTGTGGCGCGGCCACATGAAGTTGTCGATCTCGTCGCCGTAATTGCCGATCGCGCGCGGCGGTGCGTAGACCAGACGCACATCGCTCAGCTCAAGTTGGCGGATGCGATAGAAATCGGTGCCGTAGTACATGTCCGCCACGCTGCAGCGGACGTTGCCTTCTTTCTCGCACTCGGCCACCAGCTGCTTGCTGGCGTGGTCGACCGCATCGAAATACGCACGTCCGGTCTTGCCGCGCGCATCGCGCAGCACCTCATCGGTGACCTTGTCGAACCCGACCGTGACCAGCACGCGGAAATCGGGGTTGGCCGCGCGCTCATCGCTGCGGCCCGTGGCGATGAAGCCGTCGTTGATCAGGTTGTGCTCGGGCGAGGTGTTGTACTGGATCACGCCCATGGCCACATGGTGGTTGGTGAGCAGCAGGCCGTCGTCGGAGACGAACGAACCGGTGCCGCCACCCGCACGCACCACCGCACTCAACGGCGGCGCGGTGACGTTGGCCAGGTCGCCCGGGTTGCCCTTGAAGCCCGCCGCCTTCAGCGGTTTGGCCAGGTCCGGCAGCTGGGTCGGCATCCACATGCCTTCGTCGGCATGGGCGCCGGCAGCGAGGGTCAGGCCAAGCGCCAGCGCGGCGGTGAGGGGTTTGCGTGAAGACATGGGCACATCCGGTACGTCAGAACAGCCCGAGACCTTAGCCACTGAGGCCCCGCAGGGCAACGGCCGATGGTCAGGGGTGGCCGGGGCTGGCTAGAATCAGCGCTTCTCAGGGGGAGATGGCAGGAATGATCGTAGGGATCGATCTGGGCACGACGCATTCGTTGATCGGGGTGCATGACGGCCAAGGGGGCCGCCTGTTTTCCAACGCTTATGGTGAACTGCTGACACCTTCGGTGGTCAGCCTGGACGGCGACACGGTCCTGGTCGGAAGGGCGGCCCGGGAACGGCTGGTGACCCACCCTCAGCTGACGGCGGCAACGTTCAAGCGACTCATGGGCACCGACCATGAGGTCACGCTCGGCGAGCGCAGGTTCCGTCCTGAGGAGCTTTCCGCACTGGTACTGCGATCGCTGCTTGCCGACGCCGAAGCGGCACTTGGCGTTCGTATCGAAGAGGCCGTGATCAGCGTGCCGGCCTACTTCAGCGACGCGCAGCGCAAGGCGACGCGGACGGCGGGAGAGCTGGCCGGCATCCGCGTTGAACGCTTGATCAATGAGCCCACCGCTGCGGCGCTGGCCTATGGGCTGCGTGACCGCGAGGACGAAGGCAGGATCCTGGTACTGGACCTGGGCGGTGGCACGTTCGATGTGTCGATCCTCGAGTTGTTCGACGGCGTCGTCGAAGTCCACGCGTCCGCAGGCGACACCTTCCTGGGGGGTGAGGACTTCCTGGACGTGCTGCTGCAGGCGTTTGCAACCGATACCGCCACCGATCTGAAACGGTTGCCGGCGCCGGAGCTCGCGCGACTGCGCCAGCAGATGGAAACGTTCAAGCAAGGGCTGTCGATCCGAGGCGACAGCACGCTGCAGATCCAGCTGCTGGGTGCGGCAGTACAATGGGACTGCACCGCGGAGCGTTTCGAGACACTGGCCGCGCCGTTGCTGCAGCGCATGCGCCTGCCCATCGAACGCGCGTTGCGCGATGCCCGGCTGGGTGCCGACGACATTGATGATGTGGTGCTGGTTGGCGGCGCGGTGCGCATGCCGATGGTCGGGCGACTTGCGACTCGACTGCTGGGCCGCCTGCCCTTGCGGCACATTCACCCGGACCAGGCCATCGCGCTGGGCGCCACGCTTGCGGCGGGCCTCAAGGAACGGGCCATCGATCTCAATGAAATCGTGTTGACTGACGTGTGCCCCTACACGCTTGGCATCGACATATCGCGTATGGACGAACGTGGTCGCTATCACCCGGGCTATTTCCTGCCGCTGATTCCGCGCAACAGCGTGGTGCCTGTCAGTCGCGAGCAGTCGATCAGCCCGATGTCAGACAAGCAGAAGATGCTGTCGGTCGGCGTCTACCAGGGCGAACACCCGGTGGTAGAGCGCAATATCCTGCTCGGCCGACTGGAAATACCCATCGATCCAGCGCGCGGTGGTGATGGCAGCTTCCGGGTGCGCTTCACCTACGACGTGGATGGCTTGCTGCAGGTGGAAATCACTGACACCAGTGACGGGCGCAGGCATGACCTGGTTCTGCAGCGAAATGAGGGCGCACTGGATACCGCCCAGATAGAGGTGCGGTTGGCCGCGCTGCAGGCGCTGAAGGTGCATCCGCGCGAGCATTTGCCAAACGTGGCACTGATGGCGCGTGCCGAACGGGTGTATGCGGAGTACATCGACAATCGGGACGACGTACAGGGGTGGTTGGCGCAGTTCCGATCCACCTTGGAAGGTCAGGACCCTGCCCGTATTTCCGAGCAGCGCGATGCGTTCAGTGCTGCGTTGGATGCGATGGAGGCAGATGCATGAGTACGGGGGAGGAACTGCTGGAGCTCGCCGGACAGGGCGACGAGCGCGCGATAAAACGTGCCTACGCGCGTCTGCTGCGCTCCAATCGACCCGATGACGATGCTGACGCATTCCAGGACCTGCATGCGTGCTACCAGCACGCACTTGCGCTGTGCCGCAGTACGGCGGACGAGGGGCACCACGCACGCGTCGTACCCGACGCTGGACAGGCAGGTAGGGAGGCTTCTGATATCCCACGGGTTGTCCTGGCCGACACGGCTGCGCCCGTTCTGGATCCGCATGGCGTAGCGCTCGATATCGTCCAGCATGCGGCAGTCGCAAGCGCATCCTCGCTGGCCGTGTTGTTGCAGGAGCGGGCGTTGAGCTGGTCGCTGCGGTTTCGCAACGACGTTGGGTGGGCACTGCTGGACCACCTGCACCGGGAACAGCCGCCGCTGTCGGAGGCGCACTTCAGCACGCTCATTCAGGGCTTCGACTGGGACGACATCGCGCTTGAACTCGATCCGTTATGGCTGGCGGCGGTGGAACGGCGTTGTCGGCAGGCATGGCTGCTGCTGCCCGAGTCGCGCGGAACACTCCGGCAACGCTATGAACAATGCAGTGATCGCTATCTGTCCACGCAGGAGATGGATGACGCCGTGGCGCGCCTTCAAGACCGGCGTCCACGTTGGCGCAACCGCCTCGAAGCCATCGTCCCCATGCGCGCCCGTGACACTCCGTACCTGCTTGCCGCGCTGGAATACTGGCCCGCAGAAGAGGTACCGGCGGGGCTGGATCCGACCCAGGTCGAGTTCTGGGCGAGGTTCGGCGAGCCGTCTCATCGCGTCCATCTTCGATACGGCGCATTGCGTAGCGCAATCATCGGCCTGTTCATGGGACTGGTCACGGCATGGGGAGTCAACGCCAGCCCCGCAGTGGATGCGTACCGGGGTGGGATGATCATTGCGGTGGCGACCCTGCTGGCACCTTCCAGCTGGCTGCTGTTGCTCGGCTACAGGGCGTTGCTGCGCTGGCAGTGCGCCCATGAAAGCGACGCACGTGGACCGGCCTGGCTGCGCTGGGCTTTCCTGCCGACAGCGGCCGCCGCGGTGGGAACCGCGATGTGGGTACAGCGGGCGCTGGGAATGGATGGGCTGTTGTTGATGTCGCTCGACCGCGCATGGGTATTCGGGTTGGCCCTCGTCGCGATAAAGCGCGCCAGGACGCGTGGCCCGGATCCACACAGCGAGGCCAATGCACTGCCGCTGTTCATCGGCATGATCTGGCCGGTGGCGGGGATCGCGCTATCGCTGGTGTTCTGGTCCATGGATCTGCGCAGACATCTCAGCGATACCCGGGGGTGATCGCGATCACCTGACCAGCATCGATCGCCTACCGGGTTGCACGCATCTGCAACCCGGCAGCGCACGACGTCATTTCTCCCGGCGCCAGTTCAACGACCCACGGTTTTCCACCGTGCTCGATTCCAGCTCCACATCGAAGCCACGGCGCAGCAGGTACTTCAGGGTCAGCACCGAGCCACTGCCGACCAGCGACACGCCGTAGCCGATGTACAGCTTGGGCGAGATGTACTTGCCGAAGCCGATCACCGAGCCGCCCAGCGCGCGCGACTGGCTCACGCCGGCGTCGTCCAGGCCAAGCTTGGCGCCCAGCTGCGAGGCGAGCAGGCCACTGCCGGCCGACAGCGCGGCCGAGGCCGCGTTGACCTGCTGGGCCTGGTCGCTGCTGGCACCGGTGAGGCTGCGGCCCAGTACCAGGTAGGCCAGTGCCTCGGACTGTGACATCGCCGGTTCCGACCACACATCCACGCGCGGCGACTGCGCCCGCCCGGTCACGTCGATGCCGGCGGTGACATCCCCCACGGTGCGCTGGGCACGGATGTTGATGCGCGGATCGGAGACCGCGTTGTAGTTCCAGTTCAAGTTGCCGCGGGTGATGGTCAGGTCCTGTCCGTAGGCCTTGTAGCGCCCACTGACTTCCAGCCCGCCGTTGGCGGTCATCTCCCGCCCCGGGCGTGCCCATACCTGCATCTTGCCGGTCAGCGCGCCCTTCAGGCCGAACCCGGCCATCTTGACCTTGTCGCCCAGGCTCACGGTCAGGTCCATGTCCAGCGGCGAACTGGGGCCCTCTTCCGGATCGACCGGGTCCAGCACCACCACATCTTCAGAGACCGAGGTGCCACGATCGAGGCGCTCCAGGTCCAGATCCGCTTCGGGCACATGCACGGTCCCACGCAGCTGCATCGCGCTGCCGGCCAGGGTGAAATCCAGGTCCGGATTGGCGATCACGCGCAGCTCGCTGGTGTTGGCCAGCAGCACGTTCTCGCCGTGGATATGCAGCTGCAGCGGCTGTGCATCGCCGAACCACGACAACCCGCCATCGACGTACAGCGTGCCCTTGCCGGAATTGGCCTGGGCGGTGATCTTGGCCGAGCCGTCCGGCTGGGCGGTGAAGCTGCCCTTGCCTTCGGCGAAGGTCAGGCCGAGCGCGGGGAACTCGCCGTTGAACTTGCTCAGCGTGGCCTCGCCACCCAGCGACGGCGTGCCACGGGTGCCGCGCAGGCTGACGTGGCCTTCGATCAGGCCGGTCGGGCGCACGATGTCGGGCGAGAACAACTCCAGCCAGTACAGCCGCGCGATGTTCATGTACAGCTCGCCGGTCAGCGGTGCGTTGGCATCCCACCCGGTCTGCACCTTGGCATCGACGAAGCCATCGCCCTGGAAGCCGACACCGAGCTTGGCGTTGATCTGCTGCGGGGTCATCTCCAGGTTCACCGAGAACTGGTCGTAACGCACCAGTTCGCCGCGTGCGTTGTCGCCCAGGCGTACCCCGCCTTCGCGCGAGGTGACCGAGGCACTGCCTTCCCACGCGTTGCCGCGGGGACGAATGCGCCCATCCAGATTCACTTCACCGCGCAGGAAGATGCGGCGCCCGGACTGCGGCGGCAGCCACGGCTGCACCAGCGACAGCGGCAAGGCATCGCCCCGCACCAGCAGCCCTTCGCGCGGCCAGTTCGCGCTGGCGCACAGCGCGCCGCCGGTGGCGGCACCCAGGCACGCATCGCTCAAGGTGACGTTGCTGCCCTGCACGCTGAAGGTGGCCGGTGCACGCAGGCTCCAGGCATCGCCCTTGACCGGTGCGATACGCAGCGCGGTCAGATCGCCGCGCCAGGCCTGGCCCTGCTGGCGCACGCCACCTTCCAGCGCGACAGCACCCAGCTCGTTCTTCGTCTGTGCATCCAGGCGCAGATTGGAGAGGCTGCCGCGTGCATTGACGTTGAGCGTGTCCAGCAGCATGCCGACCTGGACCTTGCTGCCCTGCACCGCCAGCGTGCCACTGTCGCCCTGCCACGGCAGGCGCCCCTTGATGCTGATCGCCTCCGCGCTCCAGTCGTCCCAGCGCAGGCCACTGCCAACCAGATCGGCGGTGATGTCCGGTGCGGTACGCGCGCCCTTGATCAGCACGTGGCCGCGCAGGCTGCCGCTGCTGTTGGGCAGCAGGTCGTCCAGCTGCACCGGCTCCAGCTGCGCATCGATATCCAGACGGTCGCCGACCGAGCCCTTGGCGGTCAGGCGGCTGTTGCCCAGCGCCAGCCGGAGGTTGCCCTCGCCCTGCTCGCCGCGCAGCGCGAACTTGCCCTGTGCATCCAGCGCGCGCTTGCGCAGCGTGCCCTTGATGCCGGGCACATCGACGGTGGCTTCGTAGCTGCCAGCGGTACCGGCCGGACTGCCGGCGGGCGGCGGCAACTGGCGGCCCTTCGAGGCAAACGAACCGGACAGCTTGCCGTCCCAGCCCGGCGCGAAGTAGCCCGGATCGAAGCCGGCCAGTTTGGCGGCCACGTCCCAATCCAACTGCGGCGCCCAGGCCACCTGCCCGGTCACGTCGAGCGAACCGCCCGGCGTGCTGGCCTGCAGCTGTTTGATCACGGCGGCCTGGTCATTGCCGCGCACGTCGAACTGCAGATCCGCCACCTGTTTCTCGCGTTCCACCGAGGCACGGCCGACCGCCGCCCACGCCTTGAGCGTGCCGGCCAGGCCCATGCGTGCTTCCTTGAGCGTCACCGGCACCGGCGCAGCCGCGCCCGGGGTGGTGGTATCGGCGGCGGGCACGAAGGTGAGGTCGTTGGCGACGATCGAGAAGCGCAGGCTGGCGTTTTCCTTGTCGGTGAAATCGGCGATGCCTTCCAGCCGCGCCTGGCCACCAAAGCCCTTCACCTGCAGCGGCGACACGGTCAGCACCTGATCGGCCAGACCCACCTTGGACGGTGCCAGTTCCACCGCGATGTCGCCCTGCTTGAAGCTGCCCTGCAGATTGGCCTGGCCACCCTTGCCATCGGCCTGCACATCCAGCGCCATCGGCGTGCTGGTGCTCGCGTCCATCCCCGGCACCAGCAACGCCAGGTCCAGTTCCTTGCTGCGCGCAGCGAGTTTCCACACCGGGTCGGTGCGGCCATCGAACACCAGGCTGGCCTGCAGCGGCGCCGGTGCATTGCCGGCGATCGCCACTTCCATATGGCCCAGGTCACCGCGGGCGACCAGGCCCAGGCGCGCCGGGGTACGCCCGCGCGGCGCCGGCATCAGCGCGCCGATGGTGATATCGGTGTCGTAATCGCTGCGCGGCAGGTAATGCCCGTCCACGCGGAAATCGCCGTAGCTGCTGTCCACGATGAGCTGGCGCGCGCGGAATTCGCCATTGGCGATCTCCAGCCCACCGCGCACCTTGGCGATGTCGATCAGCGGCTGCTGCGCCTGGGTGATGCGGAAGCCATCGATGATGATGGTGTCGGCCTGGATCGCCAGCGGCATCTCGATCTGCGGCAGCGAGTCCGGCCACGACGGCAGCTCGAACGGTTCATCGCTCTTGGCCAGGTTCAACGTGGCGTTCTTGATCTGCAGCGCATCGAGCTGCAGCTTGCGGCCCAGCAGCGGCCGGATGTCCGGATCCAGGTAGGCGCGTTCGGCGGTGAAATGGATGTCGTCGTAGCGGAAGTCCAGATCGTGCAGCACCAGCGGCCCGGCGACCGGGCCATCCACTTTGCTCCAGGTGAGCGAGGCGCCGACCGGCAACCGAGCGACCACCTGGGCCAGCAGCACATCACGGCCGGCCACGGTCTGCAGCAGCCAGTACACCAGCAGCAGGGCCAGCAGCACCAGGCCGAGCACGGTGAAGCCCGACCACGCCCAGAAGCGGCGCTTGCGGTAGAAACGCACGCGCGGCGGCGGCGGCGTGGCAGGTGCGGACGGCGTCGGCGTACTCACAGGTCCGCTCCGATGTTCAGGTACAGCTGGAACTGCGAATCCGGGTTGTTCAGGCCATGCGCGATATCCACGCGCACCGGGCCCACCGGCGATTTCCAGCGCACGCCGAAGCCCACGCCGGTATGCAGGTCGATGGTGTTGTCGAACGCGCTGCCGGTGTCGACGAACACCGCCGCGCCCCAGGGGCCGCCCTTGAAGTAATGCTCATACTCGGCCGAACCGACCACCAGGTTCTTCGCGCCGAGCGCGTACTTGTCCGGCGGTGCGGTGCGCGGGCCGACTTCGCGGAAGGCATAGCCGCGGATGCTGCGATCGCCACCGGCGAAGAAGCGCAGGCTCGGCGGCATCGCGACCAGATCGCTGGTCCAGGTGGTGCCACCTTCGCCACGCAGGATCAGGCGGTCGCTCTCGCCGATCGGCACATACCAGCGCAGCACCATGTTGGCCTGCACGAAGCTGGTGTCCGAGCCGGCACCTTCGACGCCGCCACGCAACGTTGCACTGCCGCTGATGCCACGACGCGGGAACATCTCATCGTCCACGTTGACGTAGTCGGCGACCAGCTGCGGGTAGACCAGCGTGGAGGTGTTGTAGACCGCATCGGTGAACTCGGTGCCGGAGGCATACCGCCAGCGCTCGCGCAGCGCGTTGATCGAGGCGATCGCGGTCCAGTACTCGTTGATCTCACCGCTGCGGCTGGCCGACAGTTTGAAGTTGCGCAGGTCGATGTAATCGGTCTGCTCGTCATAGGCGCTGGCGGTGAACGCATACCAGCCGTCGAGCCAGGCGAAGCCCGGGATGCGGTAGCTGGTGACCAGACTCTTGCGCTTCTGCGCATAGTCGAGCTGGGTGTTCATCTTGTGGCCGCGGCTGTTGAGGAAGCGCCGCTCCAGGCCGCCGCGCACACCGGCGCCACTCTCGCTGCCGTAGCTCAGGCCGGCGGTGTAGATCGTGCGCTTGGCCCGGGTCAGGTTGACGTCCACCGGCACGTCACCGTTCTCGTCGGCCTGGTCCGGGCGCGGCTGGATGTCGATCACGCTGAAGTAATCGAGCTTGGTCAGCGATTCGCGCAGGCGGTCCAGTTTGCCTTCGTGGAAGTAGCTGCCTTCGTCCCAGTACACCAGCGGGTCGAACAGCTTGTCGACGAAGTAATCCTGATGGAAGCGGATCTCGCCCATGTTGTAGCGGCGGCCACTGTCCCAGGTCAGATCGACGTCGGCCGCGTTCTCGGCGCGGGTGATCTGCACCTGGCGCTGGGTGAAGTCGGCATCGAAATACCCACGCTCGGCCAGGCGCCGGGTGACCCGGATCTTGCTGGCTTCGTACTCGGTGTGTTCGAAACGCTGGCCCTTGCGCGGCTTGAAGTTCTCCAGGTCTTCCTGGAGGTACTGGTCCAGCTGGGCCGGGCCGGTGATGTCGATATGCTCGCGGCGGACCACGGTCGGCGGTCCCTTCTCGACCTGGATCACCACGCGCAGGTTCTCGCCCTCGCGCGGGCTTTCCACGGTGATGGTCGGGTTGTAGTAGCCGAACGGCTCCAGCGCCTCGCGGGTCTGGCGCTCAGCCTGGGACAACAGATATTCCAGCCGCGACTCGCCCTGGACCTTGCCGATGGTGTCGTACAGGGACAGCGAGACCTCGATGTTCTCGATCATCTCGGCGTCGTCGCCCTTGTCCAATCCTTTGATGTCCACTTTCTCGATGGTCCCCCGTGCATGTGCCACCGAGACGGTGGCAAGGGACAGGAACATCAGCGGAAGGGCGAATTTCGTTGGCTGCATGGCGACAGCATAACGGGCCATCGCAAGCATGCGAAATCGGCGTGGCTGTTTCAGAACGGCAGTGAAGACGCCGTTAAATTCCGCGAGAAAGTCGCTTGCGTTACACGCGGTCTGATCGATGACAACACGTCATCGGACAGAAGCGTCCGCGACACAACAGCGACACCAAATGACGCTTCCAGCACGAATATCGCAGGACGCCGCCCTCCCGGAAACGCAGAAGGCGCGAACAGCCCACGCCGTCGCGCCTTCTGGTCCACCGTGGGGCGCCCGGCCCCGCCGCGTCAGTTGGACAGGTGTTCGATCGCCGCCACGCTGCCCAGGCGGTCGCCCAGGCGCTTGAGCAGGGCCAGACGATTGGCCCGCAGCGCGGGATCCTCGGCATTGACCATCACCGCATCGAAGAACGCGTCCACCTGCGGGCGCAGGCGCGCCAACCGGTTCAATACGCTCACGTAGTCCTTCTGGTGCAGGCTGGCGTTGCTGTCGTCGATGGCCGCTTCCACCGCTTCGGCCAGTTCGCTTTCGGCCGGCTCGGCCAGCAGCGCCGGGTCGATCATGCCCGGGATCGCGCCCTCGGCCTTGCGCAGGATGTTGCGGATGCGCTTGTTGGCCGCTGCCAGCGCCTCGGCTTCCGGCAGCGCGGCGAAGGTGCCGATGGCATCGATGCGGCGGTCGAAGTCATACAGCGAGGCCGGCTTCAACTCGGCGACCGCGTTGAAGTGCGTGGCCGGCACGCCCTTGTCGGCGTAATAGCCGCGCAGGCGGTCGATGATGAAGTCGTACAGCTCCTGCGGCAGCGCGTCGGTCTTGCGCTCGGCACTGGGCTGCACGCCCGCCGGCAGGCCGGCGAGGGCGGTGCCGATCAACGCGCGCAGATCCAGATCGAACCCGCTCTCGATCACCGTTCTGGCCAGGCCCAGCGCATTGCGGCGCAGCGCGAACGGATCCTTGTTGCCGGTCGGCTTCAGGCCTGCGGCGAAGCCACCGGCCAGCGTATCCAGACGCTCGGCGATGGCCAGCACCTTGCCCAGCGGCGACAGCGCGATGTCATCCCCACCGAAGCGCGGCTGGTAGGCCTCGTCGATGGCCAGCGCGACCTCGGGCGACTCCCCGCCGACCACGGCGTAATGCCGGCCGGCAATGCCCTGCAGCTCCGGGAACTCGTTGACCATGCGCGACTGCAGGTCGTTCTTGGCCAGCACCGCGGCGCGCTTGGCCAGCACCGGGTCCACGCCCACCTGCGGCGCGATGGCCTCGGCGAGGGCGGCCACGCGGGCGACCTTGTCGGCCACCGAGCCCAGCTTGGCCTGGTAGGTGACGGTCTTCAGGCCATCGCCCATCGCTTCCAGACCCTGCTTCAGATCTTCGTCGAAGAAGAACTTGGCATCGGAGAAGCGCGGACGGATCACGCGCTCGTAGCCCTTGGCCACTTCGGCCACGTCTTTGGATTCAATGTTGGCGATGCCGATGAACTTCTCGGTCAGCTTGCCGCCGGCATCGAGCACCGGGAAGAACTTCTGGTTGATCTCCATCGTCTCGATCAGCGCTTCCTGCGGCACCGCCAGGAACTCGCGCTCGAAACTGCACAGCACCGGCGCCGGCCATTCGACCAGGTTGACCACCTGTTCCAGGTTGTCCGGGGTGATCCGCGCCTGGCCGCCGGCCTGCGCGGCCGCCGCGTTGACCTGCTCGACGATGCGGGTACGGCGCGCGTCGGCGTCGACCAGCACATAGGCGGCCTGCAGCGAGGCGACGTAGTCCTCCGGCGCGCTCAGCCACACGGTCTTGTCATGCATGAAGCGATGCCCGCGGCTCATGCGGTCGGCCTTCAGGCCCAGCACCTCGGCCTCGATGATGTCCGGGCCGTGCAACAGCACCAGCCAATGCACCGGGCGGGCGAAGCCATAGGTGTGGCTGCCCCAGCGCATCGGCTTGGGGATCGGCATCGCGGCGATCGCCTCGCGCAGGATCTCCGGCAGCAGCGTCGCGGTGCGCGCGCCCGGCGTGGTGGAGCGGTGCACGAAGCGCTCGCCCTTGGCATCGGTGGTGCGCTCCAGCGCGGTCCACTCGATCCCGGCCTTGGCGGCGAAGCCCTGCAGCGCCTTGGTCGGCTGACCCTCGGCGTCAAGCGCGATGTTCAGGTACGGGCCCAGCACTTCGCTGTGCTGTTCCGGCTGTTCCACCGCCACGCCGGGCAGCAGCACGGCCAGGCGGCGCGGGGTCGACAGCGGCTTGGCATCGCCCCGTTCAATGGTCACGCCACGCTTGGTCAGGCCGTCCACGACGCCATCGAAGAAGGCCTGGGCCAGGCCCGGCAGCGCCTTGACCGGCAGTTCTTCGGTACCCAGTTCGATCAGCAGCGGCTGCATCGTGCTCATGCCTGCACCTCCTTGGCGGCCACCGCTTCCAGGCGCTTGGCCTCGTACAGCTTGGCCACGGCCTGGGCCAGCGCGCGCACGCGCAGGATGTAGCGCTGGCGCTCGGTCACGCTGATCGCGCGGCGCGCATCCAGCAGGTTGAACGCATGGCTGGCCTTGCAGACCTGCTCATACGCGGGCAGCGGCAGGCCGACATCGACCAGCGTCTGCGCTTCTTTTTCGCAGGCATCGAAGCGATGGAACATTTCCTCCACGTCGGCGTATTCGAAGTTGTAGGTGCTCTGCTCGATCTCGTTCTGCAGGTACACATCACCATAGGTGACCGGGGTGCCATCCGGACCGTAGGTCCAGATCAGGTCATAGACGTTGTCGCAGTTCTGCAGGTACATGCACAGGCGCTCCAGACCATAGGTGATCTCGCCGAGTACCGGCTTGCACTCCAGGCCGCCGGCCTGCTGGAAATAGGTGAACTGGGTGACTTCCATCCCGTTCAACCACACTTCCCAGCCCAGGCCCCAGGCACCGAGGGTCGGCGATTCCCAGTTGTCCTCGACGAAGCGCAGGTCATGCACCAGCGGATCGATGCCCAGCGCCTTGAGCGAATCCAGATACAGCTGCTGGATATTGTCCGGGCTCGGCTTCATCGCCACCTGGTACTGGTAGTAGCGCTGCAGGCGGTTGGGGTTCTCGCCGTAGCGGCCGTCGGTGGGGCGGCGCGAAGGCTGCACATACGCGGCATTCCAGCTTTCCGGACCGATCGAGCGCAGGAACGTGGCCGGGTGGAAGGTGCCCGCACCCACCTCCAGGTCCAGCGGCTGGATCAGCACGCAGCCCTGCTGCGCCCAATACTGGTTGAGGGTCTGGATCAGGCCCTGGAAAGTGATCGGAACGTTCGGGATCGCGGACATGCGGCGGATTCTTGCCTGCAGAAGGGGTGCGCTAGTATAGCGACCGACCGCACGGGCCTTCCGTGCCTGGGGAAATGGAGGATGTATCCACGCCTGCCAGCGGCTTCTGCCAGCGTCCCTGAGGGGGTTCTCCCCCTGCCACACGGCCGCCTCGATTTCGACCAGGTCGCCGCGGCGCTGGTCGCCGATGGCCTGGTCGCCGCCGCCGATCTGGAGCGCATCCGCTTCTCCGCCCAGGGCGCACGCAACGCCAGCGAGGTCCATCCACTGGTCCTGCTGGCCAACCTGAAGCTGGGGGCCAGCGCCGGCGGCGAGCTCGGCCTGGAGCGCCTGAGCGAGTGGCTGGCCCAGCGCGCGGGTGTGCGCTACCTGCGGGTGGACCCGACCCGGGTCGACGTTTCGGCCGTCACTGCCCTGGTCTCCCATGCCTATGCACGCCGCCACCGCTTCCTGCCGCTGGCCGTGGACAGCGAGCGCGTGCTGGTCGCCACCAGCGAGCCGCTGGCCCAGGAATGGCTGCGCGACCTGCAGCACCTGAGCCGCCGCCGGATCGAGCTGGCGATGGTCAACCCGCTCGACCTGCACCGCTACACCATGGAGTTCTACGGGGTGACGCGCTCGGTGCGCGGCGCCCGTGGCGATGTCCGCGGCGAGACCAGCAGCACCCTGCCCAGCTTCGAGCAGCTGGTCGAGCTGGGCCGCGCCGGCGACGTCAACGCCGACGACCAGCACATCGTGCACATCGTCGACTGGCTGCTGCAGTACGCCTACGAGCAGCGCGCCTCGGACATCCATCTGGAGCCGCGCCGCGACATGGGCCGCATGCGTTTCCGCATCGATGGCGTGCTGCACAAGGTGTTCGAGGTGCCGCCGGCGGTGATGACCGCCGTGGTCAGCCGGATCAAGGTGCTGGGCCGGATGGACCTGGCCGAGCGCCGGCGCCCGCAGGACGGCCGCATCAAGACCCGCTCGCCCGGTGGGCGCGAGGTGGAAATGCGCCTGTCGACCATGCCCACCGCGTTCGGCGAGAAGTGCGTGATGCGCATCTTCGACCCGGATGCCGCCTTCAAGAGCATCGACCAGCTCGGCTTCAGCCCGCAGGAAGCGGCCGGCTGGACCGCCCTGGTCGAGCGCCCGCACGGCATCGTGCTGGTCACCGGGCCGACCGGCTCGGGCAAGACCACCACCCTGTATTCCACGCTGAAACGGCTGGCCACCCCGGACGTGAATGTCTGCACGGTGGAAGACCCGATCGAAATGATCGCGCCGGAATTCAACCAGATGCAGGTGCAGACCAACATCGACCTGGATTTCGCCAGCGGCGTGCGCACCCTGCTGCGGCAGGACCCGGACATCATCATGATCGGCGAGATCCGCGATCTGGAGACCGCGCAGATGGCGGTCCAGGCCTCGTTGACCGGCCACCTGGTGCTGTCCACCCTGCACACCAACGATGCGCCCTCGGCGATCACGCGCCTGCTCGATCTGGGCGTGCCGCATTACCTGCTCGCCTCCACCCTCAACGGGGTGCTGGCCCAGCGCCTGGTGCGCACCCTGTGCGCCAGCTGCAAGGTGCCCACGGTGCTCTCGGCCGAGCAATGGGCGGTGCTGACTGATGCCGATGCAGCATTACCTCAGGCGCCCACGCCATATGCACCGGTCGGCTGCATCGACTGCCGACGCACCGGTTTCCTGGGTCGCGTGGGCCTGTATGAGTTGCTGCCATTGGGTTCCAGCCTGCGCCGGCACATCCGCGCGGACATGGATCTGGCCGCCTTCAACCGTGCCGCACGTGCTGAAGGGGTACGAACCCTGCGTCGCGCAGGGCTTGAAAAGGTAGCGGCAGGGCTGACTACAATCGAGGAAGTCCTCTCGGTCCTGCCTCCCCCGGATGAATTCCGCCCCGTTCCTGATTCTTGAAACCGGCCAACCCGTCGCCTCGCTGCGCCGCTACGGGCGGTTTTCGCACTGGATCCGGGTCGCGGCCGGGCTGGATGCCGACGAGACCGTGGTGGTCGATGTCGAGCATGGCGGCACCCTGCCCAGCCACCGCGATTTTGCCGGGGTGATCGTCAGCGGCTCGGCCGCCTACGTCACCGACCGCGCCGAGTGGAGCGAACGCAGCGCGCAGTGGCTGCGCGCAGCCGCCCACGACGACCGCCCGGTGTTCGGTATCTGCTACGGCCACCAGCTGCTCGCCCACGCGCTGGGCGGCGAAGTCGCCTACAACCCGGCCGGGCGCGAGTCCGGCACGATCGAGCTGGCGCTGGATCCTTCCGCAGTCGACGATCCGCTGTTCGGCGGCCTGCCGGCCCGCTTCCCGGCCCACGCCACCCACCTGCAGACGGTGCTTCGCGCGCCCGAGGGCGCGGCGATCCTGGCACGCTCGGCGCAGGACAACTGCCACGCCTTCCGCTGGGGCGCACACGCCTGGGGCGTGCAGTTCCATCCGGAGTTCGCCACCCACCACATGCGCGGCTACGTCCGCGCCCGCGCCGAGTGCATCCGCCAGCACGGCGGTTGCGCGCGCAGTGTCGCCCGCGACGTCAGCGCCGCGCCGCTGGCCCGCCAGCTGCTGCGCCGTTTCGTCCGCCAGGCACGCAACGCCTGAGCCCCGCGCGGGGACGTCATCCGGGCGCAACGCAGCGTCCGCGCCGCGCCGGGCGGCCTTCAGGTCACGCGCCGGGAAAACAGGGATAATCGACCGCAATCGGGCGTTCGCGCCTCCTCCCCTGTCCCGGAATGTTATGAGCGAGATTCGCAAGCTGCCGGCCTCCGCCGGCGCGGAATGGCTGGTGTCGGGTTTCACCCTGCTGCGCAAGGCGCCGTTGGCGCTGGGCCTGCTCGGCGTGATCTGGGCCGTGGCCGCGTTGCTGGTGATGTCGCTGGCGATGGTCAGCCCGGCGCTGAGCACGCTGGCGCAGCTGTTGATGGCACTGGCCGGCCCGCTGTTCTTCGGCGGCCTGGTGTGGGCCGTGCGCGAAGTCGACCAGGGTCGCGTCGCGCAGCCGTCGCACCTGCTGCAGGGCCTGCATGAAGGCCGCGCCTTGAACCTGCTCGCCTCGCTGCTGCCGCAGCTGGTGGCCGGCCTGTTCCTGGGCGTGTTGTTGCTGGTGCTGATCGGCAGCAGTGGCCTGCAGCACCTGAGCGAGGTGATGGTGCAGCTCAACGCGATCAGCCAGTCCGGCGCGCAACCGGACCCGGCGCAGATTGAAGAGCTGATGGCGAGCCTGCCGGCGATGCGCATCCTGCTCTGGCTGGCACTGGTGGTGGTCACCTTCCTGGCGATGGCGCTGGCGCTGTTCACCCTGCCGCCGCAGGTGATGTTCGAGCACCGCAACGGCCTGCAGGCGATGCGCCTGAGCCTGCGCGCCTGCCTGCACAACGTGCTGGCGATGCTGGTGTTCTTCCTGCTCGCCTTCGTGGCGGTGTTTGCGATCTATTTCGGCGTGATGCTGGTCGCGCTGATCGCGCAGTTGATCGGCGGCACGATGCTCGCGCTGTTCGTTGCGCAGCTCCTGCTGATGGGCGTGGTGATGCCGGTCTTCGCCGGTGCCATCTACACGGCGTGGAAGCAGATGTTCGGCCAGCAGGGGCCGCAGACCCCGCCGCCGATGCCGGGCCCGAACAACGTGTTCGCGGCCTGATCCAAACAAAAACCCCGGCCTTGGCCGGGGTTTTTGTTTGTGCCTTACTCCGGCTGCTCTTTCCCGCCCGGGCGTGGCACCAGCCAGCGCGCGGCGTGGATGCCCAGTTCGTAGAGCAGGCACATCGGAATGGCCAGCATCAGCTGCGAAACCACGTCCGGCGGCGTCAGCACCGCGGCCAGCACGAAGATGCCGACGATCGCGTAGCCGCGACCTTCCTTGAACTGCTGCGGCGTGATCCAGCCCAGCAGCACCAGGATCACCATCGCCACCGGCAGCTCGAAGCTGGTGCCGAAGGCGAAGAAGATCGCCAGCACGAAATCCAGGTACGCCGTCGCATCCGGCGTGATCGCAATCACCTCCGGGCGGAACGTGGTGAGGAAGTGGAACACCGCCGGCAACACCAGGAAATACGCGAACGCGCAGCCCAGATAGAACAGCAGCACCGACGAGGCCAGCAACGGCACCGCCAGGCGTTTTTCGCGGGCATACAGGCCCGGCGCCACGAACGACCACAGCTGGAACAGCAGCCACGGCACGGCGATGAACACCGCCACGAAGAAGGTCAATTTCAACGGCGCGAAAAACGCGCCCGCCGGGTTGGTCGCGATCATCGTCTGCCCGTTCGGGAGCTGCGAGATCAGCGGTTCGGCGATCATCGTGTAGATCTGCCGCGAGAACGGCATCAGGCCCAGCAACACCACGCCCAGCCCGATCAACGCGCGCACCAGGCGCGCACGCAACTCGATCAGGTGTTCAACCAGCGAACTCTCGTTGCTCTCATGCTCGCTCATCGCGTTGCCTCATCGTTCGGCAGCGTGGGCGCAGGCGTCGGTGGCGCGATGTCAGTCGACGGCGGCAGAGCCGCCGGGACGTCCGCCCGCGGCGCGCTGCCATCGATGCCCGGCGGCGCCATCGCATCGCGCGGCGGCTCGGCCTCCTCGGTGGCCACCACATGCTGGGCCACGCTGGCCGGGGAACCTGGCGCGGGGCCGATCATCACCGGTTCGTCGTCCGCAGCGGCAGGCGCAATGCCATCGCCATGCTGCGCCACGTCCTGGCGCATCTGCTCGGCCTCGCGGCGCACCGCTTCGCCACTGGCGCGCAGCTGCGACTCGGTATCGCGCATCGAGGTTTTCACATCATCGAACTGCCGCTTGATCTCTTCGGCGTGCAGCTCGCGTTCGAGCTCCTGCTTCACCGAATCCCACTGGTTGCGCGCGCGGCGCACCCACAGCCCGGCGAAGCGGGCTGCCTTGGGCAGCCGCTCGGGGCCGAGGACGACCAAGGCCACCACCGCGATGACCAGCAGTTCACTGAAACCGATATCGAACACGCCAAGCCGCCCGGATCAGCGCGGGTCGCGGTCGTGCTCGGTCTGCGACGTCGTCGTCGAGTCCTGCGGACGCGAACTGTCGCTGAGCTGCGCGTTCGGCTTGTCCTCGTCGCGCATGCCCTTCTTGAATTCCTTGACGGCGCTGCCAAGGTCCTTGGCGCCGCTGGTCAGCTTCTTGGTGCCGAACACCAACAGAACGATGACCAGCACAACCACCCAATGCCAGATGCTCAAACCGCCCATGACTCGCTCGCGTTACGTAGTGATCAGACGGTTGAGCATAGCGCACCGGCGGTAAGCCGGCGCGCGTGACAAAAGTCAGTTGCCGTCCAGCGATTCGGTACGGACTTCACCGTCGCCGACCGGCTGGAAGCCCTGCTGCGCGGCCGGTTGCGCCGGCACGGACTGCAGGGGTGCCGTGGTCGCGCCGGCGGCGGCCGGGGCCGGTGCCTGTTCAGGTCGAACCGGTACAGCGGCCGCACGCGGGGCAGGCGCCGGTGCGCTGCCTGCGGTGCCACGCTTCTCGCGGGCGGTATAGGTGGCTTCTTCCAAGCGATCCCGGAAAGCGACCACGTCCACCGACGGCGGCTCGCCGACGCGGCCTTCGAAGACCATGCGCGGAGTGGTGTTGCTGCCGTAGGCATCCAGGTTGGCGGCATCGTCGATCTGCAGCACGGCACCATCCAGCGCCACACCGGCAAACAGGCCGCGGGCGCGCGACCAGGACCAGATTTCGGCCTTCAGCTGGCCATCGGTGGCGGCGGCGGCGTTGCGGCCGACCGGACCCGCGGCCACGCCGGCATCGGCGCCCAGGGTGAACTTGCCGTTCACGAGATTGTCCAGGCTGCGGTCGTTGCGGAAGACCAGCACGACATCGGACGACTGCACACCGGCCTGGAAGCCGATGCTGCCGCCGGTGAGCTTCACGAACACCGGGTTGGACCAGCTGCCATCGGGCGTCTTGACCGACATCAGGCCGTGGCCGCGACGTCCGCCGATCACCAGACCGGCCTTGATCGTGTCGGGAATGACGATGACCGCGCGGCCTTCGTCCAGCAGCTTGTCCGGAATGCCCTGCTCGGGGATGTCCTGGATTTCATTCAGGACGCGCACCGCATTGCGGGCGCGCTGATCCTCCTGTGGCCCGGCCATCGCCTGGGTCGACAGCAGGCTGGCGGAGATCAGCAGTACAAGGCTGAGACGGCGCATGGTGGGCTCCAGAAGGTCTACGTAGACAAAGATAAAGCAACTGCCCGACGTTAGAAGGCTTGCGATGAATCCGCAATGAGTGATCCGGACTATCGATACGGCTGACAAATCGTGTTCATCATCCAAATCCATCCCGCCAATCGCGCAGACCTGCGAGAATGACGCCATGCTCGACGCACCCGACACCGCCGTGCTGGCGGTCAATCTAGGCACGCCCGAGACGCCAACCGCCCCGGCGGTGCGTCGCTACCTGGCTGAATTCCTCAGCGATCCGCGCGTGGTCGCGATTCCGCCGCTGTTCTGGAAACCCTTGCTGTTCGGGCTGATCCTGCCGCTGCGCAGCGGTCGTTCGGCCGCCAAGTACGCCCAGGTCTGGCTGCCGGAGGGCTCCCCGCTGATGGTCTACACGCGCCGGCTGGCCGAGGCCATGCAGGGCCTGATGCCCGATCTGCGGGTGCGCCATGCGATGCGCTATGGCGCCCCGGCGCTGCCGGCCGAGCTGGACCGGCTGGCCGCGGAGGGCATGAAGCGGATCGTGGTGCTGCCGCTGTATCCGCAGTATTCGACCACCACCACTGCCTCGATCGAGGACCAGGTGCGCGAATGGCAGCCCAAACACCCCGGGGTCACTGTCACCCTGGTGCGCGATTACGCGGTCGATCCGGACTGGGTCGCCGCCGTCGCCGGCAGCATCCGCCAGTGGTGGGAGCAGCATGGCCGCGGCGAGAAACTGGTGTTTTCTTTCCACGGCATTCCGCAGCGCCTGGCCGATGCCGGCGATCCGTATCCGCAGCGCTGCGAAGCCAGCGCCCACGCGATCGCCCAAGCGCTGGAGCTGCCCGACGATGCCTGGCAGCTGACTTACCAATCGCGTTTCGGCCGTGAGAAATGGCTGCAGCCCTACGCCGAGCCGACCCTGTGGGCGATGGCCGAAAAGGGCGTGCGCAGCATGGACGTGGTCTGCCCTGGCTTTGCCACCGACTGCCTGGAAACGCTCGAAGAAGTGGCCATGGGCTTTACCGAGACCGTGGCCGAGCGTGGCGCGACGATGCGCTACATCCCCTGCCTCAATGACGCGCAGGCGCATGCGCTGGCGCTGTCGCGGCTGAGCATCGCGGCGCTGGCATGACGCTGGAGTCGTTCTCGCTGTCGGTCGCCGGCAGCCCGGTGGCTGGCCTGCGTTCGGGTGCTGCAGGGGCCACCCGCGTGTTGGCGCTGCACGGCTGGCTCGACAACGCGGCCAGCTTCGTGCCGCTGGCCGCGCAGCTGCCGGATCTGGATCTGGTCGCGATCGATCTGCCCGGCCATGGCCACAGCGCGCATCTGCCGCCGGGCACGCAATACAACACACCCGGTGCGATCTGCCATGTGCTCGATGTCGCTGACGCGCTGGGCTGGGACCGCTTCGTGCTGCTTGGTCATTCGATGGGCGCCGGCATCGCCAGCCTCACCGCAGCGGCTGCCCCGGAACGGGTAGAGCGCCTGATCGCGATCGAGGCACTCGGCGGCCTGCGCGGTCCGGAGAATGAGACGGCGCAGCGCCTGCGCGAACACGTGCGCGCCGCGCGGGCGCTGCCTACCCGCAAACTGCGGGTGTTTCCCGATCTGGCCGCCCCGATCCGCGCCCGCATGATGGCCAACCAGCTCAGCGAGCCCTGTGCGCGCCTGCTGGTCGAACGCGGCGTCAAATCTGTTGAAGGGGGTTACAGCTGGTGCAGCGATCAGCGCCTGATGCTGCCCACCGCGATGCGCCTTAGCGAGGCGCAGATCGACGACCTGCTCGGCGCGATCGACTGCCCGACCCAGGTGATCTACGCCACACCGGCGCAGTCGTATTACCCCGAGCCGCTGCGCAGCGAGCGCATCGGTCTGCTGCGTGACGGGCGGCTGGCGGTGTTCCCGGGCACGCATCATCTGCACATGGAGCACCCCCAGGTGGTGGGTGAGGTGATCCGCCGCTTCCTGGCCGAATGACAGGCTTCGCGTAGGCGCCCGTCAGGCGCCATATCGCGACGGTCCGGCGCGTATTCCTCTAGCAGAGGGTGGTGACAGGCCGATGTCACGCCGCTCAACTTTTCCATTTCCGGGCCGATACCAAGGATGCAGCCCGGCGTGCGTGGTCTGCACTGCCGCTTGCTCCGCCGCTGCGAAGCCGCGTATCCATCAGGGCTTCCAGGGAAGGTCGTAAGCAATGTCGGATTGGCCGCGCCACCGCCCACCGGGCCGCGCCGTGCCGGTGGCACCTGCCGCCATGGCACGCATGCATCCACGTGCACGCGCACCGACGCTGCGCCCACACCCCTCTCATCCCGCTGCCACGCCCACCGCACTGCCGGTGTCTGGGGTGGCATCCGCCTGTGCGTCTGCGCGCGACGGATTCCCTGCTTTCTACTGATCCTGGAGTCGCTATGTCCGCCATTTCCCACGCCCCGCCCCGTCCGCCGGACCCCACGCTGCGCGCTGCCTTCCACATCGATACGGTGTGCCTGCTCGCTGCAGGTGTGCTGTTGCTGGTCTCGCTGATCACCGCGGTTTGGCAACGACAGCCATGGTCCGTGCTGCCACTCGCGATGGGGGCGGCGCTGCTGTGGGTGCTGGCGACGCGAACCCGACGACAGGCATTGGCGCTGCTCCGCGCTGGAGAACGCGCCACCTTGGCCGTTGCCGAACTCACGCAGCGCCGCCAGGCTGAGGACGTCGTCCATCAGCACGACAGCCAGGTCCGCCAGGCCTTGGACGTCTCGCGCACCGCGATGATGATCGCCGACAACGATCACGTGATCCGCTACGTCAACCAGTCCGTGGTGACCCTGCTGCGCAACCAGCAGGCCAGCCTGCGCGAGGCCTTTCCGGACTTCGATGCCGAGCGTCTGGTCGGCAGCAGCATCCATCGCTTCCATGCCAATCCGGACCGCATCCGCGCCCTCCTCAATACCTTGATGGCCACCCACCATGGCCGCGTCCGGATCGGCCCGGTGCATTTCGCCCAGGTGGTGACGCCGGTCTTCGATGCGCAGGGGCAGCGCCAGGGCTTCGCGGTGGAGTGGCATGACCGCACGCATGAGCTGCTGTTGGAGAACGCCGTGGCTGGCATCGTCGACGCCGCCAGCAAGGGCGATCTTGATCGCCGCCTGCAGGCCACCGATGGCGGCGCCAGCTTCCTCAATGGCCTGACCGGCGGCATCAACCAGCTGCTGGACAGCGTGGGCGGCACGGTCGGTGAAATCCGCCGAGTGCTGTCCGCGCTGGCCGACGGGGATCTGGATCAACGCATGCAGGGCGATTTCCATGGCTCGTTCGAGGCCATGCAGCGCGACGCCAACGCAACGGCAGCGCAGCTGACCGCGATGGTGGAGCGCATCAAGCAGTGCACCGGTTCGATCTCGCTGGCCGCCAGTGAGATCGCCAGCGGCAACGATGATCTATCCGAGCGCACCGAGCGCCAGGCCGCGCATCTGGAAGAGACCGCCGCCTCGATGGAGGAACTGACCTCCACGGTGCGCCAGAACGCCGAACATGCACGTCAGGCCAGCTCACTGGCCCACGGTGCGCATGACGTCGCCACGCGCGGCAGCCACGTGGTGAGCCAGGTGGTAACGACCATGGATGGCATCCAGACTGCATCACGCCGGATCGGCGACATCACCCGCGTGATCGACGGCATCGCCTTCCAGACCAATATTCTTGCCCTCAACGCCGCCGTGGAAGCCGCACGCGCAGGCGAGCAGGGTCGCGGCTTTGCGGTGGTCGCCAGCGAAGTCCGCATCCTCGCCCAGCGCTCGGCCGATGCGGCCAAGGAGATCAAGAACCTGATCGACGCCTCCGTGGTGCAGGTCGCCGAGGGCGCGCGTCTGGTGCAGGACGCCGGGCAGACCATGGGCGAGATCGTCAGCAGCGTCGCCAGCGTCAGCGGCATCATGGCCGAGATTTCGTCGGCCTCGCAGGAGCAGGCCGCGGGCATCGATCAGGTCAACCAGACCGTGGCGCAGATGGACGATGCCACCCAGCAGAATGCAGCGCTCGTTGAGGAAGCCAGTGCCGCCGCACGCGTGTTGGAAGCGCAGGCGGCCGACCTCACCCAAGCGGTGGCCGTGTTCCGCCACCAGGCCCACCCCGTACGCCAGTCCGCGCTGGCGTGATCCTCAGCCCAGCGTGCGCTGCGGCGTGCCCTGCAGCCAGGCGGCGATGTTCTCGACCGCCTGGCCGAAATAGTCCCGGTAATGGCGCTCGGTGACATAGCCCAGATGGGGCGTCGCCGAGACGCTGGGTAATGTGCACAGCGGATGCCCTGCCGGGAGGGGTTTGATGTCGAAGACATCCAGGCCGACACCGGCAATGCGCTTTTCAGTCACAGCATCGATAAATGCCTGCTGATCAACGAGGCCGGCCCGCGCGGTATTGATCAGGCGCGCGTGTATCGGCAGGCAGGCGAGCGTGTCGGCATCCACGATCCCGCGGCTGCGTTCGCCCAGGACCAGATGCAGCGAGACGACGTCACCAACCGCGCACCATACAGGTCACGGCCGACCGTCTGCTGCCATGGTCCGTCGCTGCGTAGCGCGTTGACCTCCGGCACCAACTGACGCATCAGGCCGGGGATCAGCGCCCAGGTCATCTCCACGGCAGGCTCGGGATGGCTGTCGGTGCCGCAGACGATGATCCCCTGTGCTTTCGCTGCCGCGACATCGACCGCCGCATTGCGCATGCCGCTGGTGATCAGCAGGCGGAGACGGGGCAGGCGGGCCAACAGTGCCACGGTGATGGGTGTGCGTTCGCGCATGACCACCAGGATGTCGGCATCACCGAGCGCGGCCACCAATGCATCGCCGGTGTGTGGCGTCGTCAGCGTGCGTACCTGCACTGCCTCGCCGAGCGCGTTCCAGTCGGCATATGCCACCGCGACGTTCTGGTAGTCGTCGACAATCACGCAGGCGCGCTCTACGGACAGACCCGACACCTCGCGGCGTGCCGGGCACGCGTTGGACACGCACTTGATCGCGGACATAAAGAAAACCCCGCTGCGTGAGCAGCGGGGTTTTCGGGTAAAAACCCTGGCGATGACCTACTCTCGCATGGCTTAGGCCACACTACCATCGGCGCAGCTGCGTTTCACTTCCGAGTTCGGGATGGGATCGGGTGGTTCCACAGCGCTAATTTCACCAGGGAGACAGTTGGAGCGTCGCCATCCTAAAGAAACGGATTAAGGCGCCTGCCTCTCGTAAGTCTTGTGACGTAGCGTGCACTTGGGATCTATCGACATGTCATGTCGGCCAAGGCAACTTGAGGTTATATGGTCAAGCCACACGGATCATTAGTATCAGTTAGCTCAATACATTGCTGTACTTACACACCTGACCTATCAACCACATAGTCTATATGGTTCCTTCAGGGGGCTTGTGCCCCGGGAGATCTCATCTTGAGGCGCGCTTCCCGCTTAGATGCTTTCAGCGGTTATCGCTTCCGAACATAGCTACCCGGCAATGCCACTGGCGTGACAACCGGAACACCAGAGGTTCGTCCACTCCGGTCCTCTCGTACTAGGAGCAGCCCCTCTCAAATCTCCAACGCCCATGGCAGATAGGGACCGAACTGTCTCACGACGTTCTGAACCCAGCTCGCGTACCACTTTAAATGGCGAACAGCCATACCCTTGGGACCGACTACAGCCCCAGGATGTGATGAGCCGACATCGAGGTGCCAAACACCGCCGTCGATATGAACTCTTGGGCGGTATCAGCCTGTTATCCCCGGAGTACCTTTTATCCGTTGAGCGATGGCCCTTCCATACAGAACCACCGGATCACTAAGTCCTAGTTTCCTACCTGCTTGATCCGTCGATCTTGCAGTCAAGCACGCTTATGCCTTTGCACACAGTGCGCGATGTCCGACCGCGCTGAGCGTACCTTCGAGCTCCTCCGTTACTCTTTAGGAGGAGACCGCCCCAGTCAAACTACCCACCATACACGGTCCCCGATCCAGATTATGGACCTAGGTTAGAACGTCAAGCACGACAGGGTGGTATTTCAAGGATGGCTCCACTGCAGCTAGCGCCACAGTTTCATAGCCTCCCACCTATCCTACACAGACGAACTCAACGTTCAGTGTAAAGCTATAGTAAAGGTTCACGGGGTCTTTCCGTCTTGCCACGGGAACGCTGCATCTTCACAGCGATTTCAATTTCACTGAGTCTCGGGTGGAGACAGCGCCGCTGTCGTTACGCCATTCGTGCAGGTCGGAACTTACCCGACAAGGAATTTCGCTACCTTAGGACCGTTATAGTTACGGCCGCCGTTTACTGGGGCTTCGATCAAGAGCTTCGCCTTGCGGCTGACCCCATCAATTAACCTTCCAGCACCGGGCAGGCGTCACACCCTATACGTCCACTTTCGTGTTTGCAGAGTGCTGTGTTTTTGATAAACAGTCGCAGCGGCCTGGTTACTGCGGCCCTCTTCAGCTATAGCTCGCATGAGCCACCAAAAAGGGCGCACCTTCTCCCGAAGTTACGGTGCCATGTTGCCTAGTTCCTTCACCCGAGTTCTCTCAAGCGCCTGAGAATTCTCATCCTACCCACCTGTGTCGGTTTACGGTACGGTCTGCGTAAGCTGAAGCTTAGGAGCTTTTCCTGGAAGCGTGGTATCAGTGACTTCGCCTTAAAGGCTCGTCTCGGTGCTCGGTCTTAAAGGATCCCGGATTTGCCAAAGATCCAAACCTACCGCCTTTCCCCCGGACAACCAACGCCGGGTACACCTAACCTTCTCCGTCCCTCCATCGCACTTACGCGAGGTGCAGGAATATTAACCTGCTTCCCATCGACTACGACTTTCGTCCTCGCCTTAGGGGCCGACTCACCCTGCGCCGATTAACGTTGCGCAAGGAAACCTTGGGCTTTCGGCGTGCGGGTTTTTCACCCGCATTATCGTTACTCATGTCAGCATTCGCACTTCCGATACCTCCAGCAGACTTCTCAATCCACCTTCAACGGCTTACGGAACGCTCCTCTACCGCGTACATATAAATATGCACACCCCAAGCTTCGGTTCACTGCTTAGCCCCGTTAAATCTTCCCCGCAGACCGACTCGACCAGTGAGCTATTACGCTTTCTTTAAAGGGTGGCTGCTTCTAAGCCAACCTCCTGGCTGTCTGTGCCTTTCCACATGGTTTTCCACTTAGCAGTGAATTTGGGACCTTAGCTGTGGGTCTGGGTTGTTTCCCTTTTCACGACGGACGTTAGCACC
>NZ_JBSPHX010000002.1:0-410000 GCF_053847245.1 Stenotrophomonas sp. Ker107b | reverse complement strand
CTGTTCGTGGTCACCATGGCCTCGCAGAACATCCCGGGCGTAGCGGTGATCCGTGCCTCCGGCTACGACACACCGGTATCGCCGGTGATCGGCTGGATCGGGGTGGTCAACACGCTGCTCGCCCCGTTTGGCGCCTATGGGCTCAACCTG
Source organism: Stenotrophomonas sp. Ker107b (assembly GCF_053847245.1). Classification (NCBI taxonomy): domain Bacteria; kingdom Pseudomonadati; phylum Pseudomonadota; class Gammaproteobacteria; order Lysobacterales; family Lysobacteraceae; genus Stenotrophomonas; species Stenotrophomonas sp. Ker107b. The sequence goes on along the minus strand of NZ_JBSPHX010000002.1, from coordinate 409,850 downwards.
GCCGCGATCACCGCCGCGATCTGCATGGGCCGTGAGGCACACGAGGATCCGGCCCGCCGTTATACCGCAGCGGTGGCCGCGGGCGCCTTCTATATCGTGGTGGGCCTGTTCGGGGCGACGGTGGCGGCCGTGTTCGCCGCCTTCCCCAAGGAACTGGTGGCCTGCGTGGCCGGCATCGCACTGTTCGGCACCATCGCCAACAGCCTGGCGACGGCCCTGCGTGAGGAGGCAGATCGCGAAGCGGCGCTGGTGACCTTCCTGGTGACCGCCTCGGGCCTGTCGCTGGCCGGGATCGGCTCGGCGTTCTGGGGCTTGGTCGCCGGCGGCATCTGTCTGCTGGCGCTGCGACCGTCGGCAGCGCGCGGCTGAGCCCGACTCAGCGGTCGAACAGGAAAGACAGCGCACCGAGCACGAGCATGCAGGTCAGCAGGCCCAAGCCCACCGCCCACCAGCGGGTACCGCCGCGACGGGCCAGCTCGGCGTGGAGGGCCTGCTCGTTGTCCGGATGGCGCATCCTGGCTTCGGCGATGATGCGGTTCGCATGCCACAGGTAAAGGTGGTTGCCCAGCGAACCGGCCGCGGCACCGGCGCCCAAGGTGATTGTGGTGGATGCGTTACTCGAGGCGCCGATGAATCCCTCGGCGATGGAGAGGCCGAACAGCACGACAATCCACCCGGTCGCGACCGCATACATGCGGCGATACAGCATCCAGAACGCACCGAACAGGAAGGCTGGCCAATTCCAGCTGTTGGCGTTGGAGGCTTCCTTGGCCAGTCGCCACTTGCGCTGGTACACCGGGAAGTTGCGGCCCACGAAGACTTCATAGGCCTGCAGGTTGCTGTCCAGCGCCGCCAGCGCCTGGCCGCTGCCCTTCTCCAGACTGGACGCAGGCGCAGTGTAAGGATCATGCGCCGATGCCTGCGGGGACAGCTCGGCCACACCGTGCAGGGGATTCCATTGCGGCATGCCAGCGCACCAGACCAGGGTGTCGATATCGATCTGGCCCGCCTGGTGCAGACGTCGCAACTCCTGAGTGGACAGCGGGCCCTGCCGTTGCTGGCTGGCATCGGCGTAGTACCACGAGGTATCGGACATGACCCGTTCCTTGAGGGAGAAGCACCGATTCGCCCGTCCGGGCGTCGGCTGCAGCGTTACAGGGGCAGCACGCTGAAGGTCTGGGTGAGCGTGTGACTGGCGCCGGCAGGCAGAGTGATCACATCCGGGCCGGCATTGGCCGCTTCCAGGCACACATAGTTGCGCCAGCCGGCCCCGACATCGGCCATCTTGCTGGCGCCCGCCTCGCCGGGGTTCCACGCAACCAGCGAGCGGCTGCCGGTGGTGGTGATCTCGATGCGGCGCTTCAGGCCCGGGTCCTTGAGCACGTAGCGGCCGCCGGCCTGCGTATAGATGCGGTCGCTGCGGCCGGGATCGCGCGGGTCGCGCAGGTTCCAGTCGCCCTGCTGCTGGCGCGGGGTGGCGTAGTTCTCGAACTTGTCCAGGTAGGACAGGCCATCCAACCCCTCCACGCTGACCTGCATCGCATCGCTGACATGGAAGTAGTTGTGCAGGGCCTGGGTGAAGGCGACCGGTTCGCGGCCGGTGTTTTCGGTGATCAGGCGCTGTTCCAGGGTGCGGCCGATGCGCAGCTCCATGCGCAGGCGCAGGTCCAGATTCTCCAGCACGGGCGGGGCCAGGGTCAGCACCATGGTGCCATCGGCCTCGCGACGGGCCTGCTGCAGGGTCCACGGCACATTGCGGACGAAGCCATGCGAGGGCACGTCATTGCCCTGCCCCTGGCGGCCGAAGTAGGGCCAGCACACGGGGCTGCCGCCACGGATCGGGGTCGGCAGCGGCTGGGCGCTCGGCGAGAGCCACATCACGTCCTGCCCGCCCTTGGGCACATAGGACAGGAGCTGGCCGCCGAACACGCTGATCGCGGCGGTGGCGAACGGGGTCTGGACCGTCCAAGCGGGGAAGCCCTGGATGTCGGCCAGGCTGAGCCCGGGCACCTTGGGCAGGGCCGCGCGCGGCGCCGCCGGGGATTGGACGTACTGGGCGTGATTGGGCGGCAGCGTGAACACGGTGGATGCAGGCATGGTCGGTGTGGAAGAAGGAGGAGCACCGCGCAGGGCGGTGAGGATGCGCTGGCCGGCGCGGCCATCGGCGGGGGTCCAGCCCAGGCGCTGCTGCTCGGCCTGGATGGCGCGGCGGGTGGCGGTACCGATCATGCCGTCCGCGGTACCGATATCGTGGCCGCGGGCCAGCAGCAGGGTCTGCAGCTCGCGGCGTTCGGTGCGGCCGATGCCAGGATCATCGGTTGGCCAGGCGGCGGCGATGCCGGTTCCGCCACGCAGGCGATCGGCCAGTGTTGCGATCGCCAGCGCGTAACTCTCGGCGGCGTTGTAGGCGTAGATCGCATCGTAATTGCGGAACACCAGCCAGGCCGGGCCCTTGGTCCCGGTGGGCAGCAGCAGCGCGGCGTTGCTGTCGGCCGGGAGCCCGGCGGGCGCCAGAGCGCCACCGGCCACCGGGACGATGCCCAGCGCGCGCCAGTCGGCCAGTGGCTTGCGCTGGGTACGCCCGGCCACGCTGGCGTTGAGGCCAGCCGGAATCTTCACTTCGATGCCCCATGGCTGCCCGGTCCGCCAGCCCGCCTTCTTGAGGTAGTTGGCGGTGGAGGCCAGCGCATCGGGAATCGAGGCGACCAGATCGCGGCGACCATCACCGTCGCCATCCACCGCGATACGTGCATAGGTGGAGGGCATGAACTGGGTATGGCCGAAGGCGCCGGCCCACGAGCCGGTCAGGCCCTCGGCACGCAGGTCACCGGCATCGATCAGCTTGAGCAGGGCCAGCAGTTCGCCGCGGAAGAACGGCTGTCGGCGGCCCTGGCAGGACAACGTGGCCAGCGACTGCAGCAGCGGGCGCTTGCCGAACACGCGGCCGTAATCGCTCTCCACGCCCCAGACCGCGACGATCGTGGCCGGATCGACGCCGTACTCGGTCGATACCCGGGCCAACAGATCCCGGTGCTCGGCCAGGCGGGCACGCCCATCCGCCACGCGCTGGGTATCCACCAATGCGGCCAGGTAATCCCACAACGGCGTGGTGAACTCCGGCTGCGCGTCCAGCAGCGGCAAGACGCTGGGATCGGGGGTCAGCCCGGCGGTGAGCGTGTCGAAGCGCTCGGCCGTGATGCCCTGCTTGCCGGCCTGGGCCTTGAGGGTGACCAGGCACGTGGAGAAGGCATCCGGCGCGGCGACCGTGATCGACGGTACGCCGAGACACAGCCCGGCCAACAACAGGGGCGACCATCGCATTGGCGGGAATCCTTGCAGCCAGTGGACCTGCATCATAGCGGCAATGCCGCGCAGGTCAGACCGGTTGCAGCAGGCGCAGGCCGAAGGCCGGATCGGTCGCGTTCCAGTGGGCGGTCACCTGCAGGCCGGCATCGGCGGCCATGCGGGCGAACACCGCATCGGTGTATTTATGGCTGTACTCGACCGTCATCGCTTCACCTTCGGCGAACTCGAAGGCCTGGCCATCCACGTGCACGCGTTGCGCGCGTTGGCTGACCAGCTCGGTTTCGATGCGCAGCCGCGGCACGCTGTAGCGGGCACGATGGCGGAAGCCGTCCAGATCGAAATCGCTGCCGATGTCGCGGTTGAGCCGACGCAGCAGATTGAGGGTGAACTCGGCAGTGACCCCGGCGGCATCGTTGTACGCCGCTTCGATCAACGCCGCGTCCTTGTGCAGGTCGATGCCGATCAGGGCCATGCCATCCGGACCCATGGTCTGGCGCATAGCCTTCAATAGTGCGATGGCGTCATCATGGGCGAAGTTGCCGAGCGTCGAGCCGGGGAAGAACACCAGGTGGCGGGCGGGCTCGCGCTGCGGCGACGGCAACTGGACCGGGTGGGTGAAGTCGGCGCAGACCGGCAGCATTTCGATATCCGGCAGCGACGGTGCCAGCCGGGTGATGCTGTCCAGCAGAGCGGCGCGCGAGATTTCGATCGGGGTGTACGCGACCGGCTCACGCAGCGCATGCAGCAGCAGCTCGGTCTTGCGGCCGCTGCCGCTGCCCAGTTCCACCACGTGCAGACGCGGGCCGACCACCTTGGCGATGTCATGCGCACAGTCCTGCAGCAGCTGCAGTTCGGTCCGGGTCGGGTAGTACTCCGGCTGCCGGGTGATCTGCTCGAACAGCGCCGAGCCGTGGGCATCGTAGAAGTACTTGGAGGGCAGCTGGCGCGGCGTGGACGAGAGCCCGCGCAGGATGTCGGCGGTGATCCGGTCACGATCCGGCTGTAGATCGGTCAGTGCATCCATCGCATCACGGACCGAGCTCATGCGACGTCCCGGGCCAGGCGCAGGCCGGCGAACTGCCACCGGGCCGACGGCGCGAAGAAGTTGCGGTAGCTGGCGCGCAGATGATCGGCCGGCGTGGCGCAGCTGCCGCCCCGCAGCACCCACTGACCACACATGAACTTGCCGTTGTACTCACCCAGGTTGCCGGGGAAGGTGCGGAAGCCCGGATACGGCCCGTAGGCGCTGCTGGTCCATTCCCACACATCGCCGAACAACTGGACGATGTCCCCCTCTTCCTCTGCGCCGCCCGGGTGCAGCTGATCGGCATCGGCAAAGCGGCCACGCAGGGCGCGGCCCGCCGTCGCCGCTTCCCATTCGAACTCCGTGGGCAGGCGGGCGTCGCACCAACGCGCGTAGGCGTCGGCTTCGAAATAGCTCAGGTGGCAGACCGGCGCATGCGGATCGAGCGCGCGCCAGCCGCCCAGAGTGAACTCGCGCTCCAGCGCGTCATCCCAGTACAGCGGGTGCTGCCACTGCTGTTCCTGGCACAGCGTCCAGCCTTCGCTCATCCACCAGCGCGGCTCGCGATAGCCGCCGGCCTGCACGAACTGACGGTATTCCTCGTTGTTGACCGGGCGGTTGGCCAGCGCATGCGCCGGGACCAGCGCGCGGTGCACCGGCGATTCGTTGTCATACGCAAACGTCGACTGGGTGGGCCACACCGGTGCACCGATCTCCACGATCCGTTCCGGGCTGCTGCGCCACTGCAGCGGCAGCGCACGCGCCGGGCTTGCCGGGAGATCGGTGCGGTACGCCGGTTGCAGTGGATTGGACCAGAACGCGTGCTTGATGTCGGTCAACAGCAGTTCCTGGTGCTGCTGCTCATGGTGCAGGCCGAGCAGCAGCTGATGCTGGGCCTGCTCGCTCAGATTGCCGGCCTGCAGTGCGGCGAGCACACGCTGATCGATCTCCGCGCGGAAGTGCAGCACCTCGTCCAGCGTCGGGCGCGAGAGCAGGCCGCGCTGTGGGCGTGCATGGGCCGGGCCAATGCTCTGGTAGTAGCTGTTGAACAGGTAGTGCCAGTCCGCATCGATCGGGGCGTAGCCGGGGCGGGTCGCCAGCACGAAGCGCTCGAAGAACCACGTGGTATGGGCCAGGTGCCATTTCGCCGGGCTGGCGTCGGGCATGCTCTGGACCATGGCATCTTCGGCACTGAGCGGTGCGGCCAGCGCGAGCGTGCGTGCACGCACGGTGGCGTAGCGGACGGCCAGCGGCGATGGCGGGGCGGCAGTGTGCGGTAGTGCGGCAGCGACGGCGGTATTCATTGCGGTGAGGATCGACCAGCCGGGGTGAGTGCCACGTCATGGCACCGCATCGATTCGGTGACATTGCTCAAGTTGAATACGCGCAGGCCGCTACCGGGGAAGACCCATCGCCTGTGTAGTCCGGTTTGCACGCTGCAGCCACGGCGCGCCGGCCACCACGTGGAACCCCTCTTGCGGACGCATCTGCTACGCCAGCCCAGTCACTATCTGTTCGTGCTGCCTGCAGTACTGGTGGCGCTGGGATTGTGGGCCGCCACCCCCGCGGCGGAAGCCGGCAGTTCGGTGCATCGCCTGCTGCCGATGGTGCTGGCCTGCCTGGGTGTCGGCCTGGCGCTGATCTACAACCGCGTCCGGGCGCTGTGCCTGATGCTGGCCATCGCCCTGGCGTTCGCCCTGCTGCATGGTGTGGTCGGCACGTTCCTGCGCGATGGCGTTGTTTCGGCACAGACCCCGCTGATCTTCCATGCGGTGTCGTGGTGGCTGCCACTGCTGTTCCTGCTGCATGGGCTGTGGCCCGAACGCGGACGGCTGCGCCAGGACCTGTTGCTGCGCGGCGTGGTCAGCGGGACGGCCCTGGGCATCTTCCTGCTGTTGGCCACGCAGGTTCCCGACGGCATGCAGGCGCTGCTGTCCGATCGCCACCTGGCCTGGCTGCCCAGCGACTGGAATGCGCTGGCCCAACTCCCGGCGCTGCTGTTTCTCATTACGACGGTGGCCTTGGCTGTCCAGGCCTGGCGACGCCCCCGCCCGCTGCACACCGCCCTGCTGATCGCCCTGCTCTGCCTGTGGTGGCTGCTGCCGCGGGTGTTCGTCTCGCCGGCGCTGCTGCCGGCGGTGAGCTGCATGGCGCTGCTGCTGATCGTCTCGGCGATGTTGCAGGAGGCATTCCACATGGCCTTCCGCGATGAGCTCACCGGCCTGCCCGGGCGTCGCGCGTTCAATGAGTATCTGCAGCGCGTGGGCGCCACCTACACCATCGCGATGGTGGACGTGGATCATTTCAAGCGTTTCAACGATACCCACGGCCACGATGCCGGCGATGACGTGCTCAAGCTGGTGGCCGCGCGACTGGCCGAGGTAGGCGGGGGGGGCCGCGCGTTCCGCTATGGCGGTGAGGAATTCGCGCTGGTGTTCCTGGATCGCCCAGCCCCGGCCTGCGTGGCGGCCGTGGAAGAGGTCCGCGCGACGATCGAGGGGGTGCGGATGCATCTGCGCGACCGCGCCGCACGCAGCCGCGACGATGCGGTGGGGCAGCTGCAACGTGGGCGTGGTGGCAACGGCGCGGTGGTGCAGGTGACGGTGAGCATCGGCGTGGCCGACAGCCGGGTGGCGGACAGTCCACAGGCGGTGATCAAGGCCGCAGACCAGGCGCTGTATGCGGCCAAGGACGCCGGCCGCAACTGTGTGCGTGCACTTGGCCAGCAGGGCACCGTGCCGGTGCGCGCGACCGCACTGGCTCAGGGCAACGCGTCGAGATAGAACCAGCGGCCGTCTTCGCGGACGAAGCGGCTGTGTTCCAGCATTTTCACCGCACTGCCGCCGCCGACCTTGTAGCGCGCGGTGAAGCGCACCTGGGCGTGGTCGGGATCTGAGCGGGTGTGGGCGTGGATCGTCAGCCCGAGCCACTGGGTGCGCTGGCCGGGTGCTTCGGCCAGCAAGAGCTCGGCCGGGCGCGTGGACGGGTGCCAGCTGGCCAGCAGGTAGTCGGCCAGGTGCCGCACGTAGGCGCTGTAGCGCGAGCGCATCAGCGCTTCGGCATCCGGCGCGGGGGTGCCGGCATGGTAAAGGCCGCAGCAGGCGGCGTAGGCCAGCGGGCGGCCGCAGGGACAGGGATCGGAGGAGACGGTGGTCATGGGGGTATTGTCGCGCGATGACCGGGCGTATGCTTGCGCGCCCTGCGTTGCGATGCCCCGCCGTGCTTGAGATGGTTCCCCCTGAGCTGTTCTGGTTGGTGGCGATCGCCTTCATCGCCGGCCTGGTCGATGCCGCCGTCGGCGGCGGCGGGCTGGTGCAGTTGCCCGGGTTGTTCACCGTCCTGCCGCAGCACACGCCGGCGATGCTGTTCGGCACCAACAAATTCAGCTCGATGTTCGGCACGGCCGCCGCTGCGTTCCGCTACGCGCGCAATGTGCGCTTCCCGTGGCGGCCGGTGCTGTTCGCGGCGGGCACGGCCTTCGTGTTCTCGTTTGCCGGGGCCACGGCGGTCAGCCTGCTGCCCAAGGACGCGGTACGCCCGCTGGTGCTGGTGCTGCTGGTGGCGATGCTCGGCTACACGCTGTGGAAGAAGGACTTCGGTGCCCTGCACCGCCCGCGCGAGATCGGCCGCAAGGAGCTGGTGACCGCATTGGCCATCGGTGCGGTGATCGGGTTCTACGACGGCTTCTTCGGGCCCGGCACCGGCAGCTTCCTGATCTTCCTGTTCGTGCGTTTCTTCGGGCTGGACTTCCTGCGTGCGTCGGCCGCCTCCAAGGTGGTGAACCTGGCGACCAACGTGGCGGCGATCTCGTTCTTCGTGCCGACCGGCAACATCCTGTGGCTGTTCGCGCTGCCGATGGCCGCGGCCAACATCATCGGCTCTGTGGTCGGTACGCGGATGGCGCTGCGCGGCGGCACGCCCTTCATCCGCAAGCTGTTCGTCGGCCTGGTGGTGGTGCTGATCGCCCGGATGGGATGGGATACCTTCGCCGGTTAGCAGGACGGGCCAGCCCTGGGGCTGACCCGTTGGTTGCTCAGCGCTTGGGCTTGGCCGGCGTCTTTGCGGCTGCCTTGGGTACGGCCTTGGTGGCCGTCTTCTTTGCCGCTTTCTTCGCCGGTACCTGGGGCGCAGCCATCGCCTCGGGGGCATCGACCACGTCCGGCGCGGCGATCACGGCCGGTGCCGGTGCCGCCGTCGTCTCGCCGGCGCGGGCACGCTCGGGCAGCTTCAGGCGCTTGCCTTCGTCGTCGTACTCGATCAGCAGCACGCCGGAATCGTGGCGGCCGCTGATCTCCACGAAGCAGGCACCGCCGATGAACGGTTCCAGCGTCATCACCGACTTCAGCGGGGTGGCCACGACCATCTGGAACCCGAAGTTGTCGAAGATGTTCATCGCCAGCGCAGTGAACTCGTTGTCGGCCTTGTCGAAGGCTTCGTCGAGCACCACCGCCGCGTAACTGGGCAGCTGGCCGTCGGCGCCACCGAGCTGGTAGCGCAGCGCGGCGGCCAGGCACGTGGTGGCCAGCTTCTGGCGCTGGCCGCCGGACTTGCCCGCACCGCTGCGGTAGATCTCGACCTGCTGGCGGGTGGCGGCATCGAGTTCGACGCCGACGAATTCCACGTGCAGGCGCACGTCCAGCACCAGCTCGCGCCAGCGCTTGTCCTCGCCTTCCTGCGAGCCGAGCTTGGCGACCAGCTCACGCAGCACCGCGAACTGCGCTTCGGCCAGCTCGCGCTGGTCGGTCTGCTGTTGGGACAGCACGTCGCGCAGGCGCTGGTGGAAATCCAGCACTTCGGGCAGGCGGCGGTCGGTGAGTTCGATGGTCAGCAGGGTGCCGCGGTTGAACGGCACCTGCTCCAGCGAGGCATTGACCTCGTCCAGGCGCTGGGCGATCGACTTGCGCGCCTCGGCCGTGTGCCGCTGCAGGGCCAGCAGGTTGTTCTTGCTCTGGCTCTGCAGCAGATCGAAGAAGCGTGCCTCGTGCTGCGGCAGGCCATCGTTCTCCAGCCGTTGCAGGCGGGCCAGGAAATCTTCGGCGCTGGACAGGCTGACGGTGAAGTCGCCGCTGTCTTCCGGCCAGGCCTGGCAGTAGCGGCGGAAGCAGCCGAGCAGCAGGTTCTCCAGCCGGTTGTGTTCGGCCTGGGAACCGCCGAGCTGTTCATTGAGGGTGTTGCTGATCTGCCGGAAGTGGGCTTCCAGGTTCTCCAGGCTGAGCACGCCGAGCGCCTTCAGGCGTTCGTCCAGCCCCTGCTGCTGGAGGGGGGTGACCACGCGCTTGGCCAGCGGCGCGCACTGCTCGTGCAGACGCTCGAGGCGTTCGTGTTCACGACCGAGCTGGCCGCGCTCCACGCGCACGTCTTCATAGGTGCGCTTGGCCTGGGCCACGTCGGCGCGGGTCTTCTCGATCTGTTCGCCCAGCTTGCGCAGGTCGGCATTGCCTTCGCGCAGGTCGTGCAGGGCCTGGGCGATGTCGTCCAGGCGCTGCAGCGGTGCGGCCACATCGATCTCGTCCCAGCCCAGCGTGCACAGTTGATGGCAGGCCAGTCGGGCCTTGCCGTCCTGTTCGCGCTGCGCGCGCAGGCCGGCCACGTCGCTGTCGCAGGCGGCGATGCGCTGGGCCAGTTCGATCGCTTCGCGCTCGTACAGGTCCAGCTTGTCGCGGTTGTTGAAGCCCAGCAGCCAACGGCGGCGATCGCTGATGTTGTGGCGATCGTCCTTTTCGAAGCGCTCGCCCGGGTGCTTGACCTGGCCTTCCTTGGTGATGCCGCGGTCGGTATCGCGCAGGTGGCGTGCATCCACGCATTCGTAGTCGAAGCGCTTGCCCAGCTCGCGGCGCAGCCAGCCGGCATAGCCGTGCTCGCGCAGCACCAGCTTGTGCAGCAGCGAACGTGCGCCCGGCTCGCGGCCATGCAGCGCATCGTCGTTGCGGCGTACGCGGTAGTAGACCAGGCGGGTACCGAGGTGGGTCTGGTTGATCCACTCCGAGACCTGGGCGTGGTGGCGCTCATCGACCAGCAGCGACTGCGCGAAGCCGTGCAGCACGCGCTCGATGGCGCCCTGCCATGCGGCGTCTTCGTCGCGGACCTGCAGCAGTTCGCCCACGAACGGCAGCGCCGCCTCGGGAATGCCGGTGTCGCTGCTCAGGCGCGCGCGCAGCTGCTGCATGGGCGCGGGAATGCTGGACGGGGTGCGCTTGAGCGCCTCCAGTTCCGAACGCACCTCGGCGAAGCGGCGTTCGTCGTCGCGTTTGCCGCCCATGCGCTCGGCGATGGCTTCATCCAGCTCGGCCGCCGCGCGCTGGCCATCGTCCAGGCGGGCCTGGGCGCGGGCGAGCTGCTCGGCAAACCCGTGCGCGGTCTCGGCCAGGGTTTCCCCCAGTTCGCGGCTGGCATGGTTGGCCTGGCTGCGCTTGGCCAGCCGGCGGTCGCGTTCCTGGGCGACACGGCCCTGTTCGCGCTCCAGTTCTTCGATGCGCTCACCGCCCTGTTGGCGCCGCTGCGCTTCCAGCTCGGCGAGGTGGCTTTCATGGTTGTCCAGCGCGCTGCGGCGCTGGCCTTCTTCCCCGGACAGACCGCGGTCGCGGGTATCCAGTTCCAGCAGGCGCGCCTCAAGCAGGGCCAGGCGACGCTGCTCGCGCACGCCGTCGATGCCCAGCTTCATCTCATCCAGGTCTTCGCGCTGGCGGCGCAGCGCCTGCAGATCGGCGTAGTGGCCGCGTGCGGGCAGCAGGGTTTCGACCTGGCGGCGCGCGGTGACAACAGCCTGATGGGCGCCATCGAGTTCGGCGAAATCATCGACCAGCCGCTCGGCGGCATCGAAGGTACGCGGCGCATCGAGCATGAAGTCGCGCAAGAACACGTTCAGATCGCCGAGGTTCTTCGCCGACTGCGTCTTGTGCAGCAGGCGCAGCGCCATCTCGTTCTCGATCCCGAGCACGTGGCGGAACCGTTCGGCATAGCTGGCGAAGCTGTCGAAGTGGTGCACATCGCCCAGGCGCTGCTTGAGCTTGCGCAGGTCCAGGTCGAAGCCGCCAAGGTCACGTGCGATGTCGAAACTGCGCTCGGCCACCATGTAGTGCTTGCGCACGTCGGCCGCGGCCGCGCCGTTGCCGGCGATCCAGAACAGGCGCACCAGGCTGACGATGCGGCCGTCATTGCTGCGGTATTCCAGCACCAGCGCGGTCCAGGTAGCGCCTTTACGCAGGTACTGGGTGGCGATCTCGCCGGTGCCGCTGTCCTGCTGGTCGGCCCAGGCGCCACGCACGTAGGAGACCAGGTTGCGGTCGCGGCCGCTGCGTTCGGCTTCGCGCGCGGCGGCGTTGAAGTCGACCAGGGCCGGCGGCACCAGCAGCGCGGACATCGCATCGAGCAGGGTCGACTTGCCCGAGCCGGAGCGGCCGACGAACAGGAAGCCGCGCTCGGCGATCGGCACTTCGGTCAGGCCGGAGAAGGTGCCCCAGTTGTGGACCTGCAGGCGGCGCATGCGGAACTGCTGCGCGCGCGGGTCGGGCTGGTCGCCGGGGAACAGAGCGGGTGCGGGAATGTGGACGGTCATGGCAGGGCTAGCAATCCAGGCAGGGCAGCGGCGCGCGGGCGCGCGCTCAGGCGTCGAGGTCGGCCGGCGCTTCGCGCAGGCGGCGGTACACCTGGGCCAGGGCGGCGACATCTTCGGCGGAGAACATCAGTTTCAGTGCCGGCGAGACTTCATGACGCGCATCATCACCGCCGAGGCGGGTGAGGATGTGGTTGTCCTTCATCTTCTGCACGGCACTGGCGACGCGGCGGTTGAAGCCGGCGCGGTCGGTGGACAGGTGGCGCTCGTACACGGCCAGTGCTTCGGCCAGTTCGGCATCCTCGACCACCGCGCGCACGCCGCGCGCATCGGCTTCGGCCAACTGCTGGCGCAGGTGCAGCAGCAGCACCGAGTCGATGAAGGTCAGCGGCGAGGTACGCAGCAGCACCGGTGCATCGATATCTTCGGTATCGGCCTGGCGGGTGAAGGCAACGCCACTCTCGCGGTCCAGCACCAGTTCCAGGAACAGGTCCGAGAGCGCCGAGCGGATCGCCGCTTCGCTGCGGATCAGCGCCGGCCACAGCTTGGCGTGGCGCAGCTGGTCGATGCTCGGGCCGATCAGCAGCTGGCACAGCGCGCGGCGGCCATCGAGCGGCAGCCGGCCGGTATCGCCCATGTAGAACACGTCGTTGTTGCGCCGCAGGACGGGCGTCACCACGACTGGTTCGTCGTCATGCACGTCGGCACCGCCGTCGATCGGGGTGTCGGTGGATTGTTCATGCCAGCTCATGGCGTTTCTCCTGGGTGAACCAGATCAGCGGAATGCGGGCGCGACGCCATTGGCCATCGCCGCCGCGCCATTGCGCGATCTCCTGTTGATCGGTGGCGACCTCGCCGTGGCGGGTGCCGAGAGAGAGGTAACCGATGATGGTGCCCAGCCCCTGTGGGGCCTCGCGGTGTTCAAGCACCTGCGCGATCGACAGCCGCGGCTGCTCGCCGAGCAGGTCGTGCAGATCGCGGCGCAGGTTGCGGAAGTCGATTTCAGAGGCGGCCACCAGGTCGCCGACACTCTCCAGCGAGATCGCGGCGGTGTCGTTGCGCTGCACGCTGCCATCCACCTGCGCCTGACGCGGATCGTGCAGCTTCCATTGCGAGAGCGAGCGCAGCCGGCTGGTGGTGAGCTGCAGGTCGCGGCCGATGCCGCGCTGCGCCGGGATGTGGTCGCGCAGGCCCAGCGCCTCGCCCTGGGCCTGCTTGAGCAGCTGGTTGAGGCGGCGCTGTTCCAGGTAGCCACGGCTCTGCACGAAGCCGCGCAGGCTGCGGGCAAAGTGCTGCAGCACGTCGTGGACCTGGCCACCGCGCTCAAGCATGGTGGTGGTGAAGCCACGCAGGAAGGTGCGCTCGTTGCGATCCAGCTTGCGGGCGAAGCCACGCGCGAGCACGGTCTCCAGCGCGGCATCGAGCTGGGCGCTCTGTTCGGCATCATTGAGCAGGCGCCAGAACGCCTCGAAGCTGCGCCCGGCGTCGCTGTCGCCGATCACGTCCACACCTTCGAACAGCTTGGACAGCACATCACCGCGCTCGCCTTCGTCATCGATGATGCGTTCGCGGAATTCACGGTTGAGGCGTTCGAAGTCATCGCGCACGCGGCGGAAATCTTCGGTCAGCTCGTCGGCCAGACCGATGATCTGGCGGGTCCGTTCCAGCGCGCGCTTGCCGTCCAGCGAGGACACCTTGCCGCCGCTGACGCGGGCGATCTCGGCATCGATGCGGTCGCGCTCGTCGCGCAGCGCGGACAGGCGCGCATCCGGATTGGATTCGGTCAGCGCGGCCAGCTGCGAGAGCTGCTCGATCACCAGCGCCAGGCGGCTCTCGGTGGCGGCAGCGCGCGCCTGCTCCAGGCTGTCGGCGAAGCGGATCGCCTGCGCAGCCTGGGTGGACAGTTCGTACTGTTCCTGGTCGGCGCCTTCGGGCAGGCGGCGTTCCAGCCAGCCCTGGGCCAGCCAATGCGCGATGTAGGCCTGCGCGGTGCGCGGCAGATCGCGCGACAGCTCATCGGCCTTCAGATCATCCAGCGCGCGCTGCAGGCGTTCGTGCAGCACCGCGGTGGACAGGGTGCGCTCGTCCTGCATCAGCAGGCTCTGCAGCAGGCCGATGATCTCCGGCGCGTGATCGGCCGCCAGAAGCTTCCACTGCGATTGTTCGCGCAGGTGGCGGTAACGGGTAATGCGCTCGCGATGTTTCATTCGAGACCGGGGACAGGAAGACGGGCCGCGCGGGTCGCGGCGGCCGGGAGGGAAACGGGACGCGCACGCACCCGCAGGGCCGGGCCGAAGCCCAGCGCCTGCCGGCCGCGCGCGACAGCGCGGGGAATCAGCGCTTGCCGCCCACTTCGATGAAACGCAGGAACTCGGCGCGGGTGCGCGCGTCCTCGCGGAAGCTGCCCAGCATCTTGGAGGTGACCATGCTGACGCCCCGCTTGTGGATGCCACGGGTGGTCATGCACTCATGCGCACCTTCCACCACCACGCCCACGCCGACCGGCTGCAGCACGTCCTGGATGCACTGGGCGATCTGCGCGGTCATCTTTTCCTGGACCTGGAAGCGGCGTGCGTACGCCTCGACCACGCGGGCCAGCTTGCTGATGCCCACCACCTTGCCGGCCGGCAGATAGCCGACGTGCACGCGGCCGATGATCGGCGCCATGTGGTGTTCGCAGTGGCTTTCGTACTCGATGTCGCGCAGCACGATCAGTTCGTCGTAGCCGGCCACTTCCTCGAAGGTCCGCTCCATGTAGGCGCGCGGGTCGTCGCGGTAGCCGCTGAACCAGTCGCCATAGGCTTCGGCAACGCGGCGCGGGGTATCCAGCAGGCCTTCACGGGTCGGATCTTCACCGGCCCAGCGCAGCAGGGTGCGCACCGCCGATTCGGCCTCGGCCTGGGTGACGGGGTTGGCGTCGTTGTCTTGCTTGCTCATTACATACAGCACCCGAAGGGGGGCGAGCATCGTACCCGACAGACCCCTCGGGCGTCCTGGGCCGGGGCGCCCGGGCCGTGTCCGGACAGGCAGTCATTGGGCCGCGGTTGTGCCACGGGTATTGATAGGAGGCGAATTAGTAGTATCCTATCTATTCTGATGAACCGATCCCTCGACGAACGTACCCAGCTGCAGATGCAGCTCAGTTCCGGCCTGCTTTACGCAGGTCGGCAGTGGCAGCGCCTGGCCGACCAGGCTCTGGGCAGCTACGGCATTTCCGCTGCCTGCACCATGCCGCTGCTGATGATCGGGCGCGCCGGCGGGGGTATCCGCCAGGTGGCGCTGGCGCACCAGCTGGGCATGGAAGGCCCTTCGCTGGTACGCCTGCTGGACAAGCTGGCCGCCAGCGACCTGGTCCGCCGCGAATGCGATGCCAGCGACCGCCGCGCCAACCTGCTGTGGCTGACCGACAAGGGCGAGGCCCTGGTCAGCCAGCTGGAAACCCAGTTGATCGGCCTGCGCCAGGACGTGTTCGGCGAGTTGACCCTGGACGAACTGCGCACCGTGCTGAAGCTGTGGCAGCTGCTGGCCGATGCGGCCGACCGCGTGACGTAAGCCGTTCCCCGTTGTGCCGCCCGGTGTCGTCCCTCGACGCCGGGCGATCCCCTTTCCGCTCCCCTGCGAACCCTTTGCCTCGATGTACGGTGAATTCAGTCTCTATGGTGTGTTCGTCCCGACCCTGCTCGGGCTGATGCTGCTTGCCTACCTGCTCAAGAGCGGGTTGCGCGTGGTCCTGCAACGCACCGGCGCCTACCGCCACATCTGGCACCCCGCCCTGTTCAACCTGGCCGTGTACGTGATCGTGCTCGGCGGGTTGTTTTCCCTGATGCGTTGGATGCAATCGTGAACAAGATCCTCAAGCAGACATTCCCGGTCGTATTGACCGCCGTGGCCGTACTGGCCGCCGTGCTGGTGCTGCGCCACCTGTGGGCCTATTACATGGA
The DNA here is from genome assembly GCF_053847245.1 of Stenotrophomonas sp. Ker107b. Lineage (NCBI taxonomy): Bacteria > Pseudomonadati > Pseudomonadota > Gammaproteobacteria > Lysobacterales > Lysobacteraceae > Stenotrophomonas > Stenotrophomonas sp. Ker107b. Next base: position 394,027 of record NZ_JBSPHX010000002.1, on the reverse strand, counting down.
TGAGCCGTGGACGCGCGATGCACACGTCAGCGCCGACGTGGTCCAGGTCGCGCCGGACGTGTCCGGGCTGGTGGAGGCGGTGAAGGTGGCCGACAACCAGCCGGTCAAGCGCGGTGAGGTGCTGTTCGTGGTTGATCGGGCACGCTATGAGATCGCGCTGGAACAGGCCCAGGCCGCCTTGGGCGAGCGCCGCGCAACGCTGGACCAGCTGCGCCGCGAGATCGCGCGCGACCGCAGCCTGCAGGATCTGGTCGCCGCCGAGGACGCCGAAGTGCGCCGGGCCAAGCTGCTCGCCGCGCAGGCCTCGATGGCCACCGCGCAGGCGGCCGTGGATCTGGCCAAACTCAATCTGGCCCGCACTGAAGTGCGCAGCCCCAGCGATGGCCACGTCAACGACCGCACCGTACGCGCCGGCGACTACGTGACCGCCGGGCGGCCGGTGATGGCGGTGCTCGATACCGGCTCGTTCCGCGTGGACGGCTACTTCGAAGAGACTCGCCTGCAGGGCGTGCATGCCGGCCAGAAGGTCGACATCCGCCTGATGGGCGAAGCGCAGCCGCTGCAGGGCCACGTGCAGAGCATCGCCGCCGGCATCGAAGACCGGTATCGCAGTGAGGGCAGCAGCCTGCTGCCGAACGTGACCCCGGCCTTCGACTGGGTGCGGCTGGCGCAGCGCATCCCGGTGCGCATCCATATCGACCGCGTGCCGGCCGGCGTCAACCTGATCGCCGGGCGTACCGCCACGGTCACCATCCAGCCGGACACCGCCCCGGCCACGCCGGCGCAACCGGCACGGACGGCGCTGTGAACCGCCCGGCGCTGCACCGCATCGCCCTGGGGTTGGCCCTGACCACGCTGGCCGCGTGCCGCACGGTCGGCCCGGACTACGCGGTGCCGGCCGGGTCCGCCTTCCAGCGGCCGGAGGCGAACGCCGCCTTCCTAGACACCGGCAACGCGCAGGTCGCCGCGGGCGCCGCGCTGCCTGCACGCTGGTGGGAGCTGTACCAGGACGACACCCTCAACGCGCTGGTGCAGCAGGCGCTGCGCGACAACGTGGAGCTGAAGGTGGCCGATGCCAACCTGCGCCGCGCCGCCGCCGTGTACGAGCAGGCGCTGGATGCCGGTGGCTTCGAGTACGAGGCCGAGGCCGGCGTGAGCCGCGCGCAGTTGTCCGCCGAATCGTTCCTGCTTGAGCACGAACTGCCGCCGATCAACCTGGCCGACGGCAAATTCGCGGTGTCCTACCAGTTCGATCTGTTCGGCAAGCTCAAGCGCGCCTCCGAGGCCGCGCATGCCGACGAGCAGAGCGTGGCCGCAGCACTCGATCTGGCGCGCGTGTCGCTGGTGGCGCAGGTGGCCGGCAGTTACGTCGACATCTGCCACGCCAACCACGAACTGCATGTGGCCGAGCACTCGCTGCAGCTGCAGCAGCGCAGCCGCGAGGTCACCCAGCGCTTGATCACGGCCGGCCGCGGCACTCCGCCGGAGCTGGCCCGCGCCAACGCCCAGGTGGCGATGCTGCAGGCCGGGTTGCCGCCGCTGCGCGCGCACCGCCAAGCCTCCGAATACCAGCTTGCCGCCCTGCTCGGCCGCACCCCGGGCCAGCTGCCCGAGGGCGTGAGCGACTGCAGCCAGGCCCCGACCCTGGCCCAGGCGCTGCCGATCGGCGATGGCCGCGCGCTGCTGCAGCGCCGCCCGGACATCCGCCAGGCCGAGCGCAAACTGGCCGCTGCCACCGCGCGGATCGGGGTGGCCACCGCCGAGCTGTACCCGGACATCCGCCTCGGTGCCTCGGTCGGTGCCGCCGGCCTGCTGGAAGATTTCGGCACGCCGCTGACCCAGCAGTGGTCGATCGGCCCGCTGATCTCCTGGACGCTGCCCTCCTCCGGCACGCATGCACGCATCCACGCCACCGAAGCCGGTGCCGATGCCGCGCTGGCCGAGTTCGACCACAGCGTGCTGCAGGCTCTGCGCGAAACCCAGACCGCGCTCAGCCGCTATGCCCAGGACCTGCAGCGCCTGCAGTTCCTGCAGCAGGCGCAGCAGCAGGCCGACCTGGCCGCCAGCCAGAACCGCCGCCTCTATCAGGGCGGGCGCACCCCCTACCTGGCCAGCCTGGATGCCGACCGCAGCCTGGCCAGCGCCGATGCAACCCTGGCCGAGGCCCAGGCGCAGGTCTCGCGCGACCAGATCCAGCTGTTCCTGGTGCTCGGCGGCGGCTGGAATGCCGACGCCGTCGCCGCCGGCACGGCCGCGAGGTAAGCCATGCTGCTGCTGGACAGACAGGCCTGGTTGTTCTCGGTCAAGACCTTCCTGGCGGCGATCGCGGCGCTGTACATCGGCCTGGCCGGCAATCTCTCGCGGCCGTACTGGGCGATGGCCACGGTCTACATCGTGACCCAGCCGATGCTGGGCCCGACCCGCGCCAAAGGGGCCTATCGCATCCTCGGCACGTTGCTCGCCGGCGCGGCCACGCTGTGGATGGTGCCGCACCTGGTGGAGACCCCCTTGCTGCTCAGCGCGGCGATGTCGCTGTGGCTGTCGGGGTGTCTGTTCATCGCCCTGCTCAATCGTGGCCCGCGCGGCTACGCGTTCCTGCTGGCCGGATACACCACCGCCTTCATCGGCTTCCCGGCGGTGACCTCGCCGGACACCATCTTCGATACCGTGGTGGCGCGCAGCGAAGAGATCATCCTCGGTACGGTGGTGGCGGTGCTGTTCGCCTCGCTGTTCTTCCCGGCCTCGGTGCGGCCGATGCTGCGCTCGCGGATCGGCAGCTGGATGGGCGATGCGGCCGACTGGTGCCGGCAGATCCTGACGCGCGGCCACGCGCACGGCCCGCGCAACCGGCTGGCCGCCGATCTGGTCCAGTTCGACGCGCTGATCGAATTCATGCGTCGCGACGATCCGCGCCATGCCGGCGCGGCGGTCTCGATGGAGCGACTGCGCGAGCGCATGCTGTTGATGCTGCCGGTGCTCTCCTCGATCGCCGACCGGCTGGGGGCACTGCGCGCGGGGGGCCGTGCGCTGCCGCCCGGGCTGGAGACGCTGATCGCCGATCTGGCGCAGTGGCTGGAGCAGCCCGGACGGTCCAGTGCCAGCGCCTACGCCACGCTGCGCGCGCGCATCGTCGCGCTCAAGCCGGCGGTGGATGGCGAGCTGGATCACCTGCTGCTGGTGACCCTGCTGTTGCGCCTGGAAGAACTGGTGGACCTCTGGCAGGACTGCACCACCCTGCACGTCGCCATCGATGCCGGCACCGCGCCGAGCGCTACCGCGCACTACCGCGTGCGCACCCAGCGCGTGGATCACGTGCGCCATGTGGACTACGGCATGGCGCTGTTCTCCGCCGCCAGTGCCGGCGTCGCCCTGATGACGTACTGCGTGCTGTGGATCGGGCTCGGCTGGGAGGGCGGCGGCAATGGCGCGATGATGGCCGCGGTGGCTGCCGCGTTCTTCGCCGCGCAGGATGATCCGGCGCCAAGCATGCTGTCCTTCCTGCTCTGGGCGATCGTGGCCAGCCTGGTGGCCGGCGTGTACCTGTTCGGGATCTTCCCGGCCGTGCATGACTTCGGCAGCCTGGTGCTGGTGCTGGCGGTGATCTTCCTGCCGCTGGGCCTGCTGCTGCATCGGCCCAAGACCGCATTGATCGGCCTGCCGCTCACGGTGAATCTGGTCGCGCTGTTGAACGTGCAGAACACCTACAGCGCCAACATCCAGAGCTTCATCAATTCGGCCGTGGCGATGTTCATCGGGATCGGCTTTGCGGTGGTGATGACGCGGCTGTTCCGCTCGGTGGGTGCCGAGTGGACCGCACGCCGGCTGGTACGCCAGGGCTGGAACACGCTGGCCGATGCGGCCGAGGGCCGTGGCCAGCAGGACCGCCAGCAGTTCGCCGCGCGCATGCTCGATCTGCTTGGCCTGCTCGCGCCGCGGCTGGCGGCCACGCCGGAGGGCAGCGACATCGCCTCGGTGGACATGCTCACCGAAGCGCGGATCGGCCTGAACATCCTGCAGCTGCGTCGCTCACGGCACGGCCTGCCGCCGGCCAGCGTGGCCGCGATCGACGCGATCCTGGACGACATCGGCCGCCATTACCGCGCCCAGGCCGCGCAGCGCCGGCCGGTGCCCGCCCCCACCGGGCTGCAGGCCCGGCTGGAGGCCTCGCTCAAGCGCGTGCAGACCGTGGCGGCCGGCAAGGCCCGCGATGAGGCGCTGATGGGTCTGATCGGGCTGCGCTATGCCCTGTTCCCCGATGCGCCGGTGGTCGATACCCCTGCCGAGACCCCCGCCGCGGCACCCGGCCTGCCCGCGCCGCGCTGAACCGGCCTGGCCGCGGGCCGGCCGGCCCACACCGATCAGGGCTATCCTGACGCATGCATTTGCGCATGGATCAAGGTGATTTCCGATGAGTTACGACCTGATGGTGTTCGACCCCGCCGTCGCCCCGCGCGAGGCCGAGGCCTTCCTGCAGTGGTACGACGCGCAGACCGAATGGAACGAGACGCACGACTACGACGACCCGAAGGTGTCGGTACCGGCACTGCAGGCGTTCTTCGCCGCGCTCGCCGAGCACTACCCGCCGATGGACGGCCCGCTGTCCGATGAGGAAGATGACCGCCCGGAAGTGACCGACTACAGCATCGGCCAGCACGTGGTCTATGCCTCGTTCGATGACGAGGTGGCCGAGAACGCGCACGGCCTGGTGCAGGTGCTGGCCAATACCCACCAGCTGGGCTTCTTCGATGTCAGCGGTGACGGCGCCATCGTGTTCCCCGATGGCACCGTGGTGATTCCGGAGTAAAACCGGACGCGGGGCTAGAACAACTGCCCTTGGGCCGGCGCCGTCACGACGGCGTCGGCTACTGCGTCGCCCTGGCCGCCCTGCAGGCGCGCCGCCAGGCCCGACAGACGGCTGGCATGCCGCGCCAACGCGGCCTCCAACACTTCCGCACTGCCGAGCACGTGCAGCGACTGCCGCGCACGGGTCATACCCGTGTAGATCAGCTCGCGCGACAGCACGCGGTTGTCGCGTCGCGGCAGCTGCAGCCAGACCTCATCGAACTCCGAGCCCTGTGCCTTGTGCACGGTCATCGCGAACGCACTCTCATGTGCGGGCAACGCACCCGGGTGGAAGCCGCGCGGCTGGTCCGGCGTCTCGCCGGGGAACCATGCCGTGACGCTGCCGTGCCGATCAATCAGGCAGATGCCGATGTCGCCGTTGAACAGGCGGTGCCGGTAGCTGTTTTCAGTGATCAGCAGCAGCCGACCGTGGAAATAACCCGGCGCCATGCCCCGCCGCGGCACACCGGCCAGCAGTGCCTCGATGCGCGCGTTGAGCCCGCGCGCCCCCTGGGGGCCTTCGCGCACGGCGGTAAGCAGGCGGATGCGGCCGGCATTGGCCAGCGCCTGACCGGGATCGGCGGCTTCGCCGAGGCCACGCCAATGCCCGAGCAGGTGCTCGCGATGATGCTGCAGCGGGTCGCTCTGGTCCTCGTGGAAGTGCACACCGGCCAGCGTGCCCACGCGTAACAGGGCAAGTGCGGTGGCACTGTTGCCCTCGCGCACGGCATGCGCCAGCGGCGCCAGATCGAGCGCGTCGGTCTGCCGGTAGCCGCGCTGCAGCTGCACGCGCCGGCCCGCGAACCGGCGTGGCGGTGCCAGCGGTTGCAGCGCGTCGGGCGCGAGCAGCGCGCGTAATGCCCGCGCGTCGTCGGCCTGCGTGCCCAGCCCATCGCCACTGGCACGCAGGATCGCACTGAGCACATCGCCGGCTTCCACCGAGGGCAGCTGATCCGGATCGCCGAGCAGCACCAGCCGGCTGCCATCGGCGACCGCCTCGACCAGCTTGGTCATCAACGGCAGATCGATCATCGAGGCCTCGTCCACCACCACCACGTCATACGGCAGCGGGTTGTCGGCGTGATGGCGGAAGCGCGGCGAATCGGGGATCACCCCGAGCAGGCGATGCAGGGTAGTGCCGGTGCTCGGCATCGCATCGCACAGGGCCGGCCCGATGCCGACCAGCCGCAGCCGCTGCACGGCCAGGCGTAGGCTCTCGGCCATGCGTTCGGCGGCACGGCCGGTCGGCGCGGCCAGCGCGACCCGTGGCAATGCCTGGTCCGCCTGCACCGCCTGTGCGGCCAGCAGTACCAGCAGCCGCGCGATGGTGGTGGTCTTGCCGGTGCCGGGGCCGCCGGTCACCAGCACCAGCGGATGGCAAAGGGCCACGGCCGCCGCACGGGCCTGGTGATCGATGCCGTCGCGCGCCTGCGGGAACAGCTGGCCGAACAGGGTGGCCAGACGGCCGGGATCGGCCTCGGCCAGCGGATGCGTGGCGATGCGTTGCAGGCCCGCGGCAAGCCGCCGCTCGTATTCACGGTAGCGGCGCAGATAGAGCAGCCCGTTCTCCAACACCAGCGGTGCATCGCCGGCGACCACGTCATCTGCATCCGGCACCTCCACCCACGGCGAGCTGCGCAGCTGCGCCAACCAACCCTCGGGCGCGGGCCACTCGATCTCTGCATCGATCAGCCGCTGCGGCTGGCTCGGATCCAGGCCGGCATGGCCTTCCGAGACCGCCAGCGAGGCCAGTGCAGCACCGAGCAGCACCGGCTCGGGCGTGTCCGGGCGCAACCGGCGCAGGCTCTGCGCCAGCGCGTGATCGAGTGTGCGCAGCGCGTTGCCGCGGTACAGCGTGGTGAGCAGGTTCATGCGTCCCCCCGTGCGCGGGCGGCCATGCGGGCCTGGGCGTGTTCGCCACCGGCGAACAGCGCATCCAGTGCATCCACCAGAGCAGGATCGAAGCGATGCGCGTACAGGCCGGGGCTGTCGTCGCGGCCTGCATCCAGGCCGCGGCAGAACAGATAGCGGATGCCGCCCATGTCACGGGTGTAGTCGTACTGCGCACCCAGCCGGAAGCGCAGCCAGCGATGCAGTGCCACGGTGTAGATCAGCGCCTGCAGGTCGTACTCGCTGTGCTGCATGGCGCTGGCCAGCCGGGCTGCGTCGTAGCCGGGCAGGCGATTGGATTTGTAATCGAGCACGTACCAGCGGTCCGCACGCACGTAGGTGAGGTCGATCTTGCCGGTCATCAGGCCTTCCAGCCGCCGCCGTGTGCCGAAGCCATGGCGGTCACGCACCAGTCCATGCGCGTGCAGCAAGGTCAGCAGGGCGGGCACGGCGGTCGGCTGCATCGCGAAGTGGAACTCGATCTCGGCACGGCGTGCATCGGCCGGCAGGTCGTGCAGTGCGCCGCCTTCCGGCAGGGGCACGGTCAGGGTCTGGCCGACCAGCGCGGTCAACATGGCCACGCCATCGTCCAGATCTTCCTCGGCATAGCCTTCCGCGCGCAGCGAAGCACGCAGGACCTCGGCTTCCTCGCCGGGTGCTGGCTGCCCGGCCTGCCAGCCGCTCCACAGCGCGAAATCGGTGTTCTCCAGCGCATCGTGCAGCACATTGCCGAAGCGGCTGCCCATGAAACGCGGGTCGATCTCGTCGCTGGCCACGGCCGGTTGCTCGGCGTCCAGGGTGAGGTCCACGCCGGCCGGTTCGTCGGCCGCGGGGGCCGGCACTTCGGTCGAGGCGGCATCGGTGTCGTGGCCCGCATCGGCATGCGCCAGCTGGGTGAAGCTGTACACCCACCAATCGTGCGGCACGCGGCGGGTGAGCGCGCGTACCGGCGGCAGTTCGCCCTCGCGTTCGAAGGCGAGCTGTGCCGGCCGGGTCTCCAACGGGCCTTCGATCACGGCGATGTCCGGGTGGTCACGCAGGGCGGCCATGTTCGACAGCATCGGTGCCAGGCGGGTCTTCGCCAGCCCGGCCAGATCACCGGCGGCGATCCACAGCGCGTGCTCGGCGCGGGTCAACCCGACATAGAGCAGGCGCGCGTCTTCGGCCTCCTGTTCCTGCGCGCTGCGCGTGCTGGCCGCGCTCCAGCTGTCGTCCTTGTCCAGTTTCCAATGCAGCTCGCGGCGGCCGTTGGCGTACACCGTGCAGTTGGCCTCGGTGTTGGGCGCGCCACCCCCGATGCCCACGAACGGCAGGAACACCAGCGGATACTCCAGGCCCTTGCTCTTGTGCAGGGTGATGATCTGCACGCGGCGCGCATCCGATTCCAGGCGCAGCAGCTGCTGTTCGTCGTTCTGGTCGGCATGCGCCATCTGCACCTGCAGCCAGTCGAGCAGGCCGTGCATGCCCAGTGTCTGGCCAGCCGCCTGCTGCAGCAGTTCGCCCAGCTGCAGGTAGTTGGTCAAGCGACGCTCGCCATCCAGCAGGCCGAGCAGACGCTCGGCGTGCTCGGCACAGAGATCGGTGATCACCGCGAACGGACCGCCACGCTGCCAGCGCTCACGCCATTCCAGCAGCCGCACCTGGAACGAGCGTTGTGCATCCCCTTCGCGCTCCAGCGCATCGATTGCCTCGGCATCTTCGCCAAGCAGCACGGTCGACAGCGCGGCGCGCAGCCGTCCTTCATCGGCCGGCTGCAGCAGCGCCAGCAACAGCAGGCGCAGGTCGTGCGCTTCGGGCGTGGCATACAGGCTCTGCTTGCCTGCAGCGACGGCGGGAATACCCACCGCACCGAGCGCCTGCTGGATGCGCGTGGCCTCCTTGTGCGAGCGCACCAGCACCGCGATGTCGCCGGGCTGTACCGGCAGGTCGCGCAGCAGCGCGCGCCCTTGCCGGGCCTCGCTGAGGATCTGGTGGATCGCGGCCACGCAGGCGTCGCTGGCCTGCTGGCGCGAGGGATCGGCCTTGAGATCGCCGGCCTCGGTGTTGTGCAGCACGCGCACGGTCAGGCCGGGTGCGGGAATCCCGTCGCGCAGGAAATCCGCATCCACGCGGGTGCTGCCGGGGTGCACCGGCTCGAAGGCGATGTCGGCTTCGAGGAAGGCGCGTTCGCCGGCATTGGCGTACAGCGCTTCGATCGCGTGCAGCACCGCCGGACGCGAGCGGAAGTTGCGGTCCAGCGCGGGCGCTGCATCGGCCTGGCGCTTGGCCTTGAGGTAGGTGTGGATATCGCCGCCGCGGAAGCCGTAGATCGCCTGCTTCGGATCGCCGATCAGGAACAGCGCCGGTGTCAGGCCGGCCTCGCGGGTCTCGCGCGAATCGCCGAACACGCGCTGGAAGATGCCCCACTGGCGGTCGTCGGTATCCTGGAACTCGTCCACCAGCGCGATCGCGTACTGCGCGCGCAGCTGCTGCACCAGGGTGGCGCGGTGCGGGCCGTCGAGTGCATCGGCGACACCGTCGATCAGGTCATCGTAGGTCTGCACGCGTCCGATCCGCTTGAGCTCAGCCAGGCGCGCACGCGCTTCATCGCGCAGGTCATGCAGGAACGCGGTGGCCTGCTGGCGCAGCCACTGCTCGCGCGCGTCGGCGGCGTGCCACCAGCGTTGCAGTGCGTCGAACAGCGGCGAGACCGGGCACTGGCCGTCCATGCCGTCCTTGCAGAAGGCCAGCAGCTGCACCGGCAGCAGCTTGCCGAGGTGGCTCTTGTCACCGCGCGGCCAGTGCTGCGCGCTGCGGCCGGCGAACAGCTCGCCGAAGGCCTTGTCGAAGCTGGGCCGTTTGGCACGGCGACCGTCGAAGATCTTGCGATCGAAGGCGACGGCGATCTGCGCCTGCGCGTCTTCGGCGTGGGTTTCGATCGCCTCGGCCAGCGCGGCCGCGGCGAGCCGCAGCTGCGGCGCGGGGTCGTCGAAGGTGTGGCTCGGCCGCGCTGGGAGCAACGGCAACGGCTTGATCAGCGTGGTGAGATCGCCGGCCAGCGCCTCGGGCGAGGACCACAGCCAGGTCAGCGCATCGACCGTGGCCGCGTCGTTGGCATGCACGCGCCACAGGTCGGCGGCGAGTTCCTCGTGCAGCGCGCGTTCGCTCGGCAGCAGGGTCGGCGGATCGAAGGTGTGTCCGCTCTCCAGGGCATGCTCGCGCAGCACGCGGGTGCAGAAGCCATGGATGGTGAAGATCGAGGCGAGATCGATTTCGTCGGCCGCGGTCTGCAGCCGGCGCGCCAGCGCGGCCGGTGTTTCTTCGCCGAGGGCGAGCTGGCGGTGCAGGATCGCCCGGGTCAAGACGACCTCCGGGCTGTCGTGTTCGCTCGGCGCGCGCTCGACCAGCTGTGCGGCCAATGCAAGGCGCTCGCGGATGCGCTTGCGCAGTTCCTGCGTCGCGGCATCGGTGAAGGTGACCGCCAGGATCTGGCCGATGCGCCAGCCCTTCTCCACCACCAGCCGGGTGAACAGCGTGGCCAGGGTGAAGGTCTTGCCGGTACCGGCGCTGGCCTCGATCAGGCGCACGCCCTCCAGCGGCAGCGCCAGATAGGGATCGTTGAGCAGGTCGTGGTCGATCATCGCAGGGCTCCTTCCTCTTCAAAGCCCGGGAACACCCGGCCTTCGCGCACCGCGGTGAACACCACGAAGCTGTTGTGCAGCAATTGTCGGTAGCTGTCCGCGCTGGCGAACGGATCATGGCCACGCAGCGCGAGCTGGTAGCCGGCGCCGGTGGATTCGCCCCAGGTGCGGTCGCTGCCATGCCACTTGGCGCGGCCCTCGGCTTCGCGCTTGGCGGCGGCGGCGGTGTACAGCACCCAGCCGGTGGACGGGCCGTACAACAGCGGCGCGCGCAGCCCTTCGCTGCGCAGCTGCAGCAGGCGCCGCAGCACCTCGTGCGCCCGTTCGGCCTCCAGCGGCGGCAGCGTGTGTGGGCCCAGCCCGTCATCGCCCGCGTCGTGGAACTGGACCAGCGGCTGTGCATCGCCGGCGGCGTTGGCGAGCAGCCAGTCCAGGCCCTGGCGGATCGCGGCACGGCCATTGAGCGGGCCCGGGCGCAGGCGCACCAGGCCATGCGGATGCAGGCCATCGACGCGGCCGTGCAGACGCACCCCGTCGATATCCACTTCGTAGCGGCGGCTGCCGGCCGCGGTACCGGCCTGCCACTGCGCCAGCGCCTGTGCGTAGGGTTCGGTGTGCGCCTGCAGCAGCGCGAACTGACGCTCCCCCAGTGCACCGGAGGGCAGCAGCGCACGCGCGCGCAGCCGGGGGTACAGCGGCGCGGCATCCTCGTCGAGGGTGGCCTCGATCACCGCCTGCTGCAGCAGTACGGTATCGCCACCGCGCGCCGCCATCACCAGCGGCTCCACATCCTCGGCGTTGTCCACGTCGTCGGGCAGGCGCAGGCCGAGCCGTTGCGAGAGGAACTGGCTGGCCGGATCGGTGAGGAAGCGACGCAGCGCATCCACGCTCAGTTCCGCCTCGCCCACCACGCTCTCCATCGATGGCAGTGGTCGTGCGAACCAGGGCGCCAGCGCACGCCGTGCGCCGCCAAGCGAGCCGGCGGCCGGGTGCCATTGCTGGCGATAGCTGAAACGTCGCGGTTCCTCACCGCCACCGAAGGCCGCCGGTGCGAACGGCTGCAGCGAGTGCCGCACCGTCATCCGCTTGGCCGCCGCGGGCGGATCCAGGTGGTACTCGGCAGCGGCATCGATCAGCTCGCTGACCAATACTGACGGTTCGCGCACGCTGCCATCGCGCGGATCGGCGCCCAGGTAGCTCAGGTAGAACACGTCCTGCGCCGAGGCGAACAGCTGCAGGAACAGGAAACGGTCGTCCTCGCGCAGCGAGCGGTCGCCATGCCGGCGCTTGTCGGTGCCCAGTTCGGCGGTGAGCTGGTTGAGCCCCGCAGCCGGGTCGCGGCGCGGGAAATCGCCATCGTTCAGCCCGAGCACGCAGATCACCCGGAACGGCAGCAGACGCATCGGCACCATCCGCCCGAAGCTGACGCCGCCGGTCAGCAGCGGCGCACGTGTATCGGCCTGCGCAAGCACGCCGGCGAAATGCGCGCGCAGCACCTCCGGCGGCACGTCGCCCTCGAAGCCGGCGATGTCCGCGTCACGGGCGAACTCGTTGATCAGTTTGCGCAGGCGCTCCAGCGCGCGCTGGCTGTTGGCGGCCTGCGGCGGCTCCGGCAGCAGCGCATCGAGCAGCGCCAGCAGACGCTGCCGCCACTGGCCAGGCGACATCGCCTCTCCCAACGCCTTCTGGTACCGCGCCAGCACCCGCAGCAGGCCGAGCAGGCGGTCCAGCGCATCCAGTGCGCTGCCTTCCAGCTCCGGCCACGGCGCGACCCCGGCGATATCACCGTCGCTGCCGCTGGCATGGCCGAGCAGCAGGCGATCGAGTGCGAACTGCCAGGTGAAGGCATCATCGACCGGGGCCTGGTGCTGGCCGCGATGGGCGGCATCCAGCCCCCAGCGCGCGCCGGCGGCCTGCAGCCAGTCGTGCAGGCGGTCGAACGCCGCCGCATCCAGACCGGCCGCTTCGGCCAGCGGCGCGCTGGCGAGCAGATCCAGCACTTCGTTCAAGCCGAAGCGCGAGACCGGCAACCCGAGCAGGTGCACGAACACATCGGCCAGTGGTTCACCCGCCAGCGGGCTGGTATCAGCCAGCGCATAGGGAATGTGGTCATCGCCGCCGCCGCGCCCGCCGAACACCGCTTCCAGGTAGGGCACGTAGGGATCGATGTCCGGCGCCAGCACCGCGATGTCGCGCGCCTGCAACGGCGGATCGAAGCGCGGGTCCTGGAGCAGGCCGCGCAGTTGGTCGTGCAGCACCTGCAGTTCGCGCAGGCGGGTATGGCAGGCATGCACCTGCAGGCTCGGGTCGTCGTAGCGCAGCGCCTCGCGCAGGGGACCGGCGGGCTGCCCGCGGCGGTGGAACAGGTCGCGCTGCAGGCGATGCAGCAGGCTGTCGGACAGGCCGCCGGCGTCCATGTCCGGGCGCGCGTCCTCTTCGGGATCGTCGTAGGCGGCGATCTCCCCGGAGGGGTGCACGACCTCGTAGCTGCCCAGCACCGCCATGAAGTCGCGGCCCGCCGCGCCCCAGGCCTGCAGCAGGCGGTTCTCGCCGGCCGCCTCGCCGAACGGATCGGGCGCGCCGCTGCGCAGCTTCTCGCCCAGGGTCTGCAGATCGCCCCAGTAGGCCTGGGTGGGCGTGGGCAGATAGAAGTGCATCGTGCCGACCCGCGCCTGGGTGGCCATCACCCGCAGCACGTCCGGGGAGATGTTGAGCGTGGCGAAGGCGAACACCCGCGCCGGCAGGCCCTGCGGCAGCGGTTGGCCAGCGCCCTCGAAACGGGCGAGATAGGCATCGATGCGGCGCGCACGGTACTGCTTGCCGCTGGCGATATGCCGCCACAGGATCGCCTGCGGGTCGTTCGGTGCCGCGCCGGCCTCCCAACGCAGCAGCCAATCGCGGCGCCAGGCCTGGTACTTCTCGAACACCGAGGCCAGCTCGGCGGCCAGCGCCCACGGCTTGAGCGGATCGGCCGCGGACAGGTAGGCCTGCAGGGCCGCCATCGGCGGCTGCGCCATCAGCACCGGGTCACGCAGCGCGGCGTACAGCCCCCAGCGCAGGCCCTCGGCATTGAGATCGTCATGTTCGCCGGGCACGTTGGCGTTGAGGGCGCGGGCGACCAGCTCACCGGGGGTGAGGAACTCCAGGTTGGCGGCAATGCCATACTCGGCCGCCAGGGTCGATTGCAGCCAGCGGCGCATCGCGACCTGCGGGATCAGGACCACCTCCGGCACCAGGATCGATTGGCCCGGCACGGGCGTGCGCAGCGTCGTGGCCAGCAGGGCGGCCAGCACATCGAGCGAGTTGGAGTGGTACAGGCGGAAGTCTGAAGCGGCGTCGGTCATCGCAGGAGTGTGCCGCAGCCCGCGCACGAACGCAGCGCTGGCCGGTGTCCGGACGTGGAAAAGGCCGTGGCCGGTACCGGCCCGACACGCTGTGTTGCAGCCCACGGCATGGCCGTCGGGGCGCTGCCCTCACCTGCCCGTGCGACAATACTGCACGGTGTAGTTCGGTTATGTTCAGCCGTTCACCACGATCTTACAACGTTGGAATTTTGTTAATGGCGCTCATGACGGTTTCCGAAGAGAGTCTGGTGCAGTTGTCCAACGTCCGCATCGACCGCGGCGGACGTACGATCCTGCGCGACGTTTCGCTGACCGTTCCGCGCGGCAGCATCACGGCCGTGCTCGGCCCGTCGGGCAGTGGCAAGTCCACCCTGCTCGCCGCGCTGACCGGTGAGCTGCGGCCGGTTGCCGGCGAGGTCACCCTGTTCGGCCAGCCCATCCCGACCGGCGCACGCGCGCTGTTGGAGATGCGCAAGAGCGTGGGCGTGCTGCTGCAGGGCAACGGCCTGCTGACCGATCTGACCGTGGCCGAGAACGTGGCCCTGCCGCTGCGCACCCACACCCGTCTGCCCAAGCCCGTACTGCGCCGCCTGGTGCAGATGAAGCTGCACGCGGTCGGCCTGCTGGCCGCTGCCGACGCCTGGCCGCGCGAGCTGTCCGGCGGCATGGCGCGCCGTGTGGCCCTGGCCCGCGCGCTGGCACTGGACCCGCCGCTGATGATCTACGACGAGCCGCTGACCGGGCTGGACCCGATCGCCTCGGGCGTGATCATGAGCCTGATCCAGCGCCTCAACCACAGCCTGGGGCTGACCAGCATCATCGTCAGCCACCACGTGCACGAGACCCTGCCGATCTGCGACCAGGTGATCGCGATCGCCAACGGCGGCATCGTGTTCCAGGGCAGCCCGGCCGCACTCGAATCCAGCCAGGACCCGCTGCTGCGGCAGTTCCTGCATGGTGAGCCGGACGGCCCGATCCCCTTCGATGCCGCACCGCGTGCGAGGGTTGCCTGATGCCGTTCGTTGACGCCACCCGCTCGCTCGGTCGCGCCGGCCTGTTCTCGCTGACGGTGCTGCGCGGCTCGCTGCCGACCGCCGATTTCCTGGCCGAGCTGACCCGCGAGATCTACAAGATCGGTGCACGTTCGCTGCCGATCATCGCCGTGGGCGGTGCCTTCGTGGGCCTGGTGCTGACCCTGCAGGGCTACCGCACGCTGACCACCTTCGGTGCCGCCGATGCCTTGTCCACCTTGCTCGGCCTGTCGCTGTACCGCGAACTGGCCCCGGTGCTGACCGCGCTGCTGTTCATCGGCCGCGCCGGCAGTTCGATCGCCGCCGAGCTGGGCCTGATGCGGGCCACCGATCAGATCAAGGCGCTGGAGCTGATGGCGATCGACCCGGTCGCCAAGGTCGTTGCCCCGCGCTTCTGGGCGGCGGTACTGACCGTGCCGCTGCTGACCGGCATCTTCTGTTCACTGGCGATCAGTGCCAGCTACTTCGAGGCCGTGCACGTGCTCGGCCTGGACAATGGCGTGTTCTGGTCGGCGCTGAGCAACAGCGTGGACTTCTGGGACGACTTCGGCGTGGCGATGCTGAAGTCGGCGATCTTCGGCGGCACGGCGGCCCTGGTGGCCTCCTATGTCGGTTTCCATGCCGAACCCACCATCGAAGGCACCTCGGTCGCCACCACGCGTGCGGTGGTCAACGCCTCGCTGCTGGTGCTGGTCTTCAACTTCGTGCTGTCCGCCATGATGTTCCAGTAGGTACCGACCGTGGGTCGGTACGCAAAGACTTCCCGCCCGGACACCTGTCCAGGCACCTGACAAAGAACAGTGAGATATCCCATGGCCATCCGCGGTCCCAGACTCGAATTTTCCGTCGGCGCGTTCCTGCTGCTGGCGCTGGCCTCGCTGCTGGTGCTGGCCGTGGCCTCCACCAATCAACGGTGGGGCACCGGTGGCAGCGGCTACGAACTCAAGGCGCGCTTCACCCAGATCGGCCAGCTGCGCAAGCAGGCCCCGGTCAAGATCGGCGGCGTCACCATCGGCCAGGTCTCGGGCATCGAACTGGATCCCCAGAAGTTCGACTCGATCGTGACCCTCAAGCTCGACGGCAAGTTCAAGGATCTGCCCGCCGATACCTCGGCCGGCATCTTCACCAGCGGTTTGCTCGGCGAGAGCTATATCGGACTGCAGCCGGGCGGAGATCCGGACGTGCTCAAGTCCGGCGACGAGATCGTCTTCACCCAGCCGGCGGTGGACCTGCTCCAGCTGGTCGGCAAGTACATGTTCAGCGGTCCGGCCAACACCGGTGGCGCTGACTCCCACGATGGCAATGGCGCGCCCGCGCCTGCAACGGAACCGCAACCATGAAAAAGACCCTGATCCCGGCGCTGCTGGCCTCGGCCCTGCTCGCCGCCACGCCCTCGCTCTCCTTCGCCCAGGCCGCTCCGGCGGCCGCCGCCGCCCAGCAGGGCCAGGCCAGCAAGGCCGTGATGGACGCCAGCACCCGCATCCTGACCTCGCTGCAGCAGCGCCGCACCGAGTTCCGGGCCAACCCGGCCGTGCTGCGTGACTTCATCAACAGCGAGCTCAACAAGACCTTCGACCGCGACTACGCCGCCCGCCTGGTGTTGGGCGTGCACGGCCGCGGCGCCTCCGATGCCGACGTCAAGCTGTTCGCCGATGCGATGGCCGACAACCTGATGCAGCGCTACGGTTCGGCCCTGCTCGAGATCCAGGGCAAGCCGACCTTCCGCCTGAAGAGCGAGTCGCCGCTGCCGGGCAACCGCGGCGTGCGCGTGTCCACCGAGCTGATCCGCGCCGGCAGCGAGCCGACCCCGGTCGACTATCTGATGCGCAACGTCAACGGCCAATGGAAGATCTTCGATGTGATGATCGAAGGCATCTCCTACGTGCAGACCTTCAAGACCCAGTTCGACGCCCCGCTGCGCCAGAAGTCGATCCAGCAGGTGGCCACCGAACTGCGCAACGGCAGCATGCAGGCCGGGCAGGCCCCGCGTGGCAAGTAACAGCGCCAGCGTCCAGCGCAACGGCAGCTCGCTGGTGTTCAGCGGGCCGCTCGACCGCGCGGCGGTGACGGCCCTGTGGCCCTCGCTGACCGCGCTGGACGGCGTGCAGCAGGTGGATCTGGCGGCGGTGAGCCGGCTCGACAGCGCCGGTCTGGCGCTGCTGGCCGAGCTGGCCGCACGCCTGCGTGCAAACGGGACAACGCTGACGATCGTCGGCAGCCCGGACGGTTTCACCGACCTCAGTGCCGCCTACCGGCTGGCACCCACCCTGGATTTCCATGCCCTTTCTGCGGCGAGCTGACATGAACGTCATACGCACCCTCCCCCTCCTTGTGCTGGCGCTGGCCCTGAGCGCCTGTGCCGGCAAGCCTGCACGCGACAGCGCACCGGTCAGCGTCGAGGTCGCCCCTGCGGCGGCACCGGCTGCCGATGTCGCCAACACCGATGCGGTAACGGCCGAGGCCGTCGCCGACACGGCCACCGAAGCAACGCAGGCCAGCACCGATCCGGCGGCCGCACCGGTCACCGGCGGCACCGCGCCGACCAATGCCGAGGACGACTTCGCCGCGCTGTACGGCGGTCCCGCCCCGACGGCGGAGGGCAGTGAAGGCGGCAGTGCTGCCTATGACCCCTGGGAACCCTTCAACCGCAAGGTGCACAGTTTCAACAACGTGGTCGACCGCGCCGTGGCACGACCGCTTGCCACCGCTTACACGCGCGTGGTTCCGCGTTTTGCGCGTACCGGTGTCACCAACTTCTTCAGCAACCTGCGCGCGCCGGTGACGATCACCAACCAGCTGCTGCAGGGCCGTCCGGATGATGCTTGGGACAGCCTGGGTCGTTTCCTGATGAACTCCACGCTGGGCGTGGGTGGCTTGTTCGATCCGGCCAGCAAGGCAATGGTGCCGCGACGCAGCGAGGACTTCGGCCAGACCCTGGGTGCCTGGGGCTGGCGCGGCTCGCGCTATGTGGAGCTGCCCTTCTTCGGCCCGCGGACGGTGCGCGACGTGTTCGGTCTGGCGGGCGACATTCCGCTCTCGCCGATCCGGACCATCGAAGAAGACAAGATTCGTATCGGTCTTCAGGGTCTGCAGCTGGTGGACATGCGATCGCAGTTGATGGCGCTGGATGACATCCGCGACAACGCCGTGGACGAGTACGCCCTCACCCGCGATGCGTGGCTGCAACGTCGCAACTACCAGATCGAGAACGACCTGCGTGGCAAGCACGCGCGCGGCAAGGACGCCGATGACACCGCGCCGATCCCGGTCGATGCGATGCCGATGCCGAACTGGGGTAACTGATCCCCCACGAAAAAGCCCCGCCGAAGCGGGGCTTTTTTGTGTTTCCGGGTCCGCCGATCAGGCCGCCAGCGCGGCGTCGATCGCGGCCACCAGGCGGGCATCGTCAGCCGGCACGTCCGGGGCGAAGCGTGCGATCACCTGGCCGTCGCGGCCGACCAGGAACTTCTCGAAGTTCCACAGCACGCCCGGGGCGGCGTTGACCACCAGCTCCGGATACTTGGCCACGGCGCCCTGCAGCTTCTCGCGCATCGGGCCTTCGCCGGTGGCGGCCGGCTGTGCGGCGGTCAGCTGCTGGTACAGCGGATGGGTGTCCTCGCCGGCCACGCTGATCTTGGCGAACATCGGGAAGCTGACGTTGTATTCCAGCTGGCAGAACTGCTGGATGTCCGCTTCGCTGCCCGGCTCCTGGGCCAGGAAGTTGTTGGCCGGGAAACCCAGCACTTCCAGGCCGGCGGCCTGCTTGTCGGCGTACAGCGCCTGCAGGCCTTCGTACTGCGGGGTCAGGCCGCACTTGGAGGCGACGTTGACGACGAGCAGCACCTTGCCGCGGTAGTCGGCCAGCGAGGTCGGCTGACCTTCGATGGTGGTCACGGGGATGTCGTAGACGGTCTGGCTCACTGCAGATTCCTTGCGTTGCATCGGGGGAGGCACAGCATAGCCGTGCCGTGGGGCGGTCAGTCGACGCAGATCGTGCCCAGGGTCACGCCGCCATCGATGCGCTGGCGGCAGCCGAAGTTCTGGCTGACATCGCGCTGGCAGACGCCACGCGCGGCCGTTCCCGGTGCGGCATCGCCGGTGGCCAGACACTGGCCACTGCAGTCGGCCTTGGCGCTGCAGGCCTTGCCGGCATCGGCGTAGGGCACCACGCACTGCACGCGCTGCAGGCGGCCCAGCGGCTGCAGGCTGCCACCGGCGGCGGTGCATTCGGCGGCGCTGGGCGTTGTCGGTGTCGCTGCGGTGGTGTCTGCAGGTGGGGTACTGCTGCACCCGGCCAGGGCGAACAGGAGGGACAGCATCAGGGGCAGGCGCATCGGCGGTTCCTTGAAAGGACGGAAGAAGGCAGGCAAAAGAACGTGCCACGCAGCATGCGCGATCGCGTGCATGCGCGGCGTCGGCGCTTAGTCCTGCGCGGCGCTGGTTTCGTCGCCGGCCACGTCCTCGTCCTCGCTGCTCATATCGCCAAGCAGGTCCTGGGTCTGTTCACTGCCCAGCGTTTCCACGCTGCGCAGGCGGCGCTCGATGGTGCGCGTCTTGCGGCTGGCTTCGCCGAGGCTGCGGCCGACCGTGGTGATCTGCTTCTCGGCCTTTTCCAGGATGCCGGCGAACTTGCCGAACTCGCTCTTGACCGCACCGAGCAGGCCCCACACTTCACTGGAGCGCTGTTCGATGGCCAGCGTGCGGAAGCCCATCTGCAGGCTGTTGAGCAACGCGGTCACGGTGGTCGGGCCGGCCACCACCACGCGATGGTCGCGCTGCAGCAGGTCGATCAGGCCAGGGCGGCGGATCACTTCGGCGTACAGGCTTTCAGTGGGCAGGAACATCACCGCGAAATCGGTGGTGTGCGGCGGGGCGATGTACTTGTCGCAGATCGATTTGGCCTGGATGCGGATCGCGCGCTCGAGCTGCGCGCCCTGCACGCGCACACCCTCGACGTCGCCCTGCTCCTGCGCATCGAGCAGGCGCTCGTAATCCTCGCGCGGGAACTTGGAATCGATCGGCAGCCACACCGGCGTGTCTTCATGGCCGCGGCCCGGCAGGCGCACCGCGATATCGACGATCTCGTTGCTGTCCGGGCGTACTTTGACGCCGCGCGCGTACTGCTCCTGGGTGAGCGTCTGCTCGAGGATGTTGTCCAGCTGCACTTCACCCCAGCTGCCGCGGTTCTTGACGTTGGTCAGCACGCGCTTGAGGTCGCCCACGCCGGTGGCCAGCTGCTGCATCTCGCCGAGCCCGCGCTGGACCTGCTCCAGCCGCTCGGAGACCAGCTGGAACGAAGCGCCCAGCCGCGTTTCCAGGGTGGTCTGCAGCTTCTCGTCCACGGTCACCCGCATCTGGTCGAGCTTCTCGGCGTTGTCGCTCTGCAGGCTCTTGAGCTGCTGCTCGAGCGTGGCGCGCATCTCGCCGATACGCTGCTCGTTGCGCTGGGTCATCTCCTGCAGGCGCAGGCCCAGCGATTCACCCAGGCGCTGCTGGGACTGACCGGTTTCCTCACGGCCCAGGCGCGCGTCTTCGGCCAAGGCCTGGCGCAGCGCGGCCATGTGGCTGTCGGTACGCGTGGTCAGTTCCACCAGCTGCTGGCCGAACGCTTCGATGCGCGCCTGCTGCTGTTGCCCGAACGCTTCCAGCTGCGCACGCACTTCCTGCATGCGCAGGGCCAGCAGGTCGCCGGTGCGCTGCTGGCTGAGCGTGCTTTCCTCGCGTGCCTTGCGCGCGTCTTCACCGAGCGCATCGCGCAGCAGGTCCAGGCGCTGGTCGGTGCGGGTGGACAGATCGGTCAGCGCGCGCGCGAAACTTTCCAGCCGGGCATCCTGCTGGCGGCCCAGGCCTTCGAGCTGCTCGCGCAGTTCGCTGCGGCCGACCCGCGCTTCCTCGCGCAGGGTCTGTTCAAGGTCGCCATGGCCGGAACGCCGCAGCAGCGCGAGCAGCTGCAGCACGAGGACGGCACACACCAGGCCGCCAAGGATCAGAGATTCGGTTTGCATGCGCCAAGTGTAGGCCGCGGCGGTCTCATTGGCTGCGTCAGAACCCTTCGAGCACGAGCTTGCCGCGCGCGCGGTGGCTCTCGATCAGGGCATGCGCCTGGCGCAGGTTGGCGGCGTTGATGCGGCCGTAGTGTTCGCCGAGCGTGGTGCGCAGCACGCCGGCATCGATCAGCGCGGCGACGCGCTCGAGCAGCTCATGCTGGCGCTGCACATCGGGCGTGTTGAAACTGGAGCGGGTGAACATCGATTCCCAGTGCAGGGACAGGCTCTTGCGCTTGAGCGCCATCACATCGAGCTGGCCGGGATCGTCGATCAGCGCCAGCTGACCCTGCGGCGCGAGCACCGCGACGATCTGGTCGTAGTGCTGGTCGGTATGGGTCAGGCTGGCCACATGGCTGACCTCGGCGATGCCCAGGCGCTGCAGGCCTTCGCCGAGCGGCTGGGTGTGGTCGATCACATGGTGCGCGCCCAGCGCGTAGACCCAGTCCTGGGTATCCGGGCGCGAGGCGGTGCCGATCACCGTCAGGCGGGTCAGCTGGCGGGCCAGCTGGACCAGGATCGAGCCGACGCCACCGGCGGCGCCGATCACCAGCAGGGTCTGGCCTTCGCCGCCGTTCTCGGCGATCCGCAGGCGGTCGAACAGCAGTTCCCAGGCGGTGATCGCCGTCAGCGGCAACGCCGCCGCGGCGGCGTCATCCAGGCTGGCCGGCTTGTGGCCGACGATGCGCTCGTCCACCAGCTGGTATTCGGCGTTGCTGCCGGCACGGCCGATCGCACCCGCATAGAAGACCGCGTCGCCGGGCTGGAACAGCGTCACCTCATCGCCCACCGCATCCACGATGCCGACCGCGTCGAAGCCCAGCACGCGTGGCTCGGTGACCGCCACGCCGGTGCGGACCTTGGTATCGACCGGGTTCACCGAGATCGCGCGGACCTCGACCCGCAGGTCGCGCGGGCCGGGGGTGGGGATCGGCAGGGTGATGTCCACCAGCGCGGCGGGGTCGCTGATCGGCAGGCCATGCTGGGTATAGGCGACAGCTTTCATCGGGGGAGATCCAGTGGGGAAGACGGACAGCCTGCGCTTCACGGCGGGGTGGAGAAAGGCGCAAAATCGGGCAGCACTTTCACAGCAGGAATGAAAATGGTCCGGTTCGATGACCTCACCCTGTTCGTCCGCACCGCCGCGCTGGGCAGCTTTTCCAACGCCGCGCGCGAGGCCGATCTGCTGCCCGGCCAGGTTGCTGCGGCGGTGGCGCGGCTGGAACGCGAGCTGGACCTGCGCCTGTTCGTGCGCTCCACCCGCAGCCTGCGCCTGACTGCCGAGGGCGCGCTGTACCTGCCCTATGCGCAGGAGGTGCTGGCCGCGCTGCGCGAGGGCGAGGCCCGGGTGCGTGGCGAGGATGCCGAACTGCGCGGCACGCTGCAGGTGGCCGCACCCTCGGATCTGGGCCGCAACCTGCTGCTGCCATGGCTGACCGAGTTCCGCGCCGCGCATCCGAAGCTGCAGCTGCGCCTGCAGGTGTCCGACCAGGTTGCCGATGTGTTCCGCGACCCGGTCGACATCGCCTTCCGCCTGGGCCGCTTCGACAACGCCAGCTATGTCGCCCTGCCGCTGCTGCCCGGCAATCGCCGGGTACTGGCCGCGTCACCGGATTACCTGGCCCGGCACGGTGCGCCGGACAGCCTGGAGGCGCTGAAGGAGCACCACTGCCTGCTCTATCAACTCGCTGGGCGGGCCTACGACCGCTGGAGCTTCGAGGCCGATGGCCGGCGCACGGTGATCCCGGTGCGCGGCAACATGGTCTGCGACGATGCCGACGTGGTCCGCCGCTGGGCAGTGGCGGGGGAAGGCATCGTCTTCAAGTCGTGGCTGGATATCTGCGCCGATGTGCAGGCCGGGCGCCTGCAGGTGCTGCTGGGCGGGGCCGGCGACAGCCTGCCGTTGAACCTGGTGTGCCCGCACCGCAAGCAGTTCTCGCCGGCGATCCGGCAGCTGCATGCGATATTCGCGCAACGGCTGCAGCCGCTGCTTGCCGGGTTGCCGGCCGGCGCGCGCTGACGCTATCGCCCGGCGCGCGGCTGCCGGACAATGCCCCTCCCCCGTAGTCGAGTCGCCGCCATGCCGTGGATGGGCATCCAGGATCTGTGGACCTTTGTTGCTGCCGTGCTGGTGTTCCTGGCACTGCCGGGCCCGGGCACCTTCACCCTGCTCACCGCCACCGGCCGTGGCGGCGTGCGCGGCGGGTACACGGCGCTGTTCGGCCTGCTGCTGGGCGACCAGATCCTGATGTGGCTGGCGGTGGCCGGTGTGGCGGCGCTGCTCAAGGCCAACCCGCTGGTGTTCCACGCGGTGCAGTACCTCGGCGCGGGGTACCTGGTGTGGATCGGCATCGGCCTGTTGCGCCAGCCGCGCGCCCAGGGCGAGGAAGGTGGCATCCGCCTCACGCCGGGCCACTACTTCCGCCAGGCGGTGCTGATCAACCTGCTCAACCCGAAGGCGATCATCTTCTACATGGCCTTCCTGCCGTTGTTCATCGATCCGGCACGGCACCAGGGTGTGGTGACGTTTGCGACCATGGCGCTGATCATCTTCGTCATGGGGCTGGCCTACTGCTCGGTGCTGATCGGGGTGGGCAACCTGCTGCGCCGCCGGATTCTGCAGCACCCGCGTGTCGGGCTTTGGCTGAGGCGGGTGGCGGGGGTGTTCCTGGTCGGGTTCGGTGTGCGGCTGGGCGTGAGCGGCTGAGCCCTTGCAGGCAAGCGTGGTGCACGACGACAGCGCGCGTCGCGTTCGGCCGCGGATAGGCAGCATCATCGCGACGCTCGGTTTTCATTCAAACATTCAGATTCCCCTGCGTACCGGCGAGGTGTCCAATCGGCGCCATCGTCCAACGTCGCCTCACCGGCGCGTGCGCAACACTGCGGGGACCCATGCCGCCACCTGTCTACTTCGTGCAGCACCTGAGCGGTCATGACGAGCGCCTGCTCGGCATGCACACCCGGCGCATCGATCTGGCCCATCCAGCCGTGACCCGCATCGTCGCGGGGCTTCAGCCGCTGGACCGGATCGATCTTCGTACGTGCCTGTTCGACTGCCACGCCAGCCTGGTGCTTGGGCTGCGCCATCGCATCGCCGAGGCCGAAGCGGCGGCGCAGGGCTGGCGTCTGTTCGATGCCAACGGCGTGTTGTGCTGCAAGCGCTTCCCCGGGGATGCGCAGGTGATCTATCCACAGGGCCATCCACCGCAGGCAGACTGGGCACGCGCCCTGCTGCCCGGCACCGGCTGAGCCGCACGCGTCAGCGCCGCATCGCCTCACGCAGATGGTCGATGAACACCCGCAGCTTGGGTGCCATCTGCTCGCGTGCCGGGTAGTAGAGGTGGAAACCGGCGAACGGCTGCTGCCAGTCCTGCAGCACGCACTGCAGCCGGCCGGCCGCCACATCGCCGGCGTACAGCGCCTCGAACCCCTGGGCAAGGCCCATGCCCCGGGTGACGGCGGCATGGATCAGCCCGGCGTCGTTGAACACCAGCCGACCCGCCACCTCGACCTCGAAATCGCGCCCCTCGCCGGTGAACTCCCACGCCATCCGCCGGCCGGTGCTGAGCCGGTGCACGATGCACTCGTGCCCGACCAGGTCGGCCGGGGTGGCAGGCACGCCGTGCGTGGCCAGATAGTCCGGCGTGGCCACCACCACCTGGCGTTCCAGCGGCCCGATCGGCACCGCGATCATGCCGCGGGCGAGGCTTTCGCCCAAGCGGATGCCCGCGTCGAAGCCGCCGGCAACCAGATCGGTCAGCGCGGTTTCCACGAACAGCTCCACCTCGATCTGTGGATAACGCGCCAGGAAGCCGGACAGGTGCGGGAGCACCAGCAGTTCAGCAGCGATCCGCGGCACGTTGATGCGCAGCTTGCCGGCGGGGACATCGCGCACCTGGTCCAGGTCGTCGAACGCGGCATCGATCCGGGCCAGGCCCTCGCGTACCTGCGCCAGGAAGCGCGCGCCCTGCTCGGTCAGGCCGACCCGGCGCGTGGTCCGTTGCAGCAGCCGCACGCCAAGGTGGGCCTCCAGCGCGCGCACCGTCTGCGAGAGCGCCGAGGGCGATACGCCCAGCTCGTCAGCGGCCCGGGTGAAGCTGGCATGGTGCGCGACGCGGGCGAACGCGGCTACGGCAGGCAGGGGATGCTGGGCGCTCATTGTGAAGACTGGCTTCAAGGACGATGCAGGAGCAGCCAGTTTATCCACATAGTCCGCAGGAGGATGCTGGTCCTGTTCCTTCCCTTCCCCCGGAGTACCGCATGCAGACCCGTACCCTTGGCCGTGATGGCCCCACCGTTTCCGCGCTCGGCCTGGGCTGCATGGGCATGAGCGCCTTCTATGGCGGCCGCGGCAGCGATGCCGACGCGATCGCGGTCATCCACCGCGCGCTGGAGCGCGGCGTCACCCTGCTCGACACCGCCGACATGTACGGTCCGCACACCAACGAGGTGCTGGTCGGCAAGGCGATCGCCGACCGCCGCGACCAGGTGTTCCTCGCCACCAAGTTCGGGATCAAGCTGGAGCCGAGCGATACCGCCGCGCGCAGCGTCGATGGCCGCCCGGAGTACGTGATCGCCGCCTGCGAGGCCAGCCTGCAGCGTCTCGGCGTGGACCACATCGACCTGTACTACCAGCACCGCGTGGACGGCACGGTGCCGATCGAAGACACCGTGGGGGCGATGGCGCGGTTGGTCGAACAGGGCAAGGTGCGCTTCCTCGGCCTCTCCGAAGCCTCGGCCGGCACGATCCGCCGCGCCCATGCGGTGCATCCGATCACCGCGGTGCAGACCGAGTACTCGCTGTGGTCGCGCGATCCGGAAGACAACGGTGTACTGGCGACGGTGCGCGAGCTCGGCATCGGCTTCGTGCCTTACTCGCCATTGGGCCGTGGCTTCCTGACCGGCGCGATCCGCAGCCCGGCCGATTTCGACGCCGATGACTACCGCCGCCAGTCGCCGCGCTTCCAGGGCGAGAACTTCGAGCGCAACCTGGCCCTGGTCGACGCGGTCACCGCGATGGCCAAGACCCAGGGCGTGAGCCCCGGGCAGCTGGCCCTGGCCTGGGTGCTGGCGCAGGGCGAAGACCTGGTGCCGATCCCGGGCACCAAGCGGCTGGCCTATCTGGAAGAAAACCTCGGCGCGCTGCAGGTGCAGCTCAGTGCCGACGAACTGGCCCGGATCGATGCGATCTTCCCGGCCCATGCCGCCGCCGGCCCGCGCTATGCCCCTGCGGCCATGGCGACGTTGAACCGCTGATGTCCACCGGCCGGATCGGCATGTTCGATCCGGCCGACGCGTCGCTAACCCTGCGTGAGGAGGACAATGGCCCTCTTTCTCTTTGGATGGACCCTGCCCCATGCGCTGGCTCGCCCCGCTGTTGCTGCTGCTGGCCATCGCGCCGGCGCACGCCGATGAGATCCGCTGCCTGACCGGTGGCAGCCGCCAGCAGATCCACCTCGAATGGAAACTCCCCGAGGGCACCGCGGACGGTGAGCGGGTCAGCCATGTGCGTTACGCCGGCAAGACCGCGTGGTTGCGGCTGACCCTGGCCTCGCAGGAGAGCACGGTGCTGGCCGAGGACCGCCCGTGGCAGTTCGACACGGTGTGGGACGAGCACCTGGACGGCAGGGTCATCGGCCACTATGCGATCAGCTCGCAGGGCGCGCGCATCTATGGCTTCTCCTATACCAACGCGCGTACGGGCCAGCAGACCGCGTTCGGTGAAGACGTCGGTGCGATCACCGACACCGGCTGCCATTGGGAATGAGCGTCCGGCCTTTGTGCCGCTTTCGTCACCTTCGCCTCAGTCATGCGGGCCGTGCAGCCGCTTACGACGCTTGGCAGTAGTAATGCTGCGCCGCGTTCGGTAAAACTCGCAGACTTGTCGTTCACAGTCATCCACCGCGAGGCCCCATGTCATTGCTCCGGCGCAAGTCCCTAGACACTGTCACCGTCCATGAAGCCGGCAGGCAACTGATCCCGACCCTGAGTTGGCCGCACCTGATCGCGCTGGGCATCGGCGCCATCGTCGGCACCGGCATCTACACCCTGATCGGTGTCGGCGCGAACCTGGCCGGCCCCGCGGTGCTGATTTCCTTCGCCATCGCCGGCGCGGTCTGCGCCTGCGCGGCCCTGTCCTACGCCGAGCTGTCGACGATGATGCCGGCCGCCGGCAGCGCCTACACCTACAGCTACACCGCCCTGGGCGAGGTGGTGGCCTGGGTGGTCGGCTGGAGCCTGATCCTGGAGTACTCCCTGGTGGTGAGTACGGTCGCGGTCGGGTGGTCCGGCTACGCGGTCGGCTTCCTGCACGGCTTCGGGATCGACCTGCCCTTGATGCTGACCGCCGGCCCCCACGTGGAAGGCGGCTTCATCAACCTGCCGGCAGTGCTGATCACCTTCCTGGTGGCCGGCATGCTGATGGCCGGCACCAAGGAAAGCGCGACCCTCAACGCGGTGCTGGTGGTGATCAAGATCATCGCGCTGACCGTGTTCGTGGCCATTGCGATGCCGCACTTCGACACCAGCCACATGGAGCCGTTCATGCCGTTCGGCTTCGTCAAGTCGCTGGGCGCCGATGGCGTGGAACGCGGGGTGATGGCGGCCGCCGCGATCATCTTCTTCGCGTTCTACGGCTTCGATGCGATCTCCACCGCCGCTGAAGAAACCAAGAAGCCCGAGCGCGACCTGGCGATCGGCATCATCGGCTCGATGGTCGGTTGCACCATCATCTACGTGCTGGTGGCGCTGGCCGCCGTGGGTGCGATGAGCTACACGATCTTCGGCCAGAGCGCCGAGCCGCTGGCGCTGATCCTGCGCGAGCTGGGCAGCCCGGGCGCGGCCAAGTGGATCGGCGCAGCGGCGGTGATCGCGCTGCCGACCGTGCTGCTGGCCTTCCTGTACGGCCAGAGCCGCATCTTCTTCGTCATGTCGCGCGATGGCCTGCTGCCGCGTGGCCTGTCCAAGGTCAGCGCGCGCACCGGCACGCCGGTCGCCACCACGCTGTTCACCGCCGTGCTGGTTGCTGCGCTGGCCGGCGTGGCACGTCTGGATGAGATCGCCGCGCTGGCCAACGCGGGCACCTTGGCCGCGTTCACCGCGGTGGGCCTGTGCCTGGTGGTGCTGCGCAAGCGCGAGCCGAACCGCGTGCGCAAGTTCCGCACGCCGCTGGCCTACGTGGTCGGCCCGCTGGCGATGATCGGGTGCGTGTACCTGTTCTTCAGCCTGCCGAGCACGACCCAGCTGTACTTCCTGGGCTGGAACGTTCTGGGCCTGATCGCCTACTTCGCTTACGGGCGTCGTAATGCGGTGCTGGGCAAGCGCTGAGAGATCGCGCCGGCCACCGGGCCGGCGATGACCGGGTGTGGGAAAGGCAGGCCCTGGGCCTGCCTTTTTCTTTGCGGGCGCTGGTGAAGCCGCGCTGCCGGGCAGCGCGCGTGATGCCCCCTGTACTCAGGGCTTCGCGGCGGCGGCAACCTTGGCCGCGTGATCCTGCGCCTGCTGCATGACGCGCAGCAGATTGCCGCCCCAGATACCGGCGATCTGTTTCTCGCTGTAGCCCTTGCGCAGCAGCCACGCGGTGATCTTCGGCAGCTGGCTCACGTCGGGCAGATCGGCCAGGCCACCGCCGCCATCCCAGTCCAGCCCGATGCCCACGTGTTCGGGGCCGACCACGTTGAGGATGTGCTCGAAGTGGGCGAAGAAATCGTCGAGCGTGGCCTTGCGCAGCGCAATGCGCTGGTCGATCTCCTCCAGCCCCTTCTTCAGCGCGACGCCCTGCTGGATGCTCATGCCGTCGTAATCGGTGCCCAGCTGCGCCATCAGCGCCGTCTCGGCCGCCTTGCGCGCCTCGCTCTTGGCGGTGTCGATCAGATAGCCACCGTAGGCGTTGACCTGGATCACGCCGCCGGCCTTGGCCAGCTGCTTCAGACGCGCATCATCGAGGTTGCGCGGATGGTTGTAGATCGCCTTGGCCGAGCTGTGCGAAAGCACGAACGGCACCGGCATGCGCTCGATCAGATCATCGAACACCGCATCGGCGGCATGCGACTGATCGATGACGATACCCAGCCGCACCGCTTCATCCACCAGCGCCTTGCCGGCCGGACTCAGGCCCTTCCACTCGGCACCCTTGGGATCGGTAGCCGAATCGGCGAACTCGTTGTTGGCGAAGTGCACCGTGCTGAGCAGGCGCAGGCCGGCCAGGTGGTAGTAGCTGAGCAGCGTGGGATCGTCGACCAGCGGGCTGGCGTTCTCCATGCTGATGTAGACCACGCGCTTGCCGGCGGCCTTGATGCGCGCGGCATCGGCGGCGGTCAGCGCGAGCTGGAAGGTGTCCGGATGCGCGGCGAGCATCTCGCGGATCTCGGTCAGCCGCAGCAGGCCGGCATCGCGGTCATGCTGGTGCGCCTGCGCGTTGCGGTCGCCCTGATCGGTGTAGATCGCCCAGAAGCCGCCATCCAGCGCGCCTTCGACCATGCGCGGGTAATCCACCTGCGACAGCGCGTTATGGTCGTGCCGCTGGGTGATGTCGAAGCCGTCGCGGTGGAAGTTGGCCGGTGTATCCAGATGGCTGTCCAGCGTCAGCAGCCGCTGCTGCAGCGCGGACGCCTTGGCCAGTTCCTGCGGGGTGAACGCGATCGCGTGGGCGGCCAGCGGCGTGCACAACGCCAGCGAGACCAGCAAAGACAGACTGCGCAACGTCATGACGCCTCACCTTGGATGGGAAGCGTCAGACCATAGCGCCGAGAGGACAACAAACGGTAGTGCCGGCCGCTGGCCGGCTGCCCGCGACAATCGGAGACCAGGAGGAGCCGGCCAGCGGCCGGCACTACCCGATGCCTAACGTGGCCGGAATTCCGGACGTGGCCGGAATTCCGGTGCGGATCAGTCCACCACGCGGCAGAACACGGCCTTGAGGTAGCGCGATTCCTGCACGTGGGCCATGAACGGGTGATCCGGACCGGCGCCCGCCACCTTCAGGATCTGGATGGTGCGGCCGGCGTAGAACGCAGCGCGGCGCAGCATGTCCAGGAACTGGTCTTCGGCCACCAGGCCGGTGCACGAGAACGTGGCGAGCAGGCCACCGGGCTTGACCACCCCCAGCGCCAGCTTGTTCATGTCCAGGTACTTCTTCAGCGCGGTGATGACCTGGTCGCGGTCGCGGGTCATCTTGGCCGGATCGAGGATCACCACGTCGAACTTCTCGCCGCGGTTGGACGCATCGCGCAGCCACGGGAAGATGTCGGACTGGATGAACTTCGGGCGCACGTTGTTGAGCTTGGCGTTGCCCTTGGCGATGGCGATCACGTCTTCATCGATGTCGATACCGACCACCTCGGCCGCACCGCGCGCGGCGGCATACACCGCAAAACCACCGGTGTTGCAGCACAGGTCCAGCACGGTCTTGCCTTCCACCTGCTGGCTCAGCCACTGGCGGTTCTCACGCTGATCGGCGAAGAAGCCGGTCTTGTGCGCACCGGCCGGGTCGGCGCGGAACTTCACGCCGTACTCGGTGATCACCGAGGCTTCGGTGGTGGTGTTGCCGTGGAAGTCGAAGCTTTCCTGCTTCTGCACGTGTTCGTCGGCGAAGCTGTGGAAACGGCAGCCCGGGAACTGTTCGCGCAGGGCTTCATACACCCACTCGCGGTGGCGGAACATGCCGGCGGCGAAGAATTCGACCACGACCAGGTCGCCATAGCGGTCCACGACCAGGCCGGACAGACCGTCGCCTTCGCTGTGGACCACGCGCCAGGCATCGGAGATCTCATCCAGCTTGAGCACCTCACGACGCAGCGACACCGCCTGGGCGATCTTGCGCGAGAACCAGCCGGCGTCGACCGGGATGGCCTGATCGGTCTCCAGGATGCGCACGGCAATGCGCGAATGACCGTTGTAGAAGCCCCGCCCGATCCACTCCCCGTCCACGCCGACGACGTCGACGATGGCACCGGGTTTGGGACGGACGGCCGGCTTTTCGACCAGTTTCTGGAAGATCCACGGGTGGCTGGAGCGCCAGGCGTTCTTGAGGCGGACAACGGGGGCAGGGGTATTCATGGGCGTATTGTAAACGGGAAGCCTGCAGCCCTCGGCGCTGGGAGCGACGCCGCTGGCGCTCTGGTAGTGACGGCCGCTGGCCGTCAGCGCGGTAAACCCGGCCGCTACGTGGTTGACGGCCAGCGGCCGTCACTACCGGTTGGGGTATTTGGTTCAGCAGCACCGGGGCATGGAAAGGATTTGACGCCGGCCCCGGCACCCCGCAGAATCGGCCTCAGAAGGGGAGTAGCTCCCAGACGTTGTCGCCGTCAATTCGAGCCCGCAGGCTCCGGTGCAACGGCAGTCCCACCCATCGGGACTGCGAGCGAGACCTTCGCCGTATGGCGAAGCTCTGTCCCTGGATCCCCCCGATCCTCCGTTGCAGATCCTCGCCATCCGGCTTGAGGCACTCTATTTTTTCCAACGGATAAACCCAATGCAGACGATCGGTAATGTGTGGTTGTGGGGCGGCTTCGGCGCGGTGGTGATCATCGCGCTGCTGGTCGATCTCGTCTTGATGCGACACGGCGGCCCACACAAGGTCACCTTCAAGGAAGCCCTGTGGTGGTCCATCGGCTGGGTTGCCCTCGCCCTGGCCTTCAACGGTGGCCTCTGGTACTACCTGAACGAGACCGCCGGCCAGGTGGTGGCCAACAAGGTCGGCCTGGAGTTCCTGACCGGTTACCTGGTCGAGAAAGCCCTGGCCGTGGACAACATCTTCGTGTTCCTGATGATCATGGGCTACTTCGCGGTGCCCGAGGAACAGCGCCAGAAGGTGCTGATCATCGGCATCCTGGGCGCGATCGTGCTGCGTACGATCATGATCTTCGCCGGCAGCGTACTGCTGACCAAGTTCCACTGGCTGCTGTACGTGTTCGGCGCGTTCCTGCTCTTCACCGGCTGGAAGATGTGGTTCTCGGCCGGCAGCGAGCCGGATCTTGAGACCAACCCTGCCCTGCGCTGGATGCGCAAGCACCTGCGCCTGCTGCCCGACTATGCCGGCAACGCCATGAGCGTCATGCGCGATGGCAAGCGCTGGTTCACGCCGCTGTTCGTGGTGCTGATCCTGATCGCGGTGACCGACGTGATCTTCGCGGTGGACAGCATCCCGGCGATCTTTGCGATCACCACCGACCCGTTCATCGTGCTGACCTCCAACGTCTTCGCGGTGCTGGGCCTGCGCGCGATGTTCTTCCTGCTGGCCGGCATGGCCGATCGCTTCCACCTGTTGCCGTACGGCCTGGCCCTGGTGCTGGCCTTCATCGGCATCAAGATGATGCTGATCGACCTCTTCAAGATTCCCACCCCGATCTCGCTGGGTGTGGTGGCGGTGATCATCGCCGCGACCGTGGTGCTGAGCCTGAAGAACCCGCCGAAGGAAGGCGGCCACGCCTGACCGACCGTGCCGCCTGCGGGATTGTCCCGCAGGCGGTACCTCTCTCTCCCACGACGTTGCCCTTGTGTTCATCCGGGGCGACGCCATCCCTAAGGGTATGAACGCCAACCTGCCCCAGCCCACCGGCGCGCCGCCGGTCCCGTCCCGCAACGACCGTGGTGGTGTACTGCGGGCGTTCAACCTGAGCCTGGCCTTCGTGCTGCTGCTGGTCGCGGTGTATACCGCCCAGGGCCACTTCGACTGGCGTCCGTGGGCGGTTGCCCCGCTGGACAAAGCCGGCCTGCTCGGCATTCTCGGTGCACCGCTGCTGCACGGCTCGATCCAGCATCTGGGTGCCAATGCGGCAGCCCTGCTGATCCTCGGCACTCTGGCCGGCAGCGTTTATCCCAAGGCCACCGTGCGCGCGCTGCCCCTGTTGTGGGTCGGCTCGGGGCTCGGTGCCTGGCTGCTCGGCGATCTGGGCAGCCGCCATCTGGGCGCCAGTGGCATCACCCACGGCCTGATGTTCCTGGTGTTCGTGCTCGGCCTGCTGCGCCGCGACCGGCCAGCGATCGCCGCCGGGCTGATCGCCTTCCTGTTCTACGGCAGCATGCTGCTGACCATCCTGCCGCACGAGCCGGGCGTGTCCTGGCAATCGCATATGGGCGGTGCCTTCGCCGGCATCATCAGCGCGCTGCTGTTCCGCCTCTCCGACCCGATGGCGCCGCGCAAGCGCTACAGCTGGGAGGACGAGGAAGAGGACGACATCGACACTGCGCGCGACGCCGATCTGGAACCGCCCTCCCCGACCCGCGTGCCGGTGCTGTGGCAACCGCGCGAGGGCCGCGACTTCGTGGTGCTGCCGTTCCGGCGGCGCGATGAAGGGTCATCGCTGGACTGACCGGCAGCGCCATCTGATTACATGCCTCGCATGGCGTGGCTCTACACGCTCAGGGGTTCGCTGCGGTCGTGCCATCCCCATCCACCGCACGCCGGCCCAGCGCCGGGTCATCGGTGAAGAAGGCATCGATGCCGGTGGCCAGGTAGGCGCGCATCTCGGCGACCGAGCCTTCGGCATTGCGGGCATTCGGCTCGCCGCTGCGGAACTCCGCGGCCTGGAAGTAGTTTTCCGGCCGGAACGTATACGGCACCACCATCAACCCGGCCGCATGCGCATCACGCACCAGCGAGGTCGGGGTGCCGAGCTTCCCCTGCGCATCCAGTGGAATGACCATGCGCAGACTCGGGCCGATGCCGTCGGCGTAGGTTGCGACCTCGCGCAGTCCCGCCGGGGTGATCAGGTCGGCATAGCGCTGGTTGCCCTTGGCGGCCAGCACGTCACCGGGCTGCTGCTTGGGATCGCCGAGCAGCTGCAGCAGGCGGATATTGCTGTCGCGGCCGAGCTTGCCGCGCAGGTAACGCAGGTTGCCGACCTCGAAGGACTGGATCGTCACCGGTGCCACGCGCGTGTAGGCGTTGCCCTGCAGCGCGGCGACCACCTTGTCTTCCATCGGCAGGCCGATGCGCGTGAAGTAGGTGCCGTGCTTGATCTCCGGCACCAGCCCGATGCCGCGGTTGGCGCGGCCGGCCTGCTGCACCAGGAAGGCGATGATCTCGTCCAGCGTGGCGATGCGGAACTGGCCGTCGAAGGCGGTGCTGCGCAGCTGTGGCAGGCGCTCGCGGGCGTACAGCGTCTTCAGCTCGGCCAGGGTGAAGTCTTCGGTGAACCAGCCTTCGATGCGCTCGCCGTCGATGGTCTTGACGGTCCTGCGGCTGGCGAACTCGGGATGCGCAGCCACATCGGTGGTGCCGCCGATCTCGTTCTCGTGGCGCGATACCAGCACGCCGTCCTTGGTCATCACCAGGTCCGGCTCGATGTAGTCGGCGCCATCGGCAATGGCCTGCGCATACGCGGCGAGCGTGTGCTCGGGCAGCAGCGCACTGGCGCCGCGGTGGCCGTAGACGGCGGCCTTGGCCGGCGTGGAGGAAGACGATTCAGCGCTCATGGCCACCGATGGTGCCACGGCCAGCGACACCAGCAACACACATCCCCACAACTGCTTGGACACTGCAAATCCCTGTCGATAAAGAACCCGGTCAGTCTGCTGCAAGGCTGTGACAGCGCGAAGAAAGGCCGCGTGCCTACTTCCCGATGCAGAAGCTCGAAAAAATCCGCCCCAGCAGATCATCGGCGCTCATCCGCCCGGTGATCTCGCCCAGCGCCTCATGCGCCAGGCGCAGTTCCTCGGCGGCCAGCTCCAGGTGCTCGTGGACGAGCTCCGATTCGGCGCGCTCGGCATGGCCGATGGCCTGGCTGATCGCCTCCACATGGCGGGCACGCGCGGAGAACTCGCCGTCCACGCTGTCGCCGGCGCTGCCACTGGCCAGCGCGCGCAGGCGCGCGTGCAGCTGATCCAGGCCGAGGCCGGTCGCGGCCGAGACATGCACCACGTCCGCAGGGGCGTCGGACGGGATCGCGTCCAGCAGGTCGCTCTTGTTGTGGATCCACAGCTGCTGCGGCACCTCGGCGATGCTGTCGCCCACCGCGTCGCGGCCGGCCTGCGGCTCGCGCGCATCGACCACCACGATGGCCAGGTCGGTGCGCTGCATTTCTTCGCGGGCGCGGCGCATGCCCTCGCGCTCGATCGCATCGCCGCCTTCGCGCAGACCGGCGGTGTCGACCAGGGTCAGTTCCAGACCGTCGATGCGGATGGTCTCGCGCAGGGTGTCTCGGGTGGTGCCCGCGATGTCGGTGACGATCGCCCGCTCGCTGCCGGCCAGCGCATTGAGCAGCGAACTCTTGCCGGCGTTCGGCGGCCCGACCAGCACGGCGTGCAGACCGTCGCGCAGTTTGCGGCCGCGTTCGGCATCCTCGCGCAGCCGGATCAGCGCCTGCAGCGCGGTGACCAGGCCACTGCGGACCTGCGCGCCGCCGAGGGTATCGAGCGGTTCGTCGGCGAAGTCGATCGCTGCTTCCACGTGGATCCGCAGCAGAACAAGCTGTTCTGCGACCTCGTCCACGCGGCGCGAGAAGACCCCGTCCAGCGAGCGGCGGGCCGCGCGCGCTGCGCGGGTATCGCTGGCGGCAATCAGATCGGCAATCGCCTCGGCCTGGGCCAGGTCGAGCTTGCCGTTGAGGAAGGCCCGCTCGCTGAACTCACCCGGCCGCGCCTGCCGAGCCCCCAATGCGATGCAGCGCGCGACCAGCTGCTGGAGCACCACCGGGCTGCCATGCCCCTGCAGTTCCACCACTTCTTCCCCGGTGAAGCTGTTCGGGGCGGGAAACCACAGCGCGATACCGTCATCGATCACCTCGCCGCCCGCATCGCGCAAGCGCGCGTAATGCGCGTGCCGCGGCTGCATCGCGCGCACGCCGATCGCCTCGGCGATGGGCCGCGCCTGGGGGCCGGACAGCCGCAGCATGCCGACGCCGCCCGCGCCGGGCGCGGTGGCGATGGCCACGATGGTGTCGGGGGCATGGGTCATGTCGGGCTCACTGCAGGGTGCGGGGAATCAGGGGGCATTCTACGGACCGCACGGTTGGCCGGGCCGCAGATGCAGGAAACCCGCCTTGCGGCGGGTCTCCTGTGTGGCTTACTTCTTGGCGGTGACGACCGGCAGCGGATCGCTGCCATGACGCTTGGTCATCCACCACTGCTGGAGCAGGCCCAGGCCACCGTTGACGACCCAGTACAGCACCAGACCGGACGGCATGAAGGCCATCATGACGCCGAACACCAGTGGCATCAGCTGCATCATCTTGGCCTGCATCGGGTCCATGCCCGGCGCCGGGGTCAGCTTCTGGGTGGCCCACATCACCGCCACGTTGATCACCGGCAGGATGAAGTACGGGTCACGTGCGGTCAGATCCTGGATCCAGCCCAGCCACGGGGCCTGGCGCAGCTCCACCGATTCCACCAGCACCCAGTACAGCGCGAAGAAGATCGGCATCTGGATGAGGATCGGCAGACAGCCGCCCATCGGGTTGATCTTCTCTTTCTTGTACAGCTCCATCATCGCGGTCTGGAACTTCTGGCGGTCATCGCCATAGCGTTCCTTGAGCTGCGCGATGCGCGGCTGGAAGCGACGCATCTTGGCACCGGACTTGTACTGCACGGCCGAGAGCGGATACAGCACCAGCTTCAGCAGCACCACCAAGCCGACGATCGCCCAGCCCCAGTTGTTGACGACCTTGTGGACCTGGTTGAGGACCCAGAACAGGCCCTGGCCGATGATCGCCATCAGCGAGAAGCGGCTGTAGTCGACCACGCGGTCCAGACCCTTCACGTCTTCCTTGGCGATCAGGTTGACCAGCTTCGGGCCGACCCACAGGCGGGCTTCGGTGCTGACCTGCTGGCCCGGGGCCACGGTGAAGGCCGGGCCACGCGCTTCGATCTGGTCACGGCCGTTGTTCTGCGCCAGCGAGTACTGCGCGGCCTGGTCGGCCTGCGGAATCCACGCGGTGAAGAAGTGGTGCTGCAGCATCGCCAGCCAGCCGCCGGTGATGGTGCGGTTGAGGTGACCGTCGTCCAGGTAATCCTTGAACGCGCGACGCTCGTAACCGTCCTGCGGGCTGAACCAGGTCGCGCCGTTGAAGCTGAACGAGTCCGGGTTGGTCATGCTGCGCGAGAGGATGGTCGGGGTGCGGTCCAGGGTGCGGAACACGTAGCCGCTCCACGGGGCGCTGCCGCCGTTGACCACTTCATCCTTCACCGTGATCGCGTACTCGTTGCGACCCAGCGAGTAGGTGCGGCGGATGGTCACGCCGTTCGGGCCGGTCCATTCGAAAGGCACCGTGACCTCATCCTGGCCCTTGGCCAGCACGAAGTCGTGGTTGTCACCGACCAGCTTGAAGCCGTTGGCGGCCGGCACCGGCATGGTCTTGTCTTCGCTGATCCAGCCACTCACCGCGCGGTACGGGTGGGTCGCTTCTTCAGTCAGCAGGCGGACCGGCGGGCTGCCTTCTTCCTTGGTCTGCGGGAACTGCAGCAGCTCGGCATCCAGCACCGTGCCACCGTCCAGCACCAGACGCAGGACGTCGGTGGTGATGGTCACGCGGGCCGGACCGGCCTCGGTCTGTGCGGCCGGCTGTGCCGCCGGCAGGGAACCGTCTGCCTGGGGCACGGGCGCACCGGGGATGCTCCCGGCAGCCGCACCCGGCACGCTGGCCTGGGTAGTCTGGGTGGCCACGGCCGGGGTCGGCGGCGCGGCTTTATCGCGGCCCCACTCCATCCACAGCAACACGGCCACCATCAGCCAGGCAAAAATCAGGAAAACGCGGGTCTGGTTCATCAGCGTGCAGGCTCGACGGGGCCGGCACGCAATGCCGGCTCGGACTGGGAAAGGGGTGCAACGCCCAGGGGCGGCGGCATTGTGCCGTCCGCGCCCGGCATGGGCAATGCGCCAAGGCGGCGCAACAGGCGTTCAAAGGCCTGGCGGATATCTGAATTGCTGGCGGTACGGGCGGCACTGCGGGCAACGACGACGTAATCGCCGGCACTCATCCACGGCCGTACGTGGCGTGTGGCATCGCGCAACACACGCTTCACTCGGTTGCGACCCACGGCTCGGGGATCGACTTTGCGCGACACCGCAAGACCCAACCTGGCTGGCGTATCGCTCTTCAGCCAGTGTAGGGTCATCAGCGGATCGGACACACGGCGGGCGCCGTTGAAGACCGTTGTATATTCGGCACGCGTACGAACCCGCGCAGAGCGAGGAAATCGCTTGCGCGGGTCGGAACTGCTCACAGTCAGGATTGCGTCTGCCGCGGAAAGCGGCATTGCAATCAAGCGCTCAGGACTTTACGGCCCTTGGCGCGGCGACGCGACAGGATCTTGCGGCCGTCAGCGGTCTTCATACGGGCACGGAAGCCATGGTCGCGCTTACGCTTGAGGTTGCTGGGTTGGAAAGTGCGCTTGGTGGCCATGCGGGCCTCTATATGAAGGGGACGGAAAGAACCGGAAATTCTATAGACCTCATTGAGGTCCCGTCAAGTGTCTGTCACTACGGGAATTCACCGGGCTGTGCAATAGCTGTGGATCGTTTTGTGAATAACTTTGGGACAACCATTCCCGGCCCCCCTCGTCGGTGGTAGTCTGCGCCATCCATTCTTCCCCCCTTCCGGCCTGCGGTGCGGCGCTTTTGTTCGCCTATCCGCTGGCCCCAGACGATTATTGCCGATGGATGCCTGGTCTCGTTCTCTCGAACGCCTCGAAGCGGAGTTTCCGCCCGAGGATGTTCACACCTGGTTGAAGCCGCTGCAGGCAGATCTGCGCGCGGACAGCCTGGTGCTTTATGCGCCAAACGCCTTCATCGTCGACCAGGTGCGCGAGCTGTATCTGCCGCGCATCAAGGAACTGCTGGCGCACTTCGCCGGTTTCGGCGACGTTTTTCTTGAAATCGGCTCGCGTCCGCGTCCGGTAGAGGCGCAGATCGCGCCTATTCCGGGCCTGTCCGCACCGGCGGCGCCGGCCGAACCCATGGTGCCGTTCGCCGGCAACATGGATTCGCACTACACCTTCGCCAACTTCGTGGAAGGCCGCAGCAACCAGCTGGGTCTGGCCGCGGCGTTCCAGGCGGCGCAGAAGCCGGGCGACCGGGCCCACAACCCATTGCTGCTGTACGGCGGGACCGGCCTGGGCAAGACCCATCTGATGTTCGCGGCCGGCAATGCGATGCGTCAGGCCAACCCGGCGGCCAAGGTGCTGTACCTGCGTTCGGAACAGTTCTTCAGCGCGATGATCCGTGCGCTGCAGGAAAAAACCATGGACCAGTTCAAGCGCCAGTTCCAGCAGGTGGACGCGCTGCTGATCGATGACATCCAGTTCTTCGCCGGCAAAGACCGCACCCAGGAAGAGTTCTTCCACACGTTCAACGCCCTGTTCGACGGCAAGCAGCAGATCATCCTGACCTGCGACCGGTACCCGCGCGAAGTCGAGGGCCTGGAAGCACGGCTGAAGTCGCGCCTGGCCTGGGGCCTGTCGGTGGCGATCGAGCCGCCGGACTTCGAGACGCGCGCAGCGATCGTGCTGGCCAAGGCCCGTGAGCGTGGCACCGATATCCCCGACGATGTGGCGTTTCTGATTGCCAAGAAGATGCGCTCCAATGTCCGCGACCTCGAAGGTGCGTTGAATACCCTGGCCGCACGCGCCAACTTCACCGGCCGTGCGATCACCACTGATTTCGCCCAGGAAACCCTGCGCGACCTGCTTCGCGCCCAGCAGCAGGCGATCAGCATTCCCAACATCCAGAAAACCGTGGCCGACTACTACGGGCTGCAGATCAAGGATCTGCTGTCCAAGCGTCGGACCCGATCGCTGGCCCGTCCCCGTCAGGTTGCCATGGCCCTGACCAAGGAACTGACCGAGCACAGCCTGCCGGAAATCGGCGACGCCTTTGCCGGCCGGGACCACACCACGGTGCTGCATGCCTGCCGGCAGATCCGGACGTTGATGGAAGCGGACGGCAAGTTGCGGGAAGACTGGGACAAGCTGATCCGGAAGTTGAGCGAATGATGCATGTACGCCGCTAAGGCGTCATCGCATAAAACGGTGCAGAATCCGGTAGTAAGCGAGGTATAGGTTGTGGATAAAAAAGCCGGCGGATTCGACGGTAAAGTTATCCACACCTTTCCCCACCCCTTGGGGGCTAGTAATGCAGAGGGTTTCGCGGTCAAAAACCCTATTGTTTACAAAGGCTTAGTCGTGTTTTCCCGCGATTCTGGCCCTACCAGCACCACCAAGCTTTTGATTTATTCCACATTTTTTTAAAGCATAGGGGCACGGAACCACATGCGTTTCACACTGCAGCGCGAAGCCTTTCTCAAGCCGTTGGCACAAGTCGTCAACGTGGTCGAACGCCGCCAGACCCTGCCGGTTCTGGCTAATTTCCTGGTTCAGGTCCAGAACGGACAGCTGTCGCTGACCGGCACGGACCTGGAAGTGGAAATGGTGTCGCGGATCGCGGTGGAAGATGCCCAGGACGGCGAGACCACCATCCCCGCCCGCAAGCTGTTCGAGATCATCCGCGCCCTGCCCGACGGCAGCCGGATCACCGTCTCGCAGACCGGTGACAAGATCACCGTGCAGGCCGGGCGCAGCCGCTTCACCCTGGCAACGTTGCCGGCCAACGACTTCCCGTCTGTCGACGAAGTCGAAGCCACCGAGCGCGTGGCCATCGGCGAAGCGACCCTGAAGGAGCTGATCGAACGCACCGCGTTCGCGATGGCCCAGCAGGACGTGCGCTACTACCTCAACGGCCTGCTGTTCGACCTGCGCGGCGATGCCCTGCGTGCCGTGGCGACCGACGGTCACCGCTTGGCGCTGTGCGAAACCGAGCTGGAAAAAGCCAGCGGCGCCAAGCGTCAGATCATCGTGCCGCGCAAGGGCGTGACCGAGCTGCAGCGCCTGCTGGAAAGCGGCGATCGCGAGATCGAGCTGGAAGTCGGCCGCAGCCACGTTCGCGTCAAGCGCGACGATGTGACCTTCACCTCCAAGCTGATCGACGGCCGGTTCCCGGATTACGAGGCTGTGATTCCGATCGGTGCCGACCGCGAAGTGAAGGTGGATCGCGAAGCGCTGCGTGCCTCGCTGCAGCGCGCCGCGATTCTGTCCAACGAGAAGTACCGCGGCATCCGCGTGGAAGTCTCGCCGGGCAACCTGAAGATCAGCGCGCACAACCCGGAGCAGGAAGAAGCCCAGGAAGAGATCGAGGCCGATACCACGGTCAGCGATCTGGCGATTGGCTTCAACGTGAACTACCTGCTGGACGCGTTGTCCGCCCTTCGCGACGAGCACGTCGTGATCCAACTGCGCGATTCGAACTCCTCTGCCCTGGTCCGTGAGGCCAGCAGCGAGAAGTCGCGTCATGTGGTGATGCCGCTGCGTCTCTGACCGGAGACGTGCAGGTTCCACGTGGAACCGAGTGGTTCTGAGAAGCCCGGCATTGCCGGGTTTCTTTTTGGGCGGGAGAACGATGTTCCACGTGGAGCATTTTTTTTGCGGTTGAGCTTTGGCTGCAGCCGGAATGTTCGTCTGATCCTTTGCCGACCCAGCCCAACTGTCGTGAGACCGATGCCAAGCAGCGAGTCGGCGGTTGGGAACGAGCCCCACTAGGTGATAACCCCGTTTTGCGCCCCTGGTCCTTCGGTTGGTGCGGCAACCGCAGGGTCAGCGGATGACTGGCGATGGACCGCTGCCGTGCGTGTCTATTCTGCATGCGTTAACCGAGCCAATGGCGCGAATTGCTCGACCGCTCCGAAGTACTGCGGTACCCGGCGTTTTGACCGCTGGATCACAGCTCTATGCTCTTAAAAACTGTATATAAATCTAAAGCTTGGTGGTGGTGGTAGGGCCAGATTTGGTTGAAAAGTAGGTTAAGCGGTTGTTTTTTATGAGAAATATAGGCTCGAAACCCCCGGTAAAACAGGGTCTGAGCCTGGGGGTGATCCTGTGGATATCTTTCGAGGCAGTTCAAGAGGCCTTTTTTATCCACAGATTGCCCATAGGCTGTGCATAAGCCATACAGAGCGGGTGTGGACAGTCTCGTTTGGGTCTGCGCGCGTTGCTCGGGTTCTACGCTGGGGCGATTGAACCTCACGTCCAGATTTAAAAAAAAACAGGGCATCGGCCGCGTCCTGGCTTGCAAGGCGGGCAAAAAGCGGTACGAATTCGTTGAAATCTGCAGCACCTCAGTGCTGCGCAGGTCGCAGATTTGAAGAAATTCAGCCCCTCCGGCGGGCCATGCGGCGGTACACGGAGGTTTCACGTGGCGGTCCTGGCCGCGGCACTGACGTCGGCGGCCGACATCGCGCTTGTCTGGCCCAATGACCGTTTGCGCCACCCGAACTGGACGCATGGCAGACCGAGCCGCCACCGCGGGGAACACCGGGACAGGCCGATCGGCTCTTTCCGCCCTCGGCGACGGGTCAGGCACCCACCCGTGGCGCGCGGCGCATCCGGCCACGTGGAACCCGGGCAATGCAGTAAGCTGATCGATTCCCCCTACCCCTCTGCCGCCCCGTGCGGCGTTGATCGTCCGCATGCACATCCGCCGTTTGTCCCTGCACCAGGTCCGCCGCTTCGATACCGTCGAACTGGCACCACAACCGGGCATCAACCTGATTACCGGTGACAATGGCGCCGGCAAGACCAGTGTCCTGGAGGCGTTGCACGTCATGGCGTA
Source organism: Stenotrophomonas sp. Ker107b (assembly GCF_053847245.1). Taxonomy (NCBI): domain Bacteria; kingdom Pseudomonadati; phylum Pseudomonadota; class Gammaproteobacteria; order Lysobacterales; family Lysobacteraceae; genus Stenotrophomonas; species Stenotrophomonas sp. Ker107b. The sequence continues at coordinate 351,661 of NZ_JBSPHX010000002.1, read as the reverse complement.
CGGCCGCAGTTTTCGCGGCCGTGTCCGGGATGGCCTGGTGCGACAGGGCCGGGAGGCGCTGGATGTGTTCGTGGAATGGGATGAGCAGCGCGAAGGTGCCGATACCCCGACCCGTCGCAAGGCCGGGCTTCGCCACAGCGGCCAGGAATGGAAAGGCCGGCTGGACGGGGAAGATGTCGCTCAGCTCGGGACGCTTTGTGCCGCACTGGCGGTCGTGACCTTCGAACCCGGTAGTCATGCGCTGGTAAGCGGCGGTGGCGAGCCGCGCCGACGCTTCCTGGATTGGGGTTTGTTCCACGTGGAACCAGACTTCATGGGTCTGTGGCGGCGGTACTCGCGGGCCCTGAAGCAGCGTAACGCCCTGCTCAAACAAGGCGGGCATCCGCACGCGCTGGATGCATGGGATCGCGAGCTCGCGGAGGCCGGCGAACCGCTGACCACCCGCCGCCAGCACTACCTGGAGCGGCTGCAGGAACGAACCGTGGAACTGGCGGCCGTCCTGGCCCCAAATCTGGGAATCCAGTCACTCAGCCTCAGCCCTGGCTGGCGGAAGCAGGAGGTATCGCTGTCGGACGCCCTGCTCCTGGCCCGGGAACGTGACCGCTTGGCTGGCTATACGTCAGTCGGCCCGCACCGGGCGGATTGGAGCGTCGGATTCGAGACCATTCCGGGCCGGGATGCGCTCTCGCGGGGCCAAGCCAAGCTGACTGCCCTTACCTGCCTGCTGGCGCAGGCCGAGGACTATGCCGAGCAGCGTGGCGAGTGGCCGGTGATCGCGTTGGACGATCTGTCGTCAGAGCTGGACCGGCATCACCAGGCGCGGGTGCTGGAACGGCTGAAGGCCGGCCCGGCGCAGATATTCATTACCGCCACCGAGGTACCGGCGGCGCTGGTCGACGCGACAGATATCACCCGGTTCCACGTGGAACATGGACAGGTCCTGCCTGTGCCATAGTGGTCCCCCAGGGGCCACGGTGCCCGGCTGGTATAATTGCTGTTGCAACCCCTTATTACTCGGCGCCCCGCCTCACCGCGGCGGACCGACCTGCGGAGCCTACGGCAAGCGCAATGACTGAAGAACAGAACATCCCCGCCAACAGCGGCAACTACGACGCCAACAGCATCACCGCCCTGGAAGGCCTTGAGGCTGTCCGCAAGCGTCCTGGTATGTACATCGGTGACGTCCATGACGGCACCGGTCTGCACCACATGGTGTTCGAGGTCGTCGACAACTCCATCGATGAAGCCTTGGCCGGCCACGCCGACAATGTCTCGGTCATGATCCACGCCGATGGCTCGGTGTCGGTCTCGGACAACGGTCGCGGCATTCCGACTGGCAAGCACGAGCAGATGAGCAAGAAGCTCGACCGCGAAGTGTCCGCGGCCGAGGTCGTGATGACGGTCCTGCATGCCGGCGGCAAGTTCGATGACAACAGCTACAAGGTCTCCGGCGGTCTGCACGGTGTGGGCGTCAGCGTGGTCAATGCGCTGTCGCAGAAGCTGGTTCTGGATATCTTCCAGGGCGGCTTCCACTACCAGCAGGAATTCGCCGATGGTGCCGCGGTCAACTCGCTGAAGCAGGTCGAAGCCAGCACCAAGCGCGGCACCACGCTGCGCTTCTGGCCGTCGGTGAAGGCCTTCCACGACAACGTGGAATTCCACTACGACATCCTGGCCCGCCGTCTGCGCGAACTGTCCTTCCTCAATTCCGGCGTCAAGATCGTGCTGGTCGACGAGCGCGGCGATGGCCGCCGCGATGACTTCCATTACGAAGGCGGCATCCGTAGTTTCGTGGAGCATCTGGCGCAGCTGAAGACGCCGCTGCACCCGAACGTGATCTCGGTGACCGGCGAGTCCAACGGCATCGTGGTGGACGTGGCGCTGCAGTGGACCGATTCCTACCAGGAAACGATGTACTGCTTCACCAACAACATTCCGCAGAAGGACGGCGGTACCCATCTGGCCGGCTTCCGCGGCGCGCTGACCCGTGTGCTCAACAACTACATCGAGCAGAACGGCATCGCCAAGCAGGCCAAGATCAACCTGACCGGCGATGACATGCGCGAAGGCATGATCGCGGTGCTGTCGGTGAAGGTGCCGGACCCGAGCTTCTCCAGCCAGACCAAGGAAAAGCTGGTCAGTTCGGATGTGCGCCCGGCGGTGGAAAGTGCCTTCGGCCAGCGCCTGGAAGAATTCCTGCAGGAAAACCCGAACGAAGCCAAGGCGATCGCCGGCAAGATCGTGGACGCGGCGCGTGCACGTGAAGCGGCGCGCAAGGCGCGCGATCTGACCCGCCGCAAGGGCGCGCTGGATATTGCCGGCCTGCCGGGCAAGCTGGCCGACTGCCAGGAAAAGGATCCGGCGCTGTCCGAACTGTTCATCGTCGAGGGTGACTCGGCAGGTGGCTCGGCCAAGCAGGGCCGCAACCGCAAGAACCAGGCGGTGCTGCCGCTGCGCGGCAAGATCCTCAACGTGGAACGTGCCCGCTTCGACCGCATGCTCGCCTCGGATCAGGTCGGTACGCTGATCACCGCGCTGGGCACCGGCATCGGTCGGGACGAGTACAACCCGGACAAGCTGCGTTACCACCGCATCATCATCATGACCGATGCCGACGTCGACGGCGCGCACATCCGTACGCTGCTGTTGACCTTCTTCTACCGTCAGATGCCGGAGCTGATCGAGCGCGGCCACATCTACATCGGCCTGCCGCCGCTGTACAAGATCAAGCAGGGCAAGCAGGAGCTGTACCTGAAGGATGATCCGGCGCTGGACGCCTACCTGGCCAGCAGTGCGGTGGAGAACGCTTCGTTGATCCCCGCCGAAAGCGAGCCGGGCATCGAAGGCGTGGCCTTGGAGAAGCTGCTGCTCTCCTACGCTTCGGCGCAGGAAACCATCGCGCGCAACGGCCATCGCTATGATCGCCAGGTGCTCGAAGCACTGATCGATTTCACGCCGATGGATCTGGAGCACCTGCGCAAGGCCGGCGCCAACGAAGGTCTGGCCGCGCTGGCGACCCGCCTCAACCAGGGCAGCCTCGGCTCGCCGCGCTATACGCTGGAACTGCAGGAGCCCACCGACGAGCGTCCCGCCGCTGTGCTGGTCACGCGTCGCCACATGGGTGAACAGCTGATCCAGGTGCTGCCGCTGGGCGCATTTGAAACCGGTGAACTGCGTGCCCTGCACCAGTCTTCCCTGCTGCTGCACGGCCTGGTCCGTGCCGGTGCGAAGATCAGCCGCGGTGCCAAGTCGGCCGAGATCGGCAGCTTCGCCGAAGCGCGCAACTGGTTGCTGGATGAGGCCAAGAAGGGCCGCCAGATTCAGCGATTCAAGGGTCTGGGTGAAATGAATCCCGAGCAGTTGTGGGACACCACGGTCAATCCCGACACCCGCCGCCTGCTCCAGGTGCGGATCGAAGATGCCGTGGCCGCCGATCAGATCTTCAGCACGCTGATGGGCGACGTGGTGGAACCGCGCCGTGACTTCATCGAAGACAATGCGCTGAAGGTCGCCAACCTGGATATCTGACACAATCGGGGAAGGGCCGGCCCGGATGCGACCTGCATCCGGCCGGCCATCGCTCCCCGATGCCAGGAATCCGATGTCCGCTACCCCCTCGGCGTCCATGACGCCTCCGCTGCCTCCCGCCGTCCCGTCGTCACCGCGAAAGCCGGGCTCCCCGCTCGCGGGATTCTTCATCGACCTGGGCATCGGCACCGCAGTCCTGTTGTCATTGAGTCTGATCGGTGGCTTGCTCTGGGGGCTGTATCGCGGCGCGATCATCGGATACCAAGCGGCTCGCGACGGCGCCGATGCCTCCGCCGTAGCCGGTCTTACCCAGCAGCTGGGCCAACCCGGTGCCCTCGCCCAGATCCTGATGGCGCTGAGCGCTACCGGCGGCGCTGCACTGGTGCTGTACTTCTTCCGCCGCCGGGCCACGCCCGCCGAACGTGCGTTGTCCTTCCAGGCCGCAGGCCGCCCCTCGACCTGGGGCTGGACGTTGTTGGTCGCCACCGGTGTGATCATCGGCAGCAACCTGATCGCGTGGCTGGCCAAGCAGGCGGGCATCGAACCGGTGCCGACCAACCTGGCGCTGATGGAACAGGCGATGACGCGCTTCCCATGGTTTCTCGCGCTGTTCGCTGTGGTGCTCGCCCCTGCGTATGAAGAGCTGTTGTTCCGCCGCGTGCTGTTCGGCCGCCTCTGGCAGGCCGGTCGCCCTGTGCTGGGCATCGTGCTGAGCAGCCTGGCCTTCGCGCTGGTGCATGAAATCCCCGGCACCAGCGCCAACGGCCCATGGGAAATCGCCCAGTTGTGGCTGGTCTACGGCGGCATGGGCGCCGCCTTTGCCTGGCTCTACCAACGCACCGGCACTCTGTGGGCGCCGATCGCCGCGCATGCACTGAACAACGGCATCGCCCTGGCAGCGCTGATGTTTCTCGGCGTGCAATGATCGATCAGGCGGCTTGACGAAAATTTACGTCGCCACGTTCCACACTGCCTACATGAACACGGGGGAGCGCACATGAAACCAGTGCTGTTGGGAATTGCCATTGCCATGCTGGTGAGCGCGTGCGCCACCACCACCTCGCCAACCGGCCGTCGTCAGATGGTCGGCGGTGTCTCGCAGGCCGAACTGGATCAGCTGGGCGCACAGGCGTTCACTGAAACCAAATCCAAAGGCACGCTCAGCACCGATCCGAAGCAGAACGCCTACGTGCAGTGCGTAGTGAATGCGCTGGTTGCCCAGCTGCCTGCTCAGTACCGTGGCGTACGGTGGGAAACGGCGTTGATGGTCGACAAGGAGCCCAACGCGTTCGCCCTGCCCGGCGGCAAGGTCGGGGTCAACACGGGCATCTTCACCGTCGCCAAAAACCAGGATCAGCTGGCTGCCGTGATCGGCCATGAAATCGGCCACGTCATCTCGCGGCACCACGAAGAACGCCTCACCCGTCAGATGGGCGCGCAGACCGGCTTGTCGGTTCTGGGCGCGCTGGCGGGCGCCGCCTACGGTGAGGGCGCGGCCAGTACCGTCAGCCAGCTCGGTGGCGCTGGCGCCCAGGCCGCCTTCCTGCTGCCCGGCTCGCGGACCCAGGAAAGCGAGGCGGATATCGTCGGTCAGCGGTTGATGGCCGAGGCCGGCTTCAACCCCGCCCAGGCGGTGGATCTGTGGCAGAACATGATGGCCGCCAGCGGCGGGCGTTCGCCCCAATGGCTGTCCACCCACCCCGACCCCGCCAACCGCATCCGTGAATTGCAGCGAGACGCGCCGTCCCTGAGTGGTGTATACCAACAAGCCCAGGCGGCCGGGCGCAGGCCAAAGTGCGGTTGATGCGCCCGGATACGACCAAAAGATGCTGTATTGCAGCATCGGAAACGATTTCTCACGCCATCAGTTTCTGATACGTTTGGCGGCTCAGATTTTTCTGACAGTCCGTTTTGATGCCGCCGCGGCGGTTCGATCGAGGTGAAAGATGATTTTCAGCAACCACAAGCAAGCCGTCCTTTCCGTCCTCATCGCGACCGCTATCGGTGGCGCCATGGTCACCGATGCGTTCGCCCAGTCCCGCTCGTCGGAGCGTGGCAACCGCGGCGGCAAGCAGGCGAAGGCCGAAGTGCTCTACCCGAACGCGACCCGTCAGGAGCCGGAGCAGAAGTCGTCGGCCAAACTCGGCCCGAAGCTGCAGAAGCTGATTGACAGCTACAACGACCAGAAGTTCCCGGAGACGCGCGCGCAGGCTGAAGAGATTCTGGCCAATCCCGCCGCCAACACCTACGAGAAGTCGCTGGCCGCCCAGCTCGCCTCGCAGGCGGCCTACCAGCTCGACGACGTCGCCGCTGCCAAGAAGTACCTTGAGCAGGTGTTGCAGCTCGGTGGCCTGGACAACAACGGCCACTACCAGTCGATGCTGATGCTGGGCCAGCTGCAGGTGCAGGAAGACCAGATCAACGAAGGCCTGGCGACGCTGGACAAGTACTTCGCCGAAACCAAGTCCACCAAGCCGGAAGAGCTCGTGGCCAAGGGTCAGGCGCTGTACCAGGCCGAGCGCTACGCCGAGGCGATCCCGGTGCTGCAGCAGGCCATCGCCGGCGCGACCGAGCCGAAGGACAGCTGGAACCAGCTGCTGATGGCCGCCATGGCCGAAGCCGGCCAGACCGGTGAAGCGGTCAAGCAGGCCGAGGCGCTCGCCGCCAAGAACCCGAACGACAAGAAGGCCCAGCTGAACCTGGCCAGCATGTACATGCAGGCCGACCAGATGGACCAGGCGGGCGCGATCATGGGCAAGCTCTACAGCGCCGGCCAGCTGACCGACGAGCGCGAGTACAAGCAGCTCTACTCGATCTACGCCAACAGCGAGAACAAAGAAAAGGACGTCATTGCCGTTATCAATGATGGCTTGCAGAAAAACATCCTGAAGCCTGATTATCAGGTGTACCTCGCGCTGGCCCAGGCGTACTACTACTCGGATCCGCCGCAGGCAAACAAGGCGATCGAGGCGTGGCAGAAGGCTGCCCCGCTTTCCAAGGACGGTGAGACCTACCTGAATCTGGCACGCGTGCTGCATTCGGAAGGTCGCATCCCGGAGGCCAAGCAGGCCGCCCAGCAGGCGCTGGCGAAGGGTGTGAAGAACCAGGCGGATGCCAAGAAAATCATCAACCTGAAGTAAGTAGGAATAACGCCTGAACGCCTGCATTAGTGATGCGCAGGCGCTCAGGATTGGTATAAGCTTGGAGGTTCCTGCGGTGTCATGCACCGCTGATCATGGGCTACCTGTCCTCGGGTACCCGGCCCCACTAATGAGCTCTTGGCGCATGACGGAACAACTAGTCGTTCACAGGTACGAACAACGCGATGACACCGGCCTCTCCTGGCCGCGTATCGTGGGTATCGCTTTTGTAATCGCACTGCATCTCGCCGCCTTCATGATGCTTTTGATCCCGGCTGTGGCCCCCAAGGCCGCTGCGGAGAAAGAACGCAACATCATGGTGACCCTGGTCGACGCTCCGCCGCCGCCCCCACCGCCGCCGCCGCCGCCGCCGCCGGATGACACCCCGCCGCCGCCGGTGAAAAACCTGTCGCCGCCGAAGCCGTCCCCGGTTCCGCCGCCGCCGCAGGCCCCAGTGGTCGATATCCCGGACCCGCGTCCGACCGACATCGTCACGCCGCCTTCGCCGCCGTCGCCGCCGCAGCCGCCGAGCACCATTGAGGCAAGCGTCGACATCTCGTCGAAGAACATGAACCCCCCGCGTTACCCGCCGGCCGCGTTCCGTGCTGGTATCCAGGGTGAAGTCATCCTGATCATTGATGTCGATGCCAATGGCAACGTCACCAATGTGTCGGTCGAGAAGTCCAGCCGTAACCGTGACCTCGATCGCGCCGCCATGGAAGCAGCTCGCAAGTGGAGCTTCCGTTCCGCGGAATCGGGCGGGAAGAAGGTCGCAGGTCGCGTTCGCGTCCCGGTCAACTTTGCGCTGAACTGATAGTGGGCGGTGGCCCGCCGGCCACCGCTTCTACCGGTTATTTCTAGCAATACCCTTTATCACCACACACAACAAAGGTAAGCGTCATGCTGCAGGAACTTTTCATCGCCGCTGCTGCCGGGGGCAACTCCAACGCCCTGTCGCAGATGGGCTTCGAGCACCTGATCCACGAGATGACCACCCAGCCGGGTGACTTCGCCGTCTCCTGGGTCGTGCTGCTGACCCTGATCATCATGTCGGCCATGTCCTGGTACTGGACCGTCATCAACATCTTCCGTGCTTCCCGTCTGAAGGCTGCTGCCGACAAGGTCGTGAGCCTGTTCTGGGATACCCCGAACGCCCAGGACGCCATCCGTGCGATGGAAGAACAGCCGGCTTCGGAACCCTTCTCCAAGATCGCTCTGGACGCTGCACAGGCTGCTGCGCACCACCAGCGTTCGGAAGGCGGCGCCACCGGTGGCCTGGGTGAAAACCTGAGCCGTTCGGAGTTCGTCGATCGCGCCCTGCGTCAGGCCGTGACCCGCGAAAGCAACAACCTGCAGTCGGGCATGACCCTGCTGGCCACCGTCGGCGCAACCGCTCCGTTCGTGGGTCTGCTGGGTACCGTGTGGGGCATCTACGGCGCGCTGATCAAGATCGGTGCCACCGGTTCCGCCTCGATCGACGCCGTTGCCGGCCCGGTGGGTGAAGCACTGATCATGACCGCCATCGGTCTGTTCGTGGCTATCCCGGCCGTGTTCGCCTTCAACTTCTTCAGCAAGATCAACAGCGCCACGATCAGCAAGTTCGATACGTTCGCTCACGACCTGCACGACTTCTTCGCCACCGGTTCGCGCGTTCGCTAATAGCGACGCGCGTCACCCAGCGAGAACGTAGTCAACACGATCTAGACGGAGCCCGTTATGGCTTTCAGTAGTGGTAACAGCGGCGGCCCCATGGCCGACATCAACGTTACGCCCCTCGTGGACGTGATGCTGGTGCTGCTGATCATCTTCATCATCACGGCGCCCCTGATGTCCCACAAGGTCAAGGTGGATCTGCCTGAGGCCAACCTGGTGCAGAATCCGGAAGACGCTGAAAAGCGGGCGAGCCCGATCACCTTGGCAGTCAAGGAAGACGGCTCGATCTACTGGAACGACGAGGAAATCGACAAGCAGACTCTTGAGTCGCGCTTGGCGACCGCCGCCCAGCAGACCCCGCAGCCGCCCCTCAACCTGCGTGGTGATCGCACCACCAAGATGCGCGTCATCAATGAGATGACGAAGGTCGCGCAGGAACAGGGCATGCTCGACGTGGGCTTCGTCGCCACCAAAGTAAAGGGGCAGTAAGCCATGGCGTTCAGTACTGGTGGTAACAAAGGCCCCATGGCCGACATCAACGTCACGCCCCTGGTGGACGTGATGCTGGTGCTGCTGATCATCTTCATCGTCACCGCGCCGATCATGACGTACCCGATCGCCGTTGACCTGCCGCAGCGCGTGCTCAACCCACCGCCGGTGACGGTCGAACCGCCGCCGCCGATCGAGCTGAAGGTGGACGCCAGCAACCAGGTGTCGTGGAACAACAGCCCGGTGGCTGTGGGCGAACTGCAGCAGCGTATGGAACAGGAAGTGCAGCGCGATCCGACCAACCAGCCGGAACTGCGCATCGATGCCAGCCCGGACTCCGAGTACGACGTGATGGCCAAGGTGTTGGCTGCCGCGAAGAATGCTCAGATGAAGAAGATCGGCTTCGTACAGCAGTAATACGCAAGACGCAGTCATGACGCGACTGGAAAACGCCCCTGGAAACAGGGGCGTTTTTTTTGTGCCGCCGGCCGCGGATACGCGCCAGCGCCACGCCGCCCGCTATCATCCGGCCATGCTCGCAACCTTCGACGTCTTCGGGGACTGGCTCGACGCCATCCCCCACCTGCGCCCCCTGATGGTGGCGGCCTACATTCTCTATCTGCTGTGGCTGACCGGCTGGATCATGCTGCAGAAGCGCGAGCCGGTCGCCACGTTGAGCTGGATCCTGTCGCTGGCCGCCCTGCCCTACCTCGGGCTCTTCATCTACTACCTGCTCGGCCCGCAGAAGGTGAAGCGGCAGCGCCTGCGCCGTGGCCGTTCGCGCTCGGGCATGGAGCACTACAGCAGCGTCTGCCCACCGGACGCGGACTGCACCGAGCTGGCCAAGATCGCTCAGGCCACCACCGGGCTGTCACCCAGCTCGGCCACCGAAGTGGAGTGGCTGGTCGACGGTGCGGCCACCTACAGCGCGCTGCTCGCGGCCGTGGCCAAGGCGCAGGATCACCTGCACCTGGAGTACTACATCTTCAATCCGGACCACGCCGGCACCGCGCTGCGCGATGCGCTGACCGAGCGTGCCGCCGCCGGTGTACGCGTGCGGCTGCTGCTGGATGCGGTCGGTTCGTCATCCATCCGCAAGCGTTTCCTGCAGCCGCTGCTGGATGCCGGTGCCGAAGTGGTGTGGTTCCATCCCCGGCAGCTGCTCAAGCCGTTCAAGCGGCCGTGGTTGAACCTGCGCACGCACCGCAAGCTGGTCATCATCGATGGCCTGCAGGCGTTCACCGGTGGCATCAACATCACCGATGAGGAAGACGAGAGCGTCCGCCCGGATGCGTATCGCGACCTGCACATGCGGCTGCGGGGCCACGTGGTGCGCAGCCTGCAGCTGGTCTTCATCGAGGACTGGATCTACGCCACCGGCCAGGAACCGGCGCGCTTCAACATCGCCCAGCTGTGGCCGGAAACCATGCCCAGCCGCAGCGAGGGCAGCATCAATGCGCAGGTGCTGGTGTCCGGACCGGACTCCTCATGGGAGACCATCCACCGGTTGCACGTGGCGGCGATCCACGAAGCGAAGGAGCGCGTCTGGCTGGTGACGCCGTACTTCGTGCCCGGCGAGGCCGCCCGCATGGCACTGACCTCGGCCGCACTCGGTGGGCTGGACGTGCGTCTGCTGGTGCCCAAGATGAGCGACTCCTGGTTCGTCACCCAGGCCGCGCGCTCCTACTTCGACGAGCTGCTGCAGGCCGGGGTCAAGATCTACGAGTACGGCCCGCGCATGCTGCACACCAAGGCCTTCATCGCCGATGACGACGTGTGCATCGTCGGCAGTGCGAACTTCGATCACCGCAGCTTCCGGCTGAACTTCGAGCTGTCGATGATGATCAGCGACACCGGTCGGGTGGCAGCGCTGGCCGAGATCCTGCTGGCCGAATACAGCAGCGCCTCACCGGTCTACAACGACCGCCAGCGTTCGCTGTGGCGGCACCGTGTGCCCGAGGCGTTCGCCCGCCTGGCCTCGCCGCTGCTGTAACCACTGCTCCCCGTGGAACCACACCCGGCGCCAGCGCTACACTGGCCCGGTCAATCGGGGAGAACGACATGTACTGGCTGTTTCTGCTGTTCGCGCTGGCCTGTTTCGGCATGGCGCTCAAGACCCCCCACATGGGGCTGATGGCGCTGTCGCTGCTGGGCACCCTGGTGTTCCTGCTGGCGTGGGTCCGCGGCCTTTACGTGGCCCGCTTCGGCGATGTGCAGCCCACCCGCGCGGCCATCACCGATCCCAACGAACTCCGTCGGCTGCGGGAGCTCGCCCTCCAGGCGCGTACCCCGGCCGCTCAGGGCGAATCCGACCCCTCGTAGTGCCATGACCCAACTCAGCGTCAACGTGAACAAGATCGCCGTCCTGCGCAACTCGCGCGGCGGCACCGACCCGGACGTGCTGCAGGCCGCCCGTGCCTGCCTGGACGCCGGCGCGCACGGCATCACCGTGCACCCGCGCCCGGACCGCCGCCACATTCATGCCGAGGACGTGCTGGCGCTGTCCGCGCTGACGGCCGAGCGAGGCGTGGAGTTCAACATCGAGGGCAACCCGTTCGCGCCACCGCGTGAGGGCTACCCCGGGCTGCTGCCGCTGTGCGCGCAGACCCGCCCCGCCCAGGCCACCCTGGTGCCGGACGGCGACGGCCAGCTCACTTCCGACCACGGCTTTGAGTTCGGCCGTGATGCACAGCGCCTGCGCCCGCTGATCGCCGAGTTGAAGACGTACGGCTGCCGGGTCAGCCTGTTCGTGGACGCAGGCAACCCCGACATCGCTCAGGCCGCCGAGATCGGTGCCGACCGCGTGGAGCTCTACACCGGCCCCTACGCCGAGGCGCATGCCGCCGGCGATGCCACCGCCATGCTGGCGCTGTTCGGCGATGCCGCGCGCCGCGCCCAGGCGGCCGGCCTGGGCGTCAACGCCGGCCACGACCTGTCGCAGGACAACCTGGCCGAGTTCCTGCGGACCGTGCCGGACGTGCTGGAAGTCTCGATCGGCCATGCGCTGATCAGCGAGGCGCTGTACGACGGGCTGGATGCCACGGTGAAGGGATATCTGCGGCTGCTGTGATGCGACGCGGATCCCTGCCGCGTAAGGCGCCCCGCATCCGGTAGGAGCCGCCCGATGGTCGGCTCAGCCGCCCGGTGACATGGCACGCCAGGCACGCGCCCTGACCCTGTGGATAATCTGGGGGATCAAATCGGTCCCCACCTCCGGCAACCCTTACCCGGCGCGGGTTTCACTTCCCATTGCCCCTGTGGTTAGTAATACTACTAACCATGGATATCTCCCATCCCCGCCGTTCCGATGCCACAACGTCTCATTCCCTGAGACGTCCCGGCGATAGCCTTTGACGATGGGTATTGCGATCAAAGGCCGGGGCTCCCGCACGCACCTGGCGGGCCGTTTCGAGGTCACCGTCAGCGAAGCGATGGACGACGGCTGGGCGCCGGACGAGTGCGAGGAGTTCGCCGCGCCGCGGCTGCGCACCGAAGTACGCGCCGAAACCGCCCGCAGCATCATCAGCCGCAACAAGTCGCCGGATGTCGGCTTCAGCCAGTCGGTCAATCCGTACCGCGGCTGCGAACATGGCTGTTCGTACTGCTTCGCCCGGCCCTCGCACGCCTATCTCAATCTCTCGCCCGGGCTGGACTTCGAGACCAAGCTGTTCGCCAAGACCAATGCGCCGCAGCTGCTGCGCAAGGAGTTCTCGCGCCCCGGCTACGTGCCGCAGCCGATCGCGCTGGGCATCAACACCGACGCCTACCAGCCGATCGAGCGCAAGCTCAAACTCACCCGCCAGCTGATCGAGGTGATGCTCGAAACGCAGCACCCGTTCTCGCTGATCACCAAGAACGCGCTGGTCGAGCGCGACATCGACCTGCTCGCACCGCTGGCGGAAAAGCACCTGGTCAGCGTGCACTTCTCGGTGACCTCGCTGGACCCGCACCTGTCGGCCAGGCTGGAACCACGCGCCTCGGCCCCGCATGCACGGCTGCGCGCGATGCGTCGCCTGAGCGATGCCGGCATCCCGGTCGGGGTGATGGTCGCGCCGGTGATCCCGTGGATCAACGATGCCGAGCTGGAAGCCGTGCTCGAGGCCGCCCACGATGCCGGTGCCACCACGGCCGGCTACGTGCTGCTGCGCCTGCCGCTGGAAGTGGCGCCCCTGTTCCGCGACTGGCTCGACACCCACCATCCGGACCGCGCTACGCACGTGATGAGCACCATCAACCAGCTGCGTGGCGGCAAGGACTACAACAGCCAGTTCGGCACGCGCATGCGCGGCGAAGGCGTCTACGCGGATCTGCTGTCCAACCGCTTCAAGCTGGCTCGCAAGCGCCTGGGCTTCGACGCGCAGCACAGCCACTGGCCGAAGCTGGACTGCACCCGCTTCCTGCGGCCGCTGCCCCCGCGGGTGGACTTACCCCAGGGCTCGCTGTTCTAACCAGCGCCCCCGATGGACTTTGGGCCGCGCCCGCCCAACAATCGGGCCAAGACGCCGCGCCGCGGTGGCCTGACGTCCATATCGGATATCCAAGGGGAACCACATGTCATCGGCAGCCACCTCGGCCGCGTCGAACGCGGCCAACATCGCGATCAACGCCGCCATCACCGCCGCGGTGCAGCAGCAGCGCGACGCGGTGATCGCACACTTCACCGGCCATCAGGCGCTGTCACCGCAGAGCGCGATCGCGGCGGACAGCATCGACCCTGCATTGCAGGTAGCGCTGAAGTACTACCGCGACAACGGCGTCATCCGCGACGCGGGCGCTGATCGTCTCTATCTCGATCTGGACGTGCTGGCCGGGTTGAAGGCGAAGGCGAAGCGCACCGGGCGCAATGTGCTGATCACGGTGATGGTGTTGGCCGTGGTTGTCGTTGTCGGTGCTGTGTTGCTGGTGTGGGCGCGCTGATCAGTTCCCACCAAATAATTTCTGAGCACTCTGGAAAAGAATCCAGCTCGTCGCAATGAACTTGTCCCCACCCTGCGGCCGGTTGCCCCGATGCGTGTGGGTGAACGACGTCGGTGCGATCAACAGGCTGCCCGTGCGCGGCGCAACCTTGCGGCCCTGGAACAGGAACTCGGTTTCGCCGGCGTCGAAATCGTCATTGAGGTAGAGCGTCCACAGCAGGTGGCGGTGCAGCGTTTCGCCGGCCGGATCGCGCGGATACAGCTCGCAGTGCCAGTACGGATAGCCACCCTCGCCCGCCGCATACCATTGCAGATTGATGGCGCCGGGCCGCAGGCAGGTGCGGGCCAGGTCGGACAGCGTGGCGTCGTCCATGTCGGGGAAATCCTCGGCTGCCAACCGGCGCGGTTGGCCGTGGCTGTCCTGGATCTGCAACATCAACGGCGAGATCAGGGCCTGTGGATAACGGCGTAGATAAGTCAGCAAACCCTTGAAAACCGCCTGCTGCAGCACCGCTTCGGCCTGCCGCCACTCGGGCCGCCCGCTGATGCGAAGATCCTTGCTGTGCTTGAGTTCCGGGAACACACCGCTGCCCACTTCGCCCGGCTGCAACTGCGCACTGGATCGCATCTGGGCCTGCAGGGCCGCGCAGACCTCGTTGGGGACGGCGTTGTGGATTACTTCGATGAAATCGAGCGGTGCGTCGGCAGTCATGGGGTCATCCGTGGGCACGAATGGCCGATGGTGACCGCTGCCGTGGCCGATGTCACGCCGTTGCCACGTAACAACAGGGCTGACCGATCGGCCAGCCCTGTGTAGGAAATCAACCTGCCGCGCTGTCGTGTTCGCGGTGATAACGGGTGGCTTCTTCCACTTCATTGCGCGAGCCGAGGAAGACCGGCACGCGCTGGTGCAGCTGATCGGGCTGGATGTCGAGAATGCGCTCGCGGCCCGTGGTGGCGGCGCCGCCGGCCTGTTCGACCAGCAGGCCCATCGGGTTGGCTTCGTACATCAGGCGCAGCTTGCCGGCCTTGGACGGATCCTTCGTGTCCCACGGGTAGATGAAGATGCCGCCGCGGGTCAGGATGCGATGCACGTCGGCGACCATGCTGGCGATCCAGCGCATGTTGAAGTTCTTGCCGCGCGCGCCTTCCTTGCCGGCCAGCAGGTCCTGCACGTAGCCCTGCATCGGGGTTTCCCAATGCCGCTGGTTGGACATGTTGATCGCAAATTCCTGGGTGTCCGCCGGGATCTGCATGTCCGTCGTTGTCAGCACGAACTCGCCCTTCTCGCGGTCAAGGGTGAACGCGTGGGTGCCGTGGCCGACGGTGAGCACCATCTGCGTGCTCGGCCCGTAGATGCAGTAGCCGGCCGCGACCTGCGCGGTGCCCGGCTGCAGGAAGCTGGCATCGTTGGGCTGCTCGGTGCCCGGCGGGCAGCGCAGCACCGAGAAGATGGTGCCGACCGACACGTTGACGTCGATGTTGGAGCTGCCATCGAGGGGATCGAACAGCAGCAGGAAGTCACCGCGCGGGTAGGTGTCGGGCACCGGCTGGCAGTGATCCATTTCTTCCGAGGCGCAGGCGGCGAGGTGGCCGCCCCAGGCGTTGGCTTCCAGCAGGATCTCGTTGCTGATCACGTCCAGCTTCTTCTGCGCTTCGCCCTGCACGTTGCCGGTACCGGCTTCGCCGAGCACACCGCCCAGCGCGCCCTTGCTGACCGCGATGGAGATGCTGGTGCAGGCGCGGGCGACGACAGCGATCAGCTGGCGCAGATCGGCGTTGATGCGGCCGGCATGTTGCTCTTCGATCAGATAGCGGGTCAGCGACGTCTGGGACATGGAATCAGGCGGCCTTCAGAGGGGAAGCGCCTATTGTCGCCCTTCGCCGGAGCCATTACGAGGCGCGGGCGGCACCGCATAGCAGAACGGCCGCGCATGGCGGCCGTTCTGCTTCACAGGGGCAATACTGCTCAGCCCTTGCTGACGGTCGCCACCGCCTTGGCCACGTATGCCAGGTTGCCCTGGTTGAGTGCGGCCACGCAGATGCGGCCGGTACCGACGGCGTAGATCGCGAACTCGTCGCGCAGGCGGTCCACCTGGGCGCGGCTCAGGCCCGAGTACGAGAACATGCCGGCCTGGTCGTTGATGAAGGCGTACTCCGGTGCGCCGGCGGCGACCAGGTTCTCCACCAGACCATGGCGCAGGGCGTGGATACGCTCACGCATCTCGGTCAGTTCCGCTTCCCACACCTGGCGCAGCTCGACGCTGTTGAGCACACCGGCCACCAGCGCAGCGCCGTGGTTGGACGGGCTGGAGTAGATCGTGCGGATGATGCGCTTGACCTGCGACTGCACGGCCTTGGCCGCGTTCGCGTCCGGGGCGACCACCGACAGCGCGCCAATGCGCTCGCCATACAGCGAGAACGACTTGGAGTACGAGTTGGCGACCACGAAGCTGTCGATGCCGGCCTCGGCGATGATGCGCACGGCGGCGCCATCTTCGCTGATGCCCTTGTCGAAGCCCTGGTAGGCCATGTCGATGAACGGGAACAGCTGGCGATCCTTCAGCAGCTCGGCCACCTGCTTCCACTGCGCGACGGTCAGGTCGGCACCGGTCGGGTTGTGGCAGCACGCGTGCAGCAGCACCACGGTGCCCGGCTGCAGCTTGCCGAGGTCGGCCAGCATGCCGTCGAAGTCCACGCCATGGGTGGCGGCATCGAAGTAGGTGTAATCGACCACGTCGAAGCCGGCCGCGCCGAACACCGCGCGATGGTTTTCCCAGCTCGGGTTGCTGATGGCGATGGTGGCGTGCGGCAGCAGCTTGTGCAGCAGGTCCGCGCCGACGCGCAGCGCACCGCTGCCGCCGATGGTCTGCGAGGTGGCCACGCGGCCAGCAGCCAGCAGCGGCGAGTCCTTGCCGAAGACCAGCTCGCGGGTGGCCTGGGTGTAGGCCGGCAGACCGTCGATCGGCAGGTAGCCGCGCGGTTTGGCGTCATTGGCCAGCTGCTGTTCGATCGTGTTCACGGCGCGGAGCAGCGGAATGCGGCCGCTCTCGTCGTAATAGATGCCCACGCCCAGGTTGACCTTGATCGGGCGGCTGTCGGCGTTGTAAGCCTCGGTCAGGCCCAGGATCGGGTCGCCTGGGACCAGTTCCACATTTGCAAAGAAGGACACGGCGGTACTCATTCGGATGACGGAAGGGGGAGGGTGGCGCGACGCGGAGATGGCGGCAGAATCAGCCAAAACCGACCCATCGTAACAAAGCCCTGCCGAGGGCGCCGAGGCCGTCGTCACGTCACCTTCCGTACCATGGCGTGCGGCACGCCCATTCACCGAGGATCCCGCCCCGCATGCTCCGTCTTACCCCGCTGGCCCGCCACTGTGCGCTGGCCTCGGCCGTGTTGCTGCCGTCGCTGGCGCAGGCCCAGAACACCCCCACCCCGCCCGCCCCGATCGAGCGCCTGCCGACCGTCCAGGTCCAGGCCGCGCGCGTGGCCCAGGTGGCCGATATCGATCTGCCGGCCTCGCTGACCACGGTCTGGGTGGACGAAGACCGTACCGGGCCGCTGGCCCAGCTCTCCGAGGCACTCAACGGCATTCCCGGGGTGGTCGCCCGTGATCGCCAGAATTACGCGCAGGACACCCAGCTGTCGATCCGCGGCTTCGGCGCGCGCTCGACCTTCGGCGTGCGCGGCGTGCGGGTGCTGGTGGACGGTGTGCCGGCCACCATGCCCGACGGCCAGGGCCAGCTCTCCCACGCCAGCCTGCTCTCGGCGCAGCGCGTGGAGGTGCTGCGCGGGCCGTTCTCGGCGTTGTACGGCAACTCCTCTGGCGGCGTGGTGCAGGTGTGGAGTGCGGACGGCGCCGAGGGCGACCCGTGGCGCCTGCGGCTGGACACCGGCAGCGACAACACCCTCAGCGCCGGCGCCCAGCTGCGTGGCGTGGAGGGACCGATCCGGTACAACGTGGCCGCCAACCACTTCCGCACGGACGGCTGGCGTGACCACAGCCAGGCCCGGCGCGAATCGGTCAACGCCCGTCTCGGCACGGATGTCGGCGGCGGCCAGCTGGATCTGGTCCTGAACTACTTCGATGCGCCCGACGCGCAGGATCCGCTCGGCCTGACCCGCGCCCAGGTGCGCGAGAACCCACGCCAGGCCACTGCGGTGGCCACCCAGTACAACACCCGCAAATCCGTGCGCCAGGCCCAGGCCGGGCTGGTGTTCACCCGAACGGAGGGCGCGCAGACGTGGCGCGCGATGGGCTATGCCGGCCAGCGCAGCGTGGAGCAGTACCTGGCGATCCCGCCGGCGCCGCAGCTGAACTCGCCGCTGCACGCTGGTGGGGTGATCGATCTGGACGGCGATTACGGTGGGCTCGACGCGCGCTGGGCGTGGCACGGTGACTGGGCCGGTCGACCGCTGGATGTGGTGATCGGTGCCAATGCCGACCGTCAGCAGCAGGATCGTCGTGGTTACGAGA
Source organism: Stenotrophomonas sp. Ker107b (assembly GCF_053847245.1). NCBI lineage: Bacteria > Pseudomonadati > Pseudomonadota > Gammaproteobacteria > Lysobacterales > Lysobacteraceae > Stenotrophomonas > Stenotrophomonas sp. Ker107b. The sequence goes on along the minus strand of NZ_JBSPHX010000002.1, from coordinate 333,455 downwards.
ACTTCGTCGGGGATCAGGTCGGCATCAAGGGCCGCCTGCGCCGTGACCAGAGCGACCGGGTCGAGAACGTGGACCAGTTCGCCCAGGCGTGGTGGCAGTGGGCGCCGCGTTGGTCGTTGCTGCTGGGGGTGCGCCACAGCACGGTCCGTTTCCGCTCCAACGACCACTACATCACCGCCGGTAATCCGGACGACAGCGGTTCGCGTCGCTACGAAGCGACCACGCCGGTGGCCGGGGTGGTGTTCCGCGCCAGCGATGCGTGGCGGCTGTACGCGTCGGCCGGACGTGGCTTCGAAACGCCCACCTTCAACGAGCTGGGCTATCGCGCCGATGGCCAGGCCGGGCTGGCGCTGGATCTCTCGGCGGCCCGCAGCCGCAACCTGGAAGTCGGCAGCAAGTGGCATGGACAGAATGGCGCGCAGGTCGAAGCCGCGCTGTTCCGCGCCGATACCGCTGACGAGCTGGCCGTGGCGAGCAACAGCGGCGGCCGCAGCACCTACCGCAACATCGGGCGCACGCGCCGCCAGGGCGCGGAGGCCAGCTATGTGCAGCCGCTGGGGGCGCAGGCGGATCTTTCGCTGGCCTACACCTGGCTCGAGGCCACCGTGCGTGATCCGTATGCGCTGTGCGCGGCCGCTGGCTGCAACACGGTGACCGCCGGCTCACGCTTGCCCGGCGTGCCCAGGCAGCAGTGGAACGCGCGGGTGCAGTACCGCCCGGGCCCGTGGCAGTGGGCCGCCGAGGTGGTGGCCTCCAGCGACACCGTGGTCAACGATCTGGCCACCGAGCGCGCGCCGGGCTACGCGCTGCTGAATCTGGAACTATCGCGGCGCTGGACCACCGCGCAGGGCACGCTGCGTGCCTTCGCCCGGATCGACAACGCCCTGGACCAGCGCTACATCGGCTCGGTGATCGTCAACGACGGCAACCAGCGCTTCTTCGAGCCCGGCCCGGACCGCCGCTACAACGTCGGGCTGCAGTGGCAGTGGGCGCCCTGACCTAGCGCGGCGGCTTGGCCGGCACGAACGGTGAGGTCGGGTCGCTGGCCGGGAAGGTTTCTTCCAGCGCCTCGTCCTGGTTGTCGCTGGCGTGTTCCTTGCGCTGGCGGCGCTGGTATTCATCTTCGCGGCGGTGATGACCGGCCGGGCCTTTCTCGCCGGCTGCCGAATCCTTGCGGTCGCGCGGGACCGGGTCCGGGGTGACCGCCACCGGCAGGTGATCGGGTGCGTCGTCGGGCACGGACATCCCGGCGCCGCGGTCTTCGGCGTCCTGGTTGTCATGTTTGGCGCGCTGCTCGCCGGGGACCGGGGCGGTGGCGTCGCGCAGGGGATCGCGGGGCATGGGAGTTCTCCAGTAGCTGTGCACCCCACTACAGCGCGCGGCGGGTGAAGTCGCCGCGAATCCCGGTGCATCAACGAATCTGTCACGGCCGGATAACGGTGGCGGGTCTATTCCTGCCTGCCCCGCCGCTGTCGGAGTCGTGTCATGCCCCGCCTGGACCGCCGTGCCGCACCCGCGTTGTTCAACGCCTACCTGCAGCCGGAACGGAGCGGGCGCCGTGCGCGCCGTGACCGTGCCGAGGACGCGCAGGCGGTTGCACAGGACTACCTGCAGTACATGCGCAGCGATTACGAGCAGCGCCGCAGTCATGGCCGGCGTAGCTGGCGCGACCTCTATCCCGCCTACGCCTTCGCGCTGACCACGCACTACGCCGACTGGCCGCGCGGTGCCGATGACACCGATGGCGAGCTGGCCGAGCACTGGGAACAGATGCGCGGGCAGTCGCGACTGGGCTGGCACCAGGCCCGCGCCGTGGTCGAAGACGCGTGGCTGGCGCTGGATCACATGCCGGCGGCGGCGGTGCACGGCCTGCTGCAGTAGTCGCGGCGTGCAGCCGGCCTGCACAGCCTGGACACAGGCGTTTCACGTGCCGCGCGGTACAGCTGCCCTCCCTGTAGTGTTGGAGTGGCGCCACCATGGCCCGACCGATCTGGACCGGCACGCTGTCATTCGGGCTGCTCAATGTCCCGGTGTCGCTGATGTCCGGCGAGCGCAACGTCGATCTGCACTTCCGGATGCTGGATTCGCGCGACCGCAAGCCGATCCGCTTCGAGCGCGTCAACGCCGATACCGGCGAAGAAGTGCCGTGGAAGGACATCGTCAAAGCCTACGAGTACGACAAGGGCAGCTATGTCGTGCTGGAGGAAGACGACATCCGCTCGGCCGCGCCGGAAAGTCATGAGGCGGTCGAGGTGGAGACCTTCGTCGATGCCGGCACGATCGATCCGCGCTACTACGAGAAGCCCTACCTGCTGGTGCCCGCCAAGAAAGCCGAGAAAGGCTACGTGCTGCTGCGCGAAACGCTGCGCAGCACCGGCAAGGTCGGCATCGCGCGGGTCGTGGTGCGCACCCGCGAGTACCTGTGCGCGGTGATGCCGCACGGCGATGCGTTGGTGCTGATGATCCTGCGCTATCCGCAGGAACTGGTGGACCCGCAGGACTACAAGCTGCCCAGTGGCAGCCTGTCCGAGTACCGCATCACCAGCAAGGAAACGGCCATGGCCGAGCAGCTGATCGAGTCGATGTCCGGCGAGTGGAAGCCGGACGAGTACCACGATGAATTCCGCGAGCGCCTGCACACGTTGCTGAAGAAGCGGATCAAGGCCAAGGGCGGCACCACCAAGGTGGAGGAGGAGCCGGTCCCGCGCGAGGACGATGCGACGAACGTGGTCGATTTCATGTCGCTGCTGCAGAAGAGCCTGGATGCCAAGAAGCGCACGCCGGCCGCCAGAAAGACAGCGGCGAAGAAGGCCACGGCCAAGGTCGCCAAACCCACCGCCGCCAAAAAGGCGACCAAGACAGCAGGCAAGGCGGCCAAGAAGACCCCCAAGCGCGCGCCTGCGCGCAAAGCCGGGTAAGCCGCCGTGTCCCTGCAGGAATACCGCCGTAAACGCCGTTTCGACGGCACCCCCGAGCCGGACGCCGAGCGCCGCGGTGCGCCGGCGCGACGGCCGATCTTCGTGGTGCAGCTGCACCATGCCAGCTCGCGCCATTACGACGTCCGGCTGGAAGCTGACGGCGTGCTCAAGAGCTGGGCGGTACCGAAGGGCCCTTCGCTGCGTGTCGGCGAAAAACGGCTCGCTGTGGAGGTGGAAGACCATCCCCTGTCCTATGCGACGTTCGCCGGCGATATCCCCAGCGGCCACTACGGCGCTGGCCATGTGGATGTCTATGACCACGGCACGTGGGCCTGCGACGGCGATCCGCTGGAGGCGATCGCGGCTGGCAAGGTGGACTTCGTGCTGCACGGCGAGCGCCTCAAGGGCGGCTGGAAACTGGTGCGCACCGCGATGAAGGGCAAGCAGCATCAGTGGCTGTTGATCAAACGCGATGACGATGAGGCAAGGGATATGGAGGCCGATGATCTGTTGGAGGCGCCACCGAAGGCCGCCAAGCGCACGGGCACCAGGAAGGCCGCCGCTGCCAACGCAACGAAGGCCGCCCCGGCCAGGAAAACCGCCCCCGCCAAGGCCGTTACCACCCGCGTCGTACGCAAGGCCGATGCGCGCTGGTCCAAACGCGCGCTCGCGCTTGAAGGCGCACGCGAGAGGCCCTATCCGCACGACTTCAAGCCGCAACTGACCGACCACCGTGCCACCGCGCCGGATGGCGAGCAGTGGCTGCACGAGATCAAATGGGATGGCTATCGCCTGCTCGCCGACGTGCGCGATGGCGTGGTTGCGCTGCGCTCGCGCGGCGGGCTGAACTGGACCGACGATTTTCCCGAGGTGGTGCAGGCGATCGAACGGCTGCCGGTGCGCGATCTGCGCCTGGACGGTGAACTGGTGGTGCTGGATGCGCAGGGCCGCAGTGACTTCACCGCGTTGCAGAAGGTCATCGACGGCACCGCGAAACAGCCACTGCGCTATGTAGTGTTCGATATGCCGGGCATCGCCGGTGTGGATGTCAGCCGGGTGCCGCTGCTGGAGCGCAAGGTGCTGCTCAAGGATCTGCTGGGCAGCAAGCCGGACACCCTGGCCTACAGCGACCATGTGCGCGACCACGGCCCGGCGGTGTTCGCCGCCAGTGGCGAGGCCGGGTTCGAAGGCATCATCAGCAAGCGGATCGATGCGCCCTACGTCAACGCACGCTCACGCGACTGGATCAAGATCAAGCACGAGAACACCGATGAGTTCCTCATCGTCGGCTATACCGAGCCCAAGGGATCGCGCAGCGGTTTTGGCTCGCTGCTGATGGCCGCACCGGACAAGGGTGGGTTGCGTTATGTCGGCCGCGTCGGCACGGGCTTCGATGATGCCGCGCTGCGCGCGCTGACCAAGCAACTGACGCCGCTGACCGTGAAGGACGCGGTGGTGGAGCTGCCCGCGCATGTGCCGTTCACCGCGCGCAGCGTGCACTGGGTGAGGCCGGTGCTGGTGGCAGAGGTCGCTTTCCGCGGCTGGGCCAAGGAAGGGTTGCTGCGCCAGGCCAGCTTCAAGCGGCTGCGCGAAGACAAACAGCCGAAGGATCTGGTCGCGGCAGCCAACGTCACTACCGCCGCTGTGCAGGAAGAGAGCACCGTGGCGATCAGCCATCCCGAACGCGTGGTGTTCGCCAAGGCGAAGATCACCAAGGGCGAAGTGGCCGACTACTACCGGCGCATGGCGCGCTGGATCCTGCCCGAGGTGGCGCACCGTCCACTGTCGGTGCTGCGCTGCCCGGACGGGGTCGACAAGCCCTGCTTCTTCCAGAAGCACCATGGCACCGGGCTGGGCGGTGCGGTCAAGGCGATCCCGCTGGAGCAGAAGAGCGGGCGCGAGGACTACCTGTACATCGAGGATGTGGAGGGGCTGCTGCAGTTGGTGCAGATGAACACGCTGGAGCTGCATCCCTGGGGAGCCACCGTCGAGGATCCCGAACACCCGGACCGGCTGGTGTTCGATCTGGATCCCGGCGAAGGCGTGAACTGGACCCAGATCAAGGCCGCCGCACGCGATGTGCGCGCGCGCCTGCAGGAAGCCGGGCTGGAGAGCTTCGTCCGGCTCTCCGGCGGCAAGGGCGTGCACGTGGTGGTGCCGCTGCAGCCCAAGGCCGACTGGGCGCACGCCAAGGACTTCTGCGAGGCCTTCGCGCAGGCCATGGCCACGCAGGCACCGGAGCGCTACGTGGCGACGATGAGCAAGGCCAAGCGCGACGGGGTGATCTTCATCGATTGGCTGCGCAATGCGCGTGGCGCCACCAGTGTGAGCTCGTGGTCGCTGCGGGCGCGGCCGGGTGCCGGCGTGGCGGTGCCGTTGCGTTGGGAAGAACTGGGTCGCATCGCGGCGCCGTATGCCTTCCCGATGGCGAAGGCGCTGCAGCGCGCGGAGCGGTTGAAGCAGGACCCGTGGGCGGGCATCGAGCAGGTGAAGCAGGTGCTGCCCGGCACCTGATCAGGCGCGCGCTGGCCGGAACCGCGTGCCCGCCCACAGGCCCACGAACGCCTGCACCGGCAGCGAGACCAGCAGGATCACCACGAACCAGAACGGGAAATCGCTGCCGAAATCCCAGGCGGTGTAGATCGATGCGGCCGCGATCACCGCCCACACCACGCCGCCGTGGCTACGGGGCCAGGTCGGCGCGTAACGGCTGGCAAAGGCGATCGCGGCGATGCCGCTGAGGATCGTCCAGGCGAGGTCCCAGGCCAGCTGCGGCTCGCCGCCCGGCGGAATGCGCAGTAATGGCACCAGCCACGAACCGAGGCTGTTGACCAGCACCATCACCGCGAACGCGAACACGACGGCCAGCACGGACAGCAGTGGATTCTTCAGGGCGGACCACACAGGCATGGCGGCGACATCACGGCGGGAGAGCCGCCATTATGGACGGGTTGCCGCAGCGTGTTTCAGACCCGGCCCGCGGCCTTGAGCCGGGCGAACTCCTCATCGCTGAACAAGCGCGAGCGGACCAGGAAGCGCACGCCCTCGCCGTTTTCCAGCGAGAACATGCCGCCCCGGCCGGGCACCACGTCGATGATCAGCTGGGTGTGCTTCCAGTACTCGAACTGCGCGGGGCTGATGTAGAACGGCGCCCCGCCGATCTCGCCCATGCGCACGTCACGGTCGCCGACGATGAAATCGCCCTGGGCGAAACACATCGGCGAGGAGCCGTCGCAGCAGCCGCCGGACTGGTGGAACAGCAGATCGCCGTGGCGGGCCTGCAGGGTCTCGATCAGCTGCAGCGCCGGGAGGGTGGCCATTACCTGGAGCGGGAGGTCGGTCATGATCGGGATGCCATGGGCGCCGCTTACGCGCTCATGTCCAGCACCACGCGGCCTTCGATCTTGCCGGCCTGCATGCGCGCGAAGATGTCGTTGATGTTCTCCAGCGAATCGCTGGTGACCGTCGCGGCCACCTTGCCCTGCTCGGCGAACGCCAGCGATTCCTGCAGGTCCAGGCGGGTGCCGACGATCGAGCCACGCACGGTGATGCCGTTGAGCACCATGCCGAAGATATCCAGCGGGAAGTTGCCTGGCGGCAGGCCATTCAACGAGACGGTGCCGCCGCGACGGACCATGCCCAGTGCCTGCTCGAAGGCCTTCGGCGAGACCGCGGTGACCAGTGCGCCATGCGCCCCGCCGATCTCCTTCTTCAGGAACGCGGCCGGATCGGTGTTGCGTGCGTTGACGGTGATCGTCGCGCCCAGCCGCTCGGCCAGGGCGAGCTTGCCGTCGTCGATATCCACTGCGGCCACGTTCAGGCCCATCGCCTTGGCGTACTGCACGGCCATGTGGCCGAGCCCGCCGATGCCGGAGATCACCACCCACTGGCCGGGCTTGGTATCGGTGACCTTCAGGCCCTTGTAGACCGTGACGCCGGCGCACAGGATCGGCGCGACCTCGATGAAGCCCACGCCCTTGGGCAGCAGCCCGACATACGCCGCGTTGGCCAACGCGTACTCGGCGAAGCCACCGTTCACCGAGTAACCCGTGTTCTGCTGCGCTTCGCACAGGGTTTCCCAGCCGCCCAGGCAGTGCTCGCAGTAGCCGCACGCCGAATACAGCCACGGGATGCCGACGCGGTCGCCTTCGCGGATATGGCTGACACCCGCACCCACCGCGACCACGTGGCCGACGCCCTCGTGGCCGGGAATGAAGGGCGGGTTCGGCTTGACCGGCCAGTCCCCGTCCACCGCATGCAGGTCGGTGTGGCACACGCCACAGGCTTCGATCTTCACCAGGATATCGCCGGGCCCCGGACGCGGCACCTCGACTTCCTCGATACGCAACGGCTTTCCGAACTCGCGGACAACAGCGGCCTTCATGGTCTTGTTCATGCGTGGATCTCCGTGGATGGCCAAGGACTGCACTGTGGCGCCGGCCGCATGCCGGCGCCTTGATCGGGATCAAGCCCGGGGCGGGCTCAGAAGAAGCCCAGCTTCTTGGGCGAGTAGCTGACCAGCAGGTTCTTGGTCTGCTGGTAGTGGTCGAGCATCATCTTGTGGTTCTCCCGGCCGATGCCCGACTGCTTGTAGCCACCGAAGGCGGCATGCGCCGGATAGGCGTGGTAGCAGTTGGTCCACACCCGCCCGGCCTGGATGCCGCGGCCCATGCGGTACAGGCGCGAGGCATCGCGGCTCCACACGCCGGCACCGAGGCCGTACAGGGTGTCGTTGGCCAGCTCCAGCGCTTCTTCCTCGGTCTTGAAGGTGGTCACCGAGACCACCGGCCCGAAGATCTCTTCCTGGAACACGCGCATCTTGTTGTGGCCCTTGAACACCGTGGGCTTCACGTAGAAGCCGCCGGCCAGGTCGCCCTCGAGCTTGGCCTGCTCACCGCCGATCAACACCTCGGCACCCTCCTGCTTGCCGATGTCGAAGTAGGAAAGGATCTTCTCCAACTGCTCGGAGGAGGCCTGCGCACCGACCATGGTGTTGGGATCGAGCGGATTGCCCTGCTTGATCGCGGCCACGCGCGTGAGCGCGCGTTCCATGAATTTCTCGTAGATTGATTCCTGGATCAGCGCGCGCGAGGGACAGGTACACACCTCACCCTGATTGAAGGCGAACAGCACGAAACCTTCCACGGCCTTGTCGAGGAAGTCATCGTCCTCGGCCATGACATCGGCGAAGAAGATGTTCGGCGATTTGCCGCCCAGCTCCAGCGTCACCGGGATCAGGTTCTGACTGGCGTACTGCATGATCAGGCGGCCGGTGGTGGTTTCGCCGGTGAAGGCGATCTTGGCGATGCGCGGGTTGGAGGCCAGCGGCTTGCCCGCTTCCACGCCGAAGCCATTGACCACGTTGAGCACGCCCTTGGGCAGCAGGTCGCCGATCACTTCCATCAGCACCAGGATCGACGCCGGGGTCTGCTCGGCCGGCTTGAGCACCACGCAGTTGCCGGCGGCCAGCGCGGGCGCGAGCTTCCAGGCGGCCATCAGCATCGGGAAGTTCCACGGGATGATCTGCCCGACCACGCCGAGCGGCTCGTGGAAGTGGTAGGCGATGGTGTCCTTGTCGATCTCCGACAGGCTGCCTTCCTGCGCGCGCACCGCGCCGGCGAAGTAGCGGAAGTGATCGGCCATCAGCGGCACGTCGGCGTTGAGCGTTTCGCGGATCGGCTTGCCGTTGTCCCAGGTTTCGGCATGGGCGAGCAGCTCGAGGTTCTCCTCGATGCGGTCGGCGATCCGGTTGAGGATGTTGGCGCGCTCGGTGGTCGAGGTCTGGCCCCAGGCGGTCTTGGCCGCGTGGGCGGCGTCAAGCGCCGCTTCGATGTCCTCGGCGTTGGAACGGGCGACCTCGGTGAACACCTTGCCCGTCACCGGCGTGGTGTTCTCGAAATACTGGCCGCTGCGCGGGGCCACCCACTCCCCGCCGATGTAGTTGCCGTAGCGCGGCTTGAAGATGGACTGCGGATCGGTGGCGTGCGGCTTGGCGGACGTGACGGCATTCATGGTGCATCTCCGGATGGCGGTGGACAGGCCCGATAAGGGTCTGTTCCATGGCGCAAGGACGATGCCAGGTTCCGTTTGGTGCAGTGCGGCAAGGCGTCACCCGGCGTACCGGTTGAAGAGGGGCTCGGAAACTGATGCGGTGCACCACGGCCGGTCATTGCACGGTAACGCCGGGTGTGGTGTTTATCGGAACAGGCCCCGCTACAACTGTCGCAGATTGCGACACTGGAGAATCCAGGTGTCCCAGCTCCCGCTCCAGCACCGTGTCGGCAATGCGCGACGCTCCTTTTTCGAGCGTGGCGCGGCGCCGGTCGGCAGCGTGCCCGACACCATCCTGCAGTCGTGGCAGCGCTGCCAGCGCGGCGGGCTATCGGTCGATGCACAGCCGGAGGTCGAACCGCTGCCGGACGCCCGCCTTCGCGAGCTGCGCCAGCGCCAGGAAACGCTGTGGCGGCTGGCGCGACCGGAGCTGGACGGCCTGGCCGCCGACATCGCCGCGACCGGCAGCATCGCGCTGCTGACCGACGAAGCCGGCTGGATCCTGGATGCCGAGGGCAACCCCGCCTTCCTGGACAAAGCCGGGCGGGTGGCGTTGATGCCAGGCGTGCGCTGGGATGAAACCACGGTGGGCACCAACGCGATCGGCACCGCCATCGTCGAAGGTCGCTCGGTGGAGGTGCGTGGCGGCGAGCACTACTTCGCCCCGCACGCGATCCTGACCTGTTCGGCCACGCCGATCTTCGACCCGTACGGGCAGCGTGTGGGCGTGCTCGACATCTCCGGCGATGCGCGCCAGCAGCACCTGCATGCCCGCGTGCTGGCCCGGCAGGCGGTGGCGCATATCGAGCACCGCTACTTCGAGGCGGGACTGGGCGATTGCGAGGTGGTCCGCCTGCATCACGACGCCGGCCTGCTCGGTACCGCGCGCGAAGGCGTGCTGGGCTTCCGCAATGGCCGCCTGGTGGCCGCCAACCGTGCCGGGCTGGCCCTGTTCGGGCTGGACCACGGCGACATCGGCAGGGCGCCCTACGAGGCGCTTTTCGATGGTCCGCTCTCGCGGCTGCACGATGATGGCGCGCTGGTGGATCGCCAGGGACGCGCGCTGTACGGCCACGTGAGCCCTGCCGGCGGCGCCACGGTCCGCTCGCCGCTGCCCGCGCGTCCGACCCCCGCCGCACCCGCGCGTGCCGCCGTGGCGGCGGTGCGGGTGGATGCCAGCCCCCTGTTCGACGCCGCCCAGCAGCAGGTGCTCGAGCGCGCCTGCCGCGTGCTGGACGCGCAGCTGCCGGTGCTGCTGCAGGGCGAGACCGGCACCGGCAAGGAGGTGTTCGCACGCGAACTGCATCGGCGCAGCACGCGTGCCGACAAACCCTTCGTGGCGGTCAACTGCGCGGCGCTGCCGGAAGGCCTGATCGAAGCCGAGCTGTTCGGCTACGAGGAAGGTGCCTTCACCGGGGCGCGCAAGAGTGGCAATACCGGCCTGCTGCGCCAGGCCCAGGGCGGCGTGCTGTTCCTCGATGAGATCGGCGATATGCCGCTGGCGCTGCAGCCGCGCCTGTTGCGCGTCCTGCAGGAGCGCACGCTGTCACCGCTGGGTGGCGGCAAGCCGGTACAACTGGATTTCGCCTTGATCTGCGCTACCCACCGCGATCTCGATCAGGCGATGGCCGCCGGTGACTTCCGCAGCGACCTCTACTACCGCATCGCCGACCACAGCGTGCGTCTGCCGGCCCTGCGCGAGCACGCCGAACGCGCGGCGCTGGTGCAGGGGCTGTGGCAACGCCTTGGCCAGGGCCGGCAACTGGAGAGCGCCGCGCTGGAGGCGCTGGCCGGGTATGCCTGGCCAGGCAATGTGCGGCAGCTGTGTTCCTGCCTGCGCACGCTGGTGGCGCTGAGTGATCCGGGTGAGGTGATCCGGCACGGGATGCTGCCGGCCTATCTGCATGCCGCGCCTGCCCCGGTGATGCCGTCCGCGGCCGAGGGGCTGGAGGCGATGACCGAAACCGCCATGCGCGAGGCACTGCGCGCGAGCCATGGCAATGTCGCCCAGGCGGCGCGCGCGCTGGGCATCAGCCGCAGCACGCTGTACCGCCGGGTTGGTGCGGCAGCCCGCCGCCACTGAGGCGGCAGGCCGTGCGGGATCAGCCGACCAGCGCCGCCGAATCGCGTGCCAGCTGCTCGATGCCGGTCCAGTCCTTGGCCTGCAGCAGGGCCCGCGTGGTGAGCCAGGAACCGCCCACGCACAGCACGTTGGGCAGGTGCAGGAAATCGCGCGCGGTCTGCGCGCTGATGCCGCCGGTCGGGCAGAACCGCACATCGCCGAACGGGCCGTTCCATGCCGACAGCATGGCCGCGCCGCCGGCCTGCACCGCCGGGAAGAACTTGAAGGTATCCAGGCCGTGCTCCAGGCCGAGCATCAGCTCCGAGGAGGTCGCCACGCCCGGCAGGAACGGCAGATCGGTATCGCGGGCGGCGGCGTACAGGCGCGCGGTCGCGCCGGGCGACACCGCAAAGCGCCCGCCCACCTGCTTGACCTTCTCCATCTGCGTGGCGGTCAGCACGGTGCCGGCGCCGAGCACGGCATCGGGCACCGCTTCGACCATGGCCTGGATCGCGTCCATCGCCATCGGCGTGCGCAGCGTCACTTCGATCACCGGCAGGCCGCCGTTGAACAGTGCACGCGCGACCTCGACGGCATCCTCGACGCTTTCCGGGGTGAACACCGGAATCACCGGGGCCAGTTTCAGGACTGCGCGTACGCGCGGATCAGCGCCGGACATCGAATCGCTCCTCGCCCGTCAGGGCCATGATGTCAGCCTCGCTGACAGGGTTGAAGTCGCCGGGGATCGAGTGCTTCAGACAGCCTGCGGCCAGGCCGAAGCGCACGATCGCGTCCGGCGCGAAGCCGCGCATCATGCCATGCAGGATGCCGGCGGCGAAGGCGTCGCCACCGCCGATACGGTCCACGATGCCGAGCATCTCGCGGGTCGGTGCCACCGCGCGGGTGCCGTCGCGGCCGATCAGCATCGCCCCGAGGGCGTGGTTGTCCACACTGTGCGGGGTGCGCTGCGTGCAGGCCATCCACTGCAACCGCGGGAACGCGGCGAAGGCCTGCGCGGCGGCCGCATCGACACGCTCTCGCACGTCGGCCTGCTCGAATTCCCCCCCGAGCACCACGCCGATATCGCGGTAGTCAGCGAAGACCAGATCGGCGCAGGCGAACAGCTCGCGCAGGATGCCGGGTGCATCGCCCTGCCAGCGTGCCCACAGCGACGGGCGGAAGTTGCCGTCGAAGGACACCTTGACGCCACGCGCGCACGCCGCGCGTGCCGCGGCCAGCGTCGCCTGGGCCATGGCCGGGTTGAGCGCCGGGCTGACCCCGGACAGGTGCAGCCAGTCAGCGCCGGCCAGCAGCGCGTCCCAGTCGTAATCGGCGGCGCTGCTGTTGGCGAAGGCCGAATCGGCGCGGTCGTAGACCACTTCGCTGGCACGCTGCACGGCGCCGGTGGTCAGGAAGTACAGGCCCATGCGGCCGTCGCTGCGGCGCACGGCGGTGGTGTCCACGCCGTGGCGGCGCAGCTCGCCCAGCGCGAAGTCGCCCAACGGGTTGCACGGCACCGTGCTGACGACCGATACCGCATGCCCCAGGTGCGCCAGCGACACACCGACATTGGCTTCCGCGCCGCCCGCGTGGACCGCCAGCTGGGCGCTCTGCAGCAGCAGCTCGCGACCGGGTGCGCTCATGCGCAGCAACAACTCTCCGAAACAGACAACACGACTCATGGTCCTGGATCCTTGTGAGGGCTGCAGACGCCGCAGGGACGCACAGCAGCAATGGCTAGCGGTGTCATTCTAGCGATGGACGACCGCCCGTCCACCGGTCCTGAATGTCGGAAGCATTGTCCCGCAAGCGTCTACGGGACAATAAAAGTCTGTTGCGGTGCAAGATGCCGGATCGGTAACGGGCTGTTAACGTCCGCCCTGACCAGCGGTGTCATTGCACTGACATGTCGTTGGATAGCTGTTTCATGTAGCACCTTGGGAGAGGGAAAACATGCAAGTCCAGAACACGAAGAAAAAGACACCGGTTACCTTGCTGGCATTGTCGATCGGCCTGGCGCTGAGTGGTACCGCGCTGGCCCAGGATGCGGGCACCAACCCCACCGACCTGGATACCGTCACCGTCACCGGCTATCGCGCCAGTGTCGAGAAGGCGCTGGACATCAAGCGCGGCGAAGCCGGCGTGGTCGATGCCATCGTCGCCGAGGACATCGGCAAGTTCCCGGATCTGAACCTGGCCGAATCGCTGCAGCGCATCCCCGGCGTGGTCATCACCCGTGAAGCCGGCGAAGGCCGCAACATCTCGGTGCGTGGCCTCGGCCCGGATTTCACCCGCGTGCGCATCAACGGCATGGAAGCGCTGACCACGGTCGGCGCCGGCGACCAGAGCGGCGGCACCAACCGCGGCCGCGGCTTCGATTTCAACGTGTTCGCCTCGGACCTGTTCTCGCAGCTGCTGGTGCGCAAGACCGCTTCGGCGGATGTCGAGGAAGGCTCGCTGGGCGCTACCGTCGACCTGCGCACCGCGCGCCCGTTCGACTATGACGGCTTCACCTTCGCCGCCAGCGGCCAGGCCGGCTACAACGCGATGGCCGAGAAAGCCGATCCGCGCATGGCCGCGCTGATCTCCAACACCTTCGCCGATGGCACCTTCGGGGCGCTGTTGTCGGTGGCCTATTCCGAGCGCCAGGCGCTGGAAGAAGGCTCCAACACCGGCCGCTGGGCCAACGGCCCGAGCAACGGCAACTTCAATGCGGCCTCGCCGTTCGCCGCCGCGCGCTCGGCCAACGTCTACCACCCGCGCTTCCCGCGCTACGTGCAGATGGAACATGAGCAGAAGCGCCTGGGCGTGACCGGCACCCTGCAGTGGAAGCCCAGCGATGCCACCGAGTTCTCGCTGGACGCGCTGTACTCCAAGATCGATGCGACCCGCGACGAGCACTACATCGAAGCGATCTCCTTCAGCCGTGGCGCCAACACCGCGCAGCCGCGCCTGGCCGGCAAGCCGGCGATGGTCGTCAAGAACGGCGTCATCGAGAACAACGCGCTGGTCTACGGCGAATTCGACAACGTCGACATCCGCTCGGAAAACCGTCACGACGAGTGGAGCACCGAATTCAAGCAGCTCAGCCTCAACGGCCAGCACCGTTTCGGCGACGACTTCACCTTGTCCGGCAAGCTCGGCATCTCGCGCTCCAAGCACGAGAACCCGGTGCAGACCACCATCATCATGGACAAGTACGACGTCGACAATTACAGCTACGACTACCGGGGCAACAGCCGGTTCCCGACGCTGAACTACGGCATCGACCCGACCAACCCGGCGGGCTGGGAACTGGCCGAGATCCGTCTGCGCCCGCAGTACGTGGACAATGACTTCGATACCGGCCAGCTGGATTTCAACTGGAACATCAGCCCGGGCTTCCGCCTGAAGGGTGGCGTGCTCGCCAAGGATTACACCTTCAAGACCACCGAGCTGCGTCGCGCCAGCGAACTGGCGGTACCGACCTTCCCGGGTGGCACCCGCATCGTGCCGGTGGACATGACCGAGCAGGCCGGCCTGAAGGGCATCAACGGCAGCCCGTCCAACTGGGTGGTGCCGGATCTGAACGCCATCGCCGATCAGTTCGACATCTACAGCAACAGCGGCATCTTCGCCGTCGCCCCGCGCGCCAACAACGTGCGCAGCGTCGAAGAGAAGGACCGTGGCGCTTACCTGATGGGCGAGTTCTCCACCGAGATCGGCGCGCTGCCGCTGTCGGGTAACGTGGGTGTGCGCTACGTGCGCACCAAGCAGAGCTCCACCGGTCTGTCGACGCTGGCCACCGGTACGGTCTCCACCACCGAGAACCGCACCTACAACGACACCCTGCCCTCGTTCAACCTGGTGGCCGAAGTCAGCCCGGACTTCCTGATCCGCCTCGGCGCGGCCAAGGTGATGAGCCGCCCGGGCCTGGGCAGCCTGACACCTGGCGCAACGGTGGCCGTGGCCGGTGGTGCTCGCACCATCTCCAGCGGCAACCCGGATCTGGAACCGATCCGCGCGACCAACGTCGACCTCGGCTTCGAGTGGTACTTCTCCGAAGGCGCGATGGCCGGTATCGGTCTGTTCTACAAGGACATCGAGAGCTTCGTGCAGACCACCCGCGAAGTGCGCCCGTACTCCGACAGCGGTCTGCCTGCGTCGCTGCTGATCGGCACCGGCGCCTCGCCTACGGATGACTTCACCTACAGCCGTCCGGTCAACACCCCGGGTGGTGAACTGCACGGCGTGGAAGCCAACTACACCCAGCCGTTCACCTTCCTGCCGGGCAAGTGGTCCAACCTCGGCGTGCAGTTGAACTACACCTGGGTGGAATCGCAGATCCAGTACCTCAACGCTGCGGGCCAGCCGGTGATGAAGACCGACCTGACCGGTCTGTCCAAGTCCTCCTGGAACGCCACGCTGTTCTACGAAGGCAAGGTCTTCTCCGGCCGCGTCTCGGCGACCAACCGTGATGACTACCTGACCCAGGCACCGGGTACGGAAACCGGCTTCAACCTCGACGGTTACCACGGCATGACCGGCACCACGGTCATCGATGCCTCGATCCGCTACACGATCAGCGACCAGCTCGAACTGAGTCTGGAAGGCATCAACCTGACCAACGAAGCCTCCGACGAGTGGGTCTACTCGCCGGCCACCGGTCAGCTGCCGCTGCAGTACACCGAAACCGGCCGCCAGTTCCTGCTCGGCGTGCGCTACAAGTTCTGATTCAACGGCACTACCCACCGGCGGCGTGAGCGATCACGCCGCCGGCTGCGCGCACGCCGCCATCGCTGCCATCCACGACCCTCATGCCACCTCGGCGCGCTGTTGCGGCGCAAGATGCCGCCGCGTGAAGGGTTTGTTACGTTCTGGATGACCAGCGGTATCACTGCGGCACATGCGCGACAGACGTTCCGGGGAGGCCGGACGTCCATGACTCATCTACATCACGGTCGCATGGCGGCGAACCCTGGGAGGGGGCTTACACACGATGGAACGACTCACTGCCCGTAAAAAGACACCGGTTACCTTGCTTGCGGTCTCGATCGCGTTCGCGCTGCAGAGTGCCGCTGGCATCGCCGCAGCACAGCAGACGCCCGAAGCGGCCGCCTCACTCAACGCGGTGGATCTGGACAAGGTCGAGGTCAAGGCGACCTACCGCGAAAGCCTGCAGCAGTCGCTGGATGAAAAGCGCTACAGCGTTGAACAGGTCGATGCGATTTACGCCGAAGACATCGGCAAATTCCCGGATCTGAATCTGGCCGAGTCGATGCAGCGCATCGCCGGCGTCTCGATCGATCGTGAGGGTGGCGAAGGCCAGCAGATCTCCGTGCGCGGCTTGGGCTCGGATTTCACCCGCGTGCGCATCAACGGTCTGGAAGCGCTGTCCACCGCCGGCAGCGGCACCACCGGCGTCAACCGCAGCCGCGGCTTCGACTTCAATACCTTCGCCTCGGAGCTGTTCAGCCGGGTCAAGATCAACAAGACCCAGTCGGCGCAGACCGACGAGGGCTCGCTCGGCGCCACGGTCGATCTGCGCGGCTCGCGCCCGTTCGATTTCGAGGGCTTCCAGGCCTCGCTCGGTGGCCAGTACGGCTACAACGAGCTGTCAAAGAACAAGGATCCGCGCATCTCCGGCCTGATCAGCAACACCTGGGCCGATGGCCGGGTGGGTGCGTTGATGTCGGTGGCCTACAGCAAGCGCACCATCTTCGAGGAAGGCTACAACCCGGTCCGCTGGGAGCACGGCAACTACCGCAACTCCAACCAGAGCACCGCGGCCAACAATGGCACCTACGGCTTCTGCAGCCCGGCCGGCTACAACCCGCAGACGCCGCGCAATCCGCTGGCCAACGAGACCGCCGCCGGTGTCGGCAGCGCCGCCAACCAGGCGCGCAGCAATGGCTGGGGCAGCTACGGCATCGATGCCACCCACTGTGGCCCCGGCCTGGACCGCCCCGCTGCGACGGCCGAGAACATCGCCGCCTACGAGACCGCGACCAACGCCTGGATCCCGCGTTACCCGCGCTACATCCGCACCGAACACGAGATCGAGCGCCTGGGCGTCACCGGCGCGCTGCAGTTCAAGGTCAGCGACGATACGCAGCTGAACCTGGACATGCTGTATTCCAAGCTCGACAAGAACGTGCGCGAAGATTCCATCGGCGCCAACCTGCACCGCACCGCGCAGTACGGCGGCAAGACCCAGATCGTGGTCCGCGAAGCGCAGGCCGATGAACAGAACCGCCTGACCTACGGCGTGTTCGACAACGTGGATTTCCGCACCGAATCCACCGCGATCGAAGAGAGCACCGAGTTCAAGCAGTTCAGCCTGAACCTGGAACACCGCTTCAACGACGCGGTGCGCCTGGATGCGGTGATCGGCCACTCCGAATCCAACTACGAGCGGCCCGTCTTCTCGATGGTCAGCTTCGACAACAGCAACCTGGATGGCTTCGTGCTTGACATGCGCAACGGCAAGGTGCCGGCGATGTCCTTCCCGTTCGATCTCAACGCCGTGGACAACTGGAAGTGGCTGGGCTACGGCAGCACGCCGGTCAATGCCAACGGCACGGCGCGCGGCGGCAACATCAGCGAAGTGCGTTTGAACCCGCAGTACGTCGACAACGCCTTCGATACGGCCAAGGTCGACCTCACGTTCAACATCAACCCCACCTTCACCCTGCGCGGCGGTCTGGCCTACAAGGACTACGACATGAGCACGCAGGAGTTCCGCAACATCAGCTACGGGCGCCTGTCGCAGGCGCTGCCGGCCGGTGTGGGCGTGGGTGACCTGAGCAACACGCTGAGCGGCTTCGGCAAGGGCATGGACGGCAACCTGCCCAACGCGTGGCTGGTGCCGGACTTCAACCAGATCGCCAAGCTGCTGGACATCTACTGCAACTGCAACACCGGCACGCTCGGCGGTGATTACCGCCTGGCCAGCGTCGGTCACTTCGGGGCGTCCAACAACAACTTCGACGTCAACGAGAAGAGCTACGGCAGCTACCTGCAGCTGGACTTCAACACCGACCTGCTGGGCCGCGCGTTCCGCGGCAACCTGGGCGTGCGCTACGTGCAGACCCGCATCACCGCCGATGGCTATGCGCCGTGCACGGCCACCAACGCGAACGATCTGTCCTCGGCGTGCGAGCCGTTCTTCGGGGTGGCCAGCGCCACCGCCGATCCGGGCGAGCGCCTGCAGGTCGGCACCCGGGTCGGCCACAAGTACGACGACTGGCTGCCCTCGTTGAACCTGGCCTGGGACCTGAGCGACACCTTCGTGCTGCGCTTCGGCGCGGCCAAGACCATGGCCCGCCCGACCCTGTCCAACCTGTCGCCGAGCGTCAGCGGTGGTCCCACCGCCTACTTCGATGACGACCGCAGCTACTCGATCAACCTGGGCAACCCCAAGCTCGATCCGTTCCGCTCGACCAACTACGACCTGAGCGCGGAGTGGTACTTCGACGAAGGCGCGCTGCTGTCGGCCGCGGTGTTCTACAAGGACATCGAGAGCTACGTGCAGCGCACCCGCCTGCTCACCACGTGGGCGGACATGGGCTACTCGCTGGACCTGCTGCCGACCGGCTTCAGCCCGGACACGGTGTTCAACGTGCAGAGCTACTTCAACACCCCGGGCGGCCCGCTCAAGGGCTATGAGGTGTCCTACCAGCAGCCCTTCAGCTTCCTGCCCGGCGTCTGGAAGAACTTCGGCGTGCAGCTGAACTACACGCACGTCGAGTCCAAGATCAAGTACATGTTCAGCTCCGGAACCGGCAGCACGATCGTCACCACGTACACCGAGAACGACCTGCTGAACCTCTCGCCGAACTCGTACAACGCCACGCTGTACTACGACGACGGCCGCTTCAGCGCCCGCGTCTCCACCAGCTACCGCGACGCGTACATCAGCACCATCCTGTCGCAGGAGAACGTGTGGGACCTGGACGGCAACCAGTTCGCCACGGCCGATGTGCAGGGCAAGTACAGCGTGGAGAACGTGGATTTCAACATGTCCTACAAGGTCAACAAGAATCTCTCGCTGACCTTCGAGGCGATCAACCTGCTCGACACCGCCGATGAGCGCTATGTCGATTCGGCGTTGTCGCTGCCGGACCGCTACACCCACACCGGCCGCCAGTACTACCTCGGTCTGCGCTACAAGTTCTGACCGTGCTGCGCCTTCCGCCACCGCTATCGCGCCCGTCCCCGTCCTTCTCTCCGGGATGGCGGGCGCGGTGCCGGGGCGGGAGGCCACCATGAGTGGCTGACCCCCGCTGCTGGTTCCGCTGTACTGTTTCTGCTGTCGAAAGGAAGGTCTCATGCATCGCGTTGTCGCCCCCTCGATCCGCCCCTCCCGCCTGTCCGCCAGCGTGCTGGCGCTGCTGCTTGCGGGCAGTGGCACCGCCTGGGCGCAGACCGCGCCGCAGCTGCTGTTCCACGTGTCGGCCGACCAGAGTCTGCAGGCCGATACCGCCGCGGGTGATCCGGTCCCGAATTTCCAGGACAAGGTGAAGCGGGTGCCCAACGGCGCGCACGGCAGCGCGATCGAATGGGCCGATGACGGCGTGTTGTCGTGGAACGCACCGGGCAACATCCAGGCCCAGCGCGGCACACTCGGCTTCTTCTGGCGCTCGCGGTATGCGGTGGGTGAAGCGCCGTTCGTGATCTTCCGGGTCGGCTATGCCGACCACAGCAGCTGGGACATGGCCTGGCTGCGCATCGACTGGAATGGCCACGGCTTCGATGCCTTCGTCACCGATGCCAACCTGGCGCGCACGCGCGTGTCGTTCAAGCTCGACCAGAACCCATCGCCCCAACAGTGGCAGCACATCGCCTTCGGCTGGGATGAGAACCACGGCGTGCGGCTGTACGTGGATGGCAAGGAGGTCGCCCGCCAGGAGACCACCGCCGACTACGACGCCGCACTGGATCAGCTTGGCCTGGCCGGACGCGTGATGGCGCCCTACCAGGTGCAGAGCCGCTACAACTTCCTGCGTGGCAGCGATTTCGACGAGATCCGCGTCTATGACCGCCTGCTCGACCCGGCCGGCATGGCCGCGCTGGCCCGCAATGCCGCGCCCCGCACGGCGGTGGCCGAGCCGGACCCGATGCGCGCCTGGCGCCATCGCCATGGCTGGAACGCTGCGCCGCCGCCGGCGCTGACCGCGCCGACCACCACGATCCGCAAGGTCGAGTTCGCCGACACCAAGGACCACAAGCAGTGGATGTGGAAGGCGACCGACGGCATCGCCGAGACCACCTGGCCGGGCGTGTACAACCGCTCGCGGCTGGCCGGGCGCGATGACTACTTCCAGCTGCCCGATTGGAACACCTACGTTGACGGTGGCCAGCAGCTCGACCTGACCCTGCCGGCCGGCGAGACCGTCAACCGCATCGAAGTGCGCGGCGCCGCCTTCGGCGGGCTCAGCCACAGTGGGGCCGGCCAGCCCGCGCAGACGCTGTTCGAGCGTCCGCAGGGTGTGGTGCGCAGCGTCAACACGATTCCCGCGCAGGACGGTGGCGTGCTGCACTTCCGCAACACAGCGCAGGAAACCCCGATCCAGGAGATCTGGGCCTACCAGGTGAGCGATGCCGCCGAGCCGGACGGCACGGTCAAGCAGCGCTACCTGATCGACAGCCAGGCGCTGCCGGACTACACCAACATCGCGGCGCTGCGCGAGTACATCGACGGCCGCTACCCGGTGGCCGAACGCAGCACGGTGATGGCGCTGCCCAAGGGCGCCGGCTCACGCAAACGCACGGCCGATACATTGCCCGCCCAGCCACTGCCGATCGTGCACGTGCTGATTCCCTCCGGCGTGAGCGACGCACCGGCCGCACAGCCGCTGATCCGCAGCTGGGCGCACAGCTGGGAGAACATGTATGACGGCTTGGACGGCATCGCGATCGATCTGCCCAAGCTGGACCTGCCGGCGACCCATGACGGCCTGATCCCGCTCAACATCCGCATCAAGGACCCGCTGTGGCCGGCGCGCGACATGATCGATGTGTCGGTCTCGGTCAAGCCGGGCCAGAAGCGTACCCTGTGGCTGGACCTGCGTGATCGCATCCTGACCGCCGACAGCCTGTGGATCTCCATCGCCTCGGCCGCACCGGGGTTCAACGCCACCTCGCTGGACGGTGCGGAAATCCGCATGGTCTACAAGGACCGCGACGAGGCGAAGAAAGAACACATCGCCGACCGCTTCAACCAGGTGCGCGACAACTGGGGCTTCCTGGTCGAAGAGCACACCACCTCCAAGCGCCAGCGCCTGTACGCGCGCGTGTACGCCGATCTCAGCGACCTGCTGCGGGTGGACCCGGACCACGAGCTCGGCCGCCTGTACTGGAACTACATCAGCTACAACAGCCAGGGCAAACCGCCGTTCACCCAGCCCGAGGCGCCCAAGGGCGTACCGCTGTGGGCGTTCCGGCAGACCGAAGACCTCACCTACGTGCGCCGCTTCATCGAGTGGTGGATCGACAACCGCCAGATCGCCTACGGTGATTTCGGCGGCGGCATTTCCGACGATTCCGATCTGACCCAGCAGTGGCCGGGCCTGGCCCTGATGGGCGTGCAGCCGGACAAGCTCAATGCCTCGCTGACCGCGCTGTCCGATGCGGTGTACCGCAATGGCATGTTCAGCAACGGCTTGAGCACCATCGAAACCGATGAGCTGCACGCCTACGAGGAAGGCATCAACACCAACAGCGCGATGCTCTACCTCAACTGGGGCGATCCGCTCACCGTCGAGCGCCTGATGGAAACGGTGAAGGCCTTCGACGAGCGCATCATCCTGCCCAACCCGCAGGGCCATCTGCTGTTCTCCAGCAACTGGTTCGGCGGCAACAAGGTCTACCGCGAACCGAACTGGCAATGGCAGAAGCCGTATTCCTTCCCGGTCCTGCACCCGGCGTTCCTGATCGGCCAGTACAACGCCGATCCGACCGGCCGCAAGCAGGTTACCGGGCTGGCCGATGGCTACCTGGCCCACGCCTACACCGACGACAAGGGCCGCTGGGCACTGCCGAACGAGATCAACTGGGCAACCGGCAAGACCCGCGGCGGTGAGCTCAACAATGGCTCGGGCAGCGGCGACATCATGCACACCTTCTGGGCGGCATGGCGCTGGACCGGCGATGACAAATACCTCAAGGCACTGGACTACCGCGTCGAGCGGGGTGGCCCGGGCGCCTTGTCCAACCTGGGCGAGAACTACGTGGAAGCCCTCGGCCGCGGCGCCGAGTGGAACCCGCGCTTCATCAGCGATGCCGACGGCGGCAGCACCGGCTTCGCCAGCCTGATGGCGTGGCAGGCCACCGGCGACAAGAAGTATCTGGAAGCGCTGCATGCCGACGGCATCCAGGCCAAGGCGCAGCGCGAATACATGAACACCGAAGGCCACTGGTGGTCCGACCGTGTCGAAGCGCCAAGCGAATTCCTGCAGCGTGCACGCCTGGGCGGCATCGCGCTCAAGCGCAACCAGAGCTGGCCGGGCCACACCGTGAGCTGGCGCTTCGCCCAGCCGCAGGCCGCCGAGCAGGTCGCGCTGCTGGTACATGCACCCTCGCCGGAGCGCTTCAAGGTGATCGCCTACAACCTGGGCAAGCACGCAGTGGATGCGGAGATGAGCACCTGGAACGTCACCGCCGGGCAATGGCGGATGACCAGCGGCGTGGACCGCGACGGCGATGACACCATCGACGGCAAGGCCACCACGCGTGATCTCACCCTGGAGCGCAGTGCCTCGACCATGCTGCGGTTCGTGCCGGGCCAGAGCCAGGTGTTCGAGTTCGAGCTGGTGCAGGCCGGCACGCCGGTCGAACAGCGGCCCGACCTCGGCATCGGGCGGGGCGATGTGCGCGTGGACGGGCGTCAGGTGCAGGTGACCGTGCACAGCCTGGGCCATGTCGCGACCGGTGTGGGCGTGGCAGTGCTGGAAGATGCCAAGGGCCGTGAGCTGGCCCGCGTCGAGATTCCGAGCCTGGCCGCGCCGAGCGACTTGGTGCCGAAGACCACGATCGTCAGTCTGCCGTTGCCGGCCGGGGATCGCGGTGGCTTGCGCGTGCGTGTCATGCAGGCCGATGGTGCGGCGGAAGTGACCCAGCGCAACAACGTGGTGGCGCTCGACCCGTAGCGCCATGCCATGCAGGGCTGCTTCGGCGCCGGCACCCCGCCGGCGCTAGGCCGCGTCGGTTTCCATCACCTGCACGCGGCGTTGGTACCAGCCGTCGGCCTCGGGCTCGAAGATGGCGCTGCGGGTCATCTCGCCCTGGTAGACGTGCACCGAGATCGCCAGCTCATCGTCGCTGGTGTTGCGGATGGTGTGGTACTCGTGCGGCGGGATCAGGCTGCCGGCACTGCCGCAGTCGCCCAGCACGGGTGGGTCCGGGCGGAAACGGAAGCGCTCGCCGTCGCGCTCCAGCAGCTGGTACTGGGTGATCTCCAGCTGGCCCAGCCAGACCCCCTCCACGCACCACAGCCCGCTGTGGTCGTGCAGCGGCGTGCCCTGCCCCGGCCCCCAGCTCATCGCGACGATGCTGTAGCCGTGCACCGGGCTGCGGTACAGCTCGCGGCGGGCGTAGTGATCCTCGATCGGGTGGTGCACGCAGGCCGGCAGCTGGATGCGGCTGTCGGCGATCGCTTCGCGCAACGCCGCGCGCAGCGTGGCGGCGATCTGGTGCGCGTGCTCGTGCTGGACGGCATGGTCGACGGCGGCGATCAATCGATCACGGCCATGGAACGGAGGAAACGGGTTGCATTGCTCTTGCATGCCCCGAGTCTAGGCGATCCCGGTGAACAGCGTGTTTGACCTGAATCACATCCAATCGACCCACAATCCCCGACGTAGCAATCCATTCGAGAGTTTTCGAAGGGTCTGCCTATCGATCAGGGAATCAGCAGCGGTCGCAACGACGGGACCTGCCGGGCCAGTTCCTCGGTGACCAGCGTGGCGAACAACGCCGCGCCGTCGGGGCCCAGGTGGGTGTAATCGAAGGCGACCTTGGCCTGCCCCATGGGTTCGGTGACGGCGTTGTTCTGCGCAGCCGGTGCGCCGGCCATGGGGGCGGCGCCCACGGTGGTCCCGCCCAGCGCCGCGCTGACCTGGGCGGGCGTGGCGGCCGCCTGCGCCAGCGGCATCGAAGCCACCGGCCCCAGCGCCTGCACCACCGCGCGGCTGCGCGCGTGCAGATCGACCAGTGGCACGTCCATCTCGCGCGCCACAACGCGCACGGCGTCGGCCCATGGCGCCAGGTCATCGATCAGCACGCCATCGGCGAACTGGCGGCGGGTCAACGGGGTCAACAGCACCGGCTGCGCGCCGGCGGCGCGTACCTCGCGCACATAGCGGCGCAGATTGTCCGGGAACTCGCGCTGCAGATCCGTGGAACGGCCCGGCTTGCCGGGCTGGTCGTTGTGGCCGAACTGGACCAGCACCCACGTGCGCGCGTAGCCGGGTGTGCGCATCTCGGCCTCGGCCAGTGCCCACGAGCCTTCGGCGCGGTAGTTGTAGGTACTGCGGCCGCCACGGGCCAGGTTGGTGCAGGTCAGGAACGAGGTCACGTGCCGGGCGCAGAACGCAGGGCCCCAGCCGCCCTGCACGGCCGTGGTGGAATCACCGACCAGCACGATCTTGCTGGCCCGGATCGGGGTCGGTGCCGGGCGATCCAGCACCGCCGGATCCACGGCGGCCTGCGCCGCGCTCATCAGGCCGAACAGCGCGCTGCCCAGCAGCCAGGACGTACACCGCATCAGAACGTACCTCGTTGAATGAAGGGGGCCTGCTGATAGAGGCGACGCTCGCCACCGCGGGGGTCGTCAGCCTGCTGCGAGGGGGTATCGAACAGCATCGTTTCGCGGCGGGCGAGCGAATAGGTCTGCCAGCGCGGCAGTCCGCCATGATTCGGATCGCCATGGCGGGCGAAGGCGATCAAGGCCTCGCTCATCGTGGCCGCCACGCGGGTCGCCGCTTCGCTGTCACCGGTGCGCGAGCCGGGGCGATCGGTGGTATCGAACACCAGCGGGATATCCAGCGTGTGGAACGCGCCGAACTTGCCGCCGTCCAGCGGCGAGCCCCAATCGAGTTGATAGGCCCAGGTGGGTGCGCCCTGGCGCGCACGCGCCTCCAGTTCCTCCACCGCACCGCGCCACGAACGACCGGCGGTGGTGGCCGCGAAGAACACCTCCGAAGGCGTGTAATGCGGATACAGGCGGCGGTACTCGGCGATCACCACCGAGGGCAGCAGGTCTACGTACTGCTCTTTTTCCAGCTTGGCCGGCAGCGTCTCCCAGGTCAGCGCGAAGTTGGCCGGGTCGTTGCCGAGGAAGGCGCGGGTCTCATCGTGGGTGTTGCCGATCACCATCGGAATCCCGGCGGACTGCGCGGGCGCCTCCGGCCAGAACGGATGCACCGGCAATGAACGCCCGTCGAGCACCGGCCCAACATACAGGCTGCTGTTCTCCACGCGCGAAGGGTCGCGCGCACGGGTGGCGGCCAGCAGTGCTTCCATCGGCATCGTGCGCAGCGCCTCGGCATCGGCCGCCCCGACCGCCTGCATCGCGATCTGCGCGCGCTGGGTGGCCGCCCGCGGGCCGGCCGCGGTCACCTGCTGCCCGCTCATGGTCCACGCCCGCTGGAACAGGCCACGCGCGGCGGGCATGGCCATCAGCGTGGCGATCTTCGCGCCGCCGCCGGATTGCCCCATCACGGTGATGTTGCCCGCATCGCCACCGAACTCGTGTGCATGCTGGCGAACCCACTGCAGCGCCTGGACCAGATCAAGCTGGCCGACGTTGCCCGAATCGGCGAAACGCGCATCGCCCAGCTGCGCCAGGTACAGATAGCCGAACACATTGAGGCGATGGTTGACCGTGACCACCACCACGTCACCGCGCCGGCACAAGGCACTGCCGTCGTACAGCGGGTCGCTGCCCGAGCCGTTGTTGTAGGCACCGCCATGGATGTAGAACACGATCGGGCGCTTGCCGCCATCGCGCAGTGCCGGGGTCCACACATTGAGGTAGAGGCAGTCTTCGCTGCCCGGCCCTTCGCTGCCGCCCTGCGGTGCGGCATTGCCGTACGCCAGTGCGTCACGCACGCCGCGCCAGGCGGCTTCCTGCACGGCCGGCTGGAAGCGCCGGGGCGCGGTATCGGCGCCGTAGGGAAGGCCGCGGAACACGTGGATGCCCTGCTCCAGCTGCCCGCGCACGCGTCCACCGCGCACGCGCGCCAGCGGCGCGGCATCGTGGCGCGGGCCGGGCACGCCGGCGAAGGCGGGCAGCAGCGGCAGGCTGGTCGCCCCCAGCATCAGCGCATAGCGCGCGCTGTCGCGCAGGAAACGGCGCCGCTGCAGATCGGCGGGAGAATCAGTCATGGCGCGCAGGCTCCGTGTGGCGCGAGGGTATCCAGCGCAGGGCCAGCGTGGGCCACTGCGCGACGGTCAAACCGGCCGGGATGCGCACGCCGAAGCCGTGGCCGCCGAACGGGAACAGGTGCATTTCAGCGGTGACGCCGGCGCGGAGCAGCGCCTGGTAATACACCAGGCTGTTGTGCACCGAGACCACGTTGTCGTCCTGCGCATGCACCAGGAAGGTCGGCGGCGTATCGACGCGGACCTGATCCTGCATGGAAAACTGCTGCTGCAGCGCCGCATCCGGATGCGGCCCGAGCAGACGGGTACGCGAGCCGGTATGCGCATGCGTGCCCATGTCGATCACCGGGTAGATCAGCAGCGCGACATCCGGCCGCGCGCTGAGCGCATCGATCGCATCGCGATGCGGGTAGGCCGGTGCATCGAAGCCGTTGCTCAACCGCGCGGCGACGTGCCCGCCGGCCGAAAAGCCCATCACCCCGACGCGCTGCGGATCAATCTGCCATCGCGCGGCATCGGCGCGGATCACCCGCATCGCACGCTGGGCATCGGCCAGTGCGGCCTGGCGATCACTGCAGCCGGCGGGCAGCCGGTAGCGCAGTACGAACAGGGTGACGCCACCGTGCTCCACGAAGGCCGGCACCAGGGCGGTGCCTTCCTTGTCGAGCACGATGCGTTGGTAGCCACCGCCGGGTACTACCAACAGGGCGCTGCCATTCGGACGCGTCGGCCGGTACACCACCAGGTAGGGTGCGCTCACGTTGTCCATGTAGCGGTCCGGCAGTGCCGGGTCGGTGCTGCGCTCGATCACCTCGGGCACGGTGGCCTGGCCGGCTTCGCCGGGCACCTGGCCGTCCGGCCACAGCGCAATGTGATCGGGGGCACCGGTGCCCGGTTCGGTCTCCGGCACGGCGCGCTCGGCGGCGTAGGTCGTGCCGCTGGTCAGCAGCACGAGGGTCAACAGCGGCATCAACACGGCGCGGGGTATCCGCATAGGTCCTTCCGGGCAGAGGGGAACGGGCATCGTGCCCGACCGGCAGCACTTCTGATGCGCTGCACATTGCCAATGACACCGGTTTACCATATACAGCACATCCAGCCACTGTCGATTGGCAGTGCAACAATTTTTCCGGGAGACCCGCTTGAGCAACGAACACGGCAAACAGGACCTGCAAGACCAGGGTTTGGGCGAGATCGCCCGCCACTTCGTCAGCGCCCGCCAACATGGCCAATCCCTGCCGGATTTCCCGGGAAACATCCCCGAGGACCTGGTCACCGCCTATCAGGTCCAGGACCAGGCCATCGCGTTGTGGGATGACCAGGTGGTGGGTTGGAAGGTCGGCTATATCGCTGCCGAACGCCGCGACGGCTCGGGCGACGACCGCCTGCTGGGCCCGATCTTCTCCCGTCAGCTCTGGAATGCTACCGGTGGAACACTGGAGATTCCGGTGTTCGTCGGCGGTTTCGGCGCAGTCGAGGCGGAGTACGTGATCCAGCTGCAGGAAGACGCACCGGCGCACAAGCTGCACTGGACCCCGGAAGAAGCCGAGGCGCTGGCCGCCAAGCTCTTCATCGGCGTGGAAGTGGCCAGCAGCCCGCTGGCGACGATCAACAAGCTCGGCCCGCGTGTGGTCGTGTCCGATTTCGGCAACAACAATGGTCTGGTGCTCGGCCCGGAGATTCCCGACTGGACCACTCTGGATGACGCGGACCTGCGTGCGGAAACCCGCATCGAGGGTGTGGTGGTCGGTACCGGCGGCGCGACCCTGCTGCCCGGCGGCCTGCGCACCGCCTACGCGTTCGCACTGGGCCGTTCGGCGCAGCGTGGGCGGCCGTTGAAGGCCGGCGATCTGATCGCCAGTGGCAACGCCACCGGCATTCACGATATTGCCGTGGGCCAGGAAGCATTGATCCGTTTCGTCGGTTACGGCGACATTACCTGCAAAGCCATCGCCGCCGGGTAAGCCCGCGGACATGGCGAACACGCTTGGGAGGGCGCAGATGTTCACTCGTAGAAATTTCCTGGCCACCAGTCTGGGCGCGCTTGCCGCGCCCGCGCTGACAGCCTGTTCGCGGTCATCCAACGCCGCACCGGCAGGCGCGCAGCTGTTGACCGCTACTGATGTCCACGTCGCCGACTACCCCACCGTGACCGCGGTGAAGTGGATCGGGCAGACCCTGGAAGAGAAGACCGGCGGCCGGCTGCGCCTGCGCCAGTACCACTCCGGCCAGCTCGGCCGTGAGTCCGAAGCGATCGACATGGCCCGCTTCGGCGCCATCGACATCACCCGCGTCTACTCCGGCGCGCTGAACAATGCGTTCCCGCTGACCCAGGGCCTGTGCCTGCCGTACGTGTTCGAGTCGGTGGCGCACATGCGCCGCGCCCTCGATGGCGGCGTCGCCGATACGGTCCTGCAGGGCTTTGAAACCCGTGATCTGGTCGGCCTGGCGATCTACGATTCCGGCGCGCGCTGCTTCTACAACACCAAGCACCCGATCGTGGAGCCCAAGGACCTGCACGGCCTCAAGCTGCGCGTGGCCTCCTCGGACATCTTCATCCAGCTGATGCGCCTGCTCGGTGCCAACCCGACCCCGATGTCGCTGGGTGACACCTTCTCGGGCATGGAAACGCACATGATCGACGGTGCGGAAAACAACATGCGCAGCTTCCATTCCAGCCGTCATTTCGAGGCCGCGCACTATTGGTCGCAGAGCGATCACTCCTACGCACCGGACGTGCTGCTGATGTCGCGCCAGAGCTTCGATGCGTTGAGCCCGGCCGACCGCACCCTGGTGATCGAGACCGCGCGCGAATCGGTGCAGGTGATGCGCGAGCAGTGGGATGCCTCGGAAAACACGGCCCGCCAGGCCGTGGCCGATTTCGGCATCAAATTCAACGAGGTCGACATGCCGGCCTTCCGCAAGGCCGCCGATCCGCTCCTGCAGCGTTACCTGCAGCAGCCGGAGCTGGCCGCCCTCACCCGTCGCATCCGCGACTTCGCCTGAGGCCCCGACGCGATGTCCGACTCGACTTCCGAAACCGTCATCACCCCCACTGCGCCACAGCGCCTGCTCAACGTCATCGCCGATGTGGCGATCTACATTGCCGTCATTGCCCTGCTCGGCCTGGTGGTGGTGCAGGGCTGGCAGGTGTTCGCCCGCTATGTGATCAATGATTCGCCCAGCTGGACCGAGCCGGTCACGCTGCTGCTGCTGGCCACGGCGATGAGCCTGGGTGCGGCCACCGGTGTGCATACCCGCCGCCACTTCGGCTTCTTCCTGCTGGCCGCGCACATGAGCCCCGGCCTGCGCCGCGCCGTCGATGTGTTCGCCGCGCTGGTGGTGGCCGTGCTGGGCGTGGTCATCGCCTGGTGGGCAGCGGTGCTGCTGATGGACGGCCTGGATATCAAGGCCGCCGGCGCCAACCTGCCGCAGAGCATCAACTACCTGCCCCTGTCGATCGGTGGCGCCTTGATGGCGATCTTCGCCGTGAACCAGATGGCGCTGGCTGTACGGCCGGCCGATGCCGTTGCCGAGGGAGATCGCTGAGTCATGGGTATTACCATTCTTTTCACCGTGTTCGCGGTGCTGTTGCTGCTCGGTGTGCCGGTTGCGTTCGCGCTGGCCGCCGCCGCCCTGGCCACCCTGTGGTACCTGGATCTGCCGACGCTGGTGCTGGTCCAGCAGATTTCCGCCGGTACCGGCTCGGCTTCACTGATCGCCATTCCTTTGTTCATCTTCGCCGGCGAAATCATGATGCGCGGCGGCATTTCCGAGCGCCTGATCTCGCTGGCCTCGTCGCTGGTCGGTCGCATGCGCGGTGGCCTGGGCCAGGTCTCGATCCTGTCCTCGCTGTTCTTCGGCGGTGTGTCCGGTTCGGCCATCGCCGACGTCTCGGCGGTCGGTGGCACGATGATCCCGCAGATGGTCAAGCGCGGTTACGACCGTGACTTCGCGGTCAACGTCAGCATCACCGCCGCGCTGGTCGCGCTGCTGGTGCCGCCGTCGCACAACCTGATCCTGTTCTCGGCCGCCGCCGGTGGTGGGCTGTCGATCGCCGATCTGTTCGCGGCCGGTATCGTGCCGGCGCTGCTGATGACCGTCGTCCTGATGATCACCGGTTATCTCGTGGCACGCCGCCGCGGTTACGGCGTGGAGATCTTCCCCGGCTGGCGTGCGGTGCTGCTGCGCCTGGTCTCGGCGCTGCCTGGCCTGGGCCTGGTCGCGCTGATCTTCATCGGTATCCGTGCCGGCATCTTCACCGCGGTGGAGAGCGCGGCGATCGCCGTGGTCTACGCGCTGCTGGCGACCACCGTGCTGTACCGCCAGCTCGACTGGCGCGAGTTCCTCGGCACGGTCACCCATGCCGCGCGCAGCACCGGTGTGATCCTGTTCGTGATCGCCACGGCGGCCGTGTTCGGCTGGCTGCTGGCGTACCTCGAAGTGCCGTCGGCCGCGGTCAACTTCCTGCAGTCGTTCGCGCACAGTCAGTTCATGGTGCTGTTGATGATCGTGATCATGCTGTTGCTGCTGGGCACCTTCATGGATCTGGCGCCGATGATCCTGATCTGCACGCCGATCTTCCTGCCGGTGGCCAAGGCCTACGGCATCGATCCGATCCACTTCGGCCTGGTGCTGGTGCTGACCGGTGGCCTGGGCCTGGTGACACCGCCGGTGGGCTCGGTGCTGTTCATCGGTACCGCGATCGGCAAGATCAGCGTCGGTGAGAGCATGCGCTCGATCTGGCCGTTCTGGTTCGCCGCGCTGGGCGTGCTGTTGATCGTCACCTTCTTCCCGGAAATGTCGCTGTGGCTGCCCGCCCTGCTGCGCGCGTAAGCGTGCGGCGGCTCGCGGTACTGCTGTGGATCGCCCTGCCCTGCGCCGTCATGGCGCAGGGCCAGGACATCCCGCTGCGCGGCTTCCAGGACGGCATCAACCATTGGCAGAGCGGGCACGGCACGGACTACCCGCGCTATGCCCCCGATCAGTACCGACAGATCGCCGACACCCTGGTGGCGCTGCAACGCCATGGCGGCGGCTGGGCGGTCAACCAGGATCCGCAGCGGATCCTCGACGATGCCGCCAAGGCACAGGTGCTGGCTGACCAGGCCACCCCCGGCGGCAGCTTCGACAACCGCAACATCTACACCCAGGTCAGCTACCTGGCCGAGGCCTTCGAGCGCAGCGGCGATGCCCGCTACCGCGACGCGGCCGTGCGCGGCCTGGATTTCATCCTCGCCGAGCAGATCCCCCGCTGTGGCGGCTGGCCGCATTCGGTGCCCTCGCGCACCTCGTACCACGGGCACATCACGTTCGCTGACGACGTCACCAGTGGCGTGCTGACCACGCTCCGGCGCATCCAGCGCGAGCCGGCGTTCGGGTTCGTCACTGCCGATCAGCGTGCCCGCGTGGACGCCGCCGTCACTGCCGGCGACGCCTGTCTGCTGCGCCTGCAGGTGCGCCAGGACGGCGTGCCGACGATCTGGGCCGGGCAGTACGACCGCACCACCTTGCTGCCCGCGCAGGGGCGGAAATTCGAACTGCCGGCGCTGGTCACCGACGAGAGTGTCGGCGTGGTCCGCTACCTGATGTCGATCCCGGATCCTTCGCCGCAGGTGGTCGCCTCGGTCACCGCCGCGATGGCGTGGTTCCAGGCCCACGCGTTGACCGGGTGGCGGCTGGAGACCTTCGAAACGACGCCGGAACAGTTCGCGTTCCACCGCACCACGGTCGACCGCCGCCTGGTCGCCGATGCGGGCGCGCCGCTGCTGTGGGGCCGCTTCCACGACCTGCACGACAGTGGCGTGCTGCTGGCCAACCGCGAGGGTGAACGCGTGGCCACGTTCAACGACATTCCGCGCGAGCGCCGCACCGGCTATCACTGGTACGGCACCTGGCCGCAGGCCCTGATCACCACCGAGTACCCGCGCTGGCAACAGCGTCTTGCCGGGCCCGGGGCGCGCTGAGCGCGGCCGGCCCACGATACGTTCAAGGGAGAAAGACGATGCACCTGAGGAAGACCCTGGCGAGCTTCGCCACCGCCTGCCTGCTGCTGGCCGGCGCCGGCCACGCCGCCGAGCCGGCCACCAACTGGAAGCGCGGGATCGAGAACCAGCGCCAAGCCGATCTGGGCAACGGCACCTTCCTCAACCCGGTGTTCGCCGGTGATCGCCCGGACCCGTCGGTGCTCAAGGATGGGCAGGACTACTACCTCACCCTGTCTTCGTTCGATGCCTACCCCGGCCTGCCGATCTGGCATTCGCGCGATCTGGTCAACTGGCAGCCACTGGGCCACGCGATCACCAAGAACGTGGGTGCGATCTGGGCCCCGGACATCGTCAAGCACGGCAGCCGCTATTACATCTATTTCCCGGCCCGCACCGGCGAGACCCGCAGCAACTTCGTGGTCTGGGCCGACAGCATCAAGGGCCCGTGGAGCGAGCCGATCGACATCGGCCTGGGCGGGTACATCGACCCGGGCCATGCGGTGGGCGAAGACGGCAAGCGCTACCTGTTCCTCAGCGGTGGCGACTACGTGCAGCTGGCCGATGACGGCCTGAGCGTGGTCGGCACGCCCAAGCACGTCTACGACGGCTGGAAGTACCCGGAAAGCTGGGACGTGGAGGCCTATGCGCAGGAAGGCCCGAAGATCAACTTCCGCGATGGCTGGTACTACATGACCACCGCTGTGGGTGGCACCGCCGGGCCGCCGACCGGGCACATGGTGATCACCGCGCGCTCGCGCTCGATCCACGGCCCGTGGGTGAACGCGCCGAACAACCCGATCATGCGCACCCAGTCGGCCGCCGAGCCGTGGTGGTCGCGCGGCCATGCCACGGTCATTGAAGGCACCGACGGGCGCTGGTGGATGATGTATCACGGCTACGAGAACGGGTACTGGACGCTGGGCCGCCAGGCGCTGCTGGAGCCGATCGAATGGACCGCCGATGGCTGGTTCGTGGCCAAGGGCGGCGACCTCGGCCAGCCGCTCGCCAAGCCGTCGGGGACCTCGGTCGGCCAGCACGGCATGGCCTTGTCCGATGATTTCCGCGGCAGCACGCTCGGTGCGCAGTGGTCGTTCTTCAATCCGGCCCAGGACGAGTACAAGCGCCTGCAGTTCACCGGCAAGGGCCTGGTGCTGCAGGGCAAGGGCGAAACCCCGCGCGACAGCTCGCCGCTGACCGCCATCGCCGGCGACAAGGCCTACCAGTTCGAGGTCGAGATGGAGATCGCGCCCGGCGCGGTGGGCGGCGCCCTGCTCTTCTACAGCGACCGCCTGTACGTGGGCGTGGGCAGCAACGGCGAGAAGTTCATCATGCACCGCTACGGCGAGGAGCGCCCCACCCGGTTGGCCCCCAGCGCCACCGGTGGCAAGCTGTGGCTGCGGGTCACCAACAACCGCCATATCGTCACCATCCACTCCAGCACCGATGGCAAAACCTGGCAGAAGTACCCGGTTCAGATGGAAGTCTCCGGCTACCATCACAATGTGGCGGGCAAGTTCCTGGCCCTGAAGCCGGCGATCTATGCTGCCGGCGACGGCAAGGTCCAGTTCCGGAACTTCCGCTACCGCGCCCTCG
Source organism: Stenotrophomonas sp. Ker107b (assembly GCF_053847245.1). Taxonomy (NCBI): domain Bacteria; kingdom Pseudomonadati; phylum Pseudomonadota; class Gammaproteobacteria; order Lysobacterales; family Lysobacteraceae; genus Stenotrophomonas; species Stenotrophomonas sp. Ker107b. The sequence goes on along the minus strand of NZ_JBSPHX010000002.1, from coordinate 299,481 downwards.
ATTGAGCTCCCCGCTAGAATCCCCTGACTCATCCCCGGTTTGAACGACATGTCATTGCGCAGCAAAACCGATCCGTCGCCGCACGGATTGACCAAAGGCAAGGCCGCCACGATCAACGACATCGCGCGTCTGTCCGGGGTATCGAAGAAGACCGTCTCGCGCATCATCAACAACTCGCCGCTGGTGCGTAAGGACACGCGCGAGAAGGTCGAAGCACTGATGCGCGAGGTCGGGTACACGCCGGACCCGCTGGCCCGCGGGCTGGCGTTCCGGCGCTCGTTCCTGATCGGGATGGTGTACGACAACCCGACCGCGCAGTACATCGTGGACATGCAGTACGGCGCGCTGGATGCGCTGCGCGGCTCCAGCTTCGAGCTGGTCGTGCACCCCTGCGATTCGCGCAGCCCCGGCTATATCGATGGCGTGCGCCGCTTCGTCCAGCAGCAGAAGCTGCACGGCGTGATCCTGGTGCCACGTGCCTCCGAAGACCAGGCGCTGGTGGACATGCTCGATGAGATCGGCTGCCGCTTCACCCGGATCGCCTCGCTGCCGCTGGACGAAACCTCGCAGATGGTGGTCACCCATGACCGCGACGGTGCCGCCGAAGCGGCCGATTACCTGCTCTCGCTGGGCCACCGCGATATCGCCCTGGTCACTGGCCCGAGTGCCTACCGCTCGGCGCACGAACGCACCGCCGGCTTCATCGATGCCCTCGCCAAGCGCGGCATCGAGCTGCCGCCGGCACGCATCGTGGAGGCCGGGTACACCTTTGAATCCGGTGTGGCCGCGGCCGAGAAACTGCTGCTGGGCAAGCAGCGCCCGACCGCCATCTTCACCGGGAACGATGAAATGGCCGCCGGTATCTACAAGGTCGCGCTGCGCGCGGGCATCAACATCCCGCGCCAGCTCTCGATCATCGGCTACGACGACAGCCCGCTGGCCTCGCGCCTGTGGCCGTCGCTGACCTCGGTGCGGCGCCACACCCGCGACACCGGCCGCACTGCTGCGGCCATGCTGATCCAGCCCGATGGCCAGGCCGTGATGCAGCACGCCAGCGTGCGCCCGCACCTGATCGTGCGCGATTCCTGCCAGCCGCCCGAGGATTGATATCTGCGGGAGATTCCGCCCGCCGGGGCCCGCCCCGACCTATCGTGCGCTGCAAAATGACACCGGTTTACCAACTGGCTACAATCAGCTGAAATCGTGCCGGGGCCGACCCATCGCCCCACCCCTGCTCTGGAGACGCCATGTACTGCAAGACCCATTACGCCACCCATCCCGACGCCATCAAGGGCGCCAGCAATGACGACCTGCGCGATCTGTACCTGCTCGACGGTCTGTTCAACGCCGATGCGGTGACCCTGAAGTACACCCACTACGAGCGCTTCGTGCTCGGCGGTGCGGCCCCGGTCAACGGCCCGGTCTCGCTGCCCAAGCAGACCGAACCGGCCTCGGCCGCCGGCCATGCCTTCCTGGAACGCCGCGAACTGGGCGTGATCAACGTCGGCGCCGGCAGCGGCACCGTCACGGTCGATGGCACCGTGTTCAAGCTCGGGCCGAAGGATGGCCTGTACGTGGCCATGGGCAGCGAAGACGTGGTGTTCGCCTCCGATGACGCCGCCACCCCGGCCCAGTTCTACCTGGCCTCGACCCCGGCGCACGCGCGCTTCGAGACCAAGGCACTGTCGATCAAGGACGCCGTGGCCCTGGACCGTGGCGCGCTGGAAACCAGCAACGAGCGCACCATCTACCAGTACATCGTGCCGGCCACCTGCCAGTCCTCGCAGCTGCTGCTGGGCCTGACCGTGCTCAAGCCGGGCAGCGTCTGGAACACCATGCCGCCGCACCTGCACGACCGCCGCAGCGAAGTCTATTTCTACTTCGATCTGGGTCAGAACGACCGCGTGTACCACTTCATGGGTGAGCCTGAGGCGCAGCGCCACATCGTCATCCAGAACAACGAAGCCGTCGTGTCGCCGCCGTGGTCCATCCACATGGGCGCCGGCACCAGCAACTACGCCTTCATCTGGGCGATGGGCGGCGAGAACCTGGATTACACCGACATGCACGTGCTGGACATCTGCCAGCTCAAGTGACCCCGACGCGCCGCCGGCATCGCGCCGGCGGCGTCTGTTACGCATTGGACAAGGACTACATACGCAATGGCTAATCCGTTCAGTCTGGAAGGCAAGGTCGCCCTGGTCACCGGTGGCAACACCGGCCTGGGCCAGGGCATCGCGGTCGCATTGGCCCAGGCCGGTGCCGACGTCGCCGTGGCCGGCATCGCGCCCCCCACCGAGACCATCGCCAAGATCACCGCGCTGGGCCGCCGCTGCCTGGCGGTCGAAGCGAACCTGATCAGCATCGAGCCGGTCGAGCGCGTCATCCGCGAAACCATCGAAGGCCTGGGCGGCCTGGATATCCTGGTCAACAACGCTGGCCTGATCCGCCGCGCCGATGCCGTGGAGTTCAGCGAGCAGGACTGGGACGACGTGATGAACGTCAACATCAAGTCCGCGTTCTTCATCTCGCAGGCCGCCGGCAAGCATTTCATCGCCCAGGGCCGCGGCAAGATCATCAACATCGCCTCGATGCTGTCCTTCCAGGGCGGTATCCGCGTGCCGTCGTACACGGCCAGCAAGAGCGGCATCGCCGGCATCACCCGTCTGCTCGCCAACGAGTGGGCGAGCAAGGGCATCAACGTCAACGCGATCGCCCCGGGCTACATGGCGACCGACAACACCGCCGCGCTGCGCGCCGATGAGGACCGCAACAAGTCCATCCTCGATCGCATCCCGGCCGCACGCTGGGGCACCCCGGAAGACCTCGGCGGCACCGCTGTGTTCCTGGCCTCCAGCGCCTCGGACTACGTCAACGGCGCGGTCCTGCCGGTCGACGGTGGTTGGCTCGCCCGGTAACACCCTCGCGACGCGCTGGCGCGCCCACGATCTGCGCTGCAGATCGTGGGCTCCGGTAGTGCCGGCCGCCGGCCGGCAGCTCTCCACCCAGGAGCATGACCATGCTGCGTTTGCTGCTGTCCCTGTCGCTGCTGCTCGCGGCCCCCAGCGCGCTGTGTGCCCCACACCGCATCTTCATTGCCGGGGATTCCACCGCCGCCGAGTACGGCCCGGAGCGCGCGCCACAGGCCGGCTGGGGCCAGGCCCTGCAGAGCTATCTCGATCCCGCTGTGTGGGAGGTCCGCAACCACGCCAAGGGCGGCCGCAGCACGCGCAGCTTCATCGATGAGAAGCGCCTGGACGCAATCGCCGCCGAGCTCCAGCGCGGTGACGTGCTGCTGATCCAGTTCGGCCACAACGACGCCAAGTTCGAAGATCCCACCCGCTATACCGATCCCGCTACGGCGTACCCGCAGTTCCTGATGCGTTATGTGCAGCTGGCCCGCGACAAAGGTGCCACGCCGGTGCTGATCACCCCGGTGGCGCGGCTGCTGTACGACTTCGGTTCGCTGCTGGATACGCACGGTGTGTACACCCAGGCGGTGAAAGCGCTGGCCACGCGCGAGCAGGTCGCGCTGATCGATCTCAACGACAGTTCCACGCGCTGGATCCGCGGGTTGGGCGAACAGGGCGCCAAGCCGTATTTCATGTTCGTGCCCGAGCAGAACAAGGCCGATGGCACGCACTTCAGCGTGGCCGGTGCGACGGCGGTGGCGTGCCTGGTGACGCGCGACTGGGTGGCGTTGCAGCCTGAACTAAAGTCGGCGCTGAGGCGCGATATCGACTGCGAGGTGCGCAGTGCAGGGCAGGGCAGTGATGCGGCGAAGCCCTCGCGTGTCGTGCACGAACGCGACATCGCGGTGACCCAGCCCGGCCCGCATGGTGGAGCGGGGCCGACCACGGCGTATCCGTTGTTCGCCGGGGACACGGACCTCCCGTTCGTGCTGCGCAAGCGCGTGCTGCACAAGGGGGCCGGCATCGGCCTGCATCCCCAGCACAAGGACGAGATCTACTACATCGTCAGCGGACAGGGCAGCTACGTGCTGGATGGGACGCAGTACGACGTGGCGGCGGGGGATGCGCTGCTGACCCGCGTCGGCAGTTCGCATGCGCTGCAGCAGGTGGGCGAATCGGATCTGGTGCTGCTGTTGGCGTATCCGCGCTGACCGGCAGCGCCCGGCGCTAGCAGGTTTGCGGTGCCAGCGGCTCGGGCCCGAAGTGCAGCAGGCCCAGCCGGGCCAGATCCTCCGGCCGCTCGAAGTACGCCGAATCGAACGCGTCCATCCCCTGCTGCTCGTCGTCGTTCATCGCGCCGTACAGGTCCTGCAGCTCCTTGATGGCCGGGTCCCCGTCCAGGCGGTCCAGCAGCCCGCGCATGCCGGCCAGGATCGCATGGGTCTTCACCGCCCCCATCGCCTGCAGCGCCTGCAACGCGCGCTGGCAGGTGGGATCGCCCCAATTGCACAGGAACTGCATGAAGCCCCCGTTGTTGATGTCCGCCTCCATGCGCCACAGCGCGACCAGGTGCTGGTCTACATCGGACAGCGCATCAAGCGACCATCCGGCCGATTTCAGCCGCACCAGGGCCGCCTCGTAGCGGTCGTCCCACACCTGGTTCGGCACATCGACCACGCCCTCCTCGCGCGCGGGAAGCAGTGCCGGCCAGTTCACGCCCAGCCCATCGGGCGTGAGCACCCACTGCGCGCGCTGCAAAGCATCGGCCTCGTGCAGCGCAGGTGCCCAACGCAAGGGTTGCCGGGTGCGCCGGCCATCGGCGAGGGTCAGCAGGACGAAGTCGTCGTCGAAATCGACGGTGACCACGCGCAGGGAAGCGAAAACATCGGTCATGCGGGTCAGGATACCGGACCCGCCAGCGCGCTCACACGTCGCCGCCGTCTTCCCAGCCTTCGCCGGTGCCCTTCTGGAACACGCGGTCACCGTCCTGCACGTCACCCGCCGGCAGATGGTCCCTGGCCTCCAGCGCGGCATAGATCGGAGTGAAGTCCGGTGCGGTCGCCTCCATCAACTGCTCGAAGCTGTCGATGACGAAGTAGGTCTTCTGGAAGGTGTCGATCCGGTAGCGGGTACGCATGATCCGCTCCAGATCGAAGCCGATCCGGTTCGGCGCCGCCGACTCCAGCGAGTACAGCGACTCGCCCTTGGACGACACGATGCCGGCACCGTAGATGCGCAGGCCTTCGTCGGTGTTGATCAGGCCGAACTCCACCGTGTACCAGTACAGGCGGGTCAGGTGCTGCAGCGCCTCCGGGCCGATCGCATGCGCCTTGACGCCGCCGCGGCCGTAGGCGGCCATGTAGTCGGCGAACACCGGGTTCATCAGCAACGGCACATGCCCGAACAGGTCATGGAACATGTCCGGCTCGGCGATGTAGTCGATCTGGTCCGGGCGGCGGATCCACCACGTCACCGGGAAGCGGCGGTTGGCCAGATGGTCGAAGAAGTCCAGCTCCGGCAGCAGGCCTTCCACCCCGACCAGGGTCCAGCCGGTCGCGGCGCCCAGCACCTCGTTGAGCTGGTCGAAGCGCGGAATCATGTGCGCGCTCATGCCCATCTCGTCCTGCGCGTGCAGGAACTCCTTGCTGGCGCGGCCTTCCAGCAGCGCGCGCTGGCGCTGGTACAGCGTGCTCCAGGTGGCGTGGTCGTCGGCGCTGTAGCTGTCCCAGGGCTGTTCCACGATGGCGGTGGTATAGACCGGCACGTATCCCTTGTCGGTCTGCTGGTGTTCGACGCGGCGGGGGGCGGTGGCGGTTTCCATCGTGGTGGTCTCCTGGGAAGTCATCTGTCGATGCTAGGGCAGGGCACGCGCAAGAGGTTTGCAAAGTTGCGCGGATATGGCCTTCTGGCGCAAGATCATTGCGTCCACCTCATGTTGCGGGGCAGCAATGGCCGGAGATACCCAGTTCGACCGCACGGATCTGCGCCTGCTGGCGGAAATCCAGCAACACGGGCGCGCGACCAACGCCGAGCTGGCCGCACGGGTGAATCTGTCCCCGTCGGCCTGCCTGCGACGGGTCCAGCGTCTGGAGAGCGAGGGCGTGATCGCCGGCTATGGTGCCCGGCTGGAGCCGCGCCAGATCGGCCTGGGCCTGCAGGCCTTCGTCCGGGTGCAGCTGGAGAAGCACGACCAGCACGCCATCGGCGTGTTCGCCGACAGCGTGCTGATCTGGGATGAGGTGGTGGCCTGCCATGCGCTCACCGGCGACATGGATTACCTGCTGCACATCTACGTGCGCGACCTGGAGCACTTCTCCAGCTTCCTGCTCGACAAGCTGCTCAATGCCGCCGGCGTGGCCGACGTCAATTCCAGCTTCGTGCTGCGCACGGTGAAGGACTTCCGCGCGCTGCCGCTGTCGCAGCTGGAGTAAGGCAGCCGGGCAGCGCCTGGCGCTACCGGGTTACACGCACTTTTCCTTGCGCCCCATCAGCTTGCCCACGCGCGAAGGCTCATCGCACTTGGGCGTGGGCGGCGGCGGGGCCAGCGCGGCGGCACGCGCCTTCTGCAGCTGCTGGACCTTGGCGCGGATCTGCGGCATCGCCGCCATCGCGGCCTTCTCGCCTTCCAGGATCGCGTTGTTGCGCTGGCCGAAATCGGCGGCGCCGATGTCCAGCACCTTCGGCCGGATGATCACGTCCGCGCGCGCCAGTTCCTGCTCGCCCAGGCGCTGGCCCATGATCGAGATCGACTGGTTGACGATGCCAAGCATGCCGGTCGGCGCCTTGCCGCTGGCCTTGCTGGAGATGTCCACGGCGATCACGATGTCCGCGCCGAGCTGGCGCGCCGCATCGACCGGCACCGGGCTGACCACGCCGCCGTCGATGTAGTTGTACTTGCCGATCTTCACCGGCTCGAACACACCGGGGATGCTGCTGGAGGCGCGCACCGCCTGGCCGACATTGCCGCGCACGAACACGGTGCGCTCGCCGGTTTCCAGCTGGGTGGCGACCGCAGCGAAGGGCTTGCTCAGCTTCTCGGCCGGGCGGTTGTCGACCTGTGCGTTGACGTAATCCTGCAGCTTCTGGCCCTGCACCAGACCGCCGGAGAACAGCCGCACGTCGCGGATGCTGGCTTCATCCAGGGCTACCGCCTTGGACTGCATCTGAAACGCGTCCATGCCGCTGGCATACAGCGCGCCGACCACACTGCCGGCGCTGGTGCCGGACACCACCACCGGCTCGAAGCCGTTGGCCTCCAGCATCTTGATCACACCGATATGGGCGAAGCCCTTGGCCGCGCCGCCGCCGAGCGCGATGCCGATCTTGACCGGCTTGGCCGGGGTCACCGGGATCGCCGCCGGCGGCGGGGTCGGGCGCACGGGATCACCGCCGCAGCCGGCCAGCAGGCCGAGCAGGGCAACGGACAGCGTCAGGCGGGTACGGCGCAGTAAGGTCATCGGCGTGGCAACGTGAATGGGCATCAAGGGCCGCCAGCATACCGAAGCGTTGTCGGGACCGGCGGGACAGCGGGGCAGGGCATTCAGGCCGCGACCGGGGATGCCGGGTCGCGACCGCCGTCACAACGTGCGCTCCCGGAAGGGGGTAATGAATAGCGGTTGTTTGCGGCTCTGTTGCTGTACTGCAACAATTGTCTGGTAGCGCCGGTCCACCACCCCTCCCAACACAGCCTAAACGCCATGTTCCCGAACCGCACTGCCCACGGCCGTTTCCCGTCCGTGCACCCGCTCGTTGTCGCCCTCGCCGCCCTGCTGCCATTGACGGCCGCAGCCCAGGACGCTCCCGCCACCAAGGATCCGGTGGCCCTCGATACGCTGCAGGTCACGGCGCAACGCCGCGTCGAAAACGCCAAGGACGTGCCGGTGTCGATCTCGGCCATCCAGGGTGAGAAGCTCGACGTGCTCGGTTCGGCTGGCGATGACATCCGCTTCCTGTCGGCGCGTGTGCCGAGCCTGAACATTGAATCGTCCTACGGTCGTGCCTTCCCGCGTTTCTACATCCGCGGCCTGGGCAACACCGATTTCGACCTCAATGCCTCGCAGCCGGTCTCGCTGGTGTATGACGATGTGGTGCAGGAAAGCCCGCTGCTGAAGGGCTTCCCGCTGTTCGACCTGGCCGGTGTGGAAGTGCTGCGTGGCCCGCAGGGCACGCTGTTCGGCCGCAACACTCCGGCGGGCGTGGTGAAGTTCGATTCGGCGCGTCCCTCGCAGGATGCCGACGGTTACATCAAGGTCGCCTACGGCAGCTACAACACCTGGAACACGCAGGGCGCCTATGGCGGCCCGTTGACCGACCGCTGGTCGGCGCGCGTGTCCGCGCTGTACCAGCGCCGCGACGACTGGGTCACCAACACCCGCCAAGGCGCACCGGCGCAGGGCTTCGAGGGCTATGACGAAGCCGCCGCCCGCGTACAGTTCCTGTACGAAGGCGATGACGTCGAAGCGCTGTTCAACCTGCACAAGCGCAAGCTCAACGGCACCGCGCGCCTGTTCCGCGCCAACATCCTCAAGCCGGGCACCAACCAGCTGGTCGAGAATTTCGACCGCGATGAAGTCTCCACCGATGGCCAGAACTTCTCTGACCTGGAAACCTGGGGCGGCAGCGCGCGCCTAAAGTGGGACCTGGGCCGCGTGACCCTGCACTCGATCACGGGTTACGAGACCGCCGAATCGCTGAACCACGGCGACATCGACGGCGGCTACGGTGCCAGCTTCCTGGGTGCCGGCAACTACGGCCCGGGCAACATCCCGTTCGCCTCCGAATCGGCCGATGGCCTGCCGCACCACCGCCAGTGGACCCAGGAATTCCGCGTGGAATCCAATGAGTGGGGCCGCTTCGACTGGCAGGCCGGCGTGTTCTACTTCGATGAAGACGTCACCATCGACAGCTTCAACTACGACTCGCTGACCCCGGGCAATCCGCAGACCGGTCACGCCGTGCAGCAGCAGCGCAACAAGGCGTGGGCCGCGTTCGCCTCCGGCGATTTCGACGTGACCGAGCGCTTCAAGCTGCGCGGTGGCGTGCGCTACACGCAGGACAAGAAGGACTTCAGCGCCAGCGTGCTGCAGGCCGTGCCGTTCGGCACCCCGGTCAGCGGCCCGTACATCGCCAAGACCGACGTCAACGACGTCAGCTGGGACCTGAGCGGCGTCTACCAGATCACCGACAACCTCAACGCGTATGCCCGCGTGGCCAAGGGCTTCCGCGCGCCGTCGATCCAGGGCCGCCTGGCCTTTGGTGGCGTCTCGCAGGCGGATTCGGAGAAGGTGATCTCCTACGAGGCCGGCATCAAGGCCGACCTGTTCGACCGCCGCGCACGCCTGGGCTTCAACGTGTTCCGTTACAACGTCGACGGCCAGCAGCTGATCGCCGTGGGTGGCACCAACAACACCGCGACCCTGCTCAATGCCGACAAGACCCTCGGCCAGGGTGCGGAGCTGGACTTCGAAGCCTACCTGACCGACCACGTCCTGCTGACCCTGGGCAGCAGCTACAACGACACCGAGATCAAGGACAAGGATCTGGCGGTGGCGATCTGTGGCGGCGGCTGCACCATCACCGACCCGACCACGGTCATCGATGGCGGCACCTACGCACTGGTCAACGGCAACCCGCTGCCGCAGGCACCGAAGTGGATCCACAACCTGACGTTGCGCGCCGGCTTCCCGGTCAACGATGCCAGCGAGTTCTACGTCTACACCGACTGGGCCTACCGCAGCGACGTGAACTTCTTCCTGTACGAGTCGCCGGAGTTCCGCAGCCGCTCCTCGCTGGAAGGGGGCCTGCGCCTGGGCTACAACTGGGATTACGGCCAGTACGACGTCGCCGTGTACGGCCGCAATCTGACCGACCAGGTGCGCGTGGTCGGCGCGATCGACTTCAACAACCTGACCGGCTTCCTCAACGAGCCGCGCACGTTCGGTCTGGAGTTCACCGCGAAGTTCTGATGGTAGGTACCCACCGTTGGTGGGCACGTTGAAAAACGAAAACGGCGCGGAGAAATCCGCGCCGTTTTCTGTTCTGAGCTGATGTTGTTGAACGCGGATGGGTAGTGCCGGCCGCTGGCCGGCTCCGCATCGTCCTGATCGAGATCGCGGAGAGCCGGCCAGCGGCCGGCACTACCCACAATGCCATCGACAGGTGGCGCCGCCTTACAACGTGCTTGCCGGCCGCACCTTCAATACCGCTTCTTCAGCCGCACAATCCCGCGCCGAATGCAGCCCTGCCTTTCGCGCCGCCGCGATCTCCTTGCGCGCCGCCAGCAGGTCACTGTTGAACGCGGCGTTGTCATGCAGGCGTGCCACAGCAGCGGCGCCCATGAAACGGCCTTCCAGGATGTCGCTCTGCCAATGCACGTTGCAGACCAGGCGGCTCTCGCCGTAGTTGCGGCCGCGTGCCTGGATCGCATCGGCGCGGTCCGGGGCGATCTCCGAGAGGATCAGCGCCCAGGCCCAACCGATCGAGGTGTGGCCGGACGGATAGGAGCCGTTGCCGCGCAGGTCCTGCTCGTCTTCCGGCGAACAAGTGGGCTCACCATTGACCATGAACGGCCGCGCGCGCTGATAGTGCTTCTTCGCCGTGCGGGTGGCAGCGCTGGCATCGATCCGGCTGCGTTCCAGCAGGCGGTACAGGGCCGGCGTCTTCACCGCATCCACGTCGACATCGATCGCGCAGGAGAACTGGTTCGCACCGGCCGGGAAGGCAAGTTCGGCGTCGCGGTGGGCCTGGTCAAAGCGCGGGCTGCCGCGCAGGGCACGGGCTTCACGGCTGACCTGTTCGTCCAGTGCGAAGCCGGCCGAACCGGCCGCCGGCGGTGCCGGTACCAGGGCCAGGCTGTCCGGCACTGCGCTGCCCTGCAGGTAGCCCACCGCCTTGGTCGTGACCGAGGCTTCCACCGGCGTGGTGCCCGGTTCGGCCGTGGACGCGCAGCCGGCGAGGGCGGCGAGCAGGGCAGTCACCAGCATCGGGCGAGCGGCAGCGGAGCGCAGGGACGAGGACATCGGCAGGTCTCGAAGAGGGGGGAGCTGCATGATCGCAGCTTCCCATGGCGACGACAGCGGCGGTTGGTGATCCGGCCAGATCCGGCATGTCGACGCCCCGGATGACGGAAACCCGCGACTGGTTCACGGATTTCATGGGTCGCACGACATAGCGTCATCGAAGGCGCCATCGTTCGTCATATATCCATGGATACATGCACCCCATGGCAACGCGGCAGCGCCGGTCATCAGGGGGATCACCTGCAAGGAGACAGCGGATGCGAAGCAACGCGGGAAGGTGGGGGGGCGGTCTCGCCCTGGCTCTGATGCTGGCGTGCGGCACGGTGCACGCGGCCGATGTAGTGGGGGTGGCGTTCGTGCACGGCACCGGCAAACAGACCGATGCGCGCGCGGACTACTGGCAGCCGGGCATCATCGATACGGTGCGCCTCGGACTGCCCAACAGCAGCAACTACACCGTCATCAACTGCGATTTCGAGCAGTACATGTGGAAGCCGGAGGCGGCCGGCTGCCTGGCGGGACAGCTGACCAGCTTCATCAACACCCGTGGCATCACCAAACTGGTGGTGATCACCCATTCCAACGGTGGCAACGTGGTGCGCTGGATCCTGTCCAACCCCACCTATGACAGCCGTTATCCGAAGATCATCCAGACGGTCAGCAAGGTCACCGCCCTTGCGCCGTCCTCGGCCGGTACGCCGCTGGCCGATGCGGTGCTCAATGGCAACCTGTTCGAAACCTCGGTGGGCTGGCTGCTGGGCTACAAGAGCGATGCCGTGCGCCAGCAGCAGGTGGGCCACATGGCCACCTACAACGCGCAGAACCTGTATGGCACGGCCGGCCGGCCTGCATTGCCCAGGCCGTTCCGCGCGGTGGTTGGCTCGGATGTGGAATCGGCGGTGTGGGACAGCAACAGTTACTGCGGTGGCTATGCGCAGAACGTGGGCCTGGAGTTCACCCAGAACTGGTTGAACAGCTGCTCCGATGGCTTCCTGGAGTGCAGCAGCCAGATGGCGGCCGGCACCACTTGGTTCACCGACACGCAGCGCACCAAAGGCGCCGAGCCGCTCAGCCACAACCAGAGCCGGCGCGAGTGCTTCGGCCTGGGCACGATCCTGCGCAACGACCTGACCCTGTGAGGAGCCCCACGATGATGCGACAGACGACGATCGCGGTGGCCCTGCTCGCCGCCTTGGCAGCCTTGCCACTGCAGGCGGCACAACCGCTGCTGGCCGCCCGCGCCAGCGACCAGGTGCCACGCGCGGTGGAGCGTGCGCCCTTGCCGGCCGGGCCGGTGGAACAGGCGCCGTTGAGCTTTGCCTGGGCGCTGGATCCCGCCCAGGCACTGGCCGCCGCACCGACCTTCATGGCCAGCAGCCGCAGCTACTGGGAGATGGTGGACGCACCGGCGCTGCAGCAGGGCCTGGTGTTGCCGCTGACCGCGCCCGACGCGGTGATCCAGCTCAGTCCGGTGCACGGCGCGCGTGCGCTGGATACTACCCAATGGCAGGTACGTGACCCGGCCGGCGTACTGGCGGTGGCCAAGGTGGTCGATGACCAGCAACTGCACGCGGCCGGGATGTCGGTCGGCACGGGCACGGCCATGCTCCGCACGGGCATCACGTCGGCAGTGGGCGACTACCGCCTGCAGAGCACGCAGGCCCAGGGCCGCTATGTGGTGCAGGTGCTCGAACCCAACAGCCCGATCGCCCTGCAGCTGCAGGCGAGCGGCGAACGGGTGCTGGCCGGTGGCACGCTCACGCTGAGCGCCCGTCTGGTCAACGACGGTGGCGCGGCTGCGGCGCAGCTTGGCCGTGCCAGCGCGCGGCCGCTGCCGGCCGTGGGCGAGGCCCTGCTGGTGGCGCCCGATGGCCGCAGCTGGCCGGTACCGCTGGTCGCCGGCAAAGACGGTCTGCGTGCACAGGTGACCGTGCCGCAGGACATCGGCACCGCGCAGGGGTTGTGGGAACTGCAGGCCTTCGTCAGTGCCGACGGGGTGCAGCGCGATGCCAAGGTGGCGTTCGCCGTGGCGCAACCGACGGCGCGCTTCCAGGGCCAGGTCGAGGCGGATGCCAGCCGCCGCGAGGTGCGCCTGCCGTTGCAGATTGGTGCGCCCGGCCGCTACGAGGCGCGCGGCACGCTGTATGCCACCGGCCCCGACGGGACGCTGCGGCCAGTGGCGCAGGCACACAGTGCGGCGTGGTTCGCGACGGCGGGGGCGGGGGAGCTGCGGCTGCCGTTCGCCAGCGTGGCACTTCCGCGTGGCTATGCCGCCCCGTTCGAAGTGCGCGACCTGCAGTTGCAGGACCAGAGCCGGATGGCCCCGATCGAATCACGCGCGGTGGCGGTGAGGTTCTAGGCTGCGTGACCTAACCCGCGAACGCACTCAACCGGCCGGCCTGATCCACCACCCGGATCGGGCCGCCGAACAGCTCGGACAACGGCGCATCGCGCAGCAGCTCCGCGCGCGGACCATCGGCAAGGATCTTGCCGCCGCGCAGCATCACCACCCGCTCGATCTCGGGGATGATTTCCTCGATGTGGTGGGTCACCAGCACCAGGGTGATGCCTTGGCGGGCGAGCTCGCGCATGGTGGCGATGAGCTGCTCGCGGGCGATGAGGTCCAGCCCGGTGGAGGGTTCATCCAGCAGCAGTGCCTGTGGACGGTTCACCAGCGCCCGGGCGATCAGCACGCGCCGGGTTTCGCCGGCCGAGAGTTCGGCATAGCCGCGCTGCAGCAGGGGCAGGGCACCGGTCATCGCCAGGGTTTCACGCGCTCGCTCGCGCATCTCCGGGCTCACCTCGCGGAAGGCCGGCACCACGAAGCTGGCGAAGAAGCCGGTCAGCACCGCTTCTTCCACGGTCAGCCCGGGCATGTCCGAGAGGTTGCTGCTCAGGTCCCCGGTGACGATGCCCAGCTGCGAGCGCAGCCGGTCCACCTGCCAGCGGTTCTGGCCGAGTACGCGCACCGCCACCGTGCCGTCACCGTGCGCCAGCGGGTACAGCTCGCGGGTGATCAGCTTGATGAAGGACGACTTGCCGCAACCATTGGGGCCGAGCAGGGCGGTGTGCTGGCCCTGTTCGATGCGCAGGCTGAGATCGTGCAGGACCCGGACCTGGCCGCGGATGACACAGGCGCGGTCGAGCTCGATCAGGGGGACGGAGGAGGCCGGCACCACCGGCGAGGCTGCGACTGTCATGAATGCGGGGGCATGCTCACGAAGGTAAGGGGAGAACTGAATGACTGCGCAAAAATGGCATCGAAGGGATGAAGTTTGCAACGTCTGGCCCCATCATGTCTGGAGGTATCCCTGTTTCCTTGACGGCCGACTGCGGCCCGGAGTCCTGCGATGTTCGATACGCTCCTCAACTTCCTGACCGGCGGTGTCGTCGGCCTCGGCTGGTGGGGCATGGGCCTGGTGCTGCTGGTGTTCACCCAGCTGACCATCTTCGCCGTGACCCTGTATCTGCACCGCAGCCAGGCGCACCGCGGGGTGGATTTCCACCCGGTGATCGCGCACTTCTTCCGGTTCTGGACCTGGCTCACCACCTCCATGATCACCAAGGAGTGGGTGGCGATCCATCGAAAGCACCACGCCAAGGTGGAAACCGATGAAGACCCGCACAGTCCGGTGACCAAGGGCATCGGCATGGTGTTCTGGCGCGGCGTGGAGCTGTACCGCGAGGCCCGCGCGATGCGCGCGGATATCGAGCAGTACGGCCGCGGCGCTCCGGATGACTGGATCGAGCGCCACCTGTACACCCCGCACGCCAATCTCGGCCCGGTCGCGCTGCTGGTCATCAACAGCGTGCTGTTCGGCCTGCCCGGCGTGGCGCTGTGGGCCATCCAGATGGCGTGGATCCCGTTCTGGGCGGCCGGCGTCATCAATGGCCTGGGCCACTGGTGGGGCTACCGCAACTTCGAATCGGCCGACACCTCCACCAATCTGACGCCGTGGGCGTTCTGGGTGGGCGGTGAAGAGCTGCACAACAACCACCATGCCTTCCCGAGCTCGGCGCGCTTCTCGATGCGCCGCTGGGAGTTCGATATCGGCTGGGCGGTGATCCGCGGCCTGCAGGCAGTGCGTCTGGCCAAGGTGCTGCGCGTGGCACCGAGCATGGACGTGCGGCCGAACATCGCCGTGCCGGATGCGGAAACCCTCAAGGCCCTGCTGTCGCATCGCTTCCAGGCGATGACCGATTACCAGCGCAACGTGTTCGTGCCGGCCCTGCGCGAAGAGGCCGCGATGGCGGGCGCCAAACTGCGCAAGCTGCTGCCGCGCCGCATGCGCCGTGGCCTGGTCAACGACGGCCGCTGGCTCAAGCCGGATTGCCGCGCCCAGCTCAGCACGTGGGTCGAGCAGCGCCCGCGGATCCGCGTGCTGGTGGAACACCGCGCCCGTCTGGCGGCCCTGCTGGAAGCGCGCGGCAATGACGCCGCCGAGCGCTTGAAGCTGCTGCAGGCGTGGTGCCATGAAGCGGAAGCCAGTGGCATCGCCGCGCTGCAGAACTACGCCGCGCGCCTGAAGGGCTACGCACTGACGGCGCACTGATCAATGCGCTTCCCAACCGGGAACGTCTCCGCGAAACGCCGCCTTGTGCGGCGTTTCGCGTGTCTGGCGCTGGCCGTTGGTCTGCTCGATGCGACGGCGAAGGCGCAGGTCACCGATACCGGCAGCTACCTGCAGCGCATGGACACCGACGGCGACGGCCGGGTCAGCGTGGAGGAATACGTGCAGTGGCTGCTGTACGCCTTTGATCGCATGGACCGCAACGGCGATGGCGTGCTCAGCGCCGATGAGCTTCCCGGTGGCAAGGGCCCGCCGATCACGCGGGAGCAGCAGCGGCAGACGCTGATCCAGCGGTTCCACAAGCAGGATGCCAATGGCGACGGGTATTTGAGTGCACGCGAGTTGGCTGCGCCGCCGCGGTGAACTGAGCCGAATTGCAGTAGTGACGTTGTAAATACCGTCCGGATTGTGACGCTGATCTCTTTTTTTGTGGGCCGCTCCGCTGAACGAACCTGCGCTTTACATTTCATTAACTTTTGGTAAGTTGCGCGCATTGGCAGACGAACGCGAAGCGTTCCCCGTCGCCTCCAACCTGGTACTTCAGCACGGTGTTGGGAGCGGATATGTGTTCCGGAGGCGATGCCGAGGTACATGGAGCTGCACGCAGGCAATGGAAGGCAACACAGGCAAGGCAAGAGCGGGTTGCAGGTTGACTTCGCAGTTCTCGCACATTGACAGGCAACGCTCAGGCATGGGGCTACACCTTCATGCTTGCCGACGTCCAATGGCTTGAATGGCGATGGCAGCCTGGTACAGGGGGCAGCACTGAAACGGCGGTCCATCGATGGCACCGCGTGCGCAGACTGCTGAAACATCACAGTCCCGTTGACATGGCAGTTGAACGAGGTGCGTTGCACGCTTGACCTGTAGGCCGCGGAAAAGGCGGCGGAAAGGACACGGATGTCGTGCAGTACACCCGCGAAGGTGCCCATGAACGGGGCTTCGGTTGGATGGTCTGATTGAATGGATGCAATTGCAGTGTCATCGCCACGGCGCCTGAGTGCGTTGTTTTTCGTTTTGATCCTGGGTCTGACGGCTCCCGTTGCGACGTTGGCGCAGGCGGGTCAGCCAACGCTGGCCGATCAGCAGGAACTGCGCGACCGTGCCGAGCGCGAAGCGCGTGAGCGCGCTGAACGGCAAGCGATTCCTGAAGTTTTAGGCCCTGCCGCACCAGCTGCCGCCAACTACCATTCCACGGACCTGCCCGACGAATCGCCCTGCTTCCGCATCGATGCCATCGTGCTCGATGGAGCGCATCGCGACCGGTTTGCCTTTGCTCAACGCTACCTGGACAAGTACCAGGGACGCTGCATTGGCCAGGAGGGCATCGCGCAGATGGTGCGCAGAGCATCGGACCTGATCCTGGCCAAGGGCTATGTCACCACCCGCATCGGCCTGCCCGAGCAGAATCTGGGCGCAGGCATCCTGCGCCTGCAACTGGTAGCGGGCACCATCCGTCAGATCCGTTTCGCCGATGGCCCTCCTCGCGATGCCATGTGGAAAAGTGCCTTCCCGGCGCGCGCTGGCGATGTGCTCAACCTCCGCGCGCTGGAGCAGGGCCTTGAGCAGCTCAAGCGGGTGCCATCGCAGGATGTGGAGATGGAACTGGTGCCCGGCGCGCAGCCTGGCGAGTCGGACGTGGTGATTACTCTGAAGGCCGCGCGGCGCTGGCGCAGTGCATTGTCGCTGGACGATGGTGGTAGTGAAGGTACCGGCAAGCAACAGGCCGGCACCACCGTATGGGCCGACAACCTGCTGGGCATCAACGACCTGTTGAGCATGGGCATCAACAGCGATGGGAGCGCCGAGCACGGCAAGGGCACGCATGGTTACAACGCATCCTGGAGCGCGCCGCTGGGCAACTGGCGTTTCTCGACCAGCACGTACGGCTCGCGTTATGCGCAGATCATTCGCGGCAACAACGACGACTTCAGCAGCACCGGCCGTTCGCGCAGCCTGGATCTGACGGTGGAACGCCTGCTCACGCGCGGCCAGAGTTATCGCACCGCCATGGAGCTGCGCCTTGCCCAGCGCCACTCGCGTAGCTTCGTCGAAGGCGTTGAACTGCGAGGCCAGCGCCGCAGGACCACCTCGGCGGAACTGGCCCTGCTGCATCGTCAGTACGTGGGCAGCCTGCAGGCAGATCTGCGCCTGGCCCACCGACGTGGCCTGCCGTGGCTGGGCGGCGATGACGATGGCCCAGGACGCGATGACGAAGCCCCCACCTTCCGTTACCGCATCACCACGCTGGATATCGGTGTCGGCGCTCCGGTGCTGCAGGGCCCCCGCCCAATCTATTGGAACAGCGCGCTGCGCTATCAGTGGACCTCCGACCCGCTGTACGGCGCCGAATTCATCAGCATTGGTGGCCGCTACACCGTCAACGGCTTCGACGGCGAAGTGATGATGGGTGGGGCGACCGGTGGCTACTGGCGCAACAGTCTCAACTTCAGCCTGCACCGCCGCTTCTCGCCTTACGTCGGCGTGGATGTGGGCCATATCGCCAGCAATGCGGTGCAGGGAATCGCCGGTGGCGACATGGTCGGTGCCCACGTAGGCGTTCGAGGCCAGGCGCTCAGCCTGGACTGGGATGTCTTTGTTGGTTTTCCGCTGGAAGCGCCACGTGCGATCCGCGCGCAGAGCGATGCGCGGGTAGTCGGGTTCCGGCTCGCAACACAGTTCTGAAAACGAAGTACCTCGCCTTACACATGGATGACCTGTCATGAAGACCCGCCTCGTTGACGTCCGTCGCACTGTTGCCCGTCCCATCTCCAGCTCCCGCTGGCGGATCGGCCTGCTGGCCGCCGTAGTGACCGTCGTTTTCGGCGGGCCCTTCAGCTCGTTCGCACAGGTGCAGCCGCAGGCCGGCAGCCAGGCACGGCAGGAGCAGGCGGCCAACGGCGTCCCGGTGGTCCAGATCGCCGCGCCGAACGCCGCCGGTGTCTCGCACAACCAGTACGAGCAGTACAACGTGGGGCGGCAGGGACAGGTACTCAACAACAGCGCGACCACCACACAGACCCAGCTGGCCGGCTATATCCAGGGCAACGCCAACCTGCAGCCTGGGCAAGCGGCGCGGCTGATCCTCAACGAAGTCACTTCCAGCAATCGTTCGTTGCTGCAGGGCCACGTGGAAGTGGCCGGCGCGGCCGCGCAGGTGATCATCGCCAATCCGAACGGCATCACCTGCGACGGCTGCGGCTTCATCAACACCACCCGTGGCGTGCTTACCACCGGCACGCCGCTGTTCGGCGGCGACGGGAGCCTGTCGGCGTTCCAGGTTGGCCGCGGCAGCATCCGCATCGAAGGCGCGGGGCTGGATGCAGACAACCTGCAGCGTATCGACCTGCTTGCGCGCGCCGTGGAAATCAACGCCGGCCTGTGGGCCAAGGACGCCAACGTGGTGGTGGGTGCCAACCACATCGACTACGACAGCCTTGCCACGCGCGCGATCCAGGGCGACGGTGCGGCACAGGGCTTCGGCCTGGACGTCGCCGCGCTGGGCGGCATGTATGCCGGCAAGATCCGCCTGGTGGGAACCGAGGCCGGCGTCGGCGTGCGCAGTGCGGGCGCACTGGTCGCCACGGGCGGCGACTTCGTCCTCACCAGCGCGGGTGACGTGCAGCTGACCGGTCGCACGGCGGCGGCAGGCAACATCATCGTCGACAGCGCTGGCACCCTCGCCGCCACGGGCGCGACGCAGGCCGGTGCGGACATGCGGCTGAGCGGTCGCGACGTACAGCTTGCGGGGACCGCATACGCGGCAGGCGTGCTCGATGCCCGCGCATCGCAGACCCTGGACGCCTCGGGCAACCTCCTTGCCGGGCGCCTGCAACTGGCTGCCGATGGCAACCTGCGACTGGCCGGGCAGGCCGAAAGTCGCGGCGACATCGACCTGCGCGCGGGTCAGCAGCTGCAAAATGCCGGGCAGGTGATTGCCGCAAACCAGTTGCAGGCGCGTGCCGCCAGCATCGTGCAGCAGCAGGGCGCGCGACTGGCGGCGCAGGGCGCGCTGCAGTTGCAGGCGAATGGCCACATCGACAACGCCGGCGTGGTGATTGGCAGCACCGGCACTCGCATCGAGGCCGGCAGCCTGGCCAACCGGGGACAGCTCTACGGCCAACGGGACGCCACGCTGGCGGTCAGTGGTCGGATCGACAACAGCGGGCTGATCGGCGCCGCGCAGACCTTGACCGTCACCGCCGGGGAGCTGCAGCAGGCCGCATCGGCCGAGCTTTCCGCCGGCACCGACGTCACCCTGGATGTTACCGGTGAGCTCGCCAACGCCGGCCAGCTCATCGCAGAGCGCGCATTGACCGCCCGGGCAGACCGCCTGACCAACACCGGCACCACGGCCGCCAGTGACACCCGCCTGACCGTGGGTGCACTCGACAACCGCGGCCTCGTGCTGGCCTCCGGCACGCTGGACATCGACGCCTCGCGCCGCATCGACAACGCGGCCGCCGCGCGCCTGCGCGCCGGCCAGACGATCAACCTGCGTGCCGCGCAGCTGGACAACGCTGGCGAGATCATCAGCGACGGCGACCTGCGCATCCGTGCGGACACCATCGCCAACCGGCAGCGGCTGGAAGCAGCGCAGCAGCTCCAACTCGATGCGCGCACCCTCACCCAGACTCGGGATGGCCTGGCGCTGGGTCGCCAGCTGACGGCCACCACCACCGGCCAGCTGGATAACGCCGGGCGTCTGCACGCCACCGAGCGCATGACGCTCAGCGCGGGCACCCTGGACAACACCGGTACCGTCTACAGCACCCGTTACCTGCGCCTGGACAGCAGCGGCACGCTGCGCAATGCCGGCATCATTGCCAGCGACGCAGCGGTCACGCTGCGTGCGCAGGCGCTGGAAAATCTCGCCAACGGCGACATTTCCAGCGCGGACCTGCTCGACATCGACGTGCTGCAGGCCGCCAGCAACGCTGGCAACCTTTACGCACGGCGCGCGCTGGAACTGCGTGCCGCGCGCATCGACAACAGCGGCGCCGTCTACAGTGCAGGACGTGCCGACTTGGTGGCCAACGACGTGCTGACCAACCAAGGCAGCCTGGTGTCCGTGCAGACGCTGGACGTGCAGGCTGCCTCGCTGGACAGCAGCGGCGATCTCGGCAGCGAGCAGTCCGACGTGCGCCTGACCACCACCGGTGATCTGGCCCTGACCGGCAAGACCATCGCCGCCGGACAGCTCAACGCCGAGGCGGGCGGCACGTTGCGCCAGAGTGGCAAAGCCTACGCTGCCACCGGCGTGACCCTGCGCGCCCAGCGTGACCTGCAGTTGGCGGGCAACCTGGACAGCAGCGCGGACATCACCCTGCATGCCGGCCAAGCACTTACCAGCGACGGCGATGTATACGCTACCGGTGGGATCAGCGCGGATGCGGGCACCGTCCTGCGCAACACCGGCAGCATGCAGGCCGCCGCTGTCACCCTGCAGTCCGCTGCGGTTGAGAACCGTGGCCGACTGCTGGCCAGCGGCAACGTCACCGTCAGTGGCGACACCGTCGACAACAGCGGCCAGATCGTGGGCGGCCTTGCGGCAAATGGCGTCTTGGGCAGCACCGGCCAGGTCAGCCTGACCGCGAACACCCTGCTGTTGCAATCCGGCAAAGTGCACGCCGGCCAGCGCGTGGCGCTGCAAGGCAGTGGCTTGGACCTGCGCAATGGCCTGGTGTGGTCGGGCGGCGAGCTGGTGGCACGCGCCACCGGCGGCACGCTGGACAACAGCAACGGCACCCTGGTCGCTACAGGCACGCTGCAGTTGGAAACCACCGGCGAACTGATCAACCAGCGCGGCTCGTTGCAGGCAGCGCGCCTTGGCATCCTGGCCGCAGCGCTGGACAACCGCGCCGGCGAGCTGATCCAGACCGGCAACGACGCATTGACGCTCGCCTTCACCGGTGCGCTGCGCAATGACGGTGGCCGCATTGCCGCCAACGCAACTGACCTGACCTTGGAGGTGGCGACCCTCCTCAACAACGGCGGGCGCATCGAGCACGCCGGCACCGGCACCGCGACCGTGCGCGCTGGCGCGCTGGGCAACACCAACGGCGGCCTGATTGTCGGCAACGGCGCCGTGTTGGTCGATGTCTCCGGCGACTTGACCAATACCACCGGCAGCCAGATCAGTGCCGGCCGCGGCGCCGACATCCGCGCGCGCCAGATCGACAACAGCGGCGGCCGCATCGATGCCGTCGGCAACCTGCAGCTGCGCGCCACCGAAGCCCTCCAGAACGTGGCCGGCACGCTGGCCCAGCGTCAGGCAGGCACCCTGCAGATCCAGGCGGCCAGCGTGGACAACCGCACCGGCCTGATCGGTGCCGAGGGCAATGCAAGCGTCATCACGGCCAGCCTGGGCAACCAGGGCGGCAACCTGTATGCCAAGCAGAACCTGACGCTGGACATCAACGGCGACCTGCGCAATGGCGGCGGTCTGCTGTATGCCGGCGGTCAACTGCAGCTGGACGCCGAGGGCGTGCTCGACAACCAGAGCGGCAGCATCGAAGCCTACGCAGCGGCCGGCATCACGGCGGGTGCGGTGGACAACCGCATCGGTCGCCTGGTGGTGGATGGCAGCAACACGCTGACCGTCACCACCGGCGGTGCGCTCGACAACAGCGATGGTGTGCTCGGCAGCACCCAAGGCAACATCGCGCTCAGCGCCGCCACCGTCAACAACCAGCGCGGCAAGCTGGTCGCGGGCCAGAGCGCCACCCTGCAGACCACCCAGCTGGACAACCGCAGCGGGCGCGTCCACGCCGGCGCCGACCTGACCTTGGACAACGCATCGGCCACCGTCCTCAATGGCGCAGGCGAGCTTTCCGCAGGCAATCTGTTCACCCTGCGCGCTGCCAGTCTGGACAACACCGGAGGCCGCCTGATTACCCGCAGCAGCACGCTATACCTTGGGGCGCTGAACAACGGCAATGGCGAAATCAGTGCCTACCAGCAGTTGTGGGCACAGCTGCAGACCTTCCAGGGCAACAATGGCCGCCTGTTCGGCGGCGCCGACCTGGAACTGCACCTGGCCGGGGACTACCTGCACCAGAACGCACAGCAGCTGCAGAGCAACGGGCGCCTGGCGCTGAACGTTGCGGGCACGCTGACCAACCAGGGCCGCATCGAGACCAGCGGCACCCTGGAGCTCAATGCCGCGCAGATCGACAACACTGCGGCGGGCACCATCAGCGCCGGCAACAGTGCCGGTACCGCAAGCGCGTCGCTGACCGCCAGCCAGGGCATCAACAATGCCGGCCGCATCGACGGGGACCGTGTGCAGGCCACCAGCAGCTGGTTCACCAACACCGGCACGGTGATGGGTGACCAGGTCACGCTGAGCGCCGGCACTGTCACCAACGGTCGCGAACTGGGCAGCACCGTGCCCGTGCGCGACTACAACGAAGGCCTGCTTGCCACCACCGGTACGTTGGCCATCAACGCCGACGTCTTCAACAACCTCGACGGCGAGCTGTACAGCATCGGCGACATCCGCATCGGCGGCCGCTGGGGCGGCAATGCGCAGGCGATCGTGAACCGCTCGGGCCGCATCCAGGCCGAGCGCGACCTGGTGCTGCTGGCGCTGGGCGTGCGCAACGAACGGCGCGTGATGCAGTACGAGCGCAAGACCTATACGGCGGCCGACCAGGCCGGCGATCCGGACGCTGGCGAGTTCTGGGAAGAGGGGGTTCCCAACGAGTTGCGGACGCAGTACTGCGAAGTCAGGGGATCGCGCTGCTTTATCTGGCGCCCGCACGGCACCACCCACACTGACACCGTGCTGGAAGGCACGCGGATCATTGCGGCAAGTGCTGCCAGCCAGCTCCTGTCCGGTCGCGACATGCTGATCAGCGGCGGCAGCGTCGACAACATCTACTCTGCGATCGCGGCGGGCACCAACCTGTCCATCAATGGCCGGGGGTCCTCCAACAGCGACAACCCGGCCGATTGGGCCGGCGTAGTGAACAACGTTGGCCTGACCGCCACCAAGACCATTCGCCGCGTGTCCACCGCGGAAATCGAATACCAGACGTGCCCGGACCGTACGACAGGCGTGACCTGCCAGGAAGAGCCAACCTGGGCGGTGGTGGAGCTGGGCACCAGCACCATCACCAAGGAAGTGGCACTGCCTGGCGGCAACGCCAGCATCACCGCAGGGCGCAACGTCACCATCGAGGCGCGCGACGTCAACAATACCGTGGTCAACACCGGTAACGGCGGCGCAGCGGCCGACATCGGCGGCTGGAACGGCGTGGGCGCGTATGTGCCCACCCTCGGCAACGGCAGCCAGGCCGGCGCGGCCACCGGCAACGCCGGCGCACCGGACCCGGTGACCGGCATTGCCACCGGCCCGGCCATCGGCACGGTCGGCGGCAACGGCCAGGGCCCGAACGTCGGCGCACCGGCACCGGGCACCAGCGGCGTGGTCAAGCCGCCGCAGGTAGTGGGCACCGCGCAGAATCCGCTGCCGGGCCTGCTGGCGCCGGACAGTGGCCTGTACACCGTGAACCCGGGCAACCAGCGTTGGCTGGTGGAAACCGATCCGCGCTTCGCCAATTACGGCCAGTGGCTGGGCTCGGACTACATGTTCGCCAAGCTCAACCTCAACCCGGACCAGCGCCTGAAGCGCCTTGGCGACGACTTCTACGAACAGCGCCTGGTGCTGGAACAGATCACCGGCC
The DNA here is from genome assembly GCF_053847245.1 of Stenotrophomonas sp. Ker107b. Lineage (NCBI taxonomy): Bacteria > Pseudomonadati > Pseudomonadota > Gammaproteobacteria > Lysobacterales > Lysobacteraceae > Stenotrophomonas > Stenotrophomonas sp. Ker107b. The sequence continues at coordinate 275,290 of NZ_JBSPHX010000002.1, read as the reverse complement.
TGACCGGCCGCAAGTACCTCGATGCCGACCTCGACAACGGCATGGACCAGTACCGCGCCATGATGGATGGCGGCGTGTCCGAAGCCGGCCGCCTGCAGCTCACCGTCGGTATCGCACTGTCGGCCGAGCAGATGGCCGCGCTGGACGAAGACATCGTCTGGATGGTGGCCCAGAACGTCGGCGGCCAGCAGGTGCTGGTGCCGGTGGTGTACCTGAGCCAGGCCACCGCCGACCGCCTGCAGCTGGGCGGCGCGGCGATTGCCGGCGAGAGCGTGGACATCCGCGCCAACAACGTGAACAACCAGGGCATGGTCACGGCGGATTATCGGCTGTCAGTCGACGCCGGCAGCCTGCTGAACGACCGTGGCGCGATGACCTCCGGCGGCAGCCTACGGGTGTCTGCGGTTGAAGACATCATCAACAAGGATGGCCTGATCCAGGGCGGCAGCATCAGCCTGGTCGCCGGCCGCGACCTGCAGAGCGTGGCCAGCCTCGGCGTGGCACGCATCGAATCCACGGGTGGCCTGGAGCTGGTCGCCGGCCGTGACCTGTCGCTGGTGGGCGCTCAGACCAGCGCCAAGGGCAATGCCGCACTGCAGGCCGGGCGCGATCTCAACCTCACCACTCAGCAGAGCGGCGCCAACGGCGAGCTGTTCAACCGCACCACGCTGGATGTGGGTGGCAGCCTGGGCCTGCAGGCCGGCAACAACCTCACCCTTACCGCGGTGCAAGTGAAGGCCGGCAACGGTCTGAGCGCGGTAGCTGGCAACGACATCAACCTCAACGTGCTCAGCACCGAGCAGACCAGCCGCTACAAGAACACCGAGAGCACACGCCAGACCCTTCAGACCAGCGGCCTGGAAGCGGGCGGCAGCATGGCGCTGCAGGCCGGCCAAGACGTCAACCTCAACGCGGCCAACCTGACCGCCGGCAACGCGCTGGCCGTGGTGGCCGGGCGAGACCTCAACGTGGGCGAGGTCACCACCACCGACACCAGCTCGACCGACATCCGTCGCAAGCGCTATTCCCAGCAGACGCAGACGCTGGACCAGACCGTCCACGGCAGCACGATCAAGGCCGGCGGCGACATCGCGCTGGTTGCAGGCCAGGACGCCACGCTCACCTCGGCCGGCGTGTACAGCGATGGCGGTACCGTTGCCGTGTCCGCGGGACGCGACGTGGTACTGGCCACCGCCGATGAGGAGCACACGTTCGAGCAGGACACCTGGAAAAAGAAGAAGAAGACCTTCTCCAGCACCACCACCACCACCCGCGAAACGTCGTCGGACACCTACGCGGTAGGCACCACGCTCAGCGGCGACGGCGTGCAGATCGCGGCAGGCCGCGACATCAGCGCCACCGGCGTGCAGATCGGCGCCACCGGCGACGTGCTCCTGGCGGCCAACCGCGATATCACCGTGGAAGCGGCCACCGAGCAGCACAGCGAGTCGTTCGACCAGAGCAGGAACAAGTCGGGCCTGTTCGGCGGCGGCGGTGCCAGCGGCTTCGGTGGCATCGGCATCACCGCCGGCAGCCAGAAGGGCAGCACGTCCACCTCGCTGGAGCAGACCACGCGTTCCGGCAGCATGATTGGCAGCCTGGAAGGCAATGTCAGCATGATCGCGGGTGGCGACGTCACCCTCAGTGGCAGCGACGTGCTGGCCGGCCGTGCGGCCGACGACGTGCTGGGCTTGGGCGGCAACATCGCCATCCAGGGCAAGAACGTCACCATCAATCCAGCCGAGGAAACCGAGCACTACCGGGCAAGCCAGAGCAGCCGCAGCAGTGGCGTGTCCGCCGCGCTCACCGGCACACCCATCGACACCATCCGCAACCTTCAGCAGGTCAGCAATGGCTCCGGCAGCACCGCGGACAAGGCCGGTGGCTACATCAAGGAACTGGGCGCGGCCTCGCTGACCCTGCCCGGCATCAACGTCGGCTATGGCAGCAGCAAGAGCCAGGGCAGCGTTGCGGTGGACACTACCACCCAGCGCGGCAGCAGCCTCAATGCCGCTGGCAACGTCAGCATCCGTGCCACCGAAGGCGACATCACCGTGGCCGGCAGCTCCATCGCCGCCGGCGGCACCGCCACCCTCGATGCCCAGCGCCACGTGATGCTGCTCACCAGCATCGACACCCAGAACAACGAGCAGAGCGGCTCGTCCAGCACCAAGCAGTACGGTGCCAGCTCCATCTCGCTGGGCGACATGTTCCGCCACATCCAGGGCGGGCCGAACAGCAGCGGCGTGCGCATGTCGCCGTACAACAGCGGCAACAGCGACGGCAGCAGCACCCAGCAAGTGATCGGCCAGACCGGCAGCTCCATCAACGCCGACAAGATCAACCTCGTCAGCCGCGAAGGCGACATCACCCTGCAGGGCGCGCAGGTTGCCGCCGAGAACGCACTCAACGTGCTGGCCCAGAAGGGCGGCATCGAACTGCTGCCGGGTGAGATCACCCGGACCTGGCAGGAAACCCAGCGCAGCAAGCAGATTGGTGATCTCGGTGGCGACGGTTACACCGGCAGTACCGGCGTGCGCAATGAATACCATGACGTCAACGGTCGGCAGACTGACCAGAACAGCGTCCGCACCAGCCTGACCAGCAACAAGGGCGACATCAGCCTGGTCGCCAAGGAAGACCTGGTCGCGCGCGGTGCGGATATCGCCGCAGGCAATGACGTCACCCTGGTCGGCCGCAATGTCATCCTTGACGCTGCTACCGATACCCTCACCCAGGCCGAGCGCCACCGCGTGAACCAGGCCGGCGGCACCATTGCCCTGTCCGGGTATGGCGTGCAGGCCGCGCAGGCGGCCGAGTCGGCGCAGCGCGCCTCTCAAGCCGGCGACGACCGCCTGGCGGCGCTCTATGCGGCGCAGGCCGGCTACGCCGCCAAGGACGCCATGCAGGGCACCGGCGCAGCGGTGAAGGTCACCGCCAGCGTGGGCAGCAGCAGCGCCTCCAGCAGCAGCACCCTGCACCAGTCCATCGAACAGGGCAGCACGGTATCGGCCGGGCGCAACGTCACCGTCGTTGCCACCGGCGACGGCACTACTGGTGCGGATGGCTACGCAGCGAACGGCGACATCACCCTGCGCGGCGCGCAGATCAGCGCCGGCAACAACGCCAGCTTCGATGCCGCCCGCGACATCAACTTCCTGTCCAGCCAGAGCAGCAACCAGCAGGATGGCACCAGCAAGAGCGGCAGCGGCAGCGTTGGCGTGGGCTTCGGCCTGGGTGGCTCGCAGAATGGCTTCACCATCGAACTGGCTGCGTCTGCCGCGCAGGGCCAGATGCAGGGCAACGGCACCACCCACCAGGCAACCCAGGTGGAGGCGGGCAACCAGCTGTCACTGACCAGCGGCCGTGACACCACCCTGCAGGGTGCCCAGGCCATGGGCGACAGCGTGCTGGCCGACATCGGCCGCGACCTGACCCTGACCAGCAGCCAGGACCGCCAGTACTACGACCAGAAGGATCAGAACGGCGGCTTCGGCGTCTCGCTGTGCATTCCGCCGCTGTGCTTCGGCGCCAGCAGCGGCAGCGTGAGCTACGGCCAGACCGACATCCACAACAACTACAACAGCACCACCCAGCAGACCGGTATCGCGGCGGGTGCGGGCGGCTACCAGATCAATGTGGGCAACCACACGCAGCTGGATGGCGCGGTCATTGCCAGCACCGCTGACCCGTCGAAGAACCTACTTTCTACCGAGAGTCTGGGGGTGACGGATCTTTCCAACCAAGCCAACTACAGAGGCGGGAGCTTTGGCGGCTCGGTCGGATTCAGTGGGTCGATTGGTGATCAGAGCAATGGAGGCGCGAATGCGGGCGCACCGAACGAAACGCGTTGGAGTGGTCCGATTCCCGGTCCGAGCCTGGGTGTTCCAACGGGTGACTCGGCTAGCAGTGTGACCCGCAGCGACATTTCTGCCGGTACGGTCGTGGTGCGAAATGGCGATACCTCTGCTCTGACAGGCTTGGATCGCACTGCCACGGATCTGCAGCAGGAAGGTCTTGCGAACAAGTTTGATGCGGAGAAAGTGCAGCGCGACCTGATCGCGGCGCAAATCGCGAAGGAAGTGGCGTTCCGCGCGGCGGGCGATCTTGCAGAAGAAATGACGAGCAAGTATCGCGACGCCCAGGTGAGTGCAGCAGCTGCAGAGCGCGTGCTGAAAAGCGAAGGCGCTACGGAAGCGGACCGTGCCGCCGCGAGCGAGCTGTTGCGGCAGGCAAACGAAGTCATTGCCTCCAACCAGGGCCAGTATGACCTCTGGAAGGATGGTGGAACGGCCAAGTCAATCCTGCATGCAGTGACTGGCCTTGTGGTCGCGGGCGCCGGAAATGGCGACCTGCTCTCCGGAGCCTTGGGGGCAGGTGCAGCCGAGCTGGGACGGCCTCTTACGGACTCGGAATCGGCATGGGTCCGCGAGCTCGTCAGCGCCGCGATCGGGGCGCTTGTTGGCGGCGAAACCGGATCAGCGACTGCACTGGCTGGAGAGCAGTTCAACCGCCAGCTCCATCCGAACGAAGTGCAGTGGATCAAGGACAACGCGATTGCCTATGCGGAGATCTGCGGGTGCTCAGTGCAGGAAGCGGAGAAGCGCCTGTTTGCCGAGGCAGCACGAACGGTGGACAAGGAATGGAGCGATCTGTTCGACAAGGTGGGGGTGAAATCGGATGCGGACGCCTATGTGTTCCTCATCGAGGGCGCGATCCGAACCGGCGCGGGGGTAAATCGGCCAGGTGAGAGCCTGTTTGCGGCATCGCAAACGGCTTTTGAGAACCAGGATATCTACAAAGGCCTGATGACAAAGAATCCGCAGCTGCTCGCGAGCTTCGCGTCGTCCATGCTGTTGGTTGCCAGCGATTCGAAGGATGACAAGGCAGTTGAGTATGCTCTTTCGCAGCTGAGGCGCTACACGAATGATCGAGATTCCTTCCCTTGCGATGGAATGAACGATTGCGAACAGATGCACATGATGCGCCAGATGCTGAACGGCGACATGACCATCGATGAGTACAACTCGCATACAACCCAGCGGGGCGGCATCGGGACGGCTGCCGGTGTTCTGGTTGGCGGCGTGCTTCTGGCACCGGAAGTAATTGCCACGATTCGTGGAATCTGTATGAGATCGCCGGGCGCTTGCCAGAACGCGTACGCATTCGCCGCTGATGTGGCGGCAGGCGATGCACTGGGCGGCGCCTCCATTGGCGCAGGCTTCACGGCTGGGACCTCGGCGGCCGCAAAGGCCGAAGATCTCGCGGAGATTCTGACCAAGAAGTTTGGTGACGATGCTGCTAAGTCCGCAGCGAAAGCAGCAGAAGAGGCTGCTGAAAGTCGCGTCGCGCAGAATACTATTGCAGAAGCTCTCTCGTCCCCAGCGCAGGTGCCCACGGACAAGGGTTTCTTGAGCCGGACAAAAGTCTGCGATAACGGATGCGCCCTCTCTGTTACAGACGCCGCCGAGCAGGCCCTGGTCAAGAAGATCATTGACCATGGGGATCAAAGCGGTGTCCTGACAGAGGAGCTAGTGGAGCTTGTTGCGAAGCGCGAGGGCCTTGTATCGCTTCCTGGCACAAAGGTCGGGAGCAACAATGGGTTCGACCATGTTTTGCAGGATCCGGAGGGCATCACGACTGTCATCATTGACTCGAAGCAGATATACAATGGATCCATTCAACTTGGATCCAGCAACGCAGGCGTTCAGTTGTCAGATGCTTGGATTCTGGACGTTTTGAGTAGAATGGGCCCGGGGGCCACATCGAACGCGGTGCGCACCGCCATGGCGAACGGAACATTGAAGATCGCAGTAGCTGGCGTAAACAAGACTTCCGGTGAATTGGTTATGGTCACGCTTAGTCGATGGAAATGAATAATGAAAGATGACAACAATATGGCGAGCTTCGAAGCCGGAATCGAGCGTCTAAAGCTGTTTCTTGATCCCAACATTGGCCTCGACGCTGATGCGTACATTGCACACATCGAGAAGGGCACCGGTGATCCCTACATCTGTAAGGCGCTGCTGCACGAATACGCAATGGTGAGAGCCCTGCTGGCATGGTTTGAAGGCGGAGATATCAATGGGCTTAAGCAGTGGGCGTACGTATCGGGCAAGTTGAAGCGCATCACGTACCAACATGACCCGAAGGGCGTGTACTTCACTCCGGTGTACCTGATGCCACTGCTCTCCAACGAGCCATCTCTCATCGATTGGTTCGGCAAATTCGCCTATCCATTCTCGTTGGAGAGTGGCAGCCCTGCTTCTACTCGCCTCAACAATCCCCGGATGGATGAGTACTACCACTACAACACGTGGCTGGCACTTCGCGGCGACTGGAAGCCGCTCGCAGAGCGCTGCCGCGAATTCCTCAGCGACGTCCCGGCAAAACAGGCGGCGTATCAGGCAGATAGCCGTTTCCACCTTTCGCTGACGGAGGGCGATGTGGGTGGGATGGAGTCGGCGCTGGCCGAGCTCGTTGAACCGAAGCTGATGCGGCGTCGTCAACGCGAGGAGAGCGGCTACAGCCAACACTTGATCTGCACGTTTGCCATCGTCTACGCAAAAATCGCTTGGCGGCATGGATTCCAGGTCAACGTTGACTCGCCATTCGTTCCGAAGGAGTGGCTGCCCATCGCGCCGCTACCGAAGTACGAAGATGTGTTTGCGTTCATGGCGAAATCTGACGACTCGATACCCGTAGCACGCACCTGATGAACTTGATCGTGAGGCCAATGCGCCTCTACCAAGGAGCAACAGATGTCAGTCATCCGCTCGGGTCGCAGTCGCAGTGTTCTTGTCATTGCCCTGGTCATCTGTAGTCTCTCCGGCTGCGTGACGCTTTCCGGTACGTACGTCGTATCGGCCACCGATGCAGAGGGGCGTGAGCTGTCTTCCAACCTGCGCATGACCGCCGATGGAAGCCGCATCTACACGGCGCGCAATGCGCTATGTGCGGCCCACCCTGGTGCGGTGGTGCACATCAAGGACCTGCAGACGGGTGAAGAGCTGCGCTCGGAGGGCCCTTACACCTGCAATCCGGCGAAATGACGCGCGAGGTGGCTAAGGGTCACGGCCCCGATCAAGCTCAAGGTCACGGCGGACTACGGGAGCTTTGCCTATTGGGACGACGAGTGCCCGACTGGGCCCATCGATCCTGCACCGCTGCCACTGACGCCCGGGTTGGCCGAGGATGTGCAGCGGTTGGTGGACCTCCTCGAATCCATGCTCAACTGGGACGTTCCGCCTGAAAATCGACCCCAACCTGCTTCCAGCGCTACCCGAAAAGACCTGGATGAACGACCTACTCAATGATTGGCTAATGTTCTCCAAGGGTTTGCGCGAATTTGACAAATCGCACTTCCTTGGACTATTCAAACAAGAGCTTGATCAAGATCAGCTGCGCTCCATCTTCAGTGACGGCGCAGCGGGTACGGAGCTGCATCGTAGGACGAAGGAGGTGCTCGATGCTTCAAAATTGGATGATTACCTCTACTTCCAACCAAAAAGCCCCGATGATGCCGTGGTTCTACTGTCAGCCGCCAAGGCGTGGCTGGAAGAACTCGCTGCCTTCTGCAGCGAGCGAGGAAATGCAAGACTTCAAGGCATAGCGGAAGGAGCGCGCGTAGTCATCCGCGACCGGCGATCTTTTCAGCTTCCAAAAGACCCAGATTCGCCAGCGGGATGGATGCTTGCATTCATAGGCGATGAAGTGGACTTCGCCCTTGGAGATGTCGATCCTGTGATCGATGCGCTGATGGAAACGCTGTATGGGATCGCGGGCGATTACTATCTCTGTTGGTACGTCATCGAGGTGATGATTGAGCTCCCTCTGACCTTCGCGCCCTATCTATCCATCTGGCGCAATGGTGCTCGACCAGTGTTCGCTGAGGATGAGTTAGTACTTCTTGTTGAGGTTGATGGTTGAAAACTATTTCGCGAACATGGTGGCTGGCAATGAGTGAAGTAGTGACTCGGCATGGGGCTCGGCTTCTGACCTTCGTGCCTGCGCCGGAAGATTGAATGCGCCGTAACCGTCGAATAGTACAGATTTTGGGTTCCGGCTGACGTTCATTCCCAGTGCGCCAAACAGCTCGGGTTTGGTGCGAGGCTCGTGGTTTCGAGCAATCGCGAGAGTCAAGTACTCGCCCACGGTAGACAGGACAACTAGAGAGGCGGAATCGGTTAATGAAAGTCGGTGATGACGAACGTGAAGAGCGCTGACTACCTCAGTGACATAAGAGGCGCGATTGAGCTGCTGCGCCATCGGATGCAGCCGGGCCAGTTCTTTGACTCGGAATCCTGTCTTCGTTTCATCGAGACAAATACCGGTGACCCGTACGCCTGCAAAGAGCGTCTACACATGTATGCAATCGCTAAGGCGATGCTCTCGTGGTTCGAGGGGCAAGACCTGGAAGGGATGAAGCAGTGGTCGTACGTTGCAGCAAAGATCAGGCGCATCCTGTTTCAGGAGCGTCCAGCAAAAGACTGCCGGACGCCCATGTATCTGACGCCTTTGCTTTCCGACAACGTGGACCTCGTCGAGTGGTTCTCGCGTTTCGACTATCCATTTACGCCCGGAAGTGGCCCGCTATCTGGGAAACGGCGTAACAATCCAAAAATGGATGAGTACTACCACTACAACACCCTGCTGGCGTTGCGTGGTGATTGGGAGACTTTGGTCCCGCGCTGCGAGGTATTTCTGGGGGATGTGCCTGCCAAGCTTGGAAGTTACCAAGCTGACTCTCGCTTTCACATGGCGCTAGCGGAAGGGGACGTCGCCCGCATGGAAGCCTCCCTGGACGAGTTGGTCGAGCCAAAGCTGATGAAGCGTCGGCAGGAAGAGGAAAGCGGTACCACCGGGCCATTTATATGCACGTTCGCTATTGTCTACGCAAAGATTGCATGGCTTCACGGTCACCGGGTGCAGGTGTCATCTCCATACGTGCCGAAGGAGTGGCTGCCCATTGCGCCGCTGCCGAAGTACGAGGATACGTTTGCGTTCATGGCGCAATCTGACGACTCGATGCCGATAGGACGCACGTGATTGCGGGAGCGCGCTTGGGGCAGATATAGTGCTGCGCAACATGACCGATTAATTTAACGATCTTGAAAAGGGGCTTGGGGGGGCGGCTGGCGCGAAAAGGGCAGCGCGAAACACCGGGCCTCAATCCCTAGATGAACGATTTGCTAAAAGACTGGATCCTATTTTTCAGAAGGAAAGCGTGACTTTGAAAAGTCGCACTTCCTTGGGCTGCTTAAGAATAAGCTTAATGAAAAACAACTGCTATCTGTCTTTGCTGGAATTCCGTCCGGGGCAACGCTGTATCAGAGAACTAAGAATGTTCTCGATTCTTCCAGCCTAGATAGCTATCTCTACTTCCAGCCCAAGAGCGACGCTAATCGTCTACTCTTCTGCGGCCAAGACATGGCTGGAGGAGCTTTCCGGGTATTGTGTCGAGCGGGGAAATTCAAAACTTCACGGGATAGTGGCAGGCTCACGTGTTGTCGTCCAGGATCGTAAATCATTCCAGATGCCTATAAGTTCGGACACCCCAGCCGGATGGATGCTCTCATCTGTAGGCGATGAAGTTGATTATGCTCTTGTGGATGTAGGCCCAGTAATTGATGGTCTTATGGAGGCGCTTTACGGAATTGCGGCTGACTACTATCTCTGTTGGTACGTAATGATGCCCATGATTCCGCTTTCGCTGAACTTTGATCCGTACTTCTCCATCTGGAGCCAAGGCGCCCGACCGGTGCTGACGGAAGATGCCTTGGTGCTACTTGTTGAGACTGATGGGGGGCTGTAGACCAGCATGGCTATCCTAATGAAGACATACGTCAAAATTGCGCTTCGTAGCCGCATCGATACCAAGCCACAGGAGGTTGGAAGGGCGTTGCTAAACGTTCTCTCCTTGGGCGACGGGCTTCTGTATCCGCAGCAGGTGTCCCACAACCCAGATAGATTCAAGGATGATTTTGAAGGCGCTGATGCCTTGGATGTCTGGTGGAGCGAGGTGGCGCAGATGCGAGTTGAGGGTGCTGTCTCTGATTTCAGCCTTGACTTTGCGTGGAGGCGAAAGGACGCAGTGAAGTCGACTGGCTACGTTTGCCATACGATGCGAAACAACCGGGGAGCAGTGTTGCCTGGGACGGTTAGCCTTACGGCCCAGTGGAGTCCGAAGATAGAATGGATTGAAGTCTTTCGCGCGCTCATTGGCGTCTTTCCCCCTCGTTTGGCGATGCTCCATCTTTTCACTTCTCCGGAAATTGGGCGGCCGAGTCCATGGTCGTCTTTCGAAGCGGGATCGTTTGGGGCAGCTTTGAATCCAGATATCACCAATATCGCGTGGGCTATGTACTACGGAGATGAGTTCGCAGATGAAGGAGATCGTCAGAAGATGCGCGAACGGGGATTTTCTGTAGACGAGCAGTCCAATGGATACCTCGTCACCGTGACCAAAAGGTTGGAAGATGTGAAGAGTGATTTCGATTCCTTCTCCCGTCGCCGCGCAGAGCTCAAGACGTTGTACCGCCCCGGAAGATTTCGGATTGAGGAAGAGCCCATGCTTGAGCGCGATGTCACCTGATCAAAAGAGGGCGGCGTCAAGAATCAAGTGCTTGGACTCGACTTCCAAGTGCAATACCCCGCAATTACGTAGGGTGGCCGCATGGGAAAGCAGCCCAGTCATTTGAGTTCCGAAGAGCGTGCCGTGCTTCAGATCGAGCGCGGTAACGGTGCGAGCATCCGCTCCATCGCGCGCCGCCTCGGCCGTAGTGCATCCACGTTGGCGCGTGAAACGGCTCGGCAGCATGGATCTGTCTACGCTGCCAGGGTCGTCCTCTAGTGGCGCAACGACAGGAGGTGCTCAACTTTCATGACCGTCCGCCGCTGGTATAAGATCGCCCGCCGGCGAACATGCCGGTACGCGCACGACTGCCTGAAAACAGGCAGAAGACAGGATGATCCCGGCACGCCGGTCGATCAGCGTGTTCTGCAGGCTCGGCATGTTGACTGCGATGGATCGCAGCAGGAAGAACATGGACGTGGATGCAGGGCCGTTGCACCGATGGGCGTCCACGGGTCTCGCCAAGGACGACCCAGGAACGACACCATGAAAACCCAGTACACCCTCCTCACCGCGATGCTGCTCGGCGGCATCGTCATCAGCACGCAGACCATGGCCAGCGAGCCGGTATCCGTCGATCCCCCCGAGCTTGCCGTGGACGACAGCGAACTTCCCTCCGATGCGATTGCCGTGGCCGCTGATGCAAGCGCCACAGACGATGCCGCTGTCGCCCCTGCAGCACCGGCATGGGAGCATCTGATCCCCATCACCGCGCAGCTGCAGACCGACTCCGGCGGTCAACCCATCGGCGCCAAGTCCCTGCGCCTGGTGCAGCGCTCCACCACGGCCAAGGTGGCCGGCGCGCAGGTCGCGCTGTCGCTGCTGTCTGGCAGGATCGCCGGCAGCTCCTTCGGCAAAGGACAGTTGAAAGGCACCCGCATCGAGAGCGTCGTGCATCCCGCGTTCGGCCCAATGCAGGCGCAGGTGCGCACCCGCCTGGACGACTACTTCAAAGCACACCCTGGCGCTGTGCCTACCGAGGAGAAGCCGGTGCAGGCCACGCTGGGCGACTTCATCCTGGTCTACCAGGAACTGGATGATTCGCAGACCCTGTATGAACTGCGTCAATCGCTGAGCCTGGGCTTCCCGTACCGGCGCAAGCTGCCCACCATGCGCCTCACCGGTGGCGAAGGTGCCCAGTGCAACGTCACCGAGCCGGTCGCCGCCCCGCTGGAGGCCTGGCAGGCCGATGACTATGCGATGGTGAAGCAGACCGTACAACGCTATGCCGACGACTGCCTGGTCCAGTTTGTCGCCACACTGCCTACGCTGTTCCCGGACAAGCACCCGGTGACGGTGAACGCGCCGAGCGATACCGCCGAACCGGCCGACGCAGGCAACCCCGCGGTGCCGGAGGACGCGCAGGCCTGAAGGGAAGCGCACCGTGTTGCGGTGGGTCGTAGTCGGCCCTCCGCAGCCCGGCGCTAGAATCCCCCCATGCCCGAGCTCCCCGAAGTAGAAACCACCCGCCGCGGCCTTTCCCCGCACCTGGAAGGCCGCAGTGTCCACGGCGTGATCCTCCGCCGCCCCGACCTGCGCTGGCCGATTCCGCCGGAGATCAGCGCGCTGCTCCCCGGGCAGGCCATCCAGGGCGTGCGCCGCCGCGCCAAGTACCTGCTGCTTGATACCGCCATTGGCAGCGCGCTGCTTCACCTGGGCATGTCCGGCAGCCTGCGGGTGCTGCCCGGCGACACCCCGGTGCGGGCGCACGACCACGTGGACATCAGCCTGGACAACGGCCGCCTGCTGCGCTTCAACGACCCGCGCCGCTTCGGCAGCCTGCTCTGGCAGCCGGCCGGGGAAACCCATGAGCTGCTGGCAGCGCTGGGGCCCGAGCCGCTGGATGACGCCTTCGATGGCGACTACCTGTTCGCCCGCAGCCGTGGCCGCAGCGCCTCGGTGAAGACCTTCCTGATGGACCAGGGCATCGTGGTGGGCGTGGGCAACATCTACGCCGCCGAAAGCCTGTTCATGGCCGGGATCAACCCGCTGCGCGAGGCCGGCAAGATCTCCCGCGCGCGTTACCAGCGCCTGGCCGATGCGGTGAAACAGATCCTGGCCTACGCCATCACCCGCGGCGGCACCACCCTGCGCGATTTCATCAACCCGGACGGGGCGCCGGGCTATTTCGAGCAGGAGCTGCTGGTCTACGGGCGTGAAGGCGAGCCCTGCCGCCAGTGCGGGCGGCTGCTCCGCCACGCCACCATCGGCCAGCGGGCCAGCGTCTGGTGCGGTCACTGCCAGCGTTGAGCCGTCGCGCGGCCATCGCCCACCGGGCGGTATAGTCCGCCCAACGTCACCGGCGGGGGTGTGCGATGGACCAGGGACCGGATATCACCGTATGGCTCGATTCGGCCCGGGCGGGCGACCGCGCCGCGCTCGACCGGGTCCTGACCCTGCTCTATCACGAGCTGCACAGCATGGCCCGCCGGCAGCTTGCCGGGCAGCAGGGGCGCACCCTGGATGCCACCTCGCTGGTGCACGAGTCCTACCTGAAGCTGCTCGGCTCCCGGGGCGCGGCCCGCTTTGAGGATCGCGCCCACTTCTTCGCCTACGCCGCCTCGGCGATGCGCAGCGTGGTGGTCGATTACGCACGCAACCGGCTCGCCCGCAAACGCGGCGGTGATCTCAAGCGGGTGGAGCTGCCGGAGAACAGCAGCAGCGGCGTGCGTCTGGATGAAGACCTGCTGGCGCTGGATGTGGCGCTGGCCCGGCTGCATGCGGTGGATGCACACCTGGCCAAGGTGGTGGAACTGCGGTATTTCGCCGGCCTGTCCGAGCAGGAGATTGCCGATCTATGCCAACGCTCGGAGCGCAGCATCCGCCGCGACTGGCAGAAGGCGCGCATGTTCCTGCTGGCTTCGGTCGGGGAGCCCTGAAAAGCCACGCATCGTCCGGGGAGAGGACCGATGGAGGCGTCACGCTGGCGGCAGTTGTCCTGCCTGCTGGATCAATTGCTGGAACTGCCCGAACCGGCGCGAGAGCAGCGGCTGCTGCGCCTGCGCGCCGACGATCCGGGTCTGGCCGAGGATGTGGAGCGCCTGCTCGCCCATGAGCGGGACAGCCATGAATTCCTGGCGCAGCCCCTGTGGACCGCGCCGCCGGAAGACAGCCGGGCAGGCACCCGGGTCGGCCCCTACCGGCTGTTGCGGGCGCTCGGCGAAGGCGGGATGGGTGAGGTGTGGCTGGCCGAGCGCGCCGATGGCCTGTACGAACGCCAGGTCGCCCTGAAGCTGTTGCGCAGCGGCTACGCCGATCCCGGCCTGCGCCAGCGCTTCAGCCGCGAACGCGAAATTCTGGCGCGGCTGCAGCACCCGAACCTGGCCCAGCTGTTGGATGCCGGTGTGGACCTGGACGGCCAGCCCTATCTGGCGCTGGCGTATGTCGAAGGCGAGCCGATCACCGAGCACTGCCAGCGCCTGGCACTGCCGCTGGAGCGGCGCCTGCAGCTGATGCTGCAGGTCTGCGCGGTGGTCAGCCACGCCCACGCCAACCTGATCGTGCACCGCGATCTGAAGCCGTCCAACATCCTGGTGACGGCGGAGGGCGAGGTGAAGCTGCTGGATTTCGGCATCGCCAAGCTGCTCGACGATGACCACGGCAAGCCGCCCGCGCACCCGCCCACGGAAGCACGCGCGTTCACCCTGCACTACGCGGCGCCGGAGCAGGTGCGCGGCGAGCCGGTCTCCACGCTGACCGATGTGTACTCGCTGGGGGTGGTGCTGTTCGAGGTGATTACCGGGCAGAAGCCGTATCGCCTGCGCCGGCACAGCGATGCCGAGTGGGAGCGCTCGATCCTGGAGGTGCAGGCGCCGCGCGCCTCGGCCGTCATGGCGCGCGTGGCCGGCGCCGGTGGCGAACAGGCCGGGGCGGCCAGACGCTTGTCGCGGCGCCTGCGTGGCGATCTGGATACGATCCTGCTCAAGGCCCTGCAGAAGGAGCCGGCGCAGCGTTACGCCTCGGTGGAAGCGATGGCGCAGGACCTGCGCCGGTTCCTCGAAGGCCGCCCGATCCATGCCCGCCCGCAGCACGTGGGCTACCGGCTGCGCAAATACCTGGGCCGGCATCGCTGGGGCGTGGCGTTGGGCACCATGGCAGTGCTGGCGCTGCTCGCACTGGCGCTCACCGCGCTGTGGCAGATGCAGCAAGCCCGGCGCGAGGTCGCGCGTGCGCAGGCCATGCAGGATTTCACCGTAGGCCTGTTCGACCGCGCCGCGGGGGTGCGCCACGGTAGCTTCGATCTGCGCCAGCTGCTGGCCACCGGTCAGCAACGCGGTGAGGCGGAACTGCGCGATCAACCGCTGTCGTTGGCCGAGCTGGAAGGCGTGATCGGCCGGTTGCGGATCGGTATGGGCGACTACCAGCTGGCGCTGCAGACGCTGGACCGCCAGCGCGCGCTGCTGGAGGAGGCCGGCGAGGTGCCGCCGACCCTGCAGCTGGAAGCGGTGACCCAGCGCGGCCGTGCGCTGCGCATGCTCGGCCGCTCCCGCGACTGCGTGACCCACCTCACCCCGATGCAGGCGCTGGCCGCCGAGTACCGCCTGCGGCTGCCGGCGGCCGTGGCCGAGTACCACACCCAGTTGGGGCGTTGCCAACAGCTGTTGGGCTACCGCGATGAGGCGCGCGGGGCGTTCGAGCAGGCGCTGGTGCTGCGCCGCGATGTGCTGCGCGATACCGCCGGCACCTCGGAGAGCCTCGCCGACCTTGCCGCACTGGACGGTGACGATGGCCGCGCGCCTGCTGCCCTGGCCGGTTACCGGCAAGCGCTGCAGCTGCTGCAGGCCGGTGACACGGTGCGCTACCCCCAGTTGATCGCGCTGCGTCGGCACATGGGCGAGACCCTGGCTGCGCAGGGCGATCTGGAGGCGGCCGAGCAGGCCCTGCAGCTTGCCGCCCATGATGCCGTGGGGCTGTATGGGCCCGATCACCCGGAGACCCTGTCGATCCGCCGCCTGCGCGCGTTGCTGGCGATGCAGCGCGGCGAACTGGCGCAGGCGCAGGTCCAACTCCAGCAGGTCCATCAGCTGACCCGACAGGCCTTGGGCGAGCAGCACCGTGATACCGGATTGACCTGGCATGCGTTGGGGCGGCTGGCGCTGGAGCAGGGCGACAGCGCAACGGCGATCGATGACTTTGCCCGGGCCGTGGCGATCTGGCGCCAGCCCGATTGCGTGGGGCTGCTGCCGCAGGGGCTGTACGACCTGGGCGAAGCGTTGGCACACGCGGGCCGCTGGCAGGCGGCGCTGGGTGCGTTGCATGAGGGCCGGCAATGGCAGGCCGCGCAGCGTGGTGATGACGATGCGGCCGTGCAGCAGGCTGATCGGCGCATGGCCGAGCTGGTCAGTGCCCACGGCGACCCCCATCAGGCCGGGGAGCAACTGGCTGCGCTGATGCGGCGGGTGGACCAAGCCGGGCCTGCCAGTGCGGGTCTGCACCGCGCGCTGCAGCTGGCCTGGGCCCGAAACCTGGGCCGCATGGGCCAGACCGTGGAAGCGCGACGTGCGCTGGCGCCCCTGCTGGTGGGAGACGCCGCCGACCTGGACAGCCGCGCGCTGCGCTGGCGCGCCCGTGCGGCGATGGCCGAACTGGACTGTGGCACCGCACCCGTGCGTGCACGCGCCGCGCTGGAGCAGCTTCAGCAGGAGCTGCAGGCGCAGTGGCCGCAGGGCGGACAGCTGCGACAGGAGCTCGGGCAGATCCTTGAGCGCTGTGCGCCGGCGACGGTTGCGGGCACCCCGTCACCCACGCTGGCTGAACGCCGCCCCGCATTCACCTCGGCGAATTAACGTCTGCGTGCCTATGATGGCCGGCCCTCCCTTGCCATCGCTGCCTGCATGCAACGACGCGACTTCCTCCGCAATGCCTCCGTGGCCCTGGCCGCCTTCGGCCTGCCTGCACTGCCGGCGTGTGCCGCGCAGGGCAACCAGGTCGGCCTGCGCCGGCTGGGCGAGCCCCAGCCGTTCGATTTCGCTTCGCTGAAAGGGCAGGCGCGCGCGCTGTCCCAGGCCGCCTACCAGAGCCACAAGCGCACCCTGCCGGGTCCGGTCGAAGCGCTGAGCTGGGACCAGTACCAGTCGATCCAGTACCGCCAGGATCATGCGCTGTGGGCTGACCAGCCCGGTCGCTACCAGGCCAAGTTCTTCCACCTCGGCCTGTACTTCCATTCGCCGGTGCGGATGTTCGACGTGACCGACGGCAAGGCGCAGGAACTGGCCTACGACGGCGCGGCGTTCGACTACGGCAAGAGCGGCCTGAAGGGCAGCCACCTGCCGGCCGATCTCGGCTTCGCCGGCTTCCGGCTCAACACGCGCAAGGACACCGATCGCGACTTCGCCGCGTTCCTGGGTGCCAGCTATTTCCGCGCCGTCGGCAAGGAAGGTCAGTACGGCCAATCCGCGCGCGGCCTGGCGATCGATACCGGCATGGGCAAGCCCGAAGAATTCCCGGATTTCATCGCCTATTACCTGGAGCAGCCGGCGGCCGACTCCAACACGCTGGTGGTGTACGCCCTGCTGGATTCGCCCAGCACCACCGGCGCCTACCGCTTCGCGATCACCAACGGTGACGTGCTGCTGATGGACATCGACTGCGCGCTGTACCCGCGCAAAGCGATCGAGCGGCTCGGCATCGCCCCGTGCACCAGCATGTACCAGGTGGGCGAGAACGACCGCCGCATGGCCTGGGACTGGCGCCCGGAGATCCACGATACCGATGGCCTGTCGATGTGGACCGGTGCCGGTGAATGGATCTGGCGCCCGCTGTGCAACCCGCACAACCTGCGCTTCAACATGTTCGTGGACAACAACCCGCGCGGCTTCGGCCTGCTCCAGCGCGACCGCAACTTCGATCACTACCAGGACGACGGCGTCTTCTACGAGAAGCGCCCGTGCCTGTGGGTGGAACCGAAGGGGCAGTGGGGCAAGGGTTCGGTACAGTTGGTCGAAATCCCCACCGTGGACGAAACCTTCGACAACATCGTGGCGTTCTGGAATCCGGAGGCCAAGCCGCAGCCCGGCCAGGAGCTGCTGCTCGGCTACCGCCTGTACTGGGGCGCCGAGCCGCCGGCGCGCACGCCGCTGGCGCACTGCGTGGCCAGCCGTACCGGCTTGGGCGGGGTGATCGGCAAGAAGCGCGAGTACTTCTCGTGGCGCTTCGCGGTCGATTTCGAAGGCGGCGAACTGGCCGCGCTGATCGACAAGGGCGAGGTGGACGCCGTGGTCCAGGTCAGCCGCGGCCGTACCGAGATCGTCTCGGCGCGTCCGCTGCGCGAGATCAAGGGCTACCGCGCCATGTTCGATCTGGTACCGCCGGATGACGCCACCGAGCAGATCGACATCCGCCTGTACCTGCGCAGCGGCGGCAAGACCCTCACCGAAACCTGGCTGTACCAGTACAGCCCGCCGCCGAAGGGCGCGCCGGAGCGCACGTTGTATTGATCACAGCGGCAATGGGGCCTGCATCGGGTCGATGCGGCCCTCACCGCGCGTGATCTTCTTGAACTCCGCGCGGCTCACCGACACGTAGCGCTCGTTGCCCCCGATCTCCACCTGCGGGCCGTCCTGCACCGCGTGGCCGTGCTCGTCCACGCGCACGGTCATCGTGGCCTTCTTGCCGCTATGGCAGATCGTCTTGATCTCCTGCATCTCGTCGGCCCAGGCCAGCAGGTACTGGCTGCCTTCAAACAGCTCGCCGCGGAAATCGGTGCGCAGGCCGTAGCAGAGCACCGGAATGCGCATCTGATCGACCACCTCGCTGAGCTGCCAGACCTGGCTGCGGGTCAGGAACTGCGCTTCATCGACCAGCACGCAGCCCAGCGGGCCGTGCGTGTCGATGTCATCGGCAATCAGCTGCTGCAGGTCGGTGTCCTGCTGGAACGCGATCCCGTCGGCCTTCAGGCCGATCCGCGAGGCGACCACGCCGCGCCCGGCGCGATCGTCCAGCCGTGGGGTCAGGATGGCCACGCGCATGCCCCGCTCGCGGTAGTTGTGCGCCGACTGCAGCAGCGTCGTGGTCTTGCCGGCGTTCATCGCCGAATAATAGAAGTAGAGCTTGGCCATCGGCCAATTCTAGACGCCCAGCCACGCCCTGTGGGCTGTCAGGGCGGAGGCCGGACGCTTTCGTCCGCTGCCGGAGATCTCCACGCCCCGGCTCGACGGCCCGGTACAATGCCCCTCCCCTGGAGATGGCATGCACGGTCTCAATCCTCCCCAACACGCGGCAGTGATGCACTGCGAAGGTCCTCTGCTGGTGCTTGCGGGCGCGGGCAGCGGCAAGACGCGCGTGATCGTGGAGAAGATCGGCCAGCTGATCGCCAGCAAGCGCTACCCGGCGCGGCGGATCGCGGCGATCACCTTCACCAACAAATCGGCCAAGGAAATGCGTGAGCGCGTGGCCAAGCGCCTGCGCGGTGGCGACGCCGATGAAGTGACGATCTGCACCTTCCACGCGCTGGGGCTGAAGTTCCTGCAGATTGAACATGCGGCCGTCGGGCTCAAGCGCGGGTTTTCGATCTTCGATGCCGACGATTCGACCGCGCAGGTCAAGGACCTGATGTACGGGGCCAAGCCGGATGACATCGAGGACGTAAAGAACCTCATCTCGCGCGCCAAGAACGCCGGCCTCTCCCCCGAGCAGGCGATGGCTGCGGCGCGCAGTACCCGCGAGAAGGAAGCGGCCAGTGTCTATGAGCGCTATCAGCTGCGCCTGACCGCGTTCAACGCGGTGGATTTCGATGATCTGATCCGCCTGCCGGTGCAGGTGCTGGAAGAGAATCCGGAGATCGCCATCGCCTGGCGCGAGCGCATCGGCTACCTGCTGGTCGACGAATGCCAGGACACCAACGATGCGCAGTACCGGCTGCTCAAGCAGCTGGCCGGCAGCAAGGGCAACTTCACCTGCGTGGGCGATGACGATCAGTCGATCTACGCCTGGCGCGGTGCGAACCCGGAAAACCTGCAGCAGATGGCGCGCGACTATCCCGCGCTGGAAATCATCAAGCTGGAGCAGAACTACCGCTGCTCCAACCGCGTGCTGCGCGCGGCCAATGCGCTGATCGCCAATAATCCGCACGAGCATCTGAAGAAGCTGTGGAGCGACCAGGCCGACGGCGAGCGCATCCGCGTGTGGGAGTGCCGCAACAGCGAGCACGAAGCGGAAAAGGTCGCGGCGGAAATCTCCTTCCTGGCCACCTCGAAGAAGATTCCGTGGAGCGATTTCTGCATCCTGTTCCGCGGCAATTTCCAGTCGCGGCCGCTGGAAAAGGCGCTGCAGCTGGTACGCGCGCCGTATCACATCACCGGCGGCACCGCGTTCCTGGAACGGCAGGAGGTCAAGGACACGCTGTCCTGGCTGCGCCTGTTGGTGAATCCGGACGACGATACCGCTTTCATGCGCGCGGTGCAGTCGCCCAAGCGCGAAGTGGGCGCCGGTACGCTGGCCAAGCTGGCCGAGCTGGCGTCGGAAAAGGATCTGCCGATGGCGCATGCGGCCGAAGCGATCGGTGCGCTCTCGCAGTTGCCACCGCGCGCGGCCAATGGGCTGAGCCGCTTCACCGATATCCTGCGCGACCTGCGCGCGGAGATGCCCAAGCTCAGCTCCGGCGATCTGGTGCGCAAGCTGGTGAAGGATTCCGGGCTGGTCTCGGACCTGCGCAGTGCGTGCAAGGAAGAGTCCGTCTACCAGCGCCGCCTTGGCAACCTGGAAGAACTGGCGCAGTGGTTCGAAGGCGGCCCGCGGGGGGCCTCCACGGCGGATCTGGCCGCGCAGCTGGCGTTGCTCTCGCGCAATGACAAGGACGATGGCGGCAACCAGGTGCGGATGATGACCATGCACGCCTCCAAGGGCCTGGAATTCCCGTACGTGTTCATCATCGGCTGCGAGGACGGGGTCCTGCCGCACCAGGTCAGCCTGGACGAAGGCAACCTGCAGGAAGAGCGGCGCCTGCTGTACGTGGGCATCACCCGCGCCAAGGTGCAGTTGTGGATGAGCTACAGCAAGCTCACCCGCAAGTTCGGCGAGCACGTGCGGCTCAAGCCGAGCCGTTTCTTCGATGAGATACCCGCCGAGGAAATGCAGCGCGATGGTGCAGATCCGGTCGCCGATGCCGCGCGCAAGAAAGAGCGTGCCAGCGCGGGTCTGGCCGCGATCCAGGCACTGTTCGACTGAGCATCGCCGGGTAGCGCCACCCCATGGGTGGCTCTACGGCACAATCGGCCTATCACCCTTCACCGGTACCCGCATGTCCGCCGTGATCCAGACCGACCGCCTGCACCTGCGCCTGATCGACCCCGACCATGACGCCGCCGACATGCTGGCCCTGCTCAACGAGCCGGGCTTCATCCGCAACATCGCCGACCGCGGCGTACGCACCCTGGAGCAGGCGCGCGACTACACCGCCGAGCGCGTGCTGGGTAGCTACACGCTCAACGGCTTCGGCATGTACGCCGTCATCCGTCGCGAAGATGGTGCATGGCTGGGCAACGCCGGCCTGGTGCGCCGCGCCGGGCTGCCGGCACCGGATATCGGCTATGCACTGCTGTCGCAGTACGAAGGCCACGGCTACGCGTTCGAGGCCGCGCGCGGGGTGATGCATTACGCGCGCGATGCGCTCGGCCATGCCGATCTGTACGGCATCGTCTCGCCGGACAACGTGCGCTCGGCCGCGCTGCTGCGCAAGCTGGGCATGGAGGATCGCGGCGATCTGCTGCTGCCACCACCGCATGGCGGCGATGTCGTGCTGCTGTTCGCCACCCCGTGCGCGCCGGCCGTCTGACCCGGTATAACCACGCCGCCCGACCCGGAAGAGCCACGCCATGCGTGGCTGCAGTTCAGCCCCCCAACTGCGCGCGCAACGCCGCCAGCTGTTCCTGCAGCTCGGCCACGGTGGCCTCCAGCTGCTGCACACGGGACTCCAGCGCCGGATTGGCACCGCCGCCGCCAGCGCTGCTCGGTGCAGACCTGTACTGCTCGGCCAAGGCCTGCACGTCCACCGGGCCGGCCAGCAGGTGCATGTAGCGGTCTTCGCGCTGGCCACTGGCGCGTGGCAGCTGGACCGCCATCTCGCGCTGGATCATGCGCTCCAGGTGGTGACGCAGTTCTTCCACGTCCTGGAAGCGGACCAGGCGCTCGCTGCGGGTCAGCAGCTCATTGAGGGTCTGCGGGCCGCGCAGCAGCAACAGGCCCAGGATCGCCAGCTGCTGGCGGGTCAGGTCCAGCGCGGCACCGGCGCGGTGCTCGTAGCGCTCGGCGCGCGAGGAGTACTGCTGGCGCGCCAGGCCCAGGGTCTCCAGCTGGCGCAGCGCGTGGTGCACATCGCCGGCCGACAGGGCCATGACCGGCTCGCGGGCGGTCTTCTGGTTGGCGGCCACCTGGGCGGCGTTGACCGTCAGCGGGTAGGCGTCCGGGGTGGTCGCCTCCTTCTCGATCAGGCAGCCCAACGCGCGGGCCTGGGCCGCGCTGAGCACGGGCAGGGCAGGGGTCTGGGTGTCGTCGGTCATGGGGCGCTCCGGGGTGTTTCAGGGGCGTGCAGCATAGCCGAGCCCCGCCTGTGGCATGAATGCCGCGGGACAAGCCGGTAAACTGGCGCGAATCTGTTGCCGGTGAATGCCATGCGTCGTAGTGCTGTTTCCCTGTCCGTGCTTGCCTGCGCCGTGCTGGCGCTGAGTGCCTGCAAGCGCACCGAAACCCCGGCCGATGCCGCCCCGCCGGCGGCCGCTGCCGCTGCGACCGCCCCGGCCGCCACCGGCGATGCCGCCGTGGCCGCCAACGACAACCTCAATGCCGTGCTGTGGATCCAGCGCTCGCAGGAATACCGGGCGATCACCGAGCAGACCTATCGCGCGGCCGCCGATCACCTGGACAAGGCGCTGAAGGAAGCCAACTGGGACGCGCTGGTGCCTGAGGAGCGCGGCAATGCCGCCAAGGGCCTGAAGCCGGCCGTGGTGCTGGACGTCGACGAGACTGTGCTGGACAACTCGCCCTACCAGGCGCGCCTGGTGCGCGATGGCAAGGAATATGACGAGCTGAGCTGGGACCAGTGGGTGGCCGAAAAGAAGGCCAAGGCGATTCCGGGCGTGGTCGATTTCGCCAAGGCCGCCAATGCCAAGGGCGTGACCCTGCTGTACATCTCCAACCGCGCCGTGCATCTCAAGGACGCCACGCTGGCCAACCTGCGCGAGCAGGGCCTGCCGGTGGCCGATGACAGCGTGTTCCTCGGCCTGGGCACCGTGGTGGAAGGCTGCGAGCAGGCTGGCAGCGAGAAGAACTGCCGCCGCCGCCTGGCCGGCCAGCAATACCGCGTGCTGATGCAGTTCGGTGACCAGCTCGGCGACTTCGTGGAAGTCACCGCCAACACCAATGAGGGCCGTGACGCGCTGCTGCAGCAGTACCACGACTGGTTCGGCGAACGCTGGTGGATGCTGCCCAACCCGACCTACGGCGGCTTCGAGCCGGCGCAGTTCAACAACGATTACAGCCAGTCGCGCCAAGCCCGCCACGATGCCAAGCGTGCCGCGCTGGACTACGCACCGTGAGCCGCGCGCCGCTGCCGCTGCGGGACGAGGAGCGCCTGATCTTCGCGCTCGACGTGCCGGGCCGCGCCGACGCGCTGGCCTGGGTCGATCGCCTCGGCGATGCCGTGTCGTTCTACAAGATCGGCATGGAACTGCTGGCCTCCGGCGAGTACTTCGAGGTGCTCGAGGCGCTGGCCGCACGCGACAAGCGGGTGTTCGTCGATCTCAAGTTCTTCGACATCCCGGCCACCGCTGCAGCAGTGATCAAGCGGCTGTCGCAGTGGCCGGTGAGCTACGCCACCATCCATGGCTGGC
This sequence comes from Stenotrophomonas sp. Ker107b, assembly GCF_053847245.1. NCBI lineage: Bacteria > Pseudomonadati > Pseudomonadota > Gammaproteobacteria > Lysobacterales > Lysobacteraceae > Stenotrophomonas > Stenotrophomonas sp. Ker107b. The sequence continues at coordinate 251,833 of NZ_JBSPHX010000002.1, read as the reverse complement.
ACCCGGCGATGATGGAGGCCTGCGCGGCGGCCAACGGCAGCGACATGCGCCTGCTGGCGGTGACCGTGCTGACCTCGATGGGCCGCAGTGACCTGGCCCGGATGGGCATCGACCGCGAGCCGGTCGAGGTGGTGGTCGAGCGCGCCTTGGCTGCCCAGGCCGCCGGCATCGACGGGGTGATCGCCTCCGGCCAGGAGGCCGGGCCGATCCGCGCCGCCACCGGCGCCGGGTTCTCGATCGTCTGCCCGGGCATCCGCCCCGGTGGCCCGGTTGGCGATGACCAGAAGCGCACCGTAGGCGTGGCCCAGGCCTTTGCCGACGGCGCCGATGCGATCGTGGTCGGCCGTCCGATCCGCTTGGCCAGCGATCCGCAGGCCGCCGCGCGCGCCATCCAGGCCGAGATGGCCCAGGCGCTCGCCGCGCGCTGAGGCGGTGACGGGGCGGGACGCTCCGTCACACGCGGTTTTTCTGTACATTCAAGGGCTTGCGCACCGAGCGCAGGGCCGGCAGGTCTGCCGGCTTGCCGCTGTCACCGAACAGGCCGCAAGATGCGGACCGGTCCGGGGAGTCCGAATTCATGTCCATGTCGTTGAAGCCGTGGCAGTACCGAGGGCAGGCGTTGGCGCTGGCCCTGTGCGGGTTGGTGCTGCTCAGTGCCTGCAAGGACAAGCAGATCGATCCGGATGCGCCGGCGTCCGAGCCGGTCGCGGCCCTGCAGCAGCTGGCGCAGCGGGTTGCCGACAACGATCTGGTCGGCTACGCCAAGGCAGCGGTGCCGCCCACCCAGTACGCCCGCCTGCAGGGCGCCTGGGGCCAGGGCCACAGCCGTTGGCCGCTGACCGAGCTGCCGCTGGATGGGCAGTTGCTGCCGATGCTGGCCGCACTGTCGCGGCCGGATGCGCCGCAGCGGCTGCAGCGTTCGTTCGATACCCAGATCGCCGGTCAGGCCACCCAGGTCCGTCAGGCGGCCCACTCGATGGGGTTGTTCGGCGAGCAGTACCTGCGCAACCAGAGCGAGTACAGCGACAGCGAGCGCGCCCACTACACACAGGTGGTGAACGCGCTCAGCCGCTGGGCCGCCGCGGCGCCACTGACGGACAAGCAGCGGGCGAAGACGACCATCACCCTGCTCACCGCGACCGCGCGCACTGCGGGGCTGTCCACGGATGCCGAACTGCAGGCCGCGGGCATGGAAGAGAGTCTGCGCCGGCTCGGGCCCTTCATCAAAGCCTTCAAGACAGCCTTGGCCAGTTACGGGCTGTCGTTGGACGGCGCCTTGACCGAGCTGCGCGGCGAGCTGACGTCCGAGCTGGGCGACGATGCTGTGGTGCGTATCCAGTACACGCTGGCCGGCGAACAGATCGACGCTCAGGTGCGGATGACACGGCGCGACGGTCACTGGTACGTGACCCGCACGCTGGAAGACACCGATGCGCTGCTACAGGCCGCCGACGCCGCACAAGCTGAACATGACGCCCGCCAAGCGGCCGAAGCAGAGGCGGCGGCGACGGTCAAGGACGGTGCTTCTGCACCGGCTAAGCCATAATGAAGCCGATGCCGAACCAGAATCCCCTGCCTTTCCCCGGCGAAGAGCCGCCCAAGACGCCGGACGCTACGTCCTCGTCACCCGCTACCGTGCCGTCCGACGGTGCTGCCGCTCCGGTTCCACCGGCCGCTGGCGCGCCCGTGGAGGCCGTTGCCGTGGATGCGGAGCCTGTCACCGTCGTGCCGTCCGCGATCGTGCCCGGCACGCGTCCGCCCAGTGGCCGCCCGCCGTGGTGGGCGCGCCTGCTCGGCCGCCTGGTCGAGCCGTGGCTGTCGCTGAAGATCGAACCCGAACACCCCGGCCAGTACAACGATGGCCGCCCGGTGGTCTACGTGCTGGAGGACTACGGTCTGTCCAACGCGCTGATCCTGGACAAGGCCTGCCGCGAAGCCGGCCTGCCCTCGCCGCTGGTGCCGATCGCCGGCGATCCGACCGGGCGCAAGCGCGCCTACCTCGCCCTGTCGCGCCGGAGCAGCAGCAACTCGCTGATCCCCGAGCAGCGTGGCGCCAAGACCCACTCGGACTCGCTGGCCAAGGTCCTGCAGGCGCATCGCGCCCGCGGCGAGCTGGACGTGCACCTGGTGCCCGTGTCGATCTTCGTCGGCCGCGCGCCGGACAAGCAGAGCGGCTGGTTCGCGGTGCTGTTCTCGGAAAACTGGGCCCTGGTGGGTCGTTTCCGTCGCCTGCTGGCGGTGCTGCTCAACGGCCGCAGCACGATCGTGCGCTTCGCCCCGCCGATCTCGCTGCGCACCACGGTCGATGAGGGGCTGGACCCCGAGCGCACCGTGCGCAAGCTGCAGCGCGTGCTGCGCACCCATTTCCGCCGCATCCGCGAATCGGTGATCGGGCCGGATCTGTCGACCCGCCGCTTGCTGGTGGACAAGGTGCTCGACGCGGACACGGTGCGCGAAGCGATTGCCTCGCAGGCCAAGCGCGACAACTCCAAGCCGGCCGATGCCTGGAAAAAAGCCCACGCCTACGCGTGGGAAATCGCCGCGGACTACTCCAGTCCGGTGGTGCGCTCGGCCAGCTTCATGCTCAGCCATGTCTGGAACCGCATCTACGCCGGCGTGCTGGTCCACCACCTGGACAAGTTCAAGGCGGCCGCGCCCGGGCATGAAGTGGTCTATGTGCCCAGCCACCGCAGCCACATGGATTACCTGCTGCTGTCCTACCTGCTGTACGACCGCGGCATCGTGCCGCCGCACATCGTGGCTGGCATCAACCTGAACCTGCCGGTGGTCGGCACGCTGCTGCGCAAGGGCGGTGCGTTCTTCATCCGCCGCTCGATCCGTGGCAACGCGCTGTACTCGGCGGTGCTCAGCGAATACGTGGCGCAGCTGGTCGCCGGCGGCTACTCGATCGAGTACTTCGTCGAAGGCGGCCGCTCGCGCACCGGGCGCCTGCTGCAGCCCAAGGGCGGCATGATCTCGATGACGCTGCGCGCCTTCCTGCGCCAGCCGCGCAAGCCGGTGCTGTTCCAGCCGGTCTACATCGGCTATGAAAAGCTGATGGAGGGCGGCAGCTATCTGGACGAACTGTCCGGCCGGCCGAAGGAAAAGGAATCGATCTGGTCGCTGTTGTGGTCGATCCCGAAGGTGCTCAAGCAGAACTACGGCCAGGTCGTGGTGAACTTCGGCGAGCCGATCGCGCTCAACGACGTGCTCGCCCAGCGTGCACCGGACTGGAATGGCCAACCGGTCGGCGAGGACGAGAAGCCCTCGTGGTTGTCCGGCACGGTGGATCACCTGGCCGAACGCATCCAGGTGCATATCAACGGTGCGGCCGACGTCAATCCGATCAACCTGCTCGCGCTGGCGCTGCTGTCCACGCCCAAGCATGCGATGGGCGAGGCGGACCTGATCGCGCAGATCGAACTGTGCAAGACCCTGCTGGTCGAGATGCCGTACTCGGACCGGGTGACGGTGACCCCGCACTCGCCGGAGCGGATCATCGCCCACGCCGAGGAGATCAACGTCCTCACCCGCATCAAGCACCCGCTGGGCGACGTGCTCAGCGTCAGTGGCGACACCGCGGTGCTGCTGAGCTACTTCCGCAACAACGTCATCCACCTGTTCACCGCCTCGTCGTGGGTGGCCTGCTGCTTCCAGAACAACCGCCGCATGAGCCGCACCGGGCTGGTCCAGCTGGGTCGCACGGTGTATCCGTTCCTGCAGGCCGAGCTGTTCCTGCCGTGGACCGAAGACGAGTTCGCCCAGCGCATCGAGCAGACCATCAACGTGTTCGTGCGCGAAGGGCTGCTGCAGAACATCAACGATGACGACGGCGGCATCCTGGCGCGCAACACCGGGCAGACCGACGAAGTCTTCCGCCTGCGCGCGATCGGCCATTCGCTGCAGCAGGCGTTCGAGCGCTATTACATCGCGATCTCGGTGCTGGTGAAGAACGGCCCGGGTACGCTGGGCGCGGCGGAGCTGGAAAGCCTGTGCCAGCAGGCTGCGCAGCGCCTCAGCCTGCTCTATGCGCCGGCCGCGCCGGAGTTCTTCGACCGCACGCTGTTCCGCGGCTTCATCCAGAAGCTGCGCGAACTGCGCCTGGTGTGGCCGGATGAAAACAGCAAGCTGCTGTTCGATGCGCGCCTGGACGCGTGGGCGAAGGATGCGAAATTCATCCTCGGCCGCGAACTGCGCCACACCATCGAGCGTGTCAGCCCGGAAGCGGCGAAGCCGGAAGAGCCGGTCAGCACGGATTGACGACGGCACGTCGTCAATCCCAACGCTACGGGTAGAGCCACGCCATGCGTGGCTGGCTCAGGCCGGCTCGTCCGGAATCAACATGTCTTCCAGCTTGGCGATGCAGTCCTTCAGCTGCAGCTTGCGCCGCTTCAGGCGCTTGGCTTCCAGCTCATCGTCGCCATTGGCGGCCATGCGCAGGATCTGGTCATCCAGCGCACGGTGCTCCTGCCGGAGCGTGGCAAGGCGGGCACTGATATCGGTGGGCGTCATGGTTTCCACAAGCTCCGAGCATACACATCCCCGATGACCGCCGGGAGTGAACGCAGTCACTTCCTGGCACCTGTGAGGGTGCGTCCCAGCCGGTAGAATGACAGGATGAGCGCTGTCATCCGCCTGCCTGATCCCGTCCCGCGCGCCCGCGATCCGCGCGCGCCCGGCGGTGTGCAGGACCGGTTGGCGCGGCAGCTGCGCCGCCAGGTCGGCCAGGCCATCGCCGACTTCGGCATGATCGAGGCCGGCGACAAAGTGATGGTGTGCCTGTCCGGTGGCAAGGACAGCTACACCCTGCTCGACATCCTGTTGCAGCTGCAGAAAAAAGCGCCGGTACCGTTCGAGCTGGTCGCGGTGAACCTGGACCAGAAGCAGCCGGGCTTTCCCGAGCACGTGCTGCCGACGTACCTGGCCTCGATCGGTGTGCCGTTCCAGATCATCGAGCAGGACACCTATTCGGTGGTCAGCCGGGTGATTCCGGAAGGCCGCACGATGTGTTCGCTGTGCTCGCGTCTGCGCCGTGGCGCGCTGTACCGGCATGCGGCCGAACACGGCTTCACCAAGATCGCGCTGGGCCACCATCGCGACGACAGCGTGGCCACGTTCTTTCTCAATCTGTTCCACCACGCCAAGCTCTCGGCGATGCCGCCCAAGCTGCGCAGCGACGACGGCCAGCACATCGTGATCCGCCCGCTGGCGTATGTGAGCGAGGCGGACATCAGCGCCTACGCGCAGGCGCGTGCGTTCCCGATCATTCCCTGCACGCTGTGTGGCAGCCAGGACACCCTGCAACGCCGCCAGGTGGAGCAGATGCTGCAGCAGTGGGAACGCGACCAGCCCGGCCGCATCGACCAGATCGCCCGCGCGCTGGGCAACATCCATCCCTCGCAGCTGGCCGATCCGGCCCTGTTTGATTTCATGGCACTGGGGCGCGCTGCGGCGGCCCCGCTGCCCGACCCGCCGGCCTGGACCGGCACTGCCCACGACCCCGGGCACGCCCCCGGCCCGGCCTGAGCCACGCCGGTGCGCCCGCCCTCCCTTTCACGCTCTTACTCTGGACGTCCATGTTCTTTCGCAACCTGACGCTGTTCCGCTTTCCAACCGCTACCGATTTCTCCGACGTCGACACCCTGCTGCCGCAGGTGCTGCTCAAGCCGGTCGGTCCGCTTGAAATGAATTCGCGCGGCTTCATCTCGCCGTTCGGCCGTGAAGAAAAGGCGGTGTTCTCGCACCGCGTCGGCGATGCGCTGTGGCTGACCGTCGGCGGTGAGGACAAGATCCTGCCGGGCGCGGTGGTCAACGATCTGCTCGCGCGCAAGCTCGAGGAAATCGAGGAGAAGGAAGGCCGCAAGCCCGGCGGCCGCGAGCGCAAGCGCATGAAGGACGACCTGCTGCACGAGCTGATGCCGCGCGCCTTCGTGAAGAGCTCGCGTACCGACGCGCTGATCGACCTGACCCACGGGTACGTCGCCGTGGACTGCTCGAGCAGCAAGAAGGGCGAGAACATGATGTCCGACATCCGTGGCCTGCTCGGCAGCTTCCCGGCGATGCCGTTGAACGCCGAAGTGGCGCCGCGCTCGATCCTCACCGGCTGGATCGCCGGCGAAACCCTGCCGACCGGGCTGAGCCTGGGCGAAGAGTGCGAGATGAAGGATCCGGCCGAGGGCGGTGCGGTGGTCAAGTGCCAGCACCAGGAACTGCGCTGCGACGAGATCGACAAGCACCTGGACGCCGGCAAGCAGGTGACCAAGCTGGCCCTGGTCTTCGAGGACAACCTGTCCTTCGTGCTGGGCGACGACCTGATCGTGCGCAAGCTGAAGTTCCTGGATGGCGCGCTGGACCAGCTCGAGCACGCCGACGATGACGGCCGCCGCGCCGAACTGGACGCCCGTTTCGCCCTGCAGAGCGGTGAAGTGCGCCGCCTGTTCCTGCTGCTGGAAGAGGCCTTCAAGCTGAGCAAGGCGGACTGACCGGTTCCGATCAGTCCCCAGTCATGCGCCGGTCACGGCCGGCGCTATGCTGTACCCATGTCCGGATTCCTCCGCCGCCTGATTTCGCCGGCTGTCAGCACGCTGCAGCGCGATACGGTACGGCTGCGCCTGGAGGACGCCGAGATCGATGTCCTGCGCGTGCGCGACCCGCGTGCGCGCCGGATCAAGCTCAGCGTCGATGAGCGCGGCGTACGCCTGACCCTGCCGCCGCGCGCCAGCCTGATGATGGGCGAGCGTTTTCTCGACCAGCATCGCGGCTGGTTGTCCGAACAACTGCGCAGCTACCAGGCCACCAACCTGCCGCCACCGCTGGTGATCGGCGAGGCGGGGGTGCTGCCGCTGCGCGGTGAGCTGCTGCCGCTGCGCTGGGAAACCGGCCGCTACGCGCACATGCACGTGGACGAGCAGGGCGCCTGCCTGCACTGGCCCACGCGCGGCACTGACGCCACGCTGCGCCGCACCCTTCGCGAATTCTACGAAGCACAGACCCGAGCCGATGTCGGCCAGTGGCTGCCGCGTTACCTGCCCGGTCTGCCGCGTGCACCGGCGCGGCTGCGGCTGAAGGTGATGTCCTCGCAATGGGGCTCGCTGGCACCGGATGGCAGCATGGCGCTCGATCTGGCCCTGGTGCTGGGGCGGCCTTCGGCGTTCGAGTACGTGCTGGTGCACGAGCTCTGCCATCTGATCCAGGCCAATCACTCGCCGGCGTTCTGGGCGGAGGTGGAAAAGCGTTTCCCGGCGTGGCATGCCGAGCGGGACTATTTCCAGCTCGAAGGACGGCGGCTCAAGGCGATGCTGCGGCAGCTGCTGACCCCGGCACCGTAACGGCGGCGGCAACGCTCGCTCCTCATCGGTAGTGCCGTCAGTTGCCCACCCGCACCGCGGCCGCCTGCGCCCAGCGCGCCGCCACCCGCGGCGCGGTGATGCACACGGCCTGATCGGTCACGGTGGTGACCGCGCGCTCCAGCAGCTGGATGTCGGCTTCGTGCTGGCGGGCGACGTGCGGGTCTTCGAAGAAGATCGCGCGCTGGCAATGGCCCTCCAGCACGCGGTCGGCGATCTGCGCATCGCCGCCCATCGGGCCACTCTGGTAGCGCGTCACCCATTCCTCGCCCTGCGGCCAGCCGCGGCTCCAGGCCAGCTCGTTGAGGCGCTGGCCGGTGGTGCCGGTGCCGACCCGGCTGCGGAAGCGCGACAGCACCGCGAAGTGTTCATCGGCGAAGGCCAGCATCGCCGGCTTCATCGCGTCATGCGCGATCAGGGCCAGCGTGTGCTGCTCGAAGGCATGCAGGTCATCGGCACCCGGGTCCGGTGCCAGGCCGGCGTGCAGGCGCTCCACCTCGACCCAGTCGCGCGCGGTGGCGACGGTGGAGATGAAGGGCTTGCCGTGGATCACGCACTGGCGCTTGAGCGCGGTCGCTTCCGGAAAGACCGAGGAAGGATCGACCGGGTCCATCAGGTAGATCGCGCCGTCCAGCGTGCGCTCCGGCGTGCCCATCCCGACCACCTCGGCCACCAGCTTCATCAGGCCGCCCTCGCGGCCGTTCGGGTAGCGCCGCAGCGGGGCGAAGTCCTGCAGGAAGCCCAGCCGCTGGATCGCATCGAAGGTGCGCCCGACCGCATGCAGTTCGACGCCCAGTTCGCGCAGGCCGGTGTCGCTGGCGCGCAGCCAGCGGAACAGCGCGGCGTGCTTGTCGTGGTGATGCAGGCGGTTCGCGGCCAGGCCAATGCGCATGGGGGCAGTCCAAAGGGAGTCGTCGCCAGTGTAAGCCGTTCAGGTTGCACCGATGCAAGCTGCCAAACGTGATGCGGCTCACGCGCCTTCACGCATTTTCGTACTTGTTGCATGGTGTCGGCAGGGGCCATATCCGACAGTGGAGGTCGTCCGTCAATCAGGAAACCCCTGCCATGACCCTCCCCCTTTCTTCCGTTGCCGCCTCATCCCAGCCCGTTGTCGCGGATCAGGGCAGTCGCATCCGCGCGCTGGCCGCCGTGCTGCGTGACGCCCCGCAGGCCGATGCCGAGGTCCTGCTGGCCGGGCTCGCGCGCATGCTGGATGCGCATATCGGCCGCGGCCACGATGATGTGGTCAGCAACCGCCGCATCCGCGACCAGCTCGACAACATCGAGCTGCTGATGGCGCTGGAGATCGAGCGGGCCGGCGTGCGTCACACGTCGGTACCGGCGGTAGCGCGCGCCGCGTGAGCGGCGCGCTTGGGTAGGGCACCCCGTTACGCCGAAAGCAGCTGCACGATGCTGCCGGCCGCATCGCGGCCCTCGGCCACGGCCGTCACCACCAGATCCGCACCGCGCACCGCATCGCCACCGGCGAACAGGCGCGGGTGGGCGGTCTGGAACGGCAGGCGACCACTGCCACCGGCCACGATGCGGCCGTTGTTGCCGGCCTCCACACCCTGTTCGGTCAGCCAGGCCGGCGCCGTCGGCGAGAAGCCGAAGGCGATGATCACCACGTCGGCTTCCAGCAGCGATTCACTGCCTTCAATCGGTACCGCGTTCCGGCGGCCTTGGGCATCCGGATCGGACAGGGTCGTCTCGACCACCATCACCCCGATCACTTCGTCATCCGCACCCGCCTCGATCGACAACGGCTGGCGGTTGAACAGGAAGCGCACGCCTTCCTCGCGGGCATTGGCCACTTCGCGCGCCGAGCCCGGCATGTTGGCTTCGTCACGACGGTAGGCGCAGGTCACCTTGGCCGCGCCCAGGCGGATCGCGCTGCGCACACAGTCCATGCCGGTATCGCCACCGCCCAGCACCACCACGCGCTTGCCCTCCAGGTCGGGCAGGGCGATCTGGTCTTCCCAGCCGGCGATCGGCCGGCCGTGGGCATCGCTGCCACTGACGATGCGGCTGTTCTGCACCAGGAACGGCAGTGCCGGCAGCACACCCTTGAGGTCCTGGCCAAGCAGGCCACCATCGGTATAGCGGTACGCGCCGGTGCCGACGAACACCGCGTCGTACTCGGCCAGCAGGTCATCGATGCTCACATCGCGGCCGATCTCCACGCCGAGGCGGAACTGCACGCCCATGCCTTCAAGCACGTTGCGACGGCGGCTGATCACCGATTTGTCCAGCTTGAAACTGGGGATGCCGAACTGCAGCAGCCCGCCGATCTGTTCGTAACGGTCATACACCACGGCCTGGATGCCGGCATGCGCCAGCTTGTCGGCGCAAGACAGCCCGGCCGGGCCGGCGCCGATCACGGCCACGCGCTTGCCGGTGGCTTCCACTGCGCTCATGTCCGGGCGCCAGCCGGTGGCCAGCGCGGTATCGACGATGTACTTCTCCACGGCGCCGATGGTGACCGCGCCGAACTCTTCCAGCGTGCAGCTGCCTTCGCACAGCCGGTCCTGCGGGCACACCCGGCCGCACACCTCCGGCAGCGGGTTGGTCGAGTGGCAGAGCGTGGCCGCTTCGTGGATGCGGTTTTCCTGCACCAGCTGCAGCCACTGCGGGATCGCGTTGTGCACTGGGCACTTCCAGCTGCAGTACGGATTGCCGCAGTCCAGGCAGCGACCGGCCTGGAACTGCGCGTCTTCCTTGCCGAACTTGCCGTACAGCTCGCCCCAGTCGCCAGAGGTGCGCAGTTCGACCGGGATGCGCTGCGGCATCGTCCGGGGCAGATCGAGGAACTGGAAAGCTTGCTTGCGGCTCATGGCTTGCTCTGTGGTGAGGTTGCCGGCCAGCGGCCGGCACTACAACGGTGGGAACACGAGGCCCCGGTCGATACCGGCGCTTCTCCGCGCTTACGCAGCGCGGCGCAGTGAGTCGGTCAGCGATTCGATGCTGGCGGCCTTGGGTTTGACCAGCCAGAACTTGCCGACGTAATCGCGGAACTCATCGAGGATCTGCTGCGCCCAGATGCTGCCGGTCAGTTCGCGATGGCGGCTGATCAGCGTATGCAGGTGCTGGCGATGGTTCTCGAAGCCCTCGGCCGAGATGCGGTGGATGTCGATCAGCTCGTGGTTGTAGCGGTCCACGAAATCACGGTCGATATCCAGCACGTAGGCCAGGCCGCCGGTGAAGCCGGCGCCGAAATTGAGCCCGACCTTGCCCAGCACCAGCACGATGCCGTCCGTCATGTACTCGCAGCAGTGGTCGCCAGCGCCTTCGATCACCGCCAGCGCGCCGGAGTTGCGCACGCCGAAGCGCTCGCCGGCACGGCCTGCGGCGAACAGCTCGCCACCGGTGGCGCCGTACAGGCAGGTGTTGCCGATGATGGCAGTGTTGCGCGCCTCGAAGCGCGCGCCACGCGGCGGTCGCACGACCAGCCGGCCGCCGGCCATGCCCTTGCCGACGTAGTCGTTGGCCTCGCCCTCGACCTCCAGCTGCAGGCCGCCCACGTTGAACGCGCCGAAGCTTTGCCCGGCCGTGCCACGGAAGCGCAGGGTCAGCGGTGCATCGGCCATGCCCTGGTTGCCGTGCGTGCGCGCGATCTCGCCGGACAGGCGGGTACCGATCGAGCGGTCGGTGTTGTGGATCAGGAAGCGGTGTTCGCCGCCGAGCTTGCCGGCGATCGCCGGGGCCAGCAGGCCGTCCATCTGCGTGGCCAGGCTGTCCGGCGATTCATACAGACGCTGCGCGGCGCAGTGGCTGCCGGCGTACTCGGCCGGGTTGAGCAGGCGCGACAGATCCACCTTGACGCCCGGGCGCGGGGAGACCTCCAGCTGCTGCAACAGGTCGGTGCGGCCGACGATCTCCTCCAGCGAGCGCACGCCCAGGTAGGACAGCCAGCCACGCACTTCCTCGGCCAGCAGGCGGAAGAAATTCTCCACGCGCTCGGGCAGGCCGGTGAAGTACTGCGCGCGCAGGCGCTCATCCTGGGTGGCCACGCCGGTGGCACAGTTGTTGAGGTGGCAGATGCGCAGGTACTTGCAGCCCAGCACGATCATCGGCGCGGTGCCGAAGCCGAAACTGTCCGCACCCAGCAGTGCGGCCTTGATCACGTCCAGGCCGGTCTTCAGGCCGCCATCGGTCTGCAGCAGGGTGCGCCCGCGCAGGTCGTTGGCCACCAGTGCCTGGTGCGATTCGGCCACGCCCAGCTCCCACGGCACGCCCGCATAGCGGATCGAGCTGACCGGGCTGGCACCGGTGCCGCCGTCATGGCCGGACACGGTGATCAGATCGGCACCGGCCTTCACCACGCCCGCGGCGATGGTGCCGACACCGGCATGGCTGACCAGCTTCACCGAGACCAGTGCGGTCGGGTTGACCTGCTTGAGGTCGTAGATCAGCTGGGCCAGATCTTCGATGGAGTAGATGTCGTGGTGCGGCGGCGGCGAGATCAGGCCGATGCCCGGCTTGGCATAGCGCAGCCGCGCGATCAGTTCGTTGACCTTGTGCCCGGGCAGCTGGCCGCCTTCGCCGGGCTTGGCGCCCTGCGCGACCTTGATCTGCAGCACCTCGGCATTGACCAGGTACTCGGCGGTGACGCCGAAGCGGCCCGAGGCGACCTGCTTGATCTTGCTGCGCTTCTCGGTGCCGTAGCGCACCGGGTCTTCGCCGCCTTCGCCGGAGTTGCTGCGCCCGCCAAGCCGGTTCATGGCGATGGCCAGCGCTTCGTGCGCTTCGGGCGACAGCGCACCGAGGCTGATCGCCGCGGTATCGAAGCGGCGGAACAGGTCTTCGGCCGGTGCCACTTCGTCCAGCGGGGTCGGCGTGGGCGCGGCCTTGAGCTGCAGCAGGTCGCGCAGCGCCGACACCGGGCGGCCGTGCACGGCCTCGCAGTAGCGCTGCCAGTCCGCGGCATCACCACTGCGCGCGGCGCGCTGCAGGGTCATGACCACGTCCGGGTTGTACATGTGGTACTCGCCGCCGTGCACGTACTTCAGTACGCCACCCACATCCGGCCGCAGCAGGTCATTCCAGGCGCGCACGGTGAGTTCGCGGGCTTCGTCGTCCAGGCGCGCAAAGCCGACCCCGGCCACGCGCGAGGCGGTGTCCGGGAAGCACAGGTCGACCACCTCGTCATCCAGCCCGACGATCTCGAACAGCTGCGCGCCGCGGTAACTGGCCACGGTACAGATGCCCATCTTGGAGATGATCTTGGACAGACCCTTGTAGATGCCCTTGCGGTAGCGGCGGCCGATCTGCGACTGCTCGCCACCCTTGCTCAGCTGCAGGATGCCGCGCCGGCCCAGATCGAACAGGGTCTGGTAGGCCAGGTACGGGTACACCGCGGTGGCACCGAAGCCGAGCAGGCAGGCCATGTGGTGCGGATCGCGCGCGGTGCCGGTTTCCAGGATCAGGTTGACGTCGCAGCGCAGCCCCGCGTTGGAGAGGTGGTGATGCACCGCACTGGTGGCCAGCAGCGCATGCACCATCGGCCGGTCGGCGACCGGGTAACGGTCGCTCAGCAGCAGCATGACGATGCCTTCGCGTGCAGCGGCTTCGGCCTCGGCGCAGATGCGCTCGATGCCGGCCTTCAGGCCCTCGTCCAGGCTGTAGGACAGATCGATCAGCCGGTTCTTGTCGGCGTACTGCTCCATCTTGATCAGCTGGCGCAGCTTGCGCTGGCTGAGCACCGGCGAGTTGAGGATGACGTGGTTCACCGTCTCCGCACCGGCATGGAAGATGTTGGTCTCCTTGCCGAGCTGGGTGGACAGCGACATGACGCAGTCTTCGCGCAGCGGATCGATCGGCGGGTTGGTGACCTGCGCGAACGCCTGGCGGAAGTAATCGTAGAGCGGCCGGCTGTGCTGGCTGAGCACCGCCATCGGGGTGTCATCGCCCATCGAGCCGGTGGCTTCCTGCTCGGTCTCGGCCAGCGGGCGCAGGATCTGCTCCACTTCCTCGGTGCTGAGCTGGAACAGCTTGTGATAGCTGCGCAGGGTGCGCTCGTCGAAGGGCTCCTCGACCAGCGACGGATCGATCAGCTCGGTCTGCAGGTAGGTCACACCCTGCTGCAGCCACTGCTTGTACGGCGCGCGGCCCCGGTTGATGCGGTCGATGGCGTCCGAATCGAGCAGGTCGCCCCGCTTGAGGTCGATGGCCATCATCTCGCCCGGGCCGAGCTTGCCCTTGCGCACCACGCGCTCGGCCGGCACTTCCCACACACCGGCTTCGGAGGCGATCAGGAAGTGGCGGTCGGAGGTCAGCATCCAGCGTGCCGGGCGCAGGCCGTTGCGGTCCAGCGTGCAGGCGGCATAGCGCCCGTCGCAGGCCACGATCCCGGCCGGGCCGTCCCACGGCTCGCTGTTGAGGCCGTAGAACTCGTAGAACGCGGCCAGGTCGGGATCCTTGAACTCCAGCGACTGGGTCGCCGGCGGCACCAGGATGCGCAGCGCCTGGATCAGGTCCATGCCGGCGCTGACCATCAGCTCGAGCATGTTGTCCAGGCTCTGCGAGTCCGAACCATGCATGGAGATCACCGGATCGAACTCGCCGATGTCGAAGCGCGGGGTCTTCCACACCTTGCTGCGCGCCTGCGCCCAGCGGCGGTTGCCCTCGATGGTGTTGATCTCGCCGTTGTGGGCGAGCATCCGGAACGGATGCGCCAGCGGCCAGCGCGGCAGCGTGTTGGTGGAGAAGCGCTGATGGAACACGATCGCGCTGGAGGCCAGATCGTTGCGCTGCAGATCCACGTAGAAGCGGCTGAGCTTGTCCGGCAGCACCATGCCCTTGTAGCTGATCGCATTCGGGCTGAGCGTGGTGACGTAGTAATCGGCGTGCTCGCGCAGCTGCTGTTCGCTGCGGCGGCGGGCCAGGAACAGGGCCAGGGTGAAGGCGGCCTCGTCCTGTGCGGCACCGGCGTCGACGAACACCTGCTCGATGTGCGGCAGGGTGTCGCGTGCGAGCTGGCCGCACACGCTGGGATCGGTCGGCACCACGCGCCAGCCGACCGGCTGGCAGCCGGCGTCGCGCAGCTGCTGTTCCAGCGTCTCGCGGCAGGCCTGTGCGGCAGCGGTGTCGTGCGGCAGGAACACCACGCCGGCGGCGAAACGCGCGCCAAGCGTGAGGCCCGCCTCGGCGGCAAGCGCCTTGAGGAACACATCGGGGCGGCGCAGCAACAGGCCGCAGCCGTCACCAGTGATCCCGTCGGCGGCGACGCCACCGCGGTGGGTCATGCGCGAGAGTGCGGCAATGGCCGTGTCGACCAGCAGCCGTGACGGCTGGTCGTCGAGCTGGGCGACCATGCCGAAACCACAGGCATCTCGCTCATCTTGCGGGTCGTAAAGCCCTTGGCGGTTGCGGGGGGCCATCTGTGCCTCGATGCGATGTCAGGTGAGCGGCGACACTCGTCCCCGCTCAGTCCTTGCAGCGCGGGTCGAAGCACCGGATGACCCGACTAGATCACAGTTGTTGCAACGCCGCAATACACGGTTGCAGGCGCAACCAAACCCCTATGTTTCCCGTGTTTTCCCGGCCCCTGTTCAGCCGCAGCGGACGCTGGCGACCACGTTCTTGCCGTCCACTTCGATGTTCAACCGCTCACCCACGAAATCCATCGTGGTCATGTCATTCGGCTTGAGCACGCGCAAGGTGGTAGCGCCGGCATCCTGCTGGGCCTGGCTGCCGATCTGCTCGGTGTAGGGCTGACCGACCAGGCTCTGCACCTGGGTGGCATCGCAGTTGCCGACCGGCGGCGCTTCCAGCGCCTTGCCTGCTTCATCGGTGGGCGCGGCGGCGGCTTCGGCCGCCTTCTGTGCATTGGTGGCGACCGCTTCCTGCTCGTCCATGGGCGGGGCGCTGCACGCACCGAGGACCAGCAGGGCGGGGAACAGGGCGATCAGCCCGAAAGAGCGCCGCAGGCGGCGGGACGACAGAGGCGACATCGATACTCCTGAAAAGCGAGCCAGTAAACGATGGAGGATATCGCCAAGCGCGGTGTGAGGTGTTTGTGTTGCGTTATTGACGCGGTGCCGCACCGGCACCGGCGACACTGCGTTCCCCTGATCCGCGCCGCCTCCATGAGCCCGAGCCGCACCGCCACCCCCGAAGTCGCCGCCGCCCGCCAGGCCGGGCTGCGCTATGTCAGCGATGAACTGCCGGGCATTGCCCGCCGCAAGGCCGGCAAGGGCTTTGCCTACCGCGATGCCGATGGTGCGGCGGTCCGCGATGCCGCCACCCTGGCCCGGATCCGCGCGCTGGCGATCCCGCCGGCCTACACCGATGTGTGGATATGCGCACTGCCCAACGGCCATCTGCAGGCCACTGGGCGTGACGCGCGCGGGCGCAAGCAGTACCGCTACCACGCTGATTGGGCGCGGGTGAGGGGCGATGGCAAGTTCGATCGCATCATTGCCTTTGGTACCGCCCTGCCCACGCTGCGCCGGCGCCTGCGCCGCGATCTGAAGCTGCCCGGCTTCCCGCGCGACAAGGTGCTGGCGATCGTGGTGGCGCTGCTGGCACAGACGCTGGTGCGCGTTGGCAACGAAGTCTATGCACGTGACAACCGCTCTTACGGGCTGACCACGCTACGCAACCGCCACCTCGCGCTGGTCAAGGGCGGCCGGGCGCAGATGCGCTTCCGGGGCAAGTCCGGGCAGGCGCATGAGGTGGATGTGGATGACCGCGAACTGGTCAAGCTGATCCGGGGCTGCCAGCAGCTGCCCGGGCAGGCGCTGTTCCAGTACCGCGATGATGATGGCGCGGTCCAACCGGTGGATTCGGGCATGGTCAACGACTATCTGCACGATGCGATGGGCGAGGATTTCAGCGCCAAGGACTTCCGCACCTGGGGCGGCACGCTGGAGGCGATCCGTCAGCTTGCCGTGACCGAGCTGCCCGAACCTTCCAGTGAGCGCGCGCTGGCGGCATTGCAGAAACAGGTGGTATGCGAGGTGGCCACGCTGCTGGGCAACACACCATCGGTGTGCCGCAAGGCCTACATCGATCCGTGCGTATTCGATGGCTGGCGGGCCGGCTCATTGAAGGCCCTTGCCGGCCTGCGTGGCGAGCGCCAGTGGGAGCTGGCCACGCTGAAAGTACTCAAAGCCGCGCGGCGCACCGTCCGGCGTGCCCGCGCGGGATGAGCGCAGCGATCAGCCGCAGTAGAGGGCTGTGATGTTGTTGGTACGACCGGTTTCGATGGTCAGCCGTTCGCCGCCCTGCTCCGCACCCGGAGTGGGATTGGCCGCGCCACTGGCAGTGGCGCCACTCGCGGCACGCTCGCTGCGCACGACGATCACCTGCAAGCTGTCGCTGTCCACGCGGGCACGCTCGACCGTGGCTTGCGATGCCGCCAGGCCCACGGCGCCGCGGACCTTGTCCACGTGGCACTGGCCGGAAATGACGCCGTCGATCGGCTGGACCTGCGCGATGGGGGTGCTGCTGCAGGCGGACAAAGCAAGGACGGCCACAGCCGCGGACAGGTAACGAAGCATGCGACGCACTCCATGGGAATTACGCTCAGGGTGCATCGGTGGCCGTATGCGGCGCATGAATCTCTACACGGTGCGGGCACGCCCCATTCACCGTCCCTGGCCGCCGGGTTGACCATAGTGGGGCTGCGCATTTCCACGGCGGCCAGCGCCGCGACGAACAGACGAACATGCGCCCGCGTGAGATCCACGCATCTGATCCGGCAACAGGAGTCGAACATGGCCACGGCCAAAACCCGTAAGACCACCAAGACCCCCACCTCCCGCAAGCGTCCGCGTCCGGCGGAGGCGGCTGCGGCGGCGGCCGAACCGCGCACCCGTACCCCAGTCGTCAAAACCGCGACCCGCAAGGCCGCCGCCACCGATCCGCGCGCTGCGCGCGTGGCGGCCCGCCAGCGCCGTCTGCAGGACCAGGAGAAGGCAAAGGATGCGCGTGCGGCGAAGAAGGTCGCCGCGTCCAAGGCCAAGAAGGTTACCCAGGCCGGCACGCGTCGCCAGCCTGAGAAAATGCCGGCCGAGCAGCTGGCCAAACCCGGCAACGAACACGAGATGCAGCTGGCCCCGCGTTTCCTTGCGCCGGACTACCAGGGCAGCGGCAAGCTCAAGGGCAAGCGCGCCATCATCACCGGCGCGGATTCGGGCATCGGCCGCGCGGTGGCCGTGCTGTTCGCCCGCGAAGGGGCGGATGTGGCGGTGCTGCACCTGGATGAAAAGAAGGACGCGAAGATCACCCGCGAGCACGTCGAGAAAGAAGGCGGTCGCTGCGTGGTGATCGCCGGCGACGTGCGCGATCCGGTGTTCTGCAACAAAGCCGTCAAACAGGTCGTCAAGGCGTTTGGCGGTGTCGACATCCTGGTCAACAACGCGGCCTTCCAGCTGCATTGCGATCGCTTGGAAGACCTCGAGGACGAGCACCTGCAGGAAACCCTGCAGACCAACATCGGCGGTTACATCCAGATGGCGCGCGCCGTATTGCCGCACCTGGGCGAAGGCGCGAGCATCATCAACACCGGCTCGGAAACCGGCCTGTTCGGCAGCAAGGCGCTGGTGGACTACTCGGCGACCAAGGGCGCGATCCATGCCTTCACCAAGGCGCTGGCCAGCCAGCTGCTGCCACGCGGCATCCGGGTCAATGCGGTTGCGCCGGGTCCGGTCTGGACCCCGCTCAATCCGGCCGACAAGAAAGCCCCCGATGTGGCCGAGTTCGGCCAGGACAGCGACATGGGCCGGCCAGCGCAGCCGGAAGAAGTGTCGCCGGCCTATGTATTCCTCGCTTCCCCGATCACCGCCAGCTATATCAGCGGCGTGATCCTGCCGGTGATGGGTGGGCCGCGCGGCTGACAGACGGCATCTTGCCGAGATGGACCACCGAGGAACACCTCGGTGGTCCCCATCCGTACCGAGGCCCGATGGCGTGAGCATGCCGCCATGGCCCAGCGCTGTTCGATGTCCATCTCCCTTCTATCTCCCGCCGCAGGTCGTCTACGCAGCCGTGGGCGACTGGCCAGCGGCCGACCGCAGCTGACCGTTCGTCGGCACGGTCCCTCCGACACTTGACGACATCTGTAGTCACTGGCACGGTAGCGACACGTGTAGTCATAGGGAGTGCGCCATGCGCGGCAAGACCATCGGGGACCAGGAACTGGCCCTGCTGCAGTACATCGCGGAACAGGACCGCCCCAGTGTCGGGGAAGTCGCCGCCGGGTTCGGTGAGCCGCGTGGGCTGGCACGCTCCACCGTGCTGACCATGATGGAGCGCCTGCGCGCCAAGTCGTACCTGAGCCGCAAGCAGGTGGACGGCGTCTACCGCTATGTCACCACCAGCGGCCAGGACAGCGTGGTACAGGGTGCGGTGGCCAGCTTCGTGGAGAAGACGCTGCAGGGCTCGGTCTCGCCGTTCGTGGCGTTCATGTCGCACAAGGTGGATGTCAGCGATCAGGAACTGGCCGAGCTGGAAGCGCTGGTCGCACAGTTGCAGTCACGCAAGCGGGAGGGCTGAGCCATGGACACGATGATGAGTGAGCTGTTGATGCGGCTGGGCTGGACCAGCGTGCAGAGTGCGGTGCTGGTGGCGCTGGTATGGGGTGCGTGCCGGCTGCTGCCGCAGTTGCCGGCCGCTACCCGCTGCCGGTTGTGGTGGCTGGTGGCCGCGCAGGCGGTGCTGGGCCTGTTCTGGAGCAGTCCACTGGAACTGGCGGTGTTGCCGGCCCCGGCCGCAGTGACGGCACCGGCGATGGCGCTGCCCGCGTTCGACGCTGCCGTGCAGGCTGCGCCGGTCGCCTACGCGGCGGCCGCGGTCGATACGGCGACGATGGCGTGGTCCTGGCCCTCGCTGCTGCTGGCCCTGTGGGCCGCCGGTGTGCTGCTGATGCTGGTGCACAGCCTGCGTGGCTACCGTGCCAGCCGCGCGCTGGTGCGCAGCGCTACCGAGTGCACCGACGCCGGCCTGCAGCAGGCGCTGCAGTTGGCCGCCGAAGCACATGGCCTGCGGCGCTCGCCGCAGCTGAAACTCTCCGCGCAGATCCGGTCGCCGCAGTTGATCGGCCAGTGGCGGCCGGTGCTGCTGCTGCCGGCCCGCGAGCTGCCGATGATGTCGGCGGATGATCTGGACATGGCGCTGACCCACGAACTGATCCATCTGCAGCGCCGTGACCTGTGGTGGGGGTTGCTGCCAGCGCTGTCGCAGCATCTGTTCTTCTTCCATCCGCTGGTCCACGTGGCGGCCCGCGAATATGCGTTGGCGCGCGAAGAGGCCTGCGATGGTGCGGTGGTGGCCGGGCATGATCACTGCCGCCATGACTACGGTCGCCTGCTGGTGCAGTTGGGCGTGGCGCCACGTCCTGCGGTGGGCGTGGCCAGCGCCTCGCCGAACCTGCGCAGTCTCAAGCGCCGGCTGCTGACGCTGCAGCAGACCCGCAGCATGCCGCGTGTGGCCGCGCTGGCCATCACCGCGCTGTTCGTGGTGATCGGCGTTGCCCCGTTGCGGCTGGTGGCCGCACCGCCGCCGCCGGCCCCGCCCCAGGCACCGGTCGCGCCCAACGCACCGATGCCGCCGACACCTCTGCCCGCACCTGCGGCCCGGCCGGTACCTGCGCCGGTCCCCGCGCCCGAGCCAATGCCGGCACCAGAACCGTTGCCTGCTCCGGAACCGCCCGCCGCGCCCCCTGCGCCGGAACCGCCGAAGGACCTGGATGACGGCATGTCCTTCGTCACCCACGGTCAACTCAACATCACCCGTCAACCCGCGCAGGCGTTCGTGCTGATTGGCGGCGAGAGCAATTTCGTCGATGCGTCCGTCGCCGATCTCAAACAGGCGCGGCGCGATGCCGGCAATGATCAACCGGCGCTGTGGGTGCGCCGGGGCCAGGACCGCTATCTGATCCGCGATCCCGCGGTGCTCAAGGCGCTCGGACACGCCCAGACGGAAGTGGCCGCGCTGGGAACCGCGCAGGCCGAACTGGGCAACCGCCAAGCGGCGATCGGTCAACAGATCGCGGCGGCATCACTGCAGGTCACGTCCGACGCGTTGGCTGCGGTGGATGTCAGCGCGGTGGTCAACAGCGCGATCCGCGATGCCGGTCTGGATGCCGCTGTCGAAGCTGACCGGGCGGCCCGCCAAGGGGCTCGCCAGTCACGTGCAGCGGCGTCCGCAGCCAGCCAAGCCGCACGTGAAGCACGTACCGCCTCTGCCAGGGCGGTGGACGCCCGCCAGATCGCGCTGGTGGCGCGTGAGCAGGCCGAACTGGGCAAGGAACAGGCGCGCCTGGCGCAGCAGCAGAGTGTGGCTTCGGCGCGTGCGGTGCGCAACGTGCGTACCGCGATCGATCAGGCGCTGGCCAGCGGCAAAGCGGAGCGCGTGCGCAACTGATCAACTCACCCGCAGTTGGCGCGCACGATCCTGTTCTGCGCGTCCACTTCGATGCTGAGCCGGTCTTCGCGGAAATCCATGGTCATCGCCATGCCCGGCTTGAGCACGCGGGCATTGCGGGCACCGCTGTCCTTCACCGCCTTCTGGATGACCGCCTCGGTGGCGGTCTGCCCGGTCAGGCCGGTGAGTTTTTCTGGGTCGCACTGGCCGCCACTGCCAGCCACCGCGGGTGGGGCGGTCGAGGTCGGGCTGTCAGGCGGCGTCGCGGCGGTCTTGGCCGGAGTGCTGCAGGCGGCCAGCGGCAGGGCACAGCCCAGG
Organism: Stenotrophomonas sp. Ker107b; assembly: GCF_053847245.1. Lineage (NCBI taxonomy): Bacteria > Pseudomonadati > Pseudomonadota > Gammaproteobacteria > Lysobacterales > Lysobacteraceae > Stenotrophomonas > Stenotrophomonas sp. Ker107b. Next base: position 230,801 of record NZ_JBSPHX010000002.1, on the reverse strand, counting down.
GCGAACAGAAGGTTCAGACGCATGTGGTGGTCCTCCCACGGTAAGTACCCGCAGTGTCCGTGGGCCGGCCTTTACACCGCGTCAATGGCCTGCAGCGCCAAGGTCTCCCGGTCGCGCTGTTCCTCGGCCACCAGCCGCCGCATCAGCAGCGCCAGGGTCACCACGTCCTGGTGGTTGTGCTCGGCCACCCGGCGCAGGTTCACCGCACTGCCACCGCGCAGATAGTTCAGCCACGCGGCCGGCGCTTCCGAGCCGGGCAGGTCATCCTCGCGCACGATCTGCAGCAGCTGGCGTTCGATCGTGGCCAGCCGGCAGTTTTCCCAGGTGCCGCGATAGCGGCGGCGTGTCGGGAACAGCAGATCGACGTGGTCCAGCGGCGTGATCGGGCAGCGCTGCCGGGCCAGCCGATAGCGCGTCTTGAGCAGCGGGGCGTCGTAGCAGCGCCCGTTGTAACTGGAAAACACCGTGCTCGGCTGCAGCCATCCGGCGAACTCGCGCAGCATCGCGGTTTCCGCGGCCATCGTCGTCATCAGCAGCTGGCGGATGCGCAGGCCGTCGCCACGGTCGGGATGGGTATGCCAGTCCGCGGCACCGATCATGAAGGCGCGGGTGCCGGTGCCGCCGGCCAGGCCGGTGGTTTCGGTATCGAAGAACAGCAGGTCCTGCGGCTGCACCTGCTCGCCGTCGCGCTTGGCGAAGGCCAGCGACAACGGTTCGGTCGGAATGGCCTGGGCGACGAACGATTCGATCAGGAACAGGCCCGGCGCGATTTCTTCACCCGGCACATGGCGGTCATTGGCGTTCGCGCGGGGGGTGGCCGTGCTGAGGCCGCGATCGCGCAGGCCGAGCAGACGGCGCAGGCCACCAATCTCGGGCTTGCGCAGCGCGGGCGTAGGAACAGGAACAGCGGGAACTGCCGGTGAGGTCTCGCGTGCGGCCGCGCCGGTCGGCTTGTGGCGGATCTCCTGCTCCACCCAACCGAAGACGGAGGCCGGTGCGGGCGTACGCGCACGCGCATCGTTGGCGGCGGCCGGAAGCGGGACGCTGCCCGTGTCGCCGGGAGCGGATCCGCGCTCAGGGGCGATGGCCGGACCAGAGGCAGGTGCCGCCGTCGCATCACCGGCCTGCCGGCGCAGCAGGCGCAGCTTGTCCAGGCTCAGGCTCACGGCGTCACCACCTCGGCGCTACGGCGCTCCTGCTCTTCAGCAGACGGCAGCGCGGCGCTGTCGAACAGATCCAGCACCTTCAACGCCAGCGCCTTGGGCGTGGTGGCATCGTCCTCCTGGCCGGCCAGCACCGGGCCCACGCAGGCCGGGCAGCCGGCCTTGCAGTCACAGCCCTGCACCAGCTCGCGCGCGCGCAGCAGCAGCTCGGCCTGGCGCAGCCACAGTGGTTCGCTCAGGCCCACACCGCCGGGGAAGTTGTCGTACAGATACACCGTCGGCACGAACTGCTGCTGCAGCTCGATCGCGCTGGCATCGAACTCGGCGCCGCGCAGCTGCCCGCGTCCGCTCTGGTCGGCCACTGCGAACCACGCACCATCACCATTGCCGACGGCCTTCTGCAGATCGCGCGCATCGGCCATCACCGCCACCGTGGCGACGATGTGCAGTGCGTAGGCGGCGCCGAGGAAACCGTCCAGCGCTTCCTGCTTGCTGTCGAACGCGGTCAGCAGCAGCGCCTGCGGCAACTGCCACCACACCGCGGTGGTGTGCAGTTCCTGGTCGGGCAGGTTGACCGGGCCGTAGCCGATGTTCTCGTGGGTGTAATAGCGGATCTTCTTGTAGCCGGCCACGCGGCGCACCACGTGCACCTCGCCATGGTGGGAATCGCCGCGCCCGGCGATGCAGCCATCGAAGCGGTCCAGCACCTTGAGCTTGGTGAAGTCGATGCTGTCGGTGTAGTAGTCCACGTGGGTACGGGTGACGTAGGCCTTGCGGCCTTCCCAATCCAGCCGCTCCACCTGGTAGGGCGTGGACTGCACCATGTGGATGGCGCCTTCGTACAGCGTCAGCGCGGCGGCGGAGTAATCCACCTCGGCGATGATCTGCTGCTTGCCGTCGCTGCGGTCCACCACCACGAAGTTGCCATCGGCGACCGAGCGCAGGCTGACCGCATTGGCCGGGTAGCTGTCGGCGATCCATTCCCAGCGGTCGCCTTCGCGATGCACCACCTCGGTCTCGGCCAGGGCTTCCAGGAACACCAGCGGATCGATCGGGCCGAACGGATCGCCGGCCAGGAACGGCAGCTCGAAGGCGGCGCAGCGGATGTGATCGAACAGGATCAGCGGCTGGTCCGGTGCCGTACGCGCATGCTCGGGCGAGGCTTCGGCGAAGAAGTCCGGATGCCGCACCACGTATTGGTCCAGCGGCTGCGAGCTGGCCACCATCACGCCCAGTGCGGGCTGCTGGCGCCGGCCGGCACGGCCGAAACGCTGCCAGGTCGCGGCGACGCTGCCCGGATAGCCGTTGAGGATGACCACGTCCAGGCTGCCGATATCCACGCCCAGCTCCAGCGCCGAGGTGCTGACGATGCCGTCGATCTGCCCCGCGCGCATCGCCCGTTCGGTCTCCCGCCGCTCCGTGGGCAGGTAGCCGCCGCGGTAGGCACGGATGCGCGCGGGCTTGCGCGGGTCGTGGTCGAAGATGTCCTTGAGGTACTTGGTCAGTACCTCGACCATCAACCGGCTCTGCGCGAAGATCAGGGTCTTCAGCCCGGACTTGATCGCGATGCGGGCGATGCGGTTGCTCTGCGAGCGCGCCGAAGCCCGCAGGCCCAGATCGGCATTGACCACCGGCGGGTTCCACAGCAGCACATGCTTGGGCCCGGTCGGCGCGCCGGATTCGGTGATCGCAGTGACCGGGGCTTCGATCAGCGCCTCGGCATGCGCCTGCGGGTTGCCGATGGTGGCCGAGCACAGAATGAACTGCGGCTCCACCCCATAGAACGCGCAGATCCGTTTGAGCCGGCGCAGCACGTTGGTGACGTGGCTGCCGAACACGCCGCGGTAGGTGTGCACCTCATCGATCACCACGTAGCGCAGGTTCTCGAAGAACTGCGCCCACTTGGTGTGATGCGGCAGGATCGCCTGGTGCAGCATGTCCGGGTTGGAGACCACGATGTCGCCGTGCAGGCGGATCGCCTGGCGCGCATCGCCCGGCGTATCGCCATCGAAGGTGAAGGCTTTGACTCCCAGGTCGCCGGCGCGGTTGAGCTCCAGCAGCTCGGCCACCTGGTCCTGGGCCAGTGCCTTGGTCGGGAACAGGTACAGCGCCTTGGCCTTGCCCTGCATGGCGGCGCTGACCACCGGCAGGGTGTAGCACAGCGACTTGCCGCTGGCGGTCGGGGTCACGATGGCCACGTGCTCGCCCCGCTGGCTGGCCTCCCAGGCCTGCGCCTGGTGGCTGTACAGCTGCTCGATGCCGCGCGCCTTCAGTGCATTGACCAGCGCATCGGGCACATCGGCCGGGATCGGCGCGTACTGGCCCTCGCGGGCGGGAATCGTGAAACTGCCGGTGATGCGGTCGTTGTAGCGGCGCTGCAGGCGCGCGGTCAGCAGCGCACCATCGCGCGAGGGCAGCCCATCGGTGGTGGCGAGGTTGCGCTCGGCGTCCTCGGTGCGCTTGGCGAGTTCGTAAGCCATGGTCACAACGGTCTGCAAAGGACGCTATGGAAACATGACCGCGTCTCAATGTCTGAGACATTGCGCTGCGCCGGGGTGAATCGTTCAGTGCCCCTTGGCGTCCCTTGGACAGGTGCCATAAACGAAATCTGACACCGGCCTCCGTATCCTTGGTGACAGCCCGCTACCAACACGGACGGAGTCGCAGTGGCATTACGTGAATATCAAGGCCTGGCCGTGCTTGCGGGGTGGTTGCTGGCCGCCGCAGCGCAGGCCCAGCAGGCCGGCGCCGTACCCGAGCCGGTGGAACCGCCGCCCGCGACAACGCAGGGGGATGTCACCACGCTGGGCGAGGTGCGCGCCCTCAGGCCCGACGACGAGCCGCTGGATCTGTACCGCTTCAAGAATCCGGTACAGGTGCAGCCCAACCGCTTCAGCCGCACCTGGAGCGAGCCGCCGTCGCCCGAGCAGGTCAGCATGAGCGGTGGCTATCTGATGATGGGCATCAACAAGGGGCTGGCCGCCGCTGCGCAAGGCGTGAACAAACTCACCGGCGGACCGGATCAGATCCAGTCCGCGACGGCCCGCCCACCGCCGGAGCTGACCGACGAAGAGCAGCGTCGCGCGCAGGAGGTGTGCGCGCAGCAGGGTGGCTGCCCGGCGCTGCCGGAGCCCGGCGGAACACCCTGACGGTTACCCCGCTCGCACTGTGGGACTCAACGCTGTGCGCGCGTCAGCCTGCTGTCACCCCCGCCGCCGCTCCAGCCACCACAGCAACCCCGCCGCCAGCACGAAGGCGAGCAGCCACGGCCACCGTGCGCCCGGCGTCTCGACCACGCCAGCCGATGCTGCGGCGGCGCCGGTGGCCAGGCGCTGGGCAGTCGCGTCGCGCAGCTGCTGCCGATACAGCGGTCGAGCGCTGGCCGGATCGAACACGTAGAACGCGTGGCGGCCTTCGCCCTGCTGCAGCTGATGCCAGCCCGGCTGGTTCGGCCAGTAGCCGGCGCAGTGTTCGGCACCGCTGGCCGGGTCAACCCGAAGCAGGATCCGTGTGCCATCCGGCGCGCGCACCTGTGCCGACTCCCGAAGCTGACACAGTGCCACGCGCTCGCCGGCCCAGGGGGTGGGGGTCTCGATGCGTGGTGCATCCGCGGCGGGAAGCGGGCGCGCCACGCTGGCCAGCACGCCGCTCCACAGCTCGGCGTGGCGATCGTCGCGGCCGGCCAGCACCAGCCGATAGCTGTCGGTGATGGGCAGCAGTGCAATGCGGCCACGTCCGAGGGCGCGATAGCCACCGATTGCCATGCCCTTGTCATCGTGCAGCAGGGGTGTCACATCGCTGATCTTCAGGCCCAGCTGCTCCAACACCGGTAGCGCGGCCTGGTGCGAGGCGGTGTCGGCCTCCTCGATGTAGGCGGTGGTGTCCGATGCGGGTCGTTGTGGGCCACGACGTGCCTGCAGCAACGCGGGGTCGACATCGGCCGGCAGTGACAGGGGCACCGCTTGGTTGCCGCCGGTGACGGCCAGTCCCCAACTACGCAGCGTCTGGCGGGCGCCGTCGCCGAGCGGGCCGCCGGTGCGGACGAGCACGCCCAACCCGTTGCGGATCGCCTGCTGCAGCGTGCTGCGCTGCGTGGCCGACAGCGCGGCCAGACTGCGCTCGTCCAGCAGCACCACATCGGCCTGCGCCACCGTGGCTGCCGTGAGCGCGATCGGTGCATCGCCGAGTGATACCCCACCGCCGGCGTTGGCCTGCGCCTGCACGCGCAGCCCGGCATCGGTGGCCCACCGGCGCAGGTACTTCAACTCCGGGCCGGGTGCGCCGGCCAGTATCAGCAGGCGGGTCGCTGCGGCGGTGGCGGTGTCCACGGGCACGGCAAGCGTATCGATCACATGCTGTTCGGCGTCGAGCAGCCGCAGGCCAAACACGCTCTGTCCGGCGACGCGGGCCACACCGCTGAGTTGCATCTTCCCTTCGGCATCTGGCGTAGACCGGTCGATGACCACACCGGCAGGATCCACCAGCTCGGCGCGTGCGTTCGGCACGCCCTGCGCACGCGCGCTGACGGTGAACACCGCACCGGGCGCCGTGACCGGCGGCGGCTGCAGTGCGATCCAGCCCTGTGGTGCGCTGGGCAATTCGATGCGCACGCCACGGGGCAGCGCGGCATCGCGATCGCGGGCCGACAGGCCATCGCCGATCAGCCGAAGGGAGGTGGGACCCGGATGTTGGCGCAACACGGTGGCCAGGTCGGGTGCTGCGAGGGCGTCTGCCACCTTCGTCGCTTCCGGCAGCGCGACCACGGTCTCGCCCGGCGCCGCCGACCAGCGCACCTGATCGGCCGCGCCAGTCAGCACGGTCAGCTGGCCACCGGCCACGCGCTGCATCGGTGGCACCAGGGTCAGGTAGAGCAGCACGGTCACCCCGGCCTGCAACAACAGCAGGGTGGCGAACACGCCGCTTGCCCGCGCCGGTCCACGCCACTGCTGCCAGCACAGACGCGCGCTGCTCAGCAGCAGCACGGCAAGCAGCGCGAACAGGATCCAGCGCGGGTCGCTCACGGTGTCGCCTCCAGTGCATCCAGGTAGCGCTGACCCATGGCGTCGGGTGCGCTGCGCCGGGGGACCTGCGGCAGCGGGCGTAGCAGGGCACGCCACAGCTGCGCGCGCAGGGCCTGATGGCAGTCGGCGCAGTCGGGGGTGATGCGCAGTGTTTCAATGGCGGCGGCCAGGCTCAGCGGGTCCGGCAGGCGTGCTTCATTGCGTCGGAGCCACAGGGTCAGCGCGTCCAGATCGGGGGCGCTGGCAGGATCGGCCAGCTGCTGCCAGACCTGCACGATGGCCTGGTCGGGTGCCTCCAGCGCACGCAGTGGCAAGGTGCGGCTGGCCAGGTCGGCGCGATCGCCGCTCATGCGTCGGCTCTCGTCGATCGGCGGCAGTTCCGGGCCGACCCGCGCCAGGTAGATGCGCTCGGCCTGCTGCACTTCCTTGATGAAGCCCAGCGCCTTGTAAGCGTAGGGCAGGGCACGCTCGGGCTGGCCCTGGCGCAGCTCGCCCTCCGACGACCACATCTGATCCAGTGCTGCCTTCAGCGTGGCGCGCGTCTTGGGATCCAGCAGGGTGGCGGCCTCGGCGTGGTCGTGGGTATGGCCATACTCGGACAGCACATCGGTGGCACTGCCGAACACCGGTGCGCTGCCGTCGGTCGGCGCGCCGTGGTCGTGATCATCATGGCCGGCCTGCGCCTGGGCATGCTCACCATCGTGATCATGATCATGATCATGATCGTCATCGTGCGCGGCCGCCGGTGTGTCACTGGTCGGCAGGGCATCGCTGGTCGGCGGCGGCTTGGCCCCGCCTTCGCTCTCCTCGCCGAGGAACTGGCCATAGCGCAGGCGCAGGATGCGCTGGTCCACGCCGATCGCATCGGCGCGTTTGATGAACTCCTCTGCCGGCAACTGGCGGCGCTGTTTGATCAGGGCTTCAGCGTCGATGATGATCTGGCGCTGGCTGCGGAAATACGCTGGCAGGGTCTTCTTGACCATGCCCTCCATGTCGGTGCCCTGGATCTCCGCGGCGCTGGGCAGGCGCAGGATCACGCTGCTGCTCTGGGTGCTCTGCGCGGTGGGCGTGTGGGTATCGCGCACCGTCAGCTGCGCGATCACATCGTTGCCTTCGGTGGCGCCCAGCGCAGCGAGATCGAGCGTGCGGGCGAAGCGCCGCTGCGTCGCCGGTCCGGTGCCGGTCAGGCCGAACGTCTGCTCGCGGAAGGTGATGTTCTCGCCGCTGCCTTGGGCCAATGTGACCTTCAACTGCGCGGTGGCGACCACACCATAGTCGTCGGTAGCCTCGAACTGCAGCGGCCACTGACGTTGGCCGGGCGTACCCAGCACGAGACTGCGGTCGGGCGCGATCACGCGCACCACAGGCGGGCGATCGGGCACCACATCGAGCCGGTACAGGCGGGTGTCGCGCAGGGCAGGCTCGGTGACCACGCGATACAGCGCCGGACGCGTGGCAGTCCACTGCGCGGTCCATTGCTCGCCGTCACGCGCCAGCGCGATGCGCTGGCCATCGTGGAACTGCAGGGTCGCGGTCTGCGGCTGCGCTGAGAAACGCAGTGACCAGTGCAGGCGGCTGTCCTGCGGGACCTTGCCGTCCAGCGCGCTCTGCACACGCGCGGCCTGCCCGGTGTAGGCCGGGGCGGTGATCTCCAGCCGGGCGGAACGCAGCTGCGGTGGTTGCGCAGGTGTGGCCGGCGGTGCCGCCGTGCCCGGGAACAGTGGCGTCGCGTTCTGGCCGCGTGGCCAGCCCAGCGCAAGCGCGATCATCACCACCGACGTGATCACCGAGGCCAGCACCCACCGGCCCGGCCAGCGCGGCCGCAGTTCGGGCATGCGCGACTGCAGGGCGGCGGCGACATGTACGCGCTGCCGCTGCTGCAACGGGTTCAATGCCGCCGGTATGGCAAACAGCAGGTCGGCACTGTCCTGCACGGCCGGGTGGTCGTCCAACCGGCGGACCAGCCATTGGCGATCCAGACGACGTGCGCGCCAGGTTGCCACGCCGACGCTGATCAGCAACGTCAACAGCAGGACCACCGTAGCCGCGTTGAAGCCGGCCAGCCGCCACGCCACCGCGCTGATCGCCAACGCGACCGGCACCGCGAGCATGGTGGTGATCCACCACTGGCGCCGACGCGCGCGCTGCCAGGCGTCCTGGATGGCAGCGTTCATGCGCGTGCTCCGCGGCGCGGCGAGGTCGCCATCGCCCGTTCCAGCGCGAACAGCAGCACGATCAGCGCCAGCAGCCATGGGCTCAGCTCACGCGGTGCGCGAAGCGGTGCGACAGCGCCATGCAACGGTGACTGTGTGGCCGCAGGTGCGAGGGTAGGTGCGGCCGGTGCCGCGATGACCGCCAGCAATTGGCGCGGGAAGCCGGGATCGCGCAACGCCGGCAGCTCCGTCGGTGACAGCGCTGCGCTGAAGCGCAGCAGACGACCGCTGCCTTCCTGCCGTTGTTCCAGCACCACTGCACCCTCTGCATCGCGCAGGACGGGCATCCAGCGGGCCCCCGCAGCACCGGGCGTGACCAGCACACTGCCGCCCTGTTGCACCCACGTCTGCCAAGCGGTGGGCAACGGCCCAGTGGCAAGCCACACGCCGAGCTGGCCATCGTCCGGGGCGGTGCCCGCGGCGCGTGCAGGCGACAGGGGGTGGTTCGACCATGCGCGCTGGATCGCTGCCAGCACCCGCTGCTCGGCGTCGGCGATGCCGGCGCCGACCTGCACCTCAGGAAGCGTCGCGGTGCGCGCGCTGCCCGGCGCCAACGGCACCGGCCGCCAGTTCACGGCACGCGACAGGCGCGGGCGCTCGCCATCCAGCCCGGGCATCGGGTCAGGCACGTACACCGTCAGCGGTGCGCCGGCGGGCAGGCGCTGGTCCAGCTCGCGCAGCAGGCTGGCCAGCGGTTGATGGGGCGCCGGTGCGCCGTCGGCCAGCGCAGGGAAGCCAGGCGCCAGCCATCGCCAGTCGCCTTCGGCATCCTGGCCACGCAGCGCCGCCCCGTCGAGACCGGGGGCGACCACCGTGACCGCGTGGGTATCGGCCGCGCCCCCGTGCAGCACCGGCCGCGCCAGCAGCAGGGCCAGCGCGGCAAGCAACAGCAACCGCACCAACAGCAGCGGCCACGCATCGAAACGGATCTTCTGACGCGGCCGGATCCGGGCCTGCAGCCAGCGCAGCGCGGCGAAGTCGAGTGGCGCGTACTGGTGGCGCCGCGCCAGGTGGATCAGCAGCGGCACCAGCCAGGCCGCCAGTGCCAGCAGCCCGAGTGGATACAGCAGGCTCACGCGCCGCCTCCGGCACCAAGCAGCGCACGCAGCGGCTGGTCCAGCGGCTGGTCGAGATAGCCGGTCGCATGCACGATGCCGCTGCTCTGCAGTCGCGCTTGCAACGCGCGCTGCGCGGTATCGAAACGGGCCAGGTATTCGGCACGGATCGCACGGCCATCGCCCAGGAGTTCTTCACCGGTCTCCGGATCGCGGAAGCGGTGGCCCTCGGTGAACGGGAAGTCGCGCTCTTCGGCGGTCAGCAGCTGCAGGTGCAGCACCTCGCGACGAGCGGTCGCCAGCCGTTCCAGCAGCACGATGCCGCCCTCGTCAAAACCGTCGCCCAGTGCGACCAGCAGGTCGCCGGCCTGCACCCGCTCCCAGACCGGGGCCAGCGAGGTCTCCGGCGGCCAGCTGCCATTCGCCTGCAGCTGGCGCAGCAGCAGGTGCACGCGGTCGCGATGGCGCGGGCCGTGCCCAGCGGGGACCAATTGCACGCCCTCGCCGCTGATGGCGATCACACCGAAGCGGTCGCCCTGCTGCAGGGCCAATTCCACCAGACAGGCGGCGGTCGCGCAGGCGTGGTCCAGCCGCGACCAGTCCGGTCGCGCCCGGTCGCGCTGGCCCGCCGAGGCGGTCGCATCGATCAGCACCCACGCCGTGATCGGGCTCTCGCGCTCGGATTCGCGTACGAAGAACCGGTCCGAGCGCGCGTAGAGCTTCCAGTCGATCTGGCGCAGCTCATCACCGGGTTCGTAGGCACGGTACTGCGCGAACTCCAGCCCGGCACCGCGGCTGCGGCTGGCGTGCTGGCCGATCCCGTGCGCACCGCGCGCACGGCGTGGCAGCAGCCGCAGCGCCTTGAGGCGGCTGCGGACATCGGCGGGGATCGCGATCGGTGCGTTGCGGCTCACGGCGTGTGGATCACCCCGGGAACGGCACGGCCTGCAGCAGCGCGGCGACCACGTCGTCGGCGCTCTTCTGCTCGGCTTCGGCGGCAAACGACAGCAGCAGCCGGTGACGCATCACCGGCGCGGCCAGCGCCTGCACGTCCTCGCGGGTGGCCGCGAAACGACCCTGCAGCAGCGCGCGCGCCTTGGCCGCCAACACCAGCGACTGCCCGGCGCGTGGGCCGGCGCCCCACTTGATCCACTGGTTCACCGCCGCCGGTGCGTCGCTGCCCGGGCGGCTGGCCCGCACCAGGCGCGTGATCCAGGTGAGGACGTCTTCGCTGATGTGGACCTCGCGCACGGCAGCCTGCAGCGCCAAGACCTCGTCAGCCTCCATCACCTTGGGGACGCTGCCACTGGCGCTGCCGGTGGTCTGCAGCAGGATGTCGCGCTCTTCCTGCTCGGTGGGGTAGTCCACCCGTACGTGCAGCAGGAAGCGGTCGAGCTGGGCTTCCGGCAGCGGGTAGGTGCCGGCCTGTTCGATCGGGTTCTGCGTGGCCAGCACGAAGAACGGTGCGGGCAGCGTATAGGTGGTGCCGGCGTAGCTGACGGTGCGCTCCTGCATCGCCTCCAGCAGTGCGGCCTGGGTCTTGGGCGGGGTGCGGTTGAGCTCGTCGGCCAGCAGCAGGTTCGTGAAGATCGGGCCCTTCTGAAACCGGAAGTGGCGGTGCCCGGTGCCGTGGTCTTCTTCCAGCAGCGCGGTGCCGAGGATGTCGCTGGGCATCAGGTCAGGCGTGAACTGCACGCGCCGGAACTGCAGCTCCAGCGCGTGCCCGAGCGAGCGCACGAGCAGGGTCTTGCCCAGACCGGGCGCGCCTTCGAGCAGGCAGTGGCCGCCGGCCAGCAGGCCGATCAGCAGCTGCTCGACCACCGCGTGCTGGCCGACCACGGCCTGGGCCAGCGCGCCGCGCAGCTGCTGCAGTTTGGGAAGAAGGGCATCAAGGCGGTCGGTCGTCATAAGGCACTCGCAGAAAATCGGTGTAGAGCCACGCCATGCGTGGCTGAAAATGCAGGAAGGAACCTAACTGTTCAACGCATACATCACGATGTTGACCGCGAAGCGGGTGTTGTCTTCGGCCAGGAAGCGCTTGTTGCGCCAGTCGTAGTCCCACTCGCACCCGTAATCTTTGTTGCTGTAGAGCACGCCCAGGCGGCCGTCGATCTGGATGCCCTTGAGGTAATCGTGGACCAGATCATCGCCCCAGCCATTGAGCTCGAACCCGGTGGCCGGCGGGCCCTCGGGAAAGCGGAAGAAACTGCGGTACAGCGCGTGGGTGTTGGGCAGCTTGTTCAGCGCCTTGGGCCCGAACAGCTTGGCCATCTGTGCTTCGAAGGACTTCGCGAACAGACCATCGATATCGTGGTTGCAGTCATCGACGAACACGAAGCCGCCGTTGCGCACGTAACGCACGAAGTTCTGCCGCTCGGCGGCGTTGAACTCGACCAGCTTGTGCCCGGCCAGGTAGCAGAACGGCGCCTCCAGCATGCGCGGATCGGACAGTGCGACCACATGTTCGGTCGGGTCCACGCGCAGGGAGGTGTAATCGATCAGCGAGGTGATCACGTTGGATGGCATGCGCGCATCCACGTCCCAGTCGCCGGAGTCGTACTTGAGGCGGGTGAACCAGAAGTCATATCGCCCGGCCTGGGCGCGCGCCGGCGCGGGCAATGCCGCGAAGGCGGCACTGCCCAGCATCAGGCGCAGGAACTGTGCGCGGTTCATCGCCACGCACGTTCCCGGGCGTCACCGGTCAGGCGAAGAGACGGCCAGTGGCCGTCACGACCGTTCATCAGACCGCGTCGGACAACGAGGTGAAGGTGAAATCGCGCAGCTTCATCGGCGGAATCATCATCACCAGGCTGGACTCGTCACCGGCCACACGCACCGGCTTGCCCAGTTCTTCGATGTTGTTGAGCATGATCACCGGCGACTCGTTGAAGCGGAAGTTCTTCACCGGGTGCTTGATCTGGCCGTTTTCGATGTAGAAGGTGCCATCGCGGGTCAGGCCGGTCAGCAGCACGGTCTGCGGATCGACCATGCGGATGTACCAGGTGCGCGTGACCAGGATGCCCTTCTGGGTGCCCCGGACCAGCTCGGCGGTGCTCTTGTCGCCACCGGCCATCAGCAGGTTGCCCGGCCGCGCGTTGGCGGTCTTGCCCTGCTTCTGCGCCCAGAAGCGCGAGTAGTTGAGGTTGGCGATCTTGCCGTCCTTGATGATGTCCAGCTTCTCGCGCGGCTGACCTTCGTTGTCCCACGGCAGCACGGCCGCGTCCGGGTGCCACGGGTCGGCCACCATGGTCACGCGCGGGTCGTAGACCTGTTCGCCGAGCTTGTTGCCACCGCCCTTCTTGGAAAGGAAGCTGCGGCCTTCATCGGCCGAGCGCGCATCGAAGAAGTTCATCATGAAGCTGATCAGGCCGGCCGCGGCTGCCGGCTCCAGGATCACGGTGTACTTGCCCGGCTCCAACGCCTTGGCTTCGGCCGATTCGGTGGCCTTGCGCATGGCGATGCGGATGTCCTGGTCGGCCTTGAAATCGGCGGCATCCTTGAGGTTGCGGCCGACCCAGCCCGAGCCGCGGCCATCTTCGGTGCGCACGGTGCAGGTGTAATCGAAGTTGGTGCCGCGCTGGTAACCGAAGTTGCCGTTGCTGTTGGCCGTGGCCTGGAAGCTCTGGCCGTCCTCCAGGAAGCCGGCGGCGATCAGGCCGTTGCCACGGCAGGGCGCGATCGAGTCGGCGGCGACCTTGGCGCGGAACGCCGGGTCGATCGCCGCGGTGGATTCGCTGAAGGTCGGGCTGGACCGGTAGGTCTGCTTGCCGATCGCCGGCAGGAACTCCGGGTTCTCCGGGGCCAGGCGGGCCAGATCTTCGGCACGGCGCACCACGCGTTCCAGCGCGGCGTCGTCGAACTCGTTGATCGAGGCGGTGCCGACCCGCTTGCCGAAGGCGACCGTGACGGCCAGTTCGGTGTTGTCGACGATGCCGCTGGTGGAGACGTTGTTGAGCGCGAAACGGATGTTGCCGTCGATCGAGCCGGCCAGCACGGCGGTGCACTCATCGGCCTTGGAGAGCGCGATGACCTTGTCGAGGATGGCCTTGGCCTGGGCTTCGGTGAAGATACTCATGGATTGGGGCTCCTGACCGGTCAGCCGAGGCTGCGCGCGGTGTTGATGACGTTGATGCCGTTGAAGCGCGCGGTGGACGAACCGTGCGAGACCGCCGAGACCTGGCCGGGCTGGCCCTTGCCGTCGAAGAACGAACCGCCCAGGCGGTAGTCGCTTTCATCGGCCACGGCGGTGCAGGCGTTCCAGAACTCCGGCGTGCGGATCTGGTAGGCCACGTCCTCGAGCATGCGGGTGATCTGGCCGTTCTTGATTTCATAGAACAGCTGGCCACCGAACTGCGCGTTGTAGCGCTGCTGATCGATGGAGAACGAGCCGTCGCCGATGATGTAGATGCCGTTCTCGACATCCTTGATCATGTCGGCCACGCTCAATCTGGTCTTGCCCGGCGCCATCGAGACATTGGCCATGCGCTGGAACTGCACGCTGGACCAGGAATCGGCATAGCAGCAGCCGTCGGACTCGGTCTTGCCCAGGATATGGGCCTGGTCGCGGATGGTCTGGTAATCCACCAGTTTGCCTTCGCTGATCAGGTCCCAGCGTTTGGTCTTGACGCCTTCATCGTCGTAGCCGACCGCACCGAGGCTGCCCGGCTGGGTCTTGTCGGCGAAGATGTTGACCTTGTCGCTGCCGTACTGGAAATGCTGCTCGCGCTTGTCCAGCGTGGCGAAGCTGGTGCCGGCGTAGTTGGCTTCGTAGCCGAGCACGCGGTCCAGTTCCAGCGGGTGGCCGACCGACTCGTGGATGGTCAGCCAGGTGTGCGAGGGATCCAGGATCAGGTCGTACTTGCCCGGCTTCACCGACGGTGCCTTGAGCTTCTCCTGCGCCTGCTTGGCCGCGGCGATCGCATCGGCCTTCATGTCATAGGAGTTGCGGTAGTTGACCACGCCGTTGGGCGAGACCGCCTTGCCGGTGCCGACGCCATCAAGGTACTCGTAGCCCAGGCCCATCGGCGAGGACAGCCCGGAGCGGGTGCGGAACTTGCCGGTGCTCTTGTCGATCGCGGTGACCGTCATCGGTGCCCAGATGCGGTGCACGTCCTGGTCGATGTAGGAGCCATCGGTGGAGGCGAAGTACTTCTGCTCGTTGACCAGGAACAGCATCGAGTTGACGAAGCTGGCGCCGGCGCCCATCGCGCCTGCATTGACGTCCAGCAGCAGCTCGACCTTCTCCTTGATCGGCACGTCCATCGCGTTCTTGCGGATCGGCGTGCGCCAGGACACCTCACCCACGCCGGGTGCGGCGGCCAGCTGCACCGGGGCGGTCTGTACCCCGGCGTTGGCCTTGGCGATCGCGGCGGCCTGCTGCGCGGCACGCGCCACATCGGTGGTGCCCAGCTGGTTGGTGGCGGCAAAGCCCCAGGCGCCGTTGACGATCACGCGGATGCCCACACCGGTCGATTCGGTGTTCACCACGTTCTGGACCTTGTCCTCGCGGGTGATCACGTACTGGCGCAGGTAGCGGCCGATACGCACGTCGCAGTAGGTCGCACCGGCCTGGCGCGCGGCGGCCAGGGCGGCATCGGCCAAGCGCTTTTTCAGCGCCGGATCGAGTGCGCTCTGCAGTTGTTCGGCGGCAATGACCTTGCCGAAGAACGACGGCACGATCAGTCCGCCAGCGGTAAGCCCGGTCAGGGCGAGAAAGTCACGTCTTTGCAAGGCAGCTCTCCACGTCGGTGTGGGGGTGGCAGGGAAACAGCGACATCAGGGCGACCGCCGCGGCGGCACAGCCGATTCTTGCGGCCGTACGGGCGCCGCGGTAGTGACATTCGGCACGGAGTGGGAACAGGCTCATCCCAGGCTGCGTGCGGTGTTGATGATGTTGATGCCATCAAAGCGCGTGGTCGATGAGCCATGCGAGACCGCCGAGACCTGGCCCGGCTGGCCCTTGCCATCGAAGAACGAACCGCCGAAGCGGAAATCGCGCTCGTCGCAGATCGCGCTGCAGGCATTCCAGAACTCCGGCGTCCGGATCTGGTAGGCGGCGTCCTCGACCATGCCGGTGATCTCACCGTTCTTGATCTGGTAGTACAGCTGGCCGCCAAACTGCGCGTTGAAGCGCTGCTGGTCGATTGAATAGGAGCCACGGCCGTGGATGTAGATGCCGTTCTCCACGTTCTTGATCATGTCGGCCACGCTCAGCGGGGTCCTGCCCGGCGCCAGCGACACGTTGGCCATGCGCTGGAACTGCACGCTGGACCACGAATCGGCGTAGCTGCAGCCGTGACTCTCCTTCTCGCCAAGGAGATGCACCTCGTCGCGGGTGGCCTGGTAGTTGACCAGGATGCCGTCCTTGACCAGGTCCCAGCGCTTGGTTTTCACGCCTTCATCGTCGTAGCCCACCGCGCCCAGGCTGCCCGGAGCGGTCTTGTCGGCGAAGAAGTTGACGATGTCGCTGCCCCAGCGGAAGCCCGCATCGCGCTTGTCCAGCGTGGCGAAACTGGTGCCGGCATAGTTGGCTTCATAGCCGAGCACACGGTCCAGCTCCAGCGGGTGGCCGACGTTCTCATGGATGGTCAGGAACAGGTTGGACGGGTCCAGCACCAGATCGTACTTGCCCGGCTTGACCGACGGCGCTTTGAGCTTTTCGCGGGCCTGCCGGGCCGCGGCGATCGCATCTTCCACCGGGTCATAGGAGTCGCGGTAGGCCACCACGCCACCGGGCAGCGCGATCTTGCCGCGCGCCTCGCCATCCAGGAAGTCGTAGCCCATGCCCATCGGCGAGGACAGCCCGGCGCGGGTGCGGAACTTGCCGCTGGCCTTGTCGATCGCGGTGGCGGTGAAGGGCAGCCAGATGCGGTGTACGTCCTGGTCGATGAAGGAGCCGTCGCTGGAGGCGAAGAACTTCTGCTCGTTGACCAGGAACAGGGTGGAGTTGATGAAGTCGGCGCCGGCATTGAGCGCGGCTGCGTTCAGCGACAGCAGCATGTCGACCTTGTCCTTGATCGGCACCGCCATCGCGTTCTTGCGGATCGGGGTCTTCCAGCTCACATCGCCCACCCCGGTGACCGGGGCCAGCTGCACGGGACGGGTCTGGATGCCGGCGTTGGCGCGGGCGATTGCCGCGGCCTGTTCGACGGTGGCCAGCACCGCGGCCGGGGTCTGCAGATGGGTCGCGGCAAAGCCCCACGCGCCGTTGACGATCACCCGGATGCCGATGCCCGAGGACTCGCTGTTGGTGACGTTCTGGACGTTGGCCTCGCGGGTGATGACCGCCTGGTTGAGATAGCGGCCGATGCGGACATCGCAGTAACTGGCGCCGGCGCGCTTGGCGGCGGCGAGCGCAGCCTCGGCCAGCGCCTTCTGGCGGCCGACATCGCCCGGTTCGAGCAGTTGCTCGGCGGCGATCAGCCGACCGTGCGGCAGTACCAGACCAGCCAGGCCCATTCCAGACAGCGCTAGGAACTCACGACGTTGCACAGCTCACATCCCCCAAGGACGGCCGACGGCGCGAGGGCCGGCGGCGTTGGACAAGCCTTCGACTTTCAACGCCATGACAGGGTGGCACAAGTGACTGCGGTCATGGTTGGATGGACATCGATTCCCTGCCGATGTGACATTCCCATGAGTGAGATGCGCTGGTCCGAGGCCTGTGAGCGCAACCGCGCACCGATCCTGGCGGTGCTTCAGCGCCACCTTGCCCCGCGCGAGCGGGTGCTGGAGATCGGCAGTGGCACCGGCCAGCACGCGGAGCACTTCGCGCGGGCACTGCCGCACCTGCAGTGGCAGGCGAGCGACCATCCGGATCATCTGCCCGGAATCGCCGCGCGGCTGCAGGCCGCCGGCCTGCCCAACACCCCGGCGCCGTGGCCCTTGCAGGCGGTGCTGTCGCCGACGCCGGGGCTGGGGCCGTTGCCCGCCGCGCCGCTGGCGTTCGATGCGGTGTTCAGTGCCAACACGCTGCACATCATGAGCTGGGCGCATGTCCAGGCATTGTTCGCCGGGTTGCCGGCGGTCATGGCCGCCGATGCGCTGCTGTGTGTCTACGGCCCCTTCAACGAGCAGGGGACCTTCAGCAGCGAGAGCAACCGCCAGTTCGATGGCTGGCTGAAAGCACGCGATCCGGCCTCGGGCATCCGCGATGCCGACGCGGTGGATGCGCTGGCGGCCGGGGTGGGCCTGGTGCTGATCGAGGATGCTGCGATGCCGGCCAACAACCGGCTGCGGGTCTGGCGGCGCACCCGCTAGGCCCGACCGTTGGTCGGCGGCGCTTGGTGCCGGGCGCGCGCTGCGGTTAGGATCAGGAGGGGAGGTTGTTGTGACAACCTGGGGGAGTTTGCATGGCAGTTGCAAGACAGATGCTGGCCAGCCTGGCGCTGGCCGTAGGGGCTTGTGTGTTCAACGCGTCGGCGCAATCGCTGCCGGCGGTGCAGGAGTTCTACTTCGACAATGACGCGGCCGCCACGCCGATGGTCGCGGTGGCGGGCAGCAGTGGGGACCTGGTCGACCAGCTGATGAAGCAGCGCGAGCGCGGCCGCAAGACGCTGGAGGCGACCGTGCAGTTGGCGGGTGTGGCGATCGCGCAGGGGCGGCCGGAACTGGGGCGCAGCCTGTACGAGCAGGCGACGGCGGCGGCCACGGCCACCTCGGTGCAGGGCCGTTCGGTCCGCTGGAACTACGGCTGGGACCTGTTCCGGCTGGGCGAGCCCGAGGCGGCGCTGGCGCACTGGTCGGCGGCCCAAGGCGGGCTGCGTGGCAACCCGTCGTGGGTGCCACCTACGTATGCCCTGGCCTTGTGGACGCTGGGCCGCAAGAATGAAGCGGTGCAGTGGTATGCCGCGGCGGTACGCACCGAGCCGCAACAGTGGAGCGGAACGGACCGCTACGCCGCCTTGTTGCCGGGCTGGCGCGACAGCGAACGCAGTACGCTCGCCGAGATCCAGCAGGCGTGGGCGGAAAAGCCGCCGGCCTGGCCGTGATCGCGCGGGCCTGCCCGGGTAAGCGGGCAGGCCCGGCCCATGCCGCGAAAGGGCCATGCTTCGACCATCGTCGGGGCGGCGGTGGCGGCCGAGTGGGCTAGGCTGTCGCGATGGCCTTCGATGCATTCGCGCTGATCCTGACCATGCTCGGCCTGGGCATGGCCTTCTCGCGCCTGCGCGCGCTGCCGGACAACACCGCCGATGTGCTCAACCGCATCGTGCTGTACGTGTGCCTGCCGGCGGCGGTGCTGATCTACGTCCCCCGGCTGCATCTGGATGTCAGCCTGATCGGGCTGGTCGCCACCCCGTGGCTGTTGATGCTGTGCACGCTCGCCTTGGTGAGCCTGGCGACGCGCATCTTCGGCTTCGCCCGCGATGTGCATGCCGTGCTGTTGATCTGCGTGGCGCTGGCCAACTCCAGCTTCATCGGTTACCCGATGGTGCGCGCGCTGCTCGGTGATCATGCGCTGCCCTATGCGGTGGTCTACGACCAGTTCGGCACCTTCGTGCTGCTGTCCACCTTCGGTCTGTATGTGATCGCGCGCTACAGCGGTGACACCCCGCCGACCGCCACGCAGATCCTGCTGCGGATCGCGAAGTTCCCGCCGTTGTGGGCGTTGCTGTTCGCGCTGACCCTGATGCCTGAGCCGCCGCCGCGCTGGATCGGCACCGGGCTGAAGCAGCTCGCCGATGCGATGCTGCCCCTGGTGATGCTGGCGGTGGGGTTCTCCATCCAGCTGCGCCTGCCACGGGATGAGCTCACGCCGCTGGGCGTCGGGTTGCTGCTCAAGCTGCTGGTGATGCCGGCGCTGGCGCTGCCCATATCGTGGGCGTTCGGGTTGCAGGGCGCGGTGCTGCAGGCCAATGTGCTGGAGTCGGCGATGCCGACCATGATCACCGCCGCCGCGCTGGCGATGTCACATCGCCTCGCCCCGCGCCTGGCGGCCGCGCTGGTTGGCTACGGCATCCTGCTGTCGCTGGTGACGCTGCCGGCGTGGGTGTGGGTGTTGCACCGCCTGGCGGGATGACGCGCGCGGATCATTCGTCCGCGCTGACGGTGCGCCCGCGCGCCCACTCACGCAGCGCGGTGACCTGTTCGGCCATCAGCACCGACAACGGCCGGCTGCTGCGGATCTCCTGCATCAGCAGGTCGGTATCCAGCACGCGCGACTCGGCATGCGCGGCATACAGCCCGGAGACCACCGCCTGCTCGATCTCCGCACCCGAGAAGCCATCCGCCGCCGCCGCCAACGCCGGCAGCGCGAAGTCGTCGGCGTTGAGCTGGCGCTTGCCCAGGTGCAGGCGCAGCAGCTCCACCCGGGTGTTGGCATCGGGCAGATCGACGAAGAAGATCTCGTCGAAGCGGCCCTTGCGCAGCAGCTCGGCCGGCAGTTCATGCACCTGGTTGGCGGTGGCGACGATGAACACGGTGCTCTTGCGCTCGGCCAGCCAGGTCAACAGGTGGCCCAGCACGCGGCGCGACACACCGCCGTCTTCGCCGCCACTGGCCAGGCCTTTCTCGATCTCATCGATCCACAGCACGCAGGGGGCCAGCTGCTCGGCCGAGGCGAGTGCGTCGCGCAGGTTCTTCTCGGTCTCACCGTGGTACTTGTCGTACAGGCTGCCGAAATCCAGCCGCAGCAGCGGCACGCCAAATCCGGCCGCGGTCGCCTTGGCCAGCATCGATTTGCCACAGCCCTGCACGCCGAGCAGCAGCATGCCCTTGGGCGGGTCCAGGCCGGCCGGGCCGGCACCGCCCAGGAACACCGGGCGACGCTGGTTGACCCAGCGCTTGAGCCGGTTGGCGCCAGCCACGTCGGCAAAGCGGGTGGTGTCGTATTCGAAGTGCAGGTGGCCGGCGCGGTTGAGCAGCTCGAACTTGAGCCGGGCCAGCTGCGGCAGGTCGTCCTGGCTGAGCGCGCCGTCGGCGAAGATCAGCTGCCGCGCGATCCGCCGCGCATCGACCAGGCTCAGCCCGCGCAGGTTGTGCAGGATCTTCTGCACGGCCTCGTTGTCCACTTCCACGCGCCGCCCGCCGTTCTCGCGCGCATAGGCTTCGGCTTCCTCGCGCAGCATCTTCAACAGGGCATTGAGGTCGGGCAGGCGCGGGTTGAACCGGGTGGCCAGCGCTTCCAGCTCGGCAGGCAGCTCGACCTTGGCCCCGATCAGTACCAGCACGTGGGCCTCGCAATGCCGCCGCTGGATCAGATCGCGCAGCGCGCGCTGGTGGCTGGCATAGCCCAGGTACGGGTGAAAATCGAGCAGCAGGTAGATGCCGCGCTGCTCGGCCTGGCGGATCATCTGCAGGGCTGCGCTGGCATCGGGTGGACCGACCGGGTCGTCCTCGCGGTCCATGTCGATCCGGCGCAGGCCCTCGGTGATCGACCAGCGGTGCAGGGCCCGCCAGACATGCATCAGGGTCTGTCGGAACAGCTCCACCACGCGGCCTTCATCCTGGGTCTCGATGATGATCAGCGGGGTGTTGGCGCGGATCAACGCGCTCAGGTCCTGTAGTTCGCTCATGCCGGCGGTCAATCCCTTGGAACCATCCACGATAGCAAAGCCGCGGCCGCCGGTTCTGGTTCAGCGCTGCGACTATCTCCGTCACAGGCGCCGGTGTAGGCTGCGGGAACGTTTCCCGGAAGCGAGGCTTGCATGAAGACGATCCTGGTGGCCGGTTCCAAGGGCGGGGTGGGCAAGACCACCGTCGCCACCCACCTGGCGGCGCATTCGGCATTGGCAGGCAAACGGACCGTGCTGGCCGATGCCGATCCACAAGGCTCCAGCACCCGCTGGGCGCAACGCCGTTCGGTTCTGGAAAGTGCCGTGCTGCCGATCGACGTGTATCGCAAAAAGAGCTGGGAACGACTGGTTCCCGAGGGCACCGACGAGGTCATCATCGATGCCCCGGCCGGTGCGATGGCCGACGATATTCCCCATTTCCTGGACGCGGCCGACGCCGTCGTGGTGCCGGTGCTGCCCTCCGCGCTGGACATCGAAGCCATCGTCGGCTTCCTCAACAGCCTGTCCAAAGTCCCCCGCGTACATAACCGCCGCCTGCCGGTCGGCCTGGTGCTCAACCGCACCAAGCCCTGGACGCAGACCTCGCAGCAGGCGATACAGATGTTGGCCGAATGGCCGTACGAGGTCGTCGCACAGTTGCGCGACAGCCAAAGCTATGTGGTGATGGTCGGGCTGGGCCGGAGTCTGTTCGACTACCGCTCGGCCCAGGTGCGCGAGCACCAGAGTGACTGGGAGCCGCTGTTGAAGTGGCTGAAGAACGCCTGACACGAGAGATCCCATGCGAGAACTGATACTGCTGCGTCACGCCCATGCCGAAGCCGCCAGCACCGGCCAGGCCGATCTGGACCGCCCGCTGTCGCCGGTCGGTCTGGCCGAAGCCGAGGCCGCCGGCCGCTGGCTCAAGGAAAACAACCTGCTGCCCGACTGCGTGTTGTGCTCGCCGTCGCGGCGGACCCGCGAAACCCTCGAAGCCGTGCTGGGCATCACCGGCTTCGTCGAGAAGCGGCTGGAAGATGCCGTCTACGATGCCACCCCGGGCACCCTGATGGGGTTGATCGATGCGCGTCGCGATGTCGACCGCCTGCTGGTGGTCGGCCACAACCCGGGCCTGGAACAGTTGGTCGCCCTGATGAGTGAAGGCACCAGCAGCGACTACCGCGGCATGCCGCCCGGCGGGATCGCGGTGCTGGCGTTCGATCGTGATGCTGCCATCGAACCCGGTGTCGCCAGCCTGACCGCATTCTGGTGGCCATAACCCGTGTGGGCAGTCCGCGCGGCGTGGGTCGGGCTGCTGCTGATGGCAGGGGCGGCGCATGCCGCCCCGCCGTCGTCCGTACCGGCACCGACCAGCCATGCGCTGGCCTTCGACACGGCCAAGTCGCGCTTCGGGTTTGAGATCCGGACCCGGCTGGGGCAACGCATGGAGGGGGTATTCCCCCGCTTCGAAGGCAACATCGAGGTGCTCTCCGATGGTCGCCACCAGGTGCACCTGCGGATGTTCACCCGCTATGTCGAGATTCCCGGCAAACCCCGCTACACCGGCTGGATGCGGGGCGAGGAGTTCTTCGACTCGGCCCGCTATCCGGTGGTCGAGTTCGACTCGCTGCCCTACTGGCCGGAGGTGGTGGACAAGGGCGGTGCCATTGAAGGCCGCCTGATCCTGCGCGGGGTCAGCCACCCGGAGACCCTGCGGGTGGAACCGCCGGAGTGTGCCCGGGCCGGGTATGATTGCGACGTCGTCAGCCGCGGTACCGTCCAACGTGGCCGGTATGGAATGGACAGCTGGCAGCTTGCCTTGAGTGATCGAGTGACCTTTGTATTGCGTGCGCGTCTGAGCGAGGCGCCGAAACCGTGAATCCATTGCTGCGTCTGTTGGTGCTGGCAACCCTGTTGCTGGGCAGCGGCTGTGCCTCGCTGTCCAACGCCGAGCGCGACCGTGCCGCTGGCATCGCCGTGCAGGCGCGCTCGACCGTGGTTGACTGCACCCAGGCGGACCGCTGCGCGCTGGATTCACCCCTGCGTGCTTTGGGCGGCCGTGCGTTCGCCGAATCCCACGCCGGCCAGCCGCGCCACTACGCCACCATCCTGGACGAAGGCGAAGTCGCCCTCGTCGCGCGCTTGAACCTGATCCGCAGTGCCACGCGCAGCATCGACCTGCAGACCTATATCTTCGACAAGGACGACAGCGCCCGGCTGGTGCTGGACGAGCTGCAGGCGGCCGCTCGCCGCGGGGTCAAGGTCCGGCTGCTGATCGACCAGCTCTCGGCGATCTCCGATCTGGAAATCCTCGGGGCCCTGTCCGGCAGCCATGCGAACTTCGAGCTGCGCGTCTACAACCCCACGTTCGGCAAGGCGCGCCTGAACTACTTCGATTACGCCGCCAGCGTGGTCTGTTGTTTCCGCCGCTTCAACCAGCGCATGCACAACAAGCTGCTGGTGGTGGACGATGCGCTCGGCGTGGTCGGCGGACGCAACTACCAGGACGACTATTACGACTGGGACAGCGAATACAACTTCCGCGACCGCGACGTGATCGTGGCCGGCCCGGAAGTGCGCGAGATGGCCGCCAACTTCGATGCGTTCTGGCGCGCGCCGCGCAGCGTGCCAGCCGAACGCCTCAATGACGTTGGCCGCACCCTGCTGCGCCAGGGCGTCCCGCCCATGCCGCCGGCCGACGTCCGGCGGCCGGAGCGACTCGAACGGGTCAGCGAAGAGGCCAACGACCCCGACTACGTCCGCCGCACCTTCGTCGATACCGCCCTGCCGGTGGCCTCGGTGCAGTACGTAGCGGATCTGCCGCGCAAGCACCGCCGCGAACGGGCCAGCCAGCCGGCCAACGGCCAGCACGTGACCGAGCCGCAGCTGGATTCGCTGATTGCCAGCGCGCAGACCGAGGTGCTGCTGCAAACGCCGTACCTGGTGCTGTCCAAGCCGGCCCAGCGCCTGTTCCGCGACCTGCGCAAACGCGAACATGCACCGCGTGTGGTGGTGTCCACCAACAGCCTGGCGGCCACCGACAACCCGATCGTCTACGCGCTGTCCTACAAGTACAAACGCCGCAACCTGCGCGAGCTGGGCTTCAACGTGTACGAGTTCAAGCCGTTCCCGCTGGATGCGCCGGTGGACTACCGCAACCTGTTGCCCGCGCCGCTGGGCACCGAAGCATCGTCTTCGCCGGGCCGGCGCAGCAGCCTGCTGGGCGGCAGTGCGGCCGGCAGCAATGCGCGCAGCAGCGGCAGCGACAGCCGCCGCGACGACGCCGCCGGCAGCGATCCACGCGTCACCCGCCAGCCCACGCCGGGCCCCTCCGCGCGGCGGCGCATGGATGGCAGCGTGGTCGAGCGCCGCGTGCTGCGTGCTGAAACCCGCCCCTCTTTCCTCGGTACCAAGGCGGTCAACAAGCCGCTGCCGGTCACCCGCACGGGCGCGCGCATGGGCCTGCATGCCAAATCGCTGGTGGTGGACCGTCGCATCGGGGTGATCGGGACGCACAACTTCGACCCGCGCAGCGAGAACTACAACACCGAGGGCGCGGTGATCATCGATGACCCGGTGTTCGCCGAGGCGCTGGCACAGAGCATCCTGCGCGACATCCACCCGCAGAACTCATGGGTGGTGGCGCCGCGCGCCAAGCCGCCGGTGCTGTCCGGATTGAACTACAGCGTCGGCAAGGCCTCCGAAGCGTTGCCCGTGCTCGATTTCTGGCCATGGCGCTACGCCACCGATTACGAATTCCAGCCGGGCCCGGCGTGCCCCGAGCCGCTGCGGCGGCAGGACCCGGCGTTCCACACCTGCTACGTCGCGGTGGGCGACTTCCCCGAGGTGAATGTCGGGCCGAAGTGGTTGCTGGTGCGCATGCTGACCGCCTTCGGTGCCGGGCTGGTTCCGATTCTGTAATCCTCCACGGAGAAGCTGCATGCCCCAGGTATTCCGCGACGCGGTGTCCCTCGAGACACTCAACGACCTTGGTCGCAACACACTCATCGAGCACCTGGGCATTGTATTCACGGCCGTGGGCGAGGACTGGATCAGCGCGACCATGCCGGTCGACGAACGTACCCGCCAGCCGTACGGCATCCTGCATGGCGGTGCGTCGGTGGTGCTGGCCGAGACGCTCGGCAGCAGTGCCGGCAACCTGTGTGTGGATACCAGCGCGCAGGTCTGCGTCGGGCTGGAGATCAATGCCAACCATATCCGCGCCGTGCGCGCCGGCACCGTCACCGGCACCGCGCGTGCGGTGCACGTCGGCCGCAGCACCCAGGTCTGGGACATCCGTATCGAAGATGAGGCCGGCAAGCTGGTCTGCACCTCGCGGCTGACGCTGGCCGTGGTTCCGGCGGTCCGGCCGGGCTGATCGGCGGCATGGCATGGACGCTGTGTTGCACCGGTCATGACAGTGCGCCGGCGCATGTCGCCCGGGTGGCTGTGCCGTGCAGGGGCACCGGCTTGACCGCGTGCGGCGAGTGGCGTGCCGCTGTCATGGAATTGTCCGGATTCCGCTGGCAGAGCCTGCGGCGCTCGGGTATCGTTCGCGGATGAATTCCCCCACTCCGGCCTCACGTGGCGGCGTGGCGCGTGTGTGCCGTTACCTGTACCGCGTACCGCTGCTGCTGGTCCACCTGTTGCTGTTCCTGCCGATGCTGCTGATCGCCATGCTGCCGCCGTGGGGGCGTATGCGTGTGGGCGAGCGTACGTTCGAGCATGCGGCGGTCAACGCCTGGTCGGCCGGCCTGATGTGGATCTTCGGCTTCCGGCTGCACCGGATCGGCACACCGCTGCCGGGCGCGGTGCTGTTCGTGGCCAACCACGTCAGCTGGGTCGACATCTCGATGCTGCACAGCCAGCGGATGATGGGCTTCGTGGCCAAGCAGGAGATCGCCGGGTGGCCGGTGGTCGGTTGGCTGGCGGCCCGCGGGCAGACGATCTTCCATCAGCGTGGCAGCACGGAATCGCTGGGGGGCGTGATGCAGGAAATGGTGGTGCGCCTGCGCGAGGGCAAAGCCGTTGGCGTGTTCCCGGAAGGGCGTACCCGCGGTGGGCACGAAGTGGGCCCGTTCCACGCGCGCATCTTCCAGGCCGCCGTCGAGACCCAGGTGCCGATCCAGCCGGTGGCACTGCGCTATGGCGTGCGCGGTGACGCACAGACCATCGTCGCGTTCGGCCCGAAAGAGAGCTTCTTCGCCAACTTCCTGCGCCTGCTGGGCGAGCCGGCGCGGCGGGCCGAGGTGCACTTCCTCGCGCCTATTGGTACTCACGATCTGGAAGGCCGTCGGCGCATCGCGGAAACCTCGCGCGCGCGCATCCTGGCGGCCATGTCCGCCGAGTAACCCGGTGCTGTTCCTTCACGCGCCAGCGTCGCAGCCGGGAGCAGGCTCGCGCCCATGTTGACCGCTGCCGACTATCAACCGCCGCGTTGGCTGCGCAATCCCCACCTGCAGTCGATGCTCAGCTCCAGCCGCATGCGCATGCAGCGCGGCCTGGTGTTGCTTGCGGCCACCGGCGCGCACACCGACGAACTCATCCTCGATGGTGGCGAAGGCGTCCGCCTGCAGGGCTGGCACAGCTATATCCAGGGCCGTCAGCCGATCGGCATGGCGCTGCTGCTGCACGGCTGGGAAGGCAGCGCCGAATCCAGCTACATGCGCATGACGGCGGCGCGGCTGCTCGAAGAAGGCTATGACGTGGTGCGGCTGAACTTCCGCGATCACGGCAACACCCATCACCTCAATCCTGGCATCTTCCACTCCAACCGCATCGATGAAGTGGTGCACGCCGCCGGCGACATCGCCCGGCGTTGGCCCGAGCTGCCGCTGGTCGCGGCCGGCTATTCGCTGGGCGGCAACTTCGTGTTGCGGCTGGCCCTGCGTGCACCGTCGGCCGGGGTACCGTTGCGCCGGGTCGCCTCGGTCTGCCCGGTGCTGGACCCGGCCATCACGATGGAGAGCATCGAGAACGGCCCGGCGATGTACGACTGGTACTTCCGCCGCAAGTGGGCTGGCTCGCTGCGCCGCAAGCGCGACCTGTTCCCCGAGCTGAGCGACTGGGACGACCGCGTGCTCAAGCTGGACATCCGCGCGTTGACCGCCTGGCTGGTCGAACACCACACCGATTTCGGCTCGCTGCAGGCCTACTTCGATGGCTACTCCATCGCCGGCGACCGGCTGGCCGGGCTGCAGGTACCGGCCGACATCCTCATGGCCCAGGACGATCCGGTGATCCCCGTCGCGACGTTCAACGGCTGGCGCCTGCCGGCCCATGCCCACCTGGAAATCGCCCCGTGGGGCGGCCATTGCGGCTTCCTGGAGAACTGGCGCGGCGATGGCTTCTCTGAGCGCTGGGTGGCCCAGCGGCTGGGGATCGAGGCGAACGCGCCCGCCTGATCGGCCGTTCTGGCGGGCCGGCCCCGCTACAATCGGGGTTTGACCCTCGAGTTCGGACCGTCATGCAAGACCAGATTCTTCAAGCCCTGCGCCGCAATGCGGTGGACGACGCCGTGCAACTGGCGCGCGAATGGACCACGGCCGAGCCGGAGCAGCCGCAGGCGCACCGCTGGCTGTCGCTGTCGCTGCAGCAGCAGGGCCAGTTCGACGACGCGCTGACCAGCCTGCAGCAGGCACTGACCCTCGCCCCGGACAATGCCGATCTGCACCTGCAGCAGGCTGGCCTGCTGTTGGCCCTGCGCCAGTTCGATGCCGCCGGCTCGGCGCTGGACCGCACCGCCGAACTCAATCCCAATGAACTGTCCGCCTATGTGATGCAGGCGCACCTGGCGCTGGCCCGCAATGACGTCGATGAAGCCGACCGGCTGACCCGCCTGGCCACGCGTGTGGATGCAGACCATCCCGAACTGGCGGCCTTGACCGGCATGGTGGCGCTGCGCCGGGGCGAGGTGGATCGCGCGCTGTCGCTGCTGTCGGCCGCCAGCGAAGCCCTGCCGGGTGATTCGCGGGTGCTCTACGCCCTCGGCTTTGCTTACCTGGGCAAGGACATGCTCGCCTTCGCCGAGCAGGCGTTCCGCCGCGTGCTCGAGTTGAACCCGAGCGTCACTTCGCTGCAGGGCTTGATCGTGCAGCTGGCGCTTCGCCAGGGCCACGTGGATGTGGCCGCCGAGATGATGCGCCACGTGCTGGCCACCCCGGCCGGTGATACCCCGGCGATGCGCCGTCTGGCCGGCGAGCTGGAACTGCAGGCCGGGCAACCGCTGCAGGCGCTCGAGCAGCTGCTGCCGGTGCTGGCGCAGTGGCCTGCCGATCGCCACACCCTGCAGCTGCTGCTGATGGCCTGGCAACGCCTGGGCCGCGAACAGCAGGCCCGCGAAACGCTGGATGCGACGCTGGCCGATCACCCCCAGGTGCATGACCTGTGGATGGCGCGCCTGACCGTGGAGCCGGTCGGTGGGCCGGAAGCGGTTGCCGTGGGCGAGCGTTGGCTGGAGGCCATGCCCGAGCACCTGCCGGCGCTGGAAACCCGCCTGCGCCTGCACGACATGAACAATGAGGACGACGCGGCCGAAGCCGTGGCCGAGCGGATCGTGACCCTCGAACCGGGCCGTGCCAGTGGCGAAATGCGGCTGGTCGACGGCCTGCTCAAGCGCGATCCCCCGGCCGCCATCGCCCGCGTGCAGGCGCTGCACGATGGCGCGCCGGACGCGGCCAAGCCGTCGCTGCGCGCGTGGCTGGGCTCGGTCCAGGACCGTGCTGGCCAGTACCGTGAGGCGATCCGGACGTGGGTCGAACTGCATGCCGCCGAAGCACCGCAGCGTCTGCCGCTGCCGCCCCAGGCCAAGGCGCCGCTGAGCTGGCCGGACCTGGCGCCCCTGCCGGAGGGCAATCCGATCGCACCGATCTTCGTCTGGGGTGCCCCGGGCTCGGGCGTGGAGCGCGTGGTCGCGGCCATGGCCGCCGCCAGCCCGGTGGTGCGCGGGGATCGGTTTGGTGCGACCCCGCCCAACGATGCCTTCCAGAGCTATCACACGCTGCAGGACCTCTCGACCGGCAAGCTCACTGCCGAGGCGCTTGTTGAACAATGGCGCAGCCAGCTGCCGGCGCGCGGCGTTCCCGAAGGGGCGGTGATCGACTGGCTGCTGTGGTGGGACAACGCATTGCTGTGGGCGTTGCGCCCGCAGCTGCCGGAGGGCCGCCTGATCATCGCGCTGCGCGACCCGCGCGACATGCTGCTGGAGTGGATCGCCTTCGGTGCACCGGCACCGTTCGCGCTGAACTCTGTGCACGAAGCCGCCGAATGGCTGGCGCGCTCGCTCGCCCAGATCGCGACCCTGCACGAGCAGGACCTGTACCCGAACGCGCTGGTGCGCATCGACGACATCGGCCACGACGCCGTCGCCATGGCCGAGCACCTGGGCGAACTGTTCGGCATGCGCTTTCCGCCGGCGCCCTCGCTGGGGCCGGCACGCATGGCACCGGGCCATTGGCGCGACTACCGCGATGAGATGGGCCCGGCCTTCGCGCTGCTGACCTCGGTCGCGGTGCGCCTGGGCTACCCGGAAGAGTGAGGACACGCACATGCAGCTGAGCAGTGACAGCATCACCAACGGGCAGCCGATCGCGGCCACGTTCGCGGCCGGCAACGCCGAGGGCTTCGCGCCCAACCGCAACCCGCAGCTGGCCTGGCACGACGTGCCGGCCGGTACCCGTTCGTTCGCGTTGTTGTGCATCGATCCGGATGTGCCGACCGTGCAGGAGACGGTGGGCCGCCAGGACTGCACGGTGCCACGCGATCAGCCGCGTGCGCACTTCGCGCACTGGGCGATGGCCGATATCCCGGCCGATGTGCGCGAGCTCGCCGCGGGCAGCTGCAGCGACGGCTTCACCGTACGCGGCAAGACCCAGCCGGCGGGCCCGGCAGGCAGTCGTCAGGGCCTGAACGATTTCACCGGCTGGTTTGCCGGCAATCCGGACATGGCCGGCCAGTACCTGGGCTATGACGGCCCGTACCCGCCGTTCAACGACGAACGCGTGCATCGCTATTTCTTCCGCGTGTTCGCGCTGGACGTGGCGCAGCTGGCGCTGCCCGATCCGTTCACTGCGGCGGACGTGCTGCGCGCGATGCACGGGCACGTGCTGGCCGAAGCCTCGCTGCATGGCACCTACACGTTGAATCCGGCGCTGGCCTGAGGTGAGGTGCCGACCATGGGTCGGCGCGCGCCCCGGTAGGTACCGACCGTTGGTCGGTACTGCGCTATCGGGAGCCGGCCAGCGGCCGGCACTACAGAATGAAGAAGGGCGGCCCGTGGCCGCCCTTCTGCGTTCTTACTTTTTCTCGTTCGCGGACTCGACCACCATGTCCAGCACGTAGGCGTTGGACGAGGCATCGGCCGGCGGGTTGGCGATTTTGTAGCGCTTCACGCGCACCACGTTGCGCACGCCGTCTTCGTGGGTATAGCCCTCGATGACGTCGTAGAAGTTCTCCCACTCGCCCGGCTCACCCTGCTTGATGCCGTTGGCGTCGTAGCGGATCTCACGGGTCTGCAGGCACTGCTTGTCGCGGATCATCGGGTGCGGGCACGGCTTGGTCTGCGCGGCCACTTCCAGGAACACCGTTTCGCCTTCGCCGCCGTAGCGGGTTTCAGCGGTCGGTTCCGGGGTGAACACCAGCACATCACCGTTGGCGGTACGCAGGGTCAGCTGGCCGGCATCGCCCAGTTCGGTCTTGAGCGCGCCTTCCAGGCGGCTG
Organism: Stenotrophomonas sp. Ker107b; assembly: GCF_053847245.1. Taxonomy (NCBI): domain Bacteria; kingdom Pseudomonadati; phylum Pseudomonadota; class Gammaproteobacteria; order Lysobacterales; family Lysobacteraceae; genus Stenotrophomonas; species Stenotrophomonas sp. Ker107b. Next base: position 200,143 of record NZ_JBSPHX010000002.1, on the reverse strand, counting down.
CCGACGGCCTGGTCCAGCGCCATCAGGTTGTTGTCCGTGCAGGCCATCATGGTCGAGGCCATCGGCGAAATGGTCAGCGAACCATCGGCCAGCGTGTACCCGCCGCCCATGCGGTTGCAGGTGTTGCTGATCGCGATGCGGTCATCCTTGAAGTCCAGCGTGACCGGCGTGTCGGCACGGGCGAACAGCGCATCGATGCGGTTGCCGCTGGCATCGGTGGCCGAATCCAGACGCCAATGGCTGCCCTGCAGGCGCTGCACGTCCAGACGGGCCACAGCGGCCTGGTCGGCGGCGGCGGTCGGGGCCGGGGCGAGGTCATCGCGGCCGGCCGGGGCGGTGGAGGGGTTGCTGCAGGCGGCCATCAGGGCCAGCGGCAGGATCAGCATCAGGGTGCGTTTCATGTACATCTCCTTGGGAACCTGGGGAAAAACGCCGGCGCATCCACAACGGGGTTGTGCCGGCGCCGGGCCGTTCAGTTGCCAGCCGGCAACCAGAGCAGCAACGCCGCGCCCAGGGCAATGCGGTAGAACGCGAACGCCGTGAACCGGTGCGACTTGATGTAGCCCAGCAACCACTTCACTACGATGAAGCCGGTGACGACCGCGGCAAGGAAGGCCACGCCCACATCGGTCCAGTTCTCGCTGGCCAGCTTGCCGTCCTTGGCCAGTTCCAGGAAGGCATAGCCGCTGGCGGCGAACATGGTCGGGATTCCCACCAGGAACACGAACTCGGTGGCCTTCGCGCGGCGGCTCAGGCCGAACAGCATCGCGATGAAGATCGCCGCAGCCGAACGCGAGGTCCCCGGGAACACACCGGCCACCACCTGCGCCACGCCGACCAGGATGGCGACCTTCCAGGTCACCTCATCGCGCTCGGGCAGGCGCGCGGTGTAGGCCTCCACCAGGAGCATCCAGAGGCCGCCGATGATCAGCGCCCAGGCCACCGGGGTGACCGTCTCGGGCAGCTCCCAGCCGGCCAGGCGGACCGGCAGGCCCACCACGGCGGTGACCAGGAAGGCGGTGCCGAGCTTGAGCACGTAATCGCGGTTGGCGCGCTCATGCAGGCCGGTCGCCAGGGACCACAGCCGCTGCCGGAACACCAGCGTGATCGCCAGGATCGCGCCGGCCTGGATGATGATGTTGAAGAAGTCCGAGCGTGCGCCCAGCCAGTGCTGGGCGATCAGCAGGTGGCCGGTGCTGGAGATCGGCAGGAATTCGGTGAGGCCTTCAAGAATGCCCAGAAGGAGGGCGGAGAGCAGGTCGGACATCGGCGGTACTGGAGCTCGCGGAGGGGTGGAATCGGGCAGCGGCGACAGCCGGACGCTGTGGCCAACGTCGCCTGTCGACGGCCCGTGGGCGTAAAGCATAGAGCATCCCGCATTGCACCAAAGGTGTGCGTGGTGCAGCGTTTGCACTGCTTTGGTGCGTCCGTCCATGCGCCGCGCGGCGCGCCAGGCCAGTGAAATCAAGGATTTGTGAACGCTGAAAAGTTGGCACGGGGTTTGCTTTATCTACTTACGCAATCACCCATCTGAGGTTTCACCGATGTCCGTGGAAAATGTTGAGAAGCTGATCAAGGACAACCAGATCGAGTTCATCGACCTGCGTTTCGTCGATATGCGTGGTATCGAGCAGCACGTCACCTTCCCGGTCAGCATCGTGGAGCCGTCGCTGTTTGAAGAAGGCAAGATGTTCGATGGCAGCTCGATCGCCGGCTGGAAGGGCATCAACGAATCGGACATGGTCCTGCTGCCGGATCCGTCCAGCGCCTACATCGACCCGTTCTACGCCGACCCTACCCTGGTCATCAGCTGCGACATCCTCGATCCGGCCACCATGCAGCCGTACGGCCGTTGCCCGCGCGGCATCGCCAAGCGCGCCGAGGCCTATCTGAAGTCCTCCGGCATCGCCGAGCAGGCCTTCTTCGGCCCGGAGCCGGAGTTCTTCATCTTCGATTCGGTCCGCTTCGCCAATGACATGGGCCACACCTTCTTCAAGATCGATTCCGAAGAAGCGGCCTGGAGCACCGGTGACAAGTACGACGGCGCCAACAGCGGCTACCGTCCCGCCGTGAAGGGCGGCTACTTCCCGGTCCCGCCGACCGATTCGCTGCACGACCTGCGTGCGGAAATGTGCAAGACGCTGGAACAGGTCGGCATCGAAGTGGAAGTGCAGCACCACGAAGTGGCCACCGCCGGCCAGTGCGAGATCGGCACCAAGTTCAGCACCCTGGTGCAGAAGGCCGATGAACTGCTGCGCATGAAGCACGTCATCAAGAACGTCGCCCACCGCAACGGCAAGACCGCCACCTTCATGCCCAAGCCGATCGTCGGCGACAACGGCAGCGGCATGCACGTGCACCAGTCGCTTTCCAAGGGCGGCACCAACCTGTTCTCCGGTGACGGCTACGGCGGCCTGAGTCAGCTGGCGCTGTGGTACATCGGCGGCATCTTCAAGCACGCCAAGGCGATCAACGCCTTCGCCAACTCCGGCACCAACAGCTACAAGCGTCTGGTCCCGGGCTTTGAAGCCCCGGTGATGCTGGCCTATTCGGCCCGCAACCGTTCCGCCTCGTGCCGCATTCCGTGGGTGTCCAACCCGAAGGCGCGCCGCATCGAAATGCGCTTCCCCGATCCGATCCAGTCCGGCTACCTGACCTTCACCGTGCTGATGATGGCCGGCCTGGACGGCATCAAGAACCAGATCGACCCGGGCGCACCGAGCGACAAGGATCTGTACGACCTGCCGCCGGAAGAAGAGAAGCTGATCCCGCAGGTCTGCTCCTCGCTGGACCAGGCCCTGGAAGCGCTGGACAAGGACCGCGAGTTCCTCAAGGCCGGTGGCGTGATGAGCGACGACTTCATCGACGGCTACATCGCGCTGAAGATGCAGGAAGTCACCCGCTTCCGCGCGGCGACCCACCCGCTCGAATACCAGATGTACTACGCGAACTGAGCAACAGGTGACGATGACGAAGGATATCCCTCCCACCCTTCGTCATCGTCGCCGCCCTTTGCAGCCCTCGCATCCGGGCGGCAACGGGTCCGCAGGACATGTGCTGCAGCTGGGGAGCCGCAGCGCAGGCAACACGTACCACCAGGGGCAAGAGAGACCGGACGCGTCATGGGCCCTTCCTCCCTCCCGCGTCACCGCTGGCGTCGCCCTTCGGGCGTCGGCATCGGCGTGGCCCATGCAACGTTCGGCGCAACGACCGGCGGCCATGTGCAAGTGGCCGCCGGTTGACCTGACATCGGCCCTACGCGGGCCGGTTCCATCCACCATCGGGATATGCGCATGAAACTGATCTCCGCCATCATCCGGCCGTTCAAGCTCGACGAGGTCCGCGAGGCCCTCTCCGACGCTGGCGTGTCGGGCATCACCGTGACTGAAGTCAAAGGCTTCGGGCGCCAGAAGGGCCACACCGAGTTGTATCGCGGCGCGGAGTACGTCGTGGATTTCCTGCCGAAGATCAAGATCGAGACCGTCGTGACCGACGATCGCCTGGAGGCCGTCGTCGAGGCCATCCAGACCGCGGCTGGCACCGGCAAGATCGGCGACGGCAAGATCTTTGTCACCGCGGTCGAACAGGTCGTCCGCATCCGCACCGGCGAAATCGGCGCTGACGCGCTCTAACCCCACTCGGAGCCCACAATGAAGACCTCTTTGTTCACCGGGTGGCAAGCCCGGTTCCATGCCGTGTGCCTGATGATGCTGATCAGCGCGTTGGCCGTTGGTGCGTTCTCCAGCAGCGCGCACGCCCAGGCGCAGGTCACCCCGGCACCGTCGGAGACGGTCGCGGTCGAGCCGTTGCCGACCACGCCGGAGGCCACCGCTGCCCCGGTCGCCGAAGCCGCCGCTGCGGCCACGTTCGATCACGGCGATGTCGCCTGGATGCTCACCTCCACCCTGCTGGTGCTGCTGATGGTGGTGCCGGGCCTGGCCCTGTTCTACGGCGGCCTGGTGCGCTCCAAGAACGTGCTGTCCATCCTCAGCCAGATCCTGGTGGTGTTCTCGCTGGTGCTGATGCTGTGGGTGGCCTACGGCTACAGCGCGGTGTTCAGTGAAGGCAACGCCTTCTTCGGCTCGTTCACCGAGTTCGCCTTCCTCAAGGGCTTCGGCCCGGATACCGTCGGCAACACGCCGATCGCCGGCCTGCCGGATTACCTGTTCGTCGCCTTCCAGTCGACCTTCGCCGGCATCACCACCGCCCTGATCGTCGGCGCGTTCGCCGAGCGCATCAAGTTCAAGGCCGTGCTGCTGTTCTCGGCCCTGTGGTTCACCCTGAGCTACATCCCGATGGCGCACATCGTGTGGGGCGGCGGCTATCTGGGTGAGATGGGCGCGATCGACTTCGCCGGTGGCACCGTGGTCCACATCAATGCCGGCGTGGCGGGCCTGGTGGGCGCGTACTTCGTCGGCAAGCGCATCGGCTACGGCCAGACGGCGCTGAAGCCGCACAACGTGCCGTTCACCTATATCGGCGCGATGCTGCTGTGGGTGGGCTGGTTCGGCTTCAACGCCGGCTCGGCGGCCGCCGCCGACACCGTCGCCTCGCTGGCCTTCATCAACACCATCCTGGCCACCGCCGCCGCGGTGCTGGGCTGGACCCTGGTCGAAGCAGTCAGCAAGGGCAAGCCGTCCGCGCTGGGCGCTGCCTCCGGCGCCGTCGCCGGCCTGGTCGGCATCACCCCGGCCTGCGGCACCGTGGGCCCGCTGGGCGCGATCGTGATCGGCCTGGTCGCCGGCGTGGTCTGCGTCTGGGGCGTCACCGGTCTCAAGCGCCTGCTCAAGGTCGATGACACCGCCGATGTGTTCGGCGTGCACGGCATCGGCGGCATCGTCGGTGCGCTGCTCACCGGTGTGTTCAGCGCGCAATCGCTGGGCGGCACCAAGGCCGACCTGGACATCGGTCATCAGGTCTGGGTGCAGCTGGTCAGCGTCGGCTTCACCATCGTCTGGTGTGCCGTGGCCACCGTGCTGATCCTGCTGGTGGTGCGCATGGTGTTTGGCCTGCGCGTCACCGAAGAAGCCGAGCGCACCGGCCTGGACGTCACCTCGCACGGCGAGTCGGCCTACGAGGCCTGATCCGCGCGCGATACCGCATTAGAAACGAGAGAGAGATGCTTTACCTTTGCCGGCGGCCTTCGGGTCGCCGGTTTTTTGTGGGCGTGAGAAGTACCGCGCGCGGGCGATCAGGCCGAGCAGCCTCAGCCGCCCGGGCTGCCGACGTCGCTGGCGCTGATCGGCTCAAGTATCCACCTGCCTTCCGTATCGACGCTCACGTTTACCGTGAACTCACCCTCCAGACTGTCACTGGCCAGCAGCAGCCGCGTGCCATCGAGCAGGAATTCCTCTGGCTGCAGCACGATGGTGAACACACCGTCGGTCGCACCGCCCACCATCGCGCGGTTGCGAACCAGTAGATAGCCGTCGCCGACGATATAGCCGCCCACGATGGATCCCGTCATGGGGGGGACACCTTCCCCGCGAAACTCACCGGTGAGGTGCGGATTCGTTTCTTTGCGGGCCTCCTCGACGGCCTCCACCAAGCGCGGGTCAGCCACCAGGCGATAAGGCGAGGGAATCAAAAGGCGTGCGGCGCTGGAGCCCATGTAGAGGTCGAGCAGCGGCTGCAGATGTGCGCCGCGCTCACTGTTCAACACCTCGACCAATGCCTGGTTGCTGGCGTCGATCTCAGGGACCGGATCGATATCGCCAGTGACTGGATACAGGGCAAGCAACATATCAAGCGGACTGCGCCCGGCCGCCACATCCATCTGCCAGTGCTGTTGGGTTGTTTCGAGCAGCGCACCTGCAAGGCTGCCCAGCAGATACGTCTGGTACCCATGGCCGCGGGTGAAATTGGGCTGCAATCCAGCATGCCACGGAAAGACGTAACGCAGCGACTGGCGAATCCGTGCATCACGATCGGTTGGGTCAGCGATGTCAGCGGCGGCCAGCAGCTGCAGCTCGGCATACTGCGCCATGCCTTCGATGATCTCCTGGCTCGTCATCTCAGTCACGCTTCCATGGACGTCTGCAAAGGCCTGATACCACCTGGAGGCGTGGCGCAGGTGCTGGCTCTGCTCGGCCGGCTGCGCCAGGGCCCGGTGCATTGCATCGTACAGATGCGCTCGCTGCCTTGACCACGACGCGGTGACGGGGTACTCGGCGAAACCATTGGCGCGCGGTGCGACCCATCGGCTTCTCATCTGGAAGTCATGGAACTTCTCGTGAGTGGCCAGCCGAAAGATCCGACGTGCCGGCTCGGTGTCGCCGGGAAAGATGGGCGATGGTGGGCCGCTCACGGCCGCATCCAGCTGGATGACCACTGCGCGACGCCCCGCGATATCGGCAAAGAAGAACACCCAATCGGGGAACCCAGGTGCCAAGGGGTCAATCACGCTGCGATCCAGTTCGCGTTGGCCGTCAGTCGTCACTTCGACCGCCCGATTCTCGAACAGCAGCACTGCGGATTGCGCATCGAAGTCCGCACCCGGCCAGATATCGGGGGCAAGAGGCCACGATCTGGCTACCATTGCCTGGACCTCGTCCACAATGTTGCCCGGATCGTATGCGTTCGCCGCGGTGGGGTTCGAGGTGACAAGCACGCCTATCCCGACGAGGCACACCATCATGTCTGTCATCCATCCTTTCATGCATTGACTCCTCATTTGGTCCATCGCGTGTTACGACCTCGAACCCGACAGCGGTCGTGCGGACGGGTGATCCAGCGGACTCTGAGGGCTGATGCCTGTGGTCGACAGTCGGGAAAGTCTGAAAGGCCCTGGATAGCGATACACATCCCACATTGAGGTGGGAGAATCTCGATGATCGCAATCAGAAATCCGCTGCCTAGTGGTGTCGTCAATCCACAGCTTGGATGCGGTGTTGGCCGGTTGTCCTCACGGCGGGCGCACTTGCAAGGATGCGCAAGGTGACGTGCAATGCGCACCATGACCCTCAATCGATTCCTAGTGTCGGCGATGGTGCTGGTGTTGTCCGCCTGCGCCAGTACCACCGTCCGCAGCCCGCTTGCTACCTGGGTGCCGTCGCCGAACCACAACGCGCGCGCGCCGGTCGTGATCGTCCTGCACCACACCGATCAGCATTCCGTGCAGGAGAGCCTGGATACGCTGCGTAGCGCCAACAGCGGCGGCAAGGTCAGCTCGCACTATCTGGTCGGCGCCGATGGCCACCTCTACCAGCTGGTGGGCGATGACCGCCGCGCCTGGCATGCCGGTCCCGGGCGCTGGGGCACGATCACCGATCTCAACTCGGCCTCGATCGGCATCGAGATCGACAACGACGGCGACACGCCGTTCGCACCGGCACAGATCGCGGCCTTGATCCGCCTGCTGGATGACCTGTGCACGCGCCTGCGCATTCCGCCCAGCCAGATCATCGCGCATGCCGATCTGGCCCCGTCGCGCAAGCAGGATCCCAGCCGTTTCTTCCCGTGGCAGCAGCTGGCCGAGGCCGGTTTCGGCGTATGGCCGCGTGCGGCGGACGGTCCGGCACCGGTGGGCTTCGATCCCTGGATGGCCCTGCAGGCCTTTGGTTACCCGATGGACAACCGCGCTGCCGCCGTTGGCGCCTTCCATCGCCGCTTCCGCGGCCGTGACGATCTCCCCGCAGATCTCGATGCCGAAGACGCCCGCATCCTGCACTCGCTGCTGCTGCAACAGGAACGCCGCCCATGAAGTTCACGCCCGTCCTCTCCGCACTCAAGCACGCCGCGCTGATGGGCGTGGCGTTGGCGCTGTTGAGTGCCTGCGCGGTCGCGCCGCAGCGCTCGGCATCACCCGCGCCAGTGCAAACCAGCACCTACGCGAAGGCAAACTGGAACGCATTGCCCGCCGTCACGGACGCCGATCTGCAAGCCGGCTTCGCGGCCTGGCGCAGCGCCTGCCCGCGCCTGAAGACGGAGACCAACTGGGCATCCACCTGCGCTGCGGCGGCCAATGTCGCCACCACGCCGGCCGCCATCCGCCAGTTTCTTCAGGCGAATCTCGACGTTTACGCCTTGCGCGCCGGCGGAAACCGGGCCGACGGCCTGATCACCGGCTATTACGAGCCGATCTATGCGGGCAGCCTCACGCGTACCGCCAAGGCATCGGTGCCGGTGTACGGCGTGCCCGACGACATGGTCACCGTCCAGCTCGACAGCCTTTACCCCGAGCTCAAGGGCAAGCGCCTGCGCGGCCGCGTGGAAGGGCGCGTGCTCAAGCCGTATGACGATGCCGCGCGGATCGCCGCGAACGGCGTCAAAGCACCGGTACTGGCCTGGCTGACCAGCCCGATGGACCTGCAGTTCCTGCAGATCCAAGGCTCCGGTCGCGTCCAGCTGGCCGATGGTCGTCAACTGCGGATCGCCTACGCCGACCAGAACGGCCATCCCTACCGCCCGATCGGCCGCTGGCTGGTGGAGCAGGGCGAACTGAAGCAGGCCGACGTGAGCATGGCCGCCATCCGCGCCTGGGCCGATGCCCATCCCGCGCGCGTGCCTGAGCTGCTGGCCAGCAACCCCAGCTATGTGTTCTTCACCCGTGGCCCGGACAGCGATGACGGCCCGCGCGGCTCGTTGAACGTGCCGCTGACCGCCGGCTACAGCGTCGCCGTGGACCGCAACGTCGTGCCGCTGGGCAGCCTGCTGTGGCTGTCCACCACGCGCCCGGACGGTACCGCGCTGGTGCGCCCGGTCGCCGCGCAGGACACCGGCGGTGCCATCACCGGTGAAGTACGCGCGGACCTGTTCTGGGGCACCGGCGATGTCGCCGGCGAGCTGGCCGGGCACATGAAGCAGAAGGGCACGATCTGGATGCTGTGGCCCAAGGGTGTGGCGTTGCCGAAGGCACCGGACAAAAGCGAGTGACGCCGATGGATGAACTTCAGCGACTCCAGCAGTGGTATCGACGGCAGTGCAACGGTGACTGGGAGCATTCTTTTGGGGTCACTATCGATACGCTTGATAACCCCGGCTGGCAGGTCAGCATTGATCTCATCGAGACCGAGCTTGAGCACAGGCCTTTTGCATCGATCCGTCGTGGGCACTCGGAAGATGATGCGGACTGGATCATCTGCAAGCTTGAGAAGTCACAGTTCGTCGCCAGTGGCGGCGCCGGCAACTTGACTGAGCTGCTGAGTATATTTCTCAGCTGGGCTGAAGCTCGGAAATAGCGACTGACTGCCGGGAGGGCTCATGAAGGTCAAACGCATCATCGCCAACATCGCCGCGTCCTACCCCGCCGCCGCGGACAGTTTCTATCGGGACATCCTCGGCCTGGAACTGGTCATGGATCACGGCTGGATCCGCACGTACGCCGGGTCAGCCGACATGAACGTCCAAGTGAGTGTCGCGGCCGAGGGCGGATCCGGTACCGAGGTTCCCGATCTTTCCATCGAGGTGGACGACGTGGACGAAGCGCTCCGACGGGTCCAGGCGGCGAACTTGCCCATCGCGTATGGCCCAGCCAACGAACCATGGGGCGTCCGCCGGTTCCATGTCCGGATCCGTTGGGCCAGCTGGTAAATATCCTGGAGCATGTCTAGGTACAGACTGACCATGCACACAACTTCTCTAGATGTCGCAGACGACGCAACGGCCTGCGCTTTCTTCCGGATTGGACTGGTCTTGGGCGTGCTGGATGAGGAGGCCAGCCGGGAATGGGCGTACGCCCGGATCGAAGCACGCGATACGCCGGCCATCGAGATCATCGAAATCGCCACCGCGCATGACCGCAATGCAGCTCTGGATGCGCTGCAAGCCGTTACGGCCCATGCCGATTGGCCAGCCGCCGGCCGCTGGCTGCTGGAGGACTTGCTGGTGCAGTTCCAGTCCGGTCAGCGCTCGGCGTTGGACACGTGCCGGACTGCCATGCGGGTGGCGCATGCGACGCAGCTTCCGGAGGATGTCTACTATGCGTTCGATGGTCTCGAAGACGAGTTGGTGCTTTTGGCCAATGGGATCTACGGAACAGTTGCCGGGCTCGAGGCGGACTTGGTAGACGCGCTGAAGCAGCACTCCGCCACCGTTTGATTGGACCTGAATCTTTCGGCGATGGCCTCCGTTCGCCGTCGTTCCACGCTCAACTCACCCCGTTTTGCACTACATTGGTGCAATGACCACCACGCTCCTGCCCCCCGCCCTCGACGCCCTCGGCACCCCGGTCGCCTGGGCCGGCGCCAGCGGCCGTGTGGTGGGCTGCAATCCCGCCTTCGCCCGCTGGCTGGGCGTGAGCGTGCGCCGCCTGCTGGGCCAGCCGCTGGCCTCGCTGGAGGCACAGGGCGACGCCTTGGCCCACTTCCTGGCCCGCGATGAGCGTGACGCCCTGCGCCTGCACCGGCTGGCCTTGGCGCTGCCGGGCGATGCACCCCGTTTTGCCGAGGGGTGGCTCAGCCGCTGGGACGAGGGCGGCTGGCTGCTGGAGGCGCATCCGGTCGATGAATTCCCGGGGTTGGACCCCACCCAGGCGCTGCCCAGCGCGCTCAGTGCCGCGCTCAAGGGCCTGGCGCATGAGCTGCGCAATCCGCTGGCGGGATTGAAGGGCGCGGCCCAGCTGCTGGCACGCCGCAACGCGCAACGCGATCCGGACGAGCGTGAACTGATCGAGCTGATCGGCTCGGAGATCGAACGCCTGAACGGCCTGCTCGAGCAACTGTTGTCGCCCGCGCCGGCCGCGCCGCATGCGCCCCTCAACATCCACGCATCGTTGGAGCGCGTCCTGCGCCTGGCCGAGAGCGAGGGCGGCTGGGCGGTCCGGATACAGCGCGATTACGACCCCAGCATTCCCGAGTTCGATGGCGATGCGGACCGGCTCACCCAGGCGGTGTGGAACCTGGTCCGCAATGCGATCCAGGCCGGTGCGGGCACCGTCACCCTGCGCACGCGTGTGGAGCACGGCGTACGCATCACCGATCAGCTGCATCCGCTGGCGCTGCGGCTGGAAATCGCCGATGACGGCCGTGGCGTGCCCGAAGACCTGGCCGAGCATCTGTTCCTGCCGCTGGTCAGCGGCCGCGCCGAAGGCACCGGGTTGGGCCTGGCGCTGGCCCAGCAGGTCGCGCGCGAGCACCGCGGCACCCTGACCTACCGCTCGCGCCCGGGCCATACCGTTTTCACCGTGCTGCTGCCGATCGGGCAGGGCACCCCCGCCGAGGACACTGCCGCCCATGGCTGACCAGGTCGACACCACCGCCCAGCGTGTCTGGGTGGTCGACGATGACCGCGCGGTGCGCTTCGTGCTGTGCACCGCGCTGCGCGAGGCCGGCTACCGCGTCGAAGGGTTCGACGGCGCGGCTGCCGCCTTGGCGATGCTGGCCGAGCAGGCGCCGCCGGATCTGCTGTTCACCGATGTCCGCATGCCCGGTGATGATGGTCTGGTCCTGCTGGACAAGCTGAAGGCAGCGCATCCGCAGCTGCCGGTGATCGTGATGTCGGCCTATACCGATGTGGCGAGCACGGCCGGTGCCTTCCGCGGCGGTGCACAGGAGTTCCTGTCCAAGCCCTTCGATCTGGATGACGCGGTCGCGCTGGCGCAGCGGGTGCTGCCCGCGCCGGATGTCACTCTGGCCGAGCCGAGCGAGACTGCCAGCACGACCCCGCCCGACCAACGCCCGCAGCTGGTCGGTGATACGCCGGCGATGCGAGCGTTGTTCCGCGCGATCGGCCGCTTGGCGCAGGCGCCGCTGTCGGTGCTGATCAATGGCGAGACCGGCACCGGCAAGGAGCTGGTCGCGCATGCGCTGCACCACGAGTCGCCGCGCGTGCAGGGTCCCTTCGTCGCGCTCAATACCGCGGCGATTCCGTCCGAACTGCTGGAGAGCGAGTTGTTCGGCCACGAGGCGGGTGCGTTCACCGGTGCACAGCGTCGCCATATCGGCCGCTTCGAACAGGCCAACGGCGGCACCTTGTTCCTGGATGAAATCGGCGACATGCCGTTACCGCTGCAGACGCGCCTGCTGCGCGTGCTGGCCGAGGGCGAGTTCTTCCGCGTGGGCGGGCGTGAGCTGATCCGCGTGGATGTGCGCGTGATCGCCGCGACCCATCAGGATCTGGAAACGCTGGTCGCGCAGGGGCGCTTCCGTGCCGATCTGCTGCACCGGCTGGATGTGGTGCGGCTGCGGTTGCCGCCGCTGCGTGAGCGTCGTGACGATGTCGCGCAGCTGGCCGAAACCTTCCTTGTGGCGGCCGCGCACAAACTCGATACACCGCCCAAGCGCCTGACCGCAGCAGCACTGCAGGCGCTGCGCGAACACGATTGGCCCGGCAACGTGCGTGAGCTGGAGAACGTGTGCTGGCGCATGGCCGCGCTTGCCGCCGCCGACAGCATCGGCGTGGCCGACGTGGACAGCGCACTGCATCGCGGTGCCGGCGCACCGCGCTCGCGCAGTGCCGGTGATCCGGGGCAGTGGGAAACGCTGCTTTCGGCGTGGGCGCGCCAGCGTCTGGCCGAAGGGGCTGAAGGCCTGCACGCGCAGGTGCGCGACCGGGTCGACCAGGCGCTGCTCGAAGCGGCCCTGCAGATCACCCATGGCCGCCGTGCCGAAGCCGCCGCGCGGCTGGGCATGGGCCGCAACACCCTCACCCGCAAGCTCGGCGCCGGCCGCCGTCGCGGCGGATGAACCGCATGTCCACATCGCGTGTGCGCCATGTCCGGGCCGCTTTCATGGCCCGTGGACGAGCACACGGTTAGTTTGTAACCAAGGAGTCTTTCCCATGCGCAGTTCCCCTGTCGTCCTCGCTGCGGCGATCGCGGTCGGTCTGGCCGCCTGCGGCAGCACACCGCCGCCGCGCCCCGTCGCCCCCGTCGTACCGGTGGTCAGTACCGCGCAGATGGCCGAGGCAAACCTGTCGCCGGCGTCGGCCAGTCTGGTCAGTGGGCGCTTGGCGCTGGTCCCGGATGCCCGTGGCGTGCACATCACCGGTGTCATCGGTGGTCTGCAGCCGCTGCAGGTGGCCGGGTTCCACGTCCATGAGCGCGGCGACTGCAGTGCGGTTGATGCCAGCAGCGCCGGTGCGCATTTCAATCCCGCCGGGCAACCGCATGGCCGCAACAGTGCCGGTGCGCATCACGCCGGTGACATGGACAACCTGCGCGCCGATGCGCAGGGCCGCGTCAACGTCGACATCCGCCTGCCAGCGGTTACCCTTGGCGGCGGTGCAGCCACCGATATCGCCGGACGTGCCCTGATCGTGCACGCCAACGCCGACGATTACCGCAGCCAGCCGGCCGGCAACGCCGGCGCCCGAATTGCCTGCGGCGTCATCCGGGTCGTGCGCTGATCGCGCAGTCCTACGACGTCGTTTCTTCCAACGCTACCCGCAAGGAGATTCACATGCGCCTGATCCACACCACGCTGTTCGCTGCCATCGCCGCGCTCGGCCTGACCGCCTGCAACAAGCCGGCCGACACCACCCCGGCTGCCGAAGCGACAGCAGCCCAGCCGACGGCCGAAGCGACCCCGGAAGCCCCGCCGGCAATGACCAGCGAAGCCCATGCCAACCACACCGCCAGTGCCGATCTCGCCGCCACCCAGGGCAACGACGTCAAAGGCAACGTGACCTTCAGCATCGTCGACGGCAAGGTCCACGTGAAGGGCCAGGTCAGCGGCCTGAAGCCGAACAGCGAGCACGGCTTCCACATCCATGAGAAGGGCGACTGCAGTGCGCCGGACGGCGCCAGCGCCGGCGGCCACTTCAACCCGGGCCAGCAGGACCACGGCAGCGTGGCCAGCGAACCGCATCACGGCGGCGACATGCCCAACATCAAGGCTGATGCCCAGGGCAACGCCGTGGTCGACGCCCCGGTCTCGACCAACGTCAACATCGGCAAGGGCGATGATTTCGACATCATTGGCCGCGGCCTGATCGTCCATGCCGACGCGGACGACTACAAGACCCAGCCGACCGGCAATGCCGGTGCACGCCTGGCGTGTGCGGTGATCAAAGCGGCCCCGTAATCCGGGCCGTGTGTGACGAAAAACGCCGGCGAACGCCGGCGTTTTTTTTTAATAACGGGGACGGAGGTAGTTAAGCCGCCGGCTTAACTACCTCCGTCCCTATTAACGCGACAGCAATTCGCGCGCGTCCTGCCCGGCCTCGCAGTGCACGAACAGCACCGGCAGGCCGTGCGCTTCGAGCACGGCGGCCATCTGCCGCTGGCGGATCAGGTACTGGTCGTAGATGCCCTGCAGGCGATCACAGTCGCCGGTGCCGTGGTTGTAGTACGCACACCAGCCGGCGGGATCGAACAGCGCCATACGCACTTCGCCATCAGCGTATCGAAGCAGCGGCTCCGGCGCGGCATCCAGCCACTCTTCCACGTGCGGTGCCATCAGCGCGGTTTCGATCAGCGGCCACAGAATCGCCAGGCCCTGGTTGTCGTACTGCATCGACATCATCGCGGCGAGGTCATTCACCGTGAAATAGCGGGCGTGCTCGATCTGCGCGCCGAAGGCGTTCTGCGCCTGCAGCGCGGTATCGGCCTGCGCCATGCCCTGGGCCAGCAGCACCTCTTCCAGTGCTTCGGCCACGGCCTGGGTCTGGACGACTTCGGTGCCGGTCAGCAGGAACGGGACGACCCGCAGGCCGCCACCGGTAAGGCTGGCATCGGCCTGGAAGGGCAGCGGGACATCGCCGTCGGCGCCGGCACCAAAAGCCAGCACGCGCGGGCCCTGGTTGCGGCCCGGGGCGCGCATCTGCAGTTCTTCCAGGCGCCGGTGCACCGGCCAGCCCGGGCGCAGGATTTCAGCCGGATCGAAATGGGCGCCGGCGAACACGAAGTCCAGCCCGCTGACGCCGGGCACCAGCTTGGCCAGATCGCGGCCGACGCGCTCGGCCAGTTCACCAGCCTGTTCGGAGGACAGCGCGGCATGGCGCGGGGCGTCGCCGCCGGCCAGTTCCAATGCCAGTACGCCAATGGCATTCATGCCGTGGTCGGGTTTGCTCATGGTTTCACGGTTGGCCCATCACAGGGCGGCAGCTACACTTGGCCCCATTATGCCTGCTCCTTCGTGCAGGCCATGTTGCAGACACCCCTCCCATGCCAGGTATCTCCATGCCCAACGCCCGTCCCGTCGCCATCCTCGGCGGCGTCCGCATTCCGTTCTGTCGCCAGAACACGGCTTATTCGGACGTCGGCAACCTCGGCATGTCGGTGCGTACCCTCGGTGCGCTGGTCGAACGCTTCGGCCTGCACGGCCAGCAGTTGGGCGAAGTGGCGATGGGCGCTGTGATCAAGCACTCCAGCGACTGGAACCTCGGCCGCGAAGCCACGCTGTCCTCGGGCCTGTCTCCGCTGACCCCCGGCATCACCATGCAGCGCGCCTGCGGCACCTCGCTGGACACGATCATCGCGGTGGCCAACAAGATCGCGCTGGGCCAGATCGACTCGGGCATCGGCGGCGGCTCGGATACCACCTCCGATGTGCCGATCGTGTACGGCAAGAAGCTGCGCGCGCGCCTGCTGGCGGCCAACCGGGCCAAGAGCACCGGCGACAAGCTCAAGGCACTGACCCGCGGCTTCAAGCTGAGCGAGCTCAAGCCGGAATTCCCGGGCGTGGCCGAGCCGCGCACCGGCAAGAGCATGGGCGACCACTGCGAAGACATGGCCAAGGAGTGGAACATCTCCCGCGACTCGCAGGACGAGTGGGCAGTGTCCTCGCACAAGAAGCTGGCCGCCGCCTATGAGCGCGGTTTCTTCACCGATCTGATCGCGCCGTTCCGCGGCGTGGAGCGCGACAACATCCTGCGCGCCGATACCTCGCTGGAAAAGCTGGCCACGCTGAAGCCGGCCTTCGACAAGGTCTCCGGCCGCGGCACGCTGACCGCCGCCAACTCCACCCCGCTCACCGATGGCGCCTCGGCGGTGCTGCTGGCCAGCGAAGAATGGGCGCGTGCGCATGGCCATGAGCCGCTGGCGTACCTGCGCGATTCGCAGGTGGCGGCCGTTGATTTCGTGCATGGCGAAGGCCTGCTGATGGCGCCGACCATCGCCGTGCCGGAGATGCTCAAGCGCAACGGCCTGACCCTGCAGGATTTCGATATCTACGAGATCCACGAAGCGTTCGCCGCCCAGGTGCTGTGCACGCTGCGCGCCTGGGAAAGCGAAGACTACTGCCGCAACCGCCTCGGCCTGGATGCACCACTGGGCAGGATCGACCCGGCCAAGATCAACCCGCTGGGCTCTTCGCTCGCCACCGGCCACCCGTTCGCGGCGACCGGCGCCCGCGTGATCGCCACGGCAGCCAAGCAGCTGGCCGAACGCGGCGGTGGCCGCGCGCTGGTCTCGATCTGCACCGCCGGCGGCATGGGCGTGGTGGCGATCGTCGAGCGCTGATCGCCCTGCGGCAGTGAACGAAGAAGGCCGCCCAAGGGCGGCCTTCTTTTTTGTATCTGGCGGAGGTGTGCACCCTTCGGCTCTGGTGGTGCCGGCCGCTGGCCGGCTCCTCCACCCCCTCTCACGGACTCCGCGTCGCCGGCCAGCGGCCGGCACTACCGGGTAACGCGCTGCCTTTACGGCAGACGCGAATTGCCGAACTCGTCGCGTTCCACGTGCAGGCGATCTTCTTCGACAGGCAGGCGACCCTGTTCGACATGCAGGCGATCCTGCACCGGGGCCGGTTCGCCCATCAGTGATTGCTCTTCGATGGTGGCGCGCTCGGGCACGATCGGATCCAGCGGAGTGGTGGCCGTTGCACGGGCCAGCGCCACGCTGTCATCCCCACGCTGCTGGCGCAGGGCATTGGCGAAGCACTGCGAGGCCAGCGCGGTCTCGCCGCGATCCAGGAACACCTCGCCCAACGCTTCCCACGCGGCCGGGCCGGCGCCGGCGGCAATCGCGCGGTGCAGATAGTCCTCGGCCAGGGTGTGCTGGCGCTGACGCGCGGCAATGCGTCCCAACGCCAGCAGCAATGCGGGGCTGGAAGGCTGCATGGTCAACCAGCGCTGCAGGTTGGCCTGGCGCGTGGCCAGCTTTTCGACCGGCATCTGGCCGTAAAGCGTCACCACCGATTCGTCCCAGCGCGTGTCCAGGGCCTGTTCGAGGTTGAGCAGGGCCGGTTCGTCCCAGTCCAGCGCCACTGCGCGCAGCGCATAGGCGGAGACGACATCGGGATCGCTGCGCAATGCCTTCGGCGTGGCTTCCCACTGGGTGGCCAGCGCGTTGACGTCGCCGGCTTCCAGCAGCGACTGTGCGGCCAGGCGGATTTCCAGCTCCGCCACGGCGGCATCTGGCAGGACCTTCTGCTTGCGCAGCGCGCCCAGCTGGCCATAGGCCTCATGCGCGCGATCGGCACGCGCCAGCGCTTCGGTACGCAGCCACAGGCCGCGCGGCGGCAGCGGCTGGATCGCGGCAACGTCCAGCACGTTGATCGCATCGACCGGGCGTTCCTGCGCCAGCAGGCGTTCGGCCAGCAGCAGGGCATGGCTGGTGGCGTCTTCGGTGGCGAGGCGCTGCAGGTACTGATTGACCGCCGCATCGTCATCGCGCGCCTGCGCACTGCGCACTGCGGTCACCATGGCGACCGCACTCACTTCCTTGTCTTCAGCAGCACTGGTCAGCAGCTTTTCCGCACGCTGCCAGTGGCCGTGTTCGTGTGCCTGCAGGCCTTCAGTGAGGCGGGCGCGGCCCTGCTTGCGGCGGTAGCGGCCCCAGGCACGGAACGGCGAGGCCAGCAGGCTCCACAGCAACCACAGCACCAGCAGGCCGACCAGCACCATCAGCGCGACCTGGGGCACGGTGGAGCGGTAGTCGGTGCCGCCATAGCGGTAGATCACTTCACCAAACTGGCGCAGCTGCTCGGTGCCGAGCCACTGCGAGGCGATCACGCCCAGGGCGACGGCCAGCAGCAGGACCACTAGAGATTGAAACGGCTTCATCGATTAACTCCCAGTGCGCATCGTGCGCAGTTGCTGCAGGGTGCTGCCCAGTTCGGGCAACGATGGACGCAGCTCACGGGCGCGTAGTTGATGCAGTTCAGCACGACGCTCGCGCAGAGCAGGTGAATCCGGCCACAGCCGCGGCAGCCACAGCGCCACCCGGTCCAGCGCCTGGGCGTAACCGGCCTGGTCGCCGCGCTCCACGGCGGCGCGCGCCAGGGTCAGCTCCAGTTGCAGCGAATCCCAGGCGGCCACACGCTCGGCCTCGGTCAAGGGGCCCTGCAGGCGGGTGGGGGTGATGGTCACGAACGGGGCCAGCACCTGGTGCCACCACGGCGTTACCGCGGTGGCGTCGACCGGTGCGTCGATCTGCTCGGGCAGCCCGGTCAATGCCGCGGCGAACTGCGCCAGCGCGGCCTGTGCCTGGGCGCGCGCGCCCGGGCCGAGCGCATCCACGGCGTTGCGCTCCTGCATCAGCGCCTGCCGCAGATTCAGATACTCACTGCCCTGCACGTCGTCCAGCGAGGTCGCCGCCAACGCGTACAGGCGCTTGGCGCCCTCGACGTCATCGGCATAGGCCAGGCGCTGCCCGGCCTGGCTCAGCAGCAGCTCGGCCTCTTCCAGCTGCAGCGCCTGGGCGCCGTGGCGGGTGCTGTCGGCGAGCTTGGCCAGATTCTCTTCCAGCAGAGCATTGCGTTGACTCAGGCCCAGCATTTCATCGCGCAGCACGCGGTTGGTCGCGGCCGCATCCTGCACGCGCTGGGAGGTCGACCGCTGGTCGCGGCGCAGCGCCTCGACGCTGTCCAGCAGGCCCTGCATCTGCAGTTGGCTGTTCTCGGCGCGCAGGCGCTCCTGCGTCTGTCGCGATTGCCATTGCATCCAGCCCCAGGCACCGGCCCCGACCAATACGGCCAGCGCCGCGATCGGCACGATCCAGCGCAGGGGGCGGCTCGAAGAGGGGGGCGATACAGGGTCGTTCATACAGGCATCCTTGTCGCGCGCGCCGGGCAGTCCGCTTGGCTGGCGAGCGACGTGGCGCACAGCATCGCCTGCCGCCCGAGCCCCCTGCAAGGCCGCAGGCCTTCCCTGTTCAGGAAGACGCGGGGTGCATGAGCGCGGCGTGTGCAGCGCTGACCAGCTGCGCCGGCAGCGGGCCGGCGGCCAGCGTCACGTCGAGGAAGCCGGCCGCCTGTGCCTGCGCCACCAGCCGCTCGCTGGCGGCTGCCACAGCTGCCGTGCGCAGGCGGGCCTGCAGGTCCGGGGGGAGCTGCTCCAGCACCAGTGACAAGGCCTCGCCACTGCTCACTGCCAGTGCCCAGGGGGCGGCTGCCTGCCGCAGCCGTTGCAGCGTGCGCGGTGCCAAGGGCAGGGGCCGGCGCGCATACACGTTGGCCCGCAGCAGCTGGGCGCCGCGTTGCTGGAGGATCTGCGCGATCACGCCACGTCCGCCGGGGGCCGTCACCAGCCCGGCACGCAGGCCGCGCAGGTCGGCCAGCGCAGGCAGCGCCAGCAACCCTTCGCTGTCCATCCGCCCCGGCGCGAGCACATCACGGGCGCCCTGCCGCGCCAGGGCGGCGGCCGTCCCTGCGCCGACCGCCAGCCACTGGCCAGCGTGCGGGGCATCCAGGGCGGTCAGTCGCGCTGCGGCATGGACGGCGGCCGGGCTGCTGAAGACGACCCGCTCGGCCGCCAGCGCAGCGGCGAGGTCGGCGCAGGTGGCCGCATCCCTGCGCGCCTGCAGCGCCCACGGTGACAGCGCGATGACGCTGGCGCCGGTGCCCTTGGCCGCACGTCGCACGGGCGCATGCTGGCCACGCGGGCGCAGCGAGATCAGGGTCCAGGGCGCGACTTTCGTTTCGGTGTTCATTGCGGGCATTATGCGAGCCCTTCGATGTGACGTGATCAACCAGATGTCCGCAACCGATTCCCTGTCGGCGCAGTTGTCCGCGCTGCAGCATGTCCTGGATACCATGCCGCCGGTGGCGGCGATGCAGATCCGGGTCCACGATTATCGCGACGGCGTTCTGCACATCCGCGCCCCCCTGGCGGCCAACGTCAACGACAAAGGCAATGCGTTCGGCGGCAGCCTGGCCTCGGCCCTGACCCTGTCCGGTTGGGCGCTGGTGACCCTGCGCCTGCGTCTGGCCGGGTTCGATGCGGATGTCTACGTGGCCGACAGCCACCTCCGCTACCTGGCCCCGGTCTATGGCGACCTGGATGCGCAGGCCCAGGCCGACGCCGAAACCGACTGGGACAGCTTCCTGGCCACCTTCGCCCAGCGCGGCAAGGCGCGCATCAGCCTTACCGCCCGCCAGCCGGGCGAAGGCGACAAGGCCGCCGCAGAGCTGAGCGGCCGTTTCGTGGCGTTCGCCAGGCGGTAGGATGGGCGCCTTGCCTATTGGGGAATTCGCATGCGCCGTACGCTCCAGATCCTGCTGATCGCCTTGTTCGCGCTGACCAGCGTGACCGCGCTCGCCGCCGAGCAGAAGACCACCAGGAAGCAGCGCAAGGCGCTGGAGGAAACCCAGATCAAGTACGACGCCACGATGCGCTGGGGCACCGTCGAGGACGCCTTGCCGTACCTGGATCCGGAATACGCCAAGGCCCACCCGCTGACCGATCTGGAGCTGCGCCGCTTCGAGCAGGTGAAAATCTCCAGCTATCGCGCCAGCGACAACGTGCCCATGCCCGACGGCCGGGTGGGGCGCACGGCCGAGGTGCGGGTGATCAACAACAACACCCAGTCCGAACGGACCGTGCGGGTGCGGGAGATCTGGCGCTGGGATGCCGAGGACAAGCGCTGGCTCCAGGCCAACGGCCTGCCGGACCTCTGGCAGGACCGCTGAGGCCTGCCAGCACGGGGCTGGACGCCGATTCGCCTGCATGTGCGACAATCGGCGCCCGCTTATCGACCCGTGATCTTAGTGAATTACGAAGAGTTGCTGGCCTTTGCCGGCCGAAACCCGATGTTGTCGATGGCCCTGGTCGGCCTGACCGTGGCCATCATCGTGACCGAAGTCCGCCGACTGTTCCGCGGCTTCAAGTCGCTCAAGCCGGCTGAACTGACCCAGCTGATGAATGCCGGTGGCGCCATCGTGGTCGATCTGTCCTCGAGCAGCGATTTCGAGAAGGGCCATATCGCCGGCAGCCGCAACGTGCAGCCGAGCCAGTTCGGTCCGGAGCACAAGCTGGTGGCCAAGGCCCAGCAGAGCCCCGTCGTGCTGGTATGCCGTACCGGCAATGCCTCCGAGACCGCTGCCAAGGCGCTGAAGAAGGCTGGTTTCACCCAGGTCAACGTGCTCGACGGTGGCATCCCGGCGTGGCAGCAGGCCGAGTTGCCGCTGGTCAAGGGGCGCAACTGATTCCCGTCGGATTGCTGCGCATGCCTTGTGCGTGGCGCACAGCGCCCCCATCGCAGGGCATGTAACAATCCGTTTTTACAGCATTCATTTTGGAGCAACAGGAAATGTCCGAAGAGAACACCAACGGCGCGGTCGCGCCGGTCGACGCCGCCACCGGTCCCTCGTTCACCGTCGAGAAGATCTACGTCAAGGACGTTTCGTTCGAATCGCCGAACGCTCCGGCCGTCTTCAATGACGCCGTGCAGCCGGAACTGCAGCTCAACCTGAACCAGCGCGTGCAGCGCCTGGGCGAGAGCGCCTTCGAAGTCGTGCTGGCCGTGACCCTGACCTGCAAGGCCGGCGAGAAGACCGCCTACGTGGCCGAAGTACAGCAGGCCGGCGTGTTCGGCCTGGTCGGCCTGGACCCGCAGTCGATCGACGTGCTGCTCGGCACCCAGTGCCCGAACATCCTGTTCCCGTACGTGCGTTCGCTGGTGAGTGAGCTGATCCAGGCCGGCGGCTTCCCGCCGTTCTTCCTGCAGCCGATCAACTTCGAAGGCCTGTACGCCGAAACCCTGCGCCAGCGTCAGGAACAGGGCGAGACCTCGCTCGCTGATTCCGAGCCGGCCGGCAACGCCTGATCGGCGCTGCAGTACGGATGAGCAACCACGCAGACAAAATCGCGGTTCTCGGCGCCGGCTCCTGGGGCACCGCCCTGGCGAGCCTGCTCGCGCGGCACGGTCATCCGACCGTGTTGTGGGGGCGCGATGCGGCGATGGTCGAGGCCATCGACCAGCGCCACGAGAACACCCGTTATCTGCCGGGCATTCCGCTGCCCGAGTCGCTGCGCGCGACCACCGATCTGGCCGCTGCCGTCAAGGACGCTGCCTGGATCCTGGTGGTGGTGCCCTCGCACGCCTTCGGTGAAACCGTGCGTGCGCTGGCGCCACTGCGACCGGCCGATGCCGGCGTGGCGTGGGCGACCAAGGGCTTCGAACCCGGCTCCGGTCGGTTCCTGCACGAAGTGGCGCGTGAGGTCCTTGGGTCGGACGTGCCGCTGGCGGTGGTGACCGGTCCGTCGTTCGCCAAGGAAGTCACCCAGGGCCTGCCGACTGCGATCACCGTGCACGGTGACGCGCCGGACTTCGCCCAGCAGGTGGCCGATGCCATGCACGGTCCGGCGTTCCGCGCCTACACCGGCGATGACATGGTCGGTGCCGAGCTCGGCGGTGCGATGAAGAACGTGCTGGCCGTGGCCACCGGCGTCGCCGATGGCATGCAGCTGGGGCTCAACGCCCGTGCCGGCCTGATCACCCGTGGCCTCAACGAGATGCTGCGGCTTGCCGCGGCGATCGGTGCCAAGCCGGAAACCCTGATGGGGTTGGCCGGTCTGGGCGATCTGGTGCTGACCTGCACCGGCGATCTCTCGCGCAACCGGCGCCTGGGCCTGGCCCTGGGCCGTGGCCAGACGTTGACCGATGCGGTCCGTGAGATCGGCCAGGTGGTCGAGTCGGTGCAGACTGCTGATGAGGTGATGCGCCAGGCGCGCCGTCACGGCATCGACCTGCCCATCTCAGACCGCGTGCGCGCGGTGCTGCACGGTGAGCAGACGCCGGAAGAGGGATTGCGTGCGCTGTTGGCACGCGAGCAGAAGCCGGAGTATCCGGACACGCTGTTCAAGTGAGGCACGAAAAACCCCGGCAAGCGCCGGGGTTTTTTTTTGGTTCTTCGTCTACTGCAGAGGGACCTGTCATCCCATGTGCCGCAGTAGATGACGCACGCCGTACGCGTGTGGCCCGGGAGCCTGGGCGTTCCTGTCTCCGCTCAGATATGCCGCAAGCGTGAGGGCCCCGTAGCGGCCGGTAGGCCCCAAGGCAAATGTCCCCCGGCCGCCGCTTGGCAGCGACGCCCTCCTCCTTGATTTTGCCCAGGGGCCCACCGGCCTCTACGGTGCTCGCGCGTGGCACGCTTACGGCAAGGCACCGGAACTTGCTGCGGTCGCTGGTGTTATGGACACGATGGGACGCGCTGCGCTTGTGGGCGAAATAAAGGAGGAGGGGTCGGCCGCAGGCCGGCGCCGGGGGACATTCGCCGGCAAGCGTAGCGTGGCCCATCGCTCGACCCACCGGACGTGGAGTAGCTCGAGCGTGCTTCCTGCTTGTCGCGCGAATGAAGGAAGCACCTTCTCTGTCAGCGGGGTTACCGCCAGAACGAAACAACCCGGCGCAGGGCCGGGTTGTTTCGTGGCGTACCGACGAGGGTGTCGCCAGGTGCTGCATATAAGTGAAGCCCGGCGTGAGCCGGGCTTCATGGCGCAGGGGAGAGAGACCGCGCCATCCAACAACGTACCGCGGTATTGCGTATCGCGTATTACCAGGTAAAGCGCGGACCGACGAACCATTCCTTGTCGCCGCCCTTGGCCAGCTTCACTTCGCCGGCCAGGCCCCAGTTCTGGTTGAGCTTGGCCTGGGCGCCGACGCGGCCGTAGAACTCGCCGTCCGGATTGATGCCGTGCTTCTTGCTGTAATCCTCGTAACCGGCCATCACGTAGCCTTCGAAGTTCGGGGTGAACGCGCTGCGCACGCCGACTTCGGTCGAGTAGCCGTTGAAGTCCAGGCCGCGCTTCGGATCGAACTTCTGGTAGGCAACGCGGGCGACCAGATCGGTGGTCGGGGCGATGCCGTAGTTATAGCCGACACCGACCTTCCACTGGTCCACATCGTTGCTGCCGCGCTTGGTTTCCTGCGCGTTGTAGTCACCGAAGATGTGGAAGTTCGGCGCCACGGCGACCGAGCCCTTCACCGCCCAACCATCAGCGTCGCCGCCCTTGGCATCGGTGTTCACGTAGCCGCCTTCAACATAGTTGTACGACAGACCGTCGGTTGCCGACGCAGCGAACGGCAGTGCAGCCAGCAGACCCAGAGCAAGCAGGGAAGTCTTCATTTTCGGGGACACCTTTTTATTTTTTGGTTTTGTCCGCCAGCAGAGGGAGGGGGAAATCGCTGCTGGCGACAGGTGTGAATTATCCGTTAGTCACCCGAATTAGCCCTGAATATCAAACTGAGCAGTACATAAATGCAGCGGCATTCCAGGGAACTCTTTGTGTGCGATCTGTTAGGCACGCGCGCAACACATCACGCACGACGGATCGCCATCGCGATGCGGTACATCGCGAGTGCATCGAAGCAGGCAGAGGTGCCGTCCGCAGGACGGCGGCGATCAGCGTTCGCCGTCGCGCAGGTAATCGAACAGCTCGGCGTCACCCTTCAGGCCGAGCTTCAACATCGCATCGCCTTTCTGGCGGCTGATGGTGCTCACGCTCTTGTGCAGATGGATGGCGATCTCCTTGACCGTCATGCCACTGCCCAGCAGACGCAGCACTTCCAGCTCGCGCGGCGAGAGCGGCTTGGCTTCCCCTTCTTCCACGCTGTTCGTGCCGATCGCGTCAATGCGCTCTTTCAGCGTGAGGCTGATGTAGGGCATGCCGCGCTGCACGGTCTGGATCGCCTGCGGCAGTTCGTCCATCGACGAGGTCTTGTCGACCAGGCCGAGCACACCCGTGGCGACCACCATGCGCAGGATCGCCAGGTTGTTGGAGACGCTGAGCATCAGCACCGGCAACGTGGGGAAACGCCGCCGGATCATGGCGATCATCGCAAAGCCATCGGCCTGCTGGCCGCCGGGCATGGAGTAATCGGTGACCAGGACATCGCACGGGTGATCGGACAGCGCGGTCATCAATTCGGCGACAGTACTGGCCTCGGCCACCACCTGGCCAACGCCGCTGGATTCGATCGCGGCCTTCGTGCCGATCCGTACGACCGGATGGTCGTCGGCAATGATAATGCGCAGGGTCATGGACTAGTATTGCCTGTAAGGCAGCCGTCGGGCCGTGCCGGGGTGGGGACAACATTCTACGGAGATCAGGCAGCATGCGTATCCGCGTCGTTCGCTGGCTGGTGCTGCTCGTGCTTGCAATGGCAGCGGGCGTGTCGGTATCCGCCGCCAACCCCCTCGCCTTGTCGCCCCGGCAGAGCGAGTGGCTTGGCAAGCACCCTACCATCATCCTGGGTATGTACGACAGCGGCTGGCCGCCGTTCGAATCCATGCACGAGGGCAAGCCGGTCGGCCTGGGCTATGACTACCTGAGCCTGCTCACGCAGCAGCTGGGTGTGCAGGTGAAGGTGCGGATGTACCGCGACTGGACCGAGGTGCTGGATGCAGCATGCCGCGGCGAAGTTGATGTGGTGATGAACATCACCCTTACCGCCGACCGCACCCGCTGCATGGTCTATACCCGTCCCTACGCCGATGCGCCGCTGGCGCTGGTCGGTCGCCCCGGTGATACCCGGGCCTCGGCCGATCCGGACCTGCGCGGGCTGCGTGTGGTCACCGAGCGCGAGTTTGTCACCAGCGAAGAAGTCCGCGCGCGCTTTCCCGTTGCCCGCCGCGTGAGCGCTGCAAACACCACGGCCGCGCTGGCCATGGTCGGCAAGGGCGAAGCCGATGTGTATATCGGCAATGCCTATGTAGCCACGTCGCTGATCGCCGAGCGAGGGCTCACGGATGTCGCGTTGCTGCGCCCCAGCGACCTGCCGCCGGAGCGTCTGCACTTCGGGGTGCCCAACGCCAAGCAACCCTTGGCCGAAGCGCTGGATCTGGGGTTGGCGGCGCTGGCGGACACCGAACGCGCGCGCCTGAAGCGGCGTTGGCTGCAGACGCCGGAATGGTCGGCGCAGTCGCAGATGATCCTGGGCAATGCCGAAAAGCGTGTATTGGCGACACCACTGCGGCTGGCGTTCGCGCCGAATGCGGCACCGCTGGCGTTCATCGACGGCGCCGACCAGCCCAGTGGCGTGGCGGCCGAATACCTGCGCCTGCTGCGGAACGTGGGTGCCCAGCTCACCCGCGTGCCGGCGCATGACTGGTTCGAGGCGCGCGAACAACTGCGCCGTGGCGAGGTCGATGCCATCATGGGTATCCCCAATGACTCCACGTACCTGGGTGACGACTGGGTATTCAGCCAGCCCTTCATCACTGTGCCCAACGTGATCGTGACCGCCAGCGGCAGCCGCTCGGTGCTGGGCGTGCGCGATCTGGACGGGCGCAGCATCCTGCTGAGCGATCCGGACCGGTTGCGGAGCTACATCCTGCAGCAGGCGCCCAACGCGCGCATCGTGCCTGCGCGCAGCACCGAACTGGCACTGGCACGGTTGGCCCATGGCGATGCCGATGCCTATATCGGCAATCTGGCGATCATCGATCGGATCGTGCGCGATCGCTATCCCGCCCAGTTGCACGTGGCCGCACCGGCAGGGTTCAGTGATCGGTTGTCGCTGGCGGTCAAACGACGGTACGCGCCACTGGCGACCACGTTCGACCGCATGCTGGTCAACATGAGCGCGCGTGAGCACGAGGCGATCCGCAGTGACTGGCTTTCGGCCGAATACCGCAGTGACCTGGACTGGCGCGGCATTGCGCGCTGGGCGGTGCCGCTGGCGCTGGTCCTGTTGACGGCGCTGCTGGTGCACGGTTGGGGATACTGGCGGTTGCGCAATGAAGTGGCGATGCGCCGGCGGGTCGAGCAGCGCTTGGCCGAAGTCACCGACAACCTGCCGGCGATCGTCTACCAGGGCCGGCGCGAGCGCGATGGCCGCTTGTCGCTGCCGTATATCGCCGGCGATACGGACGCCCTGTTCGGGGTCACCGCAGCCGAGGCCATGGCTGACGAAAGCGCCTTGATGGACCGCATCGACGAGCGCGACCGCCCCGGTGTGCGCCAGGCCATGGAACGCGCCGCGCGCGACTTCACTCCGCTGGACATGGAGTTCCGCACCTCCCCACATGGCACGCTGCGCTGGGTGCGCGCGCGTGCGCTGCCTTACGATGCCGAAGACGGCGCGCTGCTGTGGAGCGGCTACTGGGTTGATGTCACCGAGGCGCGCGCGCAGGCCGATGCGCTTGCGTTGGCCAAGGCCGCGGCCGAGCGCGCCACCGCTGCCAAATCCGAGTTCCTGGCCACGATGAGCCACGAGATCCGCACGCCGATGTCCGGGGTACTCGGCATGGTCGAGGTGCTCTCGCACACCGCGCTGGATGGGGAACAGCGCCGCATCATCAGCGTGATCGAAGACTCGGCGCAGATGCTGCGGCAGATCCTCGATGACCTGCTGGACTACTCCAAGATCGAGGCTGGCGCGCTGACTCTGCAGGCACATCCGGTGGCGCTGCGCGCATTGCTCGGCAACGTGCAGCAGCTGCTTGCACCGCAGGCAGTGGCCAAGGGACTGGACCTGCAGATCCAGATCGACGACGAGGTCGCGGACATGCATCTGGCGGACGGTATGCGCCTGCGCCAGATCGCGTTCAACCTGCTCAGCAACGCGATCAAGTTCACCCACGCCGGTGAGGTCGACATCGCACTGACGGTGCTCGGCACTGATAGCGATGGCGCGCAGCAGCTGCGGCTGGCGGTGCGCGATACCGGCATCGGTATTTCGCCGGCGCAGCGCGAGCATCTGTTCGCCCCGTTCGCGCAGGCCGATGCAGCGACCAGCCGCCAGTACGGGGGCACCGGCCTGGGCCTGAGCATCTGCCAGCGCCTGGTCGCCCTGATGCACGGCACGCTGACGCTGCACAGCGTGCCCGGCGAGGGGACCTGCGTGGAGGTGCTGCTGACGGTGCCCACGGTGCCGTTTGAGGAACAGCCCGGCGCCGCCGAAGAACAGGCGCAGGCCCTGCCCTTGCCGGCCGCGCTGCTGCAGCGGCGGGTGTTGATCGTCGAGGACCATCCCACCAACCAGGCACTGATGGGCTGGCGCATGCAGCAGCTGGGGCTGCCGCACGTGCTGGCCGAGAACGGCGAACAGGCGTTGGCGCTGCTGGCGCGCACCCGCTTCGATCTGGTCCTCACCGATTGCCGGATGCCGGTGATGGATGGCTATGCCATGACGCGCCGCATCCGCGAACAGGAGCGCGACCGCGGCAGCGCGCGGCTGCCGGTGATCGCCCTGACCGCCAGTGCCATGGAGGACGATCTGCAGCGCTGCCGCGAGGCCGGCATGGATGATCTGCTGGCCAAGCCGGTGGCCTTGGCCGCCTTGCGCCATGCACTGCTGCAGTGGCTGCCGGATGGAGATCGGCTTGCCTCTGCCGCCGCGCAGGCCCCGGGCGCAAGCGACGCACCGCCGGATCGGGCGGCACTCGTGCGCCGCTTCGGCTCGGCGCATGTTGCCGGGGTGTTGATCGAGAGCCTTTGCACCGCGTCCGCCGACGATCTGGTGCAGCTGCAGGCGGCCTTGGAGGCGCAGGCGGGGCCCGCGCTCGTGGATGTGCTGCACCGGCTGGTGGGCGGGCTGGCGACACTCGGTGCGGACACGCTGGCGGCCCGCGCGCGCGGCCTGATGGACAGCATCGACGAAGACGGGGTAGCAGCGCACGCCGGCGCGATCAGCGCGTTCGATGCGGCGCTGCGCGCCTACCTGGTGCAGCTGCAGGCGTCCTGAGGCGCTCTACCAGCGACGAGGTCAGCGTTGCTGCTGCAGGTACTCGATCACCTGACGGCGGCGCTCCGGATCGGCGGTGGTGTTGACCATGCGGGTGCCCGGCACCACCTGCGTGGGCGAGCGCAGGAACGCATCCAGGGTCTGCTCGTTCCAGGTCAGCCCGGCCTCGCGCATGGCGTTGGAGTACGGGTAACCGGTGACACTGCCCGCGCGCCGGCCGATCACCCCGTGCAGGTTCGGGCCGAAGCGGTGCACGCCGCCGGGGCTGACCGTGTGGCAGCCGGCGCAGATCGCAAACGCGCGCCGCAGCTCCTGCTGATGGGCCTGCTCCGGCGTCTGCGGGGCGCGCGAACACGCCGCCAGCAGCAGGCAGACCAGCAACGGCACTATCGATCGGAAAGCAGGGGCCATGGCGCAGCGGTCACGTCCAACAGGACGCTCAGGATAGCGAGCGCGGCGGTGACTGCCGCGCCCGATGACCTGCGACCGGTGGTCGCAGGCCATGCCGATCACATGCCCGAGTAGTTTGGACCGCCACCGCCCTGCGGGGTCACCCACACGATGTTCTGGGTCGGGTCCTTGATGTCGCAGGTCTTGCAGTGCACGCAGTTCTGCGCGTTGATCTGCAGCTGCTCATGCCCATCGCTGCCGACGAACTCGTACACGCCCGCCGGGCAGTAACGCGCTTCCGGCCCGGCGTATTCGCTCAGGTTGATCCGCACCGGCACGCTGGCGTCCTTGAGCGTCAGGTGGCTGGGCTGGTCTTCGGCGTGGTTGGTGCTGCTCAGGAACACCGAGCTGAGGCGGTCGAAGGTGAGCACGCCATCGGGCTTGGGATACGTGATCTTCGCGTGCTTCGACGCCGGCTCCAGGCAGGCGTGGTCCGGGGTGCTGTGGCGCAGCGTCCACGGCGGATTGCGGATGCCGAGCTTGGGCAGCAGCCACTGCTCGATGCCGGTCATCAACGTGGCCACGGTCTGGCCCTTCTTGAACCACTGCTTGAAGTTCTTGGCCTGCTGCAGCTCGGCATGCAGCCAGCTGGTCTCGAACGCCTGCGGATAGGCGCTCAACTCATCGTGCTGACGATCGGCGGCGAGCGCATCGAAGGCCGCATCGGCGGCGAGCATGCCGGTCTTGATCGCGGCATGGCTGCCCTTGATCCGGCTGACGTTGAGGTAGCCGGCCTCGCAGCCGACCAGCGCGCCACCCGGGAACACGGTCTTGGGCAGCGACATCAAACCACCGGCGGTGATCGCGCGCGCGCCGTAGCCGATGCGCTTGCCCCCTTCCAGGTGCTTGCGGATGTCCGGGTGCGTCTTGAAGCGCTGGAACTCTTCGAACGGGCTCAGCCACGGATTCTTGTAGTCCAGGCCGACCACATAGCCGATCGACACCTTGCCACCCTCGGCGTGGTACAGGAACGCGCCACCGTAAGTGTCGTTGTCCAGCGGCCAACCGGCGGCGTGCACCACCAGGCCCGGTTCGTGCTTGGCCGGATCGATCTGCCACAGTTCCTTGATGCCGATGCCATAGGCCTGCGGATCCTTGCCGGCATCCAGCTGGAAGCGGGCGATCAGCTGGCGGCCGAGATGCCCGCGCGAGCCTTCGGCGAAGATCGTGTACTTGGCGTGCAGCGCCATGCCGCGCTCGAACGCCGGGCCGGGCTGACCGTTCTTCTCGATGCCCATATCGCCGGTGGCCACGCCGATCACCGCGCCATCATCGCTGTACAGCACTTCCGCCGCCGGGAAGCCGGGGAAGATCGCCACCTCCAGCGCTTCGGCCTGCTGCGCCAGCCAGCGGGTGACCTCGCCCAGGCTGACGATATAGTTGCCTTCGTTGTGGAAGCACTCCGGCAGCAATGCGTTGGGCGTGCTGCGCGACCCCGTCTCATTGAGGAACAGGAACTCGTCGCGGGTGACCTTCTGCTTCAGCGGTGCGCCGCGCTCGGCCCAGTCCGGGAACAGTTCGGTCAACGCGCGTGGGTCCATCACCGCGCCGGACAGGATGTGCGCGCCGGGTTCAGACCCCTTCTCCAGGATGCACACCGACAGCTCGCGGCCGGCCTCGATGGCGCGCTGGCGCAGCCGGATCGCCGTGGCCAGGCCAGCGGGGCCGCCACCGACGATCACCACATCGAATTCCATCACTTCACGCGGGGGCAGGACGTTGATTGCTTCGCTCATGGGGCTGCGTAACTCTTGGGTAGTGCCGCGGGGTGAACGGGCGGCGGTTGCCTGGGAATCGCGCGTGTCACACCACGGCGAAACGGTGGATCAGTGCGCCAGAGTACCGGCACGACGCATTTAAGCCTAGATCGCCGACGATGACAGCGGTGTCGGCGCGCGATCGGCGTCGATATGCTGCGACGCAGCAATTGGGCGCGGCATCCCGTCTCTTGGCCCCTTCCCGCGCAGCGACCACAATGGGGCCCTGTTCCACCGCCACCTGCCGGGATGCCATGTCACTCAATCCGTTCGATCTGTTCGATATCCGTTCGCTGCTGAGCGAGGAGGAGCGCGCGGTGCAGGCGACGGTGGCGCGCTTCACCGATACCCGGGTGCTGCCGATCATCGGTGATGCCTTTGATGAAGGCCGCTTTCCCGACGAACTGATCCCCGAGATCGCTGCCCTGGGTCTGCTTGGCTCCAGCCTGCCTGAGCAGTACGGCGGCGGTGGATTGAACGCGGTGAGCTACGGCTTGATCTGCCAGGAACTGGAGCGCGGCGATTCGGGCCTGCGCAGTTTTGTTTCGGTGCAGAGCTCGCTGTGCATGTACCCGATCTACGCCTACGGCAGCGAAGAACAGCGCCTGCGCTGGTTGCCCGACATGGCCACCGGCAAGGTGATCGGCTGCTTCGGCCTGACCGAAGCGCATGGCGGCTCCGATCCGGCGGCGATGAAGACCCGCGCGGTGCGTGATGGTGGTGACTGGCTGATCAACGGCAGCAAGATGTGGATCACCAGTGGGCCGGTGGCGGACATCGCGATCATCTGGGCGCACACCGAAGACGGCATCCAGGGCTTCGTGCTCGAGAAGGGCATGGCCGGCTTCAGCACGCAGGAGATCAAGCACAAGATGAGCCTGCGCGCCTCGCTCACCGGTGCGCTGTTCTTCGACAATGTGCGCGTGCCCGACCGTAACCGCCTTCCCAACGTGCAGGGCCTGAAGGGCCCGCTGGGCTGCTTGAACCAGGCACGCTACGGCATCAGCTGGGGCCCGATCGGTGCCGCGGTGGCCTGCCTGGACGAAGCGCTGGCTTACACCAAGCAGCGGGTACTGTTCGGCCGGCCGGTGGCGGCCACGCAGAGTGCGCAGATCAAGCTGGCCGACATGGCGCGGAGGATCACCACGGGCCAGTTGCTGGCCTTGCAGCTGGGCCGGCTGAAGGATGCGGGCCAGCTGCAGCCGCAGCAGGTGAGCCTGGCCAAGTGGAACAACTGCCGCATGGCGATCGACATCGCGCGCGAGTGCCGCGATCTGCTCGGCGGCGCGGGCATCACTACCGAGCACGTGGCGATCCGGCATGCGCTCAATCTGGAATCGGTGATCACCTACGAAGGTACCGAGACCGTGCACCAGCTGGTGATCGGGCGCGAGCTCACGGGCATCAACGCTTTCTGAGTCATTCCCCGCCGGCAAACCCGTTCTGGCGCCACGCCTCGTACATCACCACCGCAACGGTGTTGGACAGGTTGAGGCTGCGGTTGTCCGGTCGCATCGGCAGGCGCAGGCGGCGGCCGTGGGGCAGGCTGTCGAGCAGGTCCTGGGGCAGGCCACGGGTTTCCGGGCCAAACAGGAAGGCATCGCCATCTTCAAAGTGCTGGGTGTCGTAACGCACGCTGCCGCGGGTACTCAGCGCGAACAAGCGCTTGGGCGCAATCACCTGCAGGGCGGTCTCCAGATCTGGATGGACCTGCAGTCGGGCGTATTCGTGATAGTCCAGGCCGGCGCGCTTGAGCTGCTTGTCGCTCAGGTCGAAACCGAGCGGCTCGATCAGGTGCAGCCGCGCGCCGGTGTTGGCGCAGAGGCGGATCACATTGCCGGTGTTCGGCGGGATTTCGGGTTGGAACAGGACGACATGGAACGTGGGCGTGGCAGTCATCGGCGAAGTGTACGCCGTGGCTGCAGGGGGCTGCAGCGACGGCTTACTGGCGGATCAGGGTCGAGGCAGCGGTCGAGGCGGCGGCCGCTGCGGTTTCCAGGGCCAGGGCCTGCAGATCGGCCGGCGACGGACGCACCTGCAGGGTGGGCAGGTTGATGATCACTTCGTTGGCCACCGCGGTGGCGGCAGCGGTGAAGGTGGCGACGTAGCCGCGGGCGGTGGTCTGTTCGGCAGCCAGGGCCTGGCGCTGTTCGGCGGTCGGGCGCACTTCAACGGCGGCCAACGTGGTGACGCGGCGGTTGGCGGTCAGTTCGGCGCGGTAATCGGCGATCAGGCCAGCGGTCGGGCGGACTTCCACGACGGCCAGGGTCGGGATGCTGCTGGTGCGCTCAACCTCGGCCTGGGCGATCTGGTCGGCGGACGGGCGGACCTGCACGGCGTCCAGGGTGACGATGGCGGGGGCGGCCTGCACCGACGAAGCAAACGCGGAACCGGCGGCAAAGGCGATGGCGATGGCGAGAGTCTTGGTGTTCATGGCGAGGTCCTGTTTAGTGTTGGTGAGAAGTGGTGTGGTAGTAATGTAGTACACCGATTCTGGGCTTGCAAGAACAATTTGAACGTTCTTGTTTTTGTTCAGCACCCAGTCAGTTTCGGTTTGATCCTTGCTTCCCTTGCCCAGTACCACGCAGGACGCGTGCCAAGTTTTATCCGTTGATTCCAAAGGGTTTTTGTTGATCCGCGAGTGTCCGCTGTCCGGACAGATGTCCGCGGGATCGCGTCGCGGCTGTCCGTCAGGGCCCCAATGACTGTTGGCCGATGCCTTTTGCCCGGGCGGCGCGCTAGCATCCGGCTTCACTTTCATGACCAAGGAACCGGAATGACCGTCCAACTTCGACCGCGTGCTGCGCTGCTGGCTGTCGCGCTCTCCGCCGCACTGGGCTCACTGGCGCCCGCACCGGTCCTGGCCAAGCCGGCCACGGTGGCCAAGGTCGACATTCCGTTCGAGCAGTTCACCCTGCCCAACGGCCTGCGCGTGGTGGTGCACACCGACCGCAAGGCGCCGATCGTGGCCGTCAACATCTGGTACCACGTGGGCAGCAAGGACGAACCCGCCGGCCGCACCGGCTTTGCGCACCTGTTCGAACATCTGATGTTCCAGGGCAGCGAGAACCACGACGGCGAGTATTTCGAGCCCTTCAAGCAGGTCGGCGTGACCGGCCAGAACGGCACCACCAATACCGACCGCACCAACTACTTCGAGAACGTGCCCACCACGGCGCTGGACATGGCGCTGTGGATGGAGTCCGACCGCATGGGCCATCTGCTCGGTGCGATCGACCAGGCCGCCCTGGACGAACAGCGCGGCGTGGTCCAGAACGAAAAGCGCCAGGGCGAGAACCAGCCCTATGGCCAGGTCTGGGAAAAGCTGACCCGCGCGATGTACCCGGCAGGGCACCCGTATCACCACAGCGTGATCGGCTCGATGAACGATCTCAACGCCGCCTCGCTGGACGACGTGAAGACCTGGTTCCGCACCTGGTACGGCCCGAACAACGCGGTGCTGGTACTGGCCGGTGACATCGACCTGGCCACGGCCAAGGAAAAGGTCGCCAAGTACTTCGGCGACATCCCGGCCGGCCCGAGCATGGCCCAGCCGAAGGTGGACGTGGCCAAGCGCGAGAAGAGCACGCGTGAGGTGATGACCGACAAGGTCCCCCAGGCGCGCATCTACCGCGCGTGGAACGTCGCCCAGGTCGGCACCACCGACATCGACCAGCTGCAGTTGTTCGCGCAGGTTCTCGGCGGTGCGAAGTCCTCGCGCCTGGATCAGCGCCTGCTGCACCAGGACAAGCTGGTGGACAACATCAGCGCCGGCGCCTACAGCTCGCAGCTGGGCTCGAACTTCGTGATCATGGCCAGCGTCAAGCAGGGCGTGGACCCGGCCAAGGTCGAGGCGATCATCGATGAAGAGGTCAAGCGCCTGGCCAAGGACGGTCCGACCGCCGATGAGCTGAGCCGCGGCAAGACCGCCTTCCGTGCCGGTTTCATCCGCGGCATCGAGCGCATCGGCGGGTTCGGCGGCAAGGCCGACGCGCTGGCCGAGTGCACCGTGTACGAAGGTGACCCGGGCTGCTTCCGCACGTCGCTGGCCACCATCGATACGGCCACCGCTGCGCAGGTGCGTGATGTCGGTGCCAAGTGGCTGGGCGCTGGCGACCACACGATCGTGGTCGAACCCGGCGCGCGCGTTGCCCTGGCCGAACTGCCCTCGGAAACGCCCAAGCCGTTCACCGTGCCCGCCGTGGATCCCGCGTTCACGACCCTGGCCAAGCAGGTCGACCGCAGCACCGGCGTGCCGCAGACCAAGACCTTCCCGGACCTGAAATTCCCGGAGCTGCACCGCGCCACGCTGAAGAACGGCACCCAGGTGATCCTGGCCGAGCGTCACGACATCCCGGTCGTGCAGTTCAGCTATGAGTTCCCGGGTGGTTTCACCGCCGACCAGGGCCGCAAGTCCGGCACCGCGAACTTCACCATGGGCCTGCTCACCGAGGGCGCCGGCAAGCTCGGCGCACTGCCGTTCGCCGATGCGGTCGATGCACTGGGCGCCAAGCTCGATGCCTCCGCCTCGCTGGACAGCACCAGCGTGTACCTGTCCGCGCTGAAGGAAAACCTGGCCCCGTCGCTGGCCCTGTATGCGGACATGCTGCGCCAGCCGCGTTTCGACCAGAGCGAGATCGACCGCATCAAGGCGACCTGGATCGCCGGCATCCAGCAGGAAAAGGTCAATCCGAGCGCCGTGGCGATGCGCGTGATGCCGACGCTGCTGTACGGCGCCGGCCATCCGTATGCCATCCCGTTCACCGGCAGCGGCAATGAAGTGGACATCCAGTCCATGACCCGCGAAGACCTGGTCGATTTCCACCGTGATTGGCTGCGCCCGGAGCAGGGCACGCTGATCGTGGTCGGCGATACCACGCTGAAGGAAATCGTGCCCTTGCTGGAGCGCCAGCTCGGCAACTGGAAGGCCGAGGGCCCTGCGCCGCAGGTCAAGGCCCCGGTGGACGTGGCACGGCCGACCCAGGCCCGTGTGTACCTGATCGACCAGCCGGGTGCGGTGCAGGCCAACCTGTTCGCCAGCCAGGTGGTGCCTTCCTCCAAGGACCCGGGGTCGACCCGCTTGGACATCGCCAACGGCGTGCTCGGCGGCGACTTCACCTCGCGCCTGAACATGAACCTGCGTGAGCAGAAGCACTGGTCCTACGGTGCCGGCAGCAGCGCCAGCAACACCTTGGGCCAGCGCCCGTGGGGCGCCCGCGCACCGGTGCAGATCGACAAGACCGCCGAGTCGATGCAGGAGATGCGCAAGGAGATCGCCGAGTTCGCCAGCGGTGCCAAGCCGGCCACCCCGGCCGAAGTGGCGCGCATCCGCAACATCCAGAACCTGAGCCTGCCCGGTGCCTACGAGACCGCCAGCGCGGTGATGGGCACCATCAGCGGGATCGTGCGGTACCAGCGCCCGGACGACTATGTGGTCCAGCGCAAGGCCGAGATCGAGGCGATGACCCCCGCCCAGGTGCAGCAGGCCGCGGCTACGCTGGACCCGAACGCGCTGACCTGGGTGGTGGTGGGTGACCTCAAGCAGACCGAGGCGCCGGTGCGTGCGCTCAACTTCGGTCAGGTGCAGGTGATCGATGCCGAAGGCAAGGTAGTGGCTCCGGCTGCTCCGGCTGCTCCGGCGGCGGCGGCACCCAAGGCCCGGTGATGCCGACAGCGGGTCAGCCATCGCGCTGACCCGCCCTCAGGCGCCGGGAACCCTCCCGGCCCCTGATCACCCCCGATTCAGTTGTTTCCCGCACACTCCCTTACGTATTCCAGCCAGGCCTTGTCCATGCGCATTCTGCTTCTGTCCGCCCTGATCCTCAGCGTTTCCGCCTGCACCTGGGTGCCGATCGAGTCCTCCGGCAAGACGGTCCGCGTGCTGCCGGCCGGCCCCGCGCCGAGCGGCTGCCAGAGCAAGGGCGAGGTGGTGGTCACCGTGAAGAGCAAGGTGGGCTTCTACAACCGCAACCCGCTGCGCGTGCAGGAAGAGCTGGAAACCCTGGCCCGCAACGAGGCACCCAGTGCCGGTGCCAATGCCGTGCAGGCCTCGGGCCTGCCCGCCGATGGCAGCCAGCGTTTCCTGGCCTTCCAGTGCCCGCCACGCTGAACCCTTCACCCCGCGCCCGGACCATACGCCCGGGCGTGAATTCGTAAAGGTGCGGTGAAAGCCGTGCCGGCTTACAATAACGCCCCCTTTGCCTGAGCCTTGGCGCTAACTGATGCTCTTCAAGAATGTCTCGATCGCCGGCTTGGCGCACATCGACGCGCCGCACACGCTGACGTCCAAGGAAATCAACGAACGGCTGAAGCCGACGCTGGATCGCCTTGGCATCCGTACCGATGTGCTCGGCGATATCGCGGGCATCCACGCCCGTCGCCTGTGGGATGCCGACATGCTGGCCTCCGACGCCGCCACGCTGGCCGCCCGCAAAGCACTGGAAGACGCCGGGATCGGCGCCGACAAGATCGGCCTGCTGGTCAACACCTCGGTCAGCCGCGACTACCTGGAGCCGTCCACGGCCAGCATCGTCTCGGGCAACCTGGGGGTCGGCGACGAATGCATGACCTTCGACGTCGCCAATGCCTGCCTGGCCTTCATCAACGGCATGGACATCGCCGCCCGCATGCTCGAACGCGGCGAGATCGACTACGCGCTGATCGTCGACGGTGAAACCGCCAACCTGGTGTACGAGAAGACCCTCGAGCGCATGGCCCTGCCGGGCGTGACCGCCGATGACTTCCGCAACGAGATGGCCGCCCTGACCCTGGGCTGCGGTGCCGCGGCGATGGTCATGGCGCGCACCGAGCTGGTGCCCGATGCCCCGCGTTACCGTGGTGGCGTGACCCGCTCGGCCACCGAGTGGAACCAGCTGTGCCGCGGCAACCTGGACCGCATGGTCACCGACACCCGCATGCTGCTGATCGAAGGCATCAAGCTGGCACAGAAGACCTTCGTCGCCGCCCGTGAAGCACTGGGCTGGGCCGTGGAGGAACTGGACCAGTTCGTGATCCACCAGGTCAGCCAGCCGCACACCGCCGCCTTCATCAAGAACTTCGGCATCGACCCGAAGAAGGTGATGACGATCTT
Source organism: Stenotrophomonas sp. Ker107b (assembly GCF_053847245.1). Classification (NCBI taxonomy): domain Bacteria; kingdom Pseudomonadati; phylum Pseudomonadota; class Gammaproteobacteria; order Lysobacterales; family Lysobacteraceae; genus Stenotrophomonas; species Stenotrophomonas sp. Ker107b. The sequence goes on along the minus strand of NZ_JBSPHX010000002.1, from coordinate 162,120 downwards.
CGGCGAGCACGGCAACATCGGCCCGGCCTCGGTGCCGATCGTGCTGAGCAAGCTCAAGCAGCTGGGCAAGCTGAAGAAGGGCGATCGCATCGCGCTGCTCGGCATCGGCTCGGGCCTGAACTGCTCGATGGCCGAAGTGGTCTGGTAAACCAGTCGCCGCAGGCTGCTGCGGCGTTGGAATTGAACATCAAGGGCCGGTTCTGCCGGCCCTTTTCACAGGTGCGTTTGCATGCCCCAGCTGCCCGGTTACCCCGCCCATCCGCACCGCTTCGAGGTGCGCCCCGGCCTGTCGATGAACTATCTCGACGAAGGCCCGCGCGATGGCGAGGTGGTGGTGATGGTCCACGGCAATCCGTCGTGGAGCTATTACTGGCGCACCCTGGTGGCCGGCTTGTCGGACAGATACCGCTGCATCGTGCCGGATCATATCGGCATGGGCCTGTCGGACAAGCCCGATGACGCGCACTACGACTACACCCTGCAGTCGCGCGTGGATGACCTCGACGCGCTGCTCGCGCACCTGGGCATCACCGGCCCGGTGACCCTGGCCGTGCACGACTGGGGCGGCATGATCGGCTTCGGTTGGGCGTTGTCGCACCACGCGCAGGTCAAGCGCCTGGTGGTGCTCAACACCGCCGCCTTCCCGATGCCGGCCGCGAAGAAAATGCCGTGGCAGATCGCGCTGGGTCGCCACTGGAAGATCGGCGAGTGGCTCATCCGCACCTTCAACGCGTTCTCGTCCGGTGCCTCGTGGCTGGGCGTGGAACGGAAGATGCCGGCCGAGGTGCGCCGCGCTTACGTGTCGCCGTACAACAGCTACGCCAACCGCATCAGCACCATCCGCTTCATGCAGGACATCCCGCTGTCGCCGGCCGACAAAGCCTGGTCGCTGCTGGAGCGGTCCGGCCAGACCCTGCCCAGCTACGCCGACCGTCCCGCCTTCATCGGCTGGGGGCTGCGTGATTTCGTGTTCGACCACCACTTCCTGAAGGGCTTCCAGGCCGCACTGCCCCAGGCGCAGGTGCATGCCTTCGAGGATGCCGGACACTATGTGCTGGAAGACAAGCACGAGGTGCTGGTGCCGAAGATCCGCGCGTTTCTGGACGCGAACCCGATCTGATCGGCGTGACGACCAACGGTCGTCACCTGCCCATGCCGATCTTTACGCCGCGATCGGTGCCTGCGGTGGCGCCGGGGAATTGCCGTTGTCGTCGGGATGATCATCGTCATTGCCCGCCTCGTCCCGCCAGCGCCAGTCGGCCAGGGTCAGCGCCGGCATGCCGTGCGCCACGCGCGCCTTGTCGCACTGGGGGCTGGCCTTGCCGTACTCCCACGAAGCATCCACCTCGCGGCACACGCTGGGGCGGTTGGGATGGATGCTGCAGCGCGAATACACCCCGATCTCCGCATCCAGCGCCACGCAGTAGACCGGCTTGGACAGGGTGCCGCGCATGCACAGCCGGTGCGGGTCCAGCACCTGGGTGAGCTCGTGCGGGACCCCACCGGGGGTGACCTCGTCCGATTCCATCCAGTGGAAGGCCACACGGTATTGGGTGCAGCAGGCGCCGCAGGTGAGGCAGGGATGGGGCATGGGGCACCGGCCTTGGGCGGCAGCGAAGCAGGAGGGAAGGGCGCGAATTTTCCACGCCACCGGCCGGCGCGCAAGATTTTTCTGCAGCGGCGACAATGAACGGATGAACAGCGCCATCAATATCGCCGCGCGCCTGCCCGAGCTGGCCCGTGAACGCCCCGACCAGATCGCCATCCGCTGCCCCGGCAAGCCCGGGCCCGGCGGCATGGCGCGTTATGACGTCACCCTGGATTACCGCACCCTCAACGCCCGCAGCGACGCGATGGCGGCCGGCCTGGCCGCGCACGGCATTGGCCGCGGCGTGCGCGCGGTGGTGATGGTGCGGCCCTCGCCGGAGTTCTTCCTGCTGATGTTCGCGCTGTTCAAGAACGGCGCGGTGCCGGTGCTGGTCGACCCGGGCATCGACAAGCGCGCGCTGAAGCAATGCCTGGACGAGGCCCAGCCGCAGGCCTTCATCGGCATCGGCCTGGCCCACGTGGCGCGCCTGGTGCTGCGCTGGTGCCGCTCTGTGCGCCTGCTGGTGACCGTCGGCCGCCGCTGGGGCTGGGGTGGCACCACCCTGGCCCGGCTGGAAGCCCAGGGCGCCACGGCGGCGCCTGCGCTGGCCCCGACCGATGGCGAGGATGTCGCGGCGATCCTGTTCACCAGTGGCTCCACCGGCGTGCCCAAAGGCGTGGTCTACCGCCACCGTCATTTCGTCGGCCAGGTCGAGCTGCTGCGCGCCGCCTTCGGGATGGAGCCGGGTGGGGTGGATCTGCCGACCTTCCCGCCGTTCGCGCTGTTCGATCCGGCACTGGGGCTGACCTCGGTGATCCCGGACATGGATCCGACCCGCCCGGCCCAGGCCGATCCGCGCAAGCTGCATGACGCCATCAACCGCTTCGGCGTCACCCAGCTGTTCGGCTCGCCGGCGCTGATGCGGGTCCTGGCCGATCACGGCCAGCCGCTGCCGAGCGTGCGCCGGGTGACCTCGGCCGGGGCACCGGTGCCGCCGGACGTGGTCGCGCGTATCCGCCGCCTGCTGCCCGACGACGCCCAGTTCTGGACCCCCTACGGCGCCACCGAGTGCCTGCCGGTGGCGGTGATCGAAGGCCGCGAGCTGGAGAACACCCGTCAGGCCACCGAGGCCGGCGCCGGTACCTGTGTCGGCCGTGTGGTCGCGCCGAACGAGGTGCGCATCATCGCCATCGACGACGCACCGCTGCCGGCATGGTCGCAGGCCCGTGTGCTGGCCACTGGCGAGGTCGGCGAGATCACCGTGGCCGGCCCGACCGCCACCGACAGCTACTTCAACCGCCCGCAGGCCACCGCTGCGGCGAAGATCACCGAAACCCTGGCCGAGGGCAGCACCCGGGTCGTGCACCGGATGGGCGATGTCGGCTACTTCGATGCGCAGGGCCGGCTGTGGTTCTGTGGGCGCAAGACCCAGCGCGTGGAAACCGCGCAGGGGCCGCTGTACACCGAGCAGGTCGAGCCGGTGTTCAACGCGCTGGACGGCATCGCCCGCACCGCGCTGGTCGGCGTGGGTGCGCCGGGTCGGCAGCGGCCGGTGCTGTGCTACGAACTGCAGCCCGGCACCATCGATTCGCCCGCCCTGGTCGAGCGCCTGCGCCGTGAAGCGGCCGCACATGCGCACACCGCGCGCATCGAGCAGTTCCTGCCGCACCCGGGCTTCCCGGTCGACATCCGCCACAACGCCAAGATCGGCCGCGAGAAGCTCACGGTCTGGGCCACCGCGCAACTGGAGCAGCACGCATGAAGATCCTCGTTACCGGCGGCGGCGGGTTCCTCGGCCAGGCCCTGTGCAAGGGATTGATCGCGCGCGGTCATCAGGTGCTGGCGTTCAACCGCGGCCATTACCCCGCGCTGCAGGCGATGGGCGTGGGCCAGATCCGCGGCGACCTGGCCGATGCGCAGGCGGTGCTGCACGCGGTGGCCGGGGTCGATGCGGTCTTCCACAATGGGGCCAAGGCCGGCGCCTGGGGCAGCTATGACAGCTATCACCAGGCCAACGTGGTCGGCACCGACAATGTCATCGCGGCCTGCCGCGCGCACGGCGTGGGCAAGCTGGTCTACACCTCCACGCCCAGCGTGACCCATCGCGCCACGCATCCGGTCGAGGGCCTGGGCGCGGACGAGGTGCCGTATGGCGAGAACTTCCAGGCGCCGTACGCGGCCACCAAGGCCATCGCCGAGCAGCGCGTGCTGGCGGCCAACGATGCGCAGCTGGCCACTGTCGCGTTGCGGCCGCGGCTGATCTGGGGCCCGGGCGACCAGCAGCTGGTACCGCGCCTGGCCGAGCGCGCCCGCGCCGGCCGCCTGCGCTTCGTCGGCGATGGGCAGAACAAGGTCGATACCACCTACATCGACAACGCCGCACTGGCCCACTTCCTGGCCCTGGAGCACCTGGCCCCGGGCGCGGCCTGCGCCGGCAAGGCGTACTTCATTTCCAACGGCGAGCCGCTGCCGATGCGCGAGCTGCTCAACAAACTGCTGGCCGCGGTGGATGCCCCGCCGGTGACGAAGTCGATCAGCTTCAAGGTGGCCTACCGGATCGGCGCGGTCTGTGAGCGGCTGTGGCCGCTGCTGCGCCTGCGCGGCGAACCACCGATGACGCGCTTCCTGGCCGAGCAGCTGTGCACCCCGCACTGGTACAGCATGGAACCGGCGCGTCGCGATTTCGGCTATGTGCCCTTGGTCAGCATCGAAGAAGGGCTGGCCCGGCTGGCATCTTCATCGAACGCACAGGATTCCATCACTCCCTGAACACCGCAGGTTGGTGAACATGGCCCCACGCCAACTCCGGCACGCATCAACGCGAGGGTCGACATGCTGCATTACGCCGTCATCTTTTTTGTCATCGCCATCATCGCGGCGGTGCTTGGTTTCTCGGGCATTGCCGGCGCCGCCAGCAACGTCGCCTGGATCCTGTTCGTCGTTTTCCTGATCCTGGCTGTGGTTTCGATGTTCCGCAAGCGGACCTAGTGTCCGGCGCGTCCCGCGCCATCTCTCTCCGGCGTGGGACGCGCTGCGGAAATAACGACGGCCTGACATCGGCAACGGTGTTCAGGCCGTCGTTGCGATGGAGCTTTGAAGCTTGCGCTCGTGGGCATGCCGGTCCAGTGCCAGCTCCAGCAGCCGCGTGATCAGCGCGGTGTAATCCAGCCCACTGGCCGCCCACAGCTTCGGGTACATGCTGATGCGGGTGAAGCCGGGCAACGTGTTGATCTCGTTGATCACCACCTCACCAGCCGAGGTCAGGAACACATCCACGCGTGCCAGGCCGGCACACTCCAGTGCCTGGTAGGCCTGCACGGCGATCTCGCGGATACGGGACTGCTCCGCATCGGTGATGGCCGCCGGCACCACGATGTCGGCACCGGTCTCGCTGATGTATTTGGTGTCGTACGAATAGAAATCATCGTGCACGACCACCTCGCCACAGACGCTGGCTTCGGGGTGTTCGTTGCCGAGCACCGCGCACTCGATCTCGCGGCCGTCGATCGCCGCTTCCACCAGCGCCTTGTGATCGAACGACAGCGCCAGCGCGAGGGCGGTATGGAAGTCCGCCGCGTTGCGTACCTTGCTCACGCCCACCGAGGAGCCCTGGTTGGCCGGCTTCACGAACAGCGGCGTGCCCAGCGCGGCGACCAGCGCGGTGTAATCGGCCCGCGCCGCAGTGACCCGGTTGAAACAGGCGAACGGGGCCACTGCCAGCCCGGCATCGCGCAGCAGGCGCTTGGCCACGTCCTTGTCCATCGCCACTGCCGAGCCCAGCACGCCCGAGCCCACGAAGGGCAGGTTGGCCATGCGCAGCAGCCCCTGCAGCGAGCCGTCCTCGCCCAGCGTGCCGTGCACGATCGGGAACACCACGTCGATCTGCTCCAGTGCGGTGGCCGGATCGGTCGGGACGAGCTGCTGGCGCTCCAGGCCCGGCCGCACCGCCACCGCATTGCCCGATCGGTGCAGCGCGATCCGTGTCGGGTCGCTGGCATTGAGCAGGAACTCGCGCGGGTCGCTCAGGTGCCACTGGCCCTGCTTGTCGATGCCGATCAGGGTGACCTCGAAGCGGTCCTTGTCCAGCGCATCGAGGATGTTCTTCGCCGATTGCAGCGAGACCTCGTGCTCGGACGAACGGCCGCCGAAGATGATGCCTACCCGGGTCTTGCCCATGCCTGTTGCCGCTCCTGTCGCTGTGTTGGGGAGCCATAGCATGAACCGAGTCGGCGCCCGGGAAAATGCGTGTGCGATGTGGATGCGATGGACGCCGCCCGCGTGGCGGCGCGTGATGCCTGCGCACGCCCGCCGTTCAAGGGCACACGGTAGAATGCGGTGATGGCCCGTTCCCTGCTCTCTTCCCTCAAGCCGCTGGCTGGCAATGCGCTGCAGCTCACGCTCAACCGCGCGCTGGCGCTGGACCCGGACACCCGCAGCGCGCTGGCCGCGCTGGATGGCCGCCACATCGCCCTGACCCTGGAATCGCCTGCGTTGGCGATGCGGATCGGGGTGGACGGGGAGCGCCTCACGGTCGGCCCGGTCGATCCGCAGCAGGAGCCGGACCTGGCCGTGCGCAGCACGCTGGGCGGGGTGCTGGCCCAGCTGCCCTTCCTGGCCAATGCACGCCGTGGCGGTGATGCGCCGGCTGGGCGGGTCAAGGTCTCCGGCGATGCCGAGCTGGCCCGCCGCCTGCAGCAGCTGGCGACCCGTTTCGATCCGGACTGGCAGCAGCCGTTCGTGCGCGTGTTCGGCGAGGTGATGGGCGTGCAGATCGCCAACACCCTGCGCTCGGCACTGCAGCACGCGCGCCGCGGCGCGTCCGACCTGGCGCACAGCGCCGCTGAATTTGTCACCGAGGAGTCGCGCGACGTGGTACCCCGAGCAGAACTGGATGCCTTCCACGACGATGTGGACGTGATGCGCGACGACGTTGAACGCATGGCCGTGCGCGTGCAGCGCCTGCGGCAGGTGGGCCCATGAAGGCGATCTTCCGGGCGAGCCGCATCGGCCGCATCATCCTGCGTTACCGCCTCGACGATCTGCTCCAGGGCACCCCGGCCGAACGCTGGCTGCGCCTGGCCAAACCATTCGTGCCACGCGCCTCGGCCGACATCGCCGCACAGTCGCGCGGTGCGCGCCTGCGCCTGGCGCTGCAGGACCTGGGCCCGATCTTCGTCAAGTTCGGTCAGATCCTCTCCACCCGCCGTGACCTGATCCCGGCCGACGTCGCCAATGAACTCACCCTGCTGCAGGACCGCGTCAAGCCGTTCGACGGCGCCGCCGCGCAGGCCATCGTCGAGTGCGCGCTCGGCCGCCCGGTCAGCGAAGCGTTCGCCAGCTTCGATCTACAGCCGCTGGCCTCGGCCTCCATCGCGCAGGTGCACGCGGCCACGCTCGCCGATGGCCGCCAGGTGGTGGTCAAGGTGCTGCGCCCGGACATCGAAAAGCAGATCGACGCCGACATCGCACTGCTCAAATCGGCCGCCGCGCTGATCGAACGCGCGCACCCGCGCGCCGACAAGATCCGCCCGCGCGAAGTGGTCGCCGAAGTCGAAAACACCCTGGCCGCCGAACTGGATCTGCAGCGCGAAGGCGCCAATGCCAGCGTGCTGCGCCGCAACTGGATCGACTCGGACGATCTGTACGTACCGGAAGTGATCTGGAGCCATACCGCCGAGCGTGCGCTGACCCTGGAGCGTGTGTGGGGCATTCCGTCGGATGACATCGTCGCGCTGGACAAGGCCGGCATCGACCGCAAGGCGCTGGCCGCCAAGGGCGTGCGGGTGTTCTACACCCAGGTGTTCCGCGACAACTTCTTCCACGCCGATGCGCACGCCGGCAACATCTGGGTCGACACCGATCCGGCACGCCGCGACAACCCGCGCTTCATCGCGCTGGACTTCGGCATCATGGGCCAGCTGTCCGAAGAAGATCAGTACTACCTGGCCGAGAATTTCATGGCCATCTTCAACAAGGACTACCGGCGCATGGCTGCGCTGCATGTCGAGGCCGGCTGGATGCCCAACAACGTGCGCATCGATGAACTCGAAGCGGCCGCGCGTTCGGTGTGCGAGCCCTATTTCACCCGCCCCCTGTCGCAGATCTCGCTGGCCGAGGTGCTGATCAAGCTGTTCCGCGTGGCCCAGCGCTACGAGCTCACCCTGCAGCCGCAGCTGATCCTGCTGCAGAAGACCCTGCTCAACATCGAAGGGGTCGGCCGTCAGCTCGATCCGGAACTGGATATCTGGGCGGTCGCGCGGCCGGTGCTGGAACGCATCCTGCGCGAGCGTTACAGCCCACGCCGCGTACTCAAGGAAGTGCGCAAGCGCCTGCCTGAAATCATGACGCATACGCCGGACATGCCGCGCCTGGTCCACGCCTGGCTGCGCCAGCAGGTGGAAGGCGACCACGAGCTGTCGATGCGCTCACGCGATCTGGCCGCGCTGAATGTCAGCGTGCAGAAACTGCAGAAGCGCGCGGTGGCTGCGATCGCCGGCGTCGGCCTGATGATCGTCGCCGCGGTGCTGTACGGCCTGCAGCCGGGTGGCTGGTACTTCGGCGATGCCCCGGTGTGGAGCTGGGTGACCGGCGCGGCGGGCGTGTTCTCGCTGGCCAGTGCCTGGTGGCGCCGATGAGCGCGCTTGAGCTGCAGGCAGCGACCATCGCCGAGGCGCCGGCGGCGCTTCCGCCCCTGCAGCTGCTGCACCTGGACGACCAGCTCGCCGTGGTCAACAAGCCCGCCGGGCTGATGGTCCACGACAGCAAGCTTGCCCGGGGCGAAGACGACTTCCTCGCCGACCGCCTGCGCGAACAGCTCGGCAAGCCGATCTTCCTCGTCCATCGCCTGGACCGCGCCACCAGCGGCTGCCTGCTGCTCGCCTTTGATCGCGAAAGCGCCAGCGTGCTCGGCAAATCGCTGATGGGCGGCGACGTCACCAAGGATTACCTCGCGATCTGCCGCGGCTGGCCGGCCGACGAGGCCTTCACCGTCGACCACGACCTCGATGGCGGCCCCGGCAAACCGGTCAAGAAGCAGGCGATCACCCACTTCCAGCGCGTCGCCGTGGGCGAGATCGCGATCCCGATGGGCGAGTTCGACACCTCACGCTACGCCCTGCTGCGCTGCCAGCCGCAGACCGGCCGGTTCCGCCAGATCCGCCGCCACCTCAAGCATCTCTCGCATCACCTGATCGGCGACACCAGCCACGGCGACGGCCGCCACAACCGCAGCTTCCGCATGCAGGGCATCCACCGCATGCTCCTGCACGCCGAGCGCCTGCGCTTCCCGCATCCGGACGGCACGCCGATGGACATCAGCGCGCCGGTGGATGGCGAATTCCGCAAGGCGATGGATCTGTTCGACTGGGAAGTGCGCTGACCTGCCCGGCTTCCTCATCCATGGGAAACGAACAGCTGCGGTACGCGGACTTACACGTAACCCTCTGTAATTCTGAGCTCGATTACTTCTTCGCCGGCGCGGCCGCCGGCGTCGGCTCATTCACGATTGCCTCCAGGTCCTTCTGCAGATCCACGAACAGCGGCTGCATCTTGGCCTGGATCGCCACCATCACGTTCTGCATCAGCGCCGGCGTCTTGTCCAACAGGCTCTGCCCCGCCGAGCTTTCATAGAACTCCGCCATCGCCAGCACGTCTTCCTTGCTGAAGGTCTGCTTGTACAGATCCACGTACATCGGCCGCAGCTCCTTCCAGGACAGCGCCTGACGCACGGTCTGGTTGGTCCGCTGCTCGATCCGCTGCAACTGCGCCTGCTGCGTCGCATCCAGCTGCCGCTGCTGCGCCACCTGCTGGAACTGCTGGCGCTGCATCGCCTCGATCTGCGGCAGCATCGTGTCCAGCATGGTCTGCGCGCGCGAGGCGGCCAGCAGGCGGTTGATGTCGGCATCCGACGGCGGCGCGGCGATGGCCGGCGCGATCGCGCCCAGGCCCAGCGCCAGGGCGAATGTCATGCGGATCAGGCCACGGCGGGCCATCGGGCGGATCGGGAACATTGCGGAGCATCCTGCGTTGCGGGAAACCGGAGAATACCTGCGATGGCGTCATCAGACCGTAATTGAGGACGTTATCGGCGACATCCACGCACGTTGCAGTCACCCAGCCGGCGGTCCTCCCCTTACAATGCGGCCCATGGGCAACGGGCCAGTCACCATCAGCGCGCACCTGACGATTCCGGATACGGAACTCGTCGAGCGGTTCGTGCGCGCCAGCGGCGCCGGTGGCCAGAACGTCAACAAGGTCTCCACCGCCGTCGAACTGCGCTTCGACGTGGCCGGCTCGCCTTCGTTGCCCGAGCCGTTGCGCGCGCGCCTGCTGGCCCGCCGCGACCGGCGCATGACCGGCGAAGGCGTGCTGGTCATCGATGCACAGCGTTTCCGTACCCAGGACCGTAACCGCGAGGACGCGCGCGATCGACTGGCCGCCTTCATCCAGGCGGGGCTGAGCGTGCCCAAGGCACGCGTGGCCACCAAGCCGACCTACGGGTCGAAACTGCGTCGTCTGGACGCCAAAAAGGGGCGCGCGCAGATCAAGCGCGGGCGCACCACACGCAATTGGGAGTGATTGCTTGAACAACCGAAGTCCGTTGTTGCCGGTGGTTCCGCCGAACATGCCGCAGGTCAAACCGAACCGCTTCCTCCGCTGGCTGGCCCGCTGCACGCTGCGCCTGGGCGGTTGGAAAGTGACCGGCACCCTGCCCGATGTGCCCAAAGTGGTGTTCATCATCGCCCCGCATTCGTCCAACTGGGACGGCTTCTGGGGCATGGCGGCCAAGATCGCGCTGGGCATGCAGGTCAAGGTGTTGGGCAAGGCCTCGCTGTTCTGGTGGCCGCTGGGCCCGCTGCTGCGCAAGCTCGGCGTCATCCCGCTGGACCGCAGCTCGCCGCAGGGCACCGTGGAGCAGGCGGTCAGCCTGATCCGTGGCTCGGACCGCCTGTGGTACGCGATCACCCCGGAAGGCACGCGCAAGGCGGTGCAGCACTGGAAGGCCGGCTTCCTCAAAATCGCACGCATGGCCGATGTGCCGGTGCTGGCCGCGTACTTCCACTACCCGGAAAAGACCATCGGCATCGGCCCGTTGTTCCACCCCACCGGCAACGACGTGGCCGACATGGCCGCGATCCGCGAGTACTACCGCCCTTGGCAGGGCAAAACCCGCGGCACCGTCTGAGCGCCGCCGGGCGGGTCGGGCGGGGTAGCCCCCACGGCCCGCACAGCCACGCGCCACGACCGGCACATGCCGCCTGCGGGCTTTGGGAGTAGGGTGATCGGCTGCGGGATTTTCCGTCCCGCGCCCTCATCCAAGGAGCCCGTTTCATGTCGCGTACCGTAGTTTTGGCCGCTGCCATCAGCCTGGCGCTGGCGGCCTGTTCCGGCAAGGAGTCCACCCCCGTGACCGATACCCAGCCCGCCCCGACCCAGCAGCCGGCCGATGCGTCCGCCAACCCGCTGTTGAGCGCCAGCACGCTGCCGTTCCAGGCGCCGCCGTTCGACAAGATCAAGGACAGTGACTACCTGCCGGCCTTCAACGAAGGCATGAAGCAGCACCTGGCCGAAGTCCGCAAGATCGCCGACAACCCCGAGCCGGCCACCTTCGACAACACCATCGAAGCGCTGGAGCGCAGCGGCGAGACGCTGACCCGCGTGTCGCGCATCTTCTTCGGCCTGGTCCAGGCCGACACCAACGATGCACGCCAGAAGGTGCAGGAAGAAGTCGCCCCGAAGCTGGCCGAGCACCAGGACGAGATCAACCTCGACCCGAAGCTGTTCGCCCGCATCAAGACCATCTACGACCAGCGCGATGCGCTGGGCCTGGACCCGGTGCAGAAGCGCCTGGTCGAGCGTGATTACCAGGAGTTCGTGCGTGCCGGCGCGCAGTTGAACGATGCCGACAAGGCCTCGCTGCGCAAGCTCAACGTGGAAGAAACCACGCTGGCCACGCAGTTCCACACCCGTCTGGTGGCTGCGACCGCCGCCGGTGCCGTGGTCGTCGATGACAAGGCCAAGCTGGCCGGCCTGGATGAGGATGCGATCAACACCGCCGCCGCCGATGCCAAGGCCCGCAACCTCGATGGCAAGTACCTGCTGCCGCTGCAGAACACCACCCAGCAGCCGGTGCTCGGCTCGCTGAGCGACCGCGAGCAGCGCGCCGCCGTGCTCAAGGCGTCGGAAACCCGTGCCGAAAAGGGCGACGCCAACGACACCCGCGAGACCATCCAGCGCCTGGCCCAGCTGCGCGCGCAGAAGGCCAAGCTGCTCGGCTTCGAGAACTACGCCGCCTACAGCCTGGCCGATCAGATGGCCAAGACCCCGGCCGCCGCGCTCAAGCTGCTGACCGACACCGTGCCGGCCGCCACCGCAAAGGCGCGTGGTGAGATCAGCGAAATGCAGAAGGTGATCGATGCGCAGAAGGGCGGCTTCAAGCTCGCTGCCTCCGATTGGGACTTCTACGCCGAGCAGGTGCGCAAGGCGCAGTACGACCTGGACGAATCGCAGATCAAGCCGTACTTCGAGATGGACAACGTGCTGCAGAACGGCGTCTTCTACGCCGCCACGCAGCTGTACGGCATCACCTTCAAGCCGCGTACCGACATCCCCACCTACCACCCGGACATGAAGGTCTACGAAGTGTTCGACAAGGACGGCACCTCGCTGGCCCTGTTCTACACCGACTACTTCAAGCGTGACAGCAAGTCCGGCGGCGCCTGGATGGATGTGTTCGTCGAACAGGACGGCCTGACCGGTGCCAAGCCGGTGGTCTACAACGTGTGCAACTTCACCAAGCCCGCCGCTGGCCAGCCCGCGCTGCTGAGCTTCGATGACGTGACCACGATGTTCCATGAGTTCGGCCATGCGCTGCACGGCATGTTCTCGAAGGTGAAGTACCCGTCCATCGCCGGTACCAGCACCTCGCGTGACTTCGTCGAGTTCCCCTCGCAGTTCAACGAGCATTGGGCGCTGGACCCGAAGGTCTTCGCCAACTACGCCAAGAACTACAAGACCGGCGAGCCGATGCCGCAGGCGCTGGTCGACAAGATCCTCAAGGCCCGTACCTTCAACCAGGGCTATGCGACCACCGAGTATCTCTCGGCCGCCCTGCTCGACTTGGCCTGGCACACCCAGCCGGCCGACGCCAAGCTGCAGGACGTCGCGCCGTTTGAAGCGGCCGCGCTGAAGAAGTTCAAGGTCGACCTGCCGCAGGTGCCGCCGCGCTACCGCACCAGCTACTTCGATCACATCTGGGGTGGCGGGTATTCGTCCGGTTACTACGCCTACTTCTGGGCCGAAGTGCTGGACCATGACGCCTTCGAGTGGTTCAAGGAGAACGGTGGCCTGACCCCGGAGAACGGCCAGGTGTTCCGCGACAAGATCCTCTCGCGCGGCAACAGCGTGGAGCTGGCCGATCTGTACCGCGAGTTCCGCGGCAAGGATCCGTCGGTGGAACCGCTGCTGGTCAATCGTGGTTTGAAGTAATCGCGGCATCGCGGTAGATACCGACCGTTGGTCGGTACGCCTGCCACTGGCACACGCTGAAACGAAAACGGCAGGGGAAACCCTGCCGTTTTTTTGGGTTGCTGCTCCGCTGGGCCGGGCGCTGGGCGCCTATGCCCTTTCCGGCGAATGTCCTCCGGCGTCGGCCTGCGGCCGCCCCCTCCCCCTTTATTTCGCCTCCAAGGGCATAGGCGCCCAGCGCCCGCCCCACCGACCCCGCGCATCACGTCCCCACGTGCACGCCCTCGGCGATCTCACTGCACCCCAGGTGATCCAGCGCGATCTCCAGCGCGTGCATGTAACTCTGCGCGCAGTACCCGCGCGCCACGCCGATGCGCTGACCCGCATCCGCCGGCAGGCATGCCTCCGGGGCGCGCGCATCGTCGTCGTGCACTTCCACGTAGGCGTTGTGCAGATGCGGCAGCAGGCGCTGCAGGCGCGCGCTGTCCACGCACGCACCCGGATCGAGCAGGGTGACTTCGCCTCGGCTGTGATCGGCCACGCGCAGGGCATCCAGCAGTTCCTGCTCCGAGCCACAGGCGCGGATCGCCACCGTGGTGCCCGCATCGATCGCGCGATGCACCAGGGATTTCAGAACGAGTGCCGGTAGCGGCTGCGCGGTACGGATCAGTTGCCCGGCCGCTTCCGGCCCCCGGATGATGAAGATCGACATGGCTCAGCCCTCCACGGCCTGCAGGCGATGGGCGGCGATCGCCAACGACAGGCGGCAGGCATCCTGGCGGCCGCTGCTGCAGACGACCCGCGCGGCCGGGGCATGCTGCGGATGCAGGTGCTCGTCCAGCGCGTCGTCGTCGTTGCTGGCCATCTCGATGTACGGCACCGGCAGGTCCTCCAGCGCGGTGCGCAGTGCCTGGCCGTAGCGCGCCCACTGCGGCGCATCGACCGCCGCGGTGGCGATCAGGACCAGCGCCGGGCGGCTGCGCTGGGCACGCTGCAGGCAGCGCACCAGCGCCGGCAGGGAGTCGCAGTCGCGGCAGGCCAGGCGGTGCCCGGCGACCCGCGCAGGCAGCGGCGACGCGTCCGGCACGGCGTTCGACGGTGTGTGCCGGATCAGCAGGATGGTCATGGAACGTCTCTTCGAAGCGCCCTGCGGCGCGGTGTCGCCACGATGCGGCCGCGCCCCGTAAAACCGCGATGCCGACCGGGCGGCCCCTGCGTAAACAGTGCGTAGCTTTTTCAGCGGGGGGGCAGGGAACTTGCCCGCCGTCCATCCGGTCACAGCCACACACTTCCTGGAGCGCCCGTATGGACACCCCCGCCGCCGCCTCTGCCCCCACCGACCATCGCCTGCTGCGCTGGCTGAAGAAGGAAGCCCTGCCGTTGCTGGTGATGCTCGGCCTGCTCGCTGCGGCGCGCGACACCTTGGCCAATCACTACCAGGTGCCCAGCGGCTCGATGCAGCACACGCTGATGCCGGGCGACCGGGTGGTGGTGGACATGCGTGCCTACGGCGTGCGCCTGCCGTTCACCTCGATGGAGTTGCTGCACACCGGCCAGCCGCAGCGCGGTGACGTGGCGGTGTTCGATTCACCGCAGGACGGCACCCGGCTGATCAAGCGCATCGCGGCGGTCGGGGGGGATCGGGTCGAGCTGCACGACGGTCACCTGAGCATCAACGGCCATCCGCTGGCTCACGCCGGGGTGGGTGAGATCGAAGACTTCGGTCAGCATCTGGCGCAGCTGGATCTGGGCCAGGGCGGTGGTCCGGACATCACCGGCCTGACCGTGCCCGCCGGGCAGGTGCTGATGCTCGGCGACCACCGCGGCAACAGTGCCGACGGCCGCTTCTTCGGCCTGGTCCAGGCCAGCGCGCTGTACGGCAAGGCCTCGCATGTGTACTACCGGCGCGGCGAAGGCCTGACCTGGCAGGCGCTGTAACCGCGCCCGCGATCTGAATCGATATCTGCAACGTCTCGATTCAGACCTATCAGGTTATGGATCGACCTGTCCGCGCTGCCTATCCTGAGCGCTGACTCCTCGCTCCGGCCCGTCTACGCGGGCCTTACCGGCATGAATGGCGACACCGCAGCGGTCCCCGATCGCAGCTCCCCGGCCACCGCAGCGGCGGCTGGCGACCAGATCCAGCAGGGCACCCCGGCCTTCCGGCGCACGGCGGCCGCGCTGTTCCTGGCCGGCTTTTCCACCTTCGGGCTGCTCTACACGGTGCAGCCGCTGCTGCCGGAATTCAGTCGCCACTTCGGCGTCTCCGCAGCCAACAGTGCGCTGACCCTGTCGCTGAGCACCGGTCTGCTCGCGGTCTCCATGCTGATCGCGGGATTGATCTCCGACCGCATCGGGCGCCGCAGCGTGATGGTCGCCGCGCTGCTGGCGTCCAGCGTGTTGTCCGTCGCCACCGCGATGGTGGATGACTGGACCACGCTGCTGGTGCTGCGCACGCTGCTCGGCATCGCGCTCAGTGGTGTACCGGCGGTGGGCATGACCTACCTCGCCGAAGAAATGGACAGCCGCGCGCTGGGCCTGGCGATGGGCCTGTACATCGGCGGCAATGCGATCGGCGGCATGAGCGGTCGTCTCATCGCGGGCATCGTGGCCGACCATTGGGGCTGGCGCTGGGGCATTGGCGTGGTCTCGTTGATCGCGCTGCTCAGTACCGTGCTGCTGTGGATCCAGCTGCCGCCGTCACGCCACTTCCAGAGCCGTCGCGGGGGACTGCGCGAACTGCCTTCGCGCTGGCGCAGCCTGTTCGGCGATCCGGGCTTGCCGTGGCTGTTCGCCACCGCCTTCGTGTTGATGGGTGTGTTCGTCACCCTCTACAACTATCTCGGCTTCCACCTGCTGGCGCCTCCGTATGGCCTCAGCCAGACCGTGGTCGGCCTGATCTTCAGCGTGTACCTGGTCGGCACCTTCAGCTCGGCGTGGATGGGGCAGCAGGCCAATCGCCATGGCCGCAGCCGCGTGCTGGCGATCTGCTACGGACTGATCGCGCTGGGCATCGTGCTGCTCGCGATGCCGTGGCTGGGCTGCATGGCGGCCGGCATCGCGCTGGTGACGTTCGGCTTCTTCGGCGGCCACTCGGTGGCCAGCAGCTGGGTCGGCAGCCGCGCCGGTGCGATGCGCGCCGAAGCGTCCGCGCTGTATCTGTTCGCTTACTACCTGGGCTCCAGCGTGGCCGGCGTGCTCGGCGGTGTGTTCTACACGCAGTGGGACTGGCTGGGCGTGTGCAGTTTCGTCGGCGTACTGACCGTGGCCGGTGGCGTGATCGCCTGGCGTCTGGGCCAGCGCGTGCAACCGGCCACCGCCGCGCTCGCGCTCAGCCGCTGACGCCCTGCAGCAGCCGGGTGAAGTGACCGATCAGCGGCGACGCTGTGCCGCGGCGGCAAGCCACGTGCACTTCCGAACTGGCCGCACGATCACTGAGTGCGACGAAGCGCGCACCGTCCACCTGGATATGGCTGCACGAGGCGGGCAGTACCGTCACGCCCAATCCCGAGGCCGCCAGGCTGATCAACGTCGAAGCTTCCCCGGCTTCCTGCACGATGCGCGGCGTGAAGCCGGCGCCCCGGCACAACGCGATGAAGTGATCGTGGATGCCCGCACCCACCTCGCGCAGGAAACCGACGAACGGCTCATGCGCGAACAGGCGCAGCGCCACCGCTGCATCGGCGGGCAGATCACGCACCAGCGGATGCTGGTCGTGCACCACCAGCGCCAGCGGATCACTGAACAATATGCGCGACATCAGCGGCGCGGGCAGGGCACGTTTGCGGATCAACCCGACATCCAGTTCGCCGGCCATCAGCGCATCGATCTGCTGCAGGGTGTTCATCTCGCGCAGCTTCAACTGCACCTGCGGAAACTGCTGGCGGTAGGTGAAGATCGCGCGCGGGATCTGCGTGGACAGCGGGGTGGCCCGGGTCAGCCCGATGCGCAGCTCACCGGTTTCCCCGCGCTGCGCGCGCTGGGTCAGATCGATCGCGGTCTCCACCCGCGCCAGCACGTCGCGCGCCTGCTCCTGCAGCACGCGCCCGGCGTCGGTCAGTTCCACCCGGCGGTTCGCGCGCAGGAACAACCGCGCGCCGAGCAGTGTTTCCAGCTGACGGATCTGCTGGCTGAGCGGCGGCTGCGACATCCCCAGCCGCTCGGCCGCGCGACCGAAGTGCAGCGTCTCGGCGACGGCCAGGAAGTAGCGCAGGTGGCGGAGTTCGATGGACATGGGGCGTGCGTCAGCGCTCGGAATGACCACTCTCATCATAGCTGCGCGGGCTGAACAGGTCCGGCTGGATCAGCTCGATGAACGCCCTTGCCTGCGCTGACAGAAACCGCCCGCGGCGCACGATCACGCCATAACTGCGCTCCGGGAACCACGCACCCATCGAGCGCGTCACCAGCTTCTCGCGGTCGGCATCGTGCAGGCAGAGCGCCGGCACGATCGAGATGCCCATGCCCATCGCCACGTACTGCTTGATCACTTCCCAGCCGCCCACCTCCAGCGCGACGGTGTAGGGCAGCCGATGCCGCTGGAACACCTGGTCCACCAGCCGGTAGGTGATCTGGCGTTTGGGCGGCAGCACCAGCGGGTACTGCGAGATCGCCTCCAGGCTCAGTTCGCCGTGCGCCAGCGGGTGCTCGGGCGGGGCGATCAGCACCTGCTCGAAGCGGTAGGCCGGGGCGTAGCTGAGGTCGGCCGGCACGTCGGTCATCGAGCCCACCGCCAGGTCCGCCGCATCGCTGCGCAGCAGGTCGGTGCCGTCGGCGCTGATCGCGTTGTGCAGGGTCAGGCGGACATCGGGATGGCGCTGGCGGAAGCGCTCCACGATGCGCGGCAGCAGGTACAGGATGGTCGAGCTGTTGGCCGCGATGTTGAGCTCGCCCGCGTCCAGCCCCTTCACCTTGTCGCGGAAGCTGGCCTCCAACCCGTCCAGGTTCTCCACCAGCGGCAGCGCCATCTCATACAGCAGCTGGCCTTCACGGCTGGGCACCAGGCGTCGCCCGCTGCGCTCGAACAGATTGACCCCGAGTTCGCGCTCCAGGGCCTGCAACTGCTGGCTGATGGCCGGCTGGCTGACGAACAAAGCCTCAGCTGCCCGTGAGACTGAGCCCAGGCGGACCGTCTGGCAGAACGCCCGCAGCGGCTTGAGCCGATCGGATTTGTAGGAAAACCGGGGGCTTGGCGTGCGCGGCGTGGTCATGGCGTCATGAGTATAAGCTGGTCTTATGTAAGCCATTGCAATAACTGCTTTGTCAAATATCGGCGCGGCGGCGCACGGTGGAGCTCAACCGCACCGCAGGAGTCCGCCATGTCCGCCGTCGCTTACGCCACCGCCCAGCCCACCCCCGCCGATGCACCGGCCACCCCCGGCATCGCCCTCACCACCCAGCTGGCCGGCCAGTCCGCGCTGCTGCCGGCGGGGGTACTGGCGCTGCTGGTGTCGCTGCACCGTGCGGTGGAGCCGGAGCGCCAGCGCCGGCTGCAGGCACGGGTGACGCGCCAGGCGTTCTTCGATGGCGGCGGCCTGCCGGACTTCCGAGCCGATACCGCCGAGATCCGCGCCAGCGACTGGCACGTCGCCCCGCTGCCGGAGGCGCTGCAGGACCGCCGGGTGGAGATCACCGGCCCGACCGACCCGAAGATGGTCATCAACGCGCTGAACTCCGGCGCCAAGGTGTTCATGGCCGACTTCGAGGATTCCACCGCCCCGGCCTGGCGCAACCTGCTGGCCGGCCAGCAGGCGCTGATCGGCGCGGTGCGCGGCGATCTGACCTACACCGGCCCGTCCGCGGATGGGAAGCCGGGCAAGCAGTACACGCTGCGTCCGTTCAACGAGCAGGCCGTGCTGATCGTCCGCCCGCGGGGCTGGCACCTGGATGAGAAGCACGTGCGCATCGATGGCCAGCCGATCGCCGGTGGCCTGTTCGATGCGGCGGTGTTCGCCTTCCACAATGCCCGCACCCTGATGTGCAAGCAGCGTGGCCCGTACTTCTACCTGCCCAAGCTGCAGAGCATGGAAGAGGCGGCGCTGTGGGAGACCGCCCTGTCGCACATCGAGGGCATGCTCGGCCTGCCGCACGGCCAGATCAAGGTCACGGTGCTGGTCGAAACGCTGCCGGCAGTGTTCGAGATGGACGAGATCCTGCACGCGCTGCGCGACCGCATCGTCGGTCTGAACTGTGGCCGCTGGGATTACATTTTTTCCTACATCAAGACCTTCCGCCGCCACGCCGACAAGGTGCTGCCCGAGCGCGGCCAGGTGACGATGACCCAGCCGTTCCTGAAGGCGTACTCCGAACTGCTGATCCGTACTTGCCACCGCCGTGGCGCGCATGCGATGGGGGGCATGGCCGCGCAGATTCCGATCAACCACGACGCGGCCGCCAACGAGCAGGCGATGGCGCGGGTGCGGGCGGACAAGCTGCGCGAAGTCACCGCCGGCCATGACGGCACCTGGGTCGCCCACCCCGCGCTGATCCCGGTCGCGCGGGCGATCTTCGACGAACACATGCCCGGGCCGAACCAGCACCGCGTGCTGCGCAACGATGTGCAGGTGGGCCGCGATGATCTGATCGCCGCGCCCACCGGCACCATCACCCGCGCCGGTTTCGAGGGCAACGTCGAGGTCTGTGTGCGCTACCTGGCCGCCTGGCTGGACGGCAACGGCTGCGTGCCGATCCACCACCTGATGGAAGACGCGGCCACCGCCGAGATCAGCCGCAGCCAGCTGTGGCAGTGGCTGCATACCCCCGGCCAGCACCTGGACGACGGCACCGCCATCGACCTGGCCCTGCTCGACGCCACCCTGGCCCAACTGCCGGCGCGGCTGGGTGACACCACCGCGCTGCCGGGCAGCGCCCGCATCCCCGAGTCCATCGCGCTGCTGGCCGAACTCAGCCGCCGCGAAGCGCTCACCGACTTCCTGACCCTGCCGGCCTACGACCGCCTCGACTGACCACCCGCCATCCACCTGCTGTTACCGCATCCGTTCCCTTTGGAGATTCGACATGAGCACCCTGCAGACCGCCGAACAGATCCAGCACGCTTGGAACACCGACCCGCGCTGGGCCGGGATCACCCGCAACTACACCGCCGCCGATGTGGTGCGCCTGCGTGGCACCGTGCACGTGGAGCACTCGCTGGCGCGGCTGGGCGCGGAGAAGCTGTGGACGTACCTGCAGGAAAAGGATTTCGTCAACGCGCTCGGCGCGCTGACCGGCAACCAGGCCATGCAGCAGGTCAAGGCCGGCTTGAACGCGATCTACCTGTCCGGCTGGCAGGTCGCCGCCGATGCCAACCTGGCCGGGCAGATGTACCCGGACCAGTCGCTGTACCCGGCCGATTCGGTGCCGGCGGTGGTCAAGCGCATCAACAACACCCTGCTGCGTGCCGATCAGCTGCACCATGCTGAAGGCAAGGATGACATCGACTTCCTGCAGCCGATCGTGGCCGATGCCGAAGCCGGTTTCGGCGGCGTGCTCAACGCCTTCGAACTGATGAAGGCGATGATCGAGGCCGGCGCGGCGGGCGTGCACTTCGAGGACCAGCTGGCCTCGGTCAAGAAGTGCGGGCACATGGGCGGCAAGGTGCTGGTGCCGACCCGCGAGGCGATCGAGAAGCTCAACGCCGCGCGCCTGGCCGCCGACGTGATGGGCGTACCGACCCTGCTGGTGGCGCGTACCGATGCCGAGGCCGCCGACCTGCTGACCAGCGATGTGGATGGCAACGACCAGCCGTTCACCACCGGCGAACGCACCGTGGAAGGCTTCTACAAGACCCGCAACGGCCTGGACCAGGCGATCAGCCGCGGCCTGGCCTATGCGCCCTACGCCGACCTGATCTGGTGCGAGACCGGCAAGCCGGACCTGGAGTTCGCCCGCAAGTTCGCCGAGGCGATCCATGCGAAGTTCCCCGGCAAGCTGCTGGCCTACAACTGCTCGCCCAGCTTCAACTGGAAGAAGAACCTGGACGACGCCACCATCGCGACCTTCCAGAAGGAGATCGCCACCTACGGCTACAAGTTCCAGTTCATCACCCTGGCCGGCTTCCACGCCCTGAACTACTCGATGTTCAACCTGGCCCACGGTTACGCCCGCCGCCAGATGAGCGCCTTCGTGGAGCTGCAGGAGGCCGAGTTCGCCGCCGCCGACCGGGGCTTCACCGCGGTCAAGCACCAGCGCGAAGTCGGCACGGGGTACTTCGACGCGGTGACCCAGGCGATCCAGCAGGGCCAGTCCTCGACCACCGCCCTGAGCGGGTCCACCGAGGAAGAGCAGTTCAACGCCGAACGGGCGGCCTGACCCCGTCCGGGCAGGGGGGCCAGGGAGGGCCAGCAGGCGGCCAGTCGGGGGACTGGCCGCCCTTTTCGGGTGCCGCAGCCCAGTCTTCACGGGGTCGAAGGCGGCAGAACGTGCACCGTTTCACGATTTTGGGGCGTAATAGTCGGAAATGGGATAGGGCGCACAGTTTTGAGGAGTGCTATCCTCCATCGCTCACCAGGGGGCGCTGGAAAGCGGGTGTTCGGAAATGACCGGCAAGGGTGCGGCGGCGATCATGTGCGAACGAGAAACAGACATCGACCGAAAGGCGATGGCTGAGATCGTGCACGCCATCCTGAGCAGCGGCGAGTCCGCATTGTTCTCCGAGTTCGGCCGCCAGCGCAAGCTGGACGAAGGCACGCACCTGTTCCACCGCGGCCATGCCGGCAGCACGATGTACGTCATCGTCAGCGGCTGCATCGAACTGGATTTCGGCGAAGACCTGGTGGTCAAGTCGCTGGGCCCCAATGAGTTCTTCGGCGAGCTGGGTCTGCTGATCGGCGACCACCAGCGCAGTGCCGGTGCACGTGCCGTCGAAGACAGCGTCGTGCTGGAACTGGACCACGATGATTTCCAGCGCCTGGTCGACCGCGATCCCAGCCTGCTCGCCTATTTCCTGCGCCGCACGATCATGCGCGTGGTGGGCAACGAACAGGTGCTGATCCGCCAGCTGCGCCGCCGCAACCACGATCTCGAAACCGCGCTGGACAATCTCTACGTCACCACCCACCAGCTCACCCACACCCGTGAGCTGGTGCGCACCGACGAGCTGACCGGCCTGCACAACCGGCGTGGCCTGGCGCTGTACCTGCAGGAATGCCGCGCGCAGGAAGACAGCGCGCCGCAGGGCCTGCTGCTGATCGACTGCGACCACTTCAAGCAGGTCAATGACGTGCACGGCCATCAGGCCGGCGACCGCGTGCTGCAGAGCGTGGCCAACATCCTGCGCTCGGTCACCACCGAGCTGGACATCGCCTGCCGCCTGGGCGGCGACGAGTTCTGCCTGCTGCTGCGCCACGTCAACCCGGACAGCCTGCAGCACGCGGCCGAGTTCATCCTCAGCGCCGTGCACGGCCTGATGGGGCGCGCGCAGGGCGTGCCGCACCTGTGCCCGGTCAGCATCGGCGTGTGCCTGATCGACCCCCGTACCGACTGGAGCGAGTGGTACGCTCGCGCCGACAACGCGCTGTACCAGGCCAAACGGCTGGGCGGCAACCGATTGCACTGGTCGCGATCAGCGACCGCCACACCCTGATCGGGAGATCGGCATGAACGGCGACAACGGAACGTCGACCCAGGCCCCGCAGATGCGGGCGCTGTTGTTCACCGATCTGTGCGACTCGCTGATCCTGGTGGAGCGCATCGGTGATGCGGCGGCGGCTGAGCTGTTCCAGGAGCATGACCGGCTGGTGCTGGCGTTGCAGCAGCAGTGGAACGGGCACCAGATCGATCGTTCGGACGGGCTGTTTCTGTTGTTCGAGCGGCCCATCGATGCGCTCGGATTCGCCCTGGATTACCACGCTGGCCTGGGTGCACTGGGTCGATCGCTGCAGCACCCCATCCGCGCACGCGCGGGCCTGCATGTCGGTGAGGTCATCCTGTGGGACAACAGCGCCGAAGCGATCGCGCTGGGCTCCAAGCCGGTGGAAGTGGAAGGGCTGGCAAAGCCGATGGCGGCGCGGCTCATGCAGCTGGCACGGCCCGGGCAGATTCTCGTGTCGGCGACGGCTGAGTCGATGGTCCGGCGTGCCGGCGTTGCGTTGCGCGATAAAAACAACGGACTGAAATGGACTTCGTTCGGACGCTGGCGATTCAAGGGCGTGGCGCAGCCGATGGACGTGTTCGGAGTGATGTCATCGGACATGCCATCCAGCGGTCGCCCCCGGGCGACGTCGAAGGCCGCCCGCGACCTGCCTTTCTGGCGCCAGCCAACGGCCATGGTGGCGGAAGCCACGTTGGCCGTCGCGCTGCTGGTGGGGGCCTGGATGATGACGCGGTCGCAGCCGGCAATCGCCTTCGCTGAGCGTGACTGGGTGGTGCTGTCGGATGTCACCAACCAGACCGGCGAGCCCATTTTCGATGACTCGCTGCGTCAGGCCATGCTGCTGGGCCTGGAACAGTCGAAGTACGTCAACGTACTGTCCGACGGCAAGGTCCGCGAAAGCCTCGAACTGGCACGCGATCCCGTGGATGCCGTGCTGGATCGATCGCGCGCGGTGGACGTGGCGGTACGCGAAGGTGCCCGCGCGGTCCTGGTACCGAAGGTCATCCCGCGGCGTGGTGGATACGAGGTGCAGATCTCGCTGATCGACCCTGGCAAGGACGTGGTGATCCAGACGTACACGGCCCTGGCGTCCGGGACCGGCAACGCGGTGGAGGCGGTCGACAAGGTGATCGGCGAACTGAGAGCTGGACTAGGCGAATCCGTCGCAGGTCTGCAGCGGTCCATGCCGCTGCCCAGTGCCTCAACCGCCAGTCTGCGCGCCCTGCGCTCGTATGCGCTGGCCGAGACGGCACTGGGCGAGCGCCGTTTCAATGACGCGCGCAATCTGTATCAGACCGCGTTGGAGATCGATCCGGCGTTCGCGCTGGCCTATATCGGCCTGGCCAAATCGTTCGCGCGTACCGCCGATCGCAGCAGTGCGCGCGAGCAGCTGGAAAAAGCGCTGGCGTTGAAGGGGCGGCTGCCGCACCGCGAGCAGCTGTACCTGAAAGGCTGGCAGGCGGAGCTGGAGCCGGACGGGTGGCCGGTCGAGCAGTGGCGGGTACTCGCCGGGGTGTACCCGGATTTCTATGCCGGTCCTTCCAACACGTCCTGGTATCTGATCCAGGACAACCGCTTCCAGGAGGCAGAGCCCTTCGCCCGTGCGGCGTCCGTTCCCCAGGACTACCTGCGCATCTACCCCATGGTGCACCTCGCCCGCATCCAGCTGGCCCGCAACCAGTTCCATGAGGCGCAGAACACCCTGCAGCAGGCGCGTACGCTCCGCCGCGACGGTATCGACGACACCCAGGTGGATGTTCTGGTCGGCCTGCGCCGGTATGCAGAAGCCAGGCGCCTGGTGGAGCGCATGGGTAAAGGCGAGGACGCCCTGCAGGACCTGATGCATCTTCGAGCAAAGGTGCTGCTCGCCGCCGACCAGGGAGACTGCGACGCCATGCGTTCGGCCGTGCGCCAGGATGCCGCGAAACCGGGCCTGGCGGATTACCAGATTCATCAGAAGCTGGTGCATGCCACCGTCGAGACGCTGTGCGGGGGGGCCAACAAAGGCACCTTGTCTGCGACCGCAACGCAGCTGATTCCCATGTTGAAAGAGCGCGATCATCCCAACATCGCCGACCGCAGCCTGCAGTTGCTGGCGCTGGTCTACCTTGCGCAACGCCAGGGCCAGCATCCGTTGGCCGACACACTTTTGCGCGACAACGCGGCGCTGCTGGAACGCCAGCACAGCCCGGTGGTCGCCAAGTGGCGGCGCATCGTGTCCTCCAATGCACTGCTGATCGATGGCAAGGCCGATGCGGCGGTAGAAATGCTGCAGCCGCTGCTGGACGGGTCCGAGCCGGTGCAGGCGCATGTCGTGCTGCTGCAGGCCAGGAGGGCCCAGCAGGATGGGGCGGGCGTCCTGCAAGAGCAGCAATGGCTGGCCACGCATCGTGGGCAAGCCATTGCCGAGGTGGCGGCGATCCAGGTCTGGCAGCCGTTGAACGCGCATGACGTGGCCACCTGGTCCGTGCCGGTCAACGCGACCGGCATGCAGTGAGGCGACCGTCAGCTGATGGTGTCGCCAACTTTGCCAGCTTCGAAACAGAACACCACCGTCATCGACGCGGTATGCGTGCTCAGATAGGTTTCCAGTTCGCTGCGCAGGGCGAGCAGTTCCGAAGGCGTGGCGAGGTCCACGACAGCCAGGCAGTCGGTACAGCCGTCGGGGTCGATGCCGATCGAGGCAAGCGCTGCCGCGCCATCGGCGGAAAACAGCGTGCGGAACGCCGTATCGCCAATCAGATGGTCGAGCAGCAGCATGGCTTGGGTCGGGGTGAGCTGGGCGGGAGTAGGCGTCATGGTCGATTTCCAGGGCAAGAGAGTGTTCTATCGGCACAAGCGCTCCCCGGTTGAGCACAACGCACCGGCGGAGGCCTCTGTGTGCGGTCACCGCACATCGGGATAAGCTTACTTCTGCATTACGACAGGAAGATCGATGCGCGTTCGCCGCTGTACCCATCTACTGCTGGAGCCGCGCGAAACCGTCTCGTTCGGCCTGCAGGCGCTTCTGCGTGGCAACACCGAGGCCAACAGCACCCATGTCTGGCTGGCGCTTGCGGGGCACCTGGATGGCCCGGTGGAGATCGACGCCGGGCAAAGCGAACTGCTTGGCCGCACCAGCGCAACGCAGTGGCGGACGTTGTCGGCGCAGGACATGGCCGATCCCCGCTGGGGCCAGTTGCTGAGCAACGGCCTGCTGCTGGGCGATCAGCCGGAACACGCAGACCTTCTGGCGCGCGACCAGCGGATCAAGGACGCACATTGGTGGCCACTGTCCGCCGTGGCGCACCGGCACTCGCGCTGGCAGGGCGTGGACAGCGTTTCGGACATGCGCGGGCAGGGCCTGGATACCGCAGTCGGTCTGCGCAGGACGCTGGGTGCGCCGCCGCCTGCCGTGCATCCTCTGGAGGGCCAGTACCAGCCGCTGCCGAACGTGCAGGAATCCCCGTTCGATGCCCTGCTGGCGGCCAGAACCACCTGTCGCAACTTCGATCCCGGGCGTGCGCTGCCGCTCCCGATGCTGGCCCAGCTCCTCCAGCGCAGCGTCATGGCCCACGCCGCGCTGCAGGTCGAGCAGGACATGCTGATCCTGAAGAAAAACGTCCCTTCGGGCGGGGGTCTGCACCCGACCGAGGTATGGCTGCTGGTACAGCGCGTCGACGGGCTCGCGCCCGGCCTCTACCACTATCACGCGCTGGACCACGCGCTTCTGGCGTTGCCATCGCCGCCCGTTCCCACGCTGCCATCGCTGGCTCGCACCATGGTATCGGGGCAGGAATGGTTCGCCGATGCGCCGGTCCTGATCGTGCTCGCCCCTCGTTTTGGACGCAGCTTCTGGAAGTATCGCAACCACGCCAAGGCGTATCGTGCGCTCACGCTGGACGCAGGACACATCTCGCAGATGGTGTACCTGGCGGCCACGGAAGCAGGCCTGGGTGCTTTTGTGACCGCAGCCATCAACGAAGGTGACGTGGACCAGGCCTTTGGCCTGGATGGCGTGGAACAGGGCGCGCTGGCGATCTGCGGTGTGGGCTACCGTGCGGTAGAGCGCAGCACGGCCGAATTTGATCCGGCCGGCCGCAGTGCGGGTAACTACCCCGCCTCGAAATCCACCAGCACCGCCCCATCACCCACCTGGTCCCCGGCTTTAACCCGGTAACCCTGCACGGTGCCATCGGCCGGCGCCTGCAGCGTGTGCTCCATCTTCATCGCCTCCAGCACCAGCAGCGGCGCGCCGCGTTTGACCGCCGTGCCCGGTGCCACCAGTGTGGCCACGATACGGCCCGGCATCGGCGCGACCAGGCTGCCGGCATCGGCAACGGACTGGTCCGCCTCGCTGACCGGATCATGCAGGGTGAAGCGCTGCACGCCCTCGCTGCCGAACAGGTACAGCTCGTTTCCGTCGCGGATGACGGTGGCGCGGTGCAGCTGCTCGCCGATCTGTACGCGCAATGCATCACCGGTCAGGCGCCCGCTGCCCTGCAGCGCTTTGCCGTCCATGTGGACAGCCCACTGCTCGCCAGCTGCCTGTACGGCGACGCTGCGCTGCGCACCCCGGTGCTCCAGTGTCAGCGCGCGTGCGGCCGGCGCGCCGAGGCGCCAGCCATCCTGGGCCTGCCACGGCGAGTGCGGGTCGCGCGCATCACGGCTGGCGGCTTCGCTGGTGGCCACGCCGGCAATCGCGGCCAGCGCCCAGAGTGCCGGATCGCTGTCGCCGTCGTTCGGGGCCAGTGCGGCCTGCTCGCGCTCGATCAGCGCGGTGTCCAGCTTGGCCTGGGTGAACGAATCGGTCATTACCAGCCGGCGCAGGAAGGCGGCATTGGTGGTCACGCCAACCACTTCGCATTCGGCCAGCGCCTGCTGCATGCGGCGCAGCGCCGCATCGCGGTCGACGTCCCAGACGATCAGTTTGGCGATCATCGGGTCGTAGAACGGGGTGATCGCATCGCCCTGCTCGACACCGGCATCCACGCGCACGTGCGCGGTGTTGGCCGGCAGGCGCAGGTGGCGCAGGGTGCCGGTGGACGGCAGGAAACCGCGGTCGGCGTCTTCGGCGTACAGGCGTGCTTCCAGTGCATGCCCACGGATCTGCAGCTGATCCTGCTGCAGCGGCAGCGGCTCACCGCTGGCCACGCGCAGCTGCCATTCCACCAGGTCGGTGCCGGTGATGCACTCGGTGACCGGGTGCTCCACCTGCAGGCGGGTGTTCATTTCCATGAAGTAGAAATCGCCATCGGGCCCGGCGATGAACTCCACCGTGCCCGCGCCGACGTAGTTGACCGCGCGCGCGGCATCGACGGCGGCCTTGCCCATCGCGGCGCGACGCTCGGGCGTCATGCCGGGCGCGGGCGCTTCTTCGAGCACCTTCTGGTGGCGGCGCTGCACCGAGCAGTCGCGCTCGAACAGGTACACCACGTTGCCGTGGCTGTCGCCGAACACCTGGATCTCGATGTGGCGCGGGCGCTCGACATACTTTTCGACCAGCACGTGGGCGTTGCCGAACGCCGACTGCGCCTCGCGCTGGCAGCTGGCCAGCGCCTCGGTGAAGGTCGCGCTGTCATCCACGCGGCGCATGCCCTTGCCGCCGCCGCCGGCGCTGGCCTTGATCAGCACCGGGTAGCCGATGCTGTCGGCCTGCTGGCGCAGGAACTCGGGGATCTGCTCGTCGCCGTGGTAGCCCGGGGTCAGCGGCACGCCGGCCTGCTGCATCAGTGCCTTGGCCGCGCTCTTGTCGCCCATCGCGCGGATCGCCGCAGCGGAGGGACCGATGAACACGATGCCGGCCTCGGCGCAGGCCTGCGCGAAGCCGGCGTTCTCCGAGAGGAAGCCGTAGCCGGGATGGATCGCCTGCGCGCCGGTGCGGCGGGCGGCCTCCAGGATGGCGTCGCCGCGCAGGTAGCTCTCACGCGCGGGCGCCGGGCCGATCGCGATGGCCTCGTCGGCCAGGCGCACGTGGCGCGCGTTGCGGTCGGCGTCGGAGTACACCGCCACGGTGGCGATGCCCAGGCGCTGGCAGGTAGCGATGACGCGGCAGGCGATTTCGCCACGGTTGGCGATCAGGATCTTGGTGAACATGGTGGTCTCGTTGCGCGGGCCAGGGGCGGCGGTGCCAGGCGGCACCGCCCGTGCATTACATGCGGAACACGCCGAAGTCGGTCTTCTTCGCCGGGGCGTTGAGGCTGGCCGACAGCGCCAGGCCCAGCACACGACGGGTGTCGGCCGGATCGATCACGCCGTCATCCCAGAGCCGGGCGCTGGCGTAGTACGGGTGGCCCTGCGATTCGAACTGCTCGCGGATCGGCGACTTGAAGCCGTCTTCTTCCTCGGCCGACCACTGCCCGCCCTTGGCTTCGATGCCATCGCGCTTGACCGTGGCCAGCACGCTGGCGGCCTGCTCGCCGCCCATCACGCCGATGCGCGCGTTCGGCCACATCCACAGGAAGTTGGGCGAGTAGGCGCGGCCGCACATGCCGTAGTTGCCGGCACCGAACGAGCCGCCGATCACCACGGTGAACTTGGGCACCTTGGCGCAGGCCACGGCCATGACCAGCTTGGCCCCGTCCTTGGCGATGCCGCCGTGCTCGTACTTGCGGCCGACCATGAAGCCGGTGATGTTCTGCAGGAACACCAGCGGGATGCCGCGCTGCGTGCACAGTTCGATGAAGTGCGCGCCCTTCAGCGCGGACTCGGAGAACAGGATGCCGTTGTTGGCGATGATGCCCACCGGGTAGCCGTGCAGGTGCGCGAAGCCGGTGACCAGGGTGTTGCCGTAGCGCGGCTTGAACTCATCGAAGCGCGAATCGTCGACCAGGCGCAGGATCACTTCGCGCACGTCGTAGGGCTTGCGCGTGTCGGCCGGGATCACACCATACAGCTCGTGGGCCGGATGCCGCGGTTCCACCGGGGCCTGCACCGCCAGCGCCGGCTCGGGCTTGCGCCAGTTGAGCTGGGCGATGATCGCGCGGACCCGGGCCAGCGCCTGCAGGTCGTTGTCGGCCATGTGGTCGGCCACGCCGGAGATGCGCGTGTGCACATCGGCACCGCCCAGTTCTTCGGCGGTGACCACTTCACCGGTGGCCGCTTTCACCAGCGGCGGGCCGCCGAGGAAGATGGTGCCCTGCTCGCGCACGATCACCGTTTCATCGCTCATCGCCGGCACGTAGGCGCCACCGGCGGTGCAGCTGCCCATCACGCAGGCGATCTGCGGGATGCCCTGCGCGGACAGGTTGGCCTGGTTGTAGAAGATCCGGCCGAAATGGTCGCGGTCCGGGAACACCTCGTCCTGCAGCGGCAGGAATGCACCGCCGGAATCCACCAAGTAGATGCAGGGCAGGCGGTTCTGCTCGGCCACTTCCTGCGCGCGCAGGTGCTTCTTGACCGTCATCGGGTAGTAGGTGCCACCTTTGACCGTGGCATCGTTGGCCACGATCACGCACTCCACGCCCGAGACCCGGCCGATACCGGCGACGACACCCGCACTGGGAATCGGATCGCCATACATGCCGTGCGCGGCCAGCGGGGCGATTTCCAGGAAGGCGCTGCCCGGGTCGAGCAGGGCATCGATGCGGTCGCGCACCAGCAGCTTGCCGCGTGCGGTGTGCTTGGCGCGTGCCGCTTCGCTGCCGCCCAGCGCGGTCTGCGCCAGGGTAGCGCGCAGGTCGTCGACCACCGCCTGCAGCGCGGCGCGGTTGGCCTCGAAGGTGTCGCTGCCCGGTTGCAGCTGGGTGCTCAATACGGTCATGGCAGGGCCCTTACTTGGTGCGCTGGAACAGTTCGCGGCCGATCAGCATGCGGCGGATCTCCGAGGTGCCGGCGCCGATTTCATACAGCTTGGCATCGCGCCACAACCGTCCCGTCGGGTACTCGTTGATGTAGCCGTTGCCGCCGAGGATCTGGATCGCCTGGCCGGTCAGCCAGGTGGCCTTCTCGGCCGAATACAGGATCGCGCCGGCCGCGTCCTGGCGCGTGGTGCGGCCCTGGTCGCAGGCGCGTGCCACCGCGTAGACATAGGCGCGGCAGGCGTTGAGGCCCACGTACATGTCGGCCAGCTTGGCCTGGATCAGCTGGAAGGTGCCGATCGCCTCGCCGAACTGCTTGCGCTCGTGCACGTACGGCATCACCACGTCCATGGCCGCAGCCATCAGGCCGAGCGGGCCACCGGAGAGCACCACGCGCTCATAGTCCAGACCGGACATCAGCACCTTGACGCCACCGCCGACCACGCCAAGCACGTTGGCTTCGGGTACTTCGCAATCCTGGAAGACCAGCTCGCAGGTGTTGGAGCCGCGCATGCCGAGCTTGTCCAGCTTCTGCGCCGTGGAGAAGCCCTTCATGCCCTTTTCGATCAGGAACGCGGTGATGCCCTTGGCGCCGCCATCCGGATCGGTCTTGGCGTACACCACCAGCACATCGGCATCCGGGCCGTTGGTGATCCACATCTTGTTGCCGTTGAGCACGTAGTGATCGCCGCGCTTGTCCGCGCGCAGCTTCATCGAGACCACGTCCGAGCCGGCGCCCGGTTCGCTCATCGCCAGCGCGCCGACCAGCTCGCCGCTGCACAGGCCGGGCAGGTAGCGCATTTTCTGCTCTTCGTTGCCGTTCTTGCGCAGCTGGTTCACGCACAGGTTCGAGTGCGCACCGTAGGACAGCGCGATGGCACCGGAGGCGCGTGAGATCTCTTCCATCGCCACCACATGCGCGAGGTAGCCCATGCTGCTGCCGCCGTATTCCTCTTCCACGGTCAGGCCGAGCAGGCCCTGCTCGCCGAGCTTGCGCCACAGCGCATTGGGGAACAGATTCTCTTCGTCGGCCTGGGCCGCCAGCGGCGCGATTTCAGCGGAGGCAAAATGGGCCACGCTCTGGCGCAGCAGGTCGATCTCTTCGCCGAGATCGAAGTTCATGGTCGGGACGTGCATGGGCGACTCCGCAACAACAAGGGATGGGACGCGCCGGGAGGGATGGACGGGCTGACAGGGCCGTCCCGCGGGCGATGTACCCCCAGCGTAGCCGGGTTCGACAAAGAAGTGAACACAAATTCAAAAATTGAACATAGAATCAACAAATGGCCTACAAACGCTCCGCCCTGATGGAAGAACGCCTTGCCGGCGCCCGCGAACGCATCCTGCTGGCGACCCGCGCGCTGGTGGCGGCCGGCGGCTACCGCAACGCCCCGGTGACCGCGGTGGCGGCCGAGGCCGGCGTCTCCACCGGCCTGATCTACCGGCACTTCCCCTCCAAGGCCGAACTGTTCGTGGAGGTGCTGACCGCCGCTGTCGAGCATGAGCTGCGCATCTTCGAGGCGATCGCGGCCGAGCCGCTGCCCGCGCCCGAGCGCCTGCGCCGGGCGATCACCGCCTTCGTGCGGCGCGCGCTGGCCGGGCCCGGGCTGGCCTATGCCTTCATCGCCGAGCCGGTCGATCCGGAAGTGGAAGCCGAGCGCATCCGCTGCCGCCGTCTGTTCGGCGATGTGTTCCGGCGCATCGTCGCCGATGGCGTCGAGGCAGGCACCTTCCCGCAGCAGGACACCCATGTCGCAGCGGCCTGCATCGTCGGGGCGTTCACCGAGGCGCTGGTCGGCCCGACCGCTCTGAGCCGCGATGCGCACGGCGATGAAGATGCGCTGGTCGAGTCGATCTGTGTTTTCTGCCTGCGGGCCGCGGGCGCCTGAGTCGCGCCGATGCTGCATTGCGACACCCGGCGGTCGCTTGCGCAGCGCCGCCGACGCTGGTCATACTCGGCCGACAAGCCGTGGTCCAACGACTACCAGCCAGGGGTATAGAGAGTGCGGAATTACGACCTCGAGTTCCTGAAACGCTTCTCCATGGTCATCGCGCTGCTGATGGCCATCACACTCGGCCTCATCATCTTCGCGGCCTACCTGCATACCAGCATCCCCCCTGAAGTCTCGCCGATGGCGGCCAAACGCACGGAACAGCGCATCGCGCCGGCCGGTGCGGTGTACGCCGGCAGCACCGGTGCCGCCGCCCAGGCTGCGGCCCAGGCCGCCGCGCTGGTCAAAGCCGCCTCGCAGGTCGCCTACGGTGGCACCACCGACGGCAAGGTGATCTACGACAACCTCTGCACGGCCTGCCATACCAATGGCGTCGGCAAGGCGCCGACGCTGGATCACGGGCATTGGGATGCGCGCATCGCCCAGGGCAAGGACACGCTCTACAAGCATGCGGTGGAGGGCTATACCGGCCCGGACGGTGGCATCATGCCGCCCAAGGGCGGTAATCCGGCGCTGACCGAGGAGCAGATCCATGCCACGGTCGATTGGATGCTGGCCAACCTGAAATAACGGCTTTGCCGGATCAGGTCACCGACGCCGCCGAAGGGCGGCGTTTCACTTTATATGGTTAGCCTTGTCGCACTTCCCTGGAGTCCTGCTTCCGATGCGCCGTACCCCCCTCGTGTTCGCTCTCGCGCTGGCCCTGTCCGGCGCGGTCCATGCCGCCCAGCCGCAGCCCGCCACCTCGCCGCAGGTGCGTCCGGCGCCGACCACGTCGGCCACGGTCACCCTGACCGCGCCGCCCACCGACTGGCGCACGCTGGACGGCCAGCAGGTCCGCATCGCCGCGCCGCTGACCCTGGCCGGCACCGATGGCCTGTCGCGCTTTGGGGAGTTGACCGTGGCCTTCGGTGGTCGCCTGTGGCAGCCGAGCGAAGTGGCCGCACCCGGCAGCCCGGAGCACGCCCGTGAGGTGGCCGACAACCTGCGTCGCCGGCTGGTGCTCGACGATGGCAGCGACGCCCGGGATCCCGGCCCGGTGGCCTACCTGCCGGCGGCCGCGAACCTGCGCACCGGCATGGTCCTGCGCAATATCGAAGGCATCGTCCGCGTCGATGCCAAGGGCAACACCCGCCTGCAGGTGACCCGCCCGCTGAACCTTCCGGCGCTGGAGCGCCCGGCCGTACCGGTGGTGGCCGGGACCCTGCACGTGGCCGCGTTCAACCTGGAGAACTTCTTCAATGGCGACGGCCAAGGCGGCGGTTACCCGACCCTGCGTGGTGCCCGGACCCTGGCCGAACACCAGGCGCAGAAGGCCAAGCTGGTCGCCACCATCAACGCGCTCGGTGCCGATGTCGCGGCGCTGATGGAACTGGAGAACGATGGTTACGGCCCGCAGTCGGCGATCGCCCAGCTGGTCGATGCGCTCAATGCCGACCGGGGCCAGGGAGCCGACTGGCGCTTCATCGACGCGAAGCAGGGGCCGGGTGACAACCCGATCCGGGTCGGCATCATCTATCGCGCGTCGCGTGTGACCCCGGTCGGCGCCCCCGCCGTGCTGGAGAAGGAGCCCTTCGGCGAGCGCAGCCGCGTGCCGCTGGCGCAGGCCTTCCGTGCTGGCAAGGGCGCGCCGTTCGTGGTCGTGGCCAATCACTTCAAATCCAAGGGCTGCTCCGAAGCGACCGGTGCCGATGCCGATCAGAAGGACGGTCAGGCCTGCTGGAATGCCACCCGGGTCGCCTCGGCCACGCTGCTGGACCAGTGGCTGGCGACCGACCCCACCGGTGCGGGTACCCGCGATGCGGTGCTGCTGGGCGACTTCAACGCCTACGCGATGGAAGACCCGATCCGCACCCTGCACGCCGCCGGCTGGCGGGATGCGTTCGCAGTGGCCAAGGTCGAACACCCTTACAGCTATGTCTACAACGGCATGACCGGCCGGCTGGACCATGCGCTGTTGAGCCCGGGCATGGCCAAGCGCCTGCGTGCGGCGGCGGAGTGGCACATCAATGCCGATGAAGCTGACGATGTGGGCTACCGCGACCGCAACGAAGCGGGCCCGTGGCGCAGCTCGGACCATGATCCGCTGTTGCTGGGGTTTGATCGCTGATCCCGGTCACCGTCGCGTTGCCTTGGTAGTGCCGGCCGCTGGCCGGCACCGCATCAGTCGGTTACCACGTGCCCCACGCGATCAACCCGATCGCCGCCACGGCCAACCCCAGGCCCACCCGGTTCCACACACTGGTGCGCTCGCCGAAACCGACGATGCCCACCAGCGCGCCCAGCACCACCACGCCGATGTTCATGCCGGCGAACACCACCGCCGGGCTGTCCGGCAGATGCTGGTGGGCGCGCACGTAGAACAGGATGTTGCCGAAGTTGAGCAGGCCGAGCAGGGCGCCGCCGGCCAGGTTGCGCCACTGCAGGCGGGCGATCCCGCGCAGGTGGCGCCATAGCTGCAGGATGAGCATCAGCACGAAGGCCAGGCTGAAACTGACCAGAAGTGCCGCCATCGAAGGCGTACCCGACAACGCCACCTTCTTGAGCAGGATATCGACCAGGGCGTAGCCCACCCACACCGCCAGCAGCCACGGCCAGGCCCGCCCGCCAGTGGGTTCGGCCGCCCCGGCGCGCGGGCGCACGCTGATCCCCAGGATAGCCAGCAGCCCCAGCCCCAGGCCGGCCAGCTTCCAGCCGTTGGCGGTCTCGCCGAACACCAGGAACGCAGCCAGCAGCGAAAGCAGCAGCGACAACCGCTGGGCCACATCGCTGCGGACGATCCCGGCGCGGGTCACCGCGCGGGCCATCATCAGGAAGATCGCCGGCAGCGCCACGGCCAGGCAGAGCAGGGCGGCCCACGGCGCGTGCGGGGTCTGCAGCGAGGCCAGCGAGGGCTGCAGCAGCACCGCGCTGAGCACGCTGGCGACCAGATAATTCCAGGTCACCACCTGCGGCATGTCCAGCCGCTGGCGCGGCGCCAGCTTCAGCAGGACCGACACCAGCACGCTGCAGAGAACGCTGAAAACCAGAAAGTGCATGTACGGATCCGGCGGGGGCGGCGGTGAAGCACGCGGAGGGACGGTATTATGACGCCATGCACAATCCCCCATTTCCCCAAGAAAGCGGTGCGCTGACGCTGGACGGACCGGTCGGTCCGCTGGATGTCGTGGTTGATCTGCCCGAGGCCGATGTCGCGGTACAGCCGGTGGTGGCGATCGTCTGCCACCCCCTGTCCACCGAGGGCGGCAGCATGCACAACAAGGTGGTGACCATGGCGGCGCGCGCGCTGCGCGACCTGGGCATCGCCACCGTGCGCTTCAACTTCCGCAGCGTCGGCGACTCGGCCGGCACGTTCGACAACGGCGTGGGCGAGCAGGACGACCTCAAGGCCGTCGCCGCCTGGGTCCGTGCACAGCGGCCGGGCCAGGACCTGTGGCTGGCCGGTTTCAGCTTTGGTGCGTACGTCTCGTTGCGCGCCGCGGGCGACCTGCAGCCGACCACGTTGATCTCGATCGCGCCGCCCGCCGGGCGCTGGGACTTCGAGGGCATGCAGCCCCCGGCCCAGTGGCTGGTGATCCAGGGCGAGGAAGACGAGATCGTCGATCCGCAGGCGGTCTATGACTGGCTGGACGGCCTGGACGCCCCGCACGAACTGGTGCGCATGCCCGATACCAGCCACTTCTTCCACCGCAAGATCGTCGACCTGCGCGGCGCGCTCATCCATGGCGTCAAACAGTGGCTGCCCAACCCCGCCCCCGGCGCGGCATGAGCGACACCGTGATGACCCCGTCGCAGCGCTACGCCGATGGCGTGGCCCGGGGCGAATGGCAGAACGACCCGGCCCAGCACGCCGCCTTGGCCGAGCTGGACCGCATCCACCTCGCACTGGTCGACAGCGCGCAGGATGGCTGGCTGGATCGCCTCTCCGCGTTCTGGAAGAAGCCCGAGCCGGTCAAGGGCCTGTACTTCTGGGGCGGGGTGGGGCGCGGCAAGACCTTCCTGGTCGACCTGTTTTACGACGGCCTGCCGATCGAGCAGAAGTACCGCACCCATTTCCACCGCTTCATGCGCGGCATCCACGAGCGCCTGCGCGAGCACCAGGGGCAAAGCGATCCACTGGCGAAGATCGCCCAGGAGTGGCGCAGCAAGCTGCGCGTGCTGGTGCTGGACGAATTCTTCGTCACCGACATCGGCGATGCGATGCTGCTGGCGCGCCTGCTCGAGCGGATGTTCGCCGAGGGCGTGACCCTGGTGACCACCTCCAACACGGCGGTGGAAAACCTGTACCTCAACGGCCTGCAGCGCGACAGCTTCCTGCCCGCGATCGGGCTGCTGCAGACCTACTGCGTGGAGTTGTACGCCGAAGGCACCGAGGATTACCGCATGCGCGCGCTGACCCGCTCGCCGGTGTACCAGTCCCCGATCGATGCCGGCAGCGATGCCTGGCTGGCCGGCCGCTGGGCCGAGCTCAGCGGTGGGCAGCCGGCCAAGGCGGGCAACATCGAGATCGAAGCGCGCAAGATCCCGGTGCGTGGCCGCGGCAAGAGCATCGTCTGGTTCGATTTCAAGGCGCTGTGCGAAGGCCCGCGTGGCCCCTCGGATTACATCGAGATCGCGCACGAGTTCAACACCGTGCTACTCGGCGACATCCCGCACTTCGACACACTCAACGAAGATGCCGCGCGCCGCTTCGTCAACCTGATCGACGAGCTGTACGACCGCCACGTCAACCTGGTCTGCACCGCGACCGATTCACCGGTTGGGCTGTATTCGGGCATCCGCCTGCAGGGCGCGTTCGAACGTACCGCCTCGCGCCTGATCGAAATGCAGAGCGCCGAGTACCTGGGCACCCCGCACCGCGCGTAACTCCGCGCCGGGCGTGGATAGGCCGCAATGTAGATCCACGCCATGCGTGGATGCTCTCTACAACGGGGGCAGCACCAACGCCGCCCCGCGCGGCTGTTCGTGCGCGATCGGCGCGGCCGCGTCTTCCTCGCGGTCCATCACCATCATCGCCAGCGGCTTGCCCTGGTAGCGCACCTCCAGCGACTGCTGGATCGCATCCAGCGCCAGCACCTGGGTGCACAGCGACTGGGCCTGTGCCTCCAGCGCCTGCCCACGCGCCTCCATGCGGCGCTCCAGGTCGGCCTCCATCTTCTCGGCGCGGGCTTCGATCCGGCCCGAGCCGCCGGTCAGCATCGTCCACATCACGCCGCGGGCGAGCGAGGCCGACATCGACTCGGCGGCCTGCTCGATGCGCGCCTCGAACTGCTCGCCGAACAGGTCCTGCTCCCAGATACCGCGGCCGAGGGTACGGCCGACGTACGCATGGGCATCCTTGCGCAGCCCGTCCACCTCGCGCGCCTTGCGGCGGCTGCCGGTCATGATCTCCACCGTGGCCCCCAGCGCGTCGAAGGCGATGTCCGTGGCCTCGCCGGCCACCCCCGCCACCGCAGGCACCAACTGGCGGGTGCCCCATTCCAGCTGGCGCAGGCGCTGGGCGTCGGCGTCGCTGACCGGGATCGGCTGGCGATCGATGTTCAGCTCGCCGTCGTGGAAGAAAATCTCCGCCGGCACCTGCTCGCGGTTGCGCAGCCAGATCCCGCCGCTGTCCACCAGCACGTTGTAAGGCGTGCTCACCCCGCACTGGCGCGAGGAGAGCTGCGGGCCTTTGCTCTCGCCCGCCGCGGCGGTACCGGCCACGGTCAGGCCCAACATCAGACAGCCGATCAGGGGCAGGCGCATGGTCGCGTTCATATAAAGGAGGCGTATCGGAGCGTGGCACCCCGGGGCCACCCCCGGCGCGGGTCGGAAGTCACCCTGACCGGCGGCCATTCGTTAGGGCGGTGTGAGCGGCCGTTGTTCTGTTTTCGAGGAGGACAATCCGGCCATCTGCCCTTGACTGCGCACTCGCTTTCGACAGGTCCAGACCGTTCGTCGGACGCCTTTCCGGCACGGTCCTTGCGCCACAAGGGATTAGGGAAATTCACTACATTTGGCGTTGACGACACCTGGTACCCCCACTATCTTGTGGCCGTCGGTCCCGCCGACCACAAGTCGACGGGTGTATCGCCTTCACGCCGATGGCCTGAAGACCTACTGACAACCGCACTCACGTACAGCGTGTGGTGCCGGTCGCACGACTCTCCGGGGGAGAGGACCGGTGACGCAGGGGAATCCGCCCGCAGGCCTGCCTGCGCTGTCGCGGCTCCTGCGACGCCGCAGGTCCACCCTGTAGATCCGTGCGCCGGTTCGGCCTGCAATGCAGGCGACGCTGTACCACTTCCAATCACGCCCAGAGGAAAACGCCGTGAGCATCGAAACCAGCACTGACATCGATAAGGAAAGCGAGTTCCTGCTGACCTCGCCGCCGACGGCGACCGCCATGAGCGTGACCAAGCGCAACGGCACGACCGAACTGGTGGACCTGAACAAGATCGTGCGCGCGGTACAGCGCTGCGCCGAGGGTCTGCATGCGGTCGATCCGATGCGTGTGGCGACCCGCACCATCTCCGGCCTGTACAACGGCGCCACGACCCAGGAGCTGGACGAACTGTCGATCCGCACCTCGGCGCTGCTGATCGGTGAGGAGCCGGAGTACGGTCGCCTGGCCGCGCGCCTGCTGGCCAACTTCATCGCCAAGGAAGTGTCCGGCCAGGAAATCCATGCGTTCTCGCAGTCGGTCGGCCGCGGCCACGAAGTGGGCCTGATCAACGCGCGCCTGCTCGACTTCGTGCAGGTCAACGCGCGCAAGCTCAACGACGCGATCGATCCGACCCTGGACCTGCATTTCGATTACTTCGGCCTGCGCACCCTGTACGACCGTTACCTGCTGCGTCATCCGCACACCCGCAAGGTGATCGAGACCCCGCAGCAGTTCTTCCTGCGCATCGCCAGCGCCTTGAGCGAAGACGTGCCCGAAGCCCTGGCGCTGTACAAGCGCATGGGCAATCTGGATTACCTGCCGTCCAGCCCGACCCTGTTCAACTCCGGCACCACGCATGAGCAGCTGTCCTCGTGCTTCCTGCTGGATTCGCCGCAGGATTCGCTGGAGTCGATCTACGCCAAGTACGGCGATATCGCCCAGCTCTCCAAGTTCAGCGGCGGCATCGGCGTCAGCTACAGCCGCGTGCGTTCGCGCGGTTCGCTGATCAAGTCGACCAACGGTCATTCCAACGGCATCGTGCCGTGGCTGAAGACCATGGATTCGTCCGTGGCGGCGGTCAACCAGGGCGGCAAGCGCAAGGGCGCGGCCTGTGTGTACCTGGAAACCTGGCATGCCGATATCGAGGATTTCCTCGAGCTGCGTGACAACACCGGTGACGAATCGCGTCGTGCGCACAACCTGAATCTGGCCAACTGGATCCCGGACCTGTTCATGCAGCGCGTCGAGGCCGACCAGGAATGGTCGCTGTTCGATCCGAGCGTGGTGCCCGAGTTCACCGATCTGTTCGGTGAAGCCTTCGAGCAGGCTTACCTGCAGGCCGAAACCCAGGGCAAGGCCCAGCGCACAATCTCCGCACGCAAGCTGTACTCGCGGATGATGCGTACCCTGGCCGAGACCGGCAACGGCTGGATGACCTTCAAGGACAAGTGCAACCGCGCCAGCAACCAGACCCTGCGTCCGGGCAACGTGATCCACCTGTCCAACCTGTGCACCGAAATCCTGGAAATCACCTCGGCCGAAGAGACCGCGGTGTGCAACCTGGGCTCGATCAACCTGGGCAACCATTTCGATGCCCACGGCGAGTTCGATTTCGACAAGCTGGCCGACACCGTGCGCCTGGCTGTGCGCCAGCTCGACCGCGTGATCGACCTGAACTTCTACCCGATCGAAACCGCCCGCCGCGGCAACCTGCGCTGGCGTCCGGTCGGCCTGGGCTGCATGGGCCTGCAGGACGTGTTCTTCCGCAAGCGCCTGGCCTTTGACAGTGCCGAAGCCCGCGCGCTGTCGAAGAAGATCGCCGAAGCGATCTACTTCCACGCGCTGGAAACCTCGTGCGAGCTGGCCCAGGAACGCGGCAAGCATCCGTCCTTCGCCGACACCCGTGCCGCCAGCGGCGAGCTGCAGTTCGATGCCTGGAACGTGGTGCCCGAAGACACCGCGCGTTGGGATGCCCTGCGTGAGCGCATCAAGGAACACGGCCTGCGCAACTCGCTGCTGATCGCGATCGCCCCGACCGCCACCATCGCCTCGATCGCCGGTTGCTACGAGTGCGTCGAGCCGCAGGTGTCCAACCTGTTCAAGCGCGAAACGCTGTCCGGCGACTTCCTGCAGGTCAACCGTTACCTGGTGAACGAGCTGAAGAAGCTCGGCCACTGGACGCCGGAAATGCGCGACGCGATCAAGCTGGCCGAAGGCTCCATCCAGGGCATCACCCAGATCCCGGAAACGCTGCGCCATGTGTACCGCACCGCCTGGGAACTGCCGATGCGTTCGCTGATCGACATGGCCGCCGAGCGCGGTGCGTTCATCGACCAGTCCGCCTCGCTCAACCTGTTCATGGAAAGCCCGAACATCGGCGCGATGTCCTCCATGTACATGTACGCCTGGAAGCAGGGCATCAAGACCACGTACTACCTGCGTTCGCGCCCGGCGACCAAGATCGCCAAGACGACCGTCAGCAGCTACACCCCGGTCGAAGCCGTCGCCTGCTCGCTGGAAAACCCGGAAAGCTGCGAGGCGTGCCAGTAAACAAGGCGTGCCGGCCCATCGGGCCGGCACCGCCGGGTGCACGGACGGAACATCACACATTCGGTAGCTACCGACCGTTGGTCGGCAGTCGCCAAGAAGGACGAAACACCATGGCCGACAAGCCTGCTCAAATGCTGCTCGATCCAGGTTTTGAACTGACGTTGCGCCCGATGCGCTACCCGCAGTTCTATGACATGTATCGCAACGCGATCAAGAACACCTGGACGGTCGAGGAAATCAACTTCCAGATCGACATCAGCGACCTGCACGGCAAGATGTCGCCGGGCGAGCGCCACCTGATCCACCGCCTCGTCGCGTTCTTCGCCACCGGCGATTCGATCGTGTCCAACAATCTGGTGCTGAACCTGTATCAGCATCTGAACGCGCCGGAAGCGCGCATGTACCTGTCGCGCCAGCTGTACGAAGAAGCGCTGCACGTGCAGTTCTACCTGACCCTGCTCGATAACTACCTGCCGGATCCGGACGAGCGCGCCAAGGCGTTCGACGCGGTGGAGAACATCGATTCGATCAAGAAGAAGGCGGACTTCTGCTTCAAGTGGATCGACTCGATCCAGAACCTGAAGCGCATCGAGACCCGTGACGAGCGTCGCCAGTTCCTGCTCAACCAGATCTGCTTCGCGGCGTGCATCGAGGGCCTGTTCTTCTTCGCGGCCTTCGCCTACGTCTACTACTTCCGTTCGCGCGGTCTGCTCAACGGTCTGGCCTCGGGCACCAACTGGGTGTTCCGCGACGAGAGCGCGCACATGGAGTTCGCGTTCGAGTGCGTGGACGTGATCCGCGAGGAAGAGCCGGACCTGTTCGACGATGCGATGAAGCAGGAGGTCTACGACATGCTGGCCGATGCGATCGAGTGCGAAGTGCAGTTCGCCGAGGACGTGCTGTCGGGTGGTGTGGCGGGCATTTCGACGCGTGATATGCGCCAGTATCTGCAGCATTGCGCGGACAATCATTTCCATCGCCTGGGCATGGAGAAGAAGTACAACGTGCGCAATCCGCTGAGCTTCATGGAGCTGCAGGATGTGCAGGAGTTGACCAACTTCTTCGAGCGTCGTTCGTCGGCCTACCAGGTGGGCGTGAAGGGCGAAGTGTCGTTCGACATGTCGTTCTGATCTGACGCTCACGTCGTGATGTCGAAAAGCCCCGGACATGTTCCGGGGCTTTTCCGTTTCCCGCTTTACTCGCTTAAGCGTTGAAGCGTTGAAGCGTTGAAGCGTTGAAGCAAGAGCGTTGGCGTCCGGATGCTGCGAGTAGAAGTGACCCGGGCAGGCGAATGCTGGACCCGCCGTGAACACGTCCGTGTGGGCTCGTGGGCCGCATCCATGCGGCCCAACGGTCCTGCATTCGCCTACCCGGGTCACTTCCCATGGATCTTCCATTGCGGTTGGAAAGGCGGTTGCTACCAACGTGCGCTGACTATCAATGAAGACCTTGGTATCAACACGTCGTGTAGAGCCGAGCCATGCTCGGCTGCTCTTCCTCTCCCACACCACGTGGCGTAAGCACTCGCCAAAGCCGCTCTCCCCACCGCGCATAAGCAAACTATCTAGAGGAGGTCGGGGGTCCCTTTGCAGGACCGTAAAGCGGCATGGATGCCGCTTACGAGTATTTACGGCGCGTCCAGCAAAGGGGCCTCCGACCTCCTCAAGCCGATAGAAAAGGAAGCGCCCCAAGCTCTACGCGCCCAACCACCCCCTGTCGTATCATCCGCGCCATCCCACAGCATTCCCGGCCCCCGCCATGACCCCCATCCCTGAAACCATCCCGCCCATCGAAGTCCGCATGGCCGAGATCGTGTTCCCCAACCACACCAATCACCTGGGCACCCTGTTCGGTGGCCAGGCATTGGCCTGGATGGACAAGGCGGCGTTCCTGGCCGCCGCCCGTTACTCCCGCCGCACCGTGGTCACCGCGCGCTCGGACCAGGTCGATTTCAAGCTGCCGATCCGCATCGGCCAGATGGTGGAGACCGTGGGCCGCATCGTTGAAGTGGGCCGCAGCTCGATGAAGGTGGAGGTCGAACTGATCGCCGAAGACCTCCACACCGGTGAGCGCAAGCTGTGCACGCGCGGGCACTTCGTGATGATCGCGCTGGATGCCGACGGCCACCCGACCAGCGTCCCGTCGCTGCCGGGTGACATCCCGGGCCCGTAAGCGGGCAGCGATTGCCTCTCTGTCCCTGCGCCCCCATCTGCTGATCATGAGCACACCCCTCGCCGAGTTCATCGACCGCGCCCAGCGCCTGTTCGTGCTGACCGGCGCAGGCTGCAGCACCGATTCGGGCATCCCGGATTACCGCGATGCCGATGGGCAGTGGAAGCGGACGCCGCCGGTCACCTACCAGGCCTTCATGGGCGAGCTGGCCACCCGCCAGCGTTATTGGGCGCGCAGCCTGCTGGGCTGGCCCCGGTTCGGGTGGGCCCAGCCGAACGGCACGCATGCCGCGCTCGCCGCGCTGGAAGCCCGGGGCCAGGTCGAACTGCTGCTCACCCAGAACGTCGACCGCCTGCATCAACGGGCCGGGAGCGAGGCGGTGATCGATCTGCATGGGCGGCTGGACCAGGTGCGCTGCATGGGCTGTGAAGCACGCACCCCGCGCGAGGCGTTCCAGTACCGGCTGCTGGCGCTCAACCCCGGCTGGGAGCATCTGGAGGCCGGACAGGCGCCCGACGGCGATGCCGATCTGGAGATGGATTTCTCCGCCTTCCAGGTGCC
The DNA here is from genome assembly GCF_053847245.1 of Stenotrophomonas sp. Ker107b. NCBI lineage: Bacteria > Pseudomonadati > Pseudomonadota > Gammaproteobacteria > Lysobacterales > Lysobacteraceae > Stenotrophomonas > Stenotrophomonas sp. Ker107b. The sequence continues at coordinate 118,316 of NZ_JBSPHX010000002.1, read as the reverse complement.
GGCCTGCCCGGCCTGCGGCGGCGTGCTCAAGCCGGACGTGGTGTTCTTCGGTGAAAGCGTGCCGCGCGAGCGGGTCGCCACCGTCCACGACCATCTGCAGCGGGCCGATGCGGTGCTGGTGGTCGGCTCCTCGCTGATGGTCTATTCCGGATTCCGCTTCGTGCAGGCGGCCGCGCAGGCCGGGGTGCCGATCGCTGCGCTCAACCGTGGCCTTACCCGCGCCGACGCCCTGCTGAGCCTGAAAGTCGACCAATCCTGCGCCGAGGCGCTGGCCTTCCTGCTGCCGGGAACCGCCGCCGCCTGAGCCGCTACGAAACACTGATCCATTGGCACGGTTGCCTCCGCCGCCGCACAGGAGTGCAATGGCGTCCGGTTCCATTTCCTCTTCCCGAGTTCCCCCCTTGAGCCAGCTCTTCTCCTCCATCCCCTTCGGCCCGCTGACCCTGCCCAACCGCATCGTGATCGCGCCGATGTGCCAGTACTCCTGCACCGACGGGCTCGCCAATGACTGGCACCGCATCCATCTGGGGCAGCTGTCGCAGTCCGGCGCCGGCCTGCTGATCCTGGAAGCCACTGCCGTGCTGCCGGAAGGCCGCATCAGCTGGGCCGATCTGGGCCTGTGGGATGACGCCACCGAAGCCGCGCTGGCCTCGGTCGTGGCCTCGGTCAAGCAGTGGTCGCCGATGCCGCTGGGCGTGCAGCTGGGCCATGCTGGCCGCAAGGCCTCGGTCAACAAGCCGTGGGAAGGCGGCGGTGCGATGGACCCGTCCGATCCGGGTGCGTGGCCCACGGTCGCGCCGTCCGCGCTGCCGTTCGCCAAGACCGATCCGACGCCGACCGAACTGGACCTGGCCGGTATCGATGCCGTGGTGGAGGCCTTCGCGGCTGCGGCCCGTCGCGCCGAACGCGTCGGCATGGACCTGATCGAACTGCACGCCGCGCACGGCTACCTGCTGCACCAGTTCCTGTCGCCGCTGAGCAACCGCCGCGAGGACGACTACGGTGGCTCGCTGGAGAACCGCATGCGCCTGCTGGTGCGCGTGTTCGATGCGGTGCGCGAGGCCGTCTCCGATCGCATCGCGGTGGGTGTGCGCATCTCCGCCAGCGACTGGGTGGCCGGCGGCTGGGATATCGAACAGACCACGACGCTGGCGCATGTGCTGGATGCGCGCGGTTGCCAGTTCCTGCATGTGTCCAGCGGCGGCAACGACCCGCGCCAGCAGATTCCGCTGTCGCCGGGCTACCAGGTGCCGTTCGCGCAGGCGATCAAGGCGCACAAGCTGCGCATGCCGGTCATCGCCGTGGGCCTGATCACCGAGCCCTCGCAGGCCGAATCGATCCTGCGCCATGGCCATGCCGATGCGATCGCGCTGGCCCGCGGCATCCTCTACGACCCGCGCTGGCCGTGGCACGCCGCCGCGGCACTGGGCGATTCGGTCGCTCCGGCACCGCAGTACCTGCGCTGTGAACCGCGTGAAGCCCGCGGTGTGTTCGTCGCGCCGGAACGCTGACACGCGGAAGGGGGTGCCGGCCGCTGGCCGGCATCCCGGGTGCCCCTGCGCTCAGCCGACGTCCACCCGCCACGCCGGCGGCAGCCCGTCGATGATGTGCTGCATCAGCGCCCGCACCTTCGGGGTCAGATCACGGCGATCGCTGACGCACAGGAACAACCGCATCGGTTCCGGTGAGGCCTGGGCGCTCTGCGCATCGCCGGGTTCGAACAGCGCCTGCAGTTCGCCGCGCGCGAGATAGGGCGCAGCCACGAATGCCGCCAGCCGGGTAATGCCGCCACCGGCCACCGCCATCGCGGCCAGCGCGTCGATGTCATCACTGGCCAGTGCCGGGGTCACCTCGGCATCGAAGCGCATGCCTTCGCGCACGAAACCCCAGCGCAGGTAGCGCCCATCCAGCGGATAACGGAACAAGAGGCAGCGATGCTCGCGCAGCGCCTCTGGCGTAAGCGGGATACCGGCACGCGCGAGATACGACGGTGCCGCGCAGACCACGAACGGCACCTGCGCGATGGGCCGCGCCACCAGGCCTTCCTCCAGCTGCGGCTCGATGCGGATGCTTACGTCCACGTCTTCATGCGCGTGGTCGACGCTGCGGTCGGCCAGCAGCAGTTCGATCGCCAGCCGTGGATAGCGTGCCTGCAATGCGGGCATCAGCGGCGCCAGCACATGACGGCCGAAAGCCGCGCTGCTGGCGATGCGCAGCCGGCCTTCGGGCGTGGCATCCAGATCGGTCACGGCGGCCTGTGCCCGCTGCAGGTCACGCTCGATGTGGCGCACCTGGGCGAGATAGACCGCGCCGCGCTCGGTCAGCGCCAGCTGGCGGGTGGTGCGGTTGAGCAGGCGCACGCCAAGGTGGGCTTCGAGCCGGGCAATGTTCTGCCCGACCGCAGCAGGGCTGATGCCCAGCGTGCGCGCGGCCGCAGCCAGGCTGCCGGCATCGGCGGTGCGGATGAAACTGCGGATTGACTGGAGAATGTTCATGCTGAAGGCCATTTTCCATGGTCATTACAACGAATTGCTTTATAAAGCGCCAAGCCGGCGCGGTCTACCGGGCCGTCCGGGCGCTGGCTATCGTGCCGGTCCCGCAACCGCCGGTTGCCTGATCAAAGGAACCCTACGCATGACCGCTCCCCAGGCTGTGGCGATGCGCCGCTGGAAGCTCGGCGCCCGCGCTACCCCATTCGTGTTCGCCTTCTTCATGGCCTCGATCATGGCCATGCTGATGTGCCTGGTGATCACGGCTGCCAATGCCGGCGTGGGCGCGGACTACCCCGCGCGCGTGCTTGGCGCCTACCAGTTGGCGATGCCGACCGCGTTCTGTTGCGTGCTCATGGTGCGCCCGGTGGTGATGCGCCTGGTGGCGTGGACGGTGCATCCGCCGCGGTAACCCGGATGGCCTTGCCGAATGGTTGCAGGTGAGAGCAACCGTGCCGCGGATCCGGGCGCTCCTTTACACTTGAAAGGATGCGCCCCGATTCCATCCTCACCCTGTCATGCCCGGACCGTACCGGGATCGTCTACCGTGTGTCCGGCCTGCTGTTCGAGCTGGGCTGCAACATCCTCGATGCCCAGCAGTTCGGCGACGACGAGAGCGGCCGGTTCTTCCTGCGCGTGCATTTTGACCGTGCCGCCGAGCAGTCGCTGGGCGACGTGGAAGCCCGCATGGCCACGCTGGCCGCCGAGTTCGGGATGGACTGGCAGCTGCATGACGCCCGCCGCCGTGCGCGCCTGCTGGTGCTGGTGAGCAAGCAGGGGCATTGCCTCAACGACCTGCTGTTCCGCGCGCACAGCCGGCAGCTGCAGGTGGACATCGCGGCGGTGGCCTCCAATCACGAGGACTTCGCTGCCCTGGCCGGCTCCTATGGGGTGCCGTTCCATCACCTGCCGGTCAACGCGGACAACCGTGCCGTACAGGAGCAGCAGATCATCGATCTGGTCGAGCGCGAGCAGATCGACCTGGTGGTGCTGGCGCGTTACATGCAGATTCTGTCGCCGCGCCTGTGCGAGGCCTTGGCCGGGCGTGCGATCAACATCCACCACAGCTTCCTGCCCAGCTTCAAAGGCGCGCAGCCGTATCACCAGGCGCACGCGCGCGGGGTCAAGATCATCGGCGCCACCGCGCACTATGTGACCCCGGATCTGGACGAAGGCCCGATCATCGAGCAGGACGTGGCGCGCGTGGACCATGCGATGACACCGCGCGATCTGGTGCGGCTGGGCAGCGATACCGAATCGCAGGTACTGGCGCGCGCGGTACGGCGGCATGTGGAGCACCGCATCCTGCGCAACGGGCATCGCACGGTCGTGTTCCGCTGACCGGTAGGTACCGACCGTTGGTCGGTACGCTTTCTGGCCGGCGCCCGGGTTCGCCCGTCAGATGACCGCGATCTTCGCCTTGGCCAACGCCTCGCGCACCATCCCATCGTTGGCCTCGGTCACCGGCCGGGTCAGTGCCCAATGAAACTTGACCCGGAACCCGGACTTCACCGCGTCCTGCGCGCTCCACAGAACGCAGTAGTCGCGCGCCAGGCCGCACACATGCACCTCGCGGATGCCGCGTTCGTGCAGCCACCCGGCCAGGCCGGTCGCGGGGCGGGTGCCATCGGGCCCATGGTTCTCGCGGAACGCGCTGTACGAGTCCACCTCACGCCGGGTGCCCTTGCGCAGGATCAGGTCGGCCACCGTCCAGTCCACGCCCGGGTGCAGCACCGCGCCGTCACTGCCTTGTACGCAGTGGGCCGGCCACAGGGTCTGCGGCTGGGCGTGCAGCAGGATCGCTTCGAACGGGAGATGCCCCGGGTGCTGGCTGGCAAAGGAGGCGTGGTCGGCCGGGTGCCAGTCCTGGGTCGCCACCACGGTGGCGTACCGGCGTTCGGCGAGCAGGGCGGCAATGTCCGGCACGATCGCATCGCCGTCCACGCAGGCCAGTGCGCCACCGGGCATGAAGTCCGGCTGCAGGTCGATCACGACCAACGCGACATCGGCGGGGTAACGGCTCATGGCGGCTTCACGGCTGTGGGGGCGCCCAGTCTAGCCGACACCCCCGCAACGGTCAGTCGGCGTCGCCCTGCTTGGAGGTGCCATCGCCGTAATACAGCACGCCCAGCTTGATCCGCTCGCGGCCGGTCTCGCGACGGTGGCGGTTGGCGTCGCGCAGTGAGTACACGCAGCCGCAGTATTCCTGTTGGTAGAACTGCTCGCGCTTGCTGATCTCCACCATCCGCGCGGCACCGCCGCCCTTGCGCCAGTTGTAATCCCAGTACTGGATGCCCGGGTAGTGTGCGGCGGCGCGGTGGCCACAATCGTTGATCTGGTTCATGTCCTTCCAGCGCGAAATGCCCAGCGAGCTGCTGATCACCGCAAAGCCGTTCTCGTGCGCGTACAGCGCAGTACGCACGAAACGCATGTCGAAGCACATCGTGCAGCGGATGCCGCGCTCGGGTTCGTTCTCCAGGCCGCGCGCACGCGAGAACCAGGTGTCGGTGTCGTAGTCGGCGTCGACGAACGGCACGCCATGCTTCTCGGCGAAGCGGATGTTCTCCTGCTTGCGCAGTTCGTATTCCTTCACCGGGTGGATGTTGGGGTTGTAGAAGAAGATCGTGTAGTCGATGCCGGAGGCGGTGATCGCCTCCATGACCTCGCCCGAACACGGCGCGCAGCACGAATGCAGCAGCAGTCTGGTGTGCCCGTCGGGCAGGGACAAGGTAGGGCGGTCGATCGGTGTCAGGTGTGTCGGGTTCATGCGTTTCTCGTCGACCCCACCGCCGGCAACGGCGGCGATGGGGTCCTTGGGGCTGTCTACAAAGGTCGTATCAGGCGGCGTTGGCGTCGGCGGTCTCCTCGCGCAGTTCGCGCGCGGCGGCCACCAGCGCTTCCAGCGCGGCACGGGTTTCCGGCCAGCCGCGGGTCTTCAGGCCGCAATCCGGGTTGACCCAGATCTGCTCCGGTCGCAGCACCTCGGCGGCCTTGCGCAGCAGGGCCAGCATCTCGGCCTTGTCCGGCACGCGCGGGGAGTGGATGTCGTACACGCCCGGCCCGATCTCGTTGGGATACTGGAAGCGCACGAAGGCATCCAGCAGCTCCATGCGCGAGCGCGAGGTTTCGATCGAGATCACGTCCGCGTCCATCGCAGCCACCGAGTGGATGATGTCGTTGAACTCGGAATAGCACATGTGCGTGTGGATCTGGGTCGCATCGCGCACGCCGCTGGCACTGATCCGGAACGCTTCCACCGCCCAGTCCAGGTACTCGCGCCACTGGGCACGGCGCAGCGGCAGGCCTTCACGGATCGCCGGCTCGTCGATCTGGATCACGCCGATGCCGGCCGCTTCCAGGTCGGTCACTTCATCGCGCAGCGCCAGTGCGATCTGGCGACAGGTGTCCGCGCGGGACTGGTCGTCGCGTACGAACGACCACTGCAGCACCGTCACCGGGCCGGTCAGCATGCCCTTCATCGGCCGCTGCGTGAGCGACTGCGCATACTGCGACCAGCGCACTGTCATCGGCTGCGGACGGGTCACATCGCCGAAGATCACCGGCGGCTTCACGCAGCGCGAGCCGTAGCTCTGCACCCAGCCATTCTTGGTGAAGGCAAAGCCATCGAGCTGCTCGCCGAAGTACTCGACCATGTCGTTGCGCTCGAACTCGCCGTGCACCAGCACGTCCAGCCCGATCTGCTCCTGCACGTGCACGCAGTGCTCGGTCTGGGTGGCCAGGAACGCATCGTAGTCCGCATCGGAGAGCTTGCCGGACTTGTTGCGGGCGCGCGCCTCACGCACCTCCAGTGTCTGCGGGAACGAACCGATCGTGGTGGTCGGGAAGCGCGGCAGCTTCAGCGCGGCGGCCTGGGCGAGGTGGCGTTGCGGGTAGCGGCTGTGGCGCTGTGCATCGGCCGGGGTCAGCGAGGAAAGACGCGCGGCGACGGCCGGGTTGTGCACGCGCGGCGAACGACGGCGCGATTCGATGCACGCACGCGAGTGGGCCAGCGGTGCTTCAGCACGTGCCGGCGCATCGATCGCGTCGGCCAGTACGCGCAGCTCGCCGAGCTTCTGCCGGGAGAACGCCAGCCAGCTGCGCAGTTCGTCATCGAGCTTCTTTTCGTGGTCCAGATCGACCGGGGTATGCAGCAGCGAACACGACGGCGCCAGCCACAGCGCATCGCTGCCGACATGGCCGTGCGCGTAGCGCGCCAGCACCAGGGCGTTGTCCAGATGGGTGCGCCAGATGTTGCGGCCGTTGACCAGGCCGGCCGACAGCACGCGACCGGCCGGCAGCGCCTTGATCACCGCATCGAGCTGTTCCGGCGCACGGACCAGATCCACATGCAGGCCATCGACCGGCAGCGAGGCGGCCAGCGCGAGGTTGTCGTCCAGCGCACCAAAGTACGTCGCCACCAGCACCTTGGGGCGCGCAGCCTGGGCCAGTACGGCGTAGGCATGCTCGAAGGCAGCACGTGTGGCCTCGTCCAGGTCCTGCACCAGCAGCGGCTCATCCAGCTGCACCCACGCCGCGCCGGCGGCCTTGAGTTCGCCCAGCAACTGCACGTACACCGGCAGCAGCGCATCGAGCAGGTCCAGCGCGTTGCTGCCATCGGTGGTCTTGGACAGCCGCAGGAAGGTCACCGGGCCGATCAGCACCGGACGGGTCTCGATCCCCAGCGCCTTGGCCTGGCGGTACTCGGCCAGCGGCTTGTCGCCGCGCACCGCGAAGGTCTGGCCGGCATGCAGTTCGGGCACCAGATAGTGGTAGTTGGTGTCGAACCACTTGGTCATTTCCAGCGCATGCAGGTCGATGCCATCGCGCTGCAGGCCACGCGCCATCGCGAAGTAGCCCCTCAGCGGCTCGGCATCGACGAGCGCGCGGTAGCGGCTCGGGATCGCATCGAACAGGAAGGCCGCATCCAGCACCTGGTCATACAGGCTGAAATCGTTGCTCGGCGGCACATCCACGCCGGCCTCGCGCTGCAGTTGCCAGTGGCGTTCACGCAGCTCGGCCGCGGTGTCCTGCAGCGACGCGGCGGTGCTCTCGCCGGACCAGAAGGCTTCGAGCGCGCGCTTGAGTTCGCGCTTGGCGCCGATGCGCGGAAAACCCAAATTGGTAACAGTGGTCATTGGAACGTGTCCTCATTGCGTAGGGGCATTGAGGAACGAAGGAACCGCGCGCCGTCCGGGGCCTTGCAGCCCGTTCCGCCCCGCCAGCGACCTTCGCCCCCGCGGGCGAACCGGATGCCGTGAAGCGGACGCACGGGGGCAGCGCCATGCAGGCGACATGGCGGCAGGCCCCGGCAACCTCCCCGCGGACGTTCCAGGTCGAATCGGAGGACGGTCATGTCCTCCGGCCGGGGCCGGTATTCGGGCTGATGGACACGGGCGCGGGCGCCCACCTAGTACCTGCCGCTTCCCAGGCGCGAAGGCCCAGTGCTGTTGGCAGGAGTCGTTTCCATTCACCGCTGCGGGGCAGCTCCGGAATGGGCGCGCGAGGCGCCTTCACCGGATTCCCGTTTAAATCCATCCCTTCATCTGCATGAAGCGATGGATACCTTCGGCGAGCACAAGGTAGGCCGAAGGCGAGCGATGGTCAAGTGGCGAGGAGCAGCTCCACGCCCGTACTGTGAATGGCTGTGTCTGTTACGTGCCGTCAGGCCGCGCGGTGATGCGGCTCGATGGCGGCAAGTACGTCCGTCAATGCGTCTTTGGCAGCGGCCACATCGTGGGCGACCTGGAGATTCAGCCAGAACACGTCGGTCGTGCCGAAGAAGCGGGACAGACGAAGTGCGGTGTCCGCACTGATGCTGCGACGGCCGGCCACGATCTCACCAATGCGGGTCTGCGCCACACCGATTCCCTTTGCGAGCTTGTACTGGCTCAAGCCGAAAGGCACGAGGAATTCCTCTTGGAGGATTTCACCCGGATGAGGGTAGGGGATGGCGCGCATAGCGGGACCTCTCAATGGTAGTCGCAGATTTCAACATTGCAGGCGCCAGCATCCGTCCAGGTAAAACAGACACGGAACTGATCGTTGATGCGAATGCTCCACTGACCTGCGCGATCTCCACGCAGTGCCTCAAGCCGATTTGCGGGTGGAATGCGCAGGTCAGCCAGAGAATCCGCAGCATTCAACATCGCCAGCTTCCGCATGGCGACAGTGCCGATGCGTTCCAGCCGTTTGACCTTCGCACCTGAGAAAAAGCGTCGCGTCGCCATGCATCGGAAAGACAGAATCGGCACGAGGCTTCCTGCAGTGAGAATAGTAACGTGAGGCGATACTATCGTCAAACGTTATCATCAAAATGATTGGGTCCCGCTACTGTTCCTTTACCGGAACAGGAGTGCCAATACGTTCGTTCGATGCGAGTCCAGCCTCCAGTCGTCACTGCCGATGGCGCCCGATCTCCTCCGCGCTGCATCCAAACCACTGCCAACTGCGTATCTCCCTGCAAGCCCGCCCGTTTGGACTCCCATGCGCCAGCCCTTGTCCTGCCTGATCCTGCTGCTGTCGGTGATCGCCGCCCCCGTGAGTGCCGCCGCGCAGACCGTGCAGCGCCAGGAAGGCCGCGCGTATGCCACCGCAAATGGGCGCCTGCTCTACCGCGAGACCCATTGGCTGCAGGGGCCGGCAAGCGCACAGTCGCGGTTGGTGCTCTATCGCTGCAGCGATGGGCGTCCCTTCGCGCGCAAGTGGATGACCCCGCAGGGAAATCCGCAGACGCCGGATTTCACCCTGGACGATGGCCGCGACGGCTATCAGGAAGGTGTGCGCGGCGGTGCCGCCACCCGCCAGGTATCGGTCCGCGCCAGCGCGCAGGCACCGACGTTCAGCCGCGCGATCGCGGTTCCGCCGGGCGCGGTGGTGGATGCCGGTTTCGACGCGGCGGTGCGCAGCCATTGGGCGGCGTTGCAGGCGGGGCAGAGCGTGGCGTTCCAGTTCCTGCTGCCCAGCCGTCAGCGCCTGGTACCGCTGAAGCTGCAGCGCACGGGTGCGGTGACCTGGCAGGGTCAACCGGCCGAGCAGCTGCAGATGAAGCTCGATGCGTGGTTCGGTTTCGCGGTGCCCCCGGTCACCCTGGTCTATGCCACCGCGGACCAGCGGCTGCTGCAGTTCACCGGCACCGGCAACGTCCGCGATGAGAAGGGCAAGTACCCGCAGGTGCGGGTCGAGTTTCCGGCGGCTCCCGTTGCCACGCCTGCGGCCGAGTTGTCCGCCGCGCGTACGCAGCCGCTGGTGAAGACATGCGGTGCCTGAGCGCCCCCTTGCAGACAGCGGCGGGAGCAAGGAGGATGCCGATACGCCCGTTATCGACATTGAGCCTGCAATGCCCGAGCTGGACGCCGCCGCTGCCGCATCACACCGTCTGGACGAGCTGCTCGTCCGCGTCGCCGGCGGTGATCGCCAGGCGTTCGAATCGGTCTACCAATTGTCTTCGGGACGCCTGTTCGCGATCTGCCTGCATGTGCTGCGCGACCGCGGCGATGCCGAAGAGGTGCTGCAGGACGTCTTCATCACGGTCTGGAACAAGGCGGCGCAGTTCGACCGCGCCAAGGCGGCGGCCATGACGTGGCTGTCGATGATGGCGCGCAACCGCTCGATCGACCGCTTGCGGGCCGCGCCGCCGCGCGCGCTGGATGATCTGTCGGTGGCGGAGGAGATTCCCGATCTCGCGCCACAGCCTGCCGTTGCCGCCGAGCAGGCCTCCGACCACGAGCGCCTGCAGGCGTGCCTGGAAACGTTGGAACCGCGCCGTCGCTCCCTGATCCGGCTGGCCTTCCTCGATGGCGCCAGCTATGAAGAACTCGCGCGCCGCATCGGTTCGCCGCTGGGCTCGGTGAAGAGCTGGATCCGCCGCGGGCTGGGTCAACTGCGGGTGTGCCTGGAACGATGAACGTTCGCGACCTCCACGATCTGCACGACGACGGCGAGCCGCCGAGCGCCGACATCCTGGCCGGGGAATACGTGCTGGGCGTACTGGATGCCGCCCAGCGTGCCGAGGTTGAACGCCGCATCGCCAGCGATGCCGGCTTCGCGCGATTGGTCACCCAGTGGGAGAATCGCCTTGCGCCCCTGCTCGAGTCGCTGGGTACCGAAGCGGTGCCCGCGCATCTGTGGCCGCGCATCCGCACCTCGCTGGGCTGGCCAGCAGCAACGGCCCCCTCGCCACGGGTCTGGCAGCGCACCGGTTTCTGGCAGGGCATGACCGCGCTGGCCGCCGCGCTGGCCCTGGTGGCGGTGTTCAGCCGCCGCGATCTGGAGCCGACCGCGCCTTCGCCTACGCCCGTGGCGGTCACGCCGACCGCGCCGACGACACCGGCCGAGCCGGAGCAGGCCACCAAGCCGGTCACGCCGCTGTTGCACGACGATGGCACGCCGGGCTGGCTGGCGTCCGTCGACAAGGCCCAGGGCAAGGTGCTGATGGTGCCCGTCCCGGCCGCGGCCGATGCGTCCGGCCGTGCCCCCGAGCTGTGGTTGATCCCGGCCGGCGGCGCACCGCGTTCGCTGGGCCTGGTCTCCATCGACCGCGCGCATACCGTGGCCGTACCCGACACGCTGCGTGATGCGCTTGTGAACGGCTCGGTGCTGGCGATCACGCTGGAACCGTCGACCGGTGCGCCGCAAGGCATTCCGACCGGCCCGATCATCGCCAAGGGCGACATCGCCAACCTGTAATCGCACGGAGTCGCGGTTTTTTTCCGGATCCGTGCATCCAAACGTCATGCCCTGTCGTATCTCCTGTTAACGCCTCAGGAGAAGCGAGTCATGTCGGACAGCCCCACCCCGGACGCAGGACGCACCGCACAGCCACGTCGCTGGGCGACGCTGCTGCGCTGGTTCGACACCCGCACCGATGCGGCTGCCGTGACCGGCCAGCCGCAGCGTGTGGACTGGGTGCGGGCCATCCCGTTCGCGGCGATGCACCTGGCCTGCCTGGCGGTCATCTGGGTGGGTGTGTCGTGGGTCGCGGTCGGCGTGGCGGTCGCGCTGTACGCGGTGCGCATGTTTGCGATCACGGCCTTCTACCACCGCTACTTCTCCCACCGCACGTTCCAGACGTCGCGGGCCGTGCAGTTCATCTTCGCGCTGATCGGCGCTTCCAGCGTGCAGCGCGGCCCGTTGTGGTGGGCGGCGCATCATCGCAATCACCATCGTCATACCGATACCGCCGCCGATCCACATTCGCCCTCCGTGCATGGCTTCTGGTGGAGCCACATGGGCTGGTTCCTGACGGTGGAAGGCTTCCGCACGGATTGGTCACGCATTCCCGATCTCGCCAAGTACCCCGAACTGCGCTGGCTGGATCGCTTCGACACGCTGGTCCCGATCGCGCTGGCCGCGGCACTGTTCGGCCTGGGTGCACTGCTGGAACGTATTGCGCCGTCCTGGGGCACCAGCGGTGGGCAGATGCTGGTGTGGGGCTTCTTCATTTCCACCGTGGTGCTGTTCCACGCCACGGTGACGATCAACTCGCTGGCGCACCGCTTCGGCCGCCAGCGTTTCAACACCGGTGACGACAGCCGCAACAACCTGTGGCTCGCCCTGCTGACCTTCGGCGAAGGGTGGCACAACAACCACCACTTCTTCCCGGGCACCGCGCGTCAGGGCTTCTACTGGTGGGAAGTGGATGTCACCTGGTATGGCCTGCGTGCGATGGCCGCGCTCGGGCTGGTGCGTGATCTCAAACCTGTGCCGGCCTGGGTGCTGGCCAAGGCGGAGCACTGACATGCGTATCGCCGTGATCGGATCGGGTATCGCCGGCCTCTCCAGTGCGTGGTGGCTGAGCCAGCAGCATGAAGTGACGCTGTTCGAGGCCAATGACTACCTCGGGGGTCACACCCATACGCATGAGGTGGAGGTCGATGGCCGCACGCAGGCGGTGGACACCGGCTTCATCGTGTTCAACCCCGCCCACTACCCATTGCTGACCGGCCTGTTCGACGAGCTGGGGGTGGCGTCACAGCCGACCACGATGAGCTTTTCGGTGCACAGCGAGCGCAGCGGGCTGGAGTACAACGCGACCTCGCTGGACACGTTGTTCTGCCAGCGTCGTAATCTGCTCTCGCCGCGCTTCTGGGGGATGCTGCGGGATCTGCGCCGGTTCTACCGCGAGGCGCCTGCGCTGCTGGAGCGCGACGACGAGGGCCCGTCGCTGGGCGAGTTCCTCGCACAGGGCCGTTACGGCCGTACCTTCATCGACGAACACCTGCTGCCGATGGCCTCGGCGCTGTGGTCGTCGCCGACGGCCAGTCTGGCCGCCTTCCCGGCGCGCTATCTCGTGCAGTTCATGGCCAATCACCAGATGCTGCAGATGACCGGGCGCGCGCCGTGGCGGGTGGTGCAGGGCGGTTCGGCCAGGTACGTCGATGCACTGCGCAGCCGCTGGCAAGTGCGCGAGCGCTTGGAGTGTCCTGTGTTCGGCGTGGAGCGGCATGAGCATGGCGTGCGCGTACACAGCGCTGCCGGCCTGGAAGGCTTCGACCAGCTGGTGCTGGCCTGTCACAGCGACCAGGCACTGGCGTTGCTGTCCGATGCCGATCTCACCGAGCGCGCGGTGCTGGGCGCGATCCGCTACCAGCCCAACGAGGTCGTGCTGCATACCGACGCCAGCCTGCTGCCGCGTGACCGCAAGGCGTGGGCGGCCTGGAATGCGCATGTACCGCGCGACCCGCTCGCACCGTGCACGGTCAGCTACTGCATGAACCTGCTGCAGGGCATCGACACGCCGACGCCCTTGGTGGTCACGCTCAACCGCAGCGAGGCGGTCGATCCGGCCACCGTGCTGCGCCGCCTGCAGTACGCCCACCCCGTACATGACCACGCGATGGTGCGGGCGCAGCAGCGCTGGGCCGAGATCCAGGGCCATCGCCGTACCTGGTTCGCGGGTGCGTATTGGGGCTGGGGCTTCCACGAAGATGGCATCCGCAGTGCCCGCCGCGTGGTCGATGCGCTGCAGGCGCTGGATGCAGAGTCTTACTGGCCGCTGGCCGAGGCACTGCCGGCATGACCGCCAGTGCGATCTACCGTGGCTGGATGCGCCATCGCCGGCACGCGCCGCATGCGCATGCGTTCGGCTATCCGATCGCGCAGCTGCTGCTGGACCTGGACGAACTGCCGCGTCTGTTCGAGCGTCGCTGGCTGTGGTCGGTGGGCCGTCGCAACGTGGTCGAGTTCCGCCGCAGCGACTATCTCGGTAAGCCCGATCAGCCGCTGGCCGATGCCGTGCGCGCACGCATCACCGAGGCATTGGGCCGCGCGCCCGCCGGGCCGATCCGCCTGCTCACGCATCTGCGTTATGCCGGGCATGTTTTCAATCCGGTGAGCTTCTATTACTGCTACGCCGCCGATGGCACCACGCTGGACAGCATCGTGGCGGAGATCACCAACACGCCCTGGAAGGAGCGCCACGCCTACGTGCTGCCGGTGGCGCAGGCCGATGCCCAAGGCCGCGCACTGTGCTGGTCCTTCGACAAGCAGTTCCACGTTTCTCCCTTCATGCAGATGGACTGCGAGTACCGCTGGCGCTTCACCGCGCCGGGCGATGACCTGCACGTTCACATGCAGGTGTGGCGCGAGGGCGTGTGCCAGTTCGATGCCGATCTGGTGATGCAGCGCCATCCGCTCACCGGTCGTGGCCTGGCCGGCGTGCTGCTGCGTTACCCGCTGATGACCCTCAAGGTCGTTGCCGCGATCCACTGGCAGGCGCTGCGCCTGTGGCTCAAGCGCAACCCCGTTCACGACCATCCATCTCTTGCCGGAAAATCCCCATGAACGACATGACCCGTGCGGTGGCCGTGCCGCAACCGTCCGCCCTTGAAGGGTTCCTGCGCGGGCGCCTGCTGGCGCAGCTGGCACCGCTGCGCGGCGGGCATCTGCGGCTGCGCGATGCCGTGGGCGATGTGGTGATCGGCGATCCGAAGGCCACGCCACAGGTGACGGTATGGGTGGACGATCCCGGTTTCTACCGCGCGGTGGCCGCGCAGGGCAGCGTGGGTGCGGGCGAGGCCTACATCCGCGGCGACTGGCGCTGCGATGACCTGGTCGCGCTGGTGCAGCTGCTGGTGCGCAACCGCGATCTGCTCGATGGCATGGAGGGCGGCCCGGCGCGCATTGGCGGCTGGCTGCTGAAAGGCTGGAACCGGCTGCGCCGCAACACGCGCGAAGGCAGCCGCCGCAACATCGCCGCGCACTATGACCTTGGCAATCCGTTCTTCTCGCTGTTCTTGTCGCCGGACCTGATGTACTCCTCGGCGCTGTATGCCAGCCCGGAAGACACGCTGGAGGTCGCGTCCGAGCGCAAGCTGGCCCGCATCTGCGAGCAGCTGCAGCTGACCGCGGCCGATCGCGTGGTCGAGATCGGCACCGGCTGGGGCGGCTTTGCGCTGTACGCGGCGCGCCATATCGGCTGCCACGTCACGACCACCACCATCTCGGTGGAGCAGTACACGCTGGCCAGGCAGCGGGTCGAGGCGGCCGGGCTGCAGGACAAGGTCACCCTGCTGCTCAAGGATTACCGCGATCTGGAGGGCCAGTTCGACAAGCTGGTGTCCATCGAGATGATCGAGGCGATCGGCGCGCAGTACCTGGACACCTACTTCGCCACGCTGACCCGCCTGCTCAAGGATGACGGTCTGGCGCTGCTGCAGGCCATCACCATCGAAGACCAGCGTTACGAGCAGGCGCGGCGGAGCGTCGATTACATCAAGCGCTTCGTGTTCCCCGGCAGCTTCATCCCCTCGATCAACGCCATCGTCGCCGCCAAGACCCGCAGCAGCGATCTGCAGCTGATCGGCCAGCACGACTTCGGCCCGTCTTATGCACTGACGCTGCGCGCGTGGCGACAGCGCTTCCTGGCCCAGCTCCCGGCGGTGCGTGCACAGGGCTTCGATGCGGGCTTCATCCGCATGTGGGAGTTCTACCTGGCGTACTGCGAAGGTGGCTTCCTGGAGCGCTCCATCGGTGTCTCGCACCTGCTGATGGCGCGTCCGGGCTACCGGCCCGCATTGATTGCGGGGGAGGGCTGAGGTGCCACGTTTCTGGGCCAACGTGATCGGCAACCAGCTGGTCTGGCTGTGTGCCGTGATCGGGGCCGGCCATGGGCTGCGCTGGCCCGCGCTGTTGGCGGCGGCGGTCTACGTGGGCACTCAGTTGGTCTGGTCCGCGCAGCCGTCAGTGGAGATCAGATTGATGCTGGTGGCGATCGCCTGCGGGTTGGTCGTAGACGGGCTGGCCGGCGCCTCCGGTTGGGTGACGTACGCGGCCGGCAATGATCCGGCGTGGCTGGCCCCGGTCTGGATCCTCGCGCTGTGGGCCGCGTTCGCGATGACGCTCACGGTGTCATTCGCGGTGCTGCAGCGGCATCTGGTTGCGGCAGCGCTGGTTGGCCTGCTGCTGGCCCCGCTGGCGTATCTGTCCGCCGCGCGCGGCTGGTCGTCGGTGGTGTTCGCCGCACCGCAGTGGCACGGCGTGCTGCTGCTCGGCCTGGGTTGGGCGATCGCATTGCCGGTACTTGCGGCGTGCGCCCGTCATTGGCAGACCCGTGCGGTACCCCTCGCCACACTTGCTCCAGGAGACACGCGATGAAGATGCTGTGGGTGGTGTGGCTGTACGCCGCCGTGATCATGACCTGGGGGTGGTGGTGGCAGCGCCGGCACCAGAACATCGGCGTGGTCGATGCGCTCTGGGCCAAGGGTGTGGGCGCCTCCGCCCTGTTGCTGGCACTGCTCGGCGATGGCGCGGCGATGCCGAGGATCGCGCTGGCGGTGCTGGGCGGTCTGTGGGGTTCACGCCTGGCGCTGCACCTGTGGCACCGCGTGCGCAGCGAGCCCGAGGATGGTCGCTACCAGCATCTGCGCAAGCATTGGAACAGCCACCAGGGAAAGATCTTCGGCTTCTTCCAGTTCCAGGCGCTGTTGATCGTGCTGTTCGCGTTGCCCTTCGTGGCGGTGTCGGTGAATCCGGAAGCACATGGCTGGGGTTGGGTGATCGCGGCCGTGGCGATGTGGCTGCTGAGCGTGGGCGGCGAATCGCTGGCGGATCGTCAGCTGGCGCGCTTCCGCGCCGATCCGGCCAACAAGGGCAAGACCTGCCGCGACGGGTTGTGGCGCTACTCGCGGCATCCCAACTATTTCTTCGAATGGCTGCACTGGTTCACCTATGTGCTGCTGGCCGCGCAGTCGCCGTTGTGGTGGCTGGCGTGGGCCGGCCCGCTGGTGATGTATGTGTTCCTGCGCTGGGTCAGCGGCATTCCCTTCACCGAGGCGCAGGCGCTGCGCTCGCGCGGTGAGGATTACCGCGAGTACCAACGCACCACGCCGATGCTGTTTCCGTGGTTCCCCTCCCGTTCGTCGTCTGCCCGCAAGGAATCTTCACCATGAATGTCGCCAGTGACCGTCTTCCGCTGCCGGACTACGCACCGGGCCTGACCGGCCTGGCCGAGCGCGGGGTACTTCCCGATGCGCTGTTGCGGCTGGGCATCCGCCGCCAGTGCGAGCAGCGCCTGCGCGAAGAGCTTGCCGGTGGCCAGCAGGTCCAGTCGCAGCGCTTTGCCGCGCGCATCGCCGGGCTGGCCAGCAGCGCGGTCGCGCTGCACGTGGATGCAGCCAATCGCCAGCACTATGAAGTCCCGGCCGAATTCTTCCACCGCTGCCTCGGCAAGCGCCTGAAGTACAGCAGCTGCTACTACGCCACCGGCACTGAAACCCTGGACGAGGCCGAAGAGGCGATGCTCGCGCTGTACGGTGAGCGTGCACAGCTGGCCGATGGGCAGCACATTCTGGAGCTGGGCTGCGGTTGGGGGTCGCTGACGCTGTGGATGGCCGAGCGCTACCCGAACGCGCAGATCACCGCCGTCTCCAACTCCAACAGCCAGCGCGAGTACATCCTGGGCCAGTGTCGTGCACGTGGCCTGATCAACGTCACCGTGCTGACCCGTGATGTGAATCACCTGACGCTCGATGCCGAGACCTTTGATCGCTGTGTCTCGATCGAGATGTTCGAACACATGCGCAACTACCCGCAGCTGCTGCAGCGCATCCATTCGTGGCTGCGGCCCGAAGGCAAGCTGTTCGTGCACATCTTCGTGCACCGCACGCTGATGTACCCGTTCGAGACCGAGGGCGACGACAACTGGATGGGCCGCCACTTCTTCACCGGTGGCCTGATGCCGGCGGCCGATACCCTGCTGTTCTTCCAGCAGCATCTGCAGCTGCAGCAGCGCTGGCTGTTGGATGGCACCCACTACGAGCGCACCGCCAACCACTGGCTGGCCAACCAGGACCGTGAGAAAGAGGCCGTGATGGCGGTGCTGCGGCAGACCTATGGCGACGCCTCGGCCGCGCTGTGGCATCAGCGCTGGCGCATGTTCTGGATGGCCTGCGCAGAGTTGTTCGGCTACCAGCAGGGCCAGCAGTGGCAGGTGGCCCACTACCTGTTCAACCGTCCGTGATCACCCCACGTTCCTGGAGGAAGCCGTCATGTCCATCCGTGCTCTCGTTCCCCTGCTGGTTGTCGGCATGATGCTCGGCGGCTGCAGCGGCAACACCCGTCCGATCCCGCCCGTGGCGCATGTGGACGTGCCGCGCTTCATGGGCGACTGGTATGTGATCGCCCATATCCCCAGCCGGCCCGAACGTGAAGCGTTCGATGCGGTGGAGTCCTACGCACTGCGTCCGGACGGCCGCATCCAGACCACCTTCCGTTATCGCAAGGGCAGCTTCCAGGCACCGATCAAGACCATGCACCCGGTCGGTACGGTCAAGGAAGGCACCGGCGGCGCGATCTGGGGCATGCAGTTCATCTGGCCGATCCAGGCCGAGTACGTGATCGTGGATCTGGACCCGGACTACAAGCAGACCATCGTGGGCCGCAGCAAGCGCGACTACATGTGGCTGATGGCGCGTACCCCGACCATCTCCGATGCGGATTACCAGGCCGCGATGACCCGCATCGCCGCGCTCGGTTACGACCTCTCCCAGGTGCGGCGCGTGCCGCAGTCCGGCAACGCCGAATAAGCCGTTCCGTGCCGCGCTTCTCAGGCCCTGAGAAGCGCGCAGGCGATACTGTCGCTATCGATCTCCCCGGTGCCTGCCTCGTGGCGGGTACCGCTGGGGAGGGTGCGTGGATCGGCCACGCACGGGCGGACAGAGGACGGCAACGTGGCGGACAAGTACTGCGATCTGGTCATGAAGGGCGGCATCACCAGCGGCATCGTGTATCCCAACGCGGTGCTGTCGCTGGCCCGTGAGTACCGCTTCAAGAGCATCGGCGGCACCTCGGCCGGCGCCATTGCCGCCGCCGTGGCAGCGGCGGCCGCGCTGGGCGATCGGCGCCGCCAGGCCGGGGAGCCGGCAACGGCGGCGGTGGGTTTTCCGGGGCTGGCCGAGGTCTCGGCGCAGCTGTCCCGACAGGGTTTCATCCACAGCCTGTTCCAACCGGCGTATGGCGCGCGTACCGCGTACCGCCTGCTGGTGATGTTGACCGGCAAGGCCGGCCTGCTGCGCAAGGTCGCCTGTCTGCTTGCCGCGGTATTCGCGATCGCGCCGCTGGAGGTGCTGGTGTCGCTGGCCGGCCTGCTGGGCATCGGCTATCTG
Source organism: Stenotrophomonas sp. Ker107b (assembly GCF_053847245.1). Lineage (NCBI taxonomy): Bacteria > Pseudomonadati > Pseudomonadota > Gammaproteobacteria > Lysobacterales > Lysobacteraceae > Stenotrophomonas > Stenotrophomonas sp. Ker107b. The sequence continues at coordinate 99,226 of NZ_JBSPHX010000002.1, read as the reverse complement.
GCCGGTGGCATCGACGGCATCTGGGCGACGTTGCTGCCCTCGCTGCTGTGCGCCTACGGCGCCGGTGTACTGGCCTCGGCGTTGCGCGTGGCCAGGGTGGCACGGCGTAACCTGCTCGGCCTGTGCAACGGCAGCACCCAGCCGAATGCCTCCGCGCCGGCGTTGACGGATTGGCTGCACACCCAGCTGCAGGCCTTGGCCGGCAAGCCGCATGACCAGCCATTGACCTTCGGCGATCTGCACACGGCGCCACGCTATCCGGGCGAACCAAGCGGTGCGCATGCGATCACGCTGCAGATGATCACCACCTGCGTGTCGCACAGCGAGCCGCGCACGCTCCCGTTCAACGCGGCGCACTTCTGGTTCCTGCGCGAGGAGTTCGCGCAGCTGTTCCCGGCCAGCGTGGTCGCGTGGCTGGTTGCACGGGCCGGCGCACCAGAGCGGGTCGATGGGCGCGATTACTACCGTCTGGTCGATGGCGAGGAACTGCCAGTACTGGTCGCCACGCGCATGAGCCTGAGCTTCCCCCTGCTGATCAGCGCGGTGCCGCTGCACGAGCCGGCCCGTCGCGAACGTCGCTGCGAGCCCGTGGCGGATGCCGAGCCACCGCGCGACAACACCAACGTGGCTGACAGCATGGAAGGGCTGACCAGCGGGGGTCAGAGCTGTGGTCCGGTGATCACCGCCTTCCGTGTGTGCTGGTTCTCCGATGGCGGGATCAGCAGCAACTTCCCGATCCACCTGTTCGATGCCGCGCTGCCGCGCTGGCCCACGTTCGGCATCAATCTGGTTTACGCGCAGGCCGCCGAGGCGATCAGTGCCGTGCCGGAGGGTGAGACGAACGCGCATGCGCGTGCGGAGCAGGCGGTGTTCCTGCCGACCGAGAACCGGCATGGCTGGCAGCGCACCTACCAGTCCATCGCGCGGCCGCTGGCCGCCGCGGAGATGTCCGGCTTTCTGTTCTCGATCGTGTCGACCATGCAGAACTGGCGCGATGTGCTGCAGGCCCGTGCGCCGGGCTACCGCGACCGCATCGTGCATGTCGCGCTGGAGGGCGACGAAGGCGGCATGAACCTGGACATGCCACAGGCCGTGCTCAGCCGCATCGCTGACAAGGGCAGCATCGCCGGGGAGCGCTTCTGCGATTTCTCCTTCGCCAACCACTACTGGATCCGCTGGCGCAATCTGGCCTCGGCCTACCAGCGTTACACGCTGGATGTGGCGCGTACCGATGACCCCGCACAACGCGTGGCGGCATACGAAGCGGCGTATCAAAGTGTGGCCACCGGCACGCCGGTGCCGCCGTCCTACCGCTTGGGCTCGGAAGACAAACGCCGCGAATCGCAGCAGTTGTGGCGGCACATGGTCGAGCAGGGCCAGACCTGGGAAGACCTCGGGCCGGACCTCACCGACGGCGCGCCGCGCCCGCTGCCGCAGATGAAGGTGACGCCGATCTACTAGACCAACCGCCACCGGTCCGCATCAGCCCCGCCCCGGCAGCTGCGGGAACGCGCGCTGCATGCAGTCCTCGCGCGGGCACACCCGGCAGCCCGGGCCGATCGAGACCGAGTTGCCCGGGCTCTGGATATCCAGCCCGCGCGTGTAGATCAACCGCTCGGCGTGCTGCAGATCGCAGCCCAGCGCCACCGCGAACGTTTTGCGCGGCTGCCCGTGCCCGATCGGGCCGCTGCTCACCTGCCGCGCCAGCCAGAAGTGGCGGCGTCCGTCAGGCATCCGCGCGGTCTGGGTCAGTACGCGCCCGGGTTGGTTGAAGGCTTCGTACACGATCCACAATGGGCACGAGCCACCCACTTGTGAGAAGTGGAAATCGGTGGCCGAATGCCGTTTGGAGACATTGCCGGCGCGGTCCACCCGGATGAAGAAGAACGGCAGGCCGGGCGCGCTGCGTCGCGCCAGCGTGCTCAAGCGATGGCAGACCGCTTCGAAGCCCACGCCGAAGCGGTGGGCGAGCGCATCGATGTCGTACGCGCTGTGCTCGGCCGCGCGCAGGAACTGCGCATACGGCATCACCAGCGCACCGGCGAAGTAGTTGGACATGCCGATCCGCGCCTGCGCGATCTGCTCTGCCTCGCCAAACCCCGCGCGTGCGATCACCGCATCGATCTGCGCCGCATACCCGAGCAGGGCCAGCTCGGCCGCCATCTGGAACGCCTGCTGGCCCGGCTCCAGGTAGTCGGGCAGCCACAAGGTGCGGCTGCCGCCGTCGTAGACGCGCTTCTCGCGCCCGGCCTGCAGCGGCCCCACTTCCACCAGCACGCCGTGGCGGTCGGCCAGCAGCTGGCGCAGTCGCGGCGCCACATGCCCGGCCACCAGCCCCCATTCGCCGAACAACTGCTCGGCCAGGTCGTCCAGCTCGGGGATGTGGTTGTGCATGCGGTTGAAGAAATCGCGGACCTGGTCGCCCGCGGGCAGCGCCTGCCCGGCATGCACATCGCCCAGCTGGAACTCCAGCGCGGCGGCATGCTCGCGCAGCATCAGGTGGCGGCGGTGCAGGTCGAGCAGGGCGCGGCTGATCTGCGGCAGGTTGCCGGCCATCGCGCGCAGTTCGGTGCTGCTGACATCGGCCAGGCCCAGGTCGCGCAGGGTCTCGCCCAGCGATTCCTGCAGCGCGCCGGGGTCATCGACCTCGAACAGCTCGCTGACGTTGCCCAGTACGTCGCGCAGCTTGCCCTGCACCGCCGGGGTCAGCGGCCGCTTGTTGCGCTCGATCTGGTTCAGGTAGCTGGCCGACAGCCCGAGCGCCTTGGCCAGCGCCAGCTGGCTGTAGCCGCGCTGCTCGCGCAGCTTGAGCAGGCGCAGGCCGATCTGGCGTTGGACGGGTTGGCTATTCACAGAATTCACAAAAATCGTAGCGGGCATTGGCCAGATTAAGCGCATACAGGCCGGAAATCGAGGGTGGCACTGTGAATAATGCAAACAACTTTCGACCCGCCGGGATTGTCCATGACTGTTGCAGCGCCCCGTATCCGTATGTTGATCGATGGCCAGTTCATCGAATCGGCCAGCTCGCAGTGGCAGAACGTGGTCAATCCGGCCACCCAGGACGTCCTGGCCCAGGTTCCGTTTGCCACCCCCGGTGAAGTCGACGCGGCCGTCGCCTCGGCCAAGGAAGCCTTCAAGACCTGGCGCAAGACCCCGATCGGCACCCGCGCGCGCATCTTCCTGAAGTACCAGCAGCTGATCCGCGAGAACATGAGCGAGCTGGCGCACATCCTCAGCGCCGAGCAGGGCAAGACCGTGCCGGATGCCGAGGGTGATGTGTTCCGTGGCCTGGAAGTGGTTGAGCACGCCGCGGCGATCGGCAACCTGCAGCTCGGTGAGCTGGCCAACAACGTGGCCAACGGCGTGGACACCTACACCCTGCTGCAGCCGCTCGGCGTGTGCGCGGGCATCACCCCGTTCAACTTCCCGGCGATGATTCCGCTGTGGATGTTCCCGATGGCCATCGCCACCGGCAACACCTTCATCCTCAAGCCGTCCGAGCAGGACCCGATGGTCACCATGCGCCTGGTCGAACTGGCGCTGGAAGCGGGTATCCCCAAGGGCGTGCTCAACGTCGTGCACGGTGGCGAAGAGGTGGTCAACGCGATCTGCGACCACCCGGATATCAAGGCGGTTTCCTTCGTTGGTTCCACCCGCGTCGGCACCCATGTGTACAACCGCGCCTCGCTGGCCGGCAAGCGCGTGCAGTGCATGATGGGCGCCAAGAACCACGCCGTGGTGCTGCCGGACGCCAACAAGGAACAGAGCCTCAACGCGATGGTTGGTGCCGCCTTCGGTGCGGCCGGCCAGCGCTGCATGGCCGCCTCCACCCTGGTGCTGGTCGGCGAAGCGCGCGAGTGGGTGCCGGACCTGGTGGCCAAGGCCAAGACGCTGAAGGTCAGCGGTGGCAGTGTCGCCGGTACCGATGTCGGCCCGGTGATCTCCTGCGCCGCGCGTGAGCGTGTCGAAGGCCTGATCGCCTCGGGCGTGGAGCAGGGCGCCAAGCTGGTGCTTGACGGCCGCAACCCGCAGGTCGATGGCTTCGAGAAGGGCAACTTCGTTGGCCCGACCATCTTCGCCGGCGTCAAGCCGGGCATGCGCGTGTACGACGAAGAAATCTTCGGGCCGGTGCTGGTGATCCTGGAAGCGGACACGCTGGAAGACGCCATCGCACTGATCAACGCCAACCCGAACGGCAACGGTACCGCGCTGTTCACCCAGTCCGGTGCGGCCGCCCGCAAGTTCCAGGAAGACATCGACGTCGGCCAGGTCGGCATCAACGTGCCGATCCCGGTGCCGGTGCCGCTGTTCTCGTTCACCGGTTCGCGCGCCTCCAAGCTCGGCGACCTGGGCCCGTATGGCAAGCAGGTGGTGATGTTCTACACCCAGACCAAGACGATCACCTCACGCTGGTTCGATGACGAGACGCTGGGTCATGGCGTCAACACCACCATCAGCCTGAAGTAAGCAACAGCAACAACGGAGTTCGACCATGAGCCACTCGATGACGACGGAACTCGACGAAGCGCAGCAGGCCTATAGAGAGGCAGCGCGTGACTTCGCCCAGGCCGAACTGGCGCCGCACGCCGCGCAATGGGATGCGGAGGGCATCTTTCCGCGCGAGGCGATCGCCAAGGCAGGGGAACTCGGGTTCTGTGGGTTGTACATGGACCCCGAGGTCGGTGGCAGCGGCTTGAGCCGTCTGGACGCCGCCGTCGTCATCGAGGAGCTCGCCAATGTGGATCCGTCCACGGCGGCCTATGTCAGCATCCACAACATGGCGTCGTGGATGGTGGCCAAGTGGGGCCAGCAGAGCCTGCGTGCCGCGTGGGGTGCAGAGCTCTCGTCCGGCACCAAGTTGGCCTCGTACTGCCTGACCGAGCCGGGTGCCGGCTCGGACGCGGCCTCGCTGAAAACCAGCGCGGTGCGTGACGGCGACGATTACGTACTCAACGGCTCCAAGGCCTTCATCTCCGGCGCCGGTGCCACCGAGCTGCTGGTGGTGATGGCGCGTACGGGGGGTCCAGGCGCGGGTGGCATCAGCGCGATCGCGGTGCCGGCCGACCTGCCGGGCATCAGCTACGGCCGCAAGGAAGAGAAGATGGGCTGGAACAGCCAGCCGACCCGTGGCATCACGTTCGAGAACGTGCGCGTGCCGGTCAGCCATCTGCTCGGCGAGGAAGGCAGTGGTTTCAAGCTGGCCATGAAGGGCCTGGACGGGGGCCGCATCAACATCGCCGCCTGTTCGCTGGGCGCTGCCCAGGGCGCACTGGATGCCGCCCGCCGCTACATGGGCGAGCGCCGCCAGTTCGGCAAGGCGCTGTCCGAGTTCCAGGCACTGCAGTTCAAACTGGCCGACATGGCCACCCAGCTGGTCGCCGCCCGGCAGATGGTGCACACCGCCGCGCGCAAGCTCGACGCGGGCGCCAGCGATGCGAATGTGTGGTGCGCGATGGCCAAGCGCTTCGCCACCGATGCCGGTTTCAACATCTGCAACGACGCGCTGCAGATTCACGGCGGCTACGGCTATATCCGTGAATACCCGATTGAACGGCTGCTGCGCGATTCGCGCGTGCACCAGATCCTGGAGGGCACCAACGAGATCATGCGTGTGATCGTGGCCCGCCACCTGCTCAACACTGAAGAGGAACTGCGATGATGGAGTGGCGCCAGCATGATCATGTGGGCCTGAAGGTCGAGGCCGATGGCCACGTCGCGGTCATCACCCTCAACAACCCGCCGGCGCATACCTGGACCGTGCACAGCCTGTCCGCGCTGCGCGATCTGGTCGGCGCGCTCAATGCAGACCGCGATATCTACGCGCTGGTGATCACCGGCGATGGCGAGAAGTTCTTCTCCGCCGGCGCCGACCTCAAGCAGTTCGCTTCCGGCGACAAGGCCGCCGCACGCGAAGCTGCACGTCGCTTCGGTGAAGCCTTCGAAGCGCTGTCCGGGTTCCGTGGCGTGTCCATCGCGGCGATCAACGGCTACGCGATGGGCGGCGGCCTGGAATGCGCGCTGGCGTGCGACCTGCGCATCATCGAAGAACACGCCCAGGTGGCGCTGCCGGAGGCCACCGTCGGCCTGCTGCCGTGTGCCGGCGGCACCCAGAACCTGCCGCGTCTGGTCGGCGAAGGCTGGGCCAAGCGCATGATCCTGCTGGGCGAGCGCATCGATGCGGATACCGCACTGCGTATCGGCCTGGTCGAAGAAAAGGTGGGCAAGGGCGAAGCCAAGGCGCTGGCCCTGGCATGGGCGCACAAGGCCGGCAAGCAGAGCCCGACCAGCATCGCCGCGTGCAAGACGCTGGTGCAGGCCACCCGCACCGGTACCCACGCCTCGGCGCTGGTGGCCGAGCGCGAAGCCTTCGTCGATCTGTTCGACAGCGCCGACCAGGCCGAAGGCGTGAACGCCTTCCTGGAAAAGCGCGCCGCGCAGTGGAAGAACGCATGAGCACGGTCGTCGCCAACGACGAGGCGCCGGTGCTGTTCGAGGAGCGCGCCGCCGCCAATGGCACGCGCATCGGCATCGCCACGCTCAACGCCGCGCGCACCCTCAACGGGTTCTCGCTGCCGATGGCGCACCTGCTGCGCGAGCGGCTGGAGGCCTGGGCCGTTGATGACGGCATCGCGCTGGTCGTGCTGCAGGGCGCGGGCGAAAAAGCCTTCTGCGCCGGCGGCGACCTGCACAGCCTGTACCGCAGCATGGTCGACTACCGTGAGAGCGGGAAGACCGACATCCGCGACAACGCCTACGCTGCTGAATTCTTCGACGTCGAGTACCGCGTCGACTACGCGATCCACACCTATCCCAAGCCGATCCTGTGCTGGGGCCATGGCATCGTCATGGGCGGTGGCATCGGCCTGATGTCCGGCGCCAGCCACCGCGTGGTCAGCGAGCGCTCCAAGCTGGCGTTCCCGGAGATCACCGTCGGCCTGTTCCCGGACGTGGGCGGCAGCTGGCTGCTGCCGCGCGTGCCCGGCCACGGCGGCCTGTTCCTGGCCCTGACCGGCGCGCCGCTCAACGCAGGCGATGCGATCTACGCCGGCCTGGCCGATATCCACATCGCCGAGGCACAGCGCGAGAGCGTGTTCAATGCGCTGGCGGACGTGCACTGGAGCCGCGAGGCCAAGCGCAACCACGAACAGTTGACCGCGCTGCTGCAGCAGCACGCCAGCGATGCGGCCACCGGCCCGTTGCTGCGCAATGCCGCCACCGTGGATGCGCTGTGCGCCGGTGACGACGTCGGCGCGATCGTCGAGGCGATCCTTGCCCTGGAGACCGAGGACGCCTGGTTGAAGACCGCGCAGGCCACGCTCGCCGCCGGTGCGCCCGGCTCGGCGCGGCTCGCGTTCGAGCTGCAGCGCCTGGCCGAGGGCGCCTCGTTGGCCGAGGTCTACCGCATCGAGTACATCGCAGCACTGCATGCGGCTGCCCACGGCGATTTCGCCGAAGGCATCCGCGCGCTGCTGATCGACAAGGACCGCACCCCGAAGTGGCAGCCGCGCACGCTGGCGGACGCCACGGCCGAGTGGGCCCGCACCTTCTTCGTTTCGCCGTGGTCCGATGCCGCGCATCCGCTGGCCGACCTCGGTGCCACCGTCCCTGAAAGGAGCCACGCATGAGCCGTATTGCATTCATCGGGTTGGGCAACATGGGTGGCCCGATGGCCGCCAACCTGGCCAAAGCCGGTCACGCCGTGCGCGTGTTCGATCTGGTGCCGGCTGCCGTGCAGGCCGCCGTCGATGCCGGCGCCACCGCCGCCAGCTCCGCGCTGGATACCCTGACCGACGCCGAGATCGTCATCTCGATGCTGCCGGCCAGCCGCCACGTGGAAGGCGTCTACCTCGGTGATGATGGCCTGCTGGCAGATATCCCGGGTGGCGCGCTGATCATCGATTGCAGCACCATCGCCCCGGCCACCGCCCGCAAGGTCGCCGAAGCGGCCGCGGCGCGTGGCCTGCAGATGCTGGATGCCCCGGTGTCCGGCGGTACCGCAGGTGCACAGGCCGGCACGCTGACCTTCATCGTCGGTGGCGAAGCAGAGGCACTGGAGCGGGCGCGCCCGCTGCTGCAGGCGATGGGCAAGAACATCTTCCATGTCGGCGCCAGCGGTGCCGGCCAGGTGGCCAAGCTGTGCAACAACATGGCGCTGGGCGTGATCATGGCGGTGACCGGTGAATCGATCGCGCTGGGCGTCGCGCACGGGCTGGACCCGAAGGTGCTCTCGCAGATGATGGCGGTCAGCACCGGCCGCAGCTGGGCCACCGAAGTGTGCAACCCGTGGCCCGGCGTGCTGGAAAACGCCCCGGCCTCGCGCGGCTACAGCGGCGGTTTCGGCAGCGATTTGATGCTCAAGGACATGGGCCTGGCGGTGGAAGCAGCGATGAGTGTCGGTGCCTCGATCCCGCTGGGCGAGCTGGCCCGCAACCTGTATTCGATGAATCACCAGGCCGGTCGCGGCAAGCTGGATTTCTCCAGCGTGGTGCAGCTGATCACGCACGACAAGTAAGACTCAGGACGCATCCCGTAGGTACGCCCACGGGATCCACCGCGGTGGGATGGGCGGTTGCCAGACGATCAAGTCCGGCAGCCGCCCATTTTTTTTTCAGACCACCGTCAGCGTCACGTCGATGTTGCCGCGGGTCGCGTTCGAGTACGGGCACACGATGTGCGCCTTCTGCACCAGGTCTTCGACCTGCTCGCGCGGCAGGCCCGGGACCGAGATTTCCAGCGCCACTTCGATGCCGAAGCCGGTCGGGATCTGGCCGATGCCGACCTTGCCGGTGATCTGCGTTTCAGCCGGCAGAGCGACCTTGGCCTGGCCGGCCACATACTTCAGCGCGCCCAGGAAGCAGGCCGAGTAGCCGGCGGCGAACAGCTGCTCCGGGTTGGTGCCCGGGCCGCCCGCACCGCCCAGCTCGCGCGGGGTGGAGAGCTGGATGTCCAGCACGTTGTCGGAAGAGACGGCGCGGCCGTCGCGGCCGCCGTTGGCAGTGGCCTGGGCGGTATACAGAACGTTGGCAATGGACATGGGAATCTCCTGCGGAGTGAAAGGGGTGGGCCAGATGGCAGGTGTACTTTGCGCGTCTGCTCCGTACTTGTGGCAACATTTCGTCCAGAAAACTTGATCTGGAGTCCGCCATGGTCGACCGACTGCAATCCCTGCTGGACCGTTTCGCGGTGTCCGCCGAGGTCTTCCACGCTGGCGCGCTGTGCGGCATCAACGATCTGCCAGCAGACGGTGAGCGCGGCCAACTGCATCTGATCCGCGACGGCGATGTACGCGTCGAGCACCCGGACGGCAGCACGCTGCAGATCACCACCCCCAGCGTACTGCTGTACCCGCGCCCGCTCGCGCACCGCTTCGTCACCGATGCCACGCGGGGCGCGGATTTCGCCTGCGCCAACCTGCAGTTCGAAGGCGGCCCCAACAACCCGGTCGCCGCTGCGCTGCCGCCGATCGTCTGCCTGCCGCTGGAGGGCTTGTACGGCGGCCAGCCGGTGCTGTCGCTGCTGTTCGAAGAAGCCTTCGCGCAGCGCTGCGGCCGCCAGGCACTGCTGGATCGCCTGTTCGAAGTGGTGCTCATCCAGATCCTGCGCGCGCTGATGGAAAGCGGCCAGATCCGCGTCGGCCTGCTCGCCGGTATGGCCCATCCGCGTCTGCGCCACGCGCTGGTGGCCATGCATGAAGCACCCGCCGATGAGTGGACGCTGGAGTTGCTCGCGCAGCGCGCCGGCATGTCACGCAGCGCCTTCGCCGACAGCTTCCGCGACACCATCGGCAGCACGCCCGGGCACTATCTGCAGGGCTGGCGTACCCGCCTCGTGCAGCAGGCACTGCGCCGCGGCCATCCGCTCAAGCGCATCGCGATCGATGTGGGCTACGGTAGCGAAGCCGCGTTGTCGCGCGCGTTCAAGGCACAGACCGGGCAATCGCCGCGGCAGTGGAAACAGGGCAGCGTGGCGACCGAGCGATAACGCGATGCGCGTCGCCAGCGCTCAGATCGCCCACTCCCGATCCGTCGTGAACATGATCGTCAGCCACCGGTCCGGCGACTCCTCACCCAGCGCCTCACCGATCTCATCGCGCAGGCGATCCCATTCGATCAGCGCCCGCGGCGGATCATCGGCGCGCACCACGAAGAACAATTCGATCTGCTCACCGCGCCCGACCTTGGCCACGTAGCTGCGGTATTCCAGGAAACCGTGCCTGGCCACGATGTCGCGCGCGACTTCGTCCACATGGGTCTGCAGATCCAGCGGGGTGATCAGCAGGATGTCCGACAGCGCCTGTCGTACCGTGCCCATCGGCGCGACGACCACGAACAGGCAGACCACCAGCAGGATCGCCGGATCGATGTAGGGCACCAGCCACGCCCAATGCGTGCCGCCCAATACATAGCCGCCGAGGAAGGCGACCAGATAGGCGGCTGACATGCTCGCCGCGACCACCCAGTTCTTCGCATCCAGCGCGATGAAGTCCGAGCCGATCGTTCGGTTCGCGCGGCGCACGAACAGCGCCAGACCGGTTTCGGCCACGATCGAGATCACCGCGAACAGGATCGCCGGTCCGAGCGCGATCTCGCGCCCGCCGGACATCAGTGCATCCACCGCATTGACCGCTGCGTACAGGGCGGCACCGATCATCAACGTGCCGCTGACCCCGAGCACGATCGGCTCCAGGTGCCAGAAGCCCATGGTGAAGCGCTGGTTCAAGCGCGACTGCAGGGTATCCACGTGGGTCGACAGGCTGATCAGGCGCACCACCAGCAGCGACAACCAGGTCATCACCACGTCGATGAGGCCGTAGATGCCGTCGAAGATGATCAGCGAGGAGTTGGCGAGCAGGCCAAAGGCCACCGCCGCGGCGGCCATCGCCAAAGAGGCGGCGATCGACAGGCGCAAGACGCCTTGTTCGGTGGTGGGGTCGAAGCTGGGAAGGCGGAGTGCGGGCATGGATGCCAGGGAAGGGCGTGCAGAGATGCATTGTCTACTGCCCTCATTGCAGCCGGGTACTCCGCGAGACCTCCGACGGCCGCAATAGCCCTCGGGCAGCATTCATCGGAAGCGGGTAAACTATTGATTGCGCTGGCAATGCCAGTGAATCCAGATGCGCCTGCAGCCGATGACCACCCAGCCCGCCACCGACGCCGCCGCGCGTTACGCCGCCTCCCTGCGCCTGTCCGTCGCCCCCATGATGGACTGGACGGACCGCCATTGCCGGTACTTCCACCGGTTGCTGGCACCGGGCGCGCGGCTGTATACCGAAATGGTGCACGCCAACGCGGTGATCCACGGCGACCGTGAGCGCCTGCTCGGCTTCGACGGCAGCGAGCACCCGCTGGCCCTGCAGCTCGGTGGCAGCGATCCGGCCCTGCTGGCCCAGGCCGCCCGTATCGCGCAGGAATGGGGCTACGACGAGGTCAATCTCAACTGTGGTTGCCCCTCCGATCGCGTCCAGGCCGGGCGCTTCGGCGCCTGCCTGATGCGCGAGCCAGCTTTGGTGGCCGAGTGCGTGGGCGCGATGGTCGCTGCGGTGGACATCCCGGTCACGGTGAAGTGCCGCTTGGGCGTGGATGACGACAACGACTACGAAAGTTTCCTGAACTTCGTCGATCAATCGGCCAATGCCGGCAGCGCGATGTTCGTGGTGCATGCCCGCAACGCGTGGCTGAAGGGCCTTTCGCCGAAGGAAAACCGCGAAGTGCCGCCGCTGCGCTACGACTGGGCGCACCGGCTCAAGGCCGACCGTCCGCAGCTGCAGATCGTCCTCAACGGCGGCTTGGCCACGGTCGAGGCCGCGCAGGCCCAGTTGCCGGCGCTGGACGGGGTGATGCTGGGCCGTGCGGCCTACCACGACCCCTACGTGCTGCATCAGCTGGAGGCCGCCCAGACCGGTGCCCCGCTGCAGTCGCGCGAGGCGCTGCTGCGCGCCATGCAGCCCTATATCGAGGCGCAGCTGGCCCGTGGGCTGGCGCTCAAGCACATCACCCGCCACCTGCTGGGCCTGTTCCATGGCCAGCCGGGCGGCCGTGCCTTCCGCCAGATCCTGAGCGAAGGCTCGCACCGGGTCGGTGCCGACTGGAGCCTGATCGAGCAGGCGTTGGCGGTCACCCGTGCCCAGGCCGAGCGTGTCGCGGCGTGAGCCGCGTCACCTTGTCAGCTTGACAAGGACCCCGGTTTAGCCGCCAATGTTCACTTAGATGAACAAAGCGGGGAGGCAGGCGGAAAAGTTCAGACCGGATTCACTGGCTAAAACCAAGAATTCGCTAAAGATTCGTAAAGCGCCGGCCCAGGCTGGCGGTTGCCGATTCACAACTTTTGAACGTTTAGCCGCGCTCCGCTAGGATCAGACCGATGTTCTCCGTGACCCGCCACCGCCGCATTGCCGCCTTCGCCCTTCTGGCGACGGGCGCAGCTGCCTCCACCAGTGCGTGGGCGCAGATGCCGCCGCCGGAAGCGGCCCGTGCCGAGATGCTGCGTACGGCCGAACGCGGCGGTCCGCAGGAGCGCTCGCTGTCCGATGCGGTGCGTCGCGTGCAGCGGACTACCGGTGGACACATCCTCGGCGCCGAGCGCGTGCCCTTCGATGGGCGCGACATCAACCGGGTGAAGTACATGGATGATCGCGGTCGCGTCCGCTATATGGACGATCCGGCGACATCGCGTTCACAGCCCCGCACGCCGCGCTCGGATATGTCATCACTACGCGGCGATAACCCCTGAACAGGGATAGTTGTCCGCAGTCATCTGCATTACCCACTGGCCCCATGGGGCCATACCCAGGACACTAGGGAGAGTTCATGCGTATCCTTCTGGTCGAAGACGAAGCCCCGCTGCGGGAAACACTGGCAGCCCGGCTCAAGCGCGAAGGCTTTGCCGTCGATGCTGCGCAGGACGGTGAGGAAGGTCTGTACATGGGCCGCGAAGTTCCGTTCGACGTCGGCATCATCGATCTTGGCCTGCCCAAGATGTCGGGCATGGAGCTGATCAAGGCCCTGCGCGACGAGGGCAAGAAATTCCCGGTGCTCATCCTGACCGCGCGTTCGAGCTGGCAGGACAAGGTCGAGGGCCTCAAGCAGGGCGCCGACGATTACCTCGTCAAGCCGTTCCATGTGGAAGAGCTGCTGGCCCGCGTCAATGCGCTGCTGCGCCGTGCCGCCGGTTGGAGCAAGCCGACGCTGGAGTGCGGCCCGGTCGCGCTGGATCTTGCCGCGCAGACGGTCAGCGTCAACGGCAGCAACGTGGATCTCACCAGCTACGAGTACAAAGTGCTGGAGTACCTGATGATGCATGCTGGTGAACTGGTCTCCAAGGCCGACCTCACCGAGCACATCTATCAGCAGGACTTCGACCGCGACTCGAACGTGCTGGAGGTTTTCATCGGCCGCCTGCGCAAGAAGCTCGACGCCGACGGCGAACTCAAGCCGATCGAAACCGTGCGTGGCCGCGGTTACCGGTTCGCCATTCCGCGCAACGAAGGCTGAGCTGCGGCTGGCGATAGATGATGTCCGGCCGTCTGTGGTTCTTTAAACGCTGGCGGCCGCGCTCACTGCAGGCGCGCCAGCTGTTGGCCGCCTCGGTGGGCCTGGTGGCCTTCCTGGCCCTGGCCGGCTACGCGCTGGACGCGGCCTTCGCCGATACCGCGAAGGCCAACCTGCGCGAGCGGCTGAAGAACTACGCCACAGCCTACGCGGCCGGCATCGACTTCACCCGCGACCGCTCGCTGTACATCCGCGAGCAGCCACCGGATCCGCGCTTTGACGTCCCGGGCAGCGGCCTCTACCTGCAGGTCGTGATGCCGGACGGCAAGGGCAACTCCATGTCTGCCGAGGGCCCGATGCTGCCCACGGTAGGCGGCGGCATGCTGGCCCCGCGCCAGGAAGTCTTCGAAGGCCCGTTGCCGATGATCCAGATCGATGGCAGCGAGGGCTCGGCCTACCGCTATGGCATGGGCCTGGTCTGGGATGCCGACGCCGACCCGGCCACCGAATTCCCGTACACGATCTACGTGCTGGAAGACTCGCGCGCGCTCGGCGCACAGCTGCGCGTGTTCCGCGGGCGCGTGTGGTTCTACCTCGGCGGCATCGGCCTGATCCTGCTGCTGCTGCAGACGGTCATTCTGCAGTGGAGCCTGCGCCCGATGCGGCGCGTGATCAACGAACTGACCAAGGTGCAGCGCGGTGAAACCGAGCGCATGAGCGAACGCCATCCGCGCGAGCTGGAGCCGCTGACCGACAGCATCAACGCCTTCATCGAAAGCGAGCGCGAGAACCTCGAACGCCAGCGCAACACCTTGGCCGATCTCGCGCACAGCCTGAAAACGCCGCTCGCGGTGTTGCGTACGCAGCTCGACAGCGGCGCACGCGATGAGGATCTGCGCGAAGAGTTCGACGTGCAGCTGCGGCGCATGAACAACCTGGTGTCCTACCAGCTGGCGCGCGCGGCTTCTTCGGGGCACAAGCTGTTCTCCGCCCCACTGCCGATCGAATCCAACGCCGAAGAAATCGTGCGGGGCCTGGAAAAGGTCTACGCCTCCAAGGGCGTGCTGTGCGAATTCGATATCGACCCGGCCGCGCGTTTCCACGGCGAGCCCGGTGATCTGCAGGAACTGCTCGGCAACCTGCTGGAGAACGCCTTCAAGTGGGCCAAGCGTCGCGTGCTGCTGACCGCGCATCCGTTGCCGGCCCCCGGTGCGCGTCGCGCGGGGCTGGTGCTGTCGGTGGATGACGATGGCCCGGGCATCGCACCGGAAGACATCGCCAAGGTGCTGCAGCGTGGCGTGCGTGGCGATGAGCGGGTGCAGGGTCACGGCATCGGCCTGTCGATCGTGCAGGACCTGATCAAGGATTATCGCGGCGAACTGCAGGTGAAGCGTTCGCCGGAATTGGGTGGTGCACGCTTTGAAGTGAAGCTGCCGCCCGGACCGTAACGCATCACCGCGTCAGCGGTGACGGACCGTAGAACCGCAGCAGATGCGCGGCGACTGCCGGCATCTCGCGTGCCAGCAGCGCCGGTGCGGAGAAGTGGTACTCGCTGACCACGGCAAAAAACTCCTCCGGCGCTTCGGAGGCATACGGATCGATCAGCGTCTCGCGACCCTGGTCCACCTCGGCGCAGAACGCGTCATAGGCCTGCTGGAAATCCGCCGCCCATTGTTGCTGCCACGCGCGCGGCAACGGCGGCGTGCCGTCGATCGCCCCGTCCAGCGCATCGATCTTGTGCGCCATCTCATGCACCGCCACGCAGAACCCGGCTTCCGGATCGGCGATGTCGGCCTGGATGTCGGCCCACGACAGAATCAGTGGACCGCTGTCCCACGATTCGCCGATCAGCGCGTCGTCCCATTCGTGCAGTACGCCGGCCGCATCCACCTGGCTGCGGTGCACGCGGAACGCCTCGGGATACACGATCAGCTGCGACCAGCCACGCAGGCCGATCTCGCCGATTTCCAGCAGTGGCAGGCAGCAGAGCGCGGCCAGCAACACGCCATCGGCGTCCTCCAGCTGCAGTTCGGCGGCGGGGCTGATGGTTTTCTCGTGCAGGAAGCGGGCCGCCAGGGCACGCAGGCGTTCGCGGCGGGCAGGATCCAGCTGCTGCAGCCAGGCGGCGCGGCGGCAGGTGGTGTCCCAGAGGGTAGGGTCGATCTCGCGTGGCGTGCGGCGCAGCCAGCCCAACAGTCGTTCGATCAGCGGAACATACCCGGCAGGAAGCTGTGCCACTTCGGCGCGCGCAGGCGCGGCAGCACGTCGTCATCGCCGCCACCGCCGGTGCTGGTACCGCTGCTGGCGCTGGGCTTCACCGTGGCCGGTGCCGCAGCCGCCGAAGCAGATGCCGGTGCGCTGCGCTCGTTCTCGTTGGCCGAATAGACACACGCGCCGCGGCCCGCCGTGGTGAGCGCATCGGAAGCATGCGCGGCCAGCGGGGCCATCAGGAGGAGCAGGCAATGGGCGAACGGGCGCATCGTCAACATCCAGCGGCGGGTCAAGTTCTCGATTCTAGCCCGATTCGGCCGGGGGATTGGAAGGCCCCCCGGCGGGCGCTGGCGGCGGCTTTCCCGCATACTTTTCCCGTTTACCCCGATGGAAGCTGCCGTGGACGACCGCCAACTGCTGGCCAAACTGGGCGCCGGGCGCCTGTCCGGCGACGCGCTGGCGCGCGAGCTGGGCCAGACCCGTGCCGCGATTTGGAAGCGGATTCAAGGACTTAGGGCGGCTGGCATCGATATCGACGGCCGCGCCGGTGACGGCTACCAGTTGCAGCAGCCGCTGGATCTGCTGGATGCCGAGGCGATCCAGGCCGCGTTGCCGGCCGCCGTCGGCGGCCAGCTGAGTTCCCTGCAGGTGGCGTGGTCGGTCGCGTCAACGAACACCGAATTGCTGCGCTGCAGCGCGCCGGAGCGCGGGGCGATGGTCCTGCTTGCCGAGCGCCAGACCCGTGGCCGCGGGCGCCGCGGGCGGGTCTGGGCGTCGCCGCTGGCGGCGCATATCTACCTTTCGGTGCTGCGCGGGTTTGCCGGTGGTCTCTCGCGGCTGGGCGGGCTGAGCCTGGTCGCCGGGGTCGCGGTGGCCGAGGCGCTGCGCGAGGCCGGCTACCCCGGTGTATCGCTGAAGTGGCCGAACGATCTCATTGTCGATGGCCACAAGCTCGGCGGTCTGCTGATCGAAGGCGGCGGTGAATTTGCCGGTCCGGCGCGCGCGGTGATCGGCCTGGGCGTCAACGTGCGCATGCCCGCTGCGTTCGCGGCGGAGATCACCCAGCCCTGGACCGATCTGGACACGCTGGCCGGCGCACAGACCTCACGCAACGCCGTGGTCGCGCACATCCTCGCCGCCCTGCTGCCGGCACTGGACGCGTTCGAGCAGGACGGCCTCGCGCCGTTCCTCGCGCGGTATGCCGCGTTGGACAGCCTGGCCGGGCGCGAGGTGCAGGTGGAAGAAGGCGGCGTACTGTTTGCCGGCACGGCGCTGGGGTTGGCCGATGACGGGGCGCTGCGCGTGCGCATCGACGGCAGCGAACGGGTTTTCCATGCGGGCGAAGTCAGCGTGAGGGCGCAATGAGCGACTGGTTGTTTGATCTGGGCAATTCGCGCTTCAAGTTCGCGCCGCTGCAGGGCGTGCGCGCGGGCGACGTGCAGGCGTGGCCGCATGGTGCTGAAGCGATGCCGGTCGCGGCGCTGGAGGCGCTCCCGTCGGGCGACACCGCCTACGTTGCCAGCGTCGCCGCACCCTCGTTGACCGCCGCCATGCTGGATGTATTGCAGGCCCGCTTCCGCCATGTCCGGGTGGCGCGCACCGAAGCCGACTACGCCGGTGTGCGGATCGCCTATGCCGATCCCACCCGCTTCGGCGTGGACCGCTACCTGGCGCTGCTGGCCGTGGCCGCGCGTGGCCAGGCCGTGCTGATTGCCGGCGTGGGCACAGCGCTGACCATCGATCTGCTGGATGCCGACGGCCAGCATCATGGCGGGCGGATTTCGGCCTCGCCCACCACCATGCGCGAAGCCTTGCATGCACGTGCCGTGCAGTTGCCGGCGGCGGGCGGTGACTACAGCGAGTTCGCCAATGACACTGCCGATGCGCTGGCCTCCGGCTGCGATGGGGCGGCAGTGGCCCTGATCGAACGCAGCCGTGTGCAGGGCGGCGAACGGCTCGGCGCGTTGCCGCACCTGCTGGTCCACGGCGGCGGTGCGCCGGCCCTGCTGCCGCTGCTCGGCGATGCCGAATTCCAGCCCGCACTGGTGCTTGATGGGCTGGCCCGCTGGGCCGTGCATCAACCGCCGTCGGCAGGCTAGGATCAGCCGATGCTTACCCGTGCCCTGATCGTCGTCCTGGTCATCCTCAACCTCGGTGTCGCGCTGTGGTGGCTGTTGCGTGGCGAACCGGCCAGCGCACCGCCGGCATCGCCGGTCGGTGTGGCGCAGCTGGAAGTGCTGCCGAGCACGCAGGCGCCGCCGGCCACGGCGACGCCGGTGACCGTCGCGCCGGCACTGCAGGACGTCACGCCCGCCTCCGCGTCCGCGCCTGTGACACAGCCGCCGGTGACCACCGCCGCGCCGACCACCGCCGTGGCCGACACGCCTGCGCCAACGCCGGCTGCCAGCGTGCCTGCACCGGCCCCGGTGGCCGCAGCGCCCACATCGGCCGCCGTACCCGTACCCGTCACCGCGACAGCCACTCCCGCCCAATGCGTGAGCCTGGGGCCCTTCGCTGACCGCGCTGCCGCCCAGGCCGCCCAGTCGCGCGCCGGGGGTGCCCTGCGTGGCGCCAAGCTGCGTGAGGTTGCCGATGCTGGCGCCACCCGCTACCGCGTTCTACTGCCGCCCGCCGCCAGCCGTGAGCAGGCGCAGGCCACGGTCAAGCGCATCGTCGCGGCCGGGGTGAGCGACTACTACATCATTGCCCAGGGCGAGGACACCAACGCCATCGCGCTGGGCCAGTACCGCAATCGCGAAGGCGCCGATCGCCGTCTGGCCGCCCTGAGCGCGGCCGGTTTCAAGGCGACCATGGTCGCCAGCGGAGGCGACGGCAGCGCGCAGTGGTGGCTGGATGCGACCCTCGCCGAGGGGACCGACCCCGCCGTGGCCCGCCAGCGCAGCGGTGCGGCCCAGCAGCGCTCGCTGGAATGCGTGCGCTTGCGCTAGAATCCCGGCTCCGCGACGGGTCGTCCCGCCGCGATGCC
The DNA here is from genome assembly GCF_053847245.1 of Stenotrophomonas sp. Ker107b. Taxonomy (NCBI): domain Bacteria; kingdom Pseudomonadati; phylum Pseudomonadota; class Gammaproteobacteria; order Lysobacterales; family Lysobacteraceae; genus Stenotrophomonas; species Stenotrophomonas sp. Ker107b. The sequence goes on along the minus strand of NZ_JBSPHX010000002.1, from coordinate 80,539 downwards.
CATGCCGGCATAGCTCAGTTGGTAGAGCAACCGCCTTGTAAGCGGTAGGTCCCCAGTTCGAATCCGGGTGCCGGCACCATTGCTGCACGGTCGATGACGACTGCTGCAGCGCCGCGAGTCGTATCGCCCCGCGCTGGCTATGCTGGTCCTCTTTGCAATGGAGGCAACAGCGATGGCGATGTATTCCCCGGTTTCCCTGATTGGCGTGCCCACCGATGTTGGCGCGGGCCACCGTGGCGCGGGTCTGGGACCGGACGCCCTGCGCATCGCGGGCCTGGGTGACGCGCTCACCGCGCGCGGCGTGGACGTACGCGACCTCGGCAACCTGGCCGGTCCGCGCAACCCGTGGACGGCACCGGTGCAGGGCTACCGCCATCTGGATGAGGTGGTGGCCTGGAACCGTGCGTTGATGGACGCCACCTACGCCGAGCTGCAGGCCGGGCGCATGCCGATCATGTTGGGCGGCGACCACTGCCTGGGGATCGGCTCGATCACCGCGGTCGCGCGCTGGTGCCGCGAGCAGGGCAAGGACCTGCGCGTGCTGTGGCTGGACGCGCATTCGGACTTCAACACCAGCGAGGTCACGCCGTCGGGCAACGTCCACGGCATGCCGGTAGCCTGCCTGTGCGGGCTCGGCCCGGACGCATTGACCCGGCTGGGTGGCGATGCCCCGGCGATCCGCCCACAGCAGGTGCACCAGATCGGCATCCGCTCGGTGGACCAGGAAGAAAAGCGCCTGATCAAGCAGCACCAGGTGGATGTCTATGACATGCGCTACATCGACGAAGCCGGCATGAAGCGCACGATGGAGGCAGCGCTGGCCGGCATCGACGCCAACACGCACCTGCACGTCAGCTTCGACGTGGATTTCCTGGATCCGAGCATTGCACCCGGCGTCGGCACCACCGTGCCGGGCGGGGTCAATTACCGTGAAGCGCAGCTGGTGATGGAGATGATCGCCGACACCGGGCGCATGGGCTCGCTGGATATCGTCGAGCTGAATCCGCTGCTGGACAACCGCAATGCGACCGCCGAACTGGCCGTCGATCTGGTCGAAAGCCTGTTCGGGAAATCGACGCTGATGCGCGATTGAGAACGCTTGGCTGAACCGCGTTTTCCTGCGTTCACATCCGCTGCACGCCTCTCCAGCCAGATTGCACGTCACGCGGCGCCGTGTGTTTCGACTCACGGCACTGCAGGTCAGGAAGGGGGGCTGCGCTGGCGTGCTCTCCTGACAGGCGGGACCGGATTTCGGTATTGAATTTGAACAACCAGGAGAACCCCATGAAGCGTGTTATCGCACTGATGCTGTTGTCGATGTTCTCGGTGGCCATGCTGTCCGGCTGCAACACCGTTGCTGGTGCAGGCAAGGACGTGCAGAAGGCCGGTGAATCGGTCGAAGACGCTGCCAAGGGCAACTGATCCGCGGATCAGCAGTCAACGGAAAAGGCCGGGGATTCCCGGCCTTTTTCATGCGCGCGAGATAACCGCGCGATCACGGTGTGGCTGCATGCCGTAGTGAATCCATTCAAGCTCGTGAGCGCGTGTTTCATCGCTGGTTGACCGTATGCCAACGTGCACCGTCGCATTCTGGTCCCACGGCGAGATGGCCGTTGCAATCAAGGATGCGAACCCATGAACAAAGACATCATTTCCGGCAAGTGGACGCAGCTCAAGGGCAAGGCGCAGGCCAAGTGGGGCGACCTGACCGACGACGATTTCAAGGTGGCCGAAGGCAATGCCGAGTATCTGGCAGGACGCCTGCAGGAACGCTATGGCTGGGCACGTGACCGTGCTGAAACCGAGGTCCGCGACTTCGAAGCGGCCATGCGCAAGGATTATCCGGATTACCACTGAGTGGTGATCCAGTACGACGGATCAGCCGTCGGGGGTTGAAACCGGGACGGGCCGCGAGAGCGGCCCGTTTTTCATGCGCGTCGTTCGCGATCAGCGGCCTGGATACGGCGGCGGATCCGGCACGTACCGGTTGGGGAATGCCTGGGGTTCACCGCGTGCCGGTGTGCCTGTCCGTGGAATGATCCCGCGGGCGATCAGAGTGCGTTCGCTGTCGTAGCGGACCTGCACCTGCTGCGCCGGGTAGTGGGTATCGCGTTCAAAGGCGGTGTTGCGTACCCGCGAGGCCTCGCGCTCGCCATGACCGGTGCCGAGCTGGGGGGCCGGTGCGGAGGCGCCGGTGACACGCACACTTTCCAGTGAGGACGAGCGTGCCTGTGGGCGCGCCTTGGCATCGGCCGATCCCGCCGCCGCTGGGGCGACTGCCATGGACACCCGCCCGGCCTCGTGGAAGACCGCCACGCCGATCACGCCGATGTTGTCCGGGCGCCCGGTGCGGCCGGCGTAGCTGCGGTCCGGATCGGTGAACACGAACTGGGCGACCTCCTCCGACGACTTGCGCCAGCCGTGGATGTCCGTGGTCTGCCAGGGGTTGAGGACGTAGCCGGTCTGGCTGGGTGCGGCCACTTCACCGCTGATGGCGTTCAGCCCATCGACCGAAAGCACCACCAGCACGCGCTCGGCGCTGCCGTTGCGCAGGCGCACGCTGTAGCGGTGGCCCTGTTGCCCGGCCACCCAGCGCTGCGGGCCTTGGCGGTACTGGGTCAGGGCCTTGCCGCTGTCGCGGTCGATCACCGTCAGGTGGACTGGACCGGTGTCGTAGCGCAGTGGGAGCCCGGGTTTGAAGCCGCACAGGGCCAGCACGGCCAGCAGGGGCAGGATCAGACGCTTCATGGCAAGGCTCCGCAGGGCAGGTGCAGTATCAAACGCACGGCCCCGGCCAACGGGGTTGAGCGCGGGCAGGTAAACTGGGGCGGTTCACTTGTCAGCACTGATTCCCCCATGACGACCCGCGTTCTTACCGGCATCACCCCCTCCGGCACGCCCCATCTGGGCAACTATGTCGGTGCCATCCGCCCGGCGATCGCCGCCAGCCAGGCCTCGGATATCGAGAGCTTCTTCTTTCTGGCCGACCTGCACAGCCTGATCAAGGCGCAGGAGCCCGAGCGCACCCAGCGCTCCACGCTGGAGATCGCGGCAAGCTGGCTGGCCTGTGGGCTGGACCCGGACAAGGTGTGGTTCTACCGGCAGAGCGACATCCCGGAAACCACCGAGCTGATGTGGTTCCTGACCGTGATCGCCAGCAAGGGCATCCTCAACCGCGCGCACGCCTACAAGGCCGCCGTGGACAAGAACCGCGAGGAACAGCTGGACGACGACGCCGGGGTCAGCGCGGGGTTGTTCATGTACCCGGTGCTGATGGCCGCCGACATCCTGATCTTCAAGGCCAACCGCGTGCCGGTCGGTCGCGACCAGATCCAGCACATCGAGATGGCGCGCGATTTCGCGCAGCGCTTCAACCATGTCTACGGGCAGGCGTTCTTCCCGCTGCCGGAGGTGGTGATCGATGAGCAGGTCGCCACACTGGCGGGCCTGGACGGCCGCAAGATGAGCAAGAGCTATCACAACACCATTCCGCTGTTCGCCCCGCGCGCGGAGCTGAAGAAGCTGGTGTTCTCGATCCTCACCGATTCGAGCGCACCCGGCGAGCCCAAGAGCACCGAAGGCTCGGCGCTGTTCCAGATGTACCAGGCGTTTGCCACCCCGGAGCAGACCGCGGCGTTCGCGCAGGCCTTCGCCGACGGCATCAGCTGGGGCGATGCCAAGCAGCAGCTGTTCGAGCGCATCGACAGCGAGATCACCCCGCTGCGCGAGCGCTATGACGCACTGATGGCCGAGCCGGAAAAAATCGAGGCGCTGCTGCGTCGTCGTGGCCAGCAGCTGCGCGAGCAGTTGGCCGTGCCGTTGCTCAAGGAGCTGCGTCATGCGGTGGGCCTGCGCGATCTGTCCACCGCCGGTGACGTGCCCAGTGAAGAAAGCGGGGCCGCACGCGCTGCACCGCCGCTGTTCAAGCAGTACCGCGAACAGGATGGCCGCTTCTACTTCAAGCTGCAGGCCAGTGACGGCACGCTGCTGATCCAGAGCGAAGGTTTCGATTCGCCGCGTGACGCCGGCCAGCTGATCGGCGTGCTCAAGCAGACCGAACATGGCGACGGACTCCAGAGCGAATTGTTCAAGCTCGAGGCCGAGGTGGATGTCGTGCTCGCCGCCTTGCAGGCGCTGCGCGGGTAACCCCCGCCGCGGGCCGACAACCGGGCTATGGCATGATGCCCCTGCACGCCGCAGGGGCGTGTTCCTGCACGGGAGACTGCGATGGCCTGGTTGTCGTTGTTGTTGTTCCTGCCCTGGTTCGTGCTGCTGGGCACGTTGTACTGGCTGTTTCCGCGCCAGCCGCGTGGCACCGCGCGCCGCCTGTTCGATGGTGCTGCGCTGGTGCTGGCCTTCGTGCTGAGCATCCTGGCGATGTTGTGGGGCCACCACATCGGCGTGGTCCAGAACGATGCCGGGCCGATCTGGCGACAGGTGCTGGCGGTGCTCTATGCCTACGGCGCGTTCCTGGCGGTGATGGTGGCCGCGTTGCTGCTGCGAGGGCCACTTCTGAGCGCGACTGCGACCAAAGCCGCATCGAAGCCGCTGCACTGATCGACGTAAGATGGGGGCGTTTCGCGCCAGGGAGGTGGTGATGCACGTCGACCCCAGCATTCATACGATCGACACCGCGTTCCAGCGCGATGATTTCGACGCCGCCTACCTGATCGTCGAGAACGGCCGGGCGGCCTTCATCGATTGCGGTACCGGCCTGGCCGTCCCGGCGATGCTCGCCGCGTTGACGCGCGCCGGCTGCACGCCCGAACAGGTCGAGTGGCTGATCCTGACCCACGTGCACCTGGATCATGCCGGCGGCGCAGGCCTGCTGATGCAGCAGCTGCCCAACGCCACGCTGGTGGTGCATCCGCGCGGTGCGCCGCACATGGTCGATCCGACCCGCCTGATCGCCGGTGCGACCGAGGTCTATGGCGAAGCGGAAATCGCGCGCAGCTATGGGCCGATCCTGGCGGTCGCCGCCGACCGGGTGGTGATCGCCGAGGATGGCCATACCGTGGATCTGGCCGGCCGCCCGCTGCTGTGCATCGATACGCCCGGGCACGCGCGTCATCACCTGTGCGTGTGGGATGCGCGCAGCCGCAGCTGGTTCACCGGCGATACCTTCGGGCTGTCCTACCGCGAGCTGGACAGCGCGCAGGGGGCCTTCATCGTGCCGACGTCATCGCCGGTGCAGTTCGATCCCGAGCCGCTGAAGCAGTCGATCGCGAAGATGCTGGCCTACGATCCACAGGCCATGTACCTGACCCACTACGGGCGCGTGGCACCGCCGCGGAAGCTGGCTGACGATCTCGTCGAGCAGATCGATGCGATGGTCGAGATCGGCCGCCAATGCGACGGTCGGCCGGATCGGCATCGCTGCCTGGTCGCCGCGCTGACGGCGTTGTACCTGGAACGCGCACAAGCCCACGGCTGCCCGTTGGACGATGAGGCGGTGACCCGGGTGCTGGCGATGGACATCGAGCTCAACGCCCAGGGCCTGGCCTGCTGGCTGGATCGCGACCGCCGCTAGTGCACGGTCATGCGGGTGTCACGTTACACTCCGGTGTCCTGTTTTCCGTCCTGGTGTCTGCCGTGAATCCGATGCGCATGCTGCTGCTGTCGTCCTGCCTGTTCGTGGGCGGCCTGGCCCACGCCGCCAATGACCTGCCCGGCGGCGGCATCGACCCGCAGGCCCTGTCGCGGCACGTACGCATCCTCGCCTCGGACGAGTTCGAAGGCCGCGCCCCGGCCACGCCCGGCGAAGAGCGCACCGTCCAGTACCTGATCGAAGAATTCAAGACGTACGGCCTGCAGCCCGGCGGCGTTGACGGCGGCTGGGTGCAGCCGGTGCCGATGGTGCGTGCGCAGGTCGATGGTCCGGTGCGTGCGCAGCTGCGCCAGAAGGGCAAGCAGCGCGCCCTGGTCAATGGCGAGGACGTGACCCTGCAGAGCCTGCGTCCGCAGGATGCGGTGGCGATCAAGAACGCCCCGCTGGTGTTCGTGGGCTACGGCATCGATGCGCCCGAGCGCCACTGGAACGATTACAAGGACGTCGATCTGCACGGCAAGATCGCCGTGGTGCTGATCAACGACGCCGATTTCGAGGCCGACCAGCCGGGCGCGTTCGATGGCATGGCGGTGACCTACTACGGCCGCTGGACGTACAAATTCGAAGAAGCCGCGCGCCGTGGTGCGCAGGGCGTGCTGATCGTGCATGAGACCGCGCCGGCCGCGTACGGCTGGGCCACGGTGAAGAGCTCGGGCACCTCGCCGCTGTTCGATATCGAACGCACCCGCGAGCAGGCCTTGGCCCAGCACGTGCCGGTGCGCGGCTGGATGCAGCGCAGCCTGGCTGAGCAGCTGTTCCGCGACGCGGGCCTGGATTTCGAGGCCGAGAAGCGCCGCGCGATGACCCCGGCCTTCAAGCCAGTCGCGCTGGGCGATGCGCAGCTCTCGGTGGACTTCAAGCTCAAGCGCGAGCAGGTGATCACCCGCAACGTGGTGGCCAAGCTGCCGGGCGGCGCACACGCTGATGAAGCGGTGATCTTCTCCGCGCATTGGGATGCCTTTGGTATCGGCCAGCCCGATGCCAAGGGTGACCGCATCCGTCGCGGTGCGATCGACAACGCCACCGGCGTGGCCACCGTGCTCGAGCTGGGCCGTGTCTTCGCTGCCGGCCCGCAGCCGCAGCGCACCCTGTACTTCGTGGCGCTGACCGCCGAAGAGAAGGGCCTGCTCGGCGCCAGCTACTACGCCGCGCACCCGCTCGCCCCGCTGGACAAGACGGCTGCAGTGTTGAACATCGAGATGTTCAGCCCGGATGGCCCGACCCGTGATATCGCCTCGTGGGGCAAGGGCCGGGTCTCGCTGGAAGGCGACCTGGAGCGCGTGGCCAAGGCACGCGGCCGCACCTACTCGCCGGATCCGAATCTGGAAGCCGGCTTCTTCTACCGCGCCGACCACTTCGCCTTCGCCCGCCTCGGCGTGCCGGCAATCACCATCGGGCCGGGGCTGGACATGCGCGAGGGTGGGGTCGAGAAGGGCCGTGAACTGCGCGATGCGTATTTCGCCGCCTGCTACCACCAGGCCTGCGATGCCTGGACCCCGAACTGGGATCCGAGTGGCCATGCCGCCGACACCCTGCTGGTCTACGACCTGGGCGCGGAGCTGGCCAACAGCCGTCGCTGGCCGCAGTGGGAAGAAGGCTCCGAGTTCCGCGCCGAGCGCGAGAAGAGCGAATCGGCCCGCCGTTAAGGCGAGCCGTCGGCGGCGCTCAAGGCCGCCGCAACAGGCGCCAGGCGCCCCAGCCACTGGCCGCGAGCGCGGCCAGATAACAGGCGATCATCCAGCCGAACCGCGTCGGCTGGGTGTCGGCACTGGCGGCATGCCGGCCAAAACGCAGCTGCAGCGCGCTGTGACCGCTGCCGAGGTCGGCCGCCAGTTGCAGTGCCAGGGCGACCATTACCGCCAACAGCGCCAGACCGAAACCGATCCGCGGCCAGCGGGCCTGCGCCGATGGCCGACCCAGCAGCCACGCCACGGTCGTGCCGGCGGCGAGCAGGGCTGCCCCCCATAGCAATACAGCGCCCGCAGGGGCGCTGATTGCATGGGCAGAGCTGCTGGCCTGGGCAAACGCCGGGACCAGCACCGCGAGCATTCCCCCGCCCCGCGCGAGCGCGGGGCGGGCGGGGCAGCGCTTACTTGCGGGTGCCATCGAGCCAGTTCGGGCCCTTGTTGGTCAGGAAGAACATGTAGACCACCAGCGACACCGCGATGATCGCGGTGACGTATACCGCGAACAGGTTGACCTGGCCGGTCTTCAGCGCGCCCTGGTACAGCAGCGGCGCGGTACCACCGAACAGCGAGTTGGCCATCGCATAGCCGAAGCCCACGCCCAGTGCACGCACATGGGTCGGGAACAGCTCGGCTTTGACGACCGCGTTGATCGAGGTGTAGCCGGTCAGGATCACGAAGCCGATCCCCAGCACCAGGAAGGCCATGAACGGATCATGCTGGTTGGGCAGCTCGGTGATCAGGTACCAGCTGTACAGCACGCCGCCGATCCCGAAGAACACCAGCAGGCTCTTGCGCCCGACCATGTCCGACAGCCAGCCGCCGATCGGCTGCAGCACCATCAGGAAGGTCAGCACGCCGAGGTTGATGAGCGTGCCGGTCATGACGTCATTGCCCGCGAACGCGCTCTGGATCATCTTCGGCCCGTTCACCGAGTAGGTGTAGAACGCGACGGTGCCGCCCGCAGTGATCAGGAAGCACAGCAGCAGCGGACGCCACTGGTTGACGAACAGCTCACGCATCGAGCCGGAGGCCTTGGCACGGCCATCGCGTGCAGCTTCGATGGAATCGGACTGCAGCGATTCGTCCATGGTCCGGCGCAGCCAGAACACCACGATCGCACCGATGCCGCCGATGCCGAACGCCACGCGCCAGCCCCACGCGGAAATCTCCGGCTTGTCCCAGAAGGTCAGCATGCACAGCAGAGTCAGCTGTGCGAGCACATGGCCACCGACCAGGGTGACGTAATGGAACGAGGACAGGAAGCCGCGACGCCCGGGAATGGCGGCCTCGGACATGTACGTCGCGCTGGTGCCGTACTCGCCGCCGGTGGCGAAGCCCTGCAGCAGGCGCGCGAACAGCAGGATCACCGCCGCCCAGATGCCGATCTGCGACGCGGTCGGGGTGATCGCGATCAGGAACGAACAGGCGGCCATCATCGTGACCGACACCGTCAGGGCCAGGCGGCGGCCGTAGCGGTCGGCGAAGCGGCCGAAGTACCACGCCCCGATCGGGCGCATCAGGAAGGTGGCGGCAAAGATCGCCCACACGTACATGGTGGAGTTCTTGTCGGCGGCCGAGAAGAACTGGGATTCGAAGTAGACCGCGAAGACCGAGTAGACGTAGACGTCATACCACTCGACCAGATTGCCGGCCGAGCCTTTGAGGGTATTGGAGATGGAACGCCGCAGGGCGGCCCGGTCGGAAGGTGCCGCGGTGGCGGGGACGGATGTACTCATACAGGGTAGGGGGTCCTGGCGGGGAAGCGTTGATGGCTCTTGTTACCTTACCGCACGTCAAAAACGGGTGCGTGTCAGGCATCACGATGCGGCCTGATGAAAACAGCGTGCCACCTCAACGCGTGCCGCGCCATCGGCAACGGCCTAGAATTCCCCTTCCCCCGTACCGTGGTGGCCCATGGCCGTCCTACCGCACTCCCCGTCGGCCGCTCCCCGCAGCGGCCTGGTCGTCCTGGCGCTGCTGCTGGTGTACGTGGTCTGGGGGTCCACCTATCTCGGGATCCGGCTGGCGCTGGAAGGTGGCGCATTGCCGCTGACGATGGTCTCCGGGGGCCGCTTCATCATCGCCGGCACGCTGATGTACGCCGTGCTGCGCTGGCGTGGCTCGCCTGCCCCGACCAGGCGCCAGTGGCGCAACCTGGCGATCATGGGCCTGACCATGCTGGTGCTGGGCAACGGCATGGTGGTGCTGGCCGAGCGCACGGTGTCTTCCGGCCTGGCCGCCACGGCCGTGGCCTCGGTGCCGTTGTGGATGGCGCTGTTTGGCGCGATGCGCGGACAGAACGCCAGCCGCGGTGAGTGGCTGGGCATCGCGATCGGCTTCCTCGGCGTGGTCTGGCTCAACGCCGGCAGCAGCCTGACCGCCTCGCCGCAGGGCTTGATCCTGCTGCTGATCGCCCCGATCGGCTGGGCCTTCGGCTCGATCTGGGCGCGCGGCCTGGACCTGCCCAGCCCGTTCATGACCGCCGCCGGGCAGATGCTCTGCGGCGGCGTGATGCTGGTCGTGCTCGGCCTGCTCAGCGGCGAACGCCCGACCACCTGGCCCAGCATGAATGGGCTGCTGGCGGTGGCCTACCTGTGCGTGTTCGGCTCGATCGTCGCCTTCACCGCGTACGTGTGGCTGCTGCACAACGTGCGCCCGGCGCTGGTGGCCAGCTACGCCTACGTCAATCCCGTGATCGCGGTGATCCTGGGCGTGATCATCGGCAACGAGCATTTCGGCGGCCGTGACTTTCTCGCCATGGCCGTGATCCTGGCCGGCGTGGTGGTGCTGACCCTGGCCCGGACGCGCGCGAAGTGAGCCTGCCCGCCCAACACAGCCTGCAGGAACAGCGCCGCGGGTTCGCGATCACCGCCTTCACCTTCACCCTGTGGGGCCTGGTGCCGGTCTACTGGCACCTGCTCAAGGCCGTGCCGTCGCAGCAGATCATCGCCCACCGCATCATCTGGAGCACGGTGCTGGTGGTGGCCTGGCTGCTGCTGAGCAATGGCCTGGGCTGGTGGAAGGCCATCGCCGCGCAGCCGCGCGCGCTGCCGACGCTGGCGTTGAGCAGCGTGGCGATCGCGTTCAACTGGGGCCTGTACATCTGGGCGATCAACGCCGGGCATGTGATCGAGACGAGCCTCGGCTATTTCATCAATCCGCTGGTCAGCGTGGTACTCGGTGTGGTGGTGCTCAAAGAGCGCCTGCGCCGCCTGCAGTGGCTCGCGGTGGGCTGCGCGGCGCTCGGTGTGGCATGGCTGACCTTCGATGCCGGAACGCCGCCCTGGATCGCGCTGGGGCTGGCCTGTTCGTTCGGCCTGTACGGGCTGCTGCGCAAGATGATTTCGGTGGACCCGGTGGCGGGGCTCGGGATGGAGAGTCTGTATCTGTTCCTGCCGGCGATCGGGTTTGCGCTGTGGAGCGAGAACGGGCACGGCGGCGGGTTCTTCAGTGGCTGGGGCTGGCGCACCGATGCGTTGTTGATCTTCGGTGGTGCGGTGACGGCGTTGCCGTTGATCGGGTTTGCATACGGGGTGAAGCGGATTCCGCTGTCGCTGGTGGGGATTCTGCAGTACATCGCGCCGAGTATCGGGTTGTTGTTGGGCGTGTTCTTTTTCCGCGAGCCGTTCGATATGGCCAAGGCGGTGGGCTTCGCGGCGATCTGGACTGGGCTGCTGCTGTTCATCGGCGACGGGGTGTGGCGGTCGCGGGTGGGTGGTGCGTTGAAGCGCTGAAGGCTAAGAAGCTTGAAAGCTTGAAAGCTTGAAAGCTTGAAAGCTTGAAAGCTTGAGAGCTTGAGAGCGGGAGCGGGAGCCTTGGTTTGCCGGGCTGCTTGGCTGGGCGGGGTGTGGGTGGGTGCGCGGGACCCGCCGTGAACCCATCCATGGGGGCTCATATGCCGCCATCCATGGCGGCATATGGTCCCGCACACCCACCCACGCCCCGCCTCCGACAGTGGGCTGGTGGCCAAGGTCAACGCGACGGGCGGCTCGGCACTTCGGCGCCATTGCTGCTGCGCCAAGCGTATTGATCCGGTGGAAGCAACGACGGTCGAAGCGTGGACATGACAGAGCGCAGCCACGCACGTCGAGCGAACTGGCGCGGCGTCTGTGAGGCAGAGCAAAGCAACGCTGAGCCGATCAAGCTGGGCGGATCAACGCCGAGCAGATCAAGAGCCGAGTAGATCAAGAGCCGACGCCGCGGTGCCGCTTTTCCGTTGCGCACCAGCCCATTGTCAAAGGGTGGGCACGGGTGGGTTGGCGGGACCATATGCCGCCATGGATGGCGGCATATGAGCTTACATGGACGTACTTGCAGCGGGTCCCGACAACCCACCCGTGCCCGCCCAAGCCAGGGCGAGTCCAGCACTGAAGGCTCTTGCTCTGAAGGCCGTCGCTCTAAGCGCCGTTGCTCTAAGAGCCATTGCTCCAATAACGAAGATAAAAAAAAAGACGGCGCCCGAAGGCGCCGTCTTACTTCCACTCAGCGGCTTGGAGAGAGTAAGCCGCAGATCAGAAAAGGTTGATCAGGCGAACCCGATCAGAAACGCTGCTGATACTTCATGTACATATAGCGGCCGATATCGAACCCACCGTAGTACGTAAAACTGCTGTTCGGCTGGCTGTACATGATCGGACCCTGATGGTCGAACACATTGTTCACGCCCATCGACACCGTGCCATTCCACGGCAGCACATAACGCACCTGGATATCGTGGAACGTGTTCGAACCCACTTTGTTGATGCCCTGGCGGCCCGTGTACGCCGAACTGAAGCCCGGATTGCTGCACTCCGTCGTGTACGCACAGTTCTCCTTCATGCTGGAGTAGTAACGCGCCGTCCAGCCCAGACCGAAGTTGCCGAACTGATAGTCCAGATTGAGGTTCGAACGCACGCGGAAGTTGCCTTCCCAACCCGTGTACTGACGCACCGGGGTGGTGTCGACGTTGTCGTTCTTGCGCTCCAGATAATCCACGTACGTGGTGTTCCAGGAGACCGCGAACTTGCCGATCGCCAGTTCCGGCAGGCGGTAACGTACGGAGAGATCGTAGCCGGCCGTTTCCTGGTAGCCCGCGTTCAACAGCGTGCGGTCCAGACCGTTGACCTGACCGATCGTGCGGCCCGAACGGGCGCGCGTGAAGCGGTCGCACGCCGCGTCCACACCCAGCACGTAGCACTGGTTGAGCATGTCCGTGGCCGACTCACCGACGATCACGTCGTTGATGCGGATCTTCCACCAATCCAGGCTCAGGTCCAGGCCCGAGACGAACTCCGGGCTGTAGACCACGCCCACGGTCCAGGTCTTCGCGGTTTCCGGCTTCAGTTCCGGGTTGGAGCCCGAGCTGAAGTCCGTGCCGCCCTGCTGGCCCGGCACCGTCGCGGCAGTGCCGTCAGCGGCGAGCTGGCGGAAGTTGGCCGGAACACCGTTGGCCAGGCAGCGCGCCAGGACCTGCGGGTTGTTGGCGGCCGCGCCGAAGTTGGTGTCGCACGGATCGGTGTAGGAATCGCGCGTGCTGGTGGTGCCGCCGTACAGATCTTCCACGGTCGGTGCACGGAAGCCGGTGCCGTAGGTGGCGCGCACCAGCAGGCTGTCGATCGGCTTCCACTTCAGGCCGAACTTGGTGTTCGTGGTCGAGCCGAAGTTGTTGTAGTCCGAATAGCGACCGGCCATGTCCAGCGACAGTTCACGTGCGAAGGCCATGTCGGCCAGCAGCGGGACCTGCAGTTCCAGGTAGACCTCGTTGAGCGAGTAATCGCCCTGGGTCGGCTGGCCGGTGGTGCCGGCGATCTGGCCGTTGCGGACCATCAGGTCCGGCGAGTAGCTGGCTTCTTCACTGCGGTGCTCCACGCCCAGTGCACCCAGGATGTCACCGGCCGGCAGGCTGAACAGCGAGCCGGAGATGTTCGCGCTGGCCACCTTGGTGGTGCTCTGCATCGTGTCGGTGAAGCGGGTGAACAGGAAGTCCTGCACGTCCTGGTTGCTCAGCGAGCCCGGGCCGGTGTAGCCCATCGGGGCCAGCGGATTCCACGGGGTGCAGCCGGCGATCACGTTGCCGACGCTGCCGCAATGGGCGACGTTGTTGGCATCCAGGAACGACGGGCCGACCGACTGGTTCACGTTCGGCTGGAACATGCTGCCCGTGCCGATGCGCTCGCCTTCATTGCGGTTGTACATGTAGCTGACGTTCCAGTCCCAGTACCGCGAACCGGTCTCGAAGCTGCCTTCCAGGCCCAGGCTGGCGCGCTTGGTGGTCAGGTTGTTTTCGGTGCCGCGCGGCAGCTCTTCGGTGCGATGCGCGAAGGCAACGTCACGACCGAACGGATTGAACGCGCTGTCCTTGGACAGCAGCGCACGCGAACCGGTGCTCTGGTACGGATAGCCGGCCAGCTGCTTGCTGGACTCGCGCTCGCTGTACAGCGCATCGGCGACCAGACGCAGGTTGTCAGTGATCGAGAAGCCACCGTTTGCGAACACCGACTTGCGCTGCAGACCGGTGAGCAGGCTCATGTTGGTCTTGGTGTTGGCGTCGTTGGCCTTGTCCGCCGGCTTGAAATTGCCCAGCTGGGTCGGATCGCCGCCCGGGCCCACGCTGAGGTTGCTGCCGTTGACGGTCGCATAGCCCCACGGGGTGACGCCGCTCAGGCCGTCGCCGGTGTGGCGCGGGCCGTTCGGGTACGCGGTGAACGCACGCGTGCCGCCCAGGACCGGATCTTCGTCGGTGTACTCGCCACCCACGGTGACCCAGCCACGGTCGAAGGTCTTGCCGAAGGTCGCGCTGTAGGCGGTCTTCTGGCCGTCGCCCTCGCTGTACTGGCCGACGTAGGCGCTGACTTCGGCACCGTCGAAGTTCTTGCGGGTGATGATGTTGACCACGCCGGCGATGGCGTCCGAGCCGTACAGGGCCGAGGCGCCGTCGGTCAGCACTTCCACGCGCTCCACGATCGAGGACGGGATCGAGGCCAGATCGGAGTAACCGCCGGCGCTGACGCCCATGCGGCGGCCGTCGATCAGCACCAGGCTGCGTTCCGGGCCCAGGTTGCGCAGGCTCACGTACATGCCGCCGAAGTCGCGACCCGATTCCAGCGAGGAGGCACGGCTCATGCTCGGCGAACCGGCGGCGGTGACGTCCTGCAGGATGTCGGCGACGTTGACGTAGCCCTTCTTCTCGATCTCGGCGCGGTTCAGCGCGACGACCGGCTGGGCCGATTCGACGCTGGCCTGGCGGATGCGCGAGCCGGTGATCTCGATGCGATCGAGGTTGGTGGTGCCGTCATCGGCACTCTGTGCGAAGGCGGGGGCACTGCAGCTGGCGACAAGCGCGATGGCAATCGCGTTGCGCAGCGGATTGGTCTTCAAATACATCCGTGCGTTTCTCTTTCTCTGTAAAAACATTCGCCCGTTCGGGCGGCGTGGGGAACAACACACCACGACGTGGGGGGCGGGAGTCTAATGACTTTTCAAAATTTTTACTTTCATTTGAAAGCGTAAAAAGCGCTGTAAATGAACGATGGCTGACAAAATCACGCATTCAGACGAAACCTTTTTCACTTCGTCATGCCGCGCACGAAAAAACGTCGCGCTGTGTTGGGCAGAGGCACCGATAGCGGCGAGGCGCGCGGCAACTTGAGCGCGTGCGGGATCGTGTCGCAGCGTGCGTACAGCCGCGCCTTTACGTGCGCGCGCTACACCTAAACGCGCAGTGAATGCGGCACGCAAAAAAAGAACCGCACTCTTGCGAGTGCGGCGCCGGAGTTGCTATGTCGCGTGCGCGATCACGCGCACGCGCGTTGTTCAAACGTCTCGCTCAGGTCTCACGCAACGCCGTGGTGATCGGCAGCCGCGCCGCGCGCAGCGCCGGGAACAGACCACCGACCAGGCCGATGCCCAAGGCCCACTTCAAGCCCGTCCACAGCAGCTGCGGCGAGACCTGGAACTGGAACACCACCTGGCTGAAATTGTTGCCCAGCGTGGAGACGGTGTAGTTGTTGAACACCAGCCACGCCACCAGCCCACCGAGCAGGCCGCCGAGCAGGGCCAGCAGCATCGTCTCCAGCATCACCGCGGTCACCACCGGCACGCCGCGGAAGCCGATCGCCCGCATCGTCGCGATCTCGCGGGCACGTGTGGCCACCGCCGCATACATGGTGTTGAGTGCACCGAACACCGCGCCGATTGCCATGATCGCGCCGATCACCGTGCCCAGGATGCTGATCAGCTTGCTCAGGCCGCCGGACTGCTTGCGGTAGTAGTCGCGGGTGGTCTCCACATCCAGCTTCAGGCGCGGGTCGGCCTCCATGGCGTCCTTGAACTGCTTGAAGCCCGCCGCCCCTTCGGTGCGCACGTTGACCGACTGATACGCACTGCGGTTGTAGGTGGTGGACAACGTCTGCGTGTCCGACCACAGCTCCGACTCATGCACATCGTTGGAGGCGAACACGCCCACCACCGTCCATTCCTGCTTGCCCAGCTGCAGGGTCTTGCCGATCTCCAGGCCCTCGAACTGCGCCTGGGCGCCCTTGCCGACCACGATCTCGCGCAGGCCCGGTTTGAACCTGCGGCCGGCGATGATGCGCACGTTGTCGCGCACGGCCCACGCCTGCTCGCCGACGCCGCGGAACTGCACGTTGGTATCGCTGTGGTCGCTGCGCGAGAGCAGGCTGATCACCTGCGACAGCTCGGCGGAGATCAGCGGCTTGCCGTCGCTGCCGCGGGCCACGCCGGGCAGGTTCTCGATCAGCGGGACCTGGTCGCGCATGATCACCGAGTTGGTTTCCGCCTGCGAGCCGCCGCGCAGCACGATCGCCACGTCATCGCTGCCGCTGCGCTCCAGGGTGGCCTTGAAGCCATCGCCCATGGCCAGCATCGCCACCAGCACCCCGACCACGCCGGCGATGCCGACCACGATCACCGAGGACGCACCCCAGCGCTGCGGCAGGCTGGCAATGCCGATCCGTGCGGCTGCCAGCGACAGCCGGCCACTGCGGGTAAGCACCAGCCACGCGGCCAGCAGCACGGCGATCGCCAGCACCATCCACCACGGCAGCACGATCCACACCACCAGGGCGACCAGCAGCGCCACCACAGTCAATACGTTCCACATCCAGTGCGTTTTCATGGTGGTCTCCTCAGCGCCCGGCCAGTGCATCGACGATCTTCAACCGCTGCGCGCGCAATGCCGGCAGCAGGCCCACCACGATCCCGATCACCGCCATCAGGCACAGCGCCACCACCCACGTCTGCGCCGGTACGCCGGGCAGGCTGATCATGCCCTGGCTGCTGGCGCTGATCACCGGCATCACGACCGAGGCCAGGCCCATGCCGATCAGCCCGCCGAGCACGATCAGCAGCACCGACTCGACCATCACCAGCACCAGCACGGTGCCGTCCTTGAAGCCCAGTGTCTTGAGGATCGCCAGCTCCGGGATGCGCTCGCGCACGGCCTGGGCCATGGTGTTGCCGGTCAGCAGCACCAGAGTGAAGAACACCGCGGCCATGATGCCGGTGACGATCAGGCCGATATCGGCGAACTGCTTGGCGAAGGCCTGTGAGAACGACGCCTCGGTCTGCGACTTGGTTTCGTGATCGGAGTTCAGCGACAGCGCATCGATCGCCTGGGCCACGCGCGAGGCGTGCGCGGGGTTCTCCAGCTGCACGGTGTAGAAGCTGACCTGGTTCTTGATGTAGTCGTTGGATTCGTCGAAGTAGCTCCAGTGCAGCAGCAGCTGATTCTCCGCACCGGCGTTGTTGCGGTCCTTGGCCCGGTAGATGCCGCTCAGTTCCAGCGGCCAGTCGTTGCTGCCCTTGCGCGGGAAGATCGTGGCCTGCATCGGAATGGTGTCGCCCACCTTCCAGCCGAAACGCTTGGCCAGGGCTTCACCGACCAGTGCACCGGTGCGGTTGTTCTTGAATGCCTCGGCCTGCTCGGGCGGCAGCTCGAACTCGGGGTACAGGTCCATGTAGTTGTCCGAGACCGAGAAGCTCGGGAAGAAGTTCTTCTGGTCCTGGTAGATGCCGCCGAACCACATGGCGTAGTTGACCTTGCGCACGCCCGGGGTGGCTTCGATGTCGCGCAGCAGCCGCAGCGGCAGGCTCTGGGTGATCGAGAGCTTGGAGGAGACCACCAGCCGCTTGGCGCCTTCGATGGTGTCACCGCCGGAGTTGAACGCCACCCGGACCGAATCGAGCATGCCGAACAGCAGGAAGGCCGCCACCACCGACAACAACGTCAGCAGGGTGCGGGTCTTGCTGCGGAACAGCTGTGCCCAGACCAGCGAGAAGTATTTCATCGCCGCATCCTCCGTCAGTGGGCCGCTGGCGCGTCGGCCAGTTCGCCCTTGTCCAGGTGCACCGTGTGCGTGGCGTACTCGGCGGCCTTGGGATCATGGGTGACCATGATGATGGTCTTGCCGTGTTCGCGGTTGAGCTGCTGCAGCAGCCCCAGGATCTCCTCGGCGGATTGGCGGTCCAGATCGCCGGTCGGCTCATCGCAGATCAGGAAGGTCGGGTCGGAGACGATCGCACGGGCGATCGCCACGCGCTGCTGCTGGCCACCGGAGAGTTCATTCGGGCGGTGGCTGCGGCGGTCGGCCAGGCCGACCAGGGTCAGTGCGATCTCCGCGTTGCGCTTGCGCTGCGCTGCGCCCAGGTGGGTGAGCAGCAGCGGCAGCTCCACGTTCTTCTGGGCGGTCAGCATCGGCATCAGGTTGTAGAACTGGAACACGAAGCCGACGTGGTGGCTGCGCCAGGTCGAGAGCTGGCCGCCGCTCATGCGATCGATGCGCTCGCCTTCGATCTCGATCTCGCCGGCGGTGGGCGTATCCAACCCGCCGATCAGATTCAGCAGGGTCGTCTTGCCCGAGCCGGACGGACCCATCAACGCGACGAAATCGCCGGCCTGGATGTCCAGGTCGATGCCGTGAAGCACCTGCACTTTCTCGGGGCCGCGCTGGTAGGTCTTGGTGATGTTGCGGAGCGAAACCAGGGTGGACATGGGTGGTTCTCCGTGGATCGGGAAGAAAGGGCGTACGGCGCGCCCGGGCGAAGGCCGCCGGGTTCCGCAGTGACGGGCAGCCGCCACCGTGCGCGCCGTGACGGCACGAGGGAATCGCACTTGCCGCGAGCGTGAGAGCGGCTCGCGTGACGCAGCCGGTGGCCGGTCAGGGGGTTTCGGTGACCTTGTTGCCGTCGCGCAGCTCGGCCGGTGGTGTGGTCACCACGACCTCGCCGGCGCTCAGGCCTTGGGTGACCTGGCGGTCGTTGTTGAGCGTGGTGCCCACGGTGATCGCGCGCTGTTCCACCCGCGCATCGTCCTTGACCACGAAGGCGACGGTCTTCTGCCCGCGCTCCACGATCGCCGACGCCGGTACGCGTACGCCCTGCGGTTTGGCGGCTTCGGCAGGCGGGGCACTTTCCAGGAAGCTGACCCGCACGCCCATCTCGGGAACGATGCGCGGGTCCTTGATCTTCAGTGCCACGCGCACTTTCACGGTGGCCTTGCCGCGGTCGGCGGTGGGGATGATCGCGATCACTTCGGCCGGAATCTTCCAGTCCGGGTAGGCATTGAGGGTGGCTTCGACCGGCATCTTCGGCTGCACGCGGCCGATGAAGGATTCGCCGACCTCGACTTCGATCTCCAGCGAATCCATGTCCACGATGGTGCCGATGCCGGTCCGGGTGAAACCGCCGCCCGCCGACAGCGGGGAGACGATTTCGCCCGGCTGCGCGGCCTTGGCGGTGACCACGCCGGAGAACGGCGCGCGCACGATGTTGTTGTCCACGCCGAGGTCGGCGATCGCCAGCGAATCGCTGGCCACGGTGGTGTTGCGTTGGGCGGTTCTGAGCTGGGCGCGGAGGTTGTCGCGCTGTGCGATGGCCAGGTCGTACTGCGAGCGCGAGACCAGCTGCTGGCCGACCAGTGCCTGCAGGCGACCGGCTTCGGCATCGGCCTGGGCCACCTGTGCCTGCAGACCGGCCAGCTGGCTGCGCGCGGCCTCGAGCTGCGAGGCGGAGAGGCTGCGCTGGGCGTTGGCGTCGATCGGGTCGAGTGTGGCCATCACCTGGCCCTCTTCCACGCGCATGCCTTCCTCGATCATCACCTCCCGGACCTTGCCGGTGATCTTGGCCGAGACGGTGGCCATGCGCCGGGCGACCACGTAGCCGCTGGCGTCGAGCACCGAGCTGCTGGCGCCGCCCTGCTGGATCGCCACCACGGGCGCGGTGGTCACGGCGATCGGGCGCTCGCGGCCGAGCACGAACCAGGCCAGGCCGGCCAACACAATGAGAAGGACGATCGCCAGCACGATCCAGCGGCCACGTCGCGAGGGCGACGGGGGCGGCGAACCGGCCTTGCGGTCGATGCGGAGTTCCTTGAGCAGTTCAGCGGATGCGTTCATCGTGAGTCTGGACGGGGAATCGGGCCGAGTGTGACCGCATCGGCGGCCGGGGGGCAAACCGGCACGGTGCCGGGGTGGCCCACAGCATGCCCGGCAGCGTGGCGCTGCGGCAGTGACAGCTGTCACCTGCATGGGCTGACGACGGCCACTGGGGCGGCCGCGGCCAGCGGCAGAAGCTGTGGCTGTCCTCTCCGGGAATCCGTCATGACCGAACCCACCGCCTCGCCCCTGGCCAGTCTGCACAACGTCCAGGTCCACTACGGTGATGTTGCCGCCCTGCAGGGCGTGAGTTTCTCGCTGCACCGCGGTGAAGTGCTGGCCCTGCTCGGCCGTAATGGTGCCGGCAAGAGCACGGCCATTTCGCTGCTGCTGGGCCTGCGCCGGGCCGATGCGGGCCGGGTCGAACTGCTTGGCGGCGACCCGCAGGACCGCAACCGTCGCGGCGGTATCGGGGTGATGCTGCAGGCCACCGCGTTGCCACCGGTGCTGCAGGTACGGGAGCTGATCGATCTGGCGCGCACCTGCTATGTCGATCCGCGCTCGCTCGAGGACTGTCTTGCCCTGGCCGGCCTGACCGATCTGGCGCGTCGCCGCTATGGCCAGCTGTCCGGCGGCCAGCAGCGCCGCGTGCAGTTCGCCATCGCGGTCTGCGGGCGGCCGCAGTTGCTGTTCCTCGATGAGCCGACCACCGGCCTGGACATCCAGGCACGGCAGCAGCTCTGGCAGGCGATCCGGCAGCTGGCGGCCGAGGGTTGCGGTGTGCTGCTGACCACGCATTACCTGGAAGAAGCCGAAGCGCTGGCCCAGCGCGTGGTGGTCATCGAACAGGGCCGCGTGGTGGCCGATGGTCCACTGGCGCAGTTCCGCCAGCAGTTGGCACCGCGCCGCATCCGCTGCCGCAGTGCACTGGATGTGGAGACGCTGAAGACCTGGCCGGGCGTGCGCGAGGTGGTCCGCGATGGACTGCGCCTGCAGCTGCTGGCCGAACCGGCCGAGCCGGTGGTCGCGCGCCTGCTGGCCGAAGATCCGCAGCTGCAGGAACTGGAAGTGCATGGCGGCGGCCTGGCCGACGCCTTCGTTGAACTGACCCGGGAGGCCGCATGAATACCGTGACTGAAACCGTATCCGCCACGCCCGCCCCGCCCGCCCGCGCGCCCGCCTGGCCGATCTACCGCGCCGAGATCGCGTGCGAGCTACGCCGTGCCTGGCGCTACCCGGGTTTCGTGCTGCCGTCGCTGCTGTTCCCGGTGTTGTTCTATTCCCTGTTCGGTGTGCTGCTCGGCCGTGGCCAGGCCTCGATCTATCTGCTCGCCACCTACTGCGTGTTCGGTGCGATGGCGCCAGCGCTGTTCGGCTTCGGCGTGCAGTTGGCGCTGGATCGCGAGGGCGGCCTGCTCACGCTCAAGCGCGCGTTGCCCATGCCGCCGATGGCTCCCTTGCTCGCGCGCCTGTTGATGGCCGTCCTGTTCGCGGTGCTGGTGGCGATGCTGCTGATCGCGGTGGCGACTGGCGCGGGTGTGGCCGTCACTCCGAGCGCTGCACTTCATCTACTGGCGGTGGCGGCGTTCGCGGCGCTGCCGCTGGGCGCGATCGGCCTGTTGATCGGCAGCCATGTCAGCGCCAACGCGGCGCCAGCGGTGGTCAACCTGGTCTATCTGCCGTTGGCGTTGTTGTCCGGGCTGTGGCTGCCGCTGTCGATGTTGCCACCGCTGTTCAGCGCCATGGCGCCGCTGTGGCCGACCTGGCATCTGGCCCAGCTGGCGTTGCCGGCGGTCGGTCAGCCGGCGCAGGGCAGTGCCTGGGTGCATGTGGCCGTGCTGCTCTGCATTACCGTCATGGCGCTTGGGCTGGCACGGCGCCGCCTGCGGCGGATCGGCTGAAGTGGCATGATCGCGCCTGTTCGTTCTGCCTTGGAATCGTCCGTGTCCTCCAGTCGGCTCGCCTCCCTGTTGCGCCCTGCGCCGGATTCGGCCGTGGCCGAGAACCTGCGGCGCGGCAGATCGCCTTGGGTGGACGCGATCCACCTGCTGTGGACGCTGTGGGTGTTCCTGACGCCATTGTTCGGCGGTGGTTACACGTGGCGCTGGGCGGCGCTGACCTTGCTGACCTACCCGGTGTTCCTGGTCCTGTACGCCGGTGTGCTGCTCGCACCGCGTTGCCACGCACCGCGCTATGCGCTGTCGATGGTGGTGCTGGGGCTGGTGCCGCTGGCGTGGTACCCCTCGGCGGTGAGCTACTTCATTTTCGGCTGTGTCACCCTGCGCGTCTCGCGCCGCAGTGGCTACGGGCGCTATCTGCTGCAGCTGGTGGGCTTGAACGCGTTGTTCGTGGTGGTGGGTCTGTTCGCCCACTATCCGTGGCAGGCACTGATCTGGATCCCGAGCATGGCGATGATCATCAGCCTGGTGGTCAATTTCGAAACCGCGAGCCATGAACACGATGCAGCGCTGCAGCTGTCCCAGGATGAAGTGCGTCGGCTGGCGGCGACGGCCGAACGCGAGCGCATCGGCCGCGATCTGCACGATCTGCTGGGGCATACGCTGTCCTTGATCACCTTGAAGCTGGAGCTCTCGCGCAAGCTGGCCGACCGCGATCCAGCCGGCTCGCGCCGCGAAGTGGACGAGGCTGAAACGATCGCGCGGCAGGCGCTGGCCGAAGTGCGCAGTGCGGTGACCGGTATCCGCGCCAGCGATCTGGCGGCCGAACTGGCTTCGGCCCGGTTGCTGCTGGAGTACCAGCATGTGCATCTGCACTACGCGCCGCCGCCGCCGATGCCGGTCGATACCGAGCGTGCGCTGTCGCTGGTGCTGCGCGAGGCGGTGACCAATATCGCCCGCCATGCACAGGCGCGGCAGGCGTGGATCACCTTCGAACAGGACGGACGCAGTCTGATGATGCAGATCCGCGATGATGGACGCGGCGGTGCCCATGTTGATGGCAACGGCCTGACCGGGATGCGCGAACGCGTCGCTGCACTGCGTGGCACCCTGGCGCTGCAGTCGGCAAAAGGGGAGGGTACGAGCGTGACGGTGCGGGTCACCTTGCCGGCCGCGACCACCACCGTGGTGGCGCCGGTGGAGGTGCCCACAGCGCCGTCGCTGCCTGCCGGGGGCGCGCCATGATCCGCATCGTGCTCGCCGAAGACCAGGCGATGGTGCGTGGCGCCTTGTCAGCACTGCTCGGGCTGGAACCAGACATCGAGGTGCTGGGCAGTGCGGCCGATGGCGAGGCTGCGTGGCGGATGCTGCAGCAGCTGCAGCCGCACATCCTGGTGACCGATATCGAAATGCCCGGCCTGTCCGGGCTGGAACTGGCGCAGCGGATCGCCCGCCAGGGGCTGCCGATCAAGGTGGTGATCGTCACCACCTTCGCGCGCTCGGGTTTCCTGCGCCGCGCGCTGGATGCCGGCGTCTGCGGCTACCTGCTCAAAGACGCCCCGGCCGAACGCCTGGCCGATGCGCTGCGCCAGGTACAGCACGGCGGCCGCGCGATTGATCCGCAGCTGGCGCTGGATGCGTGGTCGCAGGCCGATCCGCTCAACGACCGCGAGCGTCAGGTGCTGCGTCTGTCAGGCGACGGCCGCTCTGCCAGCGAGATCGCCACGCAGTTGGGGCTGTCGCACGGTACGGTGCGCAACTACCTGTCCGAATGCATCGGCAAGCTCGGCGTGGCCAACCGCATCGAGGCGTATCGGCTGGCGCGGCAGAAGGGCTGGTTGTAACGCGGTCGGTGGCTACCAGGATGCCAGGCAGCGTGATTCATCCGGCATCGTCGTTGCGCTCTTTCTCCGGCCCCTTCGCCATCGCCTGGAACACGCCATCGCGGCGCACCCACAGGTGGAACAGCGCCGCCGACAGGTGCATCACCACGGTGGCGAACAGCACATAGGCCAACAGGCTGTGCGCGTTGCGCAGGGCGGCATACAGCGCCGGGTTGTGCGGCAGGATCGCGGGCAGGTGTACGCCGCCGTCCATCACGATCGGGTAGCCGCCGGCAGAGAGCATGCCCCAACCGACCAGCGGCATGGCCAGCATCAGCCCGTACAGCACCCAGTGCGAGGCATGCGCGGCCGCAGCCTGCCAAGCGGGCAGGTCGGCCGGCAGCGGCGGCGGGCGATGCCGCAGGCGGTTGTACAGGCGCACCAGCACCAGCAGCAGGATCGCGATGCCGAGTGGCCGATGCAGATCGATCAGCATCGGCCGCCAGTGCAGTGAAGCGACCATGGTCACGCCGACGAACAGCATGGCCAGGATCATCGCCGCCATCAGCCAGTGCAGGACGCGTGCGAGGAGATTGAAATGGCCGGCATCACGGTTCATCGCGCACCTTCCTTGCCCGTGGCAGCGGGCGCTTTGCCGCTGGCGATTTCGCGCTCGCGGCGATTGAACGATTGCGAATACACCGCCGAGCGTGCGGCCAGGATCGGGTCATCCGTGCCGGCCACGCCGCTGGGCAGGATCAGCGGATCGTAGTTGAGGTCGCGGCAGGCGCCGGTGGCCTGCGGCTGCATGCTGCTCAGGGTCAGCGTGCCGGCCTTCACCTGGCGGCGGTCTTCCGGCCACACCTGCGAGGGATCATTGACCGGGTCGCCGTCATTGGCGATCGTCACCCACATGTCCCAGCGCACCGGGCCCTGTGCCAGCCGCTGCGCGAACTCCTCACTGAGGAAA
This sequence comes from Stenotrophomonas sp. Ker107b, assembly GCF_053847245.1. Lineage (NCBI taxonomy): Bacteria > Pseudomonadati > Pseudomonadota > Gammaproteobacteria > Lysobacterales > Lysobacteraceae > Stenotrophomonas > Stenotrophomonas sp. Ker107b. Next base: position 56,181 of record NZ_JBSPHX010000002.1, on the reverse strand, counting down.
TCATCGTCGGACTGCGCGCGCTGTTCCGGCGTCATGTCTTCGAAGGGCGCCTGCGGGCGCATGCTCCAGCGCACGAAGCGGTGGCTGCCATCGGCGGCGGTGAAGCGGAAGCTGTTGACGCCGTTGTAGGCGGTGTTGGCCCAGCTGTTCGACCATGGGGCGGTCTTGGCCCACTGCTGGAAGGCCCGCGCGGAGGGGTACTTTTCCAGCACGGCGGCCATCTTCGCCGGGTCCGGTTTGCCGGTGGCCGGGTCCGGCATACCGGCGCGGGTCTGTTCCAGGAAGGCCTCGGCGGTGGGCACCGCGAAGAACGGGAAGCTGTTCATCGCCATGCGCCATTCCTGGCCATCGTCGCTGACCAGCTGCAGCGCCATGCTGCGCACGCGGGCCTTGTTGTCGGCGCCATGCGGGTCACCGCCGCCGATCGAGAGGCGGCCCAGTACCGGTACCTGGCGCTGCCGGAACACGCGTGCCGAACTCAGCGCCGCGCCTTCCGGCGTGCCCTGGAACACACCGCTGACGCAGACACCCTTGGTATGCGCACGGCGGAAGCCGGGCTGCGGAGGCCCCGTCGCCTCGATGGCATCGGTGAAGGTCTGCGCGGTGACGCGGTCGCGGCCGATCCAGCCGGCCAGCCAGGCAAAGGCCAACACCAGGCCGCCGGCGATCAGGGCGATCAGCGCGATCCACAGCAACGGTGAGGGAGGGCGTGGGCCGCCCGGTTCGCGACCAGCGCGGGTGTAGCCGAAGAGCGACATGTCCGGATTCCTGCCTTCACGATGCGTGTGGGTGGGCGACAGCGGGCATCGTCGCAGAACACGGCGCAAGCCGATATTCACATTTTCGACAACTCTTCAAAAACGACGATCCCCGCCGGGGCGGGGATCGTGTGGTTCAGCGCGTGCCGGGCAGTACCCGGCCGTGCCTCAGGCGTAACGCGTCTTCAGCATCGCCCACGCCGAACGCAGCGCCAGCGCTTCGCCACCGGCCGGGCGGCCCGGGCGCTCGCCGTCGTTCCAGGCGTACACATCCAGGTGCGCCCAGGTCTGGCCTTCCGCGATGAAGCGCTCCAGGTACAGCGCGGCGGTGACCGAGCCGGCCATGCGCGAACCGGCGTTGGCCAGATCCGCGATGTTGCTGTGCAGGTAGCGCAGGTACGGGCGCCACAGCGGCATGCGCCAGACCGGATCGCGCACCGATTCACCGGCCTGCAGCCACTGCTGGGCCAGGGTGTCGTCGTTGCTGAAGAGCGCCGGCAGGTCCGGGCCGAGCGCGATGCGGGCCGCGCCGGTCAGGGTGGCGAAATCGAGCACGATCTCCGGCTGTTGCTCGCTGGCATAGGTCAGTGCATCGGCGAGGATCACGCGCCCTTCGGCGTCGGTGTTGTCGATCTCGATGCTCAGGCCCTTGCGGGTGGCGATCACTTCGCCCGGGCGGAACGCATCCGGACCGATCGCGTTTTCCACCGCCGGGATCAGCAGGGTGAGCTGCACCGGCAACTGCTGGGCCATGATCAGACCAGCCAGGCCGAGCGCATGCGCGGCGCCGCCCATGTCCTTCTTCATGTTGCGCATGCCGTCGCCCGGCTTGATGTCCAGCCCGCCGGTATCGAAGCAAACGCCCTTGCCGACCAGCGCCACATGCGGCTGGCCGGGGTTGCCCCAGCGCAGCACGATCAGGCGCGGCGCGCGATGCGAGGCGCGGCCCACGGCGTGGATGGACGGGAAGTTCTGCTCCAGCAGCGCATCGCCGGTGATCACCTCGATCTGCGCGCCATGCGCGGTGGCCAGTTCGCGCGCGGCGTCTTCGAGCTGCTGCGGCCCCATGTCTTCGGTCGGGGTGTTGACCCAGTCGCGCACGCGCAGGCTGGCGGCGATCACGTCGCGCACCTCAGCCGAGGGCGTGGCGGCCAGCTGCGCCGGCGCGCGGTTCGGTTTGCGATACCGCGCGAAGCGGTAGCTGCCCAGGCCCCAGCCAAGCTGCAGCAGGGTTTCGATCTCCGGCGCCAGCGCATCCGCCAGCGTCCAGACGGTGCCTTCCGGCAGCGCGAACGGCGCATGCGCGTAGCTGTAGACATCCCCCGGGTCACCCACGCCGACGATGGCGCCGGCCAGGCCGTGCTCGCCCGGCAGCAGCACCACGCTGCCACCGCTGCCGTTGAACCGCTGCGCATCCAGCCACGCGCCGAGCGCGTCGGACTGCTGCGCACGCCAGCCGGCGTACTGCTCGCGGGTCATCACGTGCAGCGGCAGGGCGTTGCGCGTCTCGGAAGTGAAACCGTTGATCTGGGACATGGGACTGGAATGCTCCTTGGGCGGCGGCTTACGCGTGCTGGGCGGATGCGTTCGCATCCAGCCAGTCGGCCAGCCCGGTCAGGGTGTCGAACTGCAGATCGGGCTGCAGTGAAGGGTGGGTCCAGGTGTGTTCTTCGCGGTTGATCCAGCAGCCGCGCAGGCCGGCCTGCATCGCACCGACCACGTCCATCTCGGCGTGGTCGCCGACGTGCAGGACCTGGGCAGGCGCGACGCCGAGGCGGTCGCAGGCGGCATGGAAGATGCTGGCAGCCGGCTTGGCCGCACCGTGCTCGCGTGAGCCGAGCTGGAAGGAGAAGTGGTGTGACACGCCGATCCGCTGCAGGTCGGCATTGCCGTTGCTGAGGGCGGCGACCGGCACGCGTGCGGCGATCCGGGCCAGCGCCTCCATCGCATCCGGGTAGAACTCCACCTGGTTGCGCGCGGCGTAGAACGCCTCGTAGGCCGGCTCCAGCAGCGCCGGATCGGCGCCGCTTTTCTCCAGCGCCTCGCTCAGCGTCAACCGGCGCAGCGCGCTCAGGTCGTAGTGCAGGTGCGGGTTGTCATGGAAGGAGCGCTCGCGCAGTTCGCGCATCGCCGCCACCGGGTACATCGCGGCAGTGGCGGGGCTGTGCTGGAGCATCCACTCGTACAACACCTGGTCGATGCGGGCGCCGATGGGGGCGAACGGCCACAAGGTGTCGTCGAGGTCGAGGGTGATGGCTTGGACGGGGAAATTCACCCCGCCATTCTACGCCTGCGCGCGCGGGCTTTCATGGCGCGCGCAGGCGCCGAGGTGAGGTGCTTCAGCGCAGGTCGTAGGAGCAGGCGATGGATGCCTGGCCCTCGTCCTGCCGCACGCTCAGGTCGTGGCGGCCCACTTCCAGGGTGTAGTCGCCAGCTTCGTTGCGCGGAATCTTCGCCAGCGCTGCGATCTGTTCGATACCGGCTGTGCTGAAGTAGGCGGTATAGCTGTCGATGCTGTCCTCGCCGTTGGCACCGTCGTACAGGTGCAGGCGATTCACTGGCTGGCCCAGCACGAGCAGCGGCGCGGTCAGCGCATACTCGCCATCGGACAGTTCGCCGTACGCCTGCAGTTCGGTCGGCTTGAGCACCTTCGCCAGCGCGGCGAACTGCACAGGCGTCAGGTGACGCTTGCAGGTGACCGCCTCGATCAGCTGGCGGCTGGCCACCTCGGCGCTGGGCGGGGGTGCGGCCAACGTCGGGGCGGCGAGGGTGACAAGGCCGGCGAGGGCCAGGCAACGGGTAGCGAAGGAAGACATCAGGGCCGGGATCCATCCGAAAAGGTGCCGGTATTCTGGCAGCACCCGGGATCGCGCGGCCAGCCGTATCCTTGCCCTGAACCGCTTATTCCAGCAGCTTGGCCCAGCCCTGGGTGCCATCCAGCCGCGCCAGCACCAGCTTGATGCAGACCAGCAGCGGCACCGCCAGCAGCAGGCCGATCATGCCCCACAGCCAGCCGAACACCATCAGCGCCAGGATCAGGATCAGCGGCGAGATCGCCATCTGCCGGCCCAGCACGATCGGTGTCACCACCTGGCCCTCGATGGTATGCAGCGCCAGGTAGCAGGCCGCCGGCAGCAACGCCTTGAAGGGATCACTGAATTCCACGAAGCCCATCAGCAGCATCAGGGCTACGCCGATCAGCGGACCCACATAGGGCGCAAAGTTCAGCAGCGCGGCCACGGTGCCCCACAGCAGTGCCTCCTGCAGCGAGATGCCGAGCAGCAGCAGGATGCCGGAGAACACCAGACCGACCAGCGTGTTGATCACCGTGATGGTCAGGACATAGCGTGACACTTCACGTTCGATCGAACGCAGGATGTCGGTGGTGAACCGTTGCTGCTGGCGGCTGGGGAACAGCGCGATGGCGTGCTTCTGCAGGCTCTGCCCGTAGATCATGAAGAACAGGGTCAACAGCACCACGGCCAGCACCGAGGCGGCCAACCGGGGCGCCCGGGTCAGTACCTTGTAGGGATCATCGAGCTGGGTGCGCACGATCTGCACGCGGCGGCTGCCTTCGCCCCCCGCCACCCGCGCGAAGTTCTCGGCGGCCTGGTTGGCCTGCTGCACCGGCTTGGTCAGGTTCTGCACCTGGCGGGCGACCTTGCGCAGCTGCTGCGGTGCCTCCTGCGCCCACTCCATTGCCGGGCCGACCAGCTGCACACCCAGTGCGGCGGCACCACTCAAGCCAACGCCGAGCACCAGCACCGCGCCAAGGAAGCGGGGAATCCAGATCTTCTGCAGCATCCGCAGGATCGGGTTGCCGACCAGCGCGAAGAACATCGCCAGCAGGATCGGCAGCACCACGTCCTGTGCCGCCCACAGAGTAAAGGCCACCGCCAGGGTGGCCACGATGACCAGCGACATTGGCGCGCGTGGACGCGGCGGGGAAGGTGCGACAGCGGCTTCAGCGGAAGGGGACACCGGAACGCTCATGCGGGTCGCACACGGGAAAGGAGCGTCATTATTGGGCAAGCCGGGTGCGCGTGGCGTGTGGGGGACGTGCAGATGAAGAAAGGCCCCGCGGCGACGCCGCAGGGCCTTCGGAAGAGACGGCCGAGCACAACTGCGATCAGCGTTCGGAGATATCCGTGGCCGCCTCGGCTGGCTGCGGCTGATGCGGCGAGGCCGGATCGGCACGCCGTTCCGGGTTGAGCCGTGGCGCTGCTGCTGCTGCGGGAGCCGGAGCCGGAGCCGCCTGACGCGGCGCCTGATCGACGGCGTCATCCACCTTGTCCGCCGCCTGCTCGGCGGTGTCAGCCGCTTCGCTGGCCTGCATCGAGGCAAACGCCGCCTGGGTGCTGGCGACGAGATTGGAGACCGAGCCGATCATCTGCAACCACCGTGCGCCCTGCACTTTCGCGCCGAGGCCGGTCGGTTCCAGTTTGCCGGCCAGGAAGCCGCCGGCCAGACCCACGGTGATGATGCGCAGCGGTGTCCATCCGGTACGCCAGACGGTGCTGAGGGTGGACCAGCTGCTGCGGGTTTTTTCCACCCGCACCGCCACCACCAGCTCGGCGCGCTGGACGCGTTGCCGCAAGGCTTCGAAGTTCATCGCTTCACCCCCGTGGTATCCACGTCGGCATCAGGATCTTCTTCACTGGGTTCGTCATACAGGCCCAACCGCGACAACTGGCGGCGGGTGGCATGCATGCCGGTATGGCGGAAGAAGAACGAGACCCGCCACATGGCGTAACCGGTGACCAGCAGGCTGATGATCGAGGTGATCAGCAGCGAATGGAACCATGACAGGCCCCAACGCTGCATCAGGGCGATCAGCGTACCGGCCAGCAACAACCAGGCCGAGGCGCCGAACACGATCGCTACGCCTGCCCAGGCCAGCGCCCGGCCGAACGCACTGCGCGCCAGTGCGAAGTCGGCCGAGGCCAACCGTCGCAGGGAGCGCAGCGTGTGCTTGGCCGAATCGACCGTCTCACGGCCGGCCTCACCGACCTGGCGGATGCTCTCGTCCAGGCGGGGTGCTTTTTCACCGCTGTCCGGTGGCGGGGTATCCGCGCCACCGGGGGCGGTCGACTGGGCTTGATCGCTCACGCCGCTGCTTACTTGTCGCCGCCGCTGCGGGCCAGCTTGGCGATGATCCAGCCAGCCGCGAAGGCCACGCCGAAGGAGGCCAGCGGACGCTCACGGATCAGTTCGGCGGCGCTGTCGACCAGGTCCTTGCCCTTGTCCATCAGTGCATCAACCTGTTCCTTGGCGGCGGCACCACCGAACTCGGCAGCGGCCAGGCCGGACAGTGCGGTATCGGACAGCTCGGCCTTGACGTTGGCCTTGCCGAGGCGCAGCTCGTCACCGGCAGCACCGGTGGCGCCCTTGATGGCACCGCCTGCGGCGGTGGCGGCCGACTTCAGGTGCGAGCCGGCTTCGCCCAGGTGTTCCTTCAGGTTCTCGGTATTGGTGGGGCTCATCGTGTATCTCCTGCTGTGCGATGGGGAAGGTGACCGCGGACGATCCGACGGCAACGAACACAAGGTAATAGCATCGGCCGGGTGTAAGCGACGTTACGGCTGACGCCGCGTTCAGCGCATCACCAGCTGGCCACCGCCATTTCCACGGATGATCCTGAGCACCAGCTGCGCCGGGCGCTGCTGGAAGTTGGCGCGCCAGCTGGCGAGGTCGGCAAACTCACCTGCCGTTGCCGCGGTGATCACGTCACCCTGCGCAAGCCCGGAGGCTGCCGCGCGGCTGCCGCGTTTGACCTCACTGACCAGTACGCCGCTGACGCCAGCCTGGCGCAGCGACTCGGGCAGGTCGACGAAGGTGGCCCCGCCCAGGCGCGGGTCCAGCGACTCGCCGGTGACCGCGCGCGCCTGTTCCTTCAGCGTGGCCTTGATCTGCAGCGGCTTGCCTTCGCGGCGCACGTCCAGGGTCAGCGTACTGCCGACCGGTTGCAGGCCTTCCACGTTGTGCAGCGCCTGCGCGCTGTCCACGCGCTGGCCGTTGGCCGACACCACCACATCGCCCGGCTTGAGCCCGGCGGCCGCAGCACTGGACCCGGCCAGCACGCGGGTGACCAGCGCGCCGCGTGTCTCGGTCAGGCCCAGACCCTGCGCGATCTGTTGGGTCAGGTTCTGGCTTTCGATGCCCAGCGTGCCGCGCACCACCACCCCGTGTTTGACCAGCTGGTCGACCACGTCGCGCGCCAGGTTGGAGGGGATCGCCAAGCCCAGGCCGATGTTGCCGGCCATGCTGCCCTGCGGATTGAAACTGGCGGTATTGATGCCGACCAGCTGACCCTGCAGATTGACCAGCGCGCCGCCGGAATTGCCCGGATTGATCGAGGCATCGGTCTGGATGAAGTTCTGGTAGCCCAGCCCGCGGATGCCGCTGCGGCCCACCGCCGAGACGATGCCGGAGGTGACCGTCTGGCTGAAACCGAACGGGTTGCCGATCGCCACCACGAAGTCGCCCACGCGCAGCTGCGCGCTGTCGCCGAGCTTGATCTCGGTCAGGTTGCCGGTCGGAATGCGGATCAACGCGACATCGGTATCGGCATCGGAGCCGATGAATTCGGCCTTGACCGTCCGCCCGTCGGCCAAGGTCACCTGCACGTCGTCGGCGTTGTCGATGACGTGATGGTTGGTCAGCACCAGGCCCTCGGCGGCATCGATGATCACCCCCGAGCCCAGCGATTCGTTGATGCGTTCCTGCGGCACTTCCGGGAACAGGCGGCGGAAGAACGGGTCGTTGAAATAGGGGTTGCGCACGCGCACCACCTGCTTGGTGTTGACGCTGACCACCGCCGGCATCACACGGTCCAGCATCGGCGCCAGCGAGGGCACCGCCTGGCCGGCGACCGCTGCGGGCAGCGCTGCCGTGGTTGGAATCGTGTACGCGGCCGGCGCCGCTTCGGCACGGTTGTCCAGGTGCGCGTTGATGGCCGTGGCGGTGAACCCGCCGAAGGCAGCGGCGAGGGCGAGCGTGAGCAGGGTCGGGAGCGGTCGCATGGTCCGGCGGTTCCGTGTCGGAGGGGGCGGGGGCAGGGAAAACACGTATACGGTAATTCAACCTGAATGAGTGTGTCCGCAACCGGCTAAACCCGGGATGAAATTCGCCACGTCGTCAGCCTTCCGGTGACGCTGCCTGGGCGCGGAGGGTGGTGCCGATAGGGCCGGTGGCGAGGCACAAAAGAGGGCGGTGTGGTGCGTTCGGCGTCGTCCAGATGCACCTTGGTCGTGCGCCGGCAAGGCGCATCCGCGTCAATGAAACCAGCGCAAATACCGGGTGCGAGGGCAGGGAATGGATCAAGTGCGACGACCAATCGTCAGCGCATTGCATGCAGCCGACATGCGCATCGAGATACATCGCGCGTGCCACGCGCTGGAACGCCACTGCTGTTTTCAAGGGGTTTCGTGCACGTGACCGGTGCGTTGCTTGCTGCCGCCGATGAGGGTGCTACTGTCGGCTTGGCACGAGCATCGCATCAAGACCGTTCCACGATGGACCGCGCCGGTATAGCATCGCCAGCGATTTGACTAACCAGGCCCCTTAGGAGGCACTCAATGAGCAACGGTAATGGTGTGACCACGGTTCTCTCGCAGACCGTCGAAGATGCAAAAGAAACCGCCACCAATGTGGGCGAGACCATCGCACACGTTGCGGAAGATGCAGTGGCTTCGGTGAAGAAGACCGCCAAGCGCGCACGCAAGGCTGCCAGCACCCAGGTTGCCAAGGTCAAGAAGGCCGTGACCAAGGTCGAAAAGACCGTCGCCAAGAAGGCTGACAAGGCCGCCAAGTCGGTCGGCAAGACCCTGGCCACCGCCAAGCAGAAGCTGGAAGCGGCCAAGAAGAACGCCAAGGCCGAAGCCACCTCCATCAAGAAGCAGGTCGCCAAGAAGAAGGCCGCCGCTGAAAAGGCCGTGACCAAGACCACCAAGGCTGCCGGCAAGAAGGCCACGACCGCCAAGAAGGCCGTGACCAAGAAGGCGGCTGCTGCCAAGAAGACCGTGACCAAGAAGGTCGCCACCGCCAAGAAGGCTGTCGCCAAGAAGACCGCGACCGCCAAGAAGGCCGTGACCAAGAAGACCGCCGCCGCCAAGAAGACCGTCGGCAAGAAGGTCGCCGCTGCCAAGACCGCTGTTGCCAGGAAGTCGGCGACCGCCAAGAAGGCCGTGACCAAGAAGACCGCAGCGGCCAAGAAGGTGGCCGGCAAGAAGACCGCCGTCGCCAAGAAGACCGTCGGCAAGAAGGTCGCCACGGCCAAGAAGGCTGTGGCCAAGAAGTCGGCCACCGCCAAGAAGGCGGTGACCAAGAAGACCGCGACCGCCAAGAAGGTGGCCGGCAAGAAGACCGCCGTCGCCCGCAAGTCGGTTGGCAAGAAGGTCGCCACCGCCAAGAAGGCCGTGACCAAGAAGACCGCGGCCGCCAAGAAGACCGTCGGCAAGAAGGTCGCTACCGCCAAGAAGGCGGTGGCCAAGAAGGCCCCGGCGAAGAAGGCTCCGGCCCGCAAGGCCGCCCCGGTCAAGCGTGCCGCCGCCAAGCCGGTTGCACGCAAGGCACCGGCCAAGCGCGCCCGCAAGTAAGTCAGTTGTTACGTGCTGCTCCTGCCTGAGGGCGGGAGCGGCATGGTGGGAACGGCCTTTGCCCGTCCCCGGTCAATTCGGCATCCCCGGTCGAGCGCATCGCGTCACTGTGCGATCAGGCTCCCGGACCCCGTCATCACCATCACCTCCCTGCGTCCCTTGCTAACCTGACCGGCAGACCTTCACGGGGAGACGCAATGCGCGGACTCGACTTCAGCTCCTGGCAGGCCATGCTCTCCACCCTGGTCGGGCTGGCGGTCATCACCCTGATCGGCGTCGGCATCCGGCTGCTGGTCATGCAGACCATGCAGCAGCGCCGCGAGCGCGAGAACCGGCAGATCAACGAGCGTCTGCGCACGCTGATCGCCGCGTACAAAGTCCTCGGCGGCTCGTTCACCGGCACGCTCGATGTCGATCCACGCCATCGCCGTGATTTCCGCGCGCTGCCCGACGGAAACCAAGAAGGCGATGCGCTGCATCTGCCCACGGAGGCGGAGAGCGGTGGCGAGCGTGCGCGCCGGATCCGTGATGCGGTGGAAGCAGCCCTGTCGGACATTGTGCTGCTGGGCACGGATGAGCAGGTGCGCCTGGCTGCGCATGCGGCCAACGAGATGGCCCAAGGCCGCGCCGTGCCCACGGCCGCGCTGGTGGTGTCGCTGCGCGACTTCATCCGCCAGGCGCTGGACCTGGATCCGATTCCCGCCTCGGTCACCATCCCGCGGCAGGGCCCGGCACGGCCCTCGGCCGGTGCGAAGGGCAAGGGCGATGCGGCAGAAAAAGGCGGTGGAAAAACCGGCGGTGGTGGTGGAGGAATGGGCGGCGGTGGCGGCACGGGCGGCGGATTCCAGAGCGACGACGAATCCGCCCACCCGCGCTGAGCGCTGGCAGAACCGCTCAGCCCTTGAGTTCCACCACCGGCACGAAGCCGCCGTAGATCATCCGCTTGCCATCGAACGGCATCGGGTTGTTCTCCGGGTTCATCCGCGGGTCTTCCATCATCTTCTGCATGCCGGCATCGCGCGTGGCCTTGTCCGGCCATTCGATCCAGGAGAACAGCACCGTTTCATCCTCCTTGGCCTCCACCGCGCGATGGAAGTCGGTCTGCTTGCCGTGCGGGACGTCATCGCCCCAACACTCCACCACGCGCAGCGCACCATGCTCGATGCAGATCGCATCGCCCATGCGGGCGTGCGTGAGGAAGGCGTCTTTGTTCGCGGTCGGGACAGCCAGTACGAAACCATCGATGTAAGCCATGGCAATGCTCCAGATGACGCGCCGGAATGGGCGTCTTCAAGACATACGACGAACCAGGGGGCGGGCAATCGACAGTGCGCCGGTTGCCCTTCGCAGCGGGTGAACGCCTTTGATCAGGGGCCGGGGGTCAGAAAACTCTGAATCAGAGTGAGGAACTTCCTGATGTTGCAGCTGACGCATTCAGCACATGATGGCGATGCCGGGCAGGACGCCCCACGGCGCCCTGCGGTCCAATGCCTCGCGGCACGGACCTCGGTGCATTCAGGAGGATGGACGCGTTAGCCGATTACTCCCCAAGAGCGGCTTCCCCAGCGCGTGACGCCCCGCAAGGGCACCGTCGTGACCAGAGTCCTTTCCGTGCGCGGTTCGCGCGCGCGGCCTTCGCCCGCCTTTTCAGTTGCCCCTGTGACGGCCCTCGCCGTATGGGCATTCACGCCTTCCTCGCCTGAAAAACGCCACGCGCGTATGCCAGAGCGCGTCTGAACGCCGCCCCAAAATTCACTTTTGTGCACGCGGTCAACTTCAGGGCGGGTTGTGTCGAATAACGGAGAATTTACATTCCCGATGCAGTCCGGCCTCCATGCCGGGTGCAAGTAGTCCAAGACATAAAAAGGTGTACCCCCATGAAGACCTCGTTGATTGCTCTGGCCCTGGCTGCCGCCCTCCCGTTCACCGCTTCGGCGGCTGAAGGCCTGTCCTACAACTACGCTGAAGCCGACTACGTCAAGACCGACGCAGATGGCGGCAAGGCCGATGGTTGGGGCGTGAAGGGTTCCTATGCCTTCCTGCCGAACTTCCACGCCTTCGGTGAGTACAACCAGCAGAAGACCGATATCGGCAACTTCAAGGTTGACCAGTGGCGCGTCGGTGTCGGCTACAACCAGGAAATCGGCAACAGCACCGACTTCGTGGGCCGCGTTGCCTACAACAAGTTCGACCCGAAGGAAGGCCTGGATTTCAACGGCTACAGCGCTGAAGCCGGTATCCGTACCGCGTTCGGCCAGCACGCCGAAGTCTATGCCATGGCCGGCTACGAGGATTACAGCAAGAAGCACGGCGTCAATCCGGATGGCCAGTTCTACGGCCGCCTGGGTGGCCAGGTGAAGTTGAACCAGAACTGGGGCATCAACGGCGACATCAAGATGGATCGCCACGGTGACAAGGAATGGTCGGTCGGCCCGCGCTTCAGCTGGTAATTCCAGCGTGACCGCATCGCCACGCGCCTGATCGGCGTGGCAGAAAAGGCCCGGCATTGCCGGGCCTTTTCCGTGGGCGCGATCCAGGCATGGGGCCCGAGGGATAATGAGTCACTTTCATGGAGATGCCCGATGTCCCCATCCACCGATCTGCAGCAGCCTCGCCTCGGCTGTGGTGCCGTCATCCAGCGTGCCGATGGCGCGATCCTGCTGGTCCAGCGTGGGCGCCCGCCCGAGCAGGGGCATTGGGGGTTGCCCGGTGGCAAGGTCGATTGGATGGAAACCGTCGAACACGCGGTGATCCGCGAGGTAGAGGAGGAGACCGCGCTTCAGGTGACCGTGGAGCGTCTGTTGTGCGTGGTCGATCATTTCGAGCCGGCGCTTGCCCAGCACTGGGTCGCCCCGGTGTATCTGGTGCGCGCGCAGGACACCACGATCGCCTCCGTGCAGGAGCCCGAGGCACTGCTCGGGCTGGGTTGGTTCACCGCGGATGCACTGCCCGCGCCGCTGACGCTCTCTACGCGCAAGGCCCTGGAACACCTCTCGATCGCCCACTGAGTCCCCGCGCGCAGGGCGCTCAGCGTCGTGCGGCGGCGCCATCTCCCCGCGCCACGGCCTCTACTTCGGCCAGGCTGGTGATGGCGTAGTCACCCGGCGTGGACATCGCCAGCGCGCCATGTGCCGCGCCCAGATCCACGGCCGCCTGCTCGCCCTTGCCGCTGAGCAGCGCATGCACCACGCCGGCCACGAAGGCATCGCCGCCGCCGACACGGTCGAGCAGATCCACTTCGCGTGCGTCGGAGACATACAGCTGCGACCGCGTGCGCAGCGCACCGGCCCAGCCGTGGCGGGCGGCGTTGGCGGCGTCGCGCAGCGTGAACGCCACCGCCTGCAACGCCGGGAACTGCGCCATCGCGCGCACGGCGGCCGCCTCCGCCGGACCGACATCCATCGGCGTTTGGCGGCAACCGAGATCGCTCAGGTCCATGCCCAGGCACGCCGCGAACGAATACTCATCGCCGATCAACAGGTCGCACTCGGCCGCGATGGCGCAGTTGGCGTGGCGCGCGGCATCCGGGTCGGGGTGGCTGTTCCAGAGGCTGGCGCGGTAGTTGAGATCGTAGGACACCGCCACGCCGTGCCGGCGCGCGGCCCGCACCGCGGTGATCGCGGTCTGCGCGCTGTGCTCGGACAGCGCGGCGAAGATCCCGCCGGTGTGCAGCCAGCGCACGCCATGCTGCCCGAACAGCGCCTCCCAGTCGAACGCCTCCGGCTGCAGCTGCGAGGCCGCCGAGTACGCGCGGTCGGAAATACCCAGCGGCGCACGCACCCCGAAGCCGCGCTCGGTGAAGTTCAGGCCCATCCGGGTGTTGCGGCCGATGCCATCGTAGTCGCGCCACACGATCTGGCTGGCATCCACCCCGCCGCCCTGGATCAGCTGCTGGGCAAGCAGCCCCAGCTCGTTGCGCGGCAGGGCAGTGAGCACCCCGGTGCGATGGGCGAAGGTGCTGCACAGGCCGCGGGCGACGTTGTATTCGCCACCGCCTTCCCACACGGTGAACTGGCGCGCGCTGCGGATCCGGCCTTCGCCGGGATCCAAGCGCAGCATCACCTCCCCCAGCGCCAGTGCGTCCCAGCGCTGGCCGTTCTCGGCCGCAACCTGGAAGGTCTGGGCACTCATCGCGCCGGGCACCCGAGCAGCGCCAGATCGATGCCCGCGGCCATGCGCCGGTAGCCCTCGTCGTTGGGATGCAGGTGGTCGCGGGTGATCGCCTCGGGCAGGTTCTCCGGGTGGGACGGATCGCGCAGGATCTGGTCGAAGTCGATCAGGCCATCGAAGCCGCTGCGGCCGCCGCGCATCCAGGTGTTGAGCGTGGTGCGGGTGGCGGCCGCGATGGGCTCGTAGCGGTCCGAACCACCGAAGGGCGTGATCGTGGCGGCAATCGGGCGGATGCCGTGGCTGTGCAGGCGTTCGGCGATCTGCCGGTAACCCAGCACCATGTCCTCGGCATTGCGGCCGGCGACGGGCGGGGCGCCGCCATCATGGCGGATGTCATTGATGCCTTCGAACAGGATCACGCGGTCCACGTTCGGCAGCGCGATCACATCGCGGTCCAGCCGCGCCAGCGCGCTGTGGCTGCGGCCGTGATCCATCACCTTGTTGCCGCTGATGCCGGCGTTGACCACCACCACCTGGTCCGGGCACGCCTGCTGCAGACGGGCGGACAGCAGCGCCGGCCAGTCGCCATTGCTGCCGCGGGTGGCAGTGGCGCCTTCGGTGATCGAGTCGCCCAGGGCGACCACCACCACCGGCTTGCTGGCGCGTTCGGCGAGCACGGCGGAGACCACGTTCTGGCGGTAGGCGAGCTTGACCGCGTCGCCGACGGTGGCTGCGCGGCCATCGGCGATGCGCAGCGCGGTGCGGCGCACGGCCGGGCGGGTGGCATCGGGGAAATACACGGTGAGCGAGACGTCGGCCAGCGCCGGCGCGGTGATCGCGACCGGATCGCTGAGCAGCGCGGCGCCGACCGGCACCACGATCTCGCCGCGACCATTGAAGGTGACCGGCTTGGCCGCGGTGGCGGTGCCGGTGAGGTGGGCCGAGGCCCCGCCGATATGCAGCGGGGCCTGGCCGAGTTCATTGCTGATGCGGAAGCGCAGGGCGCGGGCCGAACTGGCCAGGCGCATGTCCTGGCGCACGGTCTGGTTGGCGAACTGCACCGGGGCCTCGGGGGTGCCATCAAGACGATCCGGTGCCGGCGAGGCGGTCCAGGCCGGCACCCAGACCTGGGCCTGGGCGGGCAGCGCCGCGGCGCTGGTGGCAAGTGCAAGAGAGAATGCAGTGATCCAGCGCAGCATGGCGGCCCTCCCAGGCGGTCAGCGGGTCAATCAGGAGAAGTAGGTGCCGCCGTTGACGTCGACGTTGGCACCGGTGATGAAACCGGCTGCATCCGAGGCCAGGTACACCGCGGTATCGGCGGCTTCCTGCGGTCGGCCCTGGCGGCGCAGCGGGGTGTTGCCGGCCACCGCGGTGCGCACTTCCGGCTTGGTGAATTCGTCATGGAAGCGGGTGGCGATCATGCCGCAGCACAGCGCATTGACGCGGATGCCGCGCGGGCCCAGTTCCTTGGCCATGGCGCGGGTGAAGGTCATCACTGCGGCCTTGGCGGTGGCGTAGATCGCCGCGCCCGGGCCACCGCCATCGCGCCCGGCCTGCGAGGCGAAGTTCACGATCGCGCCGCCTTCGGGCATGTGCGGCACCACCGCATGCGTGGTCAGGTAGACCGAGCTCATGTTGAGGTCCATCACCTTGTGGAAGAACGCCTCATCGATCTCGGCCAGCGGACGGCGCTGGACCATGCCCCCGGCGACGTTCACCAGCACATCGATCTGCGGACCGAACGCGGCCTGGGCCGCAGCGACCATCGCCGCTACGGCCTTGGCATCGGTGACATCGGCGCGATGCACGATCGCGGTGCCGCCGGCGGCTTCGACCTGCTTGAGGGTCTCCTGCGCGCTGGCCTCGTCGTTGGCGTAGTTGATGCAGACCTTGGCACCGGCCGCGGCCAGCTTGAGCGATATCTCGCGGCCGATGTCACGGCCGCCACCGGTGACGATCGCCACCTTGTCCTTGAATTGGGTCATGAAACACTCCTGTGATGCGTTGGGGGAAAGGGAAGAAGAGGGCTCAGCGGCGCTCGACCGGGCCGTGGAGTTTTTCCACGCGACCGGTGACCAGCCACAGCGCCAGCAGGGAGGCCGGCACCAGGGCCGCCACCAGGATGAAAATGGGTGCGTAGGAGTCGTGGGTCATCGCCGGCACCAGCCAGGTGGTGATCAGCGTGCCGGCCACCGCGGCCATGCCGCCCAGGCCGGCGACCGAGCCGACCGATTTGCCGCTGAAGATGTCGCCGGGCAGGGTCTGGATGTTGCCGATGGCGATCTGGAAGCCGAACAGTACGAAGGCGATGGTCACCACGGCCCAGGCCGGATCGGTGGCCAGCACCGCGCCCAGCAATGCCGGGGCCATGATCGCGCCGCCCAGGGTGATCACCACCTTGCGCGCCTTGTCCACGCTCCAGCCGGCGCCGATCAGGCGGCCGGACAACCAGCCGCCGCCGAGGCTGCCGATCATCGCGCCGACATACGGCACCCAGGCGAAGATGCCGATCTGCTTGATGTCGAAGCCGAAGGTGTCGGCCAGGTAGAGCGGCAGCCAGGACACGAACAGCCACCAGATCGGGTCCAGGAAGAACCGCGAGATCAGGATGCCCCAGGTCTGCCGATGGCCCAGCAGCTGGCGCATGCTGGGCACGTACTCGGGGACGGGCACGGCTGGTTGTTCGGTGGGTGCATCCAGGATCAACGCGCGCTCGGCCGCGCTCACCCACGGGTGCTTGTCCGGGCCGGCGCGGTAGATGATCAGCCACGGCAGCAGCCAGATGAAGCCGATCGCACCGATCAGGATGAAGGTGCCGCGCCAGCCCAGCCACAGGAACAGCACGGCGATCAGCGGTGCCGACACGATCGCCCCGATCGAGGCACCCGCATTGAACACGCCCTGCGCCAGCGCACGCTCACGCGCCGGGAACCACTCGGCATTGGCCTTGACCGCACCCGGCCACGCGCCCGCTTCGCTGATGCCGAGCATGGCGCGCACGATGCTGAAGGACAGGATGGAGTGGGTAACCGAGTGCAGCGCGATCGAGATCGACCACACCGCGATCGACAGCGCAAAGCCCAGCCGCGTGCCGATGATGTCGAACAGACGGCCGAACACGAACTGGCCGGCGGCATAGAACAGCATGAAGACCGTGACCAGCAGCGCGTAGTCTTCCTTGGTCGCACCGACGTCCTTGGAGATCTGCGGCCACATCACGGCCAACGCGTTGCGGTCGATGTAGTTGATCACCGTGGCAATGGCGATCAGCGCCACGATCAGCCAACGGACATAGGTGCGGGCCTGCGTGGTGACCTTCATTTGCCGTCCTTGCCGGTGCGGGTGCCGGTATCGAAGCGCTTCCAGCCGCCGTCCCAGCGCCAGCTGTGTCCGCCGCCGCTCACTTCATGCGATCCGCCCTTGGCCGGATCATCGGCGATGCCCACGGCGAGCTGCTTGCCGCCGGCCAGGTCGAGCACCAGCACGTCTGCATCCTTGCCGCGGTAGTGGGTGAGGCGGTCGATGCGGCTGTTGGCGCCCCGCACGGTTTCGGCGGTGCCGTCGTACTGGCCATGGGGTTCGAGCACGCCGTAGAACGTGGTGGCGGCCTGGCCATCCACCCGCTGCAGCAGCATCGGCTCACGGCGCAGGTTGAACGAGGGATCATTCGCGCCGCTTTCGCCGATCAACGCACGCGAGGGCGCGGTGCTGGCGAAGCGGTAGGTATAGAAGCGACCGTCCAGCAGCCAGGTCAGGCTGCGTGCGTCGCTGGTCGGCTCGCTGGCCGCATCGATCCACACATGCTGGTAACCGTTGGCCTTGCCCAGCACCGGACGTGCGGCGACCGCGGACTGCATCTTGAAGCCCACGTCCATGATGTGCCCGTTGAAGTGGAGCGGCAGGTCATAGCGTGCGGCCTTGCTACCGGTGACACGCAGCAGATCCAGCACCACCGGCTCGCCCAGCGAGGGGTGCGAGAGCAGCGCCTGGGTACGGGTGAAGCTGACCCCGTCGTAGGCGCCTTCCATCCGTGCCGAGGCGATCTGGGTGTCGTCGCTGACCGCGAACAGCAGCGGTGTCGGCGCCAGTGGCTGGCCCTTCTTCCAGTCGCCGCCGAAGTGGCTCTGTTCGTTCACCACCAGCGTGTTGTGTGCGATGGTCTGCCGGGCCCAGCTGCTGTTCTCCGGCAGGTAGATGCCACCGGCCTTGGCCTCGATGTTGAGGAAGCGCGCCGCGCCGTAATCGGTCACCACGCGCTGGCCGTTGTCGTAGAACAACCAGTTGAGCTTGTCGAAGTGGCCGTGACCCATACCCTGCTTGGTGTTCTTCATCACCAGCGCCTGGCCGTTCTCGCCACCCATGCGCAGGATCGCCAGTGCGCCTTCGGTGCCGTCCGGGCCATCGCGCAGCAGGGTCGGTATGAAGGCAAACGGCTTGGCCTTGTTCTCCGCCAGCGCCTGGGCCACCTGCAGGCCTTCGGGCGAGAGCAGCACGCGCTTCTGTGTTCTGGCGACGGACAGCAGGCGTGCATCACCGGTCTGCGCGTAGGCGATATCGATGCCGGCCACCAGTTCCTCGGTGTCCAGGCCCTTGTCGAGAATGGCGTCGTTGATCGGGAAGAAGTAGCCGCCGTAGCTGCTCTGCACCAGCGCATCCACGGCCTTGAGCAGCACGCCATCGCGGCGCTTGAAGATGCCGCGTTGCGGTTCGTTGCGCTCGATGGCGTTGGCGAACAGGATGAACGGGGCCAGCGCATAGCGCTGGTAGTACGGGCCTTCTTCGTAATACCCGTCCGGCGAGAACAGCTGATCCACCTGTTTCAGGAAGCCGGCGCTGCCATCGCGTTTGCTGCCCTGCAGGGCCTTGTCGACGTAGCTGGTATCGCGGAGCACGTAGCCGGTCATGCCCACGGCAGCGACCGCCCAGGTGGCGTGGTTGTGGATCTTGTCGAAGTTCTCCGGCGTGCCGGACAGAAAGTCGGCCATCGCGCGGAACACGTTGTCGTCGATCGTCGTGCGATCCGCGTCACTGAGTGTGTCGCGGATCGCGTCGTAGCCCTGCGCCGCGCTGACCAGCCAGACCGAATCGTTGAGGGTCTGCCAGAACAGCCGGCCGGGAATCTGGCCGCGGCCCTGCGGGTGCGCGCCCAGCCCCGGGTAGAGCTTGGCGTAGCCCAGCAGCAGGTCGCGGGCGAAGGTGGCATAGGCCTTGTCGCCGGTCAGCCGATACAGCGCGCCGGCGGCCTGGATGGCCTGGTAATTGCGCTTGTGCTGTTCGTGCGTGTAACCGCCGCCCTTGTCCTTGGGCACCGGCACGTCGATACCGGCCTTCATCATCGCGCGCACGCGCTGTTCGGCACGCTGTTGTTCCTTGGCGAACAGCGGCGAGCGCGCACCCTCGGCACGCATCTGCGTCCACTGCGCGGCGGTGACCAGCACCGGTGCGGTGGCGGACGCCGCAGGCGCCTGCCGGGCGGCGGGTGCGGCCTGCGCAGCGGGCAACGCGGCCCCGCCAAGCATGGCGGCGAGCAGCAGCATCAGGGGCGGGGCGTGATTCATGGCAGGGCCTCAACAGGGGTATCGGACAGCAACGGCGCGGTGGCCGTCAGCGGGTTGTCGCCCATGCGCAGGGTCGGTTCCCCGACGCGATGGCTGAAACGGATGCGGCCGCTGCGGTCGAAGCGGTTGCCGCGGATGCTGGCGAACTGCACGCCATGCAGGCGCAGGCTGGTGTCATCGGCCACCCCTACCTGCTCGAACTGGTTGCCGTGCACCTGCAGCGCCGGACCGAAGGTGCTTTCGTCGGTGCCGCCGCGATACAGGTTCACCACCGGCCCGCCGATGCGGCGGAACGTGGAGTCCAGCAGATCCACCTGCTCGGCGTTGTAGATGCCCAGATCATCGGTCTCGGCGGCCGCAGCGATCACGCTGCCGGTGATGTCCTCCACCGTGACGTTGGCCAGTGCGATCCGCGCGGCCAGGCTGCCTTTGCCGGTGGCGATCACATCGAAGGCCGTGTTGGCGGTCAGCCCGTGTACGCGGCTGTCCTCGATGCGCAGCGTGTAGTTGAAGGCCTGGCTGCCCGGCGGCACGCGGATCACCGCGTTGCCCGCGGCATCCGGGGCGAGCGCGCCGTCGATGTCCAGCCGCGCCAGGCGGAGCGAACCGCGTGCGCCGATCTCGAACAGGCTCGGCCGCGAGAACTGCACGCTGGCCTGGCCATGTGCGGGGCCGACCACGCTGAGCGGATGGTCCACCGCCAGCACCTGGCTCACGGTGTAGCGGCCGCGCTGCAGCTGCAGGCGGTCGCCGGGGCCGCTGGCGGCCACGGCGGCGGTGAGGGTGTCCTCGCCGGGTGCGACCTTACGCACGGCGCCGCTGTCCAAGGCGGTGGCCGGCAGGGTCTTGGGGTACCAGTCCACGCCGACCTGGTCGCGGGCAATCGGGTTCAGATCGCGCGGGGCACCGGCATCGATGGCGGCGGTGGGGTAGAGCAGGCCGTTGGCCGCGCGCTGCAGGGTCAGGGTCTGGCCGCTGACACCGCCAGGAAAGCCGGAAGACGCGGCAGGGCTCTGCACATTGCCCGCGAACGTGATGCCGGAGAGATCGCCCTGCGTGCGCAGCAGCTCGCGGTGTCCATCGCCGATGAACAGGTTGCCGGCGATGCGGCTGTTCACCGGCATCGCATTGCGCTCTTCATCCAGCCCCGCGCCCAGCAACAGGGTGCCGACCTGGATGAAGCTGTTGCGTTCGATCACCGCGTGATCGATCTGCTCGTAGCGGTTCAACGGCGCGTCGTGGGTACCGGCCATCACACTCAACGCCGCGGCGAAGTTGTCGCCAGCGATGCCTTCGAAGTAATTGTCGCGCACCGTCTGGTTGCGGTTGATCACGCGTACACCGCCGGTATGCGCCTTGCCATGGCCGAGGAACACATTGCGTTCGACCCTGTTGCCGTGGCCGTGGCGCAGCACCAGTGAGCCGCGCGAGTCCTGGAAGACGTTGCCGCGGTAGGTGTTGCCACCGGACTTGTTGGAGACGATCTCCACCTCGCCATCGCACTGCTCGAACCAGTTGTTCTCCACCACGGTGCGCGAATCGGACTGCGAATCGTGGCTGGTGCCGATGCGCATCGTCTCGCCGCCGTTGGCGCCCAGGTTGGGGCGCGGGCCGAACCAGTTGTGGTCGATGCGGTGCTGGTTGTCCAGGCCGCTGGTGGCGTTGCGCACCACCACCAAGGTGGTGCCCGCATTGGTCTTGCCGACCAGCTGGTTGTGGTCGAAGCGGTTGTGCTGGCCGTACAGCGCCACCCAGTGATCGGACTGCTGGCGGTCCGGTTTGTTGTAGCGGTCGATCACGATCCCGGTCACCCGGCTGTGGTTGGCCCACTCACTGGCTGACCGCCGGAATGAAACCACTTCGCCCCCCGGTGCCCAACCATCGCGGAAGACGAGGTTGGACACCTCCAGGTGCTCACCGGCCAGACGCAGCTGGGACTGGCCGCTGAGAATCACCTTGCCGGGGGTCTGCGCTGTCAACTTAATTGGTTGACCAATTTTGCCGGTGGCCCGGAAAAGCAGGTCCACGTCGCGCCAGACGCCGTCCGCCAGGATCACCGTATCGCCGGGGGCGAGGGCGCGTACGGCGGTGGCATAGGCAGCAGCGTCGCGCACCAGATAATCGGCCGCTACGGCAGGGAATGCCGCCAGGGACAGGCTCAACAGCAGGGCTTTGGTCATGGGACGCAGCGCCAACGGCGCATGCGAGTGTTGCAAAGTCACGGGCTTACCCTCCCAGATGAACCGTGGCGACTGACGCGAGCCACGATCCTAACAGGTTGCCCGGCGCGCACGTCAACCACAATCGCATACCACTTTAGGTGCATGTGGTATGTGGTTTGCGCATTTCTCTGCTGCGTCCGCACATTAATTCCATGCAAAGTGGTCTGGACGGTAGTGCGGGGTAGACTTTAGTACCAATTCATTGACATTGGTTCATCAGTCGTGAATCTTCCGGATCGAATCCGTGTAATCGGACGATCCATCCTGGGAGGGAGATCACGATGTTGCATGACCGCCGTACGGCCTCACCACGAGGCCTCCGCCGCACCGCGCTGCACAGCGCGCTGTTCTATGCCCTGTGCGCCACCGCGGCACTGCCGTTGGCCCACGCACACGATGCCGACGCACCGGCCTCGCCGCCGGGGCAAGCCACCACGCTGGATCAGGTCCAGGTGACCGGCATCCGCGGCACCATCCAGACCTCGATCGACAAGAAGCGCGAGGAGACTGTGGTCTCCGATGTGCTGGCCGCCGACGACATCGGTGATCTGCCGGCGCTGTCGATCGGTGAAGCGATCGAAACCATCACCGGTGCTTCCACCCATCGCGAGAAGGGCGGTGCGTCGGAGATCTCGATCCGTGGCCTGGGCCCGTTCCTCGGCTCGTCCACCTTCAATGGCCGCGAGGCCACCAATGGCAGTGGCGACCGCTCGGTGAACTTCAACCAGTTCCCGTCCGAGCTGATCAACACCGTGGCGATCTACAAGACCCAGCGCGCCGACTTCGTCGAAGGTGGCGTGGCCGGCACGATCAACATGGAGACGGTCAAACCACTGGAGTACGGCAAACGCACGTTCCAGCTCGATGGCCGGGGCACCTGGCAGGACTACGATGACCGCCTCAAGGACAAGGACGGCGTCGGCTGGCGCGGTACCGCCAGCTACATCGACCAGTTCGACATGGGCAACGCCGGCAAGCTCGGTGTCTCCATCGGTGTGCAGGCGCTGGAAGGCAGCAACCCGGAAGAGATGTTCTCCAGCAGCTCCACCTGGGTGGCCTGCGATGGCCGTGAAGTGGTCGGCGCGACCCGCAACTGCACCCAGGTCAACGGCAACCAGGTCGCCAACGGCGTGCCGTACTACCTGGTGCCCAGCAGCCGCATCTACCGCCAGTTCATCGAGCACGACAAGCGCGATTCGCAGTTCGCCGCGCTGCAGTGGCGGCCCAGCGATACGGTGGAAGTGAACCTGGATTACCAGCACTCCAAGCGCGATTACACCGAAGACCGCTCGGATCTGTCGCTGTCCTCGATGATGCGCAACCTCAACAACCGCGTGGTCACCGACGATGGCGCGCTGCTGCACCACACCGGCAGCACCACGGTCGATTCCACCGGCAATTTCCTGGAGCGCCAGGAGGAATACACCGGCGGCGGGCTCAACGTGATCTTCCGGCCGAGCCCGGCGTGGACGTTGTCCACCGATCTGTCCTATTCCAACACCGAGCGCGATCAGATCGAACGCAGCACCCGCCTGCGTGCCGGTCGCACCGACGTCAACGGCAGGCCGGTCGGCGGCATCAAGAACACCCGCTACGTCGATTACACCTATGACTACAGCGGCGATGTGCCGAGCATCACCCTGGATCCGGCGTTCGATGTGAACAATCCGGACAACTTCACCGATTCGGCGCTGGTGCGTCGTCGCCAGCAGCATCGCGAGCACACCATCCGTGCCGGCCGCTTCGATGCCACGTTCACCCCCGAAAGCGGCTTCTTCACCGCGATCAAGGGCGGCCTGCGCCGCTCCGAGGCGACCTACACCGATTACACCGACACTGTGGATGTGACCACCACCAATGTCGCTGCGATCCGCGCTGCCAACCTGGCCTGCCGCCAAGCCTTCCCGCAGGACGATTTCCTGGCCAATGCCAGCGGCAACACCATCGACCAGTGGGCCAGCTTCGACAGCCGTTGCCTGTTCAAGGCCTTCACCGGCGTGGACGACACCGGCCTGAGCGCGGACCTGCGCAACCCGGCCAATAACGATGTCACCGAGAAAACCAGCGCGCTGTACCTGATGGGCGATTACAGCGCCGAATGGTTTGGCCTGCCGGTGACCGGCAACATCGGCGTGCGCGGCGTGCGGACCGAAGTGCGCTCGGTCGGCCTGCGCAGCGGCCTGGATGTGATCAACAATCCCGACGGCACCGTGACCCTGGAGCCGACCGGCGATTTCACCTCGCAGGTACTCAAATCCAGCAATACCGAATGGCTGCCCAGCTTCAACGCCGCCTTCGAACTGCGCCCGGACCTGCTGCTGCGCGTCGGTGCGTATCGGGCGATGTCGCGCCCGGACCTGGCCGCTGAAGGCTACGGCCGCACCTTCAACCTGGGCGAGGTGGATACCGAGTTCAACAGTGTGGGCGATGCGCTGCGCAGCATCACCGCCACCGGCAACCCGCGCGCCAAGCCGTTGATGTCGTGGAATGGCGATCTCTCGCTGGAGTGGTACGCCAACGAAGACACCATGCTGTCCGGTGCGCTGTACTACAAGCAATTCAACGGCGGCTCGATGCCGGTGATCGTCAACGAGACCTTCGATATCGACGGTCAGAGCGTGACCGTGCCGGTGGAGCAGCTGGCCACCAGCGACCAGAAGAGCGATCTGTTCGGCGTGGAGTTCACCGCCTCGCACAGCTTCTCCTACCTGCCGGGCATCTTCTCCGGGCTGGGCGTGAAGGCCAGCTACAACTACGCCGATTCCAACTTCAAGACCGAAGACCTGCGCCTGGGCGAGTCCACCGACCCCTCGACCGGCGTGGTGACCCCGGGCATCGTCGAGCCGGCCAATATCTTCGGTCTGTCCAAGCATGTGGCCTCGGCGCAGGTGTACTGGGGACTGGGCAAGCTCGATCTGCAGGCGATCTACAAGTACCGCTCCGACTATTACCAGCAGTTTGTCGGCGACCCGTCGCAGAACCGCTATGTGCGTGACAATGGCTCGCTGGACTTCCGCGCTACCTACAAAGTGAACAAGCACTTGTCGTTGTCGCTGTCGGCCAGCAACCTCACCGATGAGCCGCGGGTGTCGGATATGCCCATCCTCGGCAGCTTCCGCGAGTACACCACGTACGGGCGGCGGTATTATCTGGGGGTGCGCTACCGCTTCTGAGGTCAGTGGCGCGGTTTTTCCGACCGCGCCGCTCTCTGAAGGCGCGGTCGCGTGTCGGTCCCCAGCCACCTGTCAGCCAGGCCTTTGATGATGTCCGAACCCCGTCTGTACCAGTCCATTGCTGCCGAAATCGTCGCGCTGATCGAGAAGGGCGAATTCCCGCCGGGCTCGCGCCTGCCGGGCGAGCGCGACCTGGCCGAACGCCTGGGCGTGAGCCGGGTGACGGTGCGCGAGGCGGAAATCGCGCTGGAAGCGCAGGGCCTGATCACCATCAAGACCGGCTCCGGCGTGTACGTGAAGGCCAAGCCGTCGCAGGCGCCGGGCGCACTGCCCGACGTCTCGGCGTTCGACCTGACCGCGGCACGTGCGGTGATCGAGGCCGAGGCGGCCGCGATGGCGGCCAGCCGCATCACCGATGCCGAACTGGAGGACCTGGCCGGCCTGATCGCGGCCATGGTCGACCCGAATTCGGGCGAGGCGGCGGCCAGCGAGGCGGATCGGCAGTTCCACCTGTCGATCGCGCGGATCGCCGGCAACCCGGTGGTGGAGCACTGTGTGCAGCTGATCTGGCGGATGCGCAACGAGCTGCCGCGGGTCAAGCAGGTCTACGCCAACGTCTGCCACAACGACGATGACACCCGCGACGAGGAACACACCCGGATTCTGGATGCATTGCGCCAGCGCGACCCGGCAGCGGCGCGGTCGGCCATGCGCAACCACTTCCAGCGGCTGTTCGAATCGATGCTGGAAGCCACCGAGAATGAAGCGCTGGCTGAGATCCGCCGGCGCACCCAGCAGGACCGCGAACGCTTCATGGCCGCGACCGGGCACTGAGCCCGGCGCGTACCGGCGGGCTTACTCGCCCTGGTACTGCTTTTCTTCGACCAGCTGCGAGCCGGCGATGCGGTTGATCTCGTTCTTCACTTTGACCCGCTCGCCATTGGTGCCATAGACACCGCGCGCCAGCTGGATGAAGGCATCGTCGAACACCTGCGCCGCTTCCTTGTCGCGCAGCTGATCCTGGATCTCCCACATGCGCTCGTTGATCGCCTTGAGCTGCGTCTTCAACGCCTCCAGCCCCGGCTGAGCGCTTACCTGCTGCTGCCACAGCGGCCACAGGCCCTCGAGTTCCTTGCGGACGTTGGCGTTCTTGCCGGCATCGGCGATGCGTTCGGCCTTGATTTCCAGGATGGTGATCTTGTCGATCAGCTCGCCAATCGATACCGGGGTCAGGATCGCGTCCACGCCATTACTCGCAACAGGTCAGAGTGGCCATGATACCGCGCACCTCCGGGCGCCACCCTGACGCAGGATTTACACAAACGTTGCGCCGATCGCGCGGGTACGCCATGGCGGCGTTACGGCCCACCTGGGGAGACTGTCGCTCTCGACGGCGCGGCCGTCATCTGGAGTGGGACACGTGGTGGATCAACAGTGGAAACAGCGCCTGCGCTGCGGCGCGGTGCTGGTGGGGCTGGTCATGAGCGGGGCGGCCGCGGCCGCGGTGGAAGGCAATGCAGCGCTGACCTCGGATTACATCTGGCGCGGCAGCTCCCAGAGCGACGGCGATCCGGCCGCGCAGGCCGGCGTGAAGCTCAGTACGGCCACCGGCTGGTATGCCTCGGCGTGGGGCTCGGGCGTCTCGTTCAAGCCGGACAACGGCGCGCGCAGCGAATTCGACCTCATCGCCGGCTGGAGCGGGGCGGTGACGCCGGACTGGAGCGTGGACGTCAACCTGACCCGCTACCTCTATCCCTCGACCACCGTCGATCTGGACTGGACCGAGCTCAACGGCACGGTGACCTGGCGGCAACGCGCCTGGCTGCAGGTCGGCGTGTCCGACAACGCGCTGGCCGGCGGCCACGGCGGCACCTATGCGCAGCTCGGCGCGCGTCTGCCGCTGGGCGAGCAGTGGCGTGTCGAGGGCGCGGTGGGCCATTACTGGCTGGACAGCGCGCAGGCCGATGATTACCTGCATGGTCAGCTCGGCGTGGTGTGGCGTGTGCACGGGCCGTGGGAGCTGCGGGTGACCGGGCACGACACCGACGGCGCCGCGAAACGCCTGTTCCCGGGCAATGCGGGATCGCGCGTCGAGGTCGCGCTGCAGACCGCCTTCTGAGGCGCGTTCGGGTAGATCCACGCATGGCGTGGATCTACCGTTGCCTTGCCCACGTCCCGCAGTGGCGTGGTTTCACAGCGTCCGCTTTGCCTGCGACACGGCCCAGATGCCCATCGCCACCAGCGCAACGCCCGCACCGGTGACGCACACACCGGTCCAGCCAAAGCGATCAAAGACCTGCGCCGAGACCAGTGAGCCCAGCGAGCCACCGATGAAATAGCCGGTCATGTAGCCGGCATTGAGCCGGTTGCGTGCTTCCGGGCGCAGGGCATACACCACGTTCTGGTTGCTCACATGCAACAGCTGCGCAGCCAGATCGAGCACGATCACGCCCAGCACCAGTGCGATCAGCGAGTGCGTGGAGAAGCCCAGCGGCAGCCATGACGCGGCCAGCAGCACCAGCGCCACGGTCGTCGCCAACGCAGCCTTGCCACGGTCGGCCATGCGCCCGGCCACACCGGCGGCCAGCGTGCCGGCCGCACCCACCAGCCCGAACAGCCCGATCGTCGCATCGCTGTAGCCATACGGTTCGGCCGCGAGCAGGAACGCCAATGGCGTCCAGAAGATCGCGAACATCGCAAAGCTCAACGCGCCCAGTACCGTGCGCAGGCGGAACACCGGCTCCTGCGCGAACAGCGTGCCGATCGAGCGCAGCAGCTGCAGATAGCCCAGTCCGGCGGTCTGATGGAAGCGCGGCAGATGCCGATACAACATGCCCGTGGTCAGCACCAGCGCGGCCGCGGCGATCCAGTACACGGTGCGCCAATCGCCCAGCGAGGACAGCGCCCCGGCTACGGTGCGCGCCAGCAGGATGCCGAGCAGCAGGCCGCTCATCACCGTGCCGACCACCTGGCCACGCTCTTCCGGCCGGGCCAGCGTCGCCGCGAACGGCACCAGCACCTGTGCCACCACCGAGAACAGCCCGGTCAGCGCGGTGCCCACCAGCAGCCAGACGAACTGATGGCTGAGCGCGCTCAGCACCAGCCCCGCCGCCGACAGCAGCGACATCACCACGATCAGCCGGCGCCGTTCGAACAGATCGCCCAGCGGCACCAGCAGGATCAGGCCCGCCGCATAGCTCAGCTGGGCCACGGTCACCACCGTCCCGGCACGCGCGAAGGACACCCCGAACTGCCCGGCGATGGTGTGCAGCAGCGGCTGCGCGTAATAGTTGCTGGCCACGGCCACACCGGTGGCGAAGGCCATCAGCAGCACCTGCCAGCGACTGAGTGGCGAGGGCACGTCGTGGGTCATGACGGGCTCCAGGAAAGAAGGGGCGCCAGTGTCCGCCCGATCGGCCGTGCAGGGAAATGAAACGTCTTCATCCAACGCATCTGATTTTCAGATGGCTCACCTGCCTCAAGCAGCGAGGCTCGCAGCACTGCATCACTGCATCACTGCAGCACGTGGCCCCGCACCGGAGCCACGCACCCAGGCCTCACTCAGGCGGCGCGCACGCGCAGGGTCAGGCCCTTGAGGAAGTTGCGCAGCATCTGATCACCGCAGGCGCGGTAGTTCTTGTGGTCCGGCTGACGGAACAGTGCGGACAGTTCCGGCTTGGAGACCGAGAAACCCGCGGCATCGAACACGTCGTGCATGTCCACGTCCTTCAGCTGGAAGGCGACGCGCAGCTTCTTCAGCACCAGGTTGTTGGTGATGCGCTTTTCCACCGGGCGCACCGGCTGGCTCTCGTCGCGGCCACGGAAATGCACGATCAGGCCATCCAGGAAATGCGCCAGGGTGCGGTCGTCGCAGGGCACGAAACCCTCTTCGTCTTCCTTGCGCAGCCAGCCGGCCACATCGGCCTTGTCGACCACGAAGGCCGGATCGGCCAGGGCACAGGTGTCGGCGATCATGCCGTCGCTGAGGTCGAGCATGTAGCGGATGCTGCGCAGTACATCGTTGTTGATCATGGGACGTCCAATACCGCCGGCGCGGCTGCGCGGCTGGCGGCCATTTTACCCCGTGCCGGGCGCGCCGCCGGCTGCGACCGGTGGTCGCTGTCATCTGGCTGCCATGAAAGTGAAGCACAGTGCCGCGATCAGGCATCGACAGGCAGTGGAGCAGGCAATGCGCAGGTGGCAGGTACTCGGGTGTGTGGGCATGTTGCTGGCGGGCCAGGCAGGGGCGCAGGTTCCGTATGTGGCGCTGGAGCAGCGGCTGAATCCCCAGGCGCTGGCCGAGGTCGGGCTGACCCCGGCCCAGCTGCAGACGCTGAACCGCCTGCTGCGCCAGGCCGAGGCCGATGACCCCACCCTGGTGGCCGTCTCGGCGGCACCTGCCGCAGGCCCGGGTGTGCCGACGCCGGCACCCATGTTCCCCGGGCTGGACGACGGCCCCATCACCGCCAAGGTCACCGGCCAGGTGGACGGCTGGGCCCCCGGCACCGTGTTCACCCTCGACAACGGCCAGCAGTGGCAGGTGCTCAAGGGCGAGATGACGCTCAAGACCGCCCGCAGCAACCCCGGGATTGTCGTGGTGCCGGGCATTGCCGGCCGCTGGTTCCTGCAGGTGGATGAAGACCTGCCCAAGGCACGGGTGTTCCGCATCCGCTGACAAGACGGCTCGTAGCACCGGGCAGCGGAGCAGCGCACGGCTCTGCACCGGGCGGGCATCGGTGCGAAAATGGTGGAGATCTCCACGGAGTACCTCGATGACCCGTACCGCTCTGATTACCGGCGCCACCTCCGGCTTTGGCGCCGCCGCTGTCCACCGTTTCGCCCAGGCCGGCTGGCGCGTGATCGCCACCGGGCGCCGTGCCGAGCGCCTGCAGCCGCTGGTCGATGCCTACGGTCCCGAGCGCGTGCACGCGGCGGTGTTCGACGTGCGCGACAGCGCGGCAATGGAAGCGGCACTGGCCGCCCTGCCGGCCGGCTTCGCCGACATCGACCTGCTGGTCAACAACGCCGGCCTGGCCCAAGGCACCGCCCCGGCCCAGAGCGCCTCGCTGGAGGACTGGCGCACCATGATCGACACCAACGTCACCGCCCTGGTGACGCTGACCCACCGCCTGTTGCCGCAGCTGGTCGCGCGCAAGGGCGCGATCATCAACATCAGCTCGGTGGCCGGCGTGTACCCGTACCCGGGCGGCAACGCCTACGGCGGCACCAAGGCCTTCGTCAGCCAGTTCTCGCTCGGCCTGCGCTCGGACCTGCACGGCAGCGGCGTGCGGGTGACCACGATCGAGCCGGGCATGGCCGAAACCGAGTTCACCGTGGTCCGCACCCATGGCGACCAGGCCGCCTCGGACAAGCTCTACACCGGTGCCAACCCGATGACCGCCGATGACATCGCCGAGCAGATTTTCTGGGTCGCCTCGCTGCCGGCGCACCTGAACATCAATCGCCTCGAAGTGATGCCGGTCAGCCAGTCGTTCGCCGGGTTCCAGGTCGCGCGCGACTGATCCAACCGGACCGCCACCCGGTAGCGCCGACCGTTGGTCGGCTGCACGCCCATCCGGCCCTGAAATGCAGGATGGGCACGTCTAAACCGCCGTCCACACCGCCAACTCATACCCATCCGGATCGCGGAAATGAAACCGACGCCCGCCCGGGAAATCGAACGCGGCCCGGCAGATTGCCGCGCCGGCCGCCTGCAGCCGTTGCTGCGTGGCGACCAGGTCATCGGCATACAGGATCACCAGGGGCCCACCCGGTTGCACCGCTTCGCCGGTGGTGAAGCCACCGGTCAGGCGTCCATCGCTGAACTCGGTGTAGGCCGGCCCGTAATCGGTGAATGTCCAGCCGAAGACCTCACCGTAGAACGCCTTGCTGCGCGCGATGTCGGTGACATTGAATTCGATGTTGTCGATGCGGCGATCGTTGCCGTGTGCGGTGCTCATGGACGCTTCTCGTTGAAAGGAGCCCCAGCATCGCCACCGCAGCCGCGCCGGTCTTGAACAAAACGGCCAGTCAGCTACGCCACTGCGCGCACAACGCCGCCGCCCCGATCCCCGCCAACGCCCGCACCTCGCGGCTCAGGTGCGACTGGTCGGCGTAGCCCACATCCGCCGCCAACCCCGCCAGCCCCTCCCCCGGCCTCGCCCGGGCCAGCGCCAGGAACCGCTGCAGCCGCAGAATCCGCTCCAGCATCTTCGGCCCATAACCGAACTGCTCATGGCACAACCGGCGCAGGCTGCGCGTGCTTATCTGCAGCCCCGAACCGATCGCGGCCAGATCATGGCCACCGGCCCGCACCTGCCCGAACACCCGCGCCGCCACCGCGTGGCGGCTACCGGTAGAGCGGGGCAGCCCAGCCAGCGCCTGCGCGAACAACCGCTGCCGCGCATCGCCATCGCCCACGTCATTCAACCGCGCCGCCAGCTGCCGCGCCTGGGGTCCCAGCACCGCATCCAGCTCCACGGCGGTGCCCACCAGTTCGTCCAGCGGCACCCCCAGCCACGCCCGCGCCGCGCCGGGCTGGAAGCGCGCGCCCAACACCTGCGCGCCGGGCAGCAACTGCGGGTGGGCGGCCACCACATCCGGGCCCACCGCATACAGCCGCCCATCGCGCCACAGGATGTCCACGCAGCCATCGGGCAGCACCGCAACCTCGCCGCTATGGCCCACCGGCAGATCGCTGCGCCACAGCTGCCCGAAACAGCTCTGCAGCGGAGCAGGTGCCGCCCATTCGCGGTAGCGACCGGTCGCACCGGCAATGCCGGGAAGGTCATCAGAATCGGGACGGGAAGACATGCGTGGACGATAGCGCACTGCCAGGTGGTCGCCAGCGAGGGGTGCTGCCTGAAACAAGAATGCCGACCCAGGGGCCGGCGTCCAAGTTGCATCTGGAGCAACAGCCCCCTTGGAGTACAAGGGGGCGCGCCGGCAGGCGCGGGGATGTGGAGGTACCAGCAGGGGCCCGAGGTTTCGCGTAGCGCAACCTTGGGGTAGTCGCGCGGCGCGCGGCTACTGCGCCTTGATCGCCATCGCCTGCAGCCCGGTCCCATCCAGCTTCTGCTTGGCTTCGGCCAGCTCGCCCGCGCTGCCATACGGCCCCATGCGCACGCGGTACACCGTCTTGCCGTTGATCTGCGCCGATTCCACGCGCGCGGCCAGGCCGATCATGGCCAGCTTGGCCTTGGTCGCTTCGGCGTCGCCGGAGGCACCGAACGCACCGGCCTGCAGGATGTAACGCACGTTGCCTGCGGCCGGATCGGCGGCTGCAGCGGCAGCCGGCGCGGTGGCCGCAGGTGCATCCGGTTTCGGCGCGGTGGCCACCGTGGCCGGAGCTGATGCCGCCGGTGCCGGCGTGGCAGCCGGACGTTCATTCACCGGCGCCGGCAACGCAGCCGTACTGACCGGCGCAGGCGTGGTGGTCGCGGCGGTGCTGGTCGGCGCCGGTGCGGGCGGCAACGGACGGCCTTCCAGCGCCGCCTGCGCGCGCTGCGCATCGGCCTTGGCACGGCGCTGGTCTTCGGCGCGTGCGCTGGCCGCCAGCTCGGCATCGGACATTTCCACTTCCTTGCCGGGCAGCAGGGTGTAGAAGTCGTACTGCGTCGCCGCCGGCTTGGCCGGTTCGGCAGGCTTGGCAGCGCCGGGCTTGGGCAGCTCGGTGCCGACGTCGGTATCGGCGTCGCTCACCGGGGCCGGCTGGGCGTTCGGGTCCGGCTGCGGGCCGACCCGCAGGAAGCCATCACCGTCGTTCTTGAACAGCTTCGGTGCCGCCAGGAACACCACGGCCGCAATCGCCACACCCGCGACCAGCCACACCCATCCCGGGGTGCCCTGGTTGCTGTTGCGCCGTGCCTGGCTTTTGCCGCGTCGTGCTGCCATTTACTGCTTCTCCACTGCTTACATTTTTTCCGGGGCGGAAACGCCCAGGATGTTCAGACCATTGGCCAGGACCTGGCGCGCGGCGCAGGCCAGCGTCAGCTTGGCGTTGCGTTCGTTTTCGTCGGCCACCAGTACCTGCGTGCCGTGATACCACGTGTGGAAGGCGTGCGCCAATTCACGCAGGTACTGCGCGATCAGGTGCGGTTCCAGCGCCAGACCAGCCGCTTCGACGACTTCCGGGAAGCGCGACATTTCCACCATCAGCCACAGCGACGCCTCATCGCCGAGCGAGGACAGCCCGGTCAGACCTTCGGCCGGCGTGTAGCTCAGTTTCTTCTCCTGCGCCTGGCGCAGCAGGCTGCACACCCGGGCGTGCGCGTACTGCACGTAGAACACCGGATTGTCGTTGCTCTGCTGGCGGGCCAGATCGATATCGAAGGTCAGCTGCGAATCGGGTTTGCGCGCGATCAGGAACCAGCGGGTGGCATCGCGGCCGGCTTCTTCAATCAGATCGCGCAGGGTCAGGTAGCTGCCGGCCCGCTTGGAGAGCTTCACTTCCTCGCCGCCGCGCATCACCGTCACCATCTGGTGCAGCACGTATTCCGGCCAGCCCTTCGGGATGCCGACGTCCAGCGCCTGCAGACCGGCGCGCACACGCGCCAGCGAACCGTGGTGGTCAGCGCCCAGCTCGGTGATCGCGCGCTCGTAGCCGCGCTGCCACTTGCTCAGGTGATAGGCCACATCCGGCAGGAAGTAGGTATAGGTGCCGTCGGACTTGCGCATCACGCGGTCCTTGTCGTCACCGAAGTCGGTCGAGCGCAGCCACAGCGCGCCGCCTTCCTCATACGTATGGCCGGCCGCGTTGAGCTGGGCGACGGTCTCTTCAACCTTGCCGTCCTTGTACAGCGAGCTTTCCAGGAAGTAGATGTCGAAATCCACGCCGAACGCGGCCAGATCCTGGTTCTGCTCGTTGCGCAGGTAGGCCACCGCGAAGCGACGGATCGCATCGAGGTTGTCCGGGTCGCGCTCGCCGACCACCGAGTGGCCTTCCAGCTCCACCGTGGCGCCGGCCAGGTACGCCTTGGCCACATCCTCGATGTAATCGCCGCGATAGCCGGCTTCCGGCCAGCCGGCGTCGTCCGGCTTGAGGCCCTTCGCACGCGCCTGGGTGGACAGCGCCAGGTTCTCGATCTGCACGCCGGCGTCGTTGTAGTAGAACTCGCGCTTGGCGTTCCAGCCGTTCACTTCCAGCAGGCGCGCCAGGCAGTCACCGATCGCCGCCGCGCGACCGTGGCCGACATGCAGCGGACCGGTCGGGTTGGCCGACACGTATTCCACGCCCACGGTGCGGCCGTTGCCGCTCAGGTTGTGGCCGTAATCGGCGCCTTCCTTGAGCACGCTGGCCGCTTCGCGCTGGTAAGCGCTGGGGGCGAGGTGAAAATTGATGAAGCCCGGGCCGGCGATCTCGACGCGCAGCACATCGTTGCTCTTGGGCAGCGCATCGAGCAGCGCCTGGGCCAGGGCGCGCGGGTTGTTGCGCGCCGGCTTGGCCAGCAGCATCGCGGCATTGGTGGCGAAATCGCCGTGCTCACGGGTCTTCGGGCGTTCGACCACGAATTCCGGGGTCAGGGTATCGGCCGGCAGAGTGCCGTTGGCGCGCAAGGCTTCGATGCCTTGGCTGATCAGGGCGCGGAGGAGATTTTTCACAAGGCCTGCTTTGGGACTGGAGCGGCGGAATCGGCAATTTTAGCCCAGAAGCCACCCCGATCCATTGAACCGGGGCCTAGCGGGGCGCTTGGCGTGCCGGATCAGGGCGTTCCCGCGCCCATCCAGCCGCGCGCGGCCATCGATACCGGGGCTCCGTCGCCGATCACGACATGGTCGAGCAGGCGGATATCCACCAGGGCCAAGGCCTGCTGCAGCAGCACGGTGATCCGGCGGTCCTCCAGCGAGGGCTCGGCACTGCCGGAAGGGTGGTTGTGGCTGACGATCACCGCGGCCGCGTTGTGCAGCAGGGCGCGGCGGACCACTTCGCGCGGGTAGACCGCTGCAGCATCCACCGTGCCGCTGAACAGCTCCTCGCAGGCCAGTGTGCGGTGCTGGCTGTCGAGAAACAGCGCGGCGAACACCTCGTTGGGCCGGGCACGCAGCCGCTGCTTGAAATAGCGCCCGGCGGCGGCCGGGTCGCGCAGGCTCTCGCCGCGGGCCAGCTCGGCCGCCAGATGGCGATGCGCCAGCTCCAGCCCGGCCACCAGCTTGCAGCTGCGCGCCGGCCCAAGGCCGGGCAAGGCCGCCAACGCGGCTGCCGGCAGGTCGAGCAGGTTGCGCAGGGGGCCGTGGGCCTGCAGCAGGTCGCGGGCGGTTTCGACCGCGTCGCGGCCGCGCAGGCCCGACCCCAGGAAGATGGCCAGCAGCTCGGCATCGGACAGCGCGCCGGCGCCTTGGGCAAGCAGCTTTTCGCGGGGACGCTCGGCACTGGGCCAGTCTCGGATCGACATGGCGCCAGTCTCCCTCGATGCCGAGCGGGCCACCATCGGTGAACCGGGTGGCATCGTGTCGGTAAATGCAGGGCATCGTGCCAAGTCCGGCGGTTGCTTATGACGAAAATCTGGCTGCTTATGCCGCTGGCGCATCAGGCGGCTTACGGACCATCGGGTAAGCTAATCGCCTCGGTTCGACAGGAACACCCAAGGTGGCTGACTCCCCCCAGGCTTCTCCGGCGGCCGCGCGCCCGTTGGAAGGCCAGAAGCTGTTGTTGTGCGTTGGTGGCGGGATCGCTGCCTACAAGTCGCTGGAACTGGTGCGCCGCCTGCGCGATGCCGGGGCCCAGGTGCAGGTCGCGATGACCGCCGGGGCCCAGCAGTTCGTCACCCCGCTGAGCTTCCAGGCGCTGTCCGGCCAGCCGACCCGCACCACCCTGTGGGACAGCGCGGCCGAGCAGGCCATGGGCCACATCGAGCTGGCCCGCTGGGCCGATCGCATTGTGGTCGCGCCGGCCACGGCTGACCTGCTCGCGCGCCTGGCCAACGGCCACGCCGATGATCTGGTCACCACCCTGTGCCTGGCCACCACCGCGCCGCTGACCGTGTGCCCGGCGATGAACCATCGCATGTGGCTGCACCCGGCCACCCAGGCCAATATCGGCCTGCTGCGCGAGCGCGGGGCCCAGGTGATCGGGCCGGAAGACGGGCCGCTGGCCGAAGGCGAGTCCGGCCCCGGTCGGCTCACCGAACCGAACACGATCGTGGCCGCACTGGCCGGCCTGCACGCGCCGACCCCGGCCGAGCCGCCGGCGAGCAGTGAACTGAAGGGTCTGCGCGTGCTGATCAGCGCCGGCCCCACGTATGAAGACATCGATCCGGTGCGCTACGTCGGCAACCGCAGCAGCGGCAAGATGGGTTACGCCCTGGCCGCCGCCGCCGCCCGCCTGGGCGCGCAGGTGGTGCTGGTCAGTGGCCCGGTCCAGCTGGCCACGCCTGCGGGTGTGCAGCGCGTTGACGTGCGCTCGGCCGCGCAGATGCGCGAAGCGGTGCTCGGTGCGTTGCCGGCCGACATCTACATCGGTGCGGCCGCCGTGTCCGATTACACCCCGCGCCAGGTTGCCCCGCAGAAACTGAAGAAGACTGCCGACACCCAGAGCCTGACGCTGGAGCTGGTGCGCACCCCGGACATCCTGGCCGAGGTGGCCACGCAGACCAACGCGCTCAAGCTGGTGGTCGGCTTCGCCGCCGAGACCCACGATGTGGAGAAGTACGCGCGCGGCAAGCTGGTCGACAAGCGCCTGGACCTGGTGATCGCCAACCAGGTCGGGATCAGCACCGGCGGTTTCGAGAGCGATGAAAACGCGGCCACGGCCTACTGGCAGGGCGGCGAACAGGTGTTCCCCGGCACCTCCAAGGCCGTGTTGGCCGAACAA
This sequence comes from Stenotrophomonas sp. Ker107b, assembly GCF_053847245.1. Classification (NCBI taxonomy): domain Bacteria; kingdom Pseudomonadati; phylum Pseudomonadota; class Gammaproteobacteria; order Lysobacterales; family Lysobacteraceae; genus Stenotrophomonas; species Stenotrophomonas sp. Ker107b. The sequence continues at coordinate 19,954 of NZ_JBSPHX010000002.1, read as the reverse complement.
CTGTTGTCCCTGATTGCCCAGAGGTTGCACGCATGACCATCGATTCCTCCCTGCAGCCGTTGCAGGTCAAGCTGCTCGACCCGCGTTTCGGCGACGAATGGCCGCTGCCGGCCTACGCCACCGAGCACAGCGCCGGCCTCGATCTGCGTGCTGCGCTGGAGACCGAACTCACGCTGCAGCCCGGCGACACCGCGCTGATCCCCAGCGGTATCGCCATCCATATCGCCGATCCGAACCTGGCGGCCGTGGTGTTGCCCCGCTCCGGCCTGGGCCATCGCCACGGCATCGTGCTGGGCAACGGCACCGGCCTGATCGACGCCGATTACCAGGGCCCGCTGCTGATCAGCGCCTGGAATCGCGGGCGCGAACCCTTCACCCTTCAGCCCGGCGACCGCATCGCCCAGCTGGTCGTGCTGCCGATTGCACGCGTGGCCCTTCAGGTAGTGGATACTTTCACCGACAGCGCCAGGGGAACGGGTGGATTCGGCCATACCGGGGTGCGCTGACAGGGGAGCGTCATGAGCAAGGCGAAGGCGGAAGGACGGCCGCGGTTGACCACAGGGCGCTCGGTGCCGCTGTTGGCCGTGCTGCTGGTGCTGTTGGCGATCTGGTTCGGGTGGAGCGGCGTGCGCCAATGGCGCCAGGCCGCCGTCGGTGACGCGCTGGAGCAGTCGCGCGACCGCATGGTCGAAGGCCTGCAGACGGCGCTGACGGGTCAGCTCGGCAAACTCGGCAAGGTGCTCAAGACCGAGCGCGTTGCCACTGCACTGGCCAGCGGAAATGCACAAGGTGCCGCTGTCGCCATCCGCGAAGGCTGGCCGGGCGTGGAAGACGTCCAGATCCTCACCGCCGATCTCGATGCGGCCTACGCCGATCCGAAGGCCTTCGGTTATTCGCGCCTGGCGCTGCTCGAGGCGGCCATCGCCGATGACAAGCCTGTCGGTCGCGTGGTGCGCGATGCGGGCGGCCAGCGCCTCGGCCTGGCCGCGGCGGTCGAGCTTGGCCCGCAGGGAGCGGCCGTCGTCTACGTGCGCCAGCCGCTGCTGCGCTTGACCGGCATATTCGACCAGGTCGCCGTGCCGGGGGATGGTTATCTCGCGCTGCGCCAGGGCAGCCATAACGTCGTCGAACAGGGCAGCCGCGGGCTGTCCGGTGGTGCGGAAGCACTGGCGCGCCCGATCGGCCGCAGCGGACTGCGCCTGTCGGCCGCGGTGCCGGACATCGAGCCGGGTCCCCTGGGACTGGGCGCGATCTCCAGTGCGATCGTGGCCGTGTTGCTGCTGTTGATTGCCGTGCTGCTGGTGCTGGGCAAAGGCAAGGTGCCGTTGCCGCGTCGCCGTGGTGCTGCCGACAGTGGTGCCGACGCCGGCCCCACCTTGAGTGAAAGTCTGGCCCAGGTACCGCTCGCGGTGGCCGCCGTCGAAAGCATCGACGAGACAGCAGCGACCTCGCCGCCGGCGTCCCTGCCGGGTGAGACCGTCGCGGCCGAGATCTTCCGCGCCTACGACATCCGCGGCATCGTCGGCCGCGAGCTGACCCCCAAGGTCGCCGCCCTGATCGGGCAGGCGATCGGTTCGGTGCTGCAGGTCCAAGGCCTGCGCGACATCGTGGTGGGCCGCGATGGTCGCCTCTCCGGCCCCGAGCTCACCGCCGGCCTGATCGAAGGCCTGCGCCGCGCCGGCTGCAACGTCACCGATATCGGCCTGGCGCCGACCCCGGTGGTGTACTTCGCCAGCTACCACCTGCGCGCGGGCAGCTGCGTGGCGGTGACCGGCAGCCACAACCCGCCGGACTACAACGGCTTCAAGATCGTGGTCGGCGGCGAAACGCTGTCCGGCGATGCGATCACCGAGCTGTACCACCGCATCCGCGATGGCCAACTGCACGTGGCACCCGAGCCGGGCAGCTTCCAGACCCGCGAGGTCAACGCCGATTACATCCAGCGCATCGCCGATGACGTGCAGCTGGATCGCCCGCTCAAGGTGGTCGCCGACGCGGGCAATGGTGTCGCCGGCGAGCTCGCCCAGCCGCTGCTGGAAGCGATCGGTGCCGAGGTCATTCCGCTGTACTGCGATGTGGACGGTACCTTCCCGAACCACCATCCGGACCCGAGCGACCCGCACAATCTGGAAGACCTGATCCAGACCGTGAAGCGCTTCGATGCGGATATCGGCCTGGCCTTCGACGGCGACGGCGACCGTCTCGGCGTGGTCACCCGCGAAGGCAGGATCATCTACGCCGATCGCCTGCTGATGCTGTTCGCCGCCGATGTGCTGATGCGCAACCCGGGCGCGCTGGTGATCTACGACGTGAAGTGCAGCGGCAAGCTCTCCGATTACGTGCTGCGCAACGGTGGCAGCCCGCTGATGTGGAAGACCGGCCATTCGCTGATGAAGGCGAAGATGCGCGAAACCGACGCCGAGCTGGCGGGCGAGATGAGCGGACACTTCTTCTTCAAGGAACGCTGGTTCGGCTTCGACGATGGCCTGTACGCCGCCGCGCGCCTGCTGGAGATCCTGGCCCAGCGCGAAGAGAGCCCCTCGGAGGTGTTGGACGAACTGCCCGACAGCGTCTCCACCCCGGAGCTGAAGGTGCCGGTGGGGGCGGGCACTCCGCACGCGCTGGTGTCGTTGTTCGTGTCCTCGGTGCAGGTGGAGGAGTCGCCGTTCGCCGGCGCACGCCTGTCCACCATCGACGGCCTGCGTGCCGATTTCCCCGATGGCTGGGGCCTGGTGCGCGCGTCCAACACCACCCCGGTGCTGGTGCTGCGTTTCGAGGCCGATGACGAGGCGGCGCTGGAGCGCATCAAGGCCCTGTTCCGCGCGCAGCTCCAGCCGCTGCTGCCCGGTGTGGACCTGGGCTTCTGATCTGGACGGGTACCGACCAACGGTCGGTACCTACCCCTTGAACCGCAGCCCCACGCCCGGCTCGGTGAACAGATAGCGCGAATCCAGCGCCGAATCGCCCAGCTTGTGGCGCAGCTTGCCGACCAGAATCCGCAGGTAATGTGTGTCGTGCTGATGCGTCGGCCCCCAGATCTCCTGCAGGATCTGCGGCTGGGTCACCACCCGGCCGGCATTGCGCAGCAGCAGCGACAACAGCGCGTACTCCTTGCGCGTCAGCGCCACCGGCGTACCGTCCAGATGTACTTCGCGCCGTACCAGGTCGATATGCAGGTGCCCGTCATCGAACTGCGGCAGCACGCCCTCGCTGGAGACCGTGCGCGAGCGCAGCAGCGCCCGTACGCGCGCCATCAGCTCCTGCGTGCCGAACGGCTTGGTCACGTAGTCGTTGGCGCCGGCGTCCAGGGCCCGCACCTTCTCGGTCTCGCTCGCGCGCACGGTCAACATGATCACCGGCACCTGGCTCCACTGGCGCAGCTCGCCCAGCACGTCATGGCCTTCCATGTCCGGCAGGCCGATATCCAGGATCACAAGATCCGCGCCTTCGCCGACCAGCGCTTCCAGCCCGGCCTGGCCGGTCGCGGCCTGGGACACGCGGTAGCCCTGCGCGCGCAGGCTGATCTCCAGGAAGCGCCGGATCTGCGCTTCATCGTCGATCACCAGCACGCGCGCCGGGGGCACGCCGTGGGAAGCCTCAGGAATCATCGGTGTCATCGGCAGGGTGGGGGTGCAGCAGGGGCAACGTGATGCGGATCAGGGTACCGCGTCCGTCGCGGCCGGGCAGCGCCTGCACGCTGCCGCCATGCGCGCCGATCATGCCCTGGCAGATGGTCAGGCCCAGGCCGGTGCCATGCCGGCCACGATCGCCGCGCTCCACGCTGTAGAACATATCGAAGATGCGCGCGCGCTCGTCGTCGGGAATGCCCGGGCCGGCATCGAGCACGTCGATGCGCAGCTCACCTTCGACCAGCCGCGCCTGCACCTCCACCACCGCACCAGGCGGAGAGAACTTGGCCGCGTTCTCCATCACGTTGAATACGGCCTGCTCGACCAGTGCCGGATGCACCCAGATCGGCGCCAGTTCAGCGGGAATATCCAGCTTCAGCCGCACATCCGGCTGATAGCGCTGCAGGCGCCGCGCGGCCGAACCGACCAGCTCGTCCACGCCGATCCAGTCGCGGTTGATCTGCAGCCCGTCATGGCCGAGCCGGGTCATGTCCAGCAGGTTCTGGATGTAGCGGTCCAGGCGCTCGCCTTCGACCAGGATGGTATCGAGCAGGGCGCGGCGGTCGCTGGCATCCATTGCATCGGCGTAGCTGGAGAGGCTGTCGGCCGAGCCGATCATCGCCGCCAGCGGCGAGCGCAGGTCATGCGACACCGAGGACAGCAACGCCGAGCGCAGCCGCTCGGTCTCGTTGCTCACGTGCGCCTTCTCCAGATCCGCCACCAGCTGGGTGCGCAGCGCGGCCTGGGCGATGTCGTCCACCATCGCCTCGGCCAGCTGGCGCTGCTCCGGCGTCAGCCGCGGCGCCTCGCGCGGGAAGCGCATGCCGGCCACGCCGATCGCCCGGTCGTCGCCGTCCAGCAGCGGCAGGAACCACCAGCCCGCGCCGGCCAGCGTATCGGTGAAGCGCCCGCTGGGCTGCCCGTGCCGGTGCGCCCAGTCGGCCGCGGCCAGATCCGTATCGCCCGGCGCGGCGCTGCCACTGGCGCTGGTGTACTGGCCGATGCGCAGCCACGCCGGCGCATCCATCGCCTGTTCCAGCGCCTCGCGGCCGGCCTGCGCCACCTGCTCGTTGCTGGGCGCACTGGCCAGTTGCCGGCCAAGCACTTGGCGCGCATGCGCGTGCCGGTTGGCCGCGCGCAAGGCCACCACCTGCATGCGCAGGCGCGAGGCCAATCGCCCTGCCACCAGGGCGGCGGCCAGGAACAGGAAGACCGTGATCACGCCCTGGCGCGCGCTGATCGCGAAGGTGAAGCGCGGCGCGATGAAGAAGAAGTTGTAGGCCAGGAAACACAGCGCGGCGGCGATCACCGCTGCACTGGTGCGGCTGCGCGCGGCGACCATCACCACCGCCACGATGAACACCATCGACAGGTCGTACAGCCCGATCCAGCGTTCGGCGATCAGCGCCACCAGGCAGGCAATGGCCGTAGCGCCGAGCGCCAGCAGCGCATCCTTGCCGGCACTGCGGCTGGGTATCGACAGCCCGGACCGGCGCGCCCGCGCGCGCGCCTGTGGCGTACCGATGATGGTGATCTCGAAATGCGCACCGCGCCGGATCAGCTGCTGGGTCAGCGTGCGGTTGAGCATGCGCGCCAGCGGGCGCTCGCGCGTGCGGCCGAGCACCAGCGTGGAGACACCGTTGTGTGCGGCATGGTCAAGCAGTGCATCGGCGATGCTGGAGCCATGCAGCAGCTCCGCTTCACCGCCGAGGCGGCGGGCGAGGGCGAACGCCGCATCGATCTCGCGCCGGGTCTGCTCGTCATGCGCGCGCGCCTGCACCGTCACCACCGTCCACGGCGCATCGCGCCGCTCGGCGATGCGCCGGCCGACCCGCACCAGGTACTCACTCTGGCCGCCGCCATCGATCGCCACCAGCACCCGCCGGCGCAGCGGCAGGTTGCCTTCGCCGCGCGCGGCACGGGTCTCGCGCAGGCTGCTGTCCACGCGGTCGGCGGCTTCCTGCATCGCCAATTCGCGCAGCGCGGTCAGGTTGGCCGGCGAGAAGAACGCCTGCAGCGCCTGCGCGGCCTGCTCCGGCACATAGACCTTGCCCTGCTGCAGGCGCTCGATCAGCTCGCGCGGCGGCAGGTCCACCAGCACGATGTCGTGCAGGCGGTCGAGCACCGCATCGGGCACGGTCTCGCTGACCCGCACCCCGGTGATCCGCATGACCACGTCGTTGAGGCTTTCCAGATGCTGGATGTTGACCGTGGTCCACACGTCGATGCCGGCATCCAGCAGCTCCATCACGTCCTGCCAGCGCCGCTCGTGGCGGCTGCCGGGCACGTTGCGATGCGCCAGTTCGTCCACCAGCACCAGCGCCGGGCGACGCGCCAGCACCGCGTCCAGGTCCATTTCGTCCAGTGCGTGCTGTTGATACTCGCGCTGCAGCAACGGCACCTGCGGCAGGCCCGCCAGCAGCGCCGAGGTCTCGGCGCGGCCGTGGGTTTCCACCAGCCCGATCACCACGTCCACGCCGCGGCGCAGCTGCTCGTGTGCGCGGGTGAGCATGCTGAAGGTCTTGCCCACGCCGGGGGCCGCACCCAGGAACACGGTGAGTTTGCCGCCAGCTTCGCGCTGCAGGCTGTCGACCAGGGCATCGGCCTGGCGGGTACGGGAGTCGCTCATGGGCGGGGATTGTGCGCCCAGGACAATGCGCAGCGCATCAAGGCATGCCGTGCAGCCGGGCCGTGCCCTGCTGCGCGTCGAGAGCAACGTTCAACGTCATCACGTTCACCCGCGGCTGGCCGAACACACCCCATTGCGGGCCCCGGGTACTGGCCTGCACCAACGCGGCGACGCGCTCCACCGGCAGGCCACGGCTGCGCGCCACCCGGGCGATCTGCACCTGCGCGGCGGCCGGGGAGATCTCCGGATCCATTCCGGCGCCGGACTGGGTCACCAGATCGCCGGGCACCTGCGCAGCGGGTACGCCCTCGCGTGTGGCGACCGCAGAGATGGCGGCCTGCACGCGCTCGCGCAGCGCCGGATTGCTGCGCGCCATGTTGCTGCCGGCCGCCGCCATCGGGTCATAGTTGGCCGCGGACGGCCGCGCCTGGAAGTAGCCATCGCCGACGAACGGCTGGGCGATCAACTGCGAGCCGCGCACCTGCCCATCGCGGATCAGCAGGCTGCCATCGGCCTGCGCCGGAAACAGCAGCCGGCTCACGCTGGTGGTGGCCACGGCATAGGCAAGCCCGAGCAGCAGCAGGCTGCTCACGCCGAGCACGAGGGCCGGGCGCCAGGCGCTGTCCTGTTGCAGCTGGGTGGAGGTGGCAGCGCGGCTGCGCGCCGAACGGGGAGCGGACGTAGCAAGCGAGCGGTTCATGCGCCGAATACCGAGACAAGGAAGAGGTCGATCACTTTGATGGCCGCAAACGGCAGCAGTACGCCACCCAGGCCGTACACCAGCATGTTCCGGCGCAGCAGTGCCGTCGCCGTGGCCGGGCGGAAGCGCACACCGCGCAACGCCAGCGGGATCAGCGCCGGGATCACCAGGGCGTTGAAGATCAGTGCCGCCAGCACTGCATTGCGCGGGCTGGACAGGTGCATCACGTTCAACGCCGCCATCGCCGGCAGGGTGGAGGCGAACAGCGCCGGCAGGATCGCGAAATACTTGGAGACATCGTTGGCCAGCGAGAAGGTGGTCAGCGCACCGCGCGTGATCAGCTGCTGCTTGCCCACTTCCACCACCGCCAGCAGCTTGGCCGGATCCGAATCCAGATCGACCATGTTCCCGGCCTCCTTGGCCGCCTGCGTACCGGAGTTCATGGCCAGCCCGATGTCGGCCTGGGCCAGTGCCGGTGCATCGTTGGTACCGTCGCCAACCATCGCCACCAGCCGCCCACCGGCCTGCTCGGCACGGATGCGGGCCAGCTTGTCTTCGGGGCGGGCTTCGGCGATGTAATCGTCCACGCCGGCCTCGGCCGCGATGGCGGCAGCGGTCAGCGGGTTGTCGCCGGTGATCATCACCGTGCGGATGCCCATCGCGCGCAGCTGCGCGAACTTCTCGCGCATGCCGTGCTTGACCACGTCCGACAGCTCGATCACGCCCAGCACATGGCGGCCTTCGCACACCACCAGCGGGGTGGCACCATTGCGCGCCACCTGCTCCACGCGGCCGGGCAGCTCCGACGGCACCGTGCCGCCCAGCTCACGCACATACGCGGTGATCGCATCGGATGCGCCCTTGCGGATGCGGCGCCCGCCGTCCAGATCCACACCGGACATGCGGGTCTGCGCACTGAAGGCCAGATAAGTTGGAACCCCGCACATGGATGTGCGGTTTTCCGCGGTTGGATCCGCGTATTGATCGTGGTCCGGCTCGGCGGTGGTGCAGCCCTGCTCACGCGCCAGCCGCACCACCGACTTGCCTTCCGGGGTCGGGTCGGCCAGCGAGGACAGCAGCGCCGCTTCGCGCAGCTGGCTGGCGTCGATACCGGCAAGGGCATGGAAATGCGTGGCCTGGCGGTCGCCGTAGGTGATGGTGCCGGTCTTGTCGAGCAGCAGCACGTCTACATCGCCAGCCACTTCCACCGCCTTGCCGGACTTGGCCAGCACGTTGGCGGCCAGCGCACGGTTCATGCCGGCGATGCCGATCGCCGGCAGCAGGCCGCCGATGGTGGTGGGGATCAAACACACCAGCAGCGCGATCAGCAGCAGCGGATCGACCTGCACGCCAACGAACGCCCCGATCGCCGGCAGCGTCGCCACCACCACCAGGAAGGTCAGCGTCATCGCCGCCAGCAGCAGGGTCAGGGCGACCTCGTTCGGGGTCTTCTGGCGGTTGGCGCCTTCCACCAGCGCGATCATCCGGTCCAGGAAGCTGTGGCCCGGCTCGGCGGTGATGCGCACGATGATCTGGTCGGAAAGCACCTTGGTACCGCCGATCACACCACTGCGGTCGGTACCGGCCTCGCGCAGCACGGGGGCCGATTCACCGGTCACCGCCGCTTCGTTGATCGTGGCCAGGCCCTGCACGATCTCGCCATCGGCCGGGATCAACTCACCGGCACTGACAATCACATGATCGCCCGGGCGCAGTTCGGCCGCCGGGACCTGGGTCTCGCTGGCCCCGGCATGCGCGGCGGCCAGCCGGCGCGCACTGAGGTCCTGGCGGGCCCGCCGCAGCGAGGCGGCCTGGCCACGACCACGTGCTTCGGCAACGGCCTCGGCGAAGTTGCCGAACAGCACGGTCAGCAGCAGGATCGCGGTGACCGCCAGGCCGAAGCCCAGCGGCGCATTGCCGGTCAGCGTCACCAGCGCGCTGACCACCGTGCCGACCATCACCACGGCCATCACCGGGCTGTGCAGCAGATGCCGCGGCGAGAGCTTGATCACGGCATCGCGCAGGGCACGGCGCCAGCCGGCACCATCCAGCAGGCGCTGGCGGCGGTGGGAAGAAACGTTCAACGGATACGTACTCATGGGAGGCGGTCTCAGTGCAGCGTCAGCGACAGGTGGTCGGCCACCGGGCCAAGGACCAGCGCCGGCATGAACTGCAATACGGTGAGGATGACGATCAGCGCGATCAGGGTCAGCGCGAAGGTCGGGGTTTCGATCTGCAGCGTGCCGGCCGATTCCGGCGCCCGCCGCTTGGCCGCCAGCTGCGCGGCCACGATCAACGGGATCACCAGCACCGGATAGCGGCCCAGCAGCAGCACCAGGGTGCAGCTCAGGTTCCACCACACCGTGGCATCGCCGAGGCCCTCAAAGCCCGAGCCGTTGTTGGCGAACGCCGAGGTGTACTCGTAGAACACCTGGCTGATGCCGTGGAAGCCGGGGTTGGAGGTGCCGGTGATCGACGGGATCGCCAAGGTCAGCGCGGTGAAGCCCAGGATGGTGATCGGCTGCAGCAGCACCAGCAGCGCGAGCAGGCGCACCTGCGGCGTTTCCAGTTTGCGGCCGAACAGTTCCGGGGTACGGCCGGTCATCAGGCCGGCCAGGAATACGCCCAGCATCAGGTACACGATGAACTGCTGCAGGCCGCAGCCGATGCCGCCCCAGATCGCGTTGACCAGCATGTTGACCATCGGCACGGCACCGGCCAGCGGGCTGAGCGAGTCATGCATGCCGTTGACCGAACCATTCGACACCTGGGTGGTGATCGCGGCCCACAACCCCGTGCCATCGGCACCGAAGCGCACTTCCTTGCCCTCCATCAGCAGCGGGCTGGCGGCGGTGGCCGAGTGACCCTCCAGCCACACGGTGGCGGCGATCGACACGCTGGACATCGCCAGCATGCAGCCGAACACCAGCCCGGCCAGGCGCTTGCGCCCGGTGAACGCGCCGAGCATGAAGATCACCGCGATCGGAATCAGCAGGATGCCGATCAGTTCCAGCGCGTTGGACAGCGGGGTCGGGTTCTCCAGCGGCATCGCGCTGTTGGGGCCATACCAGCCACCGCCATTGGTGCCCAGCTGCTTGGCCGCGACCATCGCCGCGACCGGCCCGAGCGGAATCTTCTGTGTGTCCATCCCGGCCGCGGCATCGATCGGCGTGGCCTGCGGACCCCCGGCGAGCGTGGCGGGCACGCCCTGACTGGTCAGCAGCACCGCCCACAGCAGGCACAGCGGCAGCATGAAGCGCACGCACGCGCGCACCACATCGGCGTAGTAGTTGCCCACATCGACACGGCGGTCCGCACTGAGCAGCGCGGCCTGGTCGGCCGGCACGTCCTCAGGGCGCGCGCTGAACAGCGCACGCAGGGTGGCCACCACCAGCGCCAGGCCCATCATCGGCGTCACCACCTGCAGGCCGGTGATCGCGGTCATCTGCGCGAAGTAGGACAGCTGCGCCTGGCCGGAATAGTGCTGCTGGTTGGTGTTGGTCAGGAACGACACCATCGTGTGCAGCGCGGTGTCCCAGCGCAGGTTGGGAATCTGGTCGGGATTGAACGGCAGCCAGGCCTGGGTCATGAAGACCGCCTGTACCAGCACCGCGATCACCACGTTGCTGAGCAGGAAGGCGCCCACGTAGCCACGCCAGGACATGCCGCGCGCCGGGTTGACCCCGAGCAGCCGGTACAGCGGTTTTTCAATCCACCCGAACAGCGCGTCGCCGCGCATCGGGCCACCGCGCATCACCCGGGCCAGGTACAGCCCCAGCGGAAAGGCCAGCACGATGCTGGTCAGCAGGATCAACAGGATCTCGGTCATGGTCGGCTCCGGTCAGAAGGTTTCGGGCCGAAGCACGACGTACAGCAGGTAGGCGGCGGCAACGAGCACCAGTACGCCGCACAGCAGGGAAAGCCAGGCAGACATGGTCGTGGCCTCAAACGCGGGAAAGGGAGCGCGCGGTGCACGGGGCACCGGCGGGGAAGACAGGCAGATACAGGCGCATGGGACGTCCAGGTGGAACCACTCCACGTCAGGCGCTCATGGTCTGCCTGCCCGGCATAAACGCTCCACGTCCGAAACCGGCGCCCCGCGTAAAAAGTGCATAAAAAGGTGCATCCCTGCCGCGAGCGTTACGCCCCGCAGCGACCGGCAGGCCCCTCGGCAAATGTCCCCCGGCCGCCGCCTGACGGCGACAGCCTCCTCCTTGATTTTGCCCAGGGACCTACCGGCCGCTACGGAGCTCAGCGTGCAGTAGGCCGAAGGCACACCAGAGCTTGCCCTGGGGCGCCAGTAGTCTGGATACGCGGGTCGCGATGCCCTTGTGGGCGAAATCAAGGAGGAGGGGACGGCCACAGGCCGGCGCCGGGGGACATTCGCCGGCAAGGGCATCGCGGCCCGCCGCCCGACCAACCCACCGCCCCCGCGTCCGCAACAGTTCACAGCAAGCTTCATGCCCGCGATGCGGAGCGTAGAAAAACCAAAAAGGCGACCAAAAAGGCCGCCTTCGTTTCAACGCAATCGCACATCCACCCTTACCCGCGCGGATCGCTCCCCACACCCTTCAACAACCGATAGCGCTGCAGCGTGCTCTCGATCTCCACATCCAGCGCCCGGCGCTGCTGCTCGAACGAGGCCTGCATGCGCCGCTGCGCCACCAGCTCGGCATGCCGCTCACGGATGCGCTCGGCCTGCTTGTCCGGCACCGGCTGCCCATCCAGCTCGCGGTTGCCCGCGCTGGCCAGCAGCGTGACCAGCGCATCACGCACGCTGGCCACGTTGTAACTGGCGGTATGGATGTTGTTGTCCAGGATCCCGCTGCGCTCGGCGAACACCCGGCGCAGGTCGTCCTCGTTCTCGTACGTGGCCAGCATGGCCTGCTCGGTGCGCTGGCGGGTCTGCTCGGCCGCCAGGTCCAGGCGCTGCTGCGCGGCCTGCGCAGCAGCGTCGGCGCGTTCCTCGTCGGTCAACGCGCGCTGTACTTCGCCACTGCGCATGCCGCTGCGCAGGTTGAACTCCTCGCGCGCGCTGTTCACCGCCTCCTGGGGCAGGGCATCACTGCAGATCCGCTCGCTGCCCTTGTTCCAGCAGTACAGCTTCTTCGGCGTCGCATCGGCCGTGCGCTTCTGCGCCTGGGCAGGCAACAGCGGCACGGCCAGCAACAGGCCGACAACGGTGAACGTGGCAAACCTGGACATGGTGAAAGCCCCCTGCTCTCAACGCGTAGGACGGCTGCCGTAGCGGGAACGATAGTCCTCCAGCGGCTGCCGGTAACCGACAAGTTCCGGATTTCCGGAGGCAAAATCAAGCAGGTCGGCCAGCGTGGCCACGGCGACCACCGGAATCCCGGCTTCTTCGGCCACGGCCTGGGCTGCCGAACGGCGGTCGGTTTCCGAGGCGATCTCCTGACGGTCCAGTGCGACCACGATGCCGGCCGGGGTGCCACCGGCGCCCTTGATGATCGCCAGCGCTTCGCGGATCGCGGTGCCGGCGGTGATCACGTCATCCACGATCAGCACGCGCTTACCGTTCATGTCAGCGCCGATCAGGTTGCCGCCTTCGCCGTGGTCCTTGGCTTCCTTGCGATTGAACGACAGCGGCAGGTCGCGGCCGCGCTGGGCGAATTCACAGGCGGTCGCGGTGGCCAGCGGAATGCCTTTGTAGGCCGGGCCGAACACGACATCGAACTTCAGCCCGGTCGCTTCCACGGCATCGGCGTAGCAGGCCGCCAGCTGGGACATGCGCGCGCCGGAATCAAACCGGCCGGCATTGAAAAAGTAGGGGCTCAGACGGCCGGACTTCAGGGTGAACTGGCCGAAACGCAGGGCATCGGCGGTCAGGGCCAGTTGCAGGAAACGGTGGCGATGGTCGCTCATCAAGACTCAATTCAATTCATTTGGAGCGCAAATCCTAATGCATGCCCGCACTTTTCCGCTCGCCGGCCCCTGCGGCCCGGTGTCGCACAGGGCGGCGAGACGACCCGCAAAGGCCCCGGCGCGCGGCAATCGCGTCCGTTTCCAGCCAGCCCCTGCAACGGCCGAAACGGTATGCTCTTGCGGGTATCGTTCCAGACCCGGGTCAGCATGCGCATCATCAGTTTCAACGCCAATGGCATCCGTTCCGCCGCCACCAAGGGCTTCCTCGAGTGGTTCCGCGCCCAGGACGCCGACGTCCTGTGCATCCAGGAAACCAAGGCCCAGGAAGACCAGCTGACCGACCCGATGTTCCGCCCGGACGGCCACCACTGCTTCTACCGCGACGCCATCACCAAGAAGGGCTACAGCGGCGTGGCGATCTACAGCAAGCGCGAGCCGGACCAGGTGATCACCTCGCTGGGCTGGGCCCCGTTCGACGATGAAGGGCGCTACATCGAGGCCCGCTACGGCAACCTCAGCGTGGTCTCCTTCTATATCCCCTCGGGCAGCTCGGGCGATCTGCGCCAGGGCTTCAAGTACGAAGTGATGGAGTGGCTGCGCCCGATCCTGGCCGGCTGGCTGGCCAGTGGTCGCGACTACGTGCTGTGCGGCGACTGGAACATCGTGCGGTCCGCGCTGGACATCAAGAACTGGAAATCCAACCAGAAGAACTCCGGCTGCCTGCCGCCCGAGCGCGACTGGCTCAACGGCCAGTGCGTGGACGCCGACCAGGCGCTGGATATCGCCGCCGGCCAAGGCTGGACGGATGCGTACCGCCTGCTGCACCCGCAGGGTGAGGACTACACCTGGTGGAGCAACCGTGGCCAGGCGCGCGCCAACAATGTCGGCTGGCGCATCGATTACCAGTTTGTTAGCCCGGGCCTGCGCGAGCGCCTGCGCAGCTGCTCGGTCTATCGCGATGAGCGCTTCTCCGACCATGCGCCGTTCACGGTGGACTACGCCCCATGAGTGAAGCGGTCGAGCCGATGTCCTACAAGGGCTGGGCGGGGATCAAGCGTGCCTTCGGTACGCCCTCGGCGCTGACGATGGCCTTCCTGGGCTTCGGCAGCGGCCTGCCGTTCCTGCTGATCGCCTCGCAGACCCTGTCCACCCGGCTGCGTGATGTCGGCCTGGACCTGGGCAGCATCGGGTTGATCAGCCTGGCCAGCTTCTTCTATCTGATGAAGTTCGTCTGGGCGCCGTTGATCGACCGCTACGCGTTCCCGCTGATCGGCTTCCTGGGCCGGCGCCGTTCCTGGCTGCTGGCCTCGCAGATCGCGGTCACCGGCGGGTTGTTCGCGCTGGCCTTCGTCCGCCCCGAACTCGGCGTCACCCCACTGGTCCTGTGGGTGCTGGTGGCTTCGTTCGCCGGCGCCACCCAGGATTCGGTGGTCGATGCCTACCGCATCGAGATCGCACCGGAGAGCGCCCAGGCGGCACTCGCCGCGACCTACACGCTGGGCTATCGCATCGGCCTGATCCTGGCCGGCGCGGGCGCGTTGTACCTGGCCCAGTTCGAGAGCTGGATCGTGGCGTACCTGGCCATGGCCGCCTTGATGATCCTGCCGATCATCACCACGCTGCTGTGCCGCGAGCCGGAGCAGCCTGAGGTGCGCATCCAGCGCCGGATCGATTTCTTTGGTGCGTTCTGGCAGCCGATCGCCAGCTTCTTCAGCACCAACGGTGTGGTGCTGGCGCTGGTGCTGCTGGCCTTCGTCGGGCTCTACAAGTTCCCGGATCAGGTGATCGGGGTGATGGCCGGTCCGTTCTATCTGGATTCGGGCTTCACCAAGGCCGATATCGCCACCGTCTCCAAGCTGTTCGGGGTGTGGATGGGCATCGGCGGTGCCTTCCTCGGCGGCATCGCGGTGGCCGCGTTCGGCTTCCGCCGCATGCTGCTGGTCGCCGCGCTGGGCGTGGCGCTGTCCAACCTGGCGTTCCTGCTGATGGCGCACAACCCGGGCCAGCTGTGGGCGTTCTACGCGGCGCTGAGTGCGGACAACCTGTTCCAGGGCTTTGCCGGCACGGTGCTGGTCGCCTTCATGTCCTCGCTGACCGACCGCAACTTCACCGCCACCCAGTACGCGCTGCTGGTCTCGCTGGCCAACCTGCCGGGCAAGTTCGTCGGCGGCGTCTCCGGTTACATCGTGGAGGCGAGCTCCTACAGCACCTTCTTCATCCTCAGCGCCACCACGGTCATCCCGACCCTGCTGCTGCTGATCTGGCTGTGGCCACGGATCCGGGATCGCAGCACGGCCTGAGTGGTTTGCGTGCCGGCAGGGCCTGATGGATCATGCCGGCACAACGGCCGCGGGGATGGCGGCGCGCCAACGGGGAGAACGATGGCTGATCTACTGCTGCGGGAGGTGGACCCGCTGTTGCTGGAACGTATCCGCCGGATCGCGGTCGCGCGTGGCTGGACCCGCGAGGAGACCTGCGTGGCGCTGCTGGAACAAGGCCTGTTCGCCAGCGAACTGGAGGTCCGCAGCGGCTTCCACGATCCCGAGGTCGACGCGCTGGCCGATGCCATCGCCGCCCTGCAGGCGTTGCCGGACGCGCAAGGGATGTAACGGCCCGCCAGTGCTGCCCGGCGCAGGCGTGATCACGGTGCACCCCGCGGCGCCCGGCACCACGCCACCTCAGGCGCGATGGATCGCCCCCAGAATCCGGGGTCCGCGCGCACCACTCACGCTCGGCAGATTGCCCGGCAACCCGGCCAGCGTGCGCTGCGCCAACCAGGCGAAGCCCATCGCCTCCAGATAATCCGGATCCAGCCCGTGCACCGCGGTGGATTCGATCACCACGCCCGGCAGCCGCGCACGCAGGCGCCGCAGCAGCTGCGGATTGCGCACGCCACCGCCGCACACCAGCACCCGCTTCGCGCCCGGCAGGTGCGCCAGCAGCGCATCGGCCACGGTGGCGGCGGTCAGTTCCAGCAAGGTCGCCTGCACATCCGCGCCGGACACCTGTCCCTCGCCCAGCTGCGCCTGCGCCCAGTCCAGGTGGAACTGCTCGCGCCCGGTGCTCTTCGGCGGCGGCAGCGCGAACCACGGATCGGCCAGCCAGCGCGCCAGCAGCGCGGCATCCACCTGGCCACTGGCCGCGAACGCGCCGTCGGCATCGAACGGTTCGCCGCGATGGCGCTGGCACCAGGCATCCATCAGCGCATTGGCCGGGCCGGTATCGAAGCCGCGCGGTGTGCCCTCGCGCGGGATCAGGGTGAGATTGCCGATGCCGCCCAGGTTGAGCACGGCGCGGTCTTCATCGCTGTCGCCCAGCATCGCCAGGTGGAAGGCCGGCATCAGCGGCGCGCCATGCCCGCCAGCGGCGACATCGCGGCGACGGAAATCGGCCACGGTGGTGATGCCGGTCAGTTCGGCGATGCGGTTGGCATCGCCGATCTGCATCGTGAAGGCGGGGTCGGCCAGCGGCCGATGGCGCACGGTCTGCCCATGCGAGCCGATCGCCTGCACCTGGGTGCGGTCGATGCGCGCGCTGTCCAGCAGGCGGTTGGCGGCCGCGGCGAACGTGATCCCGACCTGGGCATCAAGGTGGCCCAGTGCATCAAGCGAGGTGATGGTGCCGCCTTCTCCCAGTGCGATCAGCTCGGCGCGGATCGCCGGATCCCAGTCGTGGGTCAGGCCTTGGACAAAGCGGCAGCCGCCCTCGGCGGGGAACTGCACCAGCGCGGCATCGATGCCGTCGGCGCTGGTGCCGGACATCAGGCCCAGGTAGAGCGGGGTGGTGGGATCAACAGCAGAGGTCATGGCCAGGCGGTCCAACGGGTTGCGTGCAGCTTCCGCGCAACCCGTTGCCGCCGTCAATCGCAGCGATCAGCCGCGGTTGGATTTGACCGGCTTGCCGGCCTTCGCCGTGGCCGTATCGGCGGCCTTGGCATCCGGTGCCGGGCTGGCATCGGCGTAGATCAGCTTCTCCATGCCCTGGATGCGGGCCAACGCCGGGGCGGTCTGCGCCCGGAAGGCAGCCAGCTCGGCGCCCTGCAGCGGCTCCGGCGGCGGCATCGTCACCGACAGCGGATTGCGGTGCACGCCGTTGACGCGGAATTCGTAGTGCAGGTGCGGGCCGGTCGCCAGGCCGGTCGAGCCGACATAGCCGATCACCGTGCCCTGCGCCACGCGCTGGCCGGTCTTGATCTTGCCGAAGCGCGACATGTGCCCGTACAGCGTGGTGTGGCCGCGGCCATGATCCAGGATCACCACGTTGCCGTAACCGCGCTGGGTCCCGGCGAACTGCACGCGGGCATCGCCGGCGGCCATGATCGGGGTGCCGGTGCGCGCGGCGTAGTCCACGCCCTTGTGCATGCGCATCTTGCCCAGCACCGGGTGCTTGCGCGCGCCGAAGCTCGAGCTCAAGCGCGCGAACTGGATCGGCATGCGGATGAAGCTCTTCTTCAGCGGCCGGCCGCTGGCATCGAAATACTCCGATTTGCCGTTGCGGTCGAAGCGGAAGCCGCTGTAGGTCTTGCCGCCCGAGCTGAAGGTCGCCGCGAGGATCTTGCTGGTGTCCACCTTCTCGCCTTCGCGCCAGGTTTCATCCAGCACCACGCTGAAACGGTCGCCCGGCTGCAGGTCCTTGGAGAAGTCGATGTCGTACTTGAAGATCTCGTCGGTCATCGTCGCGATCGCCGAGGGCGACAACCCGGCCTTGCGCGCGGCGGCATACAGCGAGCTGGTGATCTCGCCACTGGCGACCACGCGGCGGGTCGAGCTCTCGCGCTTGCTCACCGTTTCGGTGATCTTGTCGCCGGCCAGGGACAGCTCCACGCGGTTGTCGGCATCGCGGTCGAAGCGGATCGTGCGCAGCTCACCGGACAGCGGCAGGTCGAAGGCGATCTCCGCACCCGGGCGCAGCTTGGTCAGCGATTCGCGCACACCGGGGTGCTCCAGCACCTGGTGCATCACCGTGGCCGGGATGCCGGCCTGGTCGAACAGATTGCTCAGGGTCTGGCCGCGCTGCACGCGCAGCACCTGCCAGCTGTCGCCCGGGGTCTGCTGCTGGCGTTCCAGCGACAGCGGGGGCAACGGCAGGGCCAGGGTCGAATGGCTGACCGAGTAGGGCGAGTCGATGGTGTGCGAGAAGCCGGGGACGATCGTGGCCACCAGGGCGCCGATGGTGGCGAACAGGCTGGCGTGCATCCAGTGGCGGCGGGTCCAGCGCTGATTGAAGGCCGCAGGAAGATGCTGTTTGAGCTTCCGATGGAGGGCGGTGTCGTGGAGGACGTGGAGACGTTCCTTGAAGCGCTGCTTGCGCGCGCGGCCTTGATCGGAATTGAGCATCGTCGGTCTGTTCCTGGCTGGCCCGGGAGCGCGGGCCCAAACGTCGGTAACATAGACAGGTATAAATACCGCGTCAAACCCTTGTGCCTATTGGCTTTTGTGAAGCACCTGCGGTTAACTTGTACTTAACGTCATTCATATAAATAAGGCATTGCCGGGAGTTGTCACGTGTCCTCGATTGAAGAAGCCATTGCCCTGATCGGGCGAGGCGCCGATGAGATCCTCAAATCCGACGAACTGCGCCAGCGTCTGGAAAGCGGCCGTCCGCTGCGGGTCAAGGCCGGCTTCGACCCCACCGCGCCGGACCTGCACCTGGGCCACACCGTGCTGCTGAACAAGCTGCGCCAGTTCCAGGACCTCGGCCACCAGGTGATCTTCCTGATTGGCGACTTCACCGGGATGATCGGCGACCCCTCGGGCAAGAACGTCACCCGCAAGCCGCTCACCAAGGAAGACGTGCTGGCCAATGCGCGTACCTATGAAGACCAGGTCTTCAAGGTGCTGGACCGCGAGAAGACCGAAGTGCGCTTCAATTCGGAGTGGTTCGGCAAGATGGCCGCCGCTGACATGATCCGCCTGGCCGGCCAGCACACCGTGGCGCGCATGCTCGAGCGCGACGACTTCGCCAAGCGCTATGCCGCCCAGCAGTCCATTGCCCTGCATGAGTTCCTGTATCCGCTGGTGCAGGGTTACGACTCGGTCGCCCTGGAAGCGGACGTCGAACTGGGCGGTACCGACCAGAAGTTCAACCTGCTGATGGGCCGCGGCCTGCAGGAGCACTACGGGCAGAAGCCGCAGATCGTGCTGACCATGCCGCTGCTGGAAGGCCTGGACGGCGTGGCCAAGATGTCCAAGTCGCTCAACAACTATATTGGTATCAGCGAACCGGCCATCGACATCGTCACCAAGACCATGAAGATCGGCGACGACCTGATGTGGCGCTGGATCGAGCTGCTCTCCTTTGATATCAGCCAGGCCGAGGCCAAGGCCCTGCGTGAGCAGGTCGAGGCGGGCGGGTTGAACCCGCGCGAGGTGAAGCTGCGCCTGGCCCGTGAGCTGACCACCCGCTTCCATGATGCGGCGGCGGCCGAACAGGCCATCGCCGGTTGGAATGCCGCGGTGACCGGGCAGGGCGATGTGACCCTGCTGCCGCTGCAGGAAGTGACCATTCCGGCCGAAGGCCTGCGTATCGGTGCCCTGCTGACGGCTGCAGGCCTCACCCCGAGCAACTCCGAAGCCTCCCGCAAGCTCAAAGAGCGTGCGGTGAAGGTGGATGGCGAGGTGGTGGAGGATGCCCAGCAGGTGTTCGTGCCCGGTTTTGAAGGCCTGCTGCAGGTCGGCAAGCGCACCTTCGCACGCGTGTTGCTGGTCGCGGCCTAAGTGGCACAAGGGGTTCGGGCGATCCGGACCCCTTCCAGCATGAATGTGGGCGAGACGACGTGAAAAAATGTCGTCTACCCCCTTCACAAACGACCCGGATAGGGACATACTTTCCCTCCCCCGACGCAGGGGCCACCGCAAGGCGGCAACCGCGAAGGAACAGGACTTCAACTGCTTCGAAAGAAGGTGTTGACGGAAACGAAAAGCCTGACATAATAGGCGGCTCGCAACGACGAAAGCCTCTGAGGCGAACGACGAAGCGGCATCGGCAACAACGGTTCACTTCGGTGAAGCGGCCTTGAAAAAAGGTGTTGACGAAGCAGATAAGCCGGTCTATAATGGGCGGCTCGCAACGACGGAAACGTCGGGGCACACGGAGGAAGGCGCTGAGGCCGAC